>NZ_JBYTTH010000002.1:0-1087518 GCF_058134345.1 Nocardioides sp. Z24_21
AACCCCCCTTTTGGGGGGGGGGTCCGACACTTTGTGGGGTTGGCAATGGCCTCCGGGTGTTGGATTCCCCGTTCGAGTGGGGACTCCGACGACCCGCTCGAGCGGGGACTCCGACACGGAGCGAGCCGGAAGAGCGCCCGGTCAGGCGGTCACCTTGCGGGGCCACCAGAACTTGTCGCCCAGGGTGAGGGCGAGGGCGGGCACCAGCACGGTGCGGACGACCAGGGTGTCGAGCAGCACGCCGACGCAGATGATCGCGCCGAGCTGGGCGAGCACGACCAGCGGCAGCACGCCGAGCACCGCGAAGACCGCGGCGAGCAGGATGCCCGCGCTGGTGATCACGCCGCCGGTGGCCGTCAGCGCGCGCAGCATCCCGGTGCGGGTGCCGTGCTCGCGCGCCTCCTCCCGGGCCCGGGTGACGAGGAAGATGTTGTAGTCGACGCCCAGCGCGACGAGGAACAGGAACGCCAGGAGTGGCACCCCGGTGTCCATCGCGTCGAAGTCGAACACCGTCCGGAAGAGCCACCACGAGGCGCCCATGCTGGCCGCGTAGGTCGCGACGACGGTGGCGACGAGCAGCAGCGGGGCCACGATCGAGCGCAGCAGCAGGAGCAGCGCGCCCAGCACCAGCAGCAGGATCAGCGGCAGGATGAGCAGCCGGTCGCTCGCGGCGTAGTCGCTGGCGTCGATGGCCTCGGCGTCGCCGCCGCCCACGTAGGTGTCGTCGAAGTCGGCCACCGTGTCGCGCAGCGTGAGCACGATGTCGCGGGTGTCGTCGCTGCCCGGTGCGGCGTCGGGGACGGCGTCGATGCGGGCGATCCCGTCGGCGTCGTTGGTGATGCGCGCGGAGTCGACACCGTCGACCTCCTCGACGGCCGCGAGCACCTTCTCGGGCTCGTCGCGGGTGATGACCTGGACCGGGTCGCTCGTGCCCGCCGGGAACGACTCGCCGAGCCGCTCGGCGGCCGAGATCGCCTCGGGTCGCTGCAGGAACTGGTCGGCCGGGTCGAGACCCGTGGTGATGGACGCCGTGCCGGTGGCCAGCACCGCGAGGCCCGCGATGGTGGCGACGACGAAGGTGCGCGGGCGCCGCGAGACGGCCCGGCCCACGCGGAACCAGAAACCGCGGGAGTCGACCAGCACCTCGTCGCCCACGTGCGGGACGCGCGGCCAGAACACCCACCGGCCGAACAGCACCAGCGCCGCCGGCAGCACCACCAAGGCGAACGTCGCCGCGATCAGGACGCCGACCGCACACGCGAGGCCGAGGCCGCGGGTGGTGGGGACGGCCGACAGCAGCAGCGTCAGCAGGCCGAGCACGACCGTGGTGGCGCTCGAGAGCACGGCCTCGAACGTCCGGCTGAGCGCGCGCGCCATCGCCAGGTGGCGTGAGTCGGTGGTCTTGAGCTCGTCGCGGTAGCGAGATATCAGCAGCAGGGCGTAGTCGGTGCCGGCTCCGAAGACGAGCACGCTGAGGATGCCGACCGTGGACTCGTCCCACGCGAAGCCCGCCACCTCGAGCACGTTGGTGGACGCGATCGCGGCGAAGCGGTCGGCGACGCCGACCACGGTCAGCGGGATCACCCAGAGCACGGGGCTGCGGTAGGTGATGATCAGCAGGATCGCGACGACGCCCGCCGTCGCGGCCAGCAGCCGGATGTCGGCGCCGTCGAAGACCTGACCGATGTCGGCCTGGATGCCCGCGGGGCCGGTGACCTGGACCTCGACGCCGTCGGGGGCGTCCGCGCGCAGCTGCTCGCGCAGCTCCTCGACGCTGTCGATGTTGTCGGTGGCGGAGCTCGCGGACACGGGCAGGGCGAGGAGCGCCGCGGTGCCGTCCTCGGCGACCACGACGGGCGACTGCTCGCCGCCCTCGCCGCCGGGCGGTCCGCCGCCGGTCCCGCCCTGGGTCCCGTCGGGACCACCCTGGCCGCCACCCTGGCCGCCGCCCTGGCCGCCACCCTGGGCACCGTCGGGCGCGCCCTGGGCGTCCTCACCACCGCCGGCCTCCGACAGCAGAGCCACCGCCTGCTTGGTCAGCTCGCCCTGCGTGGCGCGGTCGAGCTCGCCGGACTCCGCGGTCCACAGCACGATGGCCACCTGGCCCTCGTCGTCGGGCAGCTGGTCCTCGAGCTCGACGGCGTAGGTGCTGTCGGCCCCGACGGGGAGCTGGTCGACGGGGGTGGTGTCGCGCTCGCCCTCGGGGACGAAGGCGATCGCGGCCAGCGCCATCAGGATCGGGACGAGGGCGAACAGCCAGGCGAGCCTGGGCCCGGTGATCGCCCGCGCGAGGGCAGGAGGGCGGTGGGAGGTCACGAGGGTCTCCAAGGTGTGGACGGGACGTCAGGCGAGAAGTCTAGGAAAGATGATTGCTAAGCAGGTTACTTATCAAGTTATAGGTAGTATCATGGAGAGGCAAGCCAACGGACACGACGGGGAGGTCGACACTCGGTGACGGACGCGGAGGCACCCCCCACGACGCCGCGCTGGATCGGCCGGGGCAACGAGAGCGCGCGTCCCGCGACCCTCATGGCCCTGCGCGACCTGATCGCGGTCGGCAGCCGGGTCAACCACGTCGTGTCGCGGCGTGCCGGGTTCAGCGAGTCGGAGCTGGTCGCGCTCGACCACCTCAGCCGCGAGCAGATCGGGCCCGCGGAGGTCGCGCGCCGGCTCGAGGTGTCGACCGCCGCGGCCACGGGCATCGTCGACCGGCTGGTCTCCCGCGGGCACGTCGAGCGTCGCCCCCACGAGGGCGACCGCAGGCGCACCGAGCTGCACATCACCGACTCCGGGCGCACGGAGGTGATCGGGCACCTGATGCCGATGTTCCGCGCCCTCGACGAGCACGACTCCCGGTTCACCGACGAGGAGAAGGCGGTCGTCGAGCGCTACCTGCGCGGCGCGACGGAGGCCTTCGAGCGGGCGCTCGAGCCCTGAGCCGACTGCGGTCGGGTCGGGCCCGGTTCAGTCCTCGACGCCGGCGAGGCGGTGTGCGACCAGCGCGGCGCCCACGATGCCGGCGCGGTTCTGCAGCGTGGCCGGGACCATCTCGGTGTCGACCTCGATGAGGTGGCCGAACTTGTCCCACGACTTGCTCACGCCGCCGCCGATCACGAAGAGGTCGGGGGAGAAGAGCCGCTCGACGTGGCGGAAGTAGGCGGTGAGCCGCTTCCCCCACTCCTCCCAGCTCAGCCCCTCGCGCTCGCGGGCGCTGGTGGCGGTCGTCGACTCGGCCACGGCCCCGCCGAGCTCGAGGTGGCCGAGCTCGGAGTTGGGCACGAGCTGACCGTCCCAGATCATGGCCGAGCCGATGCCGGTGCCGAGCGTGATGACCATGACCAGCCCGCTTCGGCCCTTCGCGGCGCCGTACTCCGACTCGGCGAGCCCGGCGGCGTCGGCGTCGTTGACCACGTGCACCTCGCGACCGAGGGCCTCGGTGAAGATCGCGTCGGCGTCCTGGCCGATCCACGACTTGTCGATGTTGGCGGCCGAGTGGACCACGCCGCGGCGCACGATGCCCGGCACCGTCACGCCCACGGGCCGCGTGGAGACGTCGAAGTTGTCGATGATCTGCCCGAAGACCGCCGCGACCGCCTGCGGGGTGGCCGGCCGCGGGGTGTCGATGCGCACCCGGTCGTGGGCGAAGTCGCCGACCTCGAGGTCGACCGGGGCGCCCTTGATGCCGGTGCCGCCGAAGTCGATGCCGAAGGGATGCTCCATGGCCACCAACCTATCGTCAGCGGCGACCGGGTGTGACCGGCGCAACACCGGCGAGACGGCACGACGGGTTCATCCCTCGACCCCGGGGACGGCGACCTGGCGCCGGTCGTCGGCGAGCCTGCGGGTCAGCCCGGACCGGTCGAGCCGGTCGAGCAGCGGGAGCACCACCCGCCGCGACGTGCCCAGCTCCTGGCGCGCAGCGCTGGTGGTGAAGGGCTGCTCGAGCCGCGCGAGCCGGGCGGCCGCGTCGCGGTCGGCCCCGGGCAGCAGCACCAGGCCCGGTGCCACCCGCCACAGCAGGCCGGCGCGCTCGGCCGCACCGAGGGCGCGGTCGTCGAGGCCGAGCTCGCGCAGCCGGTCGGCAGTCGGGGCGGCGAAGGGCTCGGTCGCGAGCTCGCCGCGTACGACGTCGACGGCCGCGGCCACCGCCGCCGGGAGTCCCGACCCGGGGGAGCGGACCCGCCCGCCGACGACCTGCAGCGGCGGGCGTACGAGCGGGGCGACGAGCTGCGGGTCGGGCAGGCGGAGTCGGTCGGCCAGCACGGTGAGCGGCACGTCGGGGTCGAGCGGATGGGCGCGGGCATGCTCCTCCACGAGCCCGGGCAGCCGTTGGGCGAGGGTGGCGGCGAGCGCGCGGCTGACCAGCCACGGCCCGGCCTCGAGGTGGTCGCCGGCGGCGGGGTCGACGCCGATGCGCCGCAGCCGGTCGCGGCGGGCCAGGCCGCGGCGGGCGAGCTCGTCGGCGAGCTGCGGGGTGCCGTCGGCGCCGGCGAGCTGCGCCGCACGTCGTGCCGATGCGCCGCGCCGGCGCAACCGCGGCGGGTCGGGGTCGAGCACGTCCACGCGCCACAGCGCTCGGCGTCCGGGGTCGCGCAGCACCATCCGGTCGCCGACGCGCAGCGGCAGCGGCCGCTCGAGCGTCAGCCGGGCGATGCCGTCGGCGGCGTCGCCGAGCGGGCGGTGGCGCACGGCGACGTCGGCCGCCCCGACGTGCAGCTGCGGCGAGAGCGGCGGGCCCGCGTCGTGGTCGTCGCCCCGGAGCCGTACGTCGACCACCTCGGTGTGGTGCCACGCCGCCGGGGTGGTCAGCGGGGTCCCGCGCCCGATGCCGGCGACGTCGCCGGTGAGGTTGAGCGCCACCCGGGCGGTGCCGCTGACCGCCTCGGCGTCGCGGCCGAGGGCCTGCACCCCGCGGACTCGCACCGTGCGCTCGCCGTGGGACAGCGTGTCGCCCACCCGCACGGTGCCGGCGGGCAGGGTGCCGGTGACCACGGTGCCGGCGCCCCGCACGGTGAACCGCCGGTCCACCCAGAGACGTACGTCGGCCGCCGGGTCCGGGACGGGCAGCCGCGCCAGCATCGTCGCGAGCGCGGCACGGAGCTCGTCGAGGCCGTTGCCGGTGCGACCGCTGACCGCCACGACCGGCGCCCCGATCAGGCTGGTGCGCCCGACCTCCGCGGCGGCGCGGGCCATGGCCGGCGCGGGGTCGGCCAGGTCGCTGCGGGTGACCGCGACGACGCCGTGGGCGACGCCGAGGGCGTCGAGGGCGGCGAGGTGCTCGGCCGACTGCGGCATCCAGGGGTCGTCGGCCGCCACCACCAGCAGCGCGGCCGGGACCGGGCCGACGCCGGCGAGCATGGTGGTGAGGAACCGCTCGTGCCCCGGGACGTCGACGAACGCGACGTCGCCCGC
The DNA here is from genome assembly GCF_058134345.1 of Nocardioides sp. Z24_21. Classification (NCBI taxonomy): domain Bacteria; kingdom Bacillati; phylum Actinomycetota; class Actinomycetes; order Propionibacteriales; family Nocardioidaceae; genus Nocardioides; species Nocardioides sp. Z24_21. The sequence continues at coordinate 5,413 of NZ_JBYTTH010000002.1, forward strand.
GCCGGGCCACGCCGTCCACGCGTAGCCGAGCTCGATGGTGAGCCCGCGCCGCTGCTCCTCGGCGAGCCGGTCGGGGTCGGTGCCGGTGAGCGCGCGCACCAGGGTGGACTTGCCGTGGTCGACGTGACCAGCCGTGGCGATGACGTGCATCAGGGTCGGTCCGCGCCCGCGACGCGGCGTACGGCGTCGGCGAGCGCGGTGTCGTCGGCCGGGTCGAGCGCGAGCAGGTCGAGCAGCAGCCGGCCACGCACCGTCCTGCCGAGCACCGGCGGGTCGCCGGCGCGCAGCGGTGCCGCGAGGCGCTCGGGCAGCGAGATCGCCGCGCTCGGCAGCTCGACGCCCGGCGCGCCGCCGCCGCCGACGGCTCCGGCGGAGTCGACGACCTCGGCATCGAGCGCGGCGACCACGTCGGCGGGCCAGGCGGCGACGACCGCCTGCGCACGTGCCCGGAGGTCGCCGGCCGAGCGGCCCAGGGCGGCCGGCACGGGGGGCAGCGGACCGGCGAGCGTGGCCTCCAGCGCGGCCAGGGTGAGCTTGTCGACGCGCAGGGCCCGGGCGAACGGGTCGCGCCGCAGCCGCTCGACCAGGCCAGCCTCGCCGAGGAGCAGGCCGGCCTGCGGGCCGCCGAGGAGCTTGTCGCCGGACGCGGTGACGAGGTCGGCGCCCGCGCGCAGCGCCCCGGCGGCGTCAGGCTCGTCGGGGAGCCGGGGGTGGTGCGCCAGCAGGCCCGAGCCGATGTCGACGACGAGCGGGACCCGGCGTCGCGCATGGGTGATCCCGGCGAGCTCGCGGGCCGGCACCGAGGAGGCGAACCCGGTGACCGCGAAGTTGGAGGGGTGCACCTTGAGCACGAACGCGGTCGTGTCGTCCACGGCCGAGGTGTAGTCGCGCAGGTGGACGCGGTTGGTGGTGCCGACCTCGCGCAGCCGGGCTCCGACCGACTCCATCAGCTCGGGGATCCGGAAGCCGTCGCCGATCTCGACCAGCTCGCCGCGCGCGATCACCACGGTGTCGCGCCCGTCGTCGCCGCGCGCCAGCACCCGGGTGACCAGGGCGAGGGCCGCCGCACCGTTGTTGACCACGTGCACGCCGCCCGCGTCGGGAACGGCGGCGCCGAGGGCGTCCAGCGCACGGCGTCCGCGGCGGCCGCGGCGCCCGGTGGCGAGGTCGAGCTCGACATCGGTGGCGCCGGCGGCGGTGCGCACCGCCTCGACGGCCGCCTCCGACAGCGGCGCGCGCCCGAGGTTGGTGTGCACGACGACCCCGGTCGCGTTGAGCACCCGCCGCAGGCTCGACGCCGACTCGGGCAGCGACGCCACCGCGACGTCGGCGACGTCCTCGGGAGCGACGTCGCCCGCCCGGCACTGCTCCTGCGCGCGGGCCACCGCCTGCTTGACCAGGCCGGGCCCCAGCCGCCCGGCGGCGACGACCAGGCGCTCGTCGGCGAGCACCTGGTCGGTGCGGGGCGTGGCCCGCCGCGGATCCGGCACCCGCCCCTCCTCGTCCGACGACCCGGCTCACGTGTGGCGGAGGCGGACGGGAATCGAACCCGCCCGACCCAGCTGCTGGGCCGCAACGGTTTTGAGGACCGCGTCCGTCACCAGACGAGAACCGCCTCCGCGCGCCACCCTAGTCCGGTCCCCGCGGCCGCGCCCACGGTCCGCACGCCGGGCACGTGCTCGCGGCCCTGACCCGGCCGTGCCTAGATTGGCCGGGTGACCCAGCGCGCGAGCACGTCCGACCCGGCAATCCGCCTCACCCAGTACGCCGCCGGCGGCGGCTGTGCGTGCAAGGTCCCGCCCGGCGAGCTCGAGCGGGTGCTCAGCGGGCTGGGCCGGGGCCGGGCCTCGGGCGACCTGCTGGTCGGTCTCGACCACGGCGACGACGCGGCCGCCGTGCGCATCGACCCCGCTCCCGACGGCACCGGGCGCGCGATCATCGCGACCGCCGACTTCTTCACCCCGGTCGTCGACGACCCCTACGCCTTCGGCCGCATCGCCGCGACCAACGCGATGTCCGACGTGTGGGCGATGGGCGGCACGCCCGTGGTCGCGGTCAACCTCCTCGGCTGGCCGCGCGACCGGATCCCGTTCGACGTGGCCGCGGAGGTGCTGCGCGGCGGTGACGACGCGTGCACCGAGGCGGGCGCGTTCCTGGCCGGCGGGCACAGCATCGACGACCCGGAGCCGAAGTACGGGCTCGCCGTCACCGGTCTCGCCGACCCCGAGCGGCTGCTGCGCAACGACGCGGCGCAGCCGGGCATGCCGCTGACCCTGACCAAGCCGTTGGGCCTCGGCGTGCTCAACAACCGGCACAAGTCGACCGGCGAGTGGTTCGAGGAGGCCGTCGCGGTGATGACGCAGCTCAACCGCGACGCCAGCCGGGCCGCCGTCGACGCCGGCCTGCGGGCGGCGACCGACGTGACCGGCTTCGGCCTGCTGGGCCACCTGATGAAGATGATGCGCGCGAGCGGCACCACGGCCGTCATCGACGCGGCCGCCGTGCCCTACGTCGACGGGGCGCGCGCCTCGCTCGCCGACGGGTACGTCCCGGGCGGGAGCCGGCGCAACCTCGACTGGGTGCGGCCCCACCTCGACGCCTCGGTCGACGAGGACGAGCTGGTGCTGCTCGCCGACGCCCAGACGTCCGGCGGCCTCCTCGTGGTGGGCGAGCTTCCCGGGCACCCGGTGGTGGGCGAGGTCGTGGCCGCGGGCGAGCGCGCGGTGGTCGTGCGCTGACCACCCTCGGGGTGGTGGACGGCCCCCGGCGGGCGCCGTAGGGTCGAGGCACAGCGCACACTGCGGGGAGGTGAGGGCCATGGGTGAGTCCCGTTCCCAGTTGCCGTGGCCTGTGCTCCGCCAGCTCGTCAGCGGCGACTTCCTCGGCCGCGGCAAGGCCGTGCGCTCGCGGGCCACCGACGAGATCGAGCCCCGCACCACCACCGCCGACCGGGTCGCGCGCAGCGTGTGCCCCTACTGCGCGGTCGGCTGCGGGCAGAAGATCTTCGTCAAGGACGAGCAGATCGTGCAGATCGAGGGCGACCCCGACAGCCCGGTCAACCGCGGCCGGCTGTGCCCGAAGGGCTCGGCCAGCAAGAACCTGGTGACCAGCGAGCTGCGCGAGACCACGGTGAAGTACCGCCGCCCCTTCGCGACCGAGTGGGAGCACCTCGACCTCACCACCGCGATGGAGATGATCGCCGACCGCGTGGTGACGTCGCGCCGTGACGCCTGGCAGGAGCTCGACGAGAAGGGCCGCCGGGTGCGCCGCACGATGGGCATCGCGAGCCTGGGAGGGGCGACCCTCGACAACGAGGAGAACTACCTCATCAAGAAGCTCTTCACCGCGATGGGCGCCATCCAGATCGAGAACCAGGCGCGTATTTGACACTCCGCCACCGTCCCCGGTCTGGGGACCAGCTTCGGACGCGGCGGCGCCACCGGCTTCACGGCTGACCTCGCCAACGCGGACTGCATCATCATCCAGGGCTCCAACATGGCCGAGGCCCACCCGGTGGGCTTCCAGTGGGTCGTGGAGGCGCAACGGCGTGGCGCGAAGGTGATCCACGTCGACCCGCGGTTCACCCGCACCAGCGCGGTGGCCGACAAGCACGTCCCGATCCGCGTCGGCAGCGACATCGCGTTCCTGGGCGGCATCGTCCGCTACGTCCTGGAGAACGAGCTCGACTTCCGCGACTACGTCGTCAACTACACCAACGCCGCGACGCTCGTCAGCGATGCGTTCGAGGACACCGACGACCTCGACGGGCTGTTCAGCGGCTTCGACCCCGAGAGGCGCACCTACGACCCGACGAGCTGGGCCTACGACGTCGAGGACGGCCCGGGCGAGCAGAGCTCGGCGCAGGCCGACGACTCCGAGGAGACCCAGGAGCAGAGCGACACCGCTGCCGGCATGCAGAACGAGGCCCACGGCATGCAGGTGGCGGGACACCCGCGGCGCGACGAGACGCTGCAGCACCCGCGCTGCGTCTACCAGGTGCTCAAGCGCCACTTCTCCCGCTACACCCCCGAGGTGGTCGAGCAGACCTGCGGCGTGAGCCAGGCCGACTTCCTCGAGGTGTGCCGGGCCTGGACGGAGAACTCCGGCCGCGAGCGCACGACCGCGCTGGTCTACAGCGTCGGCTGGACCCAGCACAGCGTCGGCGTGCAGTACATCCGCACCGGAGCGATCCTGCAGCTGCTGCTCGGCAACATGGGTCGTCCCGGAGGCGGCGTGATGGCGCTGCGCGGCCACGCGAGCATCCAGGGATCCACCGACATCCCCACCCTGTTCAACCTCCTGCCCGGCTACCTGCCGATGCCCAACCCCGGCCAGCACGCGACCCTGTCCGACTACGTCGACAGCATCCGCAACCCCGGCAGCAAGGGCTTCTGGTCCAAGGCCGACGCCTACACCGTGAGCCTGCTCAAGGCCTACTGGGGCGACGCGGCCACCGCCGACAACGACTACTGCTTCGACTACCTGCCCAAGATCACCGGCGACCACGGCACCTACCGCACCGTGCTCGACATGATCGACGGCAAGGTCTCCGGCTACTTCCTGCTCGGCCAGAACCCCGCGGTCGGCTCGGCCCACGGTCGCGCGCAGCGCCTCGGCATGGCCAACCTCGACTGGCTCGTGGTGCGCGACCTGTTCGAGATCGAGAGCGCGTCGTTCTGGAAGGACGGGCCCGAGGTCGCCACCGGCGAGATCGTGCCCGAGGAGTGCCGCACCGAGGTCTTCCTCTTCCCGGCCGCGTCCTACGCCGAGAAGGAGGGCACCTTCACCCAGACCCAGCGGATGCTGCAGTGGCGTGAGAAGGCCGTCGACCCGCCGGGTGACTGCCGCTCGGAGCTGTGGTTCTTCTACCACCTCGGGCGCATGGTCCGCGAGCGCCTGGCGGGCTCGACCGACGAGCGCGACCGGCCCGTGCTCGACCTCGCCTGGGACTACCCCGTGCACGACGAGGGCGCGCTCGGCAGCGACGGCGCCGCCGCCTGGGGCGAGCCCAGCGCGGAGGCCGTGCTCAAGGAGATCAACGGCTACGACGTCGCGACCCGTCGCCCGCTGTCGTCCTTCCTGGAGATGAAGGCCGACGGGTCGACGGCCGGCGGGTGCTGGATCTACACCGGCGTCTTCGCCGACGGCGTCAACCAGGCCAACCGCCGCACGTCGCGCCACGACCAGTCGTACGTCGCGCCGGAGTGGGGCTGGGCCTGGCCGATGAACCGCCGCATCCTCTACAACCGCGCCTCCGCCGACCCCGAGGGCCGGCCGTGGAGCGAGCGCAAGGCCTACGTCTGGTGGGACCCGACACTCGGCGAGGCCGGCGAGTGGACCGGCGACGACGTCCCCGACTTCGAGAAGACCAAGCCGCCGTCCTACCGCTCGCCCGAGGGGTCCGACGGTGTCGAGGCGATCGAGGGCATCGACCCGTTCATCATGCAGGGCGACGGGAAGGGTGCGCTCTACGCCCCGCAGGGCCTCATCGACGGCCCGATGCCGACGCACTACGAGCCGGTGGAGTCGCCGTTCCGCAACCCGCTCTACGGCCAGCAGGGCAACCCCACGCGCAAGGCCTACGACCGCGACGACAACCGGATGAACCCCTCGCCCCCCGAGGAGCACAGCGAGGTCTTCCCCTTCGTCTTCACCACCAGCCGGCTCACCGAGCACCACACCGCCGGCGGCATGAGCCGCTACCTCGAGCACCTCGCCGAGCTCCAGCCCGAGATGTTCGTCGAGGTGTCGCCGGCGCTCGCACGCGAGCGGGGCCTCGAGCACATGGGGTGGTGCCACGTGATCACCGCCCGCTCGGCGATCGAGGGCCGGGTGCTCGTCACCGAGCGGCTGCGCCCGCTGCGGGTCGAGGGCCGCACGGTCCACCAGGTCTGGATGCCCTACCACTGGGGCAGCGGCGGGCTGGTCAGCGGCGACTCGACCAACGACCTGTTCGGCATCTCGCTCGACCCCAACGTGCTCATCCAGGAGAGCAAGGTCGGCACCTGCGACGTACGCCCGGGGCGGCGGCCGCAGGGTGCGGCCCTGCGCGCGCTCGTCGCCGACTACGCGCGCCGCGCCGGGGTGGACGACGGCGTCCCTGCGCGGATCGTCACCGCGTCCGAAGGGGCGCAGGCCAGGTCATTGGCGGGGGCCGACACCAGCGACGACGACCAGCACGACCAGGAGGGCCAGTGATCGGCCGCAACAGCCTCTTCGGACCGCTCGACCCGGCGCCCGACGCCGGCTACGTCGACCCGCCCAAGCGCAAGGGCTTCTTCACCGACACCAGCGTGTGCATCGGGTGCAAGGCCTGCGAGGTGGCGTGCAAGGAGTGGAACGACGTCCCGGAGAACCTCTTCGAGATGCTCGGCACCTCCTACGACAACAGCCACTCCCTCAACGCCAACCAGTGGCGCCACGTGGCCTTCATCGAGCGCTCCGCCCGCACGGAGGCACCGCAGCCACAGCGCGCGGACCTCGGCATGCCGACCGTCGGCGCCCCACCCAGCGACGTGCCCGAAGAGGCCAAGCCCGACTTCCAGTGGCTGATGTCCTCCGACGTGTGCAAGCACTGCACCCACGCCGCCTGCCTCGACGTGTGCCCGACCGGCTCGCTCTTCCGCAGCGAGTTCGGCACGGTCGTGGTGCAGGACGAGATCTGCAACGGCTGCGGCTACTGCGTCGCCGCCTGCCCCTACGGCGTGATCGACCGGCGCCGTGGCCCGGAGGGCGACCCCAAGGTGGGCATCGCCCAGAAGTGCACCCTCTGCTACGACCGGCTCACCGACGGCCAACGACCGGCGTGCGCGGCCGCGTGCCCGACCGAGTCGATCCAGTACGGCGACGTGGAGGAGCTGCGCGAGCGCGCCGACGCCCGGGTGGCGCTGCTCCACGAGCGCGGGGTGATGGACGCCCGGCTCTACGGCAACGACCCCGAGGACGGCGTGGGCGGCACCGGGGCGATGTTCCTGCTCCTCGACGAGCCGGAGGTCTACGGCCTGCCGCCCGACCCGGTCGTCACCACCCGGGACCTGCCGCAGATGTTCAGCCGCGCCGGGATGGCGGGCACGGCGCTGCTGCTCGGCGCGGCGCTGTCGTTCGTGCGGAGGCGCTCGTGAGCGAGGTCGACGGGGCCGGCCCGCAGGTCCGGCACGGCGGCAGCCCGGGTCGCTCGCGCGGTCGCGGGCGTGGCCGCGGCGGCGGCGACCGGGTGATGGTGCCGGAGGCCGACTTCACCTCCTACTACGGCCGCCCGATCGTCAAGGCGGCGCCGTGGGAGCACGACATCGCCTACTACCTGTTCACCGGGGGAGTCGCAGCCGGGACCTCGCTCCTCGCCGCCGGAGCAGACCTCACCGACCGCCCCGGACTGCGGCGCGCCGGCCGGATCGGCTCGCTCATCGCCCTGCTCCTCAGCATGGTCGCGCTCGTCCACGACCTCGGCAGGCCCAGCCGGTTCCTCAACATGCTGCGGGTCGTCAAGCTGACCTCCCCGATGTCGGTCGGCACCTGGATCCTCACCCTGCACGCCCCGTTCGCGAGCCTCGCCACGGCCGCCGAGCTGGTCGGCATGCTCCCGACCCGGTGGCAGCGCGGACCGGTGCGGCTGCTGCTGCGCCTGGGACGCCCCGCCGGGCTGGTGGGGGCGATCACCGCCCCGCCGGTCGCGGCGTACACCGCGGTGCTGATCGCCGACACCGCCACCCCGGCGTGGCACTCGGCCTACGCGGAGCTGCCCTTCGTCTTCTGCGGCTCCGCCGCGGCCGCGTCGGGGGGCTGGTGCATGGCCACCGCTCCCGTGGCCGAGGCCGGTCCCGCCCGCGCGTTCGCGGTGGGCGGCGCCGCGGTCGAGCTGGTGATGGCCCACCGCATGGAGGCCTCGATGGGCCTGTCCGCCGAGACGCTGCACACCGGCGTGGCCGGCAGGTGGATGCGCGCCAGCAAGGTGCTCACCGTCGCGGGCGCCGCCGGCGCGCTCGCGGGCGGGCGCAGCCGCATGCTCTCGGCCGTCGCGGGCACTGCACTGATGGCCGGCTCGCTGTGCACCCGGATGGGCGTCTACGAGGCCGGCCTGGCCTCGGCCAACGACCCGAAGTACACGGTGGTGCCGCAGCGCGAGCGGGTCGAGCGCGGCGAGCAGGTGCGCCACCAGGGCTGAGCCAGAACGGCGCCTCTCGGGCCGACCGACGGCCGGGGCCGGACGAAGGAGACAGCGATGGACGAGACACCCACGCGAGCGCAGGATCCCGCTGCCTCGAGCCGCTCCGGACCCGGCGGCTTCCGCTGGCTGCTGGTCGGGGGTGGGCTGCTCCTGCAGTTCTCGATCGGGGCGGTCTACGCCTGGTCGGTGTTCGGTGGCGCGCTCGAGGACGCCGAGTCGTGGCAGCTCAGCAAGGTGCGCGCCTCGCTGCCCTTCACCGTCACCATCGGCATGATCTTCATCGGCAGCTATCTCGGCGGCCGGCTCCAGGACGCCCGGGGGCCGCGGGTCGTGGCGCTCGCGGGCGGTGTCGTCTACGGCGTCGGCATCCTGCTGGCGGGGCTCACCAACGGCTCCGACGACTACTGGCTGCTGATCCTCGGCTACGGCGTCATCAGCGGCTTCGGCCTCGGCTTCGCCTACATCGTGCCCATCGCCATGCTGCAGAAGTGGTTCCCCGACAAGACGGGCCTGATCACCGGGCTGGCGGTGGGCGGCTTCGGATTCGGCGCCGTGCTCACCTCGCCGGTCGCCCAGTGGCTCATCGACCGTGACCCCGACGACCCCACCGGGGCGTTCATCCCGCTCGGCATCGCCTACCTGGTGATGTCGCTGGTGGGCGCCTCGATCTTCCGCAACCCGCCCGCCGACTACGTCGTGCCCGGCATGGAGACGACCGGCGGCGCGGCCACCGGCGCGGGCCGCGACTACACCCAGGGCGAGGCGCTGCGCACGCCGCAGTGGTACCTCCTCACCGCCATCCTCACCCTCAGCGTGAGCGCCGGCATCTCGCTGATCTCCCAGGCCAAGCTCAGCGCCACCGACATCGCCGGCGTCAGCGTCACCGGCGCCGCGACGCTGGTGGGCGTGCTCGCGATCTTCAACGGCGCGGGGCGCATCGTCTGGGCCGGCATCTCCGACCGGATCGGCCGGATGAGGACGTTCGCCGCGATCCTCGCGCTGCAGGGCGTGTGCCTGATCGTGCTGCCGCACGCCGGGAGCGTGGCGCTCTTCTCCGTGCTCGCCGCGGTGATCTACCTCTGCTACGGCGGCACCTTCGGCACGATGCCCGCGACCGCCGGCGACTTCTTCGGCGTGCGCAACGCCGGCGCGATCTACGGACTGATGCTCGTCGGCTGGAGCCTGGGCGGGGTGATCGGGCCGGTGCTCGCCTCGGCGCTCATCGGCGAGGACAAGGCCTACACGCTGGCCTACACCACGATCGGCGTCGTCGCGCTCGCCTCCGTGGCGCTCACCTTCGTCACCAAGGTGCCCGAAGGACGCCACGCCGAGCACGACTGAGCCCTGCCACACTCGGCTCATGGCCACGACGTCGACCCGAGTGCCGCGCGACTGAGGCCGGGCGAGCCGATGAGCGGAGTCGCCTGGGGCACGCCGACCGCGCGCGGCGTCGTGGCCGCGGCGACCCTCGGCTCCGGGATGACGCTCCTCGACGGCACCGTGGTCAACGTGGCACTGCGGTCGATGGGTGCCGACCTCGACGCCTCGCTGGCGGCGCTGCAGTGGATCACCAACGGCTACTTCCTCTCCCTGGCCTCGCTGATCCTGCTGGGCGGCTCCCTCGGCGACCGCCTCGGCCGGCGTCGGGTCTTCGTCGTCGGCACCGTGTGGTTCGCGCTGGCCTCCCTGCTGTGCGGGCTCGCCCCGACCGCGGAGGTGCTGATCGCCGCCCGCGTGCTCCAGGGCGTCGGCGGCGCGCTGCTCACCCCGGGCAGCCTCGCGATGATCCAGGGCGCGTTCCGGTCCGAGGACCGCGGCCGGGCGATCGGTGCCTGGTCGGGCCTCGGCGGCATCGCCTCCGCGATCGGGCCGCTGGTCGGCGGGCTGCTGGTCGACCACGCGTCGTGGCGGTGGATCTTCCTCATCAACCTGCCGCTCGCGGTGCTGACGGTGTGGCTCGCCCTGCGGTGGGTTCCCGAGACGCGCGACCCCCGCACGCACGGACGCTTCGACCTCACCGGCGCGACGCTCGCCTCCCTCGCCCTGGCGGGCGTCACGTGGGCGCTGACCGACGCCGGCGGAGCCGCGACGCCGTGGGCGGCCGGGGGCGGGATCGCCGCGGCCGCGGCCTTCGTCGTGGTGGAGCGCCGCACCCGTGCGCCGATGGTGCCGCTCGGGCTGTTCGGCGACCGCACCTTCAGCGCCGCCAACCTGATGACGCTGCTCGTCTACGCCGCGCTGGGTGCCGTCCTGTTCTTCCTGGTGCTCCAGCTGCAGACCGTGGGCGGCTACACCGCGCTCGAGGCCGGCCTCGCCACGCTCCCGATCACGCTGTGCATGCTGCTGCTCGCGGCCCGCGGCGGCGCGCTGGGCGAGCGGATCGGGCCGCGGATCCCGTTGACGTTCGGACCGCTGGTGATGGCGGCCGGGACGCTGTGGCTGCTGCTCGTCGGACCCGGGGTGACCTGGTGGCGTGACGTGGCGCCCGGCCTGACGGTCTTCGGCCTCGGCCTGGCCCTGATGGTCGCCCCGTTGACCGCCACCGTCCTGGCGGCCGCGCCCGACGAGGTGGCCGGCATCGCCAGCGGCATCAACAACGCCGTCGCGCGGGCCGGGTCGCTGCTGGCCGTCGCCGCGCTGCCGACGGCCGTGGGCCTGGCCGGCGACGACTACCGCGACCCCGCCCGGCTGGACGCGGCGTACGGCACCGCGCTGCTCGCGTGCGCGGCGCTGCTCGCCCTGGGCGGACTCGTCTCCTGGGTCACCATCCCCCGCCGCGTCCAGACACCGTCTGCCTAGGGTCGAGGCGTGCGCGGACGACGACAGGTGGCGGCCGCGGCGACGGCCGCCCTGCTGGCGGGGCTGGTGGGCCTGGCGGCCTGCAGCGAGCCGGCCGCGCGCGAGCGTCCCGACCCGGCCCCCGCGTCGCCCGCCCCCGAGCCGACCGCGTCGGACACGACGCCGCCCGTCGCCGACACCGACCACGCCGTCGACCCGCCCGGCGAGCGCGACGGACGGCTGTGGAGCGCCGACGTCCTCGTGCAGTGGGACAAGCCCATCGACGACGCGCTGCTCGCGCGGATCGAGGACCTGCGCGGCGTCGCGCACACCGAGCGCATCGGCCTGGGCCAGGTGAGCCTGGAGAACCGCGTCCTCACCGTCGCCGCCGTGGACCCGGGCGCCTACCGGCACTTCACGCAGGCCGAGGTCGCCGACCTCCAGGAGGCCTGGGACCGCGTCGCCGGGGGCGAGCTGGCCATCGACCGCACGGTCGCCGAGCGGGTGGCCGACCCGGAGACGGGGATGGTGCGGCTCGGCGCCGACGACGCGCCGAGCCTGCACGTCGGCGCCTACACCCCGCAGCTGCCGACCATCGACATGGTCGTCAACACCGCCTGGGCCGACGACATCGGGATGGACACCGACAACGGGCTGCTCATCTCCACCGACGCCGTCGCCCCCGCCGGCATCCGCAAGCCGTTGCAGCGGCTGGTCGGCGAGGACGCCTCGGTGCAGATGCTCGACGTGGCCTCCCGCCTCGGGCTCGACCCCGACGCCAGGCTCACCGCGGTGCCCGCCGGCGGCACCCTGGGCAGCGTCGTGGGCACCTTCCGCTACCAGGTGCTCGGCGGGGGCCGGATCGCCCCGGAGCCCGCCTGGGTCGCGGCCAGCATCCGCACGGAGTCCGTGCCGATCCTCGGCAGCGTCACCTGCCACAAGGACCTCTTCCCCCAGCTGCGGGCGGCGTTGCTCGAGGTCGAGCAGCGCGGCCTCGCCGACGAGATCGACCCGGGCCAGTACGCCGGGTGCTACTACCCGCGCTTCATCGCCGGCACCACGACGCTGTCCAACCACTCCTTCGGCCTCGCCCTCGACCTCAACACCCGCGACAACCAGCGCGGGACCGTCGGCGCGATCGACCGCGACGTGGTGGCGATCCTCAAGACGTGGGGCTTCGCCTGGGGTGGCGACTGGCGCTGGACCGACCCGATGCACTTCGAGCTCGCCGAGGTGAAGCGGGTCGGGTGAGCACCTGACTAGGGTCGGCGCATGCGCGCAGTCCAGGTCGTCACGCCCACCGGTCCCGCCGACATCGAGGTCCGCGACGTCGACCCTCCGGTGCCGGGGCCCGACGACGTGCTGGTGGAGGTGCACAGCGTCGGTGTCGCCTTCCCCGACCTGCTCCTCAGCCGCGGGGAGTACCAGTTCAAGCCCGAGCCGCCGTTCACGCTCGGCGTCGACTTCGCGGGCGTCGTCCTCGACCCGGGCTCCCCGGAGTCGAGCGGGTTCACCGTCGGCCAGCGGGTCGCCGGCGTCAACCTCAACGGCGGCGCCGCCGAGCAGGTCGCCAACCCCGCGATCTTCACCTTCGCCCTGCCCGACACGATGTCGTACGACGAGGGTGCGGCGCTGCCGATGAACTACCTCACCGCGCTGTTCGCGCTCGAGGAGCGCGGCGGGCTGCGCGAGGGCGAGACCGTGCTGGTGCACGGAGCCGCCGGCGGCGTCGGCACCGCCACCCTGCAGGTCGCGCGAGGTCTCGGCGCACGGACGATCGCGGTGGTCAGCACCCAGGAGAAGGCCGACTTCGCCCGCGCGGCCGGCGCCGACGAGGTCGTCGTGGGCCCCGACTTCAAGGACGCGGTGCGCGAGCTCACCGGCGGCCGCGGCGTCGACGTGGTCCTCGACGTGGTGGGCGGCGACGCGTTCACCGACTCGCTCCGCTGCCTCGCCGAGCAGGGACGCGTGCTCGTCGTCGGGTTCGCCGCCGGGCAGGGCATCCCCCAGGTGAAGGTCAACCGGCTGCTGCTCGGCAACACCGACGTCCGCGGCGTCGGCTGGGGTGCCTACGCGATGGTGCGACCGGGCTACATGCAGCAGCAGTGGCACCGCCTCCTGCCGATGATCGAGTCCGGTGCTGTGAAGCCGCCCGTCGGGGCGACGTACGACCTGGCCGGCTTCGGGCAGGCGCTGGTCGACATGGACGAGCGGCGCACCCTCGGCAAGTCGGTCGTCCGGGTGCGCTGACCCCGCCGGCCCATCGCCTTCCCGCCGCTGACGCGGCTACTCAAGCGGTGCGGTCCCCGCTCAACACGTCGGATCCGACGTGTTGAGCGAGGCGGCGACCGCTTGAGCCCGGCCGAACGACGAGCGACCGCGTCGTCCACAGGGGCCCTCCGCCGCGCCCGGGACTGGGCCGCCGGGGTTAGGGTCGCGACGTGACGATCCTCGACGCTGCCCGCGACGGCATGAACCTCGACATCCGCCCGCAGGACGACCTCTTCGGCCACGTCAACGGCCGGTGGCTCGACGAGACGGAGATCCCCGCCGACAAGTCGAGCTGGGGCGCGTTCATCGCGCTGGCCGACGCCGCCGAGCAGCAGGTGCGCGACATCATCACCGAGCTCGCCGAGCGCCCGGCCGACCAGCTCGACGAGGACGAGCGCAAGATCGGCGACCTCTACGCCTCCTTCATGGACACCGAGACGATCGCCGCGAAGGGCCTCGACCCGATCCGCGGCCTGCTCGACCGCGCCCACCACGTCGCCGACCTCACCGACCTCGCCGCCTTCCTCGGCGCGTACGAGCGCATCGGCGGGCCCGGCGTGTTCGGCTCCTACATCACCCCCGACCGCGGCGACGCCTCGCGCAACATCGTCTACCTCGCGCAGGGCGGCCTCGGCCTGCCCGACGAGTCCTACTACCGCGACGACAAGTTCGCCGAGATCCGCGAGAAGTACCTCGCCTACCTCACCACGCTGCTCGAGCTGAGCGAGCACGACGACCCGGCCGGTGCGGCGGCGCGCGTGCTGGCCTACGAGACCCGGCTGGCCGAGGGCCACTGGGAGGCCGCCGAGACCCGTGACGTGCAGAAGACCACCAACCACAAGAGCCTCGACGAGCTGCGCGAGCTCAGCCCCGCCTTCGACTGGGTCACCTGGATCACCGGCCTGGGCGGCACCGAGGAGATGCTGCGGCGCTCGATCGTGATGCAGCCCGACTTCTTCTCCCACCTCTCCACCGTGCTGGAGGAGACGCCGATCGAGACCTGGCGCGACATCCTCCACGTGCGCGTCGTGCGCAGCTCCGCTGCCTACCTGCCCGACCCGTTCGTCGAGGCCAACTTCGACTTCTACGGCCGCACCCTCAACGGCACCCCCGAGCTGCGCGCCCGCTGGAAGCGTGGCGTCGACTTCGTCGAGGGCGCCATCGGCGAGGCGGTCGGCAAGGTCTACGTCGAGCGCCACTTCCCGCCGCGGTCGAAGCAGAGGATGGACGAGCTGGTCGCCAACCTCGTCACCGCCTACCGCCGCTCCATCGAGGCGCTCGACTGGATGGGCGAGGACACCAAGAAGAAGGCCTTCGACAAGCTCGACCGCTTCTACCCCAAGATCGGCTACCCGACGGAGTTCCGCGACTACTCCACCCTCACGGTCTCCGCCGACGACCTGATGGGCAACGTCGCGTCGGCGTCGGCGTTCGAGACCGACCGCCAGCTGGAGAAGGTCGGCCAGCCGGTCGACCGCGACGAGTGGCTGATGCTGCCCCAGACGGTCAACGCCTACTACCACCCCGGCACCAACGAGATCTGCTTCCCGGCCGCCATCTTGCAGCCGCCGTTCTTCAGCCCCGACGCCACCGACCCCGAGAACTACGGCGGCATCGGTGCCGTCATCGGCCACGAGATCGGCCACGGCTTCGACGACCAGGGCGCCCAGTACGACGGCGACGGCAACCTCCAGGACTGGTGGACCGCCGACGACAAGGCCGCGTTCGAGGCCAAGTCGCAGGCGCTGATCACCCAGTACGACGCCTTCGAGCCGCGCAACCTGCCCGGCGAGCACGTCAACGGCAGCCTCACCGTCGGCGAGAACATCGGCGATCTCGGCGGGCTCACCATCGCCCACAAGGCGTTCGTGATCAGCCAGGGCGGCGAGGCGTCGCTCGAGGACCGGCGCGACCTGTTCCTCAACTGGGCCCACGTGTGGCGCACCAAGCGCCGCAAGGAGCAGGAGCTCCAGTACCTCACCATCGACCCGCACAGCCCCGCCGAGTTCCGCGCCAACATCGTGCGCAACCTCGACGAGTTCCACGAGGTCTTCGAGACCGGGCCCGAGGACGGGCTGTGGCTCGACCCGGAGCGCCGCGTCCGCATCTGGTGACCCGCCGGAGGACCTTCGGCCCTGACGTGCTGCCTGCCCGCGTCCCTACGATGACGCCATGGTGAGCAAGAGCGCTGATATCACCGGCGGGATCGTCGTCGGACACGACGGGTCGCGGGTCGGGACCACCGTCGTGCGGCGGGCCGCCGACCTCGCCCGGCGCCTCGGCGTCACGCTGCACGTGATCCGCGTGTGGAGCGTGACCACGGCCCCGCGCCCCGACTCGATGGTGGGCGGCTACGTCCCGCCCTTCGCGGAGTTCGAGCGCGCGGTCATCGCCGACCTCGAGGACGACTGCGCGGCCGCCGGGATCCCCGACGACGTCGACGTGCAGCTCTACGCCCTGCGCGGCCAGGCCACCGAGCGGCTCGTCGCGGCGGCCGCCGACGCGGAGATGCTGGTCGTCGGCACCCGCGGCGCGGGCGGGTTCGCCGGCCTGCGGTTCGGCTCGACCGCCGCCCAGGTCGTCCGGGCCTCGCGCGTGCCGGTGCTGGTCGTGCCCAACGTCCCCGACTGATCGCGGCCGACTCGGGCGGGCCGTGCTGCGCGCGAGCCGCCGGGGCTGTTGAATGAGGCGGTGACGCTGCCCGGGCACGACCAGTCGACCTATCGGCTCCGCATGGAGTGGGGCCCGACGGGTGCCGAGGCCGTGCCCGCCGACTACGCGGTCGTCGTCGACGTGCTGTCCTTCACCACCACCCTGGCCGTGGCGCTCGAGCGGGGCATCGAGGTCTTCCCGTTCCGCTGGAAGGACTCCCGCGCCGCCGAGCACGCGATGCGGCACGGAGCGACGCTCGCCGTCGGCCGGTTCGAGGCGCTCTCGCGCGGCGACGCCCGCCATGTCTCGCTCTCGCCGGCCGGTCTCGCCGAGGTCGAGGGCGTCGAGCGGCTCGTGCTGCCGTCGCCCAACGGCTCGACCATCGCCTTCTCGCTCGCCGAGTCCGGCGCCCAGGTCGTCGGCGCCTGCCTCCGCAACGCCGGCGCGGTCGCGCGGTGGCTCGCGCCCAAGGTCGCCGACGGCGCCAGCGTGGTCGTCGTACCCGCGGGGGAGCGGTGGTACGACGACACGCTCCGCCCGGCCGCGGAGGACCTGTGGGGCGCCGGGGCCGTCCTCACCGCCCTCGACCAGGAGGCGGAGGCCGGGGCAAGCCCGGAGGCCCGGATGGCGATGGCCGCCTGGCAGGCGGCGGTGCTGCCGCACGACCTGCTCCTCTGCGCGGGCGGACGCGAGCTGACCGAGGTGGGGTTCGTCGCCGACGTGGAGATCGCCGCGAAGCACGACGTCAGCGAGGTCGTGCCGGAGCTGGTCGGCGAGTCCTTCCGCGACGCCGCGGCCGCGCCGCCTCCCCCGGGCGCCCGACTACGCCGCATCGGCGACTGACGCCGGCCGGTGACGCCGGCGGGGCACCTCGTGCCGTTGCCGCCCGTCCGGTCCGGTCTGGTGGAGCGGAGCGCGCGTCCCTAGTGTGATGAGGGCCACACTCGGGTGGCACCTGTCTCGGAGGACACAGATGAACCGCTCGTCCCGCCTCGCGGTGCTCGGCACGGCGCTCGCCGGCCTGCTCACCCCGGTCCTGGCCCAGCCCGCCCAGGCCGCCGCACCGGCCTACGTCGCCCTCGGCGACTCCTACTCCTCGGGCACCGGCACCCGCTCCTACATCGCCGACGGCACCGGCTGTCAGCGCTCGACGTCGGCCTACCCGAGCCTGATCGCGGCCGCCCGCGGGTACGCGCTCAACTTCCGCGCCTGCTCCGGCGCGACCATCCCCGACGTCACCTCCACCCAGCTCCCCGCCCTCACCGCGAGCACCGCCTACGTCTCGGTGTCGGTCGGCGGCAACGACGCCGGGTTCGCCAGCGTGCTGACCGAGTGCGCCCTGCCGGGCTGGCTGAGCAGCTGCGACCGCGCGTCAACGGCGCGCAGTCCTTCATCACCTCCACCCTGCCCTCGCGGCTCGCGACCCTCTACGCCGGCATCCGCAGCCGCGCGCCCCAGGCCACGGTCGTGGTCGTCGGCTACCCGCGCATCTTCAACGGCGAGGACTGCAACGTACTGACCTGGTTCTCCCCGGCGGAGGAGACGCGGCTCAACCAGACCGCCGACCTGCTCAACAGCCGCCTCGCCACCGCCGCGTCGGCCGCCGGCTTCTCCTTCGCCGACCCGACCAGCCGCTTCGTCGGGCACGCCGTGTGCGACGACGCCGAGTGGATCAACGGGCTGTCCACCCCGATCAGCGAGAGCTACCACCCGAAGGTCTCCGGACACACCTCCGGCTACACCCCGGTCGTCAGCCCGCTGCTGACCGGCGCCGCCGTGGCCGTCACCGCCGACGTCGCGGCCGCCGCGGCCGCCGGCGCCGACGCGCAGGCAGCCCTGCAGCAGCAGTACGCCGCCGCCGACCGCACCATCGAGCCCGAGACGTTCGTCGCCCCCGACCTGACGACCCCCGAGGCCCGGCGGGCCGCCCGCCGCGCCGGCGTCGATCTCGACCGGTTCCTGGCCCGCGGCGCCCGCAGCGCCCACTGAGCCCGCCTCAGCCGCGCTGGCGGCCGCGGCCGGAGCGGAGGTCGCGGACGTACTCCTCGAACAGGGCGCGGTGCACCGCGTGCGGCAGGAGCTCCGGGCGCCGCGCCACCACCGGCGCCAGCGCGAGCAGCAGGGGGTCGATGCTCTCGACGGTCTGCGCGGTGACCTTGAGGCCGCGTCGCCTGCCCGCGGTGGTCCGACCGAGGAGGGTCACCGACTTGTTCCAGAGCTCGGGGGTGGCCCCGCCCGCCGAGCCGTCGACCCCGGGGCGGACCTCGGTCAGGTCGTCGAAGGCGAACGTCCGCACCTCGCGCTCCCCCCGGCGTACGACGACGCGGTCCGGGCGGACCAGGATCGTGCGACCCCGCGCCCACCAGATCGCCCACGCCGGCAGGGCCACCGTCACCACGAGGATCGCGACGGTGAGCAGCGCGCGCTGGTCCCCACCGCCGGCCCACGTGGCCGAGGCGAGCAGAATCCCGACGACCAGCACCCCGATCGCCAGGTGGAGCACCAGCGGGCGCGGGGTGAGGACGGTCGCCGGCGGCGATGCACCGGGCGGGCTCTCCATGTTTGCCCACAGTAGGGCGGGGAAGGATCCCCAGGCACGACGACATCCCCGGAGGACTGATGAGCTCACGGCTCGATGCCTATCTGGCGGCGATGAACGAGTCGTTCGACGCCGCCGAGGCCAGACTGGACCAGGCCCAGGCCCTGGCCGCCACCACCGAGCGGATGCGGGTGGAGGGCGAGTCGACCGACCGCGTCGTCACCGTCGTCGTCGACGGCAACGGCCAGATGGTCGACCTGCGCTTCGACGACTCGTTCGCCGGCCAGGAGCCCGCCCGGCTCGCGCACAGCGTGCTCGAGGCCCACTCGCAGGCCAAGCGCCGGCTGAGCTTCGAGGTCGAGCAGGCCGCCCGCGAGATCTACGGTCCCGACGTCGCCGCGGCGTCCACGATCACGCAGTCCTACCGCAACACGTTCGGCTACGAGGAGTACCAACGATGAGCATCGACGTCAGTCTCGCCGCGATGCGGAGCCACGCGGGCAAGGTCGAGCACCTCAAGGGCCGGGCCGACAGTGCCGTGCAGGCCGCCGACTCGGTCTCCTTCCACCCCAACACCTTCGGCAAGATCGGCGCCGCGCTGGTCTACCCGCTGATCGCGCCGCTCGAGGTCGCCGGCGTCGGCGCCACCCGCGCCGCGAGCGACTCCCTGTCGGCCACCGCCACGGGCATGCGGTCCGCGGCCGACCTGTTCGAGCTGGTCGACGAGAAGGTCGCCGAGCTCAACGAGGCGATCCACAAGGCGCTGTCGTGAACGACCTGGTCGCCGTCGTCGACCGCAACCCGGGCTTCAACGAGATGACCAACGGGCTGAAGATGATCGACGGGGCCGCCGACTCCGCCGAGGCCTTCGGCCGCGGTGACTGGATCGAGGGCTCGGCCAACGGTCTCAGCGCCGCCGTCGACGTCGTCGGCGCGGTCGTCGACCCGATCGGCACCCTCGGGTCGATGTTCGCCGGCTGGCTGCTCTCCCACATCGGCCCGGTGCAGGACGCCCTCGACGAGCTGCTGGGCGACCCCGCCACCATCCAGTCCTTCGCCCAGACGTGGGAGAACTGCGCCGGCCACCTCCGCGGCCTGGCCGACGACTATCGCGGCGCCGTCGCCGGCGACCTCAGCGGACTGCAGGGCATGACGATGGACGCCTATCGCGACTTCGCCGAGACCGAGGAGTCGCTCGTGCGCGGCATGGGCAACGTCTGCACCGGGGTCGGCGCCGGCGTCGCCCTCGGCGGCACGGTGCTCGCCGGTGTCCGCGAGTTCATCGTGCAGATCATGTCCGACGCGATCGGCCAGATCATCAAGCTGCTCGGCGAGGCCGCGGCCACCCTCGGCATCGCCGCCCCGCACGCGATCACCACGGCGGCCAACAAGGCCCGCGAGCTGATCCAGAGGACCCGGACGCTGATGACCGACCTGGCCAAGTCGCTCGACAAGTTCGCCGACCTCGTCGCCGACATCTCCCCGGCGCTGGAGAAGGCCTCGACCGCCCTGGCCAAGGCCTCCCGCTACGCCTCGGAGATGAACGCGAGCGAGCTCACCGCGCTCCAGCAGCTGATCAAGTCGACCACCCAGCTCGACAACTACCGCGATCCACAGACTGCCTGAGGCGCCGTGCGCTGCGTCGGTGGCGGTTGGTAGACAGGTGGCATGACCGCCGTCCCCACCACCCCCGCCGACGTCCGCCCCGCCGCCCGCGAGGCGGCCGAGCGGCACCTGCGGGCGCTGGTCGGGCGAGACGACGCCGTCCTGCGCGAGGACCAGTGGGCCGCGATCGAGGCCCTCGCCGTCGACCGGCGCCGCGCCCTCGTCGTCCAGCGCACCGGGTGGGGCAAGTCGGCGGTCTACTTCGTCGCGACCAAGCTGCTGCGCGAGGGGGGTGCGGGTCCCACCGTGATCGTCAGCCCGCTGCTCGCGCTCATGCGCAACCAGATCGCCGCCGCCGAGCGGGCCGGCATCCGGGCGGTGACGATCAACTCGACCAACATCGACCAGTGGCAGCCGATCAACGAGCAGATCCGCGCCGGCGAGGTCGACGTCCTCCTCGTCAGCCCCGAGCGGCTCAACAACCCCGGCTTCCGCGACGAGGTGCTCCCGCGCCTCGCCGCCACCTGCGGCCTGCTCGTGGTCGACGAGGCCCACTGCATCTCCGACTGGGGCCACGACTTCCGCCCCGACTACCGCCGGCTGCGCACCCTGCTCGCCGAGCTGCCCACCGGCATCCCGGTGCTCGCCACGACGGCGACCGCCAACGCCCGGGTGACCGACGACGTCGCCGAGCAGCTCGGGGTGCACGCCGACGGGGCCGCCGACTCGCAGGTGCTCGTGCAGCGCGGCACGCTCGACCGCGAGTCCCTCCGGCTCGGCGTCGTCCGGCTCCGGACCCCCGAGCAGCGGCTCGCCTGGCTGGCCGACCACCTCGCCGAGCAGCCCGGGTCGGGCATCGTCTACTGCCTCACCGTCGCCGCCACGCAGGAGGTCGCGGGCTACCTCCGCGACCGCGGCCTCGAGGTCGCGGCCTACTCCGGCCAGACCGAGCCCGACGAGCGGCACGCGCTGGAGCAGGCGCTGGTGGACGGCCGGGTCAAGGCCCTCATCGCCACCAGCGCGCTGGGCATGGGCTTCGACGCGACCCTCGGCTTCGTGATCAACCTCGGCGCCCCGGCGTCGCCCGTCGCCTACTACCAGCAGGTCGGCCGCGCCGGCCGCGGCACCGACGAGGCGACGGTCGTGCTGCTGCCCCAGCTCGAGGACCGCGACATCTGGGCCTACTTCGCCTCGCTCGGCTTCCCACGCGAGGAGCAGGTCCGCGAGACGCTCGCCGCCCTCGGCGCGTCCGAGCGCCCGATGTCGACGGCCACCCTCGAGACCCGCGTCGAGCTCGGCCGCAACCGGCTCGAGTCGATGCTCAAGGTCCTCGACGTCGACGGCGCCGTCCAGCGCGTGCAGGGCGGCTGGGTCGCGACCGGGCGTCCCTGGCACTACGACGCCGAGCGCTACGCCCGGGTGGCCGAGGCCCGCGAGCGCGAGCAGCAGGCGATGCTGGGATACCTCGAGACCACCGAGTGCCGGATGCGCTACCTCCGCGAGCAGCTCGACGACCCCGACGCCGCCGACTGCGGTCGCTGCGACAACTGCGGCGGGCTGAGCCTGTCGACGGCGGTGAGCGACACGGCGGTGGCCGAGGCCGGCCAGCGGCTCTCCCGCCCCGGCGTCGTGCTCGAGCCGCGTCGGATGTGGCCCACGGCGCTGGCCAACCTCGGCCTCGACCTCAAGGGCAAGATCACCCAGGGCGCCGAGCCCGGTCGCACGGTCGCCCGCCTCACCGACCTCGGCCACGGGCAGGCGCTGCGGGCGCTCTTCCGCGAGGACACCCCCGACGGTCCGGTCCCGCCCGGGCTGGCGCAGGCGGTGATGGACGTGATGAAGGACTGGGCCCCCGAGTGGAGGTCGCGTCCCGACGTGATCGTCGTCGTGGAGTCGGCGGCCCGGCCCACCCTGACCCGCGACCTCGCCGACGGCCTGTCCCGCGTGATGCAGGTCCCCGTGGTCGGCACGTGGGCGATCCGCGACCCCTCCGTCCCGCCCCGCGCCGGCCAGTCCAACTCGGCCCAGCGCGTCGCCGCCGTACGCCGTCGCGGTGGCCTCGACGCCGACGTGCCGGCCGGCGCCACCGTGCTGCTCGTCGACGACCAGGTGGCGACCGGCTGGACGCTCACGGTCGCCGCGACCGCGATCCGCGCGGCGGGGGCGAGCGCCGTCCTCCCGCTGGCCCTCGCCTCCCAGGGCTGAGCGACGGCGGTCAGAGCGCGGTCGTCACCGCGTGCTGGAAGTGGTCGCGCTCGAGGTCTCCCTGCAGCAGCGCGGGACGCTCGGCGACCTCCGCCGCGAGGCGGCGCAGCAGCGGCTGCAGCGACTCGACGTGGAAGCGGGACACCACGATCGTGCCCCGTCCGACCCGGGGCTCGCCGGAGAGGAGGATCCGCTCGCTGGGCATGATCTTGCCGCCGTCACCGGTGTAGCGCACCTTGATCTCGGTCAGGTCGTCGAAGGCGATCTGCTGGCGGACCTCGCCGCCCGTGACCACCGACACCGCGTCGTCCGAGACGTGGGTGTGGCGGGTGAGGATGCTGCGCACGAGCAGCAGGGGCGCGACGACGAGCACGAGGGCCATCACCGCGGCCGACGCCCAGGCACCGATCGCCGTGCCGCCCGACTCGCCGGTGGCGGCGCGCACCGTGCGCACCACCGGCACCGCGAAGACCACCGCGGCGAGGACCAGGACCCACACGAAGGTGCGGCGTGGCGGCAGCTCCGCCCCGAGACCGTCCATGTCTCGCACGCGGGCCGTCAGTGACCCACCAGCACGGTGGGGTCGACCGGGGCGAGCCTCCTGCGGGGCAGGAACGCCGCGGGGATCAGGCAGCACGCGACGAGCACCGTGGCGACGACGAACACCGTCGCGAACGCGTCGGCCATGTCGCTGGTGACCAGCTGCTCGAGGTTGCCGAGCTGGTCGGGCGAGATCCCGAAGCGCTCGAGGATCGCGGCCACCTTGGTCTGGTCGTCGCCGGCCTCGGCCAGAGCGGTGCCGGCGGCGACGAAGCGCGAGTCCTTGAGCTCGTTGGTGAGGATCACCGAGAAGAGCGCGGTGCCGATCGAGGCCGCGACCTGCTGGGTGATGTTGAGCAGCGTCGAGCCGCGGGCGACGTTGTTCGCGGTGAGCGTCGCCAGCGCGGCGGACATGATGGGCATCATCGTGCCGCCCATGCCGAGGCCCATGATGAACAGCGCGCCGAGGATGTAGACGTAGGAGGTGTCGGCGCCGATCTGGGTGAACATCGCCATGCCGACGGTGATCACCGTGATCCCGACGAGCACGATCTTGCCGGGACCGATCCGGTCGGCGAGGACGCCCGCGAGGGGCATGGTGAGCATCGCGCCGACGCCCTGTGGGGCCAGCAGCCAGCCGGTGAAGAGGGTGCCCTCGCCGCGGACCTGGATGAAGTAGAGCGGGAACAGCAGCGAGGCCCCGAAGAAGGCGATGGCGAAGAGCGTCATCGCGATGATCGCGACGGTGAGGTTGCGGTTGGCGAACAGGCGCAGCTCGACCAGCGGGTGGACGTTGCGCCGCGCGAGGGCCCACGGCACGAACGCCGCGATGAAGGCGAGGCCGCCGACCATCGGCACCAGCACCCGGGCAGCCATGACGGTGCCCTCCTCCGGGATGGAGCTGACGCCGTAGAGGAACGCGGCGAGGCCGGGCGAGAGCAGCAGCATGCCCAGCCAGTCGAAGGTCTCCGACGGCTCGACGTCGTCCTTGGGCAGCACGATCCAGGCGTAGACGATCGCGGCGAGGCCGATGGGCAGGTTGATCAGGAAGATCCAGTGCCACGACGCGCTCTCGATCAGGGCGCCGCCGACGATCGGGCCGAAGATCGGGCCGAGGAGCATCGGGATGCCGAGCACGGCCATCACGCGGCCCACCCGCTCGGGGCCGGCGGCGCGGGTCAGGATCGTCATGCCGAGCGGCATCAGCATGCCCCCGCCGAGGCCCTGGAGCACCCGGAAGAGCACGAGCGTCTCCAGCGACGTCGCCGCGGCGCACAGCACCGAGCCGAGGGTGAAGAGCAGCACCGCGAGGAGGTAGAGCCGCTTGGTGCCGAAGCGGTCGGCCGCCCAGCCCGTCAGCGGGATGACGCTGGCGAGGGCGAGGGTGTAGCCGGTCATCGTCCAGGCCACCTCGGCGGCGGTCGCGTCGAACTCCTCCTGGAAGGTGTTGAGCGCGACGGACACGACGGTGATGTCGAGGATCGACATGATCGCGCCGAGGACGACGACGCCGGCCACCATCAGGACGTTCTTGTCGAGCTTGTCGGAGCGCTCGGGGCGGATCTCGCCGGGCTGGGTCTGGGTGTGGGTCACCCGCCAACGGTAGGCGGTGCGGGCGACCCCGGCGCAATCGGTTTACGCACCGCCCGGGTCACTGCCACGGACGCTCGGGCGTACGCCGTCGAGGTCCTCGATCCGCGCCAGGCTCGGCCCGCGCTCCGACTGCAGGTCGAGCGCCACCGCCTCGATCTCGCGCATCACCCGCAGGGTGTTGCGGCAGGTCAGCCGGGCCAGGTCGGCGGCCGACCAGCCGCGCTCGGCGAGCGCCGCGAGCAGCCGCGGGTAGGCCGACACGTCCTCCAGTCCTGCGGGGAGGGTCTCGACCCCGTCGTAGTCGCCGCCGAGCCCGACGTGGTCGATGCCGGCCACCTCGCGCACGTGCTCGCAGTGGGCGACGACGTCGTCGAGGGTGGCCGTGGGCCGCGGATGGTCGAGCACCCACGTCCGCTCGAACGCCGCGAACCGGACGCCGTCGGCCTCGGCGACGCCCTCGCGCGCGGCGGCCTCGACCAGCTCGCGGTGGGCCTCGGCACAGGCCGCGTTGACGAACTTCGGCACGAAGGTGACCATGCACACCCCGCCACCGCGGGCCATCGCCTCGAGCACGTCGTCGGGGGCGTTGCGGGGGCTGTCGGTCACCGCCCGCGCGGAGCTGTGGCTGAAGATGACCGGCGCCTCGGAGACCTCGAGCGCGTCGCGCATCGTGTCGGCGGAGACGTGGGAGAGGTCGACCATCATCCCGGTGCGGTTCATCTCGCGCACGACCTCGCGGCCGAAGTCGGTCAGCCCGCCCGCCGCGGGGCGGTCGGTGGCCGAGTCGGCCCACGGGGTGTTGGCGTTGTGGGTGAGCGTCAGGTAGCGCACGCCCAGGGCGTGGAGCGCGCGAAGCGTGCCGAGCGAGCAGTCGATCGAGTGGCCGCCCTCGGCGCCCATGAGCGAGGCGATCCGGTCCGACGCCCACGCCTCCTCGACCTCGTCGGCGCTCGTGGCCCACGCCAGCTGGTCGGCGTAGCGCGCGGTCAGCATGCGTGCCGCGTCGACCTGCTCGAGCGTGGCGCTCACGGCCGTGTCACCGCTCAGCCGCGTCGGCACGTAGACCGACCAGAACTGCGCGCCCATCCCGCCCGCGCGCATCCGCGGCAGGTCGGTGTGGGTGGGGGTGCCGCCCGCGCCGACGTCGAGGCGGGAGAAGTCGTACGCCGCCTGCGCGCGCGCCTCCCACAGCAGGTCGTTGTGCCCGTCGATCACCGGGTGCGCGGCCAGCAGTGCGGAGACGTCCACGGGGGTGCCCATGGTCGTCGACCGTAGCCGGTCGAGCGGCTGCGCGAGACCCGGGCGGGTGAGGGGCGGGAACTCCGTGTCGGTGCGAGGCGTTAGCGTCTCGTCGTCCGCCACCCGGCGGATCGGAGAGGGGCCAGATGACCGACGTCCCACCCCGGCCCTCCCCTTCGACGCCGCTCGCCGCGTCGCGCACGGAGGACCGCGCATGAGCCTCGTCCCGGTCACCGGCCCGGCCAGGCTGCTGGTGGGGGAGCCGCCCCGGGAGGGGTCGGTGGAGTTCACCGACGCGCGCCGCACCATCGTGATGCCGATCAGGGGCGCGCTGCCGGTGCTGGGCAAGGCCCGCGACCAGGCCGACGTGCACCCGTCGGTGGCGCTGCTCGCCGGGGCCGCGCTGATGGGCCTGCAGCTGGTCGCGTCGGGCCGCTTCGCCCCCGACCCCGAGGGCCGGCACTGGCAGGTCGCGGGTCTCGACGCGGCCGACGAGCAGCGGATCGCCGACCTGGCGCGCTCGCGGGCGTGGGACGGCTTCGACGAGGCGTCCGCCGAGGGGATGGTGCGCGGGATGCTCGACGCGGTCGTCGACACCATGCCCCGCACCACCCCGGGACGCTCGCGGCACCGCGGCCCCGCCCGCGCACCCGACCGCGCGCCCGCCCAGCGGAGCCCCGACGACTTCAGCGACCGGCTGCAGCAGCGGATCGCCCGGATCCGGGCTCGCGGGCGCGACGACCGACCCCAGCTGGTCTCGATCTCCTTCCGGGTCGAGGCCGACGAGGAGGAGCTGGTCGCGGGCGCCGTGCGCCTGGTGATGCAGGTGCACGCCGTCGACAACCCCGCCCATGTCGCCGACGCCTCCGAGCTGTGGGCCGAGACCGGCCCCGAGGCGGCCCACGGCTTCGGCGAGCGGGCCCGCACCCACGCCGCGATCGCCCTGCGCTCGGCGGCCGACGCCTGGCCGGTGCTCGACCGGCTGCTCGACCTGCGCGTCCCCGACGAGATCACCCTCGACACCGACGAGATCCTCTCGCTGCTCGACGGCGGCGCCGCGGCGCTCACCGAGGCCGGGCACCCGGTCATGTGGCCGAAGTACCTCGACCGCGAGGTGACCCAGCGCGTCGAGCTGGGCCGCCGGGCGCCGGCCGGCGGGCGGGAGGAGCCGCTGCAGGACGGCCTGTTCGGACCGCAGGCCCTGTTCGGCTTCGAGTGGCAGCTGTCGCTGCACGGCGAGGAGCTGACCGACGACGAGATGGACGAGCTGGCCCGCACGACCAGCCCGATCATCAAGCTCCGCGACAACTGGGTCGCCGTCGACTCCGCCGTGATCAAGCGGGCCCGCAAGAGGCTGATCCGCACCGTCACCCCCGTGCAGGCGCTGGCCGCGACCCTCACCGGGGTCGTCGACATCGAGGACGCCCCCTACGAGGCGGTCGTCGGCGCGAGCCTGCTCGCGATGCGCGACCGGGTGCGTGACGCGGTCACCGGCGAGCTCGTCGACGTTCCGGCCGGACTGCGCGCCGAGCTGCGCGACTACCAGCGCCGCGGACTGTCGTGGCTGGCCGAGCTGACGTCGCTGGGCCTCGGCGGCTGCCTGGCCGACGACATGGGCCTCGGCAAGACGATCACGGTCATCGCGCTCCACCTGCACCGCAGCGAAGGGCGCGGCGGCGCCCCCACCCTGGTCGTGTGCCCGGCCTCGCTGCTCGGCAACTGGGAGGCCGAGATCCGCCGCTTCGCCCCCGGCGTCGCCGTACGCCGCCACCACGGCAGCACGCGCGACCTCGACGGCGTGCGCGACGGCTTCGTGCTCACCACCTACGGCACGATGCGCAACGACGCCGCGCTGCTGGCCGAGGTGCCCTGGGACCTCGTCGTCGCCGACGAGGCACAGCACATCAAGAACTCCCGCTCGGCCGCCGCCCGCGCGCTGCGCACCATCCCCAGCACCGCCCGGGTCGCCCTCACCGGCACGCCGGTCGAGAACGACCTCACCGAGCTCTGGTCGATCCTCGACTGGGCCATCCCCGGCCTGCTCGGCAGCCGCAACGCCTTCCGCAAGGTGTGGGCGGGCCCGATCGAGTCGGGCCTCGAGCCCACCAAGGCACGGCAGTTCGCCGACCTGATCGACCCCTTCCTGCTGCGTCGCCGCAAGTCTGACCCGGGCGTGGCCCCCGAGCTCCCGCCCAAGACCGAGACCGACCACCTGCTCGGCCTGACCCGCGAGCAGGTCGTCCTCTACGAGACCCTGGTGCGCGAGTCGATGCGGCGCATCGAGGAGGCCGACGAGGAGACCCGCCGCGGCCTGGTGCTCAAGCTGCTCACCGGCCTCAAGCAGATCTGCAACCATCCCGCCCACTTCCTGCGCCAGGCCAACCCCAGGCTGCGCGGGCGCTCGGAGAAGGTCGAGCTCCTCGACGAGCTGGTCGGCACGGTCATGGCCGAGGAGGGTGCCGTCCTCGTCTTCACCCAGTACGTCGCGATGGCCGAGCTGCTCGTGCGCCACCTCGCCGCAGCGGGGGTGCCCCACCAGCTGCTCCACGGCGGCACGCCGGTGCGCCAGCGCGACGAGATGGTGGCGCGGTTCCAGGCCGGCGAGGCGCCGGTGTTCCTGCTCTCCCTCAAGGCCGGCGGCACCGGGCTCAACCTCACCCGGGCCGACCACGTCATCCACTTCGACCGCTGGTGGAACCCCGCCGTCGAGGACCAGGCCACCGACCGTGCCTACCGGATCGGCCAGACCCGACCGGTGCAGGTGCACCGCTTCGTCACCCAGGGCACCATCGAGGAGCGGATCGCCGAGCTGCTGGCCCGCAAGCGCTCCCTGGCCGACTCGGTGCTGTCGCGAGGTGAGACGGCGCTCACCGAGCTCTCCGACGCTGAGTTGCGCGACCTGGTCGAGCTGCGTCGCGAGGGCACCTGATGGCCCCGCCCGACGACACCGCGACCACCCATCCCCGCCTGCCGCCCCGCCGCGGGGGTGGGTCCGGCACCTGGTGGAGCAAGGCCGTGCTCCGCGCGGTGGAGGAGGCCGCCTTCAGCGTCACCGACCTGCGCCGCGGTCGTGCGCTCGCGCGCGCCGGGTCGGTCGGCGCGATCACCGTCACCGAGGGCGGCGCGGTGGCGGCAGTCGACGACGGCCAGGACGCCTGGACCGTCGAGGTCACCGTCCCGGTCCTCGACGGCGCCGACGCGTCGGCGTTCATCGAGCTCGTCGCCGCCGAGTCCGGGCGGATCGGCGCCCTCCTGGCCGGGCAGCTGCCGCACTCGCTGGTCGAGGCGGTCGAGGAGGCCGGCGTCGAGCTGCTGCCCTACGGCGGCGAGCTGGGCTCGGCGTGCACCTGCGACGCGTGGCTCGACCCGTGCCCCCACGCGCTGGCCGTGCTGACCCAGCTGGCCTGGCTGATCCAGGCCGACCCGTTCGTGCTGACCCACCTGCGCGGGCTCTCGCGCGAGCGGGTGCTGCGCGACCTGCACCGGCTGGTCCGCCAGCCCCGGCCCGACGCGTCGCCCGACGACGACCCGGCCACCGGGCCCGGCGGGCTCGACGGGCAGGCCGAGGTCGACGACCTGGTGGTCGCCGAGGACGCGGCCGTCCGTGCGGCCCGCCTGCTCGGGCAGGACAGCCCGTTCGAGGCCTGGTGAGCGGCGATGCTCAGGAGAGCCCGAGCGCGCCGTGGGCCATGTCGCGGAGCACCGCGTGCATCTGCGGGTCGGGGAGCCGGCCGCTGTGCGGGGTGGAGTTGAGCAGGCCGAAGACGACGTGGGCGCGGGCGCGCGAGGTCTCCGGGCTCAGGGTCGGGTCGTGGCGGCGGATCTGCGTGGCCCACACGTCGACGTAGGCGCGCTGCAGGGCGCGTACGCGCTCGCGTGCCCGGTCGGGCAGGCTGCTCCAGTCGCGGTCCTGCACGACGATGAGCGCGCGGTGCCCGAGGGCGAACTCGATGTGCCACTCGACGAGCGCCTCGAGCGCCGCACGCGGGCCGTCGGCGGCGGCGACGCGGCTGCTGCCCTCGGCGAGCAGGGTCTCGCTGATGCTCACCAGCATCTCGGCGAGCATCGCGTCCTTGGACTCGAAGTGCTTGTAGAGCGCCGGGCCGGAGATGCCGCAGGCGGCGCCGAGCTCGGCCACGGACACGCCGTGGAAGCCCCGGGCGGCGAAGAGGTCGGCAGCGATGTCGAGGATCTGCTGCCGGCGCGGAGTCACGGCGACGAGGTTAGTGCCTGCTAACCGCTCCTTCGGCTCGCGCGGCGACGGGAGCCTCATCGGACGCTCCGGCGCCTGCCAGACTGCCAGCGGAATCACACGTGCCTCCCAGCTCCCCGATGCTGCCACCCCTGGCACCAGCCCCACGTCGGTCCAGCCGGTCCCCACGACCGATGAACTCTGACCCGATGCTAGAGCGTAGGCGCTACACCCTCAGGCGTGAGTGGTGCCAGCACCACCATCGGGCCAAGGATCCCGTCGCGAAGGTGTCCAATGACCACGGAATCCAGCGTGGGAGCGGCCTCGTGCCGCGTGACCCGTGGTGCGGGTGGGACAGTGGACCCGGTCGCTACGATGCGCCCATGCCCCCGATCCGCGTGGTGCTCGCCGAGGACGGCGACCTGCTGCGCGCCGGGGTGCTCGCGCTGCTCGAGGGACACGAGGACATCGAGGTCGTGGCGGCCGCCACCAGCCTGCCCGAGCTGCTCGCGGCTGTGGACGAGCACCGTCCCGACGTGGTGCTCACCGACATCCGGATGCCGCCCGACCTCACCGACGAGGGGATCCGCGCGGCCGGCGAGCTGCGCCGCACCCATCCCGGCGTCGGGGTGGTCGCCCTGACCCAGTACTCCGACGTGGAGTACGCCCTCGACCTGGTGCGCGAGGGCAGCGACGGGCGCGGCTACCTGCTCAAGGAGCGGGTGGCCGACGTCGACGAGCTGGTCACGGCGCTGCGCACGGTCGCGGCCGGCGGATCGGTCATCGACCAGCTCGTGGTCGACTCCCTGGTGGCGGGCGGCGCGCGGCGCGCCGACTCCGTCCTCGACCGGCTCACCCCCCGCGAGCTCGAGGTGCTGGGCATGGTGGCCCGCGGGATGACCAACGCCGCGATCGCCGACCAGCTCGCCGTCACCGACCGGGCGGTGGAGAAGCACGTCGGCTCGATCCTGACCAAGCTCGACCTGCCCGCCGACGCCCCCGTCCACCGCCGCGTCGCCGCGACGCTCGTCTTCCTCAGCGAGGCCGGCGTCGGCGGCATCGCGCTCGGGTGAGCGGGCCAGGGTGAGCTCGGTCCTGGGCGGCTGGGACAGCCTCGACCCGGCGCTCCGGCGGCTGATGCGGATCAACCTCGCCGTGCTGGGCGTGGCGACGGTGCTGCTCGCGGCGGCGTACGTCCTCGGCTTCCGCCCCCGGGCGGCCGAGGTCGACCTCGCGGTGATGGCGCTCTCGATCGCCCTGCTGCTGGCCACCGCGCCGCTGTCGCGCCGGCACGGCGCCCCGGCGGCGGTCGTCGGCCTCACGCTCGCCGCCCTGGTCTTCGCCGTCGGCGGCACCTGGGCCACGCCCGTCCTCAGCCCGCTCACCGCCCTGCTGACGATGGTGCCGCTGCTGATCGGCTCCTCCTTCCTGGGACGGCGGTGGATCCTGGCGCTCAGCGTGGTCGCGGTGGTCGGCAGCGCCGGCGTCGCCGCGCTGGGTGAGTGGCGGCGGCCGGAGGCGGTCAGCGAGCACTGGTGGGCCAACGCCCTGGTGGTGGCGTCGTCGCTGCCGGCCGGGGTGGTCGTGGTGGTGCTGCTGGTGCGCGGGGCGTACGCCCGACTGCAGGAGCAGTCCGGCGAGCTCGTGGAGTCGCGGCGCCGGGTCGTCGAGGTCGCCGACGCCGCCCGTCGCAGTCTCGAGCGCGACCTGCACGACGGCGTGCAGCAGCGGCTGCTGGCCACCAGCGTGACGATCGAGCGGGCCCGCAAGGCCCTCGCCGCCGGGAGCGTCGACGGAGCGGCGACGCTGCTCGAGCAGCTGGCCGGCGACACTCGTGCGACCGCCGAGGAGCTGCGCGAGCTCGCCCGCGGCATCTACCCGCCGCTGCTCAGCGAGCGCGGGCTGGTGGCGGCGCTCCAATCGGCCGCGCGGCGCTCCGCGGTGCCGGTCACCCTCGACGTCGCCGACGTCGAGCGGCACAGCCGCGACGTCGAGGCGGCGGCCTACTTCTGCATCCTCGAGGCGCTGACCAACGCCGCGAAGCACTCCGGCGCGACCGAGGTCGTCATCACCGTCCGCGGGCGTCCGCACCTCTCCTTCGCCGTGAGCGACGACGGTCGGGGCTTCGACCGCCCCAGCGTCGACGTCGGCGGGCTGCTCGGGATGGAGGCCCGCGTCGAGGCGGCCGGCGGGCGCCTCGCGCTCGACACCGCGCCGGGTCGCGGCACGGTGCTGCGTGGTGAGTTCCCGCCCTCCGGTCGTCGACCCACGGACCGTCGGGCGGAGTGATGGACACCGGAGGTTAACGATCGCTAACCTGAGCCGGTGTCCGATCCCGTGAGCACCACCCCCACCATGCGCGAGCTCGTCGACGACCTCCGCGCCCGGCTGGCGCGGGTGCGCCAGGGCGGGTCGGAGTCCGCGCGGCGCAAGCACACCGACCGCGGCAAGCTGCTGGTCCGCGACCGCGTCGACCGGCTGCTCGACCCGGGCAGCCCGTTCCTCGAGCTGGCGCCGCTGGCGGCGTTCGGGATGTACGGCAGCGGGTCGGGGGGCGACGACTACGCCGTCCCGTCCGCCGGCGTGGTCGCCGGCATCGGCCGGGTGGCGGGCCGCGAGTGCGTCGTCGTGGCCAACGACGCGACCGTCAAGGGCGGCACCTACTACCCGATGACGGTCAAGAAGCACCTCCGCGCGCAGACGGTCGCCGCGGAGAACGGGCTGCCCTGCATCTACCTCGTCGACTCCGGTGGGGCGTTCCTGCCGATGCAGGACGAGGTCTTCCCCGACCGCGAGCACTTCGGCCGGATCTTCTTCAACCAGGCCAACCTGTCGGCGAAGGGGATCCCGCAGATCGCCAGCGTGATGGGCTCGTGCACCGCCGGCGGGGCGTACGTCCCGGCGATGTCCGACGAGACGGTCATCGTCCGCGAGCAGGGCACGATCTTCCTCGGTGGCCCGCCGCTGGTGAAGGCCGCGACGGGCGAGGTCGTCACGGCCGAGGACCTGGGCGGCGGCGACGTCCACGCCCGCACCTCCGGCGTCGTCGACCACCTGGCCGAGGACGACGCCCACGCGCTCGCGATCGTCCGCTCGATCGTCGACACGCTCCCCGCCGCGCAGCCGGCCCGGCAGCCGCGGGCCGGGGTGGAGGAGCCGCACGAGCCGCCGGAGTCGCTCTACGACGTGGTGCCCACCGACACCCGCACGCCCTACGACGTGCGCGAGGTGGTCCGCCGGCTCGTCGACGGGAGCCGCTTCCACGAGTTCAAGAGGCTCTACGGCGACACGCTGGTGTGCGGCTTCGCCCGCATCGACGGCTACGAGGTCGGCATCGTCGCCAACAACGGGATCCTCTTCAGCGAGTCGGCGCTCAAGGGCGCCCACTTCATCGAGCTGTGCAACCAGCGCGGGATCCCGCTGGTGTTCCTGCAGAACATCACCGGCTTCATGGTCGGGCGCGAGTACGAGAACAAGGGCATCGCCCGCGACGGCGCCAAGCTGGTCACCGCGGTCGCGTGCAGCGTCGTGCCGAAGTTCACCGTCGTCATCGGCGGCTCGTTCGGCGCCGGCAACTACGGCATGTGCGGTCGCGCCTACGACCCGCGCTTCCTCTGGATGTGGCCCAACGCCCGGATCTCGGTGATGGGCGGGGAGCAGGCCGCCTCGGTGCTCGCGAGCGTCGCGGGCCGCGAGGACGACGACGAGTTCAAGGCGCCGATCCGCGAGCAGTACGAGACCCAGGGCTCGTCCTACTACGCCAGCGCCCGGCTCTGGGACGACGGCGTCATCGACCCCGCCGACACCCGCCGCGTGCTCGGCATGGCGCTCGCCGCGACGTCGTACACCCCGATCCCCGAGCCGTCCTACGGCATCTTCAGGATGTGATGACGATGGACCGACCCGAGACCATGCGCGTGCTCATCGCCAACCGGGGTGAGATCGCGGTGCGCGTCGCGCGGACCTGTCGGCGCCTCGGCCTGTCGACGGTGGCCATCCACACCGACCTCGACGCCGACGCCCCCCACGTGCGGGCCTGCGACGAGGTGGGCCGCGTCTCGTCCTACCTCGACGTCGACGAGGTCGTGCGCGAGGCGCGTCGCCACGGCTGCTGGGCCGTGCACCCCGGCTACGGCTTCCTGTCCGAGCGCGCGCCCTTCGCGCGGGCGCTGGCCGAAGCGGGCATCACCCTGATCGGTCCGAGCGCCGAGGTGATGGACGCGATGGGCCGCAAGGACCGGGCCCGCGACATCGCGCTCGCGGCCGGCGTTCCGGTGGTGCCGTCGTACGCCCTCGACGACGACCCGGCGACCTTCAGCTACCCGGTCCTGGTCAAGGCCGCCGCCGGCGGTGGCGGCAAGGGGATGCGGGTGGTGCGCAGCGCCGCCGAGCTGCCCGACGCGAGGGAGGCCGCCGCCCGCGAGGCCGCCTCCTCGTTCGGCGACGACACGCTCCTGATCGAGAAGTACGTCGAGTCGGGGCGCCACATCGAGGTGCAGGTCTTCGGCGACCCCCACGGCACCGTGCGGCACCTCTTCGAGCGTGACTGCTCGACCCAGCGCCGGCACCAGAAGGTGCTGGAGGAGGCGCCCGCGCCGACGATCACCGACGAGCAGCGCGCCGCGATCACCTCGTCGGCCGTCGCCCTCGCCGAGCAGTGCGGCTACACCGGCGCCGGCACGGTCGAGTTCCTGCTCGACAACGCCACCGGCGAGTTCTACTTCCTCGAGATGAACACCCGCCTCCAGGTCGAGCACCCGGTCACTGAGGAGGTCGTCCGGATCCGCGGCGAGCGCGTCGACCTCGTCGAGCTCCAGCTGCGGGTGGCTGCGGGCGAGCCGCTCGGCTTCACCCAGGACGAGGTCACCCTCGACGGCCACGCGATCGAGGCCCGCGTCTACGCGGAGGACTCCTTCCACGGCTTCCTGCCCCAGGCCGGGCGCACGTCGATCGTGCGGTGGCCTGAGAGCGGTGAGCTGTCCGCGAGCGCCAGCGAGCTGACAGGTCACCGAGTCGAGCGCTCCAGCACTCACGGGATTCGCGTCGACCACGCGCTCGAGCCCGAGCAGGAGGTCTCCACGGCGTACGACCCGATGCTCGGCAAGGTCATCGCGTGGGGCGCCGACCGCGAGGCCGCCCGCGCTGCGCTCGTCGGCGCCCTCGATGAGACCGCGATCCTCGGGATCACCACCAACACCGGCTTCCTGCGCGCCCTGGCCGACTCCCCGGAGTTCCGCGGGGCGACCATCGACACGGCATGGCTCGACCGCCACGAGGTCGCGGCGCCCGACGCGGACCTCGCGCGGGTCTTCGGCGCGTGGACCGAGGTGCTGATCGACACGATGGGCGAGCCCGGGCCGTGGCGGGCCGACGGGTGGCGGATGGGCGCCGACCCCGCGCCCGACACGGTGGTGCTCGGCGATGACCTGGTGGTCGTCGACCGGCACCGCGGCACGGTCACCCACGACGGCGCCAGCCATGACGTACGCCTGGTGTCGGCGGCCGACCACACCGTCCACCTGCTCGTGGACGGGGTGGCCGAGCACGCCGTGCTCAACGTGCAGCGCGACCTCGTCGACGTCGTGCATCGCGGGCAGCGGTGGGCGTGGGAGCGCCCCGACCCGTTCGGCGACCACGCCGCCGCGACCGGCGACGGGACGCTGCTCGCCCCGATGCCGGGCACCGTCCTGGCCGTCCACGTCGCCGAGGGCCAGGCCGTGGCCGAGGGTGAGACGATGGGGGTGATGGAGGCGATGAAGATGGAGCTCGCGCTCCGGGCACCCTTCGCCGGCACGGTCACCATCGTCGGCGCGGCCGTCGGCGACCTGGTCAGGCTCGGCGCGGTGCTCTTCACGGTGGAGGCGGACG
Organism: Nocardioides sp. Z24_21; assembly: GCF_058134345.1. NCBI lineage: Bacteria > Bacillati > Actinomycetota > Actinomycetes > Propionibacteriales > Nocardioidaceae > Nocardioides > Nocardioides sp. Z24_21. The sequence goes on from NZ_JBYTTH010000002.1 coordinate 41,059, forward strand.
ATGACTGATCTCCCGATGACGGTGCGGGCCCAGGGCCTGCCGGAGCGCGTCACGATCTACGAGGTCGGCCCGCGCGACGGGCTGCAGAACGAGCAGGCGATCGTGCCGGTGGCGGTCAAGGCCGAGTTCGTCCGCCGTCTCGTCGCCGCGGGCCTGCCGATCGTCGAGGCGACCAGCTTCGTGCATCCCCGCTGGGTGCCGCAGCTCGCCGACGCCGCGGAGCTGATGAGCGAGCTGGGCGAGGCCGCCCGCCGGCTGCCGGTGCTCGTGCCCAACGAGCGCGGCCTCGACCGGGCCCTCGAGCTCGGCCTGGAGCACATCGCCGTCTTCGCCAGCGCGACCGAGACCTTCGCGACCAAGAACCTCAACCGCACCTTCGACGAGCAGTTCGCCATGTTCGAGCCGACCGTGGCGCGGGCGCGGGAGGCGGGCATGGACGTCCGGGCCTACGTCTCGATGTGCTTCGGCGACCCGTGGGAGGGCGCCGTGGCGATCGAGCAGGTCGTCACCGCCGGCACCCGGCTGCTCGACCTCGGCGCGAGCCAGCTCAGCCTCGGCGACACCATCGGCGTGGCGACCGCCGGCCACGTCGCGGCGCTCGTGGCGGCGTTCGGCGAGGCGGGCGTCGGCACCGACCGGCTGGCGATGCACTTCCACGACACCTACGGCCAGGCGCTCGCCAACACCCACGCCGCGCTGCTGGCCGGCATCACCACCTTCGACGCCAGCGCCGGCGGGCTCGGCGGCTGCCCCTACGCCAAGTCGGCCACCGGCAACCTCGCCACCGAGGACCTGGTCTGGATGCTGACCGGTCTCGGCATCGAGCACGGGGTCGACCTCGACGCCGTCGTCGCCACCAGCACCTGGATGGCCGCCCAGCTCGGCCGGCCGAGCCCCAGCGCCGTCGTCCGCGCCCTCGGCGGGGACGGGTAGCCCGGTGCCGGAGGGTCCCCGACGGCGCGATCGGCCGGCCGCATCGCACGGCACCATCCCGGCTCGGGCACAATCAGCCGCATGAGCCGCGTCGTCCACCTCCACATCGGCGCCCCCAAGACCGGCACGACCTACCTCCAGGACCGGCTGCTGCTCAACGCCTCCTCGCTGGCGCGGCACGGCGTGACGATCCCCAGCCCGCGGGGCGGTCGCTCCGACATGTTCCACTTCCGGGCCGCGCTCGACCTCCTCGAGCAGGACTGGGGCGGTGCCCCCGGCCACGCCCAGGGCGCCTGGGAGTCGATGATGCGCAAGGTGCGCCGCGCCGACGGCAACGTCGTGATCAGCCACGAGATCCTCGCCGGCGCCAAGCCCGACAAGGTGGCCCGGGCGATGAACGACCTCGCCGGCCAGGAGGTGCACGTCGTCTACTCCGCGCGCGACCTCGGCCGGCAGCTGCCCGCGGCGTGGCAGGAGTCGATCAAGCAGGGCCGCAAGTGGCCCTTCAAGCGCTTCCTGACCAAGGTCGAGCGCAGCCAGACGTGGTTCTTCAACGCGATGGACCTCCCCACGGTGCTCGCGCGCTGGGGCGCCAAGATCCCCCCGGAGCGGGTGCACGTCGTCACCGTCCCCCACGACCGCGGCCCCAACGGCGACGAGCTGTGGCTGCGGTTCTGCCGGGCCTTCGGCATCGACCCGGCGTGGGCCCCGCTCGACTCCGAGCGCGACAACCGCTCGCTGGGCATCGCCGAGACCTCGCTGCTGCGCAAGCTCAACCGACGCCTCGAGCTCGGCGTGTGGCGCGACCCGGCGTACGACGCGCTGATCCGCGAGCTGCTCGCCCAGCAGGTGCTCGTCTCCCGCACGGCGGTCCCGGTCCGGCTCCCTCCCGACCGCTACGGCTTCGCCGAGGAGCAGGCCGACCTGTGGATCGACTGGATCAGGGGCAGCGGCGTCGACGTGATCGGCGACGTGGAGGACCTGCGCCCGCGCCGGCCCGCCGAGGGCGAGAAGTGGAAGGACCCCGACCGGGTGCGCGCCAAGCTCGAGCTCTCCGCCGCGCTCGACGCCCTGACGGTGATGACGCAGGAGGCAGCGGCCCGCGCGTCCTCCGACTCCCTCGGCGGACGGCTGCGCGACACCGCGCGTCGGCTGCGCGACCGGTGACGCGCCCCGCGGGGGCCGTGCCCGGCTGGATCGCCCACCTGCGCGCCGGCGGCACCACGCCCTGGCTGGAGTGGACCGGCCCGGACCTCGACCCCGTGTCCGGCCCGGGCGCCGGTCGCCCGGCTGCCGGGCGCGCCCTGCCCGGCGCCCAGCAGCTCGAGCTGCTGCGCCGCGTCAACGTCGCCCGGGCGAGTGCCGGGGGCGCGGGCGCCGATCAGGCCTCGCCCGAGCTGGCCGACCGGGTGCTCGCGGCGCCGGCCGCCGGGCGCGGCAAGGCCGACCTGCCGCTCGTCGGGGCCGCGCCGGCCGCGTTCGGTCCCCGCCCGGTCGACCCGGCGACGGTCGGCGAGCACGAGCTGCTCCGCGTCGCCGCCTCGCTGCTGGCCGACGACCTCGTCGCGCTCGGCGCCGACCCGGTCCGCCCCCGCCTGTCCCGGCCCTGGCGCCGCCGCTACCGCCTCGTGGGCGACCCGCTGGTCGCCACCGCCACCCGCGAGCACCTGCTCGCCCGCGGCCGGCCCGAGGGCGGCCCGCGGGCCTTCGTCGTGGCGGTGGGCGGCCCGCTCGACGACCTGCTCGTCCACGCCTGGACCCAGCGCTGCTTCGAGCACGGCAGCCGTCCGTGGATCGACTGGCTGCGCTTCTGGCGCCAGCGCGACCAGCTGCCGGCCCGGGTCGACCTCGCCGACTCCGTACGACGCTGGGGCGGGCGCCGGCCGTTCGTCCGGGTGGTGACCGACCTCGACCAGCTGCCGCGCCAGGTCGGCGTGCGCCGGCTGCCGGCGGTGCGGGTGCCGGGCGCCGACCAGGCCGAGCTCGCGCGTCGCGTCGCGGCCGTCGTCGGGCTGCGGGTGCCGGTCGCGGAGCGTCCCGCGCTGATGCGCACCCTGCAGCGGCGGATCCCCGACACCGGGGTCGCGCCGGTCGGCGTACCCGCCGCGGAGCACGACTGGGTGGTCGCGTCGGCGGCCCGCACCACCCGCGCGCTGACCCGCGCTGGCTACCCTGTCGTGGGCGACCTCGCCGACCTCGCCCCCCGCGGGTCCGAGCGGGCCGGTGCGGACGCCCCGGACGACGGACAGGTGCTCGACCTGGCGATCCGGATGATCGTCGACCCGCGCTGGCGCACGGGCGCGGCGGAGAGGACGGTGGAGCGGTGAGCAGGCGGGTGCTTCTGCACGTGGGCTGCCCCAAGACGGGGACGTCCTACCTCCAGGACGTCCTCTTCCGCAACCAGGCGGTCCTCCGCGAGCACGACATCCTCTACCCGGCCGACCGGTTCGACGCCCACTTCCTGGCCGCGCTCGACCTGATGACGCTCCCGTGGGGCGGCATCGAGACCGAGGCCGTCGGCGCGTGGGACCGGCTGGCCGAGCAGGTCCGGTCGTGGCACGGCACCTCGATCATCAGCCACGAGATCTTCGCGCGGGCCACGCCCACGCAGGTCGAGCGGGCGCTGGCCTCGCTCCGCGACGCCGAGGTCCACCTCGTGCTGTCGGCGCGCGACCTGGTGCGCCAGGTGCCCGCGGAGTGGCAGGAGAACGTCAAGCACCGCAGCCACATCACCTACGCGCAGTTCCTGCGGACCATCCGCGACCCCGCCCGCGACTCGCGGATCGGCTCGTGGTTCTGGGCCGTGCAGGAGGTCCCCGACATCCTCGACCGCTGGGGCTCCTCGCTCCCGCCCGAGCGCGTCCACCTCGTGACGCTCCCGCCCCCGGGTGCCGACCGCGGCGAGCTGTGGCGCCGGTTCTCGCGGACGTTCGGCCTCGACGGGCTGCCCCTCGACCTGACCGCCGAGCGGGAGAACCCGTCCCTCGGCGTCCCCGAGACCGCGCTGCTGCGCACCATCAACGAGCGGGTCACCTCGATCATCGCGCCCCCCGACTACCGCCCGCTGGTCCGCGAGACGCTGGCGCACCAGACCCTGTCGCGGAGCGTGACGTCCGCCCGGCTCGGCCTGCCGCCCGACGACCACGCGTGGGCGCGGGAGCTCTCCGAGCACTGGATCGAGGTGCTCGCCGCGCGCGGCTACGACGTGGTCGGCTCGCTCGACGACCTGCGCGGCCCCGACCTCGGCACGTACGCCGACCCCGACGCCGTCACCGCCGACGAGCTGCTGCCGCCGGCGCTCGACGCGATCAGCGCCCTGCTCGTGGAGGCCGCCCGCCTGCGCGCGGTCGAGGAGCGGCTCCACCGCGAGCTGCACGAGACCCGCGAGCAGCTCGACCGGGCCCGCGCGACCCCCGCCTACCGGGCCAGGCGCAAGGTGGTCACCACGCTCGAGGAGACCGCCGCCGGCCGGGGTTCGCTCGAGGTCTACCGCCGGCTCCGCCGCCGCGGCTGACCCGGGCTGGTCGTTCTCGCGGCTCGCCGTTCGCCCTCGTCGGGTTGTCGAAGTCCCCGCTCGAGCGGGGACTCCGACACCTGGAGGGGGTTGCAACGGCCTCCAGGTGTCAGACCGGGCCACCAGGTCGGGACCCGAGGGGCTCAGGCCCGGCGCGCGAGCAGCTCGCGGTCGGCGTAGCGGCCGATCCGCCAGGTGGCGAAGCCGTCGGCGCTCATGCCGACCACACCGCCGATGACCGGCACCCGACGCCCGAGCGTGGTGGCCAGTCGCTTGCCCGCCACCCGGGCGATGATGTCGGTCGCCACGACGGCCGAGATGCTGCCGTCCAGGGTGGGGTCGTGCACTGGGGCGGTGGCCAGCGCCATCGGGGTGCTCGGCAGGCGGCGCTTCCTCACCATCTCGTCGACCTGGTCCTCGCCGAGCAGCACCGCGAGGACGGCGTTGCGTACGCGCGGGTCGGCGAGGTCGTGGCCGCGGAGGTGGGCGATGCCGGCGACCATCCGGCACTGGATGATCGCCAGGCCCGTCACGTTGGCGGGGATCGTGACCGCCATCGTCACCAGGCCACCGACGTTGGTGGCGAAGCCCTGGGCGCCGGCGATGCGCACGTTGTTCTCGATGACCTCGTGGATCGCCCGCTCGACGTCGCCGCGCTGCTCGCGCAGCTGCTTGTCGGCGGCGACCGCGGCGGGAGCGAGCGGGCCGATCCCGTCGATCGCACGGTTGAGCGCCTCGCGCACGAACCCGCCCGTCAACCCCGGCGCGAGCTCCTGGATGCGGGGGGCGAGCTGCCGCCCCACGGTCTGCTTCAGGCCCATGCCCCGATCGTACGGCCGGCGTCCCACCCGGCGTCCCACCCGGCGTCACCCCGAGGCGGGTGGGCCGCCCCAGCGTCCCCGGTCCTTGCCGAGGTGTCCGGCGCGCGGGCCGGTTGGACCGTTCGCTACCGTGCGAAACGTGCCCATCGCCCCCGCTCCGACGCCGTGGGGCTTCCCCCCACGCTCGACGTGGGACCCGGACGACGACCTCGTCGCCCTGGGCGCCGACCTCGAGCCGGGCACCCTGGTCACCGCCTACGCCCTCGGCCTCTTCCCGATGCCGGTGACCCTGGACGGCGAGGAGCACCTGGGCTGGTTCTCGCCCGTCGAGCGCGGGGTGCTGCCGCTCGACGGGCTGCGCGTCTCACGCTCGCTGCGCCGCTCCGCGCGCGACTTCGAGATCCGCATCGACACCGCGTTCGACGAGGTCATCTCCGCGTGCGGCAGCCGCGATCGCCCCGACGGCTGGATCACGCCCGAGTTCCGCCACGCCTACGCGCGCCTGCACCGCCTCGGCTGGGCCCACTCGGTCGAGGCGTGGCGCTACGGCGAGCTCGCCGGCGGGCTCTACGGCGTCAGCGTCGGCGGCCTCTTCGCGGGGGAGTCGATGTTCCACCGCGAGCGCGACGCGTCGAAGGTGGCGCTGCTGGCGCTGGTCGAGCTGATGAGCGACCGGTACGCCGACCGGCGGGTGCTCGACGTGCAGTGGCAGACCCCCCACCTGGCCTCGCTGGGCGTCGTACGACGCCCGCGCGAGGACTACCTCGAGTCGCTGGGCCGCTGCCTCGACCTCCCGCTCCCGGAGCCCTTCGGGATGGACGAGTAGGGACGGTCGCGAGAGGGTGGACGCCCGCGCGACGCGACTGCCTGGTGGGACGTGCCCCACCGGAGGGGACCCGAGATGACCATCCATGCCCGGCTCGGTCTGGCGGGCGCCGCGGTGCTGCTCGCAGCCACCTCCGCGTGCGGGGCGGGCGAGCCTCCCACCGACGCCGACGAGGACCGCTTCTGCGACACGGCCGACAGCCTGATGTCCGGTCTGCTGCCGGAGGACCCGACCGACTCCGAGCTGCCGAGGGACGAGGACATGGCGCGCGCCGTGCGGGACTGGGGCGCGCGGATGGAGGAGGTCGGCACCCCGGCTGGCATCCCCGACGAGGCGCGCAAGGGCTTCGAGGCGGTCGTCGAGCAGGCCAAGGGGATGGACGCCTCCGACTTCTCGCTCGAGACCCTGAGGGAGCTCGAGGGCGGCGGCGCCGACTCCTCGGAGCAGGTGCAGGCGCAGACCGACGCCTTCGGCGACTACCTGGCCGAGACCTGCGGCGACCCGATCGACGACCTCGAGATGCCCGAGCTCGAGGGTCCGGACGCCGTCGGCTGACGACCGCGCCGGCCGGCGTCGGGGCCGCGGCCCGGGCCGTACGATGTCGCGCAGTGCCGGTGAGGGAGGAAGTGGATGGCGATCGCGCGCGAGGGCAGGATCTGCTCGTTCTGTGGCGAGCCCGGAGGACCGGACACCGACCTGCGCCTGATCGGCGGGCTCGGCGCCCAGGTGTGCGAGCGGTGCGTCGACGACTTCCATGCGCTCCTCCACGACGAGGCCAGCTGGCGGGCCGCCCGCGCGGAGATGCCGTGGGAGCGGATGGGCCAGGCCGAGCTGCTCGCGACGCTGCCGCGGATCCTCGCCTCGGCCGAGCAGAACGTCGCGTTCGCCCAGGAGTGGGTCGACCTGCTCCGCGAGCGTGCCATCTCGTGGGCGGAGATCGGGCGTGCGCTGGGCGTCTCGCGACAGGCGGCGTGGGAGCGATTCTCGCGCCGGACGCCCGACAAGGGCGCCACGGCGTGAGAGGATCCCTCTCGTCAGGCTAGGCTTGACGCGCGAGGTGCCGGTAGGGCTGTCACGGGGGTGGGCCTGACCGGCGCCTTCGCACCACGGGCCCCGACAGATGTCGCCCGTGCCCCAGGACGGCCCAGGACGATGACGGCGGCTACTTCAGCAGCCGCGACATCCGGCGGTCGGCGAGCGGCTTCCCGCCGGTCTGGCAGGTCGGGCAGTACTGGAGGCTCGAGTCGGCGAACGACACCTCGCGCACCACGTCGCCGCAGACCGGGCAGGTCTGCCCGGTGCGGCCGTGCACGGCGAGGTTGCTCTTCTTCTCGCCCTTGAGCTCGCTCGCCGCGAGCCCGCTGGAGCGCTGGACGGCGTCGCCCAGCGTGTCGCGGATGGCGCCGTAGAGGGTCTGGAGCTCGGTCTCGTCGAGGCTGTTGGCGGGCTTGAACGGTGACATCCGCGCGGCGTGCAGGATCTCGTCGGAGTAGGCGTTGCCGATGCCCGCGACGATCGACTGCATGCGCAGCACGCCCTTGATCTGCTTGCGCCCCTCGGCCTCGAGGATGCGCTGCAGCGCCTCGACGGTGAAGTCGTCGGACAGCGGGTCGGGCCCGAGCCGGGCGACCCCCTCGATCTCCTGCGGGTCGCGGACGACGTAGATCGCCAGGCCCTTGCGCGTGCCGGCCTCGGTGATGTCGAGACCCGGCTGCGCGTCGAGGTCGGGGTCGTCGATGACGATCCGGGCGGCGAGCGGGTTCTTGCTGTTGGGTCGCGCCGGCAGGACCGGCACCTCGTCGCGCCAGCGGATCCAGCCCGCGCGGGCGAGGTGGATGACCACGTGCACCCCGCTGGCGTCGATGTCGAGGAACTTGCCGTGGCGCGTCACCGAGTCGACCAGCGTGCCGTGCAGGGCCTGCAGCGGCGGGTCGAACGTCTTGAGGGCGCTGAAGGCGGCCAGGTCGACGCGGCTGATGGCGCGGCCCACCAGACGACCGCGCAGGTCCTGGACGAGGGCTTCCACCTCGGGCAGCTCGGGCACGCACCGAGTCTAGGCAGGTCTTCTCGGATCGAGGTGGTGCGCGTGACCATGGCCCATGGTCCAGCCGCGCGTGCCTCGCACCGGGACGGTCTTCCTCGACCGCCGCGGCGACGACCGCTCGCTCCGGGTCACGTGGCACGAGGAGTCGCAGCTCGTGGTGCTGTCGCTGGGGCGTGACAACGTCTGCGCCGGCCGGAGCCCCGAGGCGGGCTGACTCGCCCACTATCGGGCGATCTAGGGATCGGCCTAGACGCGCCGATAGCGTGTGATCGTGGACCCGATCCGGAACCCCTACGCCCCCGGCGCGGGCCAGCGCCCGCCCGAGCTCGCCGGCCGCGACGAGCAGCTCGCGGCGTTCGACGTGGTGCTCGAGCGGGTGGCCAAGGCGCGCCCCGAGCGCAGTCTGGTCCTGACCGGCCTGCGCGGCGTCGGCAAGACGGTGCTGCTCAACGCGCTGCGCGGCGCGGCCGTACGCAAGGGCTGGGGCACCGGCAAGCTCGAGGCCCGCCCGGGGCAGACCCTGCGGCGCCCGCTGAGCAGTGCGCTGCACCAGGCCGTGCGCGAGCTCGGCCACGGCGACGAGGAGTCCGTCGACCACGTCCTGGGGGTGGTCAAGTCGTTCGCCCACCGTGACGCCGGCGTGGGCGCGAAGTTGAAGGACCAGTGGAGCCCCGGCATCGACGCCGCCGCCGTACGCGGTCGGGCCGACTCCGGCGACATCGAGATCGACCTCGTCGAGCTCTTCACCGACCTGGGCGGTCTCGCCGCCGACGTCGGCAAGGGCGTCGCGGTCTTCATCGACGAGATGCAGGACCTCGGGCCCGACGACGTGTCCGCCCTCTGCGCCGCCTGCCACGAGCTCAGCCAGTCGGGGCTGCCGGTCATCGTCGTCGGCGCCGGGCTCCCGCACCTGCCGGCCGTGCTGAGTGCCAGCAAGTCCTACAGCGAGCGGCTGTTCCGCTACCAGCGCATCGACCGGCTCTCCCGCGAGGCCGCAGACCGGGCGCTGGAGGCCCCCGCGGCCGACGAGGACGCGGCCTACGAGCCCGACGCGCTCGCCGCGATGTACGACGCGACCGGCGGCTACCCCTACTTCATCCAGGCCTACGGCAAGGCGGTGTGGGACCTCGCGCCACGCTCGCCGATCACCGCCGCCGACGTCGCCGTGGCGGCGCCCGAGGCCGAGTCGGAGCTGGCCGTGGGGTTCTTCGGCTCGCGCTACGAGCGGGCGACGCCGGGGGAGCGCGACTACCTGATGGCGATGGCCGACGTCGCGATCGCGCAGGCCGCCGACGGCGAGGCCGAGGGCGACGCGGTGCTCAGCGCCGACGTCGCCGCCGCGCTCGGCAAGAAGCCGCAGTCGCTCTCGCCCGCGCGCGACTCGCTGCTCAAGAAGGGCCTCGTCTACTCCGGGGAGCGCGGCCGCATCGCGTTCACCGTCCCCCACTTCGGGCGCTACCTGCGCGAGCGCGGCTGAGATCGCTCAGTCGACGGGCGGGGGCGTCCGCAGCTCGCGCGGCAGCTCCTCGAGCAGCCGCAGCCAGAGCTCGGCCGCGGTCGGGAACGACGCCACGGCGTGGCGCAGCACGTGCACGGGCACCCCGCCCGTGATCGCCACGGTCGCGGCGTGGAGCAGCTCGCCCGCGCGGACGCCGACGAAGGTCGCGCCGAGCAGCAGGCGCGTACGCCGGTCGACGACGAGCTGGGCGTCGCCGACCACGTGGTCGCGCAGCAGCGCGGTGCCGGAGGCGGACGACGTCGGCACCCGGCTGACCACGACGTCGTGGCCGGCCGCGCGCGCCTCCGCCTCGGTGAGCCCGACGCTCGCGACCTCGGGCTCGGTGAAGACGACCTGCGGCACCGGCGCCTCGCGGTCGGGCTCCCAGGCGACGTCGTCGGCCGCGGCGGCTGCGATCCGGGCGCCGACGAGGCGGGCCTGATGCTTGCCCCAGTGGGTCAGCGGCGGGCCGCCGCTGGCGTCGCCGACGGCGTGCAGCCACTCCGGCAGCCGCCCCGACGTCACGTCGTCGGGGGTCAGTCCCACCGACGACAGGCCCAGGTCGTCGAGGCGCGGGGTCCTGCCGATCGCCAGCAGCACCTCGTCGGCCTCCAGCTCGCCGCCCGAGGTGGTGAGCGTGACGGTGCCGCCGTGGACGCGTCCGGTGCCGGTCGCGGCGGGGTCGGAGCGGCGTACGGACTCGACGGAGGTGTCGAGCAGCACCGTCACGCCCCGCTCGCGCAGGCTCGCCAGCACCGCCTCGCCGGCGAACGGCTCGGTCCGGTCGAGGAGCCGCGGGCCGCGGACGACGAGGGTGACCGCCGAGCCGAGGGCGCTCATCCAGGTCGCCGCCTCGCAGGCCACCACGCCCCCGCCGACGACCGCCAGCCGGTCGGGCACCTCGACCACGCCCGTCGCGTCGCGCGAGCCCCACGGCAGCGCGTCGGCGTAGGCGTCGGGGACGCGGGCATCGCTGCCCGTGGCGATCACGACCGCCCGTCGTGCGCGCAGCAGCAGGTCGCCGTCGGCGGAGGACACCCGCACGGTCCGCTCACCGCTCAACCGGGCGTCGCCGCGCACCACGGCGATCCCGGCACCGCCGGCCCACTGCGCCTGCCCGGAGTCGTCGTAGTGGGAGACCCACGTGTCGCGGCGCTCGAGGAGCGCCTTGGGAGCGACCCGCGCGGTCGAGACGCCGGGCAGGTCGCCGGTGACGTCGGCCGCGGCGACCGGGCGCAGCAGGGCCTTGCTGGGGATGCACGCCCAATAGCTGCACTCGCCGCCGAGCAGCTCGCGCTCCACGATGGCGGCGGTCATCGTGGTGCCCTCCACGGCGTACTGGGCGGCGTTCTCGCCCGCGGGTCCGCCCCCGATGACCACGACGTCGTACTCGACTGTCTCCATGCGGGGACGATACGGCGTGCCGCCGCCCAGGTGGGTGGCGCTTGCACCTTCAACTACCATGTGCCGTCGAGGGGAGTACCCCATCAACCATCGCCGGTCACTACGGCGCCTCCGCAGGCGCCCCGGCGGAGACCACGGCAGGGCCGCGGCGGGAGAGACCTCAGGAGCTCATTCCTGAGGAGACCCATGTCGTCCATCGCGTCACCCACCCTGTGGTTCATCACCCTCGCGGCCGTGCTCGCGCTGCTGGTGGTCGACTTCGTCGCCACCCGCCGCCCGCACGAGGTCTCGATGCGCGAGGCGATCGCGTGGTCGGCGTTCTACCTCGCCCTGCCGCTGGCGTTCGGCCTCTACGTGTGGACCACCCACGGCGGCGACCGCGGGCTGGAGTACTACACCGGCTACCTGGTCGAGAAGACGTTGAGCGTGGACAACCTCTTCGTCTTCATGCTGCTGCTCGCGGCCTTCGCGGTGCCCGAGGTGCTCAAGCAGCGGGTGCTGCTCTACGGCATCGTCGGGGCCCTGGTGCTGCGCGGCATCTTCATCGCCCTCGGTGCGGCCGCGCTCTCGCGCTTCGACTGGGTGTTCCTGGTCTTCGGCGCGATCCTGCTCGCCACCGGCGCCAAGCTGCTGCGCGACGCGATCCGCGGGCAGGAGCACGAGGTCGACGTCGCCCAGATGCGCGTGGTCCGCGTGATGCGCCGGATCATGCCGGTCTCCGACAGCTACGAGGGCACCCGCTTCACCGTCGTGCGCGACGGCGCCCGCGCGCTGACCCCGTTCGCGCTGGTGACGGTCGCCGTGCTCGCCACCGACATCGTCTTCGCCGTGGACTCGGTGCCCGCGGTCTACGGCATCACCGGCGACCCCTACCTGGTCTTCGTCACCAACGCCTTCGCCCTGCTCGGCCTGCGCGCGCTCTACTTCGTGCTCGAGGGCGCCCTCGGCGCGCTGCGGCACCTGAGCTACGGCCTGGCCGCGATCCTCGGCTTCATCGGCGCCAAGCTGGTGCTGCACTGGGCCCACCTGGTGTGGCCGTCGGTCCCCGACGTGCCCACCCTCGCCTCCCTGGTGGTCATCGTCGCCATCCTCGCCGCGACCATCGCCTCGAGCCTGTGGGCCAACCGCCGCGAGCGGCTCAGCACCAGCGACGTACGCCAGCGGGTGTGACGCCGCGGTCGCGCAGCACGACGGCCAGTCGGTCGCCGTGCTCGCGGCACGTCGCGGAGAAGTCGCGGGTCCGGTACTCCACGACCAGCACCCGGTCTCCGAAGGAGTCGACGTAGCGGTCGCACTCCGCATATCGGCCGCACTCCTCGGCGACGGCGAAGTCGAAGCCGGCCTGCGTGCCGTCCCAGTCGGCCCAGTTCTTCTGGCCCGCGGCCAGGCCGACCCGGTGGGCCTCCGCGACGAGCAACCGGGCGAACGCGCGCGCGTGCCGCGCCCGGATCAGCCCGCGGCTGCGGGAGAAGGAGTCGAGGTTGTCGTACTCCACGGCGTCGAAGCCGTCGCGCGCGCAGCCACGGGTCCAGCGCCCGACGATGCGGGCCAGCCGCTCGCGCGTGGCGGGGGTGCGGATGTCGAGGAGCCGCTCGCCCCACGCCTCGTCGACCACGGGCCGGCCGCCGTGGGTGAGGAGCAGATCGGCGTGCCGGCGCCAGAAGCGTCGCTCTCCGGGCTGGGTCTGGAAGCCGTTGACGTAGCAGACGTTGTAGCGACCCGGAGCGGGCTCGGCCGCCCGGTCACGCACCACGATCCCGACGTGGTCGGGCAGCGCGGCGACGCCGCCGAGCTGGTAGTCGACGTCGGTGCCGACCGGCAGCGGCACCGGCAGCGGCACCGGCAGCGGCTCGGCGTATGCCGCCGGGGCGAGGGTCACGGCCAGCAGGAGCGCGGCCAGCAGGGCACCGGTGCGTCGTACGCCCGGTCGCGGGCGCGCGCGACGGTGGACGCGGACTCCTGGCCTCGGTGACGGCATGGGCACAGTCTGGGTGCTGCCGACACCCCTGTCAGTCGGCGGCGACGCCGACAACGTCGTTGCCGTGACCGGTGAGTCTCTGGGAGACTCACCGGCGAGGGCGCCGTCCACCGCCCAGCCCGTCGCGTCGGCCCCAGTCCGCGCAGCCCGGCGAAGGGGAGCAGATCCTCGGACGCATCCACCGGATCAGGTCAGATCGTCGCCCGCTGCAGCGGCGCACTGGGGGCGCAGCGCAGTCGAAGGTGATGACAGTGACCAGGGACAGTGACTTCAAGCGCGTCGTGCGGGCGCGCATGGCGGAGAGCGGCGAGGGCTACGCCGCCGCGCGGGCAGCGCTCGAGCAGGAGGCGTACGACGCCGCGCTCGCCGAGCAGCGGCGCGTCGTCGACCGGTTCGTGCGCGACGGGCGCCTCGCGCGGGTGCCGGCGAAGCGCACGGTGCGCGCGGCGGTGCTGCTCGAGGTGCTCAGCCGCTTCGAGCCCGGCCGCGACTACTCCGAGCCCGAGGTCAACGACGTCTTGCGCGGTGTCCACGAGGACGTCGCCTACCTGCGCCGCGAGCTGGTGAACTACCACTACCTCCAGCGCGCGGACGGTCGCTACCGGACAGCCGCGCAGGCGCCGATCCGCTCCGTGGTCGAGCGCCAGGAGATCCCCGACTGGGAGGCGCACTGGCTGCCCGGGTTCCTCGCGGGGGCCTTCCCCCGTGCGCAGCGGACGGGCAGGCTGGGACCGTGACGGCTGGGATCGATCCGGAGGTGCCCCCGTCGGGGCCGGGGTGCGTGGAGTGTGAGGAGGCCGGCGGCTGGTGGGTGCACCTGCGACGGTGCGCCCAGTGCGGGCACGTGGGGTGCTGCGACTCCAGCCCGTCCCAGCACGCGACGGCGCACCACCGGGCGACCGGTCATCCGGTGATCCAGAGCTTCGAGCCGGGCGAGGACTGGTACTGGGACTTCGACCGCTCCGTCGGCGTGACGGGCCCGCGGCTGGCCGACCCGCAGAGCCGGCCGGAGGACCAGCCGGTGCCGGGACCCGCCGGCCGGGTGCCCGACGACTGGCGCGACCACGTCCGCTGATGCCCCCGGGGTCGCCCCTGCTGGCCCATGGCATGCTCGATCCATGCGACGTACGCGGCGCGCCCGCGCCACCCGCACGGCCGACCCCCGACGGCGGCCGCAGGTGGTGGCCCACCGGGGCAGCAGCCACGCGAACCCCGAGCACACGCTGACGGCCTACGTGAAGGCCCTCGACGAGGGGGCGGAGGCGCTCGAGTGCGACGTGCGGCTCACCGCCGACGGGCACCTCGTGTGCGTGCACGACCGCGACCTGCGGCGGACGGCCGCCACCCAGGGGATCGTCTCGACGATGAACCTGGCCGAGCTCGACGAGCTCGACTTCGCGTCGTGGAAGAACCCGTGGTCCGACCTCGACGACGAGGCCCCCGACCGCGACCCCGAGGCGGGCAAGGTGCTCACCCTGCGCCGGCTGCTGGAGACGGTGGCCGACTACGACCGGCGCGTCGAGCTCGCCATCGAGACCAAGCACCCCACCCGCTACGGCGGGCTGGTCGAGCGGCGGCTGCTGGACACGCTGGGCGACTTCGGGTGGGACGGCCCCGGCTCGCCGGCGCGGGTGATGAGCTTCTCCCTCAACGCCGTCAACCGGGTCCGACGGCTCGCGCCGGCGCTCGACGTGGTCCTGCTGATCGAGAAGGCGCACCGCTGGCCGGTGCTGCGACCGGTCGCCGGCGACGACTGGATCATCGGGCCCGGAATCCGCGAGCTGCGCGACCACCCCGGCCTGGGTCGGCACTTGGTCGCCGACGGCCGCGAGATCCACGTCTGGACCGTCAACACCGCCGACGACCTCGAGCTGTGCCTCGACCTGGGTGTGGCGGCCGTCATCAGCGACCGGCCGGCCTACATGCTGGAGCTGCTGGACGGATAGGTTCTCGGGCATGGCCAAGAAGTCCCGCACCCGCGCCCAGTCCGCTCCCGCCCCCGGCGAGGTCGGCCCCCGCCAGCCCTGCCCCTGCGGGTCGGGCAAGCGCTACAAGGCGTGCCACGGGGCGGCCGGCGGCGCCGCTCCGACGTTCGTCGCGCGCCCCTTCGAGGGGATGCCGAGCGAGTGCGACGTGATCGCCCTGCGCGAGCTCGTCCCGGCCGCGACGGCCCCGCTGACCCTCGCCGAGGGCGAGCGCAACGTCCGCCTCGCCACCCTCCTGCCCGGCGCCGCCCCCGCGATGGTGCGCGACTCCGGTGACATCTGGCTCGGCCTGCAGGTCCAGCACTCCTACGGCAACCCCGCGCGCGACCTCGGAGCCGTCCTCGAGGCCGCGCTGGCCACCGAGGAGCCGGGCATCGTCGGGCTGATGACCGACCCCGGCGACGGCCCGCGCCTCCAGGACCTGATCAGCGACACGAGCCTCGACATCACCCTCCACGACGGGTTCGACTACTGGATCGACGACGTCCCCGAGCGCGACGCCGCGATGGAGGCCGCGCTCGAGCAGGCCAACGCCGGCGTGATGCCGACCAGCCGGCTGTCCTCGGTCGAGGCGGCGTACTGGACCAACGTCGGCACCAAGGAGCACCTGCGCTGGGTGATGCCGCACCCCGAGGACGCCCTGCTCGACGCCCTCGCCCGCCTCCACGCCGCCGGACAGGACTCGATCGCCGACGAGTCGCGCCTGGTCGGGATGTTCCGCGCCCACGGGCTGCTCGCGCCGGTGTGGGACCTCCCCGTCGGCACCGGCGCCGAGGTCCTCGAGGAGCCTGCCGCGCGGTTCGCCGCCGACCTGGAGGAGGCCCTGCGAGGAGGCGAGCTCACCGCCGCCGAGCGGTCCGCGCGAGCGGGGCTGGCCAACCGTCAGGTGACGATCCGGTAAGTCGCGCCCCACCATCTGGCCACGTGGCGAATACAACGAACTCAACGGTTGTGCCCGTGCTCCGGAGCGGAGTAGATTCCTTGGTGCCCGGTCGTTGTTGTTTCCCCCGTCAACAACGACCGGGCTCTTCACGTCCCTCCATCTACCCGGCCACCCTCGTGATGAAACGGGAGACTGCCGCGGAGCGCCGTCGAATTCGGCCTGCTGGAGGGTTCGGCCCCCTCGCGGGTGGGTAGAACCCTGGGTGACCGACTCGGGCAGGGGGCACATCGTGGACCAGGTGCAGGTGATGCACGCGGCCTTCGCGAAGGCGAAGGACGATGTGGACGACGCGGCCGAGCGGCTGCGCACGGACCGGAGCCAGATCGACGGACGCGTGCGCGGCTTCCTGGACGCCGGCTGGTCCGGTGAGGCGGCCGAGTCGTTCTCCGAGGCGTGGGAGGAGTGGAAGGAGTCCGCCGGCGAGGTCCTCACCGGGCTGACGGCGATGCGCGAGCTCCTCGAGGAGACCCACCGCGACTTCATCGCCTCGGACGACTCCTCCCAGCAGCGCCTCGATGCGCTGTCGGCGCGCATCATCGACAGGCTGGGCTGAGCCGTGGCCGGGCGCATCTTCACCATCGACACCGACGACCTCGACGCCGTCATCTCGGATGTGCAGGCGACCGAGAACGCCCTCGAGGCACTGACCAACGACATCGAGAAGCAGGTCGCGGCCCTCCAAGCGGTGTGGGAGGGCCTCGCCGCCGAGGCGCAGGCCGAGGCCCACCAGACGTGGGAGGAGGGCATGCGGGGCATGCGTGCCGCCCTCGCCGAGCTGCGGGCGTCCGCGCGGAACGCCCACACCAACTACACCGGAGCGGCGGACGCCAACGTGAAGATGTGGGAGTCGTTCTCATGAGGATCGAGGTCGACTCCGGGGGCTACACGAGCGCCGCGACCTCGCTCGAGACCGCCAACGGTCTCGCGGCCGACGCCTACGAGACGCTGACCGGGAAGCTCGGCGGGTTCGGCGGCATGGGCGGCGACGACAAGTCCTCGGAGGACTTCGTCCCCCACTACGACTCCGGTGCCGCCGCCGCGGTGACCGCCATCGCCGACCTGGTCACGGCGCTCGGGTCCCTGGCCATCATCGCCGAGGCCTCGGGCGCCAACCACGCCGACGCGGACGCCGGATCGGTCCACGGCAGCAGAGGCGGCCCCGGCGCGCCCGAGGAGGTCGACCCCGTCGAGGTCGCCCCCTACTCGCCACCGACGGCGTCGGGGGCCAACGCGGAGGACACCCCGCAGTTCTGGGACGTCATCCTCGACTACCTCGAGGGCTACACGTGGCCCGGCGCCGACACCGGCCGCCTGGGTCAGGCCGCGTCGGCCTGGGACGCGGCCGCGTCGTCCCTGGACGGTCTGCGGTCCTACTGCGAGGTCGCCACCACCCAGCTCGGCAACCAGCGCTCTCCTGAGATCCCGGCTGCGAAGAAGGCCGTCGGGGAGGTGAAGCAGGCCGCCGCCGACATCGCGAGCGCCTGCCGCGAGCTCGCGACCGCGTGCCGTGACTACGCCAACCAGGTCGAGGAGACCAAGAGCACCGTCAAGGGCCTGATGAAGGACCTCGCGATCGAGGTCGGCGCCACTGCGGTCGTGGCCGGCATCGGGTCGCTGTTCACCGCTGGCGCCGCCGCCGGCGGCGGCGCCGCGCTCATCGCGGCCCGAGCCGCCAACTACGCGCGCCGGGTCATCACGGCGCTGGCGGCCATCCGCGGGGTCCGGGCCGTGTTCACCATCGTCCGCACGGTCGACAAGCTCACCGACGTCACCCGCATCCTGCGCAAGTTCCGCTCCGCCCGCGCGATGCGGCGCCGCCCCACGGGGAAGCTGCCCAAGAAGGGCAAGCCCAACTCCTACGGCTACGACAAGAACGGCGACCGCCTGCCCTACGCGAACTCCCGACCCGACTACGGCAAGGGCCAGGTCGACGAGGTCTGGGAGAACGCCAAAGACGAGAACGGCGAGGTGTGGGTCCTCGACAAGGACGGCAACCTGGTCAAGATCGACTGGCGGCCCGGAGACCCCCAGAAGGACGTGTGGGACATGGGCCACGTGCGCGGCGAGGAGTACCGCAAGCTGCGCGACGAGTACCTGTCCGGCAAGATCACCAAGGAGGAGTTCCTGGAGCGCTACCAAGACCCCAGGAACTACGAGGTCGCCCACCCCGGGCGAAACCGTTCGCACGTCGACGAGGCTCCCTGACCCGAGCGGCTCCCGGCCCGCACCAGCGCGAACCAGACGGCGTGGGACTGCCGCGACGAGACAGATTGGCACACTGACCCCATGGGACTGTTCAACCGCACCAAGCCTCGTGACACCAGCGCGCTGCACGCAGCCCTGACCCGGGGCACCTACGCGGACTTCGAGAAGGTCTACGACCCGGCGTGGGTGAACTACGAGTACGAGCACGACACCTTGCTGTCGCTGGCCCTGACCAATGACGACTCACCCTCCCGGGTCGCCATCGCCAACCGCCTCCTCGACGACGGCGCCGACGTGCGCAGGGCCATGCTGCTGCACCGCTTCCTGGCCCGCAACGCACACGACTTCGTGGCCGAGGCGCCGCTGCTGAAGCGCCTGCTGGACGCCGGCGCAGACGTCAACGAGGTCGACGCGAAGGTCGGCACCCCACTGGAGACCCTCGCCGCGAAGTTCAAGTTCAGCGACGTCACCCTCACGCCCTTCTACGACGTCCTCCTCGCCCGCCCCGACCTCGACCTGCTGCAGCCCGGCCTGGACGGTCGCACCGTGCTGACCAACCTGCGGAAGTGGTCGGCCAAGCGCGGCGAGCTCGTCATCCGCGCCGAGCAGACCCTCACCGACCGCGGGATACCCGTCCCGCCGCCCGCCCAGTGACAAGCGGCCCTCGCCAGCCGCATCGACGCCGCCACGATCCCACCGCAGACACCACGGAGGCCTCACATGCCGATCGAGTTCATCCCCGCCGCCGGCGCCTGCCTGGCGTCGAAGAACGTGCTGTCCGGTGCCGGCCGCATCAAGTGGATGGTCCGCGAGGAGTCCCGAGCGCGTGCCGACAACGGGTGGCGGATCTTCTCCGACATCGACACCACCGAATACCTCCACGACGCCAGCAACCTCGTCATCACCGACTTCAACTCCGTGTGCGAGCTCGAGCCGGCACTCATCGGCATCTGGAACCTCCCCGTGGGCTCCGACCTGCAGATCGTCGACGAGGGCAACGGCATCGAGGTCGTCGACACCGCCACCGGCCGACCCGTACCCGCCGACCAGCTCTACGTCCCCGGGTCCTGACATGACCTGGCCGCCCGAGGACTCCGCACCCGACCCCGCACCTGACCCCGCAGCAGAGTCGGCAGAGGGCCAGGACGACGAGTTCCTGGCGTTCACCGGAGACCAGGCGTCCGCGGCTCGCCTGCGCGCGAACCTGATCAGCATCGCCGAGGACCATCCGGGCACCGGTGTCGAGGCCGTCGTGGGGGAGGTCCTCGCCGGTCGCCGACCGATCCGCGACCTCGCCGACGATCCGGAGTTCTCCGACGTCATCGCGGTGGGCATGGACGACTACCGCCGCTACCTGTCGTCGCTGACAGCCGACGAGCGGGCCGAGATGGTCGCCGACGCCAAGCACACCACCAGCCCCAAGACGTGACGACCGACGGGGAAGTGGGGCGGCCTCCCGGCGCTCGGACTCAGTCGCTGTCGCGGCTCCCGGCGCCAGCACGCAGCGCCGCTCCGAACGCCGGCATCTCGGCGACCAGTGTCTCGATCGTCTCTCGGGTGAAGTGCACGACCCGCAGCGGCGTCAGGGCCACCACGGTCGCCGAGCGCAGCGTGCGGCCGACGATCGCGGCGGCATCACCGACCGCGGCACCGGGACCGAGGACGGCGACCTCGACACCGCTCTCGCGGACCGAGGCCCGGCCCTCGGTGATGAGGTAGGCCCCCTCCGCGGGAGCCTGCCCGGCGGTCGGCGACCAGCCCTGCGGCAGGCTCAGCGGACGTCCGGCGGCGAGCACGCGCTCGACGTCCGCGGGCCCGAGCCCGTCCAGCATCGACGCGTTCATGCCCCGTCAACGACGCACCGGGCCGAACGTGACGCGCGCCCGTTCAGTCCTCGCGGAGCGGCTGCCGGGCGACCGGGCAGCTCATGCAGCGCGGTCCACCGCGACCGGACCCGAGCTCGGACCCGGCGATGCGGACGACCTCGATCCCGGCGGCCTCGAGCCGGTCGTTGGTCTCGTCGTTGCGCTCGTAGGCCACCGCCACCCGCGGCGCCAGGGCGAGGGTGTTGTTGCCGTCGTCCCACTGCTCGCGCTCGGCCGTGACCGGGTCGAGGCCGGTGTCGATCTGGTGCAGCGTGTCGATCTGCATCGCCTTGGCCGCCGCCACGAGGAACGGCTCGTGGTCGCTGACGTCGAGGGTCAGGTCGGCCTCGCCCGACCCCGGGTCGAGCAGGGTCACCGTGACGGCGCGAAGTGTGTCGGCGACGTTGGGGTACATCACCACCTTGTCCACGTCGACCATGGTGCAGACGGTGTCGAGGTGCATCGTCGCGCGCTCCTGCGCGATCGGCACCGCCAGCACGGTGTGGGCCAGGCCGGCGTGGAACACCTGTCGCGCGAGCCGCTCGACGCCTGCGGGGGTCGTCCGCTCCCCGACGCCGACCGCGATCACGCCCGGCGCGAGCAGCAGGACGTCGCCGCCCTCGACGTGCTCGTTGTGCCAGCCGTGGATCTTGCGGGTGCCGGCGAAGCGGGGGTGCTCGGTGTAGATGAGCTCGGTCAGCTGGGTCTCGCGCTTGCGGGCGGGCATGGCGAGGCTGGTGACGGCCACGCGGTCGCGTACCCAGACGCTGGAGTCGCGGGTGAAGAGCAGGTTGGGGAGCGGGTCGATGAGGAAGTCGTGCGGGTCGAGCAGGCTGGTCACCAGGCCGTGGCCGCCGCGTACCTCGTCGTTGCGGATGCCCGCGGTGAGCACGTCGGTCAGCTCCGCCGGGGCGAGGTCGCGCAGCGCCTGCGCGAGGTAGCGGCGCATGGTGTCGCCGAGGTGCAGCCCTGACAGCGCGCTGGTGATCGCGTGGTTGCGGGCGAGATCGCTCTCGAGGGTCTCGGTGAGCAGGTCGGTCAGGTAGAGCACCTCGACCCCACGGTCGCGCAGCGTCTCGGCGAACGCGTCGTGCTCCTCCTGGGCCCGGCTCACCCACGGGATGCCGTCGAAGAGCAGCCGGTCGTTGTTGCGAGGCGTGAGCCGCTTGAGCTCGTTGCCGGGGCGGTGGAGCATCACGGTGGCCAGGCGGCCGACCTCGCTGTCGGCTCCGTGCGGGGTGGTGACCATGGGCGGGACTCTATCCGGGCTCGGGGGTGCTCGATCGTCCGCGCGGGGGCCGTCGCGTCGGTTCATCAAGGTATGTCGCTCAACCCGCACTCCCCTCGATGAGCTCACCGTGGGAAGCGCGGGTTCGTCTGCATACCTTGATGAACCAACGAGGGAAACGAGAGAGAGGCGCGAACCAACACGGCGACGAACGACCTAACCCCGGGCCGCGCGCCACTCCTCGCGCAGCAGGGCGTACTCATAGGAGCTGGTCCACTCGCCCTTGGACCAGAAGTCGGCGATGCGGTGCACCTCGCGGCGCATGCCGAGGCGCTCGCAGAGGGCGGCCGAGCGCTCGTTGCGCACGTCGAGGTTGGCCATGATGCGCCGCAGCCCGTAGTGCTCGAAGCCGAGCCGGAGCACGGCCCGCGCCGCCTCGGTCGCGTAGCCCCGCCCGGCGTGCTCGGGCAGGACCGTCCAGCCGATCTCGGCCTCACTGAGGCCGGTGCCCTGAAGGTGGAGGATCGAGTCGCCCACGACGGTGCCGTCGAGGGTGGTGACCGCGAGGCCGAGGAACGTGCCGTCGCCGCGCTCGGTGCGTCGGCGCACCATCTCGACGACCTCGGCCCGGTTCATCGGGCGGCTGAGGAGCAGGCTCGTCCACTCCTCGGAGCCCCAGGCGGTGACGAAGGCGTCGGCGTCGCCGAGCTCATGCGGGCGCAGCAGCAGACGCTCGGTGCGCAGCGGCCACACCGGGGGCGCAGGCGTCAGGTACGCCGCTCGCGGGGCGTCGACCCAGCGCTCGCGGATCGTGGGCCCCCCGGCGCGGAGCCGGTCGTAGGCGGTCATCGGCAGGAGCATCGCGTCGAGTCCCGGCACCGCGATGACGCCGTCGACGGCCTCGCCGAGCATGCCGCGTCCGATCGGGTCGTGCGGGTCGCGGCGCAGCAGGTCGAGGGCGGCCCGGGCCTCGGCGACGCGCTCGGCCACCTGCCTGATCCGCACGGGCGACACCTCGCGGAGGCCGGCGTGCTGCCCGGACAGGTAGGCCTGCCACTCGCGCTCGCCGGCCGCCTCGTCGCCCTCCCAGAACGCCACGAACCAGTCGTGCAGCCGGTCGAGGCCGCCGGCCAGCTCCGCGAGACGGCCGTGGTCGGCGGGCACCATCGCGGTGCCGTCGCCCAGGACGTACGACGGCAGCGGCAGCCGGCCGTCGAGCATGAGCCGCGTCGCTCCGGGCGAGGCCTCCACGAAGTGCTCGCGGACGTAGGCGTCGTCCTCGGACGACATCGCGTGGTCGCCGTTGACGGCGACGAACCGGTCGCGGACCTCGTTGCGGAGGCCGCCGTGGACCGGGTCGGTCAGCGTGTCATCTCCCACACCGTGAAGGCTGCCATGAGCAGGCACACCGTCGCACCCACATAATGGAGCACCGCCAGCCGCACCCGCTGGAGCAGCAGCCGGCCCACGATGACCGCCAGGCCGGAGACCGCGAGCAGGGCGCCCCAGGCGCCGAGGAACACCGACACCGGGTCGTCGTACTTCGCGACCAGCGAGATGGTGAGCAGCTGCGACAGGTCGCCCCACTCGGCGGCGAAGAGCACCAGGAACGACGTCGCCACGACCTTGAGCCCGTGGGCGCCGGAGTCGGCCCTGGCGGCGAACTCGTCCTCCTGCCCGGGCTCGTCGTCGTCGGCGGAGCGGGCCTCGCGGAAGAGGATGACCGCCCCGATCGCGAACATCACCGCGGCGACGGTGTGGACCAGCTGCTCGGGCAGGAACGAGGCGGCCTTGCCGACGCCCACCGCGACGCCCGTCTGGACGAGGAACGCGAGCGCGACGCCGAGCCAGACGAGGAGCGGACGCATCTTCGTCGACATCACCAGCGTGGCGATGAAGGTCTTGTCGGGCAGCTCCACGACGAAGATGGCGCCGAAGGCGAGCGCCACCACGAGCAGGTCGATCACCGGGGAAGTGTCGCAGTCATCGCGCGCGGAAGGAGTCGGCGGGGTAGACACCGACCACCGTGACCTCCGTGGTGAAGAACGCGAGCTCCTCCAGCGCGTTGCGCACGCCCGGGTCGTCGGGGTGGCCATCGACCTCGGCGAGGAACTGGGTGGCGGTGAACTGGCCGCCGACCATGTAGCTCTCCAGCTTGGTCATGTTGACGCCGTTGGTCGCGAAGCCGCCGAGCGCCTTGTAGAGCGCCGCCGGCAGGTTGCGCACGTTGAAGATGAACGTGGTCACGACCGGGCGGCCGTCCGCGGGCGCCTGCTCGAAGTCGCGGGAGAGCACCACGAAGCGCGTGGTGTTGTGGTCCTCGTCCTCGATCTCCTCGCGCAGCACCTGCAGGCCGTAGATCTCGGCGGCCAGCGGCGGCGCGATCGCGGCCTGGGTCGGGTCGCCGGCCTCGGCGACCTCGCGGGCCGCGCCGGCGGTGTCGCCGGCCACCACCGGGGTCAGGCCGAGCTCGCGGATCACCCCGCGGCACTGGCCGAGGGCGTGGACGTGGCTGTGCACGGTGCGCAGCGAGTCGATGCTCGCCTCGGGCAGCGCCATCAGGGAGAACTGGATGCGCAGGAACCGCTCGCCGACGATGTGCAGGCTCGAGGTGGGCAGGAAGTGGTGGATGTCGGCCACCCGCCCGGCGATCGAGTTGTCGATCGGGATCATCGCGAGGTCGGCCTCGCCGCCCTCGACCGCGGCGAACGCGTCCTCGAACGACGGGCACGCCAGCGGCTCCCAGTCGGGGTAGGCCTGTTGGCACACCAGGTGGGAGTTGGCGCCGGGCTCTCCCTGGTAGGCGATCCGTCGAGCTGTCACGTGCGCGAGTGTGTCACCTCCGGCCGTGTCCGACCGGCCGTGACCAGCCGCCGAACATAGGGTCGTTCCATGCTCGCCGTGGTCGCCGTCGTCCTCTCCGCCGTCGCCTGCGCGCTCGCCGCGCTGGCCCTCCGTCGTACGACGGCACGCACCTCCGGCGAGGGCGTCGAGGCGCTGCCCGAGGACGTGCACGGCCTGCGACAGGAGGTCGCGGCCCTCAAGGCCGAGAGCGCCGACGCGCTGCGCCACCTGTCAGTGGTGCGCTACGACGCGTTCGGCGACGTCGGCGGTCACCTCAGCTGGAGCCTGGCCGTGCTCGACGACGCCGGCCACGGCGTGGTGCTGACGTCCATCCACGGGCGCAGCGAGGCCCGCACCTACGCCAAGTCGATCTCCTCCTGGTCGTGCGAGCAGCAGCTCTCGCCCGAGGAGGAGGAGGCGATCGAGCACGCGCGACCCTGACGGGCCCGCTCGGCACGCACCAGGGACGGGGCGAAACAACGCGGGGCGGAACAACACGGCGTCCTCGCCGGTTCGGACTCACGGACCGTCCCCCACCAGCAGCCACGCAGGAGCGCCCCCGTGAGTCGTCTGTTCAGCCCTGTCACCCTTCGCGACCTGACCCTCCGCAACCGCGTCTGGGTGGCGCCGATGTGCCAGTACTCCGCCGCCGACGGCGTGCCGGGGGAGTGGCACCTGGTCCACCTCGGCTCCTTCGCGCGCGGCGGCGCCGGACTGGTCCTCACCGAGGCGACCGCGGTGGTGCCGGAGGGGCGGATCTCGCCGGAGGACACCGGGCTGTGGAACGACGAGCAGCAGGCGGCGTGGACCCGGATCGTGGACTTCGTGCACGGACAGGGGGCCGCGGCGGGCGTCCAGCTCGCCCACGCCGGCCGCAAGGCGTCGACCTACAGCGGCTTCACCGGCGAGCGAGGCGGCGTCCCCGACTCCGACGGCGGCTGGCGGCCCGTCGGCCCGTCGGCCGAGCCCTTCGCCGGGCTGCGTCCCGACCCCGAGCCGCTGGACGAGGCGGGCATCGCCCGCGTGGTGACCGCCTTCGGTGACGCGGCCGAGCGCGCCGTCGCCGCCGGCTTCGACGTCATCGAGCTGCACGGCGCCCACGGCTACCTGCTCCACGAGTTCCTCTCGCCGCTGTCCAACCACCGCCAGGACGGCTACGGCGGCTCCTTCGACGGGCGCGTACGCCTGGTGCTGGAGGTGGTCCGCGAGGTCCGGTCCCGCGTGCCGGCCGGGCTCCCGCTGCTGCTCCGGGTCTCCGCCACCGACTGGGTCGAGGGCGGCTGGACCGCCGACGAGACCGTGCGGCTCGCCGCCCTGGCGCACGAGGAGGGCGTCGACCTCGTCGACACCTCCACGGGCGGCAACGTGCCGGGCGCCGACATCCCGGTCGAACCGGGCTACCAGGTGCGGTTCGCGCGGCGCATCCGCACCGCGGCCGGCGTCCCGACCGGCGCCGTCGGGCTCATCACCACGCCCAAGCAGGCCGAGGAGATCCTCGCCGACGGGTCGGCCGACGTCGTGCTGCTCGGTCGCGAGCTGCTGCGCGAGCCGCACTGGCCGCTCCGCGCGGCCCACGAGCTGGGCGAGACCGGCACCGACCTGTGGCCGGTGCAGTACCGCCGCGCGGCCCCCTAGCCACCGGTCCTCCCGACGGGTGGGACCCCTTGCCGGTCCCGCCGCCGCGTCCGACGATGGGTGGCATGCTCTCGGGAATCTCGGTCGAACGACGTCCCCTCCGGGTGGGAGTCGCCGGGCTGGTCGTCCTCGTGCTGGTGGCGACCATCGGCTTCGCGTGGTCGAAGTGGCTGCCCTACTGGGACCGCGCCCTCGCCCTGGAGGCCGCGCCGACGTGGCCGTCGGGACCCATCTTCGAGTCGGCAGGTGGAGACGGGCCGTCGCTCTCGGGCGCCTGGGACTTCACCGTGGCCTACCTGGACGCGGTGTGGCGCGCGGTCGTGGTCGGCCTGCTCGTCGCCGCCGCGGTCGATGCCCTCGTGCCGCGCGGCTGGGTGACGCGCCTGCTCAACCGCCGCTCGCCGACGGGACAGGCCGTCGCCGGCGGGGCGGCCTCCCTGCCGTCGATGATGTGCAGCTGCTGCACGGCGCCGGTGGCGGTCGGGCTGCGCCGCAGCGGGGTGTCCACGAGCGCAGCTCTCGCCTACTGGGTGGGCAACCCCCTCCTCAACCCGGCCGTGCTGGTGTTCCTGGCGTTCGTGCTGCCGGCGGAGTACGCCGTCACGCGCGTGGTCGTCGGCCTGGCCGTCGTCGTCGGTGCCAGCGCGCTCATCGGCCGTCTGCTCGACGCTCGCGGGGCAGGCGCACCCGCCGTCGCAGCGCCACCGGTGGACGAACCGGTGCGGCTGGGCGACCTCCCGGGCCGCTACCTGCGCTCGCTGGGCCGGTTCGTCCTCGTGCTCGTGCCGGAGTACGTCGCGCTCGTCTTCGTGATGGGCCTGCTGAGTCCGTGGCTGAGCGACTTCGCCGGCGTCGAGGCCAGCCTCGGTGTGGCAGCGGTGCTGGTCGTGGCCGTCCTCGGGGCCCTGCTGGTCATCCCGACCGGCGGGGAGATCCCCGTCGTCGCCGCCCTGCTGGCGCTCGGTGCAGGTGCCGGGACGACAGGCGCCCTGCTCATCACGCTGCCGGCGCTCAGCGTCCCGTCGGTGGTCATGGTCGGCCGGGCGATGGGGTGGCGGGCGACCTGGGCCATGGCTGCGGCCGTCGTCCTGGGCGGTGTCGCCGCCGGGATGCTGCTCGCCGTCGCGTCCTGACGTCGATCAGCGCGCCGGGCCCGAGGGAGTGGCGCGGGCCACGTGGGCGCCAAGTGGGCGTCAACGCGCGCCAAGAACGCGTCAAGGCGGGCTGACCGGACCGCCGTCGGGGCTTTGCTGGCCGGCATGAGCATCGAATCCAGCCTGCTCGTGGTCGCGGTGGTCTGCGCCGCGCTCTACGTCCTCGCCGCCCTGGTCTTCCCGGAGCGCTTCTAGTGTCCGACACCCTCGGCGGTCTCCTGACGATCGCCCTCCTCGTCGCCCTGCTCGCTGCGGCGTACGTCCCGCTGGGCGACCACATGGCGCGGGTCTACACCGACACCCGCCACCTGCGCGCCGAGCGCGTGGTCTACCGCCTCTGCGGCGTGGATCCCGGCGCCGAGCAGGGCGCGCGCTCCTACGCCACCAGCGTCATCGGGTTCAGTCTCGTGGGCGTCGTGGTCCTGATGGCGGTCCAGCTCGGCCAGGCCGCCCTGCCGATGGACCGCGGCCTGCCGGGCGTCCCGTTCTGGATGTCCGTCAACACCGCGGTCTCGTTCGTCACCAACACCAACTGGCAGTCGTACGCCGGGGAGTCCACGATGGGCTTCACCGCGCAGATGGCCGGCCTGGCGGTGCAGAACTTCCTCTCCGCCGCGGTCGGGATCGCCGTCGCCGTCGCGCTGGTCCGCGGCTTCGTCCGCTCGCGGACGGGCGCACTGGGCAACTTCTGGGTCGACCTGACCCGAGGCACCGTGCGGATCCTGCTGCCGCTGGCGTTCGTCGGTGCCGTCCTGCTGGTCGCCGGGGGCGTCGTGCAGAGCTTCACCGACTCCACGATGGGCACCCTGGCGGGGCACTCGCAGGTGCTCACCGGCGGCCCGGTCGCCAGTCAGGAGGCGATCAAGCAGCTCGGCAACAACGGTGGCGGGTTCTTCAACGCCAACTCCGCCCATCCCTTCGAGAATCCCACCGCCGTCACCAACTTCCTCCAGATCTTCCTGATCCTGGTGCTGCCCGTGGCCCTGACCCGCACCCTCGGGACGCTGCTCGGCAACCGCCGGCAGGGCCTGGCGGTCCTGGCCGTGATGGGCGTGCTGTGGTCGGCGTCGCTCGCGGTGGCCACCTGGGCGGAGGTGGGTGCCCACTCGCCGACCGCGCAGGCGGCCGGCGCCGCGATGGAGGGCAAGGAGACCCGGTTCGGGGAGTGGGCGTCCGCCCTCTTCGCGGTCGCCACCACGGGGACGTCGACGGGAGCGGTCAACGCCTCGCACGACTCGTTGACGGCCACCGGTGGTGGCGTGGTGATGGTCAACATGATGCTCGGCGAGATCGTGCCGGGCGGGGTCGGGGCGGGCATCTACGGCATCCTCGTGATGGCGATCCTGGTCGTCTTCGTCGCCGGGCTGATGGTGGGGCGCACCCCCGAGCTGCTCGGCAAGAAGATCGGTGCGAGGCAGATGACCTACGTCGCGCTCTACACCCTCACCACGCCCGCGCTCGTCCTCGTCGGGACGGGCATCGCGATCTCGCGCGACTCCACCTCCGACGCGATGGGCAACCCGGGCGGTCACGGCTTCTCCGAGGTGCTCTACGCCTTCACCTCCGCCGCCAACAACAACGGCAGCGCCTTCGGCGGCATCACCGTGACCTCCGACTTCTTCCAGGTGATGCTCGCCCTCGCCATGCTCCTCGGCCGGCTGCTGCCCATCGTGCTCGTCCTCATGCTCGCCGGCTCCCTGGCCGAGCAGGGCAAGGTCCCGGTCACCGCGGGGACCCTGCCCACCCACAAGCCCCTCTTCGTCGGGATGCTGGTCGGCGTCATCCTCATCATGACCGGCCTCACCTACTTCCCGGCGCTCGCCCTCGGACCGATTGCTGAGGCCCTCGCATGACACCTCCCACCTCGACCCTGAGCCCGATCCCGCCCACGAGCGCGGAGCACGACGCGGCGGGCCGCCGCGGGCGGGCGCCGGCCGCGGGCCTGACGCTGGGCGTGCTGGTCGGCCAGGCTCTTCAGCAGCTGCCGGAGGCCGTGCGCAAGCTCGACCCCCGCCACCTGTGGCGCTCGCCCGTGATGTTCCTGGTGCTGCTCGGGTCGGTGGCGACGACCGTCGCGGCCCTCCGCGACCCCAGCACGTTCACCGTCTCGATCACGGTCTGGCTCTGGCTCACCGTCCTCTTCGGCACCCTCGCCGAGGCGGTGGCCGAGGGGCGCGGCAAGGCGCAGGCCGCGTCCTTGCGGGCCGCTCGGACCGACACCGTCGCGCGCCTGCTGGGGGCCGACGGCTCGGAGTCCGAGGTGCCGGCGACGCAGCTCGAGGTCGGCGACCACGTGGTCGTCGAGGCGGGTCAGGTCATCCCGGGCGACGGCGACATCGTCGAGGGCATCGCGTCCGTCGACGAGTCGGCCATCACCGGGGAGTCCGCCCCGGTCGTCCGGGAGGCGGGCGGTGACCGGAGTGCCGTCACGGGCGGGACCCGGGTGCTCTCGGACCGCATCGTCGTGCGCATCACCGCCGCGGCGGGGGAGACCTTCCTCGACAAGATGATCGCCCTGGTGGAGGGCACCTCCCGGCGACGGACCCCCAACGAGATCGCGCTCTCGATCCTCCTGGCCAGCCTGACGCTGGTCTTCCTCGCCGCGGTGGCCACGCTCGCCCCCATGGCGTCCTACGCCGGTGCCCCTCAGGACGTCGTCGTCCTCGTGGCGCTGCTGGTCTGCCTGATCCCGACCACGATCGGCGCGCTGCTCTCGGCGATCGGCATCGCCGGCATGGACCGGCTGGTGCGGGTCAACGTCCTGGCCATGTCGGGTCGTGCCGTCGAGGCCGCCGGCGACGTGAGCACGCTGCTGCTCGACAAGACGGGCACGATCACCTACGGCAACCGTCAGGCCAGCCGGCTGGTGGCAGCACCCGGCGTAGGGGAGGACGAGCTGCGCGACGCCGCACGACTCTCCAGCCTCGCCGACCAGACCCCCGAGGGCCGCTCGATCGTCGACCTCGCGCTCAGCCGGGGCGCCGACGACGGCGCCCTGCCGCGCGGGGCGGCCTTCGTGGAGTTCACCGCTCAGACCCGGATGTCCGGCGTCGACCTCGCCGACGGCACGCAGCTGCGCAAGGGGGCCGGCTCCGCCATCGCCGCCTGGCTCGGCACGGAGCCGCCGATCGAGGTGCAGCACACCGTCGACGGGATCGCCCGCTCGGGAGGCACGCCGTTGGTGATCGGCCGCAAGGACCCCGCGGGTGCCGGCCGGGTGCTCGGTGTGGTCCACCTCAAGGACGTGGTGAAGAAGGGGATGGCCGAGCGGTTCGCCGAGCTGCGAGCCATGGGCATCCGCACGGTGATGATCACCGGCGACAACGCCCTGACCGCGCGGGCGATCGCGGCCGAGGCCGGGGTCGACGACTTCCTCGCCGAGGCGACCCCGGAGGACAAGATGGCCTACATCCACCGCGAGCAGCAGGGCGGCCGGCTGGTCGCGATGACGGGTGACGGCACGAACGACGCCCCGGCCCTCGCGGCCGCCGACGTCGGGGTCGCGATGAACAGCGGGACGGCCGCCGCCAAGGAGGCCGGCAACATGGTGGACCTCGACTCCGACCCGACGAAGCTCATCGACATCGTCGAGATCGGCAAGCAGCTGCTCATCACGCGTGGTGCCCTGACGACGTTCTCCATCGCCAACGACGTCGCGAAGTACTTCGCGATCGTCCCGGCGATGTTCGTCGCGGCCTACCCCTCGCTCGACAGGCTCAACGTCATGGGGCTGGCGACGCCGCAGTCCGCGATCTTGTCGGCGGTCATCTTCAACGCCCTGGTCATCGTCGCCCTCATCCCGCTCGCCCTGCGGGGGGTGCGGTTCCGCGCCGCCTCAGCGACGTCGGTGCTGCGCCGCAACATCCTCGTCTTCGGCCTCGGCGGCATCCTCGTGCCGTTCGCCGGCATCAAGCTCATCGACCTGCTCGTCTCCACCATCACCGGGATCGGCTGACCATGCTCACCACTCCGCTCATCGACCTCCTGCGCCAGTCCCTGGCCGGACTGCGGCTCCTCCTCGTCATGACCGTCCTGCTCGGCGTCGGCTACCCGGGCGCCGTGTGGGCCGTCGGGCAGGCGTTCGGGGACCGCGCCGACGGCTCGCCGGTGCGCGTCGACGGCGTGGTGGTCGGATCGCGCCTCCTCGGCCAGCGGTTCGAGGGCGACCGGTGGTTCCTGTCGCGGCCCTCGCCCAACGACTACGACACGCTGGCCTCGGCGCCCAGCAACCTCGGCCCGCTCAGCCCCGACCTCCTCGCCGCCATCGAGGAGCGCCGCGCCGAGGTCGCGGCCCGCGAGGGGGTCGACCGATCCGCGGTGCCGCCCGACGCCGTCACCGCGTCGGGGTCGGGGCTCGACCCGCACATCTCCCCGGAGTACGCCGCCCTCCAGGTGCGGCGCGTCGCGGAGGCCAACGGCCTCACCGTCGCGCAGGTCGAGCGGCTCGTCGAGGAGCACACCGGCGGGCGCGGGCTGGGCTTCCTGGGCGAGCCCGGGGTCAACGTGCTCGATCTCAACGTCGCCGTCGCCGCCGCTGGTGGAGACTGAGCCCATGCCCTCGTCCACCGCTCGCGGTCGGCTGCGCGTCTACCTCGGCGCCGCCCCCGGAGTGGGCAAGACCTACGCGATGCTCGACGAGGGTCGTCGTCGCGTCGAGCGGGGCACCGACCTGGTCGTCGGCTACGTCGAGACGCACGGCCGCCCGGGCACCGAGCGTGCCGTCGCGGGGCTCGAGGTCGTGCCACGCGCCACGCTCGAGCACCGCGGCACCCGCCAGGAGGAGATGGACCTCGAGGCGATTCTCGCGCGGCGGCCGGAGGTGGTGCTGGTCGACGAGCTCGCCCACACCAACGCCCCCGGCAGCACGCACGAGAAGCGCTGGCAGGACGTGGAGGCGCTGCTCGACGCCGGCATCGAGGTGGTCACGACCGTCAACATCCAGCACCTCGCCTCGCTCAACGACGTGACGGAGCAGGTCACCGGGATCCGGCAGCGCGAGACGGTGCCCGACCACGTGGTCCGCTCGGCCGACCAGATCGAGCTCGTCGACATGAGCCCGCAGGCGCTGCGCCGCCGGATGGCCCACGGCAACATCTACGCCGCGGACAGGATCGACGCCGCGTTGTCGCGCTACTTCCGCGAGGGCAACCTGACCGCGCTGCGCGAGCTCGCGCTGCTGTGGCTCGCCGACCGGGTCGACGAAGGCCTCTCCCGCTACCGCGACGAGCACGAGATCGACTCCACCTGGGCCACGCGCGAGCGCATCGTCGTCCCGGTCAGCGGCGGGCCGGAGTCCACCACCCTCATGCGGCGCACGGCCCGCATCGCCAGCCGGCGCTCCGCGGGCGAGTGGCAGGCGCTCTACGTCACCCGGCAGGACGGCCTCACGGGCACCTCGCCCGACCGACTCGCCGGGCTCGCCACGGCCGCCGAGGAGCTGGGCGGCTCCTTCCACACCGTCGTCGGCGACGACCCGGCCGAGGCGATCCTCGCGTTCGCCCGGGCGGAGAACGCGACCCAGGTCGTGATCGGAGCGAGCCGACGGGGCCGGATCTCGACGCTGCTGAGGCCCGGTGTGGGCGAGCGGGTCGTCGCGGGGTCGGGCGACATCGACGTGCACATCGTCTCCCACGACCATGCCCGGGCCCGGACGTCGCCCGCGCCTGCCGTCGACACCATCGGGCCGCGCCGCCGCGCGGCCGGCCTCGTGCTCGGGGTGGCGGCACCTCTCTGCCTCAGCCTCGCGCTCCACCTGACGAGGGACCTGCACGCCCTGCCGATCGAGGCGATGTCGCTGATGCTGGTCGTGGTCGCCACCGCGCTGGTCGGTGGTCTGGCCCCGGCCGTGGTGTCCGCCCTCGTCGGCGCGCTGCTGCTCAACTACCTGTTCACCCCGCCGCTCTACACCCTCAGCGTCGCCGAGACGGAGAACGTCGTCACCATCGCGATCTTCGTCGCCGTGGGCATCGCGGTGTCATCGGTCGTCGACCGGGCCGCGCGTCGCACAGCGGAGGCCAGGGCCGCCCGCGCCGAGGCGGACGCCCTGTCCGTCCTGGCGCACAACCTGCTGACCTCGACGGCCGACACCGAGGGGCTCCTGTCGTCGGCGTGCCGGCTCTTCAACGCCACGGGGGCCGCCGTCCTGCGCCGTGACCCCGCGGGCGTCGAGACGGTCGTGGCCTCCTGGGGTGAGCCCCCCGGCTGCGTCGAACGGGCCGACATGGCCGCCGCGATTGACGACCGGACGACCCTGGTCCTCTCCGGCACGACCCTCCCGGCGTCGCAGCGCGGCCTGCTCAACGCGTACGCCGCCTACGCCAAGGTGATGGCCGAGCGCCGGGACGCCACGGCAGCCGAGGTCGAGCGGCTGCGCCTCGAGGAGGCCGACCGGACCCGGACGGCCCTGCTCGCGGCCGTGTCGCACGACCTGCGCAACCCGCTCGCCGCTGCCAAGGTCGCGGTCGCCAGCCTGCGCTCCACCGACGTGACGTTCTCCGAGCAGGACCGCGACGAGCTCCTCGAGACGGTGGAGGAGGCGACCGACCGCCTCGCCGCCCTGGTGGCCAACCTGCTCGACATGAGCCGGATCAACACCGGGTCGGTCAGCGCCGTGCTCACCGAGGTCGACCTGGCGGCGGCCGTGCGCGGGAGCATCGCGCCGCTGCCCGGCGGCGCGCGCATCGAGGTGGCTGTCGACCCCGACGTGGGGGTGCTCGCCGACGGCGGGCTGCTCGACCGGGTGCTGGCCAACATCTGCGAGAACGCGCTCACCTACACGCCCGAGTCGGCGAGCGTACGTATCGACGCGGCGGCCGCGGGCGAGCGCGTGGTGCTGCGGATCGCCGACACCGGCCCGGGGGTGCGCGACCGCGACCACGAGCGACTCTTCGCGCCGTTCCAGCGGCTCGGTGACGTGCCGCGGCAGGACGGCGTGGGGCTGGGCCTCGCCGTGGCACGCGGCCTCACCGAGGCGATGGGTGGCACGATCGCCACCGAGGAGACGCCGGGAGGGGGACTCACGTTCATCCTGGAGCTGGAGGGAGCCCGATGACGTTCGTGCTGGTCGTCGACGACGACCCCGCGATGCGGCGGACGCTGTCGATCAACCTGCGCGCCCGCGACTACGAGGTCGAGACGGCGGGCGACGGCCGGTCCGCGCTGCAGGTCGTCGACGAGCGGATGCCCGACGTCGTGCTGCTCGACCTCGGTCTGCCCGACCTCGACGGGGTCGCGGTGCTGCGCCAGCTCCGCTCCTTCACCCAGGTGCCGGTCATCGTGGTCTCGGCGCGGGCCGAGTCCGACGACAAGGTGGAGGCCCTCGACCTCGGCGCCGACGACTTCGTCACCAAGCCGTTCTCCATCGACGAGCTGCTCGCCCGGGTGCGGGTGGCCTCTCGGCGCTCCGGTCGGGAGGAGCCGGACCTCGTCGTCGAGGTCGACGGCCTGCGCCTCGACCTCACCGACTCGCGCGCGACCCGTGGCGGCGAGGAGATCCACCTGACCCCGACCGAGTGGCGCATCGTCGACGTGCTCGCCCGCCGCCGCGGCCGCCTGGTCCGCCAGGCCGAGCTGCTGAGGGCCGTGTGGGGTCCGGCGTACGACACCCAGACCAACTACCTCCGGGTGCACCTGGCCAGCATCCGCAAGAAGCTCGAGACCGACCCCGCCCACCCGGTCCTCTTCGTCACCGAGCCCGGCATCGGCCACCGCTTCGCCGAAGGCCACTGATCAGCGCGGCACGCGCACCAGCAGCCGGCCGTGGATGCACTCCATCCAGAGCTCGCGGCCCTCGCCGACGGAGTCGCCGTCGAGCTGGCGGGGGGTGTCGGCGAACGCCTTGATCCGGACGCGCGCACCGGTGCGGCGGTCGATCGTCTCGTCGATGATCGTGCTCTTGCGCAGCACGCGCATCGCCACCGTGATCCAGGACAGGAACTGCCGCGGGTGGATGATCACCACGTCGAGGATGCCGTCGTCGATGGTGGCGTCGGGCAGGAGCGGCATGCCGGCCTGCAGGAAGCCGACGTTGCCGACCACGACCGTCCGGGCGCGGTGGACCGTGGGCTCCTCGTCGTCGATCTGGATCTCGAACCTGGCCGCCGGGAACATCAGCGATCGCAGGCCCGACACGAAGTAGGCGGCCCAGCCGATCCGCTTCTTGATGTCCTCGTTGACGCCCTCCATGAGGGCGGCGTCGAAGCCCATGCCCGCCATGACCATGAAGTGGGTGTCCTCGATGCCGTCGCCGCCGACCTCGACCATGTCGATCGCCCGGTCCTGGCCGTTGAGCGCGACGTCGATGGCGGCGCGGATGTAGAGCGGGAGCCCGAGGTTGCGGGCCAGCAGGTTGCCCGTGCCCGCCGGGACGATGCCGACGGGGATGCCCGTGCCGGCCAGCTCGGCGCAGACCTCGCGCACGGTGCCGTCGCCGCCGCACACCAGCACCAGGTCGGTGCCCGCGACGGCCGCCCGCTCGGCCATGCCGCGGCCGGGGTCCTCGACGGTCGTGTACTGCCAGGTCGGCTCGGACCAGCCGGCCTCCTCGGCCATCGAGGCGACGAGCGAGCGGAACTGGCCGACGTCCTCGACCTTGATCGGGTTGAGGATGACGGCGAGCCGGCGCTGCGAGGCGTAGACCTCGGTCAGCGGCTCGGTCCGCGCCGCGATCGAGCGCGGCCGCGGGTCGATGAACGCGAGGGCGACCAGCGCCACCGCGACGCCCAGCAGCGAGCCGCCGATGACGTCGGTCGGGAAGTGCCGGCCCAGGAGCACCCGGTCCAGGCACACCAGCAGCCACCACGCCACGACGATCGCGATCCCGAGGCGGCGCGCGCTCGTACGCCGGACGAACAGCGCGAGCAGGATCACCAGCAGCGCGGCGAACGCAGCCGTCGACGAGGCGTGTCCGGAGGGGAAGGAGAAGTTGAGGTGGGAGCCGAAGGTGTCCTGCCAGTCGGGCCGGTCGCGACCCAGCCAGAGCTTGAGACCCGTGGTCGCCGCCGACGTCGCCGCCATCACCACGACGACCAGCAGCGCCGCCCAGCGGTGGCGCCGCAGGAGGAGGACCAGCGCCAGCAGTGCTGTGAGGACCGTCATCCCGATCGTGCCGAACGCCACCTCCACGACGCGCAGCACGTCGACGAGCAGTGCGTGGTCGTCCGCCCAGTCCTCGGCGGACCGGCCGAGCCTGTCGAGCCCGTCGAGCGGCAGGCGGTCGCGCGTCACCGCGAACGCCAGCGCGGCGAACGCCAGTGAGGCGAGCGCGGCCCAGGCGAGCAGGACGGAACGGCGGTGATCGAGCACCGGCTCAGTATGCCGAAGGGTCTCCCCAGGGCATTCGCCCGATGCGCAGCGGCGGGGTCTCGCTCATCCAGCCGCGCCGCCGGGTGGTACGGACCGCACCGCCGCCGGATAGCCTTCAGGAGTGATCGATCCCCGCCTGCTCCGTGACGACCCCGACCGCGTGCGTGCCTCCCAGGCCAAGCGCGGACTGTCCACCGACGTGGTCGACCGGGCGCTCGAGGCCGACTCCGCGCGCCGGCAGGCGATCGCGGACTTCGAGGCCCGGCGCGCCGAGCAGAAGTCGAGCGGAGCCCTCGTCGCCAAGGCCCAGGGCGAGGAGAAGCAGGCCCTGCTCGCGCAGGTCAAGCAGCTCGCGGCCGGCGTCAAGGAGGCCGAGGCCGCGCGCGCCGTGGCCGAGGCCGCCTGGGACGAGGCGATCCGCGCCATCCCCAACGTCGCCGACGACGACGCCCCGGCCGGCGGCGAGGACGACTACACCGTCCTCGAGCAGGTCGGCACACCCCGCGAGTTCGACTTCGAGCCGCGCGACCACGTCGAGCTCGGCCAGCTGCTCGGCGCCTTCGACCTCGAGCGCGGCGCCAAGGTGAGCGGCTCGCGCTTCTACTTCCTCACCGGCATCGGCGCCCAGCTCCAGATGGCGCTGGTCACCATGGCGATGGACCAGGCCCGCGCCGCCGGCTTCGTGCAGACCGCGGCGCCGTCGCTGGTGCGCCCCCGGGCGATGGAGGGCACCGGCTTCCTCGGCCAGGCGGCCGACGACGTCTACCGGATCGAGGGCGAGGAGCTCTACCTCGTCGGCACCTCCGAGGTGCCGATGGCGGCCTTCCACTCCGACGAGATCCTCGACGCCGCCGCGCTCCCGCTGCGCTACGCCGCGTTCAGCCCGTGCTTCCGCAAGGAGGCCGGCTCGCACGGCAAGGACACCCGCGGGATCTGGCGGGTGCACTGGTTCGACAAGGTCGAGATGTTCGTCTACACGACCGTCGAGGAGTCCTACCGCGAGCACCAGCGGCTGCTGGCGTGGGAGAAGGAGTTCCTCGACAAGCTCGAGCTCTGCTACCGCGTGATCGACACCGCCGCCGGTGACCTCGGGCTGAGCGCGTCGCGGAAGTTCGACTGCGAGGCGTGGATCCCGACGCGCCAGGGCTGGGGCGAGCTGACCTCGACGTCCAACTGCACCGAGTTCCAGTCGCGCCGCCTCGACATCCGCACCCGGGTCGACGGGCACACCACGCCGGTGGCGACCCTCAACGGCACCCTCACGGCCGTCACCCGCGCCATCGTCGCGATCCTCGAGACCCACCAGAACGAGGACGGGTCGGTCACGGTGCCGCAGGCGCTGCGTCCCTACCTCGGCGGCCTGGAAGTGATGAAGCCCGTTGGCCGCTGAGACGTACGCCGGACGGGTGCCCGGCGACCCCGGTGAGGGCTGGCAGCCGCGGGTGGTCGCGCTCGACATCGACGGCACCCTGCTCAAGTGGGTCGACGGGCAGGCCGAGGACTACGAGGCCATCACCGAGCCGGTCCACGACGCCGTGCACCGCGCGCTGGACGCCGGCGCGCACATCGTGCTGGCCAGCGGGCGTTCGCCGCACGGCATGACCCGGATCGCCGACCTGCTCCACATCCCCCGCGAGGACGCCGACCGGCTGTGGGTGGTCGCGTCCAACGGCGCCGTGGTCTTCCGCTACCCGCCGATGGAGGTCGTCCACGAGGAGACCTTCGACGCCGCGCCGGCCGTGGCCGCGGTGCTCGAGCACCACCCGCGGGCGCTGGTCGCGGTCGAGGAGCGCGAGGTCGGCGGCTACCGCGTCAACCGCGTCTTCCCCGAGGGAGAGCTGTCGGGCGAGCAGCTGATCACCCACGTCGACGACATCGTCGGCGAGCCGGTCAGCCGGGTGATCATCCGCGACCCCGAGGCCACCGCCGACGACTTCATCGAGCTCGCCGCCCGGCTCGGCCTGCACGGCACCGACTACGTCGTGGGCTGGACCGCGTGGCTCGACCTCGCCCCGGTCGGGGTCTCCAAGGCCTCGGGCCTGGAGCACGTCTGCGAGCGGATCGGGCTGAGCGCGGCCGACGTGCTCGCCATCGGCGACGGTCGCAACGACATCGAGATGCTCCGGTGGGCCCGCCGCGGGGTCGCCATGGGCCAGGCCGTCGAGGAGGTCCGCGAGGCCGCCGACGACGTGACCGCCGCGGTGCACGACGAGGGCGCGGCGGTCGAGATCTCGCGCTGGTTCCCGCAGGGCTCCTGAGGCGTGGGCGCCGGGACCGGGAGCCGCCCGCGGCTCGTCGCGACCGACCTCGACGGCACGCTCCTCCACTCCGACGGCAAGGTCTCGGCACGGACCCGGTCGGTGCTCGAGCAGCTCGACGCCGCCGGGGTGCCGGTCGTCTTCACCACCGGGCGTCCCGTCCGCTGGATGGAGGAGCTGTGGGACGAGGTGGGCGGCCACGGCCTCGCGATCTGCAGCAACGGAGGGATCGTGTACGACGTCGCCGACCGGCGGGTGCGTGACTTCAGCGCGGTGCCGCGCGCCGTCGGCGCCGAGGTGGCCGAGCGGGTGCGGGAGGCGGTGCCGGGCACGACCTTCGCGGTCGAGCACACCGCGGGGTGGGCGAGCGAGGACGCCTTCCCCCGCCACCCCGACGACCGCGAGTCGCAGCGCGGGGCGTGGGAGTCGATCTACACCGACGACGTGGTGAAGGTGCTGGCCAGGCACCGTGAGCTCGACCCCGAGGACTTCTGGCGGCGCGTCGACGACGCGGTGGGCGACCTGGTGACCACGACCTGGTCGTCGACGTTCGCGCTGGTCGAGATCAGCGCCGCCGGCGTCACCAAGGCGTCCACCCTCGCCACGGTCGCCGGGGAGATGGGCCTCGGTCCCCGCGACGTGGTCGCCTTCGGCGACATGCCCAACGACCTGCCGATGCTGGAGTGGGCGGGCACCTCCTACGCGATGGCCAACGCCCACCCGACGGTGCGCGGCCTGGCCGACCACCTGGCGCCGCACCACGACGAGGACGGCGTGGCCGTGGTGCTGGCCTCCCTCTTCGGGCTGTCTCGCTAGGCTTCGCGCCATGATCCGAGCCGTCCGAGTCGTCGTCGCGCTGCTGTTCGCGTGCCTGGGCCTCGTGGTGACGGTCCAGGCCCCGGCAGCGGCCGACTGCACGTGCAAGCGCGGCCAGCTCCAGCAGCAGGTCGAGCGTGCCGACGCGGTCTTCATCGGCACCGTCGACAACGTCGAGGTCGCCGGTGACGACCACACCTACGACGTCACCGCCTCGCGGGCCTACGAGGGCCTGCCCGAGCGCTCCACCCAGGTGTTCTCCGCCGGTGGCAAGGACGCGTGCGGTCTCGGCGAGCTCGCGGTCGGCACCTCCTACCTCTTCCTCGTCACCGGCACCGAGGCGCCGTTCGAGGCCGACCGCTGCGGCGGCACCACCGTGGCCAACCCGACCAAGGTGGCGAAGGTCGAGGCCCTCCTCGGCGAGGGCACCTCGGTCGAGCCGCCGCCGCCGCCGACGGCGGTGCGCACCCTGGTCGAGGACTCCCCGCCCGCAGGCTTCGCCCGGACGGCGGCTCCCGGCGCCGCGGCCGCGATCGTGGGCCTCCTCGGCCTGGTCGTCGTACGACGCCTCGCCCGCTGACGCGGTCGTCCGCGACGCGATGACGTGGCCACTCAGGTGGGGGCTCGCACGGTCCTGAACGGCGTGGCGGCCAGGCCGACGGCCACGGCGCCGAACGCCCCGGCCGCGACCGCCAGCATGGTCTGGATGCCCACCGCGTCCGCGAGCAGACCCGCGACGGGCGCGGCCACGACGACGACGGCCCGGTTGAGCGACCGCAGCGTCGTGTTGGTCCGCGCCTGCAACGCGTCAGGGGTGACGAGCTGTCGATAGCTCATCTCGTGCGAGTTGCTCATCCCCATCGCCAGCCCGTAGATGCCCTGGCCCAGCCCGAGCACCCAGGCGGCGTACGGGGACTCACCGGCCAGCGTCATGGTGACCACGGCGCCCGTCGTGAGCAGGTGGCACAGGATGACCGTGCGGCCGGTCCCGAGGCGTCGGCCGACTGCGGTGGTGACCACGGCGCCGAGCACCGCGCCGACACCCCCGGCCGCGCCGACGAGGCCGAACTCCGCAGCGCTGAGGTCAAGCACGAGGAACGCGTACGGGGCGAGCACGACCCCGACGATCGCGTTGCCGACGAACCACCCGTGGGTGGCGATCGCCAGTGTCCTCAGCCCCGAGGCGCCGTAGGCCCAGCGCACACCCTCGAGGATCTCGCCGAGCAGCCCGCGCACGGTGACGCCAGTGCGGGGTGGCGGCTCGTCCACCGCGATCCTGCGCAGGGTGAGTGCGGAGTAGGCGTAGGTCGCCGCGTCCAGGACGACCGCGAACGGCGCACCGACGGCACTGACCAACAGGCCGCCGAGCGCGGGACCTGCGGTCGACGACACCGCGTCGGCTCCGTCCACGCGGGCGTGTGCGGGCTGCAGCTGGTCGCGATCCACCAGCCGCGGGAGGAACGACATGCTCGCCGCCATGTTGACCACGGCTGCGGTGCCGTAGGCGAAGACGACGGCCAGGAGGGCGGGCAGCGAGAGCGCGTCGATCCACCACAGCACCGGGATCACCAGCAGCAGCGCGCCCTGGGCGACGTCCGCGCGCACCATCAGGGGAAGACGGCGCCTGCCGTCGACGAGCGCCCCGACGACGAGGCCGAAGATCAGGTAGGGCAGCCAGCGAGCAGCGTTGAGCCACCCGACGTCCGCGGCCGTCCCGTCCAGGGTGAGCACGACCAGCGCCTGGAGCGCGAACACCGTGACGTACGTGCCCAGCCCCGAGACGGCCGTGGCGCGCCAGTAGCGGAGGAACGACGCGGAGATGAACACGCCCCCGCCGCTCACCCGGCCACCCTACTCACGGCGAACTGGCCGGCCGGGAGGCTCGTTCCTCGGGCACGGATGCCCGGATCCGGAGGTGTGCCCGTCGTCAGGACACGGGGGACACCCCGGTCAGAG
This sequence comes from Nocardioides sp. Z24_21, assembly GCF_058134345.1. Classification (NCBI taxonomy): domain Bacteria; kingdom Bacillati; phylum Actinomycetota; class Actinomycetes; order Propionibacteriales; family Nocardioidaceae; genus Nocardioides; species Nocardioides sp. Z24_21. The sequence goes on from NZ_JBYTTH010000002.1 coordinate 82,269, forward strand.
GTACATGCCCCCGCGGCTGCCGGCCGGGTCGTCGGCGTCGGCGGTCGGCATGGTGGGCATGCCGGTCGGCTGCTGGCGGGGGCCGCCGGCCGCGGCGGGCAGCGCGCGCCGCATCTGCTCGAGCTGGGCGCGCGAGGCCATCTGCTGGGCGTAGATCGCGGTCTGGATGCCGTGGAACAGGCCCTCGAGCCAGCCCACGAGCTGGGCCTGGGCGATCCGCAGCTCGCCCTCGGACGGCGTGCCGTCCTCGGTGAAGGGGAGCGAGATCCGCTCGAGCTCCTCGACCAGCTCGGGCGCCAGGCCGGACTCGAGCTCCTTGATCGACGCGGCGTGGATGTCCTTGAGACGGTTGCGGCTGGCCTCGTCGAGCGGCGCCGCCTTCACCTCGTCGAGGAGCTGGCGGATCATGCTGCCGATGCGCAGCACCTTCGCCGGCTGCTCGACCAGCTCGGTGAGCTGGCGCTCGCCGTGCTCCTCGCCCTCACCGTCGCCCTCACCCTCGCCCTCCTGGCCCTGCGTCATCGCCGGGAGCGCGCTCGCCGGGATGGTGCCGATGGGCTGGCCGTCGGGGCCGACCACCACGACGAGCTCCTCGCGCGCGCCGTCGCCGGCCGGGTGTGCGGGCTGCTGCTGCTCCGTCATGACCCCCAGCCTATGCCCGGTCCGGTCGGGCGGTCCGTCCGAGCGTGAGGGAGACCGGGGTCGAGGGGTCAGAGCGTCAGGACGATCTTGCCCGCGCGCCCGCCGTCGTCCATCAGCCGGTGGGCGCGGGCGACGTCCTCGAGCGGCATCGTGGTCTCGATGATCGGGCGCACCCGGCCCGCCGCCACGAGCGGCCAGACGTCCTCCACCACCCCGCAGCAGATCTGCGCCTTCTCGGCGAGCGGCCGGGAGCGCAGCGACGTCGCCGTCACCGACGCCCGCTTGCGCAGCAGGGCGTTGATGTCGAGCTCGGCCCGCGTGCCGCCCTGCATGCCGATGATCACCAGCCGGCCGCCGGTGGCGAGCGCGGAGACGTTGCGGCCGAGATACTTCGCGCCCATGTTGTCGAGGATCACGTCGGCCCCGCCGGCCTCGCGGAGCACCTCGACGAAGTCCTCGTCGCGATAGCTGATCGCGCGGGTGGCGCCGAGCGAGCGGCACAGCTCGAGCGTCTCGGGGGAGCCGGCGGTGGTGAACACCTCCGCGCCACGAGCGGCGGCGAGCTGGATGGCCATCGTGCCGATGCCGCCGCCCCCGCCGTGGACGAGCAGGCGCTCGCCCTTGTCGAGGTGGGCGGTCATGAAGACGTTGGACCACACCGTCGCCGCGACCTCGGGCAGCGAGGCCGCCTCGACGAGCGAGACGCCGGACGGGACCGGCATGACCTGCCCGACCGGCACGGCGACGCGGGCGGCGTACCCCCCGCCGGCGAGCAGCGCGCAGACCTCGTCGCCGACCTTCCAGCCCTCGCCGCCCGCGCCGAGCTCGGCGATCCGGCCGCTGCACTCGAGGCCGATCACCTCGGACGCGCCGGGCGGCGGCGGGTAGTGGCCCTGGCGCTGGAGGGTGTCGGCGCGGTTGACGGCCGTGGCGACCACGTCGACCAGCACCTCGCCGGGGCCCGGGCGCGGGTCCTCGACCTCGCCGACGGACAGGACGTCGGGGCCACCGGCCCCGGTGGCGATGACAGCACGCAAGGGATCAGTCCTCGTAGAGATCGGTGGAGTGATCGACGGTCGAGTCGTCGGGGACGTCGTCGTCGATGTCGTCGGGGTCGGGCGCGTCGGCCGGCCGGTCCCAGCTCTCCGCGAGCAGCTGGGCGCGAGCGGCGAGCCGCTCGATCTCCTCCGGGTCGGCGTCCCGTGCCCCGGCCGCGATCCCCAGCAGGTAGGCGGTGATGGGTGCGGCCGTGCGCTGCACGTTCTGCGAGGCGGTGCGGGCCAGGTCGAGGACCAGCCCCTCGTCGACCTCGGTCTCGACGTCGAGCACGTCGCTCAGCTCATCGATCCAGTCGTGGAGGTTCACGAGCCCAATCTCTCGCACCCCACGGGGGTGCGGCAAGGGAGCCTGCGGCTCAGCGACGAAGGTCGCGCAGGTCGGCCCAGGAGTCCACGTCGACGGCCTCGTCGCCGATCGCGGCCACCTCGGCGAGGTCGAGCGGCGCGAGCAGGCGGTGCAGCGGCATCCCGTGCCGGCCGCCCGGCTCGGGGCGTACGGCGCCCAGCCGGGCGGCGTCGAGCACCCCCGCGAGCTGCCGTCGTCCGTCGCCGCCGACGAGGAACGCGCCGTCGCGCCCGGCCGCCGCGTCGCGCAGACGCCGCATCGTGGCCGCGGTGACCCGCGGCATGTCCACCGCCAGCACGCCCACCAGGCCCAGCGGGGCCGGCGCACCCGCCAGCGCGTCGACGCCGGCGAGCAGCCCGGCGACCGGGCCGCCGCGCGGCGGGTCCTCGACCACGAACGTCACCGGCCGCGCGGTGGGCACGCTCGCCGGTGCCACGACGACCACCCGGTCGGCGTCGCCGAACGCGTCGAGCGCGTGCTCGAGCAACGTCCGCCCGGCCAGCTCGACGGCGGCCTTGTCGACCCCGCCCATCCGCTCGCCCGTGCCGCCCGCGAGGACCACCCCGTCGAAGCCGTCGGCAGCGCGGTCCGGATCCATGCCGCCATCCTCCCAGCCGCAGCGGGCGCGCGGCCTACCCTTGGGATCATGGACTCCACCTCACGGCGTTCTCCTGCTCCACGGCGTTCTCCTGCTGGGCGGCGGTCGGCCGCGCGTCGGCACGGACACGCCGGATGACCGAGCGGCTGCGGGTGCGCGTCCACCAGTGGGCGAGCGGGCTCGACCCCGACGACAACCGCGCGCGCCTCGCCGAGGTGACGCCCGGCGCCGACCTCGTGGTGCTCCCGGAGGCGTTCGCGCGCGACTTCGGCCAGGCGGGCTCCGACGTGAGCCCCTTCGCCGAGCCGCTCGACGGCCCGTTCGCGCGCGAGGTGGCCCGCGTCGCCGACGCCTGCTCGTGCACCGTCGTTGCCGGCATGTTCGAGACGGCCGACGACCCGGCCCGGCCCTTCAACACCCTCCTCGTCCGCGGACCCCGCCCCGCGACCTACCGCAAGATCCACCTCTACGACTCCTTCGGCTACCGCGAGTCCGACCGGCTGACCGGCGGCGCGCTCGAGCCCGTCGTCGTGGAGGTCGCGGGCTGGCAGGTGGGCCTGATGACCTGCTACGACCTGCGGTTCCCCGAGCTCGCCCGCCGCCTCGTCGACGCCGGCGCCGAGGTGCTCGTGGTCCCGGCCGCCTGGCTTCCCGGCGACCGCAAGGTCGCCCACTGGCGCACGCTGCTGGCCGCCCGGGCGATCGAGAACACCTGCTTCGTGATCGGCGCCGGCCAGCCGGAGCCTCGCTACGTCGGGCACTCGGCCGTGTTCGGCCCGCTCGGCGACACCCTCGCCGAGGCCGACGGGACGGAGCAGGTGATCGAGGCGGTCCTCGACCGCGCCGACCTCGACGGGGCCCGTCGCACCAATCCCTCCCTCGCCAACCGCCGGCTGTAACCTCCTCCGTCGTGCCTTCCCCCACCTCCGACAGCCCCCGCGGGTCCTCCCGCGGCAAGCGGGCTGCCGAGCGCCCGCCCTCGCGGCTGCGGCGCAGGCGGGGGTCACCGCAGCCCGAGGTGACCGGGCCGACCCCCGGCCCCGAGTCCGCGCCCACCGCGGAGCCGGCGCCCGCCCCGACGCCCGTCCCGGCTCCGGCTCCGGCCCCCACGCCTGCGCAGGCTCCCGCTCCGTCGGCCGCCCGGTCCCGGGTCGCCACCCGCTCCGCTGCGCCCACGGTCGACGAGGACGCGACCACCTCCTTCCCCGCCGGGCCGCGGCGCTCGCTCCTCGCGTTCTGGCTCGGTCTGCTGGCCCTCGGGTCGGCCGCGCTGGGGTGGTCGGCCCTCGGTGGCGCCCAGGGCGTCGACGGGCTCCCGGCCGCACCCGGGTGGCTCGACGGAGTGGGCGCGGTCGCCGTCGTCACGGCCCTGTCGTGGCTGCTGGCGACCCGGACCGCCGGCCGGGCACTGGTCTCGGCGGGCCTGGCGCTGGTGCTCGGCGCGACCAGCCTCCTCGTGGGAGGCCGGGTGCTGCCGACCGGGGCCGCGGTGATGACGTGCGTGGTGGGCAGCGTCTACGCCGTGATGGTGACGGTGCCCGCGGTGACCGGGCTCAAGGCGATACGCGAGGCGCTGATCGCCACCGTGGTCGCCGCGGTGACCGCCTTCGCCGCCGTCGGCTTCGAGCCGACCGTGGCGACCGAGCGCTTCGAGATCATCTCGCTGCTCCTCGCCCTCGGCCTCGTGCTCGCGATCGTCCACCGCCTCGGAGCCGGCCTCCACGGCCTCGGCCGCCGCGGCGCGATCGTCGTCGCGATCGGCCTCGGCGTCCTCATCGCGACCCTGGCCTACGCCGAGCTGCTGCGCCGCTACGGCGCCCAGACCTTCGTGTCGTCGGTCCTCGACTTCGCCGACTGGACAGCGGCCCGCATCGGCGCCTTCCCGCGCCCGCTCGTCGTCCTGCTCGGCATCCCGGCGCTGGTGTGGGGCACCCACGTCCGCGCCCGCCGGCGGCAGGGCTGGTGGGTCTGCGCGTTCGGCGTCGCCGCCACCGTGCCGCTCGCGACGGGCCTGATCTCCCCCGAGACCTCCTACCTCCAGGCCGGGCTGCGCGCGGCGTACTCGCTCGTGCTCGGCCTCGCCATCGGCTGGCTGGTGATCCGCGCCGACGTCGCGCTCACCGGGCCCAAGGGCCGCCGCGGCCGGCGCGCCGAGGAGGCCGGTCCGCACCGCCCCGAGCCGAGCCGCTTCGCCGAGCTCTGAGCACGCCTGACGATCAGCGGCTACGGCCCGGTAACCACTAGCGTCGGGGCCATGGCCCGCCCCACCTCCCTCGAGATCGTCTCCGAGCTGGTCGCCAACGTCCTCGCGATCGAGGTCGCCGAGGGTGACCGCGTCGAGGCCGGCGACACCGTCGTGCTCCTGGAGTCGATGAAGATGGAGATCCCGATGCTCGCCGAGCGTGGCGGCACCGTCACCGCGATCAGGGTCACCCAGGGCGACGTGGTGCAGGACGGCGACGTCCTCGTGGTCCTCGACTGACCGCCCGTCGGGGCGGGACGGCGCACGGGTGCGCCCCACCCGTCGCTAGGTTGGGGGGATGGAGTTTCGATACCTCGGCAACAGCGGACTCAAGATCTCTGAGATCACCTACGGCAACTGGCTCACCCACGGGTCCCAGGTCGAGAACGACGTCGCCACGCAGTGCGTGCGCGCCGCGCTCGACGAGGGCATCTCGACCTTCGACACCGCCGACGTCTACGCCAACACCGCGGCGGAGACGGTGCTCGGCGAGGCGCTGAAGGGCGAGCGGCGCGAGTCACTCGAGATCTTCACCAAGGTCTACTGGCCCACCGGGCCCAAGGGCAAGAACGACACCGGCCTCTCGCGCAAGCACATCATGGAGTCGATCGACGGCTCCCTCCAGCGGCTGCAGACCGACTACGTCGACCTCTACCAGGCCCACCGCTACGACGTGGAGACGCCGCTCGAGGAGACGATGCAGGCCTTCGCCGACATCGTCCGGCAGGGCAAGGCGCTCTACATCGGCGTCAGCGAGTGGACCGCCGACCAGATCCGCGCCGGCGTGGAGCTGTCGAGGGAGCTCGGCTTCCAGCTGATCTCCAGCCAGCCGCAGTACTCCATGCTCTGGCGGGTCATCGAGGACGAGGTCGTGCCGACGTCGCGGGAGCTCGGCGTCTCCCAGATCGTGTGGAGCCCGATCGCGCAGGGCGTGCTGACCGGCAAGTACAAGCCCGGCCAGGCCCCGCCCGAGGGCTCGCGCGCCACCGACACCAAGGGCGGCGCCGACATGATCTCGCGCTTCATGCGCGACGAGGTGCTCACCGCGGTGCAGGACCTCGAGCCGATCGCGAAGGACTGCGGCCTCACGATGGCCCAGCTCGCGATCGCCTGGGTGCTCCAGAACGACAACGTCGCCGCTGCCCTCGTCGGCGCCTCCCGCCCCGAGCAGGTCGCCGACAACGTCAAGGCCGCCGGCGTGAAGCTCGACGCGGACGTGATGTCCCGCATCGACGACGCCCTCGGCTCGGTCGTCGTACGCGACCCGGGCAAGACCGCCGAGGGGACGCCCAAGACCCGCGTGGTCTGACCCGCGCGGCGCCGACGAGGTCGGTTCACCGGTCGCCGACCCGCGGTCGGTTCACCGGTCGCCGACGCGCGGTCGGTGAAACAGCGAGGAGGGCGGGGGCTCAGGCCGCCCGCGTCACCCGGTAGCGCACGAACGCCGGGACGGCGAGGGCGGCGAGCACGGTGCCGACGACGACCAGCACCCCGCCGCCGGCCGCGGCGACCGCTGCCCCGGTGACCGCGGCGGTGGCGCCGTGGGCGACGTCGGCGACGCGGGGGCCACCCGCGACGACGACGATGAAGATGCCCTGGAGCCGGCCGCGGACCGAGTCGTCGGCCGCGGCCTGCAGCATCGACGTACGGAAGGCCGCCGAGGCCATGTCGGCGGCGCCGCCGACCGCGAGCATCAGCACCGCGACGCCGAGGAAGAGCGCCGGTGCGGCCGGCGCGAGCAGGGCGGCGACGCCGAAGCCGACCATCGCCAACCCCCACACGAGGATGCACACGATCACCGCATAGCCCTGCCGCTCGACGCGCGATACCCAGCCGGACAGCACGCCGCCGACCACCGCGCCGGCCGGGATCGCCGCGAAGAGCAGCGCGAACGCCAGCCCGCCCTCGCTGGGCCCGCCGAAGTCGACGTCGGCCATCTCCGGGAACAACGCGCGTGGCATGCCGAAGACCATCGCGATGATGTCGACGACGAACGACATCATCAGCACCGGCTGGGTCCGCAGGTAGCGGAAGCCGTCGACCACCGCGCGGATGCCCGGCGTGACGGTGACGCCCAGGACGGGCAGCGGCGGCAGGCGTACGACGGCACCGAGGGTCGCGAAGAGCGTGATCGTGTCGAGCAGGTAGAGCCACGAGAAGCCGATCAGCGGGATCAGTGCGCCGCCGACGAGCGGCCCGGCGATGCCGCCGGCCTGCATGACGGTCATGTTGAGCGAGTTGGCCGCGGGCAGCAGCTCCGGCTCGATGATCCGCGGCAGCAGCGCGGATCGGGTGGGCTGGTTGACCGCGAAGAACGCCTGCTGCACGGCGAACAGCGTCAGCAGGAGCCACACGTCCTCGGCGCCGAGCGCCGCCTGCAGCCAGAAGCAGGCGCTGGTCGCGATCAGCCCGGTGGTGGTGATCAGGAGCAGCGTGCGCCGGTCGAAGACGTCGGCGAGCGCGCCGCCCCACAGGCCGAAGACCACCAGCGGCACCAGGCCGAAGACGCCCGTCAGCCCGACGTAGGCCGACGATCCGGTCATCGCGTAGATCTGCGCGGGGACCGCCACGACGGTCAGCTGGGCCCCGATGACCGTGATGATGTTGGCGCGCCACAGCCGCTTGAAGTGGGGGTTGGCGAGTGGGCGCGTGTCCGCCAGCAGTCGCCTCTCCACCGGGGCAGGTTAGGCGAGCGGCCCCGCGGAACGACCTCCGGATGGCCTAGCATCGTCGGGTGGCGATGAGAGCGGGGGCGTCCGGGCTGACGGCGGAGGCGGGGCTCTTCCACGCCCTGTCCGACCCGTCGCGGCTGCTCATCGTGCGGCACCTCGCGCTGGGCGAGCACCGGGTCGTCGACCTGACGGCACACCTGGGCCTGGCGCAGAGCACCGTCTCCCAGCACCTCGCCTGCCTGCGCGACTGCGGCCTGGTGACCTCACGCCCGGAGGGGCGCGCCTCGCTGTGGTCGCTCACCCATCAGGCGCAGCTGGAGGGCGTCCTGGAGAGCGCGGAGCGCCTGCTCGCCCTCACCGGGGTCAGCTCCGGGCACCACTACGAGGAGCGGCATCCCTGAGCCGACGGGCTCAGAGCAGCGAGGACCAGTAGGACCAGAAGCGCTCGAGGACGAGCAGCACGACGAGCAGGAAGGTGCCGAAGACCAGCGGCCCGCGCCAGTCGCGCAGGAGGCTCGCGAGGCGCCCGTCGGGAGGCCCCAGCACGCCCGCGGTGGCGTTGCGCGCGGTGACGTACCAGAACAGCGGGATCACCACCGCCCACACGACCATGCAGTAGGGGCACAGCGCCCCGATCCGGTAGAGGCTCTGGAAGACCAGCCAGGCGACGAACGCCATCGCCGCGGTGACCCCGGCCTGCAGGCCGAGCCAGTACCACCGCGCCAGCCGCGCCCCGGCGAGCATCGCGGCGCCGGTGGCGACGACCACCGGGAACGCCGCCACGCCGATCACCGGGTTGGGGAACCCCAGCAGGGCCGCCTGCGCCGACTCCATGACGTTGCCGCAGCTCAGGACCGGGTTGATGCTGCACGTCGGCACGTAGTCGCTGTCCTGCGCGAGCCGGATCCGCTCGACGAGCAGCACGGTCGCGGCGAGCAGGCCGACGAGACCGCCGACGAGCAGGCCGGTGGCCAGCGGACGCTCCTGCGGCTCGCCGGGAGGGGCGTAGGTGCTCATGGCGGACCGGACTCCTGGGGTGCGGGCGGGCGGGAGGCCCCATCCTCCGGTACGCGCCGCCGCCGACCCAACCGGCGCCGCCTGTCGCAGGACGACCGGTGACCGCACCAGCCGGCCCGTCGACGCCGACGCGCGCGACCGCTAGCATCGCTCAGAGCCGATGATACGGATCGCGGGCGACGGAGGACCGGATGGGCGCGGGACACGGACACGCCGGTGCCCGGCACCGCTGGCGGCTGGCGGTCGCGTTCGGGCTGGTGGCGGCGTTCTTCGTCGTCGAGCTGGTGGTCGGCCTGGTCAGCGGCTCGCTGGCGCTGATCTCCGACGCCGGGCACATGGCCGCCGACGTGGTGGCCCTCGGCGCCGCGCTGGTCGCGACGCGGATCGCCACCCGTCCCGACGACACCGGCCGTCGGACCTACGGCTCCTACCGCGCCGAGGTGTTCGCCTCCGGCCTCACCGTGCTGATCATGCTGGGCGTCTCGGTCTACGTCGTGGTGGAGGCCGTACGCCGTTGGGGCGAGACCGTGGACGTCGCCTCGGGCCCGCTGCTGGTGGTCGGCGCCGTCGGGCTGGCGGTCAACCTCGTCTGCCTGGTGCTGCTGCACGGCGGCGCGCACGAGTCGATCAACGTCAGGGGCGCCTACCTCGAGGTGATGGCCGACGCCGCCGGCAGCGTCGGCGTCCTCGTCGCGGGCGCCCTGGTCGCCCTCACGGGCGTCGGCCAGTGGGACACCCTGGTGGCCGTCGCCATCGGCGCCTTCGTGGCGGTGCGCGCGCTCCTGCTCGGACGAGAGGTGCTGGCCGTGCTCGGGCAGCACGCGCCGCACGACGTCGACCTCGACGCGGTCGTGCGCGACCTCGACCAGGTGCCGGGGGTGGCCGAGGTGCACGACCTGCACGTGTGGACGCTGACCTCCGGGATGGACGTGGCGACCGCCCACCTCGTGCTGCGGGTGGGGGCCGACGCCCAGGTGGTGCTCACCGCGGCCCGCGCGGCCCTGCGTGACGGGCACGGCATCGACCACGCCACGCTCCAGGTCGAGGACCACCCGGCGCGGGAGTGCCACGCAGCCACGTGGTGAGGCCCCCGCGCGGTGCTGCCACACTATGCCGCGGACGCCCGACCGTCGTGGCGCCATGGCGGCAGGGGAACGTGTGACTGAGGCAGCGATCGAGCATCCGGTGACCCCGGCCCTGGCGAAGACGGCCAACGTCATCGCCAAGGGCGCACTGGTCCTGCTGCTGGCCTTCGCGGTGCTCTATCCCGACCAGGCCAACCTCCGCGACAAGGCGGCGGGGATGCGGGCCGTCGGCTACCCGCTGATCTCCTTCACGCTGCCGGTGCTCTGGTGGGCGCTGTGGCGCGACCGGATCTCGTTCCCCTGGGTCTCCGACCTGCTCATCACCATCACCTGCTTCACCGACATCCTCGGCAACCGGATGGACCTCTACGACACCGTCGTGTGGTTCGACGACTGGATGCACTTCATGAACACCGGCCTCCTCGCGGCGGCGTTCATCCTGCTCACCCTGTCCCGCGACGTCGGGTTCGGGCGGGTGCTCGAGCGCGCGCTCGCCTTCGGGGCCACCGCGGCGATCGCGTGGGAGGTCGCGGAGTTCTTCGCCTTCATCAGCCGCTCGACCGAGCGCCAGTTCGCCTACGCCGACACGCTGGGCGACCTGACGCTCGGCTGCGCCGGGGCGGTGGTCGCGGCGGTCGTCCTGCACCGGGCCTGGCGGCGCGGCTACCTGCTGCACCCGCGGCCGCTGAGCTGACCGCGGGGAGCTGCGCGCGCGGACGCCGTCAGGCGTCCTCGGGCAGCCGCCTCTGCGCGACGTAGGGCACCACGTCGGCGATCGAGTCGACGACCAGCGTCGGGCGGTAGGGGAAGTCCTCCACCTGGTGGCGCTGGGTGGCGCCCGTGGCGACCAGGATCGTGCGCATGCCGGCCTCGAGGCCGCTGATGATGTCGGTGTCCATCCGGTCGCCGATCATCACCGTGGTCTCGGAGTGCGCGTCGATGCGGTTGAGGGCGCTGCGCATCATCAGCGGGTTGGGCTTGCCGATGAAGTAGGGCTGGCGTCCGGTCGCGGTGCTGATCAGCGCCGCCACCGACCCCGTCGCCGGCAGCATCCCGTGCACGCTGGGTCCGCTGGGATCGGGGTTGGTGGCGATGAAGCGCGCACCGCCGTTGATCAGCCGGATCGCGCGGGTGATCGCCTCGAACGAGTAGGTGCGGGTCTCGCCGAGCACGACGTAGTCGGGGCCCTGGTCGGTCATCACGTAGCCGATGTCGTGGATGGCCGCGGTCAGCCCCGTCTCGCCCACGACGTACGCCGACCCGCCCGGGCGCTGGTCATCGAGGAACTGGGCCGTGGCGAGCGCCGAGGTCCAGATGGCGCTCTCGGGCACGTCGATGCCGCTGCTGCGCAGCAGCCGCACGCGCAGGTCGCGCGGGGTGAACATCGAGTTGTTGGTCAGCACCAGGAACGGGACGTCCTGCTCGCGCAGCGCGGCGATGAACTCCTTCGCGCCGGGGATCGGGTCCTCCTCGCGCACCAGGACGCCGTCCATGTCGGTGAGCCAGGTGTGGACGGCGCGGGGTTCGGTCACGTGACCATTGTGGTCCACGCGTGAGCTGCCGTGGGAGCCCCGGTCCGCACCGGGACCCCCACGACCATCCGGTCAGCTCGCGGGCACGTCCTCGCCGGTGTGCACCGGGTGGCTGCGCTCGAGCTGGGCGCCCTCGACGTCGACGTCGGGCAGGATCCGGTCGAGCCAGCCGGGCAGCCACCAGGCCTTCTCCCCGAGCAGGTGCATCGCGGCGGGGATCAGCAGCATCCGGACGACGAACGCGTCGAGCAGCACGCCGAAGGCGAGCCCGAAGCCGATCGGCTTGATGGTGGCGTCGTGGCTGAAGATGAAGCCGGCGAAGACCGAGATCATGATGATCGCCGCGGCCGTGACCACCGCGCGGCCGGCGTGCAGGCCGTGCTGCACCGCGACCCGGGCGGGCGCCCCGTGGGCGTACGCCTCGCGCATCCCCGAGACCAGGAACAGCTGGTAGTCCATGGCCAGCCCGAACAGGATGCCGGTGGCGATGATCGGCAGGAAGCTCAGCACCGGTCCGGGCGCGTGCACGCCGAACAGGTCGGCCAGGAAGCCGATCTGGAAGATCGCCGTGATCCCGCCGAAGGCGGCGAGCAGCGACAGCACGAAGCCGAGGGTCGCGGTCAGCGGCACCAGGATCGAGCGGAACACCAGCACGAGGATCAGCAGCGACAGCCCGACGACCAGGGCCAGGTAGGTCGGCAGCACGTCGGAGAGCTGCTCGGAGATGTCGATGTTGGCGCTGGCGTTGCCCGCCACGCCGAGCGTCACCTCGTCGCCGTCGACGGTCTGCGGGGTGAGCTCGCGCAGGTCCTGCACGAGGGCCTCGGTCGACTCGCTGGAGGGCGCCTCGCGGGGGATCACCTGGAAGGCGAGCGAGGTGCGGTCCTGCGACGCGCCGATCGGCACGACGGCGTCGACGGCCCACATCTCGCCGATCCGCTCGGCGACCGCCGCCTGCTCGGGCAGCACCTCGTCCTCGCTGATCGCGCCGGGCAGGTCGGCCACGACGAGCAGCGGGCCGTTGTAGCCCTCGCCGAAGCGCTCCGCCTGCACGTCGTAGGCCCGGAAGCCCGAGGACTCGGGGGGCTGGGTGGACCCGTCGGGCAGCCCCAGGCGCATCTGCGTCGCCGGGGCGGCCACGACCAGCAGCGCCACGATGCCGAGGCCGAGCACGCCCCAGGCGCGGGAGGTGCGCATCGGCCGGTCGCGGTCGGTGATGTCGCCGTCGTGCGTACGCTCGCCCGCGGCCAGCCGCTCGCGCTCGCGCCGCTTGAGGATCCGCATGCCGACGAGCGAGAGGATCGCGGGGGTGAGCGTGACGGCCATCAGGATGGCGACGAGCACGGCGACGGCGCCGACGGTGCCCATCAGGCCCAGGAAGTCGACGCCCGTCACGTTGAGCGCGAGGAGCGCGACGATCACGGTGACGCCGGCGAACACGACCGCGTTGCCGGAGGTGCCGTTGGCGAGCCCGATCGACTCGTGCAGGCCGGCGCCCTGCTTCAGCTGCCGGCGGTGGCGGTTGATGATGAAGAGCGAGTAGTCGATGCCGACGGCCAGCCCGAGCATGACGCCGAGCACCGGCGTGACCGAGACGAACTCGACCAGCCCGGAGAACGACAGCGACGCCAGCGAGGCGACACCCACGCCGAGCAGGGCGGTGATGAGCGGCAGGGCGGCGCCGACCAGCGTGCCGAGCATGACGGCCAGCACGATCGCGGCGATCACGACGCCGGCGATCTCGCCGGGGCCGAGGATCGACGGCACGGTCTGGGCGATCTCCTGCGAGGGGTGCACCGCCACCCCGGCGATGCCGGCATCGGCGGCGAGGTCCTCGATCTCGGCCTTGGTCTCGGTCGTGACCTCGTTGGTCGGGCCGTCGAAGACCACGTTGGCGACGGCGGCCGAGCCGTCCTCGGACACCGTGCGATAGCCGGAGGACAGCCGCGAGAGGGTCGCGCCGTCCTCGAGCGTGGGTGCCTGCTCCTCGACCTTGGCGCGCTGCCGGTCGAGCTCGGCCTGGCCCTCGTCGAGCTGCTGCTGCGCCGCCCGCAGCTGCGGGCGCACGGCGTCGAGCATGCCGGCCTCACGCGCCTGGCGACGCTGGTCGGCGAGCGCCTGGCGGCCGGCGTCGATCTGCGCCTGCGCCTCGGTGAGCTCGGCCATCCCGTCCTTGAGCTGCTGCTCGCCCTTCTCGACCTGCCGTGCGGAGTCGTCGACCTGCTGCTGGGTCCGGAAGGGGTCGGTCACCTCGGCGACGCCCTTGACGTCCGCGATCCGGTCGAGCAGGTCGACCAGCTCGCGCTGCTGGTCGGCGGTGAACGCCGAGCCGTCGGTGGTCTCGGCGACGAGGGCGCCGTTGCCGCCGCCTGTGCCCTCGAACTCCTCCTCGAGCTGCTGGGAGACCCGCGTGGTGGGGGTGTCGGGCAGCGAGATCGAGGACGTCAGCGCGCCGGCGAACGACACGTAGGTGACGGCGGTGAGGGCGAGGACCGCCAGCCACGCACCGATGACGGTCCAGTGGCGGCGCGCCGAGAAGCGACCGATGCGGTAGAGGAGCTCAGCCATGACGGAGGTCGGGCCTTTCGTTGTGGTGCGGGGGTCGGGTGGGTCAGCCGGCGTGGCCGACCCGGAGCCGGTGGAGGACGCGGTCGAGGAGCGCGTCCCACTCGGTGCGGGCGGTGGGCGGGACGGGCGGGGCCAGGCCGGGACGCCGCTCGACCCAGAGCCCGGCGACGGTGGTGATGCCGCTGAAGAGCAGCGCCAGGCTGAGGTCGAGGTCGACCGGGTCGAGGTCGGGTGCGCGTCGCAGGAGCTGCTGGCGCAGTCGGCCGCCGACGTGCTCGAAGGCGGTGCGCGAGATCCCCTGGGCGCGCTCGTCGCCACGCTGCGGCGAGCCCAGGGCGACGTGGATGGTGGCGATGGCCGTGGGGAGGTCGACCCGGCGGGTGGCCTCGCCGACCGCGTCGAGCGCGGTGCGGGCGCCGGCCTCGCCGGGCGGCAGCTCGGCGGTGCGGCGGTCGACGTCGTCGAGCAGCGCCGCGGTCGCCTCGTCGAGCACCTGCTCGCAGACCGCGACGAGCAGCTGGTCGAGACCCGCGAAGTGGTTGAAGACCGTGCGCCGCGAGACGCCGGCGTGGGAGGCGACCTGCTCGACGGTGAAGCCATGGGCGCCGTGCTCGGTGGCCAGCGCGCGGGCGGCGTCGAGGATCGCCCGTCGGCGCTCCGCACGCAGCGCGCTGCGGCGGTCGGTGGGCAGGGTCATCGGCACCCGATAATTGTTGCACTCAGTGCAAATAGGGCCCGGTGGGGCGCTGGATGGGTGTGACGCGATCCGCGCCGACTCCCTAGACCGACGGGTCGACGATGGTCATGCCGGCGACCGTCGCCCGGTCGAGGACGGGCAGGAGTGCGGCGGCCTCCGCCAGGCCGATCGTCCGCTCGACCAGGAGGTCGGGCCGCAGCTCGCCCGCCTCGACCAGCGCGAGCATCGCCGGGTAGTCGACGGCCGCCATGCCGTGGCTGCCCAGCAGGTCGAGCTCCCACGCGATCACCCGCGACATCGGCACGCGCGGGTGCCCGTCGACCGGCGGCAGCAGCCCCACCTGGGCGAGGCGCCCGCGACGTCGCAGGCTGAGGATCGCGTCGGCGCAGGTCTGCTCGCTGCCCACCGCGTCGACAGCGACGTGGCTGCCGCCACCGGTCAGGTCGGAGACCGCCTCCGGCACGTCGCGGCCGTCGGCGAGCACGGTGTGCTCGGCGCCGATCCGCGTCGCCGCGGCGAGCGCCTCCGGGGTGCGGTCCACCGCGACGACCCGGGCGCCGAGGGCGCGGGCGATCATCACGGCGCTGAGGCCGACCCCGCCGGCGCCGACGACGCAGACCCACTCCTCCGCGGCCACGCGGGCACGGCCGACGAGCGCGCGGTAGGCCGTCGCGAAGCGGCACCCCAGGCCGGCCGCGGTGGTGAGGTCGACGGACCCCGGCACGGCGACGAGGTTGGCGTCGGCCGCGTGCAGGGCCACGAGCTCGGCGAACGAGCCCCAGTGGGTGAACCCGGGCTGCTGCTGGTCGGGGCACACCTGGGCGTCGCCGCCGCGGCACCACTCGCACCGTCCGCAGCCGCACACGAAGGGCACGGTCACCCGGTCGCCGACCCGCCAGCGGGTCACCCCCTCACCGACCTCGCTGACGTGCCCGGCGAGCTCGTGCCCGGGCACGTGGGGCAGCGCGACGTCGTCGTGGCCGGCCCAGGCGTGCCAGTCGCTGCGGCACATGCCCGTCGCCGCGACGCGTACGACGACGCCGCCGGCAGGCGCCGACGGGGCGGGCACCTCGCGGACCTCGGGCTGGGACCGGACCTCGTCGAACACCACGGCACGCACCGGACGATTGTGCCCGGTGGCCGGGTGGGGGTGGAGCAGTGCTCAGGCGGCGGTCAGGCGGTGGTCAGGTGGTGGTCACCGGGTCGGAGGTCCCTCGAGCGCCGTCACCCGCGCCACCAGCTGCGCGAGGGAGAACGGCTTGTCGAGCACGTCGTCGGCGCCGGCCTCGAGACACTCGGCGACGTGCGCCTCGCCGGCGTTGCCGCTCGTCACGAGCACCGCACCGCGGTAGCCGCCCGCGCGCAGCGACGCGACGGCCTCCAGCCCGTCCATGTCTGGCAGACCGCGGTCGATGACGACCAAGCCCACCGACTGGTCCTGGGCCGAGGCGACGGCGGCCGCCCCCGACTCGACGGCGAGCACCTCGAAGCCGGCCCGCCGCAGGGCCAGCACCATGATCTGGGCGAGGTCGGGCTCGTCCTCGACGACGAGCACCGTGGCGGTCACGCGGACACGGTACAAGCGGGATGCACGCGTGAGGCACCCCAGAGGCGACCCGTCTGGGCCGCCTGCCGGCCGCTCACGTGGGGCTCAGGCGGGGTCGGTGACGTCCGCGACCTGCGCCTGGAGGTGGGCCACGACCTCGTCGCCGGAGACGGTGGCCGCCAGGCCGTGGGCGCCCGCGCCGATGGAGACGGTCCGGCCGGTGACGCGCTCGTCGGCGACCACCGGCAGCGCCGTCCTCGACCCGAACGGCGTGATCGTGCCGCGCTCGTAGCCGGTGACCTCTCGCGCGGCCTCCGCGTCGGGCATCGAGATCCGGTTGACGCCGAGCAGGGCACGGAGCTTGGGCCACGAGATCTCCCGGTCGCCCGGCACGAGCACGAACAGGTGGTCGCCCTCACCGCGGCGCACCACCATCGTCTTCACGATCGCCGACGGCTCCACGCCGCGGGCGGCGGCGGCCTCGGCCAGGGAGCCGACCCGGCCGTGGCGGGTGACCTCGTGGTCGAGGCCCGACTCGGCCAGGGCGCGCAGCGCGGGATTGTGGTCGGCCATGCACCCGAGCCTACGGCGAGCGGGGATGACGACCGATGAGGGCGATCGGGCCGCGACGACCGCGAAATGACGACTCCCGGACCTGCGAGTCGCGGATCCGGGAGTCTCCGATGTCCAGAGACATCAGGTGGCGGTGACGGAGGGATTTGAACCCTCGGTGGACTTGCGCCCACAAACGCTTTCGAGGCGTTCTCCTTAGGCCGCTCGGACACGTCACCGCGCCGAACGTTACCGGAGAGGTCGGGCGAGCCGAAAACCGCGGGTGGTCCACGAAGTGCGTCGATGCCGTGGTCACGGAGCGCGTACGACGGTAACTTCGGCGGACGCCTGTGCTCGCGCCGCCGCGCGTGCGGGAAGGAGGGGCTGTGGCTGTCGTCCGACGTGCCCGCGACCTCGCGCGCGCCGCACTGCCGAGGAGCGTGGGGGACCGGCTGCCGGCCGCGCCGCCCCCGGAGGTCACCGAGCTCCTCCACGACAAGCGGTTCCAGCGCGCCGTCGCCGCGCACGCCGACGAGCAGGGCCGCCCCGAGGAGGAGGTCTGGCAGGAGGTCACGGGCTACCTCCACGAGATGTGCGCCGCCCACGACGACCGGGCGTCGCAGGGCTGGGCGCGGATGGGCGAGTGGTTCCTGCGCGCCTACGACGTCCTGGTCGACGAGGACCAGGTGCAGCAGCTGCGCAAGCTCGACCGCACGCACAGCCTGGCCCTCGCCTTCAGCCACCGCTCCTACCTCGACGGCATGGTCATCCCCAACGTGCTGCGGGCACGCCGGTTCTCCCCGACCTACACCTTCGGCGGCGCCAACCTCAACCTGCCGGTCATCGGCTCCGTCGCCAGCCGCACCGGCCTCATCTTCATCCGCCGCGCCACCCAGGAGATCCCGGTCTACCGCCTCGCGCTGCGCTCCTACATCCGCCGGCTGGTGGCCAACAAGCGCAACCTGGCCTGGTCGATCGAGGGTGGCCGGACGCGTACGGGCAAGCTGCGCCCGCCGGTGCACGGGATCCTGAAGTACCTCACCGACACCGTGCAGGGTCAGGACGAGCACGACGACGCCCCCGACGTGCAGGTCGTGCCGGTCTCGGTCGTCTACGACCAGCTCCACGAGGTCTCGTCGATGACCGAGGAGGCGCGCGGCGCCAGCAAGACGCCCGAGGACTGGCGCTGGCTGGTGCGCTTCGCCCGCCTCCAGCACAAGCGCCTCGGGCGCGCCTACCTCACCGTCGGCGAGCCGTTCTCGCTCGGCGAGCGGATGGCCGAGCTCGCCGCCGAGGGCGTCACCGGCCACCAGGCCGTCGAGCGGGTCGCGCTCGACATCTCCCACCGGCTCAACCGGGCCACCCCGGTCACCACCACCGCGATCGTCTCCCTCGCCCTCCTCGGCGCCGACCGGGCGCTGACCGTGGACGAGGTGCTCGAGACGGTCGAGCCGCTCGCCGCCTACATCGACGCGCGCCGCTGGCCGGTCGCCGGGGCGGCCGACCTCCGCGACCGCGCGACCATCCGGCGCGCCCTCGCCGACCTGACCCGCAGCGGCGTGCTCACGGCGTACGACCAGGGCACCGAGCCGGTCTGGAAGATCGGGGACGACCAGCACCTCGTGGCCGCGTTCTACCGCAACACCGTGATCCACGTGCTCGTCGACCGGGCGATCGGCGAGCTGTCCCTCCTCACCGTCAGCGAGCTGGAGCCCGGCGCGGAGCTGCCGCCGGGAGGTGAGCTCCAGGTGGGCTGGGAGGAGGCGAAGCGGATGCGCGACCTGCTCAAGTTCGAGTTCTTCTTCCCCTCGCGAGGCCGGTTCGAGGCCGAGCTGCGCACCGAGCTGCGGCTGCTGGCCGGCGAAGGCGTCACGGAGATGACGCCCGCGCGGGCGCGCGAGCTGCTCGTGCAGGCCCGGCCCCACCTGGCCCACCTCGTGCTGCGCCCCTTCCTCGACGCCTACCTCGTCGTCGCCGACCGGCTCGCCGACCACGGCGACGGCCCGGTCGACGAGGACGAGCTGCTCGCCGACTCGCTCGCGGTGGGCCGCCAGTGGGCACTGCAGCGCCGGGTGGCGAGCCAGGAGTCGATCTCGCTCGAGCTCTTCCGGTCCGCGCTGGCGCTCGCCCGCCACCGGGGGCTGCTCGCCGAGGGCGCGGGCGTCGGGTCGGCCCGGGAGGCGTTCGCCGCCGAGCTGCGCGACTCCGTGCGGCGCGTCAACATCGTCGGGGAGATGGCCGGTGACACGGTCACGGTCGGCCACCCCGCGCCGACGCCCGACCCCGGCCCGGACCCCGACCCGGCGCCGCAGCGGCAGCCGGTGCCGAGGGCGGAGCGCGTGTGAGCGGGCTCTCGAGCGCAGCGCAGGAGGCGATCGAGGCCATCGAGGCCGGGCCGCAGGGCCCGTCGGTGGGCGCGTTCTTCGACCTCGACGGCACCCTCGTCGCCGGCTACACCGCCGCCACGTTCTACGGCGACCGGCTCCGGGGCCGCGACGTCTCTCCGGCCGAGTTCCTGCGCACCGTCGTCACGGCCGTCGACGGCGAGCTCGGCGGCGACCCGACCCGCATCGCACACGTCGCCTTCTCCGCCATGCGGGGCGAGTCCGAGGAGGCCTTCGCCGACCTCGGTGAGCGGCTCTTCCGCGCCAAGATCGCCGGCACCATCCGCCGCGAGTCGCGCGCGCTCGTCGCGGCGCACCAGCGCGCCGGCCACACCGTCGCCGTCGCGTCGGCCGCCACGCCCTACCAGGTCGCCCCGGTGGCCCGCGACCTCGGCGTCGACCACCTCGTCTGCACCCGCCTCGTCGTGGAGGACGGCCAGTTCACCGGGGCCACCGACGGACCCATGCTGTGGGGCCGCCACAAGGCGAGCGGGGTGCGTGCGTTCGCCCGCGAGCACGCGCTCGACCTCGCCGACTCCTACGCCTACGGCAACGGCTACGAGGACGTCGCGTTCCTCTCCTCGGTGGGCCGCCCCACCGCCCTCAACCCGCACCGCGACCTGCGCGCCGCCGCCGCCCGCCTCGGGTGGCCGGTGCTCGACCTCTCCGACCCGGTGGGCGGCTCGCTCCGCGGGGCCGGGCGTACGGCGCTCGCGCTGGCCGGCATGAACGCGGGGGTCGGCCTGGGGCTGGCCTACGGGCTGGCGCGCGGCGACCTGCGCGAGGGCCGCAACGCCGCGCTCCGGCTCGCCACCCACCTGCCGATGGCGCTGGCCGGCGTCGGCCTGGACGTGCTCCACCGGGAGCGGCTGTGGACCCACCGCCCGGCCATCTTCGTGGCCAACCACCAGAGCGCGCTCGACGTCCCGGTCCTGGGCCGCCTGCTCGAGCGCGACTTCACGATCGTCGCGAAGAAGGAGGCGCGCTGGGACCCCCGCGCCGTCGTCGGCTCGGTGGTCGTCGACCCGGCCTGGATCGACCGCTCCGACTCCGCGTCGGCGCGCGCGACGCTCGACGGGGTCGTCGAGCGGATCCGCTCGGGCACCTCGCTGATGATCTTCCCGGAGGGGACGCGGTCGCCGACCCCCGTGCTGGGTCCGTTCCGCAAGGGCGCGTTCCACCTCGCCGCCCAGGCGGGCGTGCCGGTGGTGCCGATCGTGCTCCGCAACACCGGGGAGCTGATGCGGCGCGGGTCGATGGTGCTCCACCCGGGGGTCGTCGACGCGTGCGTGCTGGAGCCCGAGACCGACTGGAGCGTGGACGACATGAGCGAGCGGATCGCGGCGCTGCACACGAGGTTCGAGCAGACACTCGCGAGGTGGCCCGCATGAGCACCCCACGACCTTCTTCTCCTCCGCTGCGCTCCCCCGAACAACGCCGCGGGGACCCCGCATGAGCACCCCCGCCGACGTCGAGCGCTGGGTGGCGGCCGCGTCGATGGCCACCGGCGGCGAGCTGACGCCGATGCAGACCCTGCTGTGGCGTGCCGAGCGGCACCCGGTGCAGTCGTCGACGACCACCGTCGTGATCGACCTCGACCGGGCGCCCGACTGGCAGCGCTTCGTCGCGGCCACCGAGTGGGGCACCGAGCTGGTGCGCCGCCTGCGCCAGCGCGTCGTCGAGCCGGCCGTCCCGACCGCCGCTCCGGTCTGGGCCGACGACCCGACCTTCGACCTCGGCTACCACCTGCGCCGCGAGCGGGTCGCCAGCCGTGAGGAGATGCTCGGCGAGGCCGCACAGATCGCGCTGCGACCCTTCGACCGGTCGCGCCCGCTGTGGGAGGGGGTCCTCTTCGACGGCATGCCGAGCGGGGCGGCGTACGTCCTCAAGATCCACCACGCGCTCGCCGACCCGCTCGGCACGGTGCAGCTGCTCTCGATGCTCCAGTCCGATCGCCGCGCGCACACCCCGCTCAAGCCGCTCGGCGAGGAGCACGTGGCGCCGGCGGACGCCGACCCGGTCGACCTGGCCGTCACCGGCCTGCGCACCGAGGTCGCCGCGCTTCCCCACCTCGCCCGCGCCGCCGCCCGCCGCGCCGCGCTGGCGGCGGTGCGACCGCAGGCGACCGTCGCCTCGACGCTGCGCTACGGCGCCTCGGTGCGCCGGCTCCTCACCCCGGCCGCGCCGCCCTCGCCGGAGCTCTCGCCGCGCACGGGGCGGCGCTGGCGGTTCCTCACCTTCCGGGCCCCCCTCGAGCCGCTGCGCTCCGTCGCCCGCCTCGCCGGGGGGTCGGTCGACGACACGACCGTGGCGCTGGTCCTCGGCGGGCTGCGGCGCTACCACGCGCGGCGCGGCAGCACGGTGGCCGAGATCCCGGTGGGCGTCCGCGTCTCGCTGGCCCGCGCCAACGACCTCGGCAACCGCTTCGCCACCGCGCAGGTCAGCGGTCCGCTCGCCGTCGAGGACCCGGTAGACCGGGTCGCGGCGGTGCGCGGCGAGGTGCTGTCGCTGCACACCGAGCGGGCCCTCGAGGTGCTCGACGCCGCGGCGCCGCTGATCAACCGGCTCCCGGCCGTCGTCGGGGCGTCCGCCCTGCGCGCCGCCACGGCCCCCGACGCGTTCGTCCTCTCCCTGCCGGGCCCGCCACGCCGACGCTTCATGGCCGGGGCCGAGGTGGAGGGGATGTACGTCCTGGGGCCGTTGCCCGGCTCGGCGCTGACGGTGTGCCTGGTGACCTGCGCCGACACCGCGTGCATCGGCGTCAACGTCGACGCGAGCGCGGTGGCCGACCTCGGTGCGCTGGAGGAGTGCCTGGGCGAGGGCGTCGAGGAGATGGTCGCGGCCGGGCGCGCGACGGGTCAGGCGGTCGGGCCGACGTAGCAGAGCATGCGGTGCTCGGAGCCCTCCTCGATGGTGGCGAAGCCGTGCCGCTCGTAGAAGCGCCGGGTGTCGGTGTCGACCTCGTCGACGTTGATGTGCATCTCGGGCGACCCCAGGTCGCGGGCGAGGTCGCGGCACAGGGCGAGGATCCGGGTGCCGACGCCGCGCGAGCGCAGGGCGGGGACGACGTAGAGCTCCTCGAGCTGCGCCACCGGGCCGTCGTACCAGATCGCCGGGCGCAGCGTGACCAGGGCGAACCCCACCGCGAGGTCGGAGGTGTCCTCCGCGAGCACGGCGAGCACGCCGTCGAGGCCCAGCAGGCGGGCGAAGCGCCCCGCGAGCACCTCGGCGTCGTCGGTCTCGGTGTCGAACTCGGTGTTGAAGTCCCACAGCAGGCGCCCGAGCACCTCGGCGTCCTCGACGGCGGCGCGGCGCACGACGGTCATGCAGCGAGCGTACGTCGCCGGGCGGGCCGCGTCAGCGGGGTCGGGCCGGGTCAGCCGGCGGGCGGGGCGACCGTGCGGTGGCGGGCGAAGAAGTCGTCGAGCAGGGCGGTGGACTCCGTGGCCAGCACCCCCGCGACGACCTCGGGACGGTGGTTGAGGCGGCGGTCGCGCACCACGTCCCAGAGCGAGCCCACGGCGCCCAGCTTGTCGTCGTAGGCGCCGAAGACGAGGCGGTCGACGCGGGCGAGGACCACCGCGCCGGCGCACATCGTGCACGGCTCGAGCGTGACGACCAGCGTGCACCCCGACAGCCGCCACTCTCCGCGGGCGGCCGCCGCGGCGCGCAGGGCCACCACCTCGGCGTGGCCGGTGGGGTCGCCCTCGGCCTCGCGGGTGTTGTGGCCGGTGGCGACGACCGCGCCCGACTCGTCGAGGACCACCGCGCCGACCGGCACGTCGTCGGCGGCCAGGGCGGCCCGTGCCTCGGCGAGCGCGAGGCGCATGGCGTCGTCCCAGGTGCCGACCCGGGTGGTGTGCAGCGTCATGCGGAGGTGAGGCCCACGGCGTCGTCGAAGAGCTCGCCGAAGCCCAGTCGGCGGGCGATGTCGGAGAGCATCTCGTCGGGGTAGAGCTCCACGTCGTCGAGGAGCGCGCCGAGGTCGACGGCGTGCAGGCCGAGGTCGGCGAGCAGGTCGAGGTCGCCTGCCGGCACCTCGATGTCGTCGTCCTCGGGCGGGGGCAGGCCGAGGTGGTCGATCGCAGACTGCGCGAGCTCCCACGTGTCGGCGGCCGTCACGTCGGAGAGCAGCACGCGCGTACGCGCACCGACGACGCGCACCAGCACGAAGAAGTCCTCGTCGACCGCGACCATCCCGACGGCGCCATCGTCGCCGGAGACCTGGCGCAGCGCGTGGCCCAGCGAGTCGATCGTGTCGAACGCGGGCGAGGCGATCTCCTGCACCTGCCACGCGCCGTCCTCGCGGAAGGCGACCAGCGCGAAGTCGACCTGGCCGGGCTCGGACATCCCCACACCTCCTCCACCACCGTCGACGTCAAATGTCGCAGAAAGCACGGGGGCCGCCAACCCTCGCCGGCGCCGCGGTCGCCGGGTTCGTACCCCACTAGGGTGACCCCATGCGCCTGCACGTGGTGAACCACCCCCTCGTCTCCCACAAGCTGACCGTCCTCCGCGACGAGCAGACCGACTCCCCGACGTTCCGACGGCTGACCGACGAGCTGGTGACGCTGCTGGCCTACGAGGCGACGCGCGAGGTGCGTGTCGACCCACGGCCGATCACCACGCCCGTCGGCCCCACGTCGGGGGTCTACCTCGCGCACCCCAAGCCGATGGTCGTCCCGATCCTGCGGGCGGGCCTGGGCATGCTCGACGGGATGATGCGGCTGCTGCCGACGGCGGAGGTGGGCTTCCTCGGCATGGTGCGCAACGAGGAGACGCTCGAGGCCTCGACCTACGCCGAGCGGCTGCCCGAGGACCTGTCCGGGCGCCAGTGCTACGTGCTCGACCCGATGCTGGCCACCGGTGGCACCCTCGCGGCGGCGGTCCGCTTCCTCACCGACCGCGGAGCCGACGACATCACCGCGATCTGCCTGCTCGCCGCGCCGGAGGGCGTCGACCGGCTCGAGAAGGGGCTCGCCGGCCTCGACGTCCCGGTCACCGTCGTGACCGCGGCGATCGACGAGATGCTCAACGACAAGGGCTACATCGTCCCGGGCCTCGGCGACGCCGGCGACCGGCTCTACGGCGTCGCGCACTGACGGCGAGCCCTCAGCTCACCGGGCGGTGAGCCGCCGCAGGGCCACGACGTGGTCGGGGGTGAGCTCGTCGAGCGTGCGGACGCCGAGCAGCTTCATCGTCCGCTCGACCTGCCCGCGCAGGATGTCGATCACCCGGTCGACACCCTCGCGACCGCCGGCCATCAGGCCGTAGAGATAGGCGCGCCCGACGAGGGTGAAGGTGGCGCCGTGGGCGACGGCGGCGACGACGTCCTGCCCCGACATGATGCCGGTGTCGACGTGCACCTCGACGCGGTCGCCGACGGCCGCGACGACGTCGGGCAGCAGGTGGAAGGGCACCGGCGCCCGGTCGAGCTGGCGCCCGCCGTGGTTGGACAGCAGCACCGCGTCGACGCCGACGTCGGCGCAGCGGCGCGCGTCGTCGACGGTCTGGACGCCCTTCACCACGACCTTGCCGGGCCACTGGTCCCGGATCCACGCCAGGTCGTCGTAGGTCACGGTCGGGTCGAACATCGTGTCGAGCAGCTCGGCGACCGTGCCCGACCAGGCGTCGAGCGAGGCGAACGCGAGCGGCCCGGTGGTGAGGAAGTCGAACCACCACGCGGGGCGGGGGATCGCGTCGAGCACGGTGCGCGGGGTGAGGGTCGGCGGGATCGTCATGCCGTTGCGCACGTCGCGCAGCCGGGCGCCGGCCACCGGCACGTCCACCGTGACGAGCAGCGTGTCGAAGCCCGCGTGGGCGGCCCGCTCGACGAGCGCCATCGAGCGCTCGCGGTCCTTCCACATGTAGAGCTGGAACCAGTTGCGCGCGCCGCTCGCGGCCGGGGCAGCGGCGGCGACCTCCTCGATCGAGGTGGTGCCCATGGTGGAGAGGGCGAACGGGATGCCGGCGGCCGCGGCTGCCGTCGCGCCGGCGATCTCGCCCTCGGCCTGCATCATCCGGGTGAAGCCGGTGGGGGCGATCCCGAACGGCAGCGCCACCCGGGCGCCGAGCACGTCGCGGGAGGTGTCGACCTCGGAGACGTCGCGGAGGATCGCGGGCCGGAACTCCACGTCGGCGAAGGCCTGCCGGGCGCGGGCCAGGGAGACCTCGCCGTCCGCGGCCCCGTCGGTGTAGTCGAACGCCGCGCGGGGCGTACGCCTCTTGGCGATGCGACGCAGGTCCTCGACGGTCAGCGCGTTGGCGAGGCGTCGCTCGCGCGCCGACCAGGTGGGCTCCTTGAAGCGCAGCAGCGGAGCGAGGTCGCGCCGCCTCGGGATCTGTCGTCGCACGAGATCACCCCATCACGGGTCGCCGAGGGCGGTCGCCCCGGTCGGGGGCACCATCTTCGCGCAGGACCCCCGCCGCTGCTCGGGCCGCGCCGCTGTGGTCCACGCCACGGTGTGCAGCCGTGACTCACGCCACACGTTCGGTACCTTGTGCCCGGCCCGACCGTCCGGCCCGCCACCAGGAGGCAGTAGTGCGCATCGGCATCCCTCGCGAGTCCCGGCCAGGGGAGACCCTGGTGGCCGCCACGGCGAAGACGGCGTCACAGCTCGCGGCGCTCGGCTACGACGTGGTGGTCGAGACGGGGGCCGGCGTGGCCGCCGACCAGCCCGACACGGCGTTCGCCGAGGCCGGCATCGCGGTCGGGACCGGTGCCGACGTGTGGTCGAGCGACGTGGTGGTGAAGGTCGACGCGCCCACCGACGACGAGATCGGCCGGCTGCGCCCGGGCGCGACGGTCGTCAGCCTGATGGCGCCCGCCCGGAGCCCCGAGCTGGTCGAGCGCCTCGCCGCGCAGGGCGTGACCGCGCTCGCGATGGACGCCGTGCCGCGCATCTCGCGCGCGCAGTCGATGGACGTGCTCTCCTCGATGGCCAACGTCGCGGGCTACCGCGCGGTGATCGAGGCGGCCCACGAGTTCGGCCGGCTCTTCACCGGCCAGGTCACCGCCGCCGGCAAGGTGCCGCCTGCACGGGTGTTCGTCGTCGGCGCCGGGGTGGCCGGTCTGGCCGCGATCGGCGCGGCGGGCTCCCTGGGCGCGGTCGTGCGCGCGTTCGACGTGCGTCCCGAGGTGGCCGAGCAGGTCGAGTCGATGGGCGCGCAGTTCGTCACCGTCGACATGGAGCAGGAGGTGTCCTCCGACGGCTACGCCAAGGAGATGACCGCCGAGCAGGAGGCCGCGACCGCCGCGATGTACGACGAGGAGGCGCGCGCGGCCGACATCGTCATCACCACCGCGCTGATCCCCGGCCGGCCGGCACCGCGGCTGATCACCGCCGAGACGGTCGCTGCGATGCGGCCCGGGTCGGTCGTCGTCGACATGGCCGCGGCCAACGGCGGCAACGTCGCCGCGACGGTCGAGGACGAGCGGGTGGTGACCGCCAACGGCGTCACCGTGCTGGGCTACACCGACCTCGCCGGCCGGCTGGCCGCGCAGACGAGCCAGCTCTACGGCACCAACGTGGTCAACCTGATGAAGCTCCTGACGCCCGGCAAGGACGGCGTGCTCACCCTCGACCTGGACGACGTCGTCCAGCGTGGCATCACCGTGACGCGATCGACCGGCGAGGGCGCGGAGGTGATGTGGCCGCCGCCCCCCGTGCAGGTCTCTGCCGCGCCCGCCCCCGCCGCCCCCGCGGCCGTCGAGAAGCAGCCGCCCCCGCCGCCCGACCCGCGTCGCCGGCTCTACGCCGCCGGCCTGGCCGCCGTGGTGTTCCTCGCGCTCGCGACCGCCGCGCCGGTGAGCTTCCTGCCGAGCCTCACGGTCTTCGTGCTCGCCGTCGTGATCGGCTTCTACGTCATCGGCAACGTGCACCACGCGCTGCACACCCCGCTGATGAGCGTCACCAACGCGATCAGCGGCATCATCGTCGTCGGGGCGATCCTGCAGGCCCCGGTCGACAACCTCGCGGTCCAGCTCGTCGCCGGGGTGGCCATCCTGCTCGCCAGCATCAACGTCTTCGGTGGCTTCCTGGTCACCCGGCGGATGCTCAACATGTTCCAGAAGGGCTGAGACCGGCATGGACCTCGGTAGGGACTCGAGCCTGGTCTCGTTCGTCACGGGCGCCTACATCCTCGCGGCGCTGCTGTTCATCCTCGCCCTCGCCGGGCTGAGCAAGCACGAGACGGCGCGGCGCGGCAACGCGTTCGGCATGGCCGGCATGGCCCTCGCGCTGGTCGCGAGCCTGCTGCTGGTGCTCGACCGCCTCGGCGCCGACTACGTCGACCAGGGCCCGGTCGTGGTCGGGCTCGTCATCATCCTCGTCGCCGGCACGGTGGGCGCGGTCATCGGGATCCGGCTCGCCCGGCGCGTCGAGATGACCGGCATGCCCGAGCTGATCGCGATGATGCACAGCTTCGTCGGCCTCGCCGCCGTGCTGGTCGGCTACAACACCTTCATCGAGGTCGCCTCCCTGCACGGCGAGCTCGGGCTGGAGTCCGACGCGGTGCACAACGCCGAGGTCTTCCTGGGCGTGTTCATCGGCGCGGTGACCTTCACCGGCTCGATCGTGGCCAACCTCAAGCTCAGCGCCCGGATGAAGTCCTCGCCGCTGGTGCTGCCCGCGCGCCACCTGCTCAACCTCGCCGTCCTGCTGGTGTCCGCCGCGCTGATGGTGTGGTTCATGCTCGCCGACGGGTGGGTGGGGATGGTGCCGCTCGCGCTCATGACCGTCCTCGCGCTGGCGCTGGGCTTCCACCTCGTCGCCGCCATCGGCGGCGGTGACATGCCGGTCGTGGTGTCGATGCTCAACAGCTACTCGGGGTGGGCCGCGGCCGCGGCGGGCTTCATGCTCGGCAACGACCTGCTGATCATCACCGGCGCGCTCGTCGGCTCGTCCGGCGCGATCCTCAGCTACCTCATGTGCACGGCGATGAACCGCTCGTTCGTCAGCGTCATCGCCGGTGGCTTCGGCTCGGACGGCGCCACCGTGGGCGGTGACCGCGACTACGGCGAGCACCGCGAGATCCTGGCGGGCGAGGTCGCCGACCTGCTCGCCGGGGCCTCGTCGGTGGTCATCACGCCCGGCTACGGCATGGCCGTGGCCCAGGCGCAGTACCCCGTCGCCGAGCTGACGCGGAAGCTGCGCGACAAGGGCGTCGACGTCCGCTTCGGCATCCACCCCGTCGCGGGCCGCCTGCCCGGGCACATGAACGTCCTGCTCGCCGAGGCGAAGGTCCCCTACGACATCGTGCTCGAGATGGACGAGATCAACGACGACCTCGCCGACACCGACGTCGTGCTGGTCATCGGCGCCAACGACACCGTCAACCCGGCCGCGCTCGAGGAGCCCGGCTCGCCGATCGCGGGCATGCCGGTGCTCGAGGTGTGGAAGGCCCGCGACGTGATCGTCTTCAAGCGGTCGATGGCCACCGGCTACGCCGGGGTGCAGAACCCGCTCTTCTTCAAGGACAACACCCAGATGCTCTTCGGCGACGCCAAGGACAAGGTCACCGAGATCGTCGCGGCGCTCGGCTGAGGGGCGCGTGCGGGGCGCATCGGGGCAGGGATCTGCTCACGATCGTGAGACACGTGTTTGAGCCGGCCGCGAGACGGTATCTATCCACCCATGACCGACCAACTTCCCCCCGGCCCGTGGCTGCGACCGGTCCGGCCGCCCGCCGATCCGGTCCGCGCGTCCGCGGCGCAGCGCGAGCTGATGGACGAGATCCACGAGCAGGTGCTGCGCAAGCTGGAGAGGGCTCGTGAGCTGGACGCCGCCGCCAAGGAGCAGATGCTCACCCCCGGCTCCGGCGCCAGCGGCGAGGCCCTCGACGGTGCGGTCCAGGTGCGCGTCGACTCCCGGGGGATGATCCAGTCGGTGTCGTTCGAGCCGGGCATCACCGGGCTGAGCGCCGACGAGCTCCGCGAGGAGACGCTGGCGGCGCTGCAGCAGGCCAAGGCCGGCCTCGGTCTCGGGTCCCGGTCCGCGGGTCGGGCCGTGGACGCACTCTTCGACCGCAGCGTGGCACAGGCGCTGCTCCGCTTCCTCGACCCCCAGGAGACACCGTGAGCAACGGGTTCTACGTCGAACCGTCCGAGCTGTCCAGGATCTCGGCCGCGCTGAGCACCGCCGCCGGTCAGACAGGAGAGGCCGGATCCGCCGGCGCCGCGGTCACGGCGCTCTCGCCGCAGGCGTTCGGCATCATCTGCTCGTTCTTCACCCCGCCGTGCCTGGCCTTCTCGAGCGCCGCGCTGACGGCGATCGGGGCCATCGAGGGCGCCCTCGGCAAGGGGGCCGGTGCGGTGGACGCGTGCTCGGCCGACTTCCAGAAGACCGACGCGGCCGTGGCGCAGATGCACGACAAGCTGAGAGGAACACTCTGATGTCCGACCTGATCGCCGTCGAGCCGATCGACCTCGCGGGCTCTCCCTACGAGCAGGTGGCGGGGGGCGACTACTCCGGTCTGGTCGGCTTCCACCCCGGCGCCTCCAGCGCCGTGGCGGCCGGGCAGGCGTTCGCCCAGGGCGACGAGCTCAGCGGCGTCATCGCCCTCGCCGGCGTCGCCACCGACATGGTGATGATGGCCATCGACCCGTTCGCGACGCTGCTCAGCAGCGTGGCCGGGTTCCTCATGGACTACGTCCCGCCCCTGCCGCAGATGCTCGACTCGCTGGCCGGCAACCCGGCGCTGGTGGAGTCGATCGGCGTCTCCTGGGGCAACATCGCCGACCACCTCGAGTCCTCCGCGGCCGACCTGATGAGTGCCCTCAACGCGGCGATGTCCGGCTGGAGCGGACTCGCCGCCACCGCCTTCGGTGTGGTGGCAGCCGCGCTGGTCGACGCGATGCACCGCTCGGCGTTCGTCTGCCGGTGCATCGCCCAGGGCATGCAGCTGGCCAGCGGGGTCGTCCAGGCCGTGCGCAGCTTCGTCCGCGACCTGATCGCCGACCTGGTGGGGGCGCTCATCGCGTGGGCCGGCGAGGTCGCCGCGACCGTCGGCATCGGAGCGTCGTGGGTCATCCCGAAGGCCACCGCCCGGATCAGCATCACGGTCACCGACTGCACCACCTTCACGCAGGCGCTGGTGCGCGGCATGACCGACTTCAAGATCGTCGCCGAGCTCGTCGACACGGGCTGGGGCGCGATGCTCAACGCCGTCCAGGCCGTCGACTCCGGCATCGACCGCGGCGGTGCCGGCGCATGAGCTTCGAGATCCCCACCGAGTTCACCGAGGCGGGCCTCGCCCGGCTGCGCGAGGAGCACACCGCGCGGGCCCGCCGCGCCGACGCGGCGGGCGACCGGATCATGGCGATCGTCGCAGTCGGCCGCTCGAGTCGCGGGCTCGTCGAGGTCACCGTCGACGGCAGCGCCGTCGTCACCGACATCCGGTTCTCCGAGGGAGCCGCCTCCTCGCACGCCGTGCTCGGCCAGATGGTCAAGCAGGCGCACGACCGGGCGGTCGCCGACTGGAACCGCCAGGTGCGCGAGATCACCGAGCACGAGCTGGCCGAGGACGACCAGCTCCGCACGCACATCCAGACCCAGAGCGACGTCGACCTCGCCGCGCACGTCGACCCGGCCAGCCTCGAGGACGACGAGGACGACGAGGACTGGGCGCGGCGGGCGAGGGGCTACTAGGTTCCGCCGCGTGGAGATCTCGGACTGGTTGCGGGTCGGCCTGCTCGTCGTCCTGGTCGTCGTGCTCGCACTGCGCGCACGGTCGTGGCTGCGTCACTACCGTCGCGGCGGAGCGGGCGACCGCGAGCTCGTCGAGAAGGCGCACGCCACGCAGGAGAGCGTGGTCCGGCTCGCCGCCGACCGCGGCTGGACCGTACGCCGCGGCCCGGCCGCCGCGGGTGCCTTCCCCGCCGACCTGCGCGCCCACGCGATCGACGTGGGCGAGTGCGACCTCGACGTGACGGGCGAGGGCTTCCGGTCACGGTCGTGGACGGCGTACACCTCCCGGCGCGGCTCGGGCATGAAGTACGCCATCCGGGTGCACGTCACGCAGGTCGAGGCGCCCGGGGTCGAGGCCGACCTGGTCGTGCGCGACCTGCCCGTGGTGTGGACCCCCCTGCTGTTCCCCGACCGGTTCCACGGACGGGCGAGCGACGCCGGCCCGCAGCCGGTGCTGGCGGCGGGTGACGTCGCGGCGACGCGGGAGCGGTTGGCCCCGCTCATGCAGCGCATCGTCGACAGCGGGGTGTGGGTGGTGGTCTCCGGTGGCGTCGTGACGGTCATGGCGCACTGGGAGCCGGACGCCGACGAGCTCGAGCGATGGCTCGGGCTCGCGCGCGACGTGGCGTCCGCGCTGTCCTGACGGCGGACCCCCGGGGCCCCGTCGTCGTACGCCATCGACCCGCAGCTCGTGCTGCGCCTGGCGCGCCGCCGTGACGGTTCATCAAGGTATGCAGACCAACCCGCACTTCCCTGCGTGAACTCGCCGTGGGAAGTGACGGTTCGCCGACATACCTTGATGAACCAGCGGCGCGGGGCAGACCGGACCGGCGTACGTCACCCTGGCCGCGCAGCGCCCACGATGACGACCGCGACGCCCGACCTCGCTCCGCTGGAGGGGCGGCTCAGCCGACCTGCACGCCGGCCAGCGTGCCGATCAGGTAGGTCACGCCCATCGCGAGCAGCCCACCGCCGACGTTGCGCACCACGGCAGGGCCTCGCGGGCTGTAGCCGAGCCGCGCGCTGACGAAGCCGGTGAGCGCGAGCGCCGCGGCGACGCTGAGCACCGTGACGAGGATCCGCTGCCCGGCGGGGACGTACGCCACGATCAGCAGCGGCAGCAGCGCGCCCGCGGTGAAGGCGAGGATCGAGGCCCAGGCGGCGTGCCAGGGGTTGGTCAGGTTGTCGGGGTCGATGCCGAACTCGATCTCGGCGTGCGCGCGCAGGGCGTCGTGCTCGGTGAGCTCGCGGGCGACCTGCTCCGCGGTCTCGGGCGACAGGCCCTTGTCGACGTACTTCTGGGCGAGCTCGCGCTCCTCGGTCTGCGGCATCTGCTGCAGCTCGTTCGCCTCCAGGTCGAGCAGCGCCCGCTCGGAGTCGCGCTGCGTGCTGACCGAGACGTACTCGCCGGCGCCCATGCTGAGCGCGCCGGCGGTCAGGGCGGCGATGCCGGCGATCACGATGGCGCCGCTGTCGTCGGTCGCGCCCGCCACGCCCATCACGACGCCGGCGGTCGACACGATGCCGTCGTTGGCGCCGAGCACCGCGGCCCGCAGCCAGTTGAGGCGCTCGCCGACGGCGCCGCCCATCTCGGCATGGAAGTGCTTCGGGTCGTCGTCGGTGCCGGTCTCCGGGATCACCCATCGATCGTCGCTCGGCGCCCGGCCGGATGCAACGAAGGGGAGCCTTGGCTGCGAGCCCGGCGTCAGCCGAGGGGGAAGGTCGCGACGACCTCGTGGCGCGGGCCTCGGCGTGGGCCCTCGCCGAGGTGGGAGGCCACCAGCGCGACCTCGGTGACCTGCCAGCGCGGGCCCGCGTAGGTGTCGAGGACCCGGACCCACGAGGTGACGTTGGCCGGCCTGCCGAGCCGGGCGAGGGTGAGGTGCGGGCGGAACCGCTGGCCGTCGACCCGGCCGCCCGCACGGGACACCGCGGCCCGGCAGGCCGCCGCGAGCCGGTCGAGCCCGGCGTCGTCGTCGACCTCGAGGCCGGCGTGCAGCACGCGTGCGGCGTCGGGGTGAGGGAAGGCGCCGCCGCCGGCGACGAGCATCTCGAAGGACGCCCGCCGCCCGGCGGCCGCGGCCAGCAGCTCCTCGAGCTGGTCGAGCGAGCGCTCGGGCAACGATGCCGCGAACGCCAGGGTCACGTGCCACTGCTCGGGCGCGGACCAGCGGAGCTCCGCCGCCTCCCGACGCACGGCCAGGAAGTCGTCGAGGTGCTCGACGACCCCCGCCGGCGGCAGGACGGCGACGAAGGCCCGCATCACAGGCCCAGGTCGCGCCCGATCAGCATCTTCATGATCTCGTTCGAGCCGGCCCAGATCTTCGTCACGCGCGCGTCGCGCCAGGCGCGGGCGACGCGGTACTCGTTCATGTAGCCGTAGCCGCCGTGCACCTGCACGCAGTGGTCGAGCACGTCGTTCTGCACCTGCGAGGTCCACCACTTCGCCTTGGCGGCGTCGACGGGGGTCAGCTCCTTCTTGGTGTGCGCGAGCACGCACTGGTCGACGAACGCCTGGGTGACGTCGACGCGGGTGACCAGGTCGGCCAGCAGGAACTGGGTGTTCTGGAAGGCGCCGATCGGCTGGCCGAACGCCTGACGGTCCTTGGCGTACTGGATCGTCTCCTCGAGGATCTGCCGGGCGTGGGCCAGGTTGGTGACGGCCGAGCCGAGGCGCTCCTGCGGCAGGAACTGCATCATCGAGATGAAGCCGGTGTCGAGCGGGCCGACGAGGTCGTCGTTGCTGACCCGCACGTCCTCGAACGACAGCTCGGCGGTGTCGGACTCGTCCTGGCCGACCTTGTCGAGCACCCGGCCGACGCTGAAGCCGTCGAGCGTGGTGTCGACGGCGAAGAGCGAGATGCCCTTGGCCTTCTTCTCCGGGCTGGTGCGCGCCGCGACCAGCACGAGGTCGGCGGAGCCACCGTTGGTGATGAAGGTCTTGGACCCGTTGATGATCCAGTCGTCGCCGTCGCGCACGGCCGTCGTCTTGAGGTTGGCCAGGTCGGAGCCGCCGCCTGGCTCGGTCATCCCGATGGCCGTGACCAGCTCGCCGGTCGCGCAGCGCGGCAGCCAGCGGGCCTTCTGCTCGTCGTTCGTCAGGTGCACGAGGTAGGGCACGGTGATGTCGGCGTGGATGCCCACGCAGCTCGGAAGGGTCATGTTGACCTTGGCGAGCTCCTCGGTGAGCACCGCGTTGAAGCGGTAGTCGCCGGCCTCGGCGCCGCCGAAGGCCTCCGGGATCTCGAGGCCGAGGAAGCCCTGCTTGCCCGCCGCGAGCCAGAAGTCGCGGTCCAGGCCGTGGTTGCCGGCATAGCTGTCGAGGTGCGGGACGACCTCGCGGTCCAGGAACTGCTTGACGGAGGCGCGGAAGGCCTCGTGGTCCTCGTCGTAGATCTCACGCTTCATGCCGCTATGTTACCCGCGGGTCACCATCTCGACGATCCTGCCCAAGAGCCGCACCGAACCCGCCGATCGAGGGTAACGTCGCGCCATCTGGCTCGTCTCGGTGGCAGGAGCATTGGTGGGCGACGACGCGGGGTGGGTGCGCCCACGGGGGAAGGCGTGGGGCAACGAGGCCCAGCGCGCGGTCCTGCACGCCGTCGCGGAGGACCTGGCGCGCCGCACCCAGCACAAGGTCGTGGCCATCGAGGCGCTGCGCACGGACGGCTTCTTGGAGTTCGTGGCGATCGCCGGCGACGACGCGGCTCGCGACAAGATGATCGGCCAGGCCTCGCCGCTCGCACTCGACCACATCCACGCGCTCGGGGAGGACCTCGCGGGCTGGCGCCACATCGCGGGCGAGCGCCTCGACGACGACACCCGCGCGTGGCTCGACGAGTACGGCCACAAGCCCGCGACGGCCCCGTCCGGCCTGCCCGACGGGTGGGACCCCGACGACCAGATGCTGCGCCTGCTGGAGAACGAGGACGGCGACCTGCGCGCGATCGTCTACCTCGACGAGCCGCACTCGGGGCTGCGTCCGACGGCCAAGACGGCGGAGGCGATCAACCTCGAGGTCGGCGCGATGTTCGACGCGGTCATCAGCATCGTGGAGCGCGAGCTCTACGGCGAGCAGCTCCGCATGGTCACCCAGGCGCGCCGGGCGATCGAGAGCGTACGCCCCGGCCTGGGCGCGCAGGAGCTCGTCGGTGAGCTGTCCCGGGCGATGACCGAGGCGATGGACATGGCCGAGGTCGCCGTGGTCGCGACGGGCACCGTGGTCGAGGGACTCCAGGCCGCACGCGCCGAGCTCGCCGAGCTGATGCGCCACCAGTGGCGCCGGCGTGGGCACGTCGTGGTCGAGACGCAGCGCACCTGGAGCATGCACGAGGAGTCGATCGAGACACCGGACGCCCTGGTGCGCCTGCTCGACGCCCGCGGCATGGGGTCCGGGCTGCTCGTGCCGATCGGGGCGGGGGAGGAGTACCTCGCCACGCTGGTGATGGGACGCGCACCCGACGCGCCGCGCTGGAACGCCTCCGAGATCAACGCCGCCACCACGGTCGCCGGCGACGTGGCACGGCTGATGCTCGAGGCACGGCTGATGGAGCGCGAGCGGGCGCTCAACGCCCAGCTGCGCGAGGTCAACGACTACCGGCGCGACATGGTGCTGACCCTCGCCCACGAGCTCCGCAACCCGGTGAGCGTGCTGTTCACCCACCTCGAGCTGCTCGACCAGGACCCCACGCCCGACGACGTCCGCGACTCCCTCGGGGCGCTCGGCCGCTCGGCCCGGCGCATCGAGGACATGGTCGCCGACCTGATGACCCTGGCCTCGGTGAGCGACCCCGACAACGGGCCGGCGGCGCTGGAGGTCGACCTGTCGGCGCTGGTCCGCGAGACCTGCGGCGACCTGGCGTCGACCGCGGCCGCGGCCGGAGTGGAGGTGGATTCCTCGGTGGCCGACGGTCTGACGCTGATCGGCGAGGCCGCCGGCCTGCAGCGGATGGTGGCCAACCTGGTGGGCAACGCGGTCAAGTACACCCCGGCCGGCGGGCGGGTCGCCCTTGTGGCGTCGGCGCACGCCGCCGGCGGCGTGGACGGCGTACGGATGACCTGCGCCGACACCGGCATCGGCATCGCTGCCGACGAGCTCGACAAGGTGTTCCAGCCGTTCTTCCGATCCAGCAGCGCCGAGGCACGGCGGCGTCCGGGCACGGGGCTGGGCCTGGCCATCATCGAGCGCGTCGTGACCACCCACGGGGGCACCCTCGAGGTCACCTCGACGCTGGGGGAGGGCACCACGTTCGCCGCGTGGATCCCGGCCGGAGGGCCGCGCCCGCCCGCCTGACGGCGACGCCCGACGGTGAAGACCGGGCCCGGTGGGTGGATACCGACCGGCGCGACGGGGCCGGCCCCCTACGATCGCCGGTGGGGATGGGGAGGGCGACGACGCCATGGAGCAGGCGCGGACCGAGGAGCGCAGGACGCGCGACCTCAGCTGGGGTGACGCGCGCGCCCGGGCGTTGATGCACGACCTGGCCCGCGACGCGGCGAGGCGCGCCGGATTCGACGTCTGCGCCATCGAGGTCGTGCGGCCCCAGGGTCTGCTCGAGTTCGTCGCGATCGTCGGCGACGAGCCCAACGCGGAGGAGCGGCTCGGCACCGCGTCCAGCCTCGTCGACATGCAGCTCGTCTTCGCACAGGGCGTGCGCCTGGGCCACCTCGTGTGGATCTCGGCCGACAGCCTGTCCGAGGAGGTCCGCGAGAGCATCGACGGCGTGGTCGTGGTGCCCGAGATCCCGGTGACCGACTGCCCCGACACGTGGCACCCCCTCGACATGCTCGTCGCGGAGATCACCGACGAGCGCGGCGACCTGCGGGCGCTGCTCTACCTCGACGTCCCGACCGACCTGCGCCGACCCGGCGTCGCGCGCCTCCTCGAGCTGGGCGACGACCTGGAGGTGGTGCTGCGCTCGATCCTCGCCGTGGTGGAGCGCGAGGAGTACGCCGACCACATGAGGGTCATCCGTGCCACCCGGCGCCTGGCCCGGTCCAACACGGCGCGCCACGACGTCAACCACCTCCTGCGCGAGGCCCGCTCGACGCTGCTCGGTGCGCTGTCGGTCGACGAGCTCGAGATCCGCGTGTTCTTCCGCGACGACCGCGAGGGCCCCGACGTGCTGGGCCTCGACACGGTCCCCGAGGTGAGGAGCGCGCTCGACGCCGCCGCCGCCCGCGCCTGGGCGGCACAGCGGGTGACCATCATCGAGCCCGGCCAGGTCTGGGGCGACGCCGCTCTCGCGGCCCACACCGGCTGGTTCACCGACGCCTTGGGCCTGGCCCGGCTGGAGGCGGTGGTCGTGGCGCCCGTGGGTGTCGACGACGAGCTGCTGGGCATGCTCATGTGCGCACGGCGCACCGGCTCACGACGCTGGACCGACAGCGAGGGCCACGCGGCGCTGGAGCTCGGCCACGACCTCGGTCGCGCCATCGCCAACGCCCGCGCGACCCAGCGCGAACGCCGGCTGCTCGAGGAGCTGCGCGGCGTCGAGGGGGCCCGGCACCGGTTCCTGCGCGAGCTGACCCACGAGATCAACAACCCGATGACCGTCATCGCCGCCAACGCGGAGTTCCTGCTCGAGAGCGAGGACGCCGACGCGCAGGACCGCAGGCGCGCGCAGGCCATCCTGCGCGGCAGCGAGCGACTCGGCCAGCTGCTCGAGGGCCTGGCGATGCTGACCCGGGTCAGCGACCCGCAGCACCGCCCGGCGATGCAGCACGTCGACCTCGTCCCCGTGGTGGAGGAGACGGTCGCGGCGATGACCGCCGTGGCCGAGCGGTCGGGCGTCACCCTCCAGCTCGTCGGGGACCTGAGCGAGGCCGTCGTGCTGGGCGACCCGCGCGAGATCGCGAGCGCGGTGTCCAACCTCGTCGACAACGCGGTGAAGTACTCCGACCCCGGCGACGAGGTGTGGCTCGGCATCGAGCGCCGCGCCGACGGCGGGCTCTCCTTCTCCTGCAGGGACGAGGGCATCGGGATCTCCGAGGCCGACCAGGCCGACCTGTTCTCGCCACTGTTCCGCTCGACCAACGAGGAGGCGCTGATGCGCCCGGGCACCGGCCTCGGCCTCGGCATCGTGCGCGAGATCATGCAACGGCACGGCGGGCGCATCGAGATCGAGTCGGTGCTCGGTCGCGGCACCCGCGTACGCCTGCACTTCCGGCCCCTCGCGCACCACGGGGTCGCGGGGCCCTGACGCGGCTCAGCCCAGCAGCTCGTCGACCCACGCGGGGACGAGCCGGGTGGCCGGGCCCTGCCGGGAGGCGTCGAAGTCGGACGCGCCGGCGCTCGGCTCGAGGTTGAGCTCGAGGGTCTCGCCGGCGGCCCAGTGGACGAACGCCGCGGCCGGGTAGACGACGCCCGACGTGCCGATCGAGACGAAGAGGTCGCACTGCTCGAGGGCCTCCTCGACCACGTCCATGCCGTAGGGCACCTCGCCGAACCAGACGATGTCGGGACGCAGGTCGCTCGCGCCGCACCCGGGGCACGGCGGCTCGTCAGCCAGGGTGCCGTGCCACTCGTGCCGCTCGTCGCAGCCGGTGCACCACGCCGCCTGCAGCCGGCCGTGGATGTGGTGGACCCGTCGCGAGCCGGCGCGCTCGTGGAGGTCGTCGACGTTCTGGGTGACGAGGAGCAGGTCGTCACCGAGGGCGTCCTCGAGGCGGGCGAGCGCGTGGTGTGCGGCGTTGGGCTCGACCCGGGCGAGGGCCGCCCGCCGCGCGTCGTAGAAGCGCTGCACGAGGCCGGGGTCGTCGGCGTAGGCCTCCGGCGTCGCCACCTGCATCGGGTCGTGGCCCTCCCACAGCCCACCCGCGTCACGGAAGGTGGTCAGGCCGCTCTCGGCCGAGATGCCCGCCCCGGTCAGCACGACGATCCTCATGGCCCCAGTCCTACCAGCCGGTCACCCGTAGGGGTACGAGCCGGGTGGAGGTGAGGTGCGGACTCCGGTAGAACACTCCGCCATGGCTGACGTCGGAGGGACCCCGGGCGCCGTCGCGTTCGTCGGCGAGTGGGACGGCCCGGTCGTGGCGACCGCCGTGCACGCCGGACACGACCTGCGCCCCGAGATCGCCGAGGCGATGGTGCTCGACGAGGCGGAGCGCTTCCGCGAGGAGGACCCGTTCACCGACCGGCTCGCCGCCGTGGTGCCCGACCGGGTGGTGACGCGGCGCTCGCGCTTCGAGGCCGACCTCAACCGGCCGCGCCGCGAGGCCATCTACCGCAAGCCCGACGACTGCTGGGGGCTCGAGGTGTGGCGCGACGGCGTGCTGTCCGAGGAGCTCTACGAGGGCAGCCTGGCCACCTACGACGCCTTCTACGACGCCCTGGCCCCGCGGCTCGACGCGCTCGCCGAGCGCGGACCGTTCGTGCTGCTCGACGTGCACTCCTACAACCACCGCCGCGACGGCGCCGACCGGCCGGCCGCCCCCGCCGAGGACAACCCGGAGGTCAACCTCGGCACCGGCAGCCTCGACCACGAGCTGTTCGGCCCGTTGGTCGAGCGGTTCATGGCCGACCTGCGCGACGCGTCGGTGGGCTGCGGGCCGCTCGACGCCCGCGAGAACGTCGTCTTCGAGGGCCGCGGCCTCGCGTGGTGGGTGCACGACCGCTACCCGCGGGTGGGCTGCGTGCTGGCCATCGAGTTCAAGAAGACCTTCATGGACGAGTGGTCCGGCGAGCTGGACGCCGAGCGGTTCCGCCGCGCCCAGGAAGGCCTCGCCGCAGCCGTGCCGGGCCTCCACGACGAGCTCGAGCGCCTGCGGTGAGCGACGGCGACCCGGCCCGACCGGGTGCCGGGCTCAGCGCCGCCGACCTGGCCGTCGACCACCGACTCTCCCTGCTCGCCCAGAGCTTCCGCTTCCTGCTC
Organism: Nocardioides sp. Z24_21; assembly: GCF_058134345.1. Classification (NCBI taxonomy): domain Bacteria; kingdom Bacillati; phylum Actinomycetota; class Actinomycetes; order Propionibacteriales; family Nocardioidaceae; genus Nocardioides; species Nocardioides sp. Z24_21. Next base: position 121,768 of record NZ_JBYTTH010000002.1, read on the forward strand.
GACGTCACGCCGGTCGACGCCGAAGACCTGCGTGAGGACTTCCTGGCCGGTCGGCAGCCCGACCCGCCGTTCACCTACCGCGAGCTCGACACCGACCCCGCCGTCGTACGCGCCGAGCTCGACGACATCGACCCCGGTGCGGTCGACGACGCCGTCCTGGGCCAGCTGCTGCGGGCCAAGCAGCGCGAGATGGAGCTCCAGCTCGACATGCTGGAGGCGCGCGACACCGAGGACTTCCTCCCGCTGAGCGTCGAGCTGTACGGCGGCGTGTCGCCGGCGCTGCGCGCCCAGGCCGAGGCGCTGCTCGCCGGCATCACCCGCACCGAGCCCAGCGGCACGGCCCTCGACGCCGAGGAGTTCCTCGCGCTCGCGGACGCCGAGATCGCGCGCTACCGCGACGAGGACCCCGACCTCGACATGCACGCCGAGATCCGCTCGGACGTCAACGGCGTGATGGTCTCGGGTGACGTGCTCCTCATCGGACCCGAGACCCGGGTGCAGCGCGCCCGCGCGCAGGCGCTGCTGCACCACGAGGTCGGCACCCACCTGGTGACGCAGGCCAACGGCAGCCACCAGCCGATCAAGGTGCTCGGCGTCGGGCTGGCGGGCTACGACGAGACGCAGGAGGGACTCGCCGTGCTCGCCGAGATCGCCTGCGGCGGCCTGACGGCGTTCCGGCTGCGCCAGCTCGCCGGCCGCGTCGTGACGGTGCACCGGATGATCGGCGGCGCGACGTTCGCCGAGGCCCACGAGGCGCTCGTCGCCGACGACTTCCCCAGCGCCAGCGCTTGGACCACGGTCATGCGGGTCTACCGCTCCGGCGGCATGACCAAGGACGCGATCTACCTGCGGGGCCTCGTCGAGCTGCTCGACCACCTCGGCTCCGGCGGCTCGCTCGACCAGCTCTGGCTCGGGAAGTTCTCCCTGCGCGACCTGCCCCTGGTCGGGGACCTCGAGTCCCGCGGGCTGCTGCACCCGCCCCGGGTGCTGCCGCGCTACCTGCGCGACCCGGCCGCGCACGACCACCTGGCCCGCGCGGTCGGCACCGACGATCTCAGCACACTCCTGGAGGGACCCGCATGAAGATCGGATTCGTCGTCAACGACATCGAGACGGAGAAGGCCGAGTACACCACCAACCGCCTCGCCATGGCCGCCAAGGAGATGGGGCACGAGGCCTGGTACATGGGCATCGGCGACTTCGCCTACGAGCCCGACGGGTCGTTGAGCACCAAGGCCCGCGCGGGTCACGCCAAGACCTACCGCTCGCTCGACCGGCACCTCGCCGACGTGCAGAAGCCCGACGTCGAGCAGCTCATCGGCCTCGACGAGTTCGACGTGGTGATGCTGCGCAACGACCCGGCCGACGACGCCGAGACCGACCCGTGGCGCAACAACGCGGGCGTCGCCTTCGGCCAGCTCATCGCCTCCAGCGGGGTGCTCGTGGTCAACGACCCCACCAGCCTCGCCAACGCGCTGTCCAAGGCCTACTTCCAGCACTTCCCCGAGATCGTGCGACCGCGCACGCTCATCTCGCGCGACGAGGACATGATCGAGGACTTCATCACCGACCTCGGCGGCAAGGCGGTGCTCAAGCCTCTGCAGGGCTCGGGTGGCGCGGGTGTGTTCCTCGTCGACCGCAAGGAGGCGCCCAACCTCAAGCAGATCATCGAGGCCATCTCCCGCGACGGCTACGTCGTGGCCCAGGAGTACCTCCCCGAGGCGGCCAAGGGCGACGTGCGGATGTTCGTGATGAACGGCCGGCCGCTGGTCGTCGACGGCGAGTACGCGGCGTTCCGGCGCACCCCCTCCACCAAGGACATCCGCTCCAACATGTCCGCCGGCGGCAAGGCCGAGAAGGTCAAGGTCACCGACGACATGCTCGCGATGGTCGAGGTGGTGCGGCCCAAGCTCGTCGCCGACGGGATGTTCCTCGTCGGCCTCGACATCGTGGGCGACAAGCTGATGGAGATCAACGTCTTCAGCCCCGGCGGCCTCGGCAGCGCCCACGCGCTCTACGAGGTCAACTTCGCCCCCGCGATCATCGCCGAGCTGGAGCGCAAGGTGGACATCCGCCGGCACTACCCGGAGATCGACAACCACACCCTCGCGACCAGCTGAGGCCCGCCCCGGCGACGGGAGGGACGCTCAGTAGTACCAGGGGAAGCGCGGCACGCTCAGCGGTTGTCGGTGGTCAGTGACGGCACTATGCGGCTGACCTGCGGAAACGTGATTGGGGGCGTTGGTCGCCGACGGCCTACGACGACTCTCCTGCCACGCTTTTGCCACGCTGTCAGTCTTCTTCCGAGTCGTCATCGGCGCTGAGCGCGGCCTCCCAGTTCTGGCCGCCGTGGAACACGCCGACGACGTTGACCACGATCTCGCCAGACGACTCGTCAACCTCGTAGGCCACGAGCGTCCGCTTCTGGCAGGTGGTCGTCCGCATACCCGGCCGTACGTCGTCGCGCGGTCGACCGGCGAGCGGGAACACGAGAATGGCGTCGATGTGTTCGAGGATCGCCGAGACGAAGCGCCGAGCAATCTCAGAGGTCGCGTTCTTGGCGATCCAGTCGTCGATCTCGTTGAGTTGCCGTTCGGCTTCCGGAGTGAGGTTGATGCGGCCCGTCATGAACGGGCGGCCCACTTGGCTTCGAAGCGGGCGCGCACATCTTCAGCCGGGATGGCTCGCGACGGATCCGCCTTGAGAGCGTCGTACGCCGCGGCGGCTTCGTTGCGAAGCCACGACTCCGCTGCCGCGTCGAACGCCTCATCGGGGTCGACCGACTCGAGGAGTCGGATTGCGAGGCGTCTGCGCGCATCACTCGGCAGGGACATCCCCGCCTCGTAGGCCTCCGACTCGCTCATGGACATGGGTCGAGTCTACGCCCGCCCAGGGACCCGTCGGAGAACGAAAACTCCTGCGAAGACGCACGAATCGCGGTACCCCACGCCTAATCTGGCGCCATGTCCAAGCGCGAGCACATGTCCGTCGCTGAGGCGGTCGCTGCTCTGCGGTCCGCAGGCGACACTCGGCAGATCTGCCTGGGCGCCGAAGGATTCTGGCTTGAAGAGGATGGCTATCGGCCGAGTCTTGACCCCAGCGTCGGGGACTTTGCGGCGGCCGCCCAAGTACGAGTCGGAGCGGGCGATCTACCTGCCCGACGAGGTCGTCACGATCCTCTCCGAACATGTCCGGGTGCACACGCCCGACGGCGAAACGTCGCGGTGGCGGGTCGACGAGGGCGGCAAGCCCTGGCACGACAACCTCGTTGACTATCGAGGGCGATCGACCCGCAGCGACGCTGGCCTCGCCCACAAGCTGCACGACCTGCGGCACTACTTCGCCAGCGGCCTCATCGCGGCCGGGTGCGAGGTCGTCACGGTACAGCGGGCGATGGGACACGCGTCGGCGACGACCACCCTGAGCACCTACGCGCATCTGTGGCCGACCGCAGAGGACAAGTCCCGCGCAGCCGGGGGCGAGATGGCGGCGACGGTGCTGGCCACCGAAGCATCTCGGGCAGGTTGGACAGCCGACTGATGCTGGTCCAGACTTGCTCAGCCTCGCGATTTCCGCGCCTGTGCACGAGCCTGGAGCGCTGCAACCATCGCCTCCGGCGACGCGATGCTGATTCGCTCGTCGATGAGGCTGAGGAGGCGGACTGGCCGCCCGGCAGCCGACGCCGCTTCGATCTTGTGGTGACCGTCGAGCAGGAAGTGGGTGAGTACCCAGTGCTCGTAGTAGTCATCACCCTCATTCATCGCTGGCTGGATTACGTCGAGGAGCGAATAGGCCACCGCCGTAGGCACGGTCTGTCCGAGGCTGCCGCCGTACTCGGCGACGCGTTGGCTCGCGTTCCACGCGGGCGGAACCATGGGCACGACGAACTCGTAGAGGTGCCCCTGCTCTCCCACCGGTGTCTCAAAGGTTCGGTAGTAGGGCGTGACAGGGTTCTCGGGCGCGCCAACAGCGGGGTCCACGCCCCAGGTAGCGACTTGCTCGTGGCTGAAGTAGTCGGAGGCGTTCCCGGGGGACACCAGTTGCGGCGTCACGTCGAGCAGCAGCGACGTGTAGTGAGACTTGGGCAGCGCCCGACCGTAGGCCCGGAGAATCTCGTCATCGATGGCCGTCAGTCCCGTGTTGAGCCTTTCGTTTGCAACGCCCAGGTCAGCAGACTCCGGTTCGCTCAACCTCTGAAAGATGGCGGGACACGTTCCGCACCATAGGCCGAGCTCGAAGACTGGCACGCCCCGAAGGGTCAGCCGCCGTGGAGGAAACGCCGTCCCCGGCGCAGGCTTGGGAGTCGGCACAGCAACCAGAGATCGCTTGTCACGGACTCCCAGCTCGATCCCTCGCCGCGCTTCGACAATCACAGCCCGACGGTACGCGGTGCGGGCCGTCAGTTCAGCGGGAGATATCGCCTCGACTACGCGGGGCTAAGCGATCGTGCGATCGCGGGCGTGGTGATGGGCATCCACCTATGTGGGCGCACCTCGCGGTCATTTAGCAACCCGAGTCCGACTTCGACCACGATTCTTGCCACGCATCTGCCACGCACGAGGCCCAAACAGGCCTCTGACCTGCGCAAACGCAGCAGATCAGTAGTACCAGGGGTAGGGCGACCAGTCGGGCTCGCGCTTCTCCAGGAACTGGTCGCGTCCCTCCTGCGCCTCGTCGGTCATGTAGGCCAGGCGGGTCGTCTCGCCGGCGAAGAGCTGCTGGCCGACGAGGCCGTCGTCGAGGAGGTTGAAGGAGTACTTCAGCATCCGCTGGGCGGTCGGGGACTTGCCGTTGATCTTCCGGCCCCAGTCGAGCGCGACCTTCTCCAGCTCGGCGTGCGCGACGACGCGGTTGACCGCGCCCATCCGGTGCATCTCCTCGGCGTCGTACTCGTCGCCGAGGAAGAAGATCTCGCGGGCGAGCTTCTGCCCCACCTGGCGCGCGAGGTAGGCCGAGCCGTAGCCGCCGTCGAACGAGCCGACGTCGGCGTCGGTCTGCTTGAAGCGGGCGTGCTCGCGGCTGGCGAGGGTGAGGTCGGCGACGACGTGGAGGCTGTGCCCGCCGCCGGCCGCCCAGCCCGGGACCACGCAGATGACGACCTTCGGCATGAAGCGGATCAGCCGCTGGCACTCCAGGATGTGCAGGCGCGCGAGCCTGGCCTTGTCGATGGGGCTGGGCTCCTCGGCCCCGGTGTCGGTGGCGCCGGCGGAGGTGTCCTCGTACTGGTAGCCGGCGCGCCCACGGATGCGCTGGTCGCCGCCGGTGCAGAAGGCCCACTTGCCGTTCTTGGCGCTCGGTCCGTTGCCGGTCAGGATCACGCAGCCGACGTCGGCCGACGTGCGCGCGTGCTCGAGGGTGCGCAGCAGCTCGTCGACGGTGTGCGGGCGGAACGCGTTGAGCACGTCGGGGCGGTCGAACGCGATGCGCACGGTGCCGTGCTCGCGCGCACGGTGGTAGGTCAGGTCGGTGAGGTCGTCGAAGCCGGGCACCACGTCCCAGTCCTCGGGGTCGAAGATCTCACTGACGCCCTCGATCGCACTCATGGATCCGGAGGCTATCGCCCGATGGTCCCGTGGGAGGCGGCTGCCCCGAGGCCCGCCCGCCGACCGCCCCCTGCGGCCCCACCCCGACGGGGACTGGAAGATCGCCGCCGCCCGTGGTGTTGTGGCAGGCATGGCACTGACAGGAACGTACGTCCCCAGCAGCTCCGAGTGGGTCCGCAACCAGGTGGCCGAGTTCGAGGCGAGTGACGGCCAGCGGGCCAACACCCTGGGCGACACCGACTACCCGATCGTGGTCGTGACCTCGGTCGGCGCGAAGTCGGGCAACCTGCGCAAGAACCCGGTGATGCGGGTCGAGCGCGACGGCGCCTACCTCGCGGTCGCCTCCAAGGGCGGCGCCCCGGACAACCCGGAGTGGTACTACAACTTCGTCGCCCACCCCGAGGTCGAGCTGCAGGACGGGGCGGAGAAGCACGTCTACACCGCCCGCATCCTCGAGGGCGAGGAGCGCGCCGACTGGTGGGAGCACGCGGTCGCCACGTGGCCGACGTACGCCTCCTACCAGGAGAAGACCGACCGCGAGATCCCGCTCTTCCTGCTCGAGCGCGCCTGACGCCGGCGCGCAGCCCGGTCTGCCGTTGACACCCCGCTGCTTCGTCGCGGCTACCCCGCCCGCCTAGGGTGGGGCCCTCGGGACAACGGGGGGATGTGGCATGACTGGCACTGCTGGCACGGACGGATCGACGGCCCTGAGGGTCTACCTGCTCGACGACCACGTGGTCGTGCGGCGGGGGCTCCGGGCGGTGCTCGAGGCGGAGAACGGCATCGCGATCGTCGGTGAGTCGGGCACCGTGGCCGAGGCGGTGCCCCAGATCCGCGAGCTGGTGCCCGACGTCGCCGTCCTCGACGGACGGTTGCCCGACGGCAGCGGCATCGACGTGTGCCGCGAGGTCAGGTCGGCCGAGCCGCGCGTGCAGGCGCTGATCCTCGCCTGCGACGCCGACGAGGACGCGATGGTCGACTCGGTCCTGGCCGGTGCGTCCGGCTACGTCCTCAAGACCGCCGACGAGCGTGAGCTGGTCGACGCCGTGCGGGCGGTGGGGCACGGCCAGTCCCTCGTCGGCTCCGATGTCGCCCTCCGTGTCGTGGAGCGCATGGGAGCGCGGAACCAGGCTCCGGGCCTGTCCCGGCTCACCGACGGCGAGTGGCGGGTCCTCGACCTCATCGCCGAGGGGATGACCAACCGGCAGATCGGCGAGCGGCTGCACCTCGCGGAGAAGACGGTCAAGAACCAGATCACCGGCCTGCTCGCCAAGCTGGGCGTGCAGCGTCGCACCCAGGCCGCGGTGCTGGCCTCTGCGCTCGGGCGCCGGCGACCCCGCTGACGCCGGACCCGACACGGGGCCAGTCCCGGCAGCCGGCCCCGGGGAGGGGCCGGTGGGACCGGTCAGTCGGCCTGCGGGCGGTCGCGGATCGCGCTGAGCAGCGAGTCGACGGCGTCCTCGGTCGGGGAGGCGGCCTCCTGGTTGGACCGGGCCAGCTGGGCCAGGAGCTCGGCGCGGTGGACGGCGACCGACCTCGGCGCGTCGATGCCGATGCGGACGACGTCGCCGCGCACCTCGAGCACCGAGACGGTGACGTCATCGCCGATGACGACGCTCTCTCCGGCACGGCGGCTCACGACCAGCATGGCGTCACGCTACCCGAGGCGTCGCGCGACGCCTCACGCGATCAGGGGCGTGGCGACCGACAGGCCCGGGTCGTCGAGCACCACCTGCACCGCGCGGTGGGTGGCGACGTCGAGCACGACGGGCGCGGCCAGGTTGGCCGTGGTGCTGGCGAGGGACGCGCCGGCGGTGAGCACGCAGAGCACGACGAGGTCGTCGACCGACGTCGAGCGCAGCTCGGTGAGGACCGCCTCGTCCACCTCGGGGGCGTAGTCGGGGAAGAACGGCGCCGGCGGCACCACGAGGAAGCGCAGCCCCGGCTCGTCGAGCGAGGTGAGGCTGCACAGCACGCCGTCGTCGTCGACCTGCACCAGCGCGAAACGCTCGCGCCCGGGGAAGCCGGGCAGCGGCTGGGCGAGCTCGATCACCGGGATCTCGGGGGCACTGCTCGGCGGCATCACGGTCTCCATCGTGGCGATCATCGCAGAAAGTCCATCAGGCTCGGCTGGAGGACGCGGGCGGTCGCCGCGAGCGCTGCCTGGTAGGCGACCTCCTGCATCTTGAGGTCCACCATGGTGCGGGGCAGGTCGGCGTTCTCGATCTCGGCGAGCGCGCTCGTCAGGGACAGCTCCGCGTCGACCGCGGCGGTGCTCGCCCGCTCGACCCGGGCCGCTCGCGCGCCCACGTCGGCGCGGGCCACGACGAGCCGGTTGCCGTCGTCCTCGAGCGCGGCGACCCCGGCGCGGATGCCGGTCTCGTCGCCCGAGCGCAGCGCCGCGGAGAGCGCCGTGAGGTGGTCGAAGACGTTGTCGCCGTCGGCGCCGAACGCGGCGGGCCCGGGCAGCGACACGTCGACGACGACGCCGTCGGCGACCGTGCGGTGGACCGGGTGCGCGTCGCCGGCGAAGGTGACGGCACCGCCCGCCTCGGTGAAGGCGGCGGACCCGGCCGTGGTGCCGCCCAGCACCGGTCGGTCGACGTAGGTGGTGTTGGCGACGCCGAGGAGCGCGGAGCGGAGCTGGTCGATCTCGACCGCCAGCGCCTCACGCGACTGGGGGCCGGCGGCACCGCTGACGGCCTGGATGCCGAGCTCGCGGGCGCGGCGCACCAGGTCGTTGGACGCCCCGAGGGTGCTGTCGAGGGTGTCGAGCCAGCCGGTGCCGTCCGCGGCGTTGCGGGCGTACTGCTGCTGAGCGCCGATGGACGCGCGCAGCCGCATCGCGGTGGCGGCGTCGCCGGGGTTGTCGGAGGCACGGTTGAGCACGCGGCCGGTGGACAGGTGCTCCTGGATCTCCGCGAGGCGCGACAGGCTGCCCTGGAGCCGGTCGAGGGACCGGTCGGTGAGCATCGACTGGGTGACGCGATTGATGGTCGTCATCAGCGCACCAGCCCGGTGCGGTTGATGAGGGTGTCGAGCACCGAGTCGAGGGTCGTCATCACCCGGGCCGCGGCCTCGTAGGCGCGCTGGGCCTGCATCATCGTCACCATCTCCTCGTCGAGGTTGACCCCGGACAGCTGCTCACGCGCGCCGTCGACCTGGCCGGTGAGGCCGGCCTGCGCGGCGGCGAGGCGCCGGACGGAGGAGACCTCCGTGCCCAGGACGCTCACGAACCTCTGGTAGCCCTGCTCGGGCCCGCCGAGGGCAGCGGCCACGGCCGTCGCGTTGCTCCCGTCGCGGTTGGCGCCGCCGGCGACTCCCGACGCGGCGAGCGCGGCCGGGTCGGTGAGGAGCAGCACGAGGGGACCGCCGGGGGCGTTCGGGTCCACCGCGAAGACGGGCTGTCCGGGCGCACCGCTGGCGTCGTGCCCCGCGCCGTGCGCGGCGTTGACGGCGTCGGCGAGGTGCTGCGCGACGGCCTGGAGGTCCGCGCGCAGCCCGGGGAGGGTGGTGGTCAGCAGCTCGGAGGTGCCGCCGATCTCGCCGCGCAGCCCCGACACGGGGGTGGTGGCGCCGTCCGGCCCGGTCACCGCGAGCGCGAGCGCCGCACCGTCTGCCGTCCCGTCGGGCGCGACGCCACTCGTCACCGCGAGGCTGCCGGCCCGGCTGCCCGTCACGAGGGCGACGCCGCCGACGCTGACGTCGAGGCCGCCCTGGCCGTTCTCGACGGCGGTGCCGCCGGTCAGCTCGGCCAGCCGCAGCGCCATCTGGTCACGCGCGTCGAGCAGGCCGGACGCGTCGGTGTTGGAGAGTCGGGCGGCGGTGATCGCCTCGTTGGCCGCAGCGAGGTCCCGCGCCAGCGTGTTGGTCTCGCCGACGTCGGCGAGCAGCGACATCCGCTGGTCGCCCTCCTCGGCGGCGACGTTGCGGCGCTGGGCGGCGACCGCCTCGACGAGGGTCTGCGAGGTGGCGAGCACCTGGCTGCGCACGGCGGCGGAGTCGGGGTGGTTGGCCAGGTCGTGCCAGGCCTTGCGCACCTCGTGAAGGGCGCCGGAGATCCCGTCGCCGGCCGGCTCGCCGAGGGAGGCCTCCACGCGGGCGAGGGCGGCGGCGCGGGTGTCGAGGTAGGCCTGGCTGCCGTGCTCGCGGCGGGCGCGGGCGTCGAGGAGCGGGTCGACGAGCCGGTCGACCGATCCGACGCGCACCCCTTCGCCGTGGCCCTCGTAGCGACTCCACATGGCCGGCTGCGCGGGCGCGCCGACGGAGAGGCCGACGACCCGGCGGCGGGCGTAGCCGTCGGTCGCGACGTTGGCGATGTTGCCGCTCGCCACCTCCATCACCGCCTGGTGGTAGCGCAGCGCGCTGGCGGAGGTGGAGATCGAGCCGAAGGTGCCGGCCACGTCACAGGCTCCGGTCGACGAGGCGGTTGCGGGCGGGCTCGGCGGTCGCGCTGCCGTCGGCGGAGTAGCCGTCGACGGAGTCACCGAGGGAGAGCAGGGTCTCGCGCGCCGAGCGGTAGCCGGCGGAGATCAGGTGCTTGTTGGAGTCGGCGAGACGGGTGATCTCGTGCGTGAGCTGGACGAACGCCTCACGGTGCTCGGTGAGGATCGTGCGCCACGGCTCGTCGGCCGCCTCCGCGAGGGAGGCCAGGCTCAGGTTGGCCTCCATCCCGAACGCCGCTGCGGCCGCGTCGGCCGCGACCGCGCGCAGCACCTCGGTCTCGCGGATCGTCGCCAGCAGGCCGTCGATGTCGCGCGTCGCGTGCGCCAGCCAACGGCTCCGGCCGCTGGCCAGCACCAGCTGCTCGACCTCGAGCCGGTAGTGGAGCTCCTCGAGCAGCTCGCGCTCGCGCCAGAGCACGAGGGACAGCCGCTCCACAGCCGCCGGCGGGGTGTCAGTGATGGTCACGAGACGTCCATCGGCCGCGCCGGCAGCCACCTGAGGAGTTCGCGGCGGAGGCGGCGACGCCCGCGCGGCGGGTCGGGTCATGCCCGTCCGGCGGGACTGACCACCCACCCGTGGCCCGTTCGGGCCATCCCGGTCGGGACCACGGTCCTCGATCAGGCCGCGAAGGTCCTCGGATGTGCTGATCCGGCAGCGGAATCGCCCCGGGGCACCAAGCATCTACCCCGTGCCTGCTAGTCCTTCGCTCCCTTCCCCGGTCCAGACCGCTGCGGTCGCCAGCCCGTCGTCCGCAGGGTCCCCCGCCGCCGCCCCGGCGACGACCGACGACCTGGTGACCGCCCACATCCCGCTCGTGGGACACCTGGTGCGAGAGGTGCTGGCGCGCGTGCCCGGCCACGTCGACCGCGACGACCTGACCTCGGCCGGCCTGACCGCCCTGGTGCAGGCGGCGCAGGGCTTCGACGCCGCCCGCGGGGTGCCGTTCGCGCGGTATGCCTCGACCCGCGTCCGGGGGGCGCTGCTCGACGAGCTGCGCGGGGTCGACTGGGCGACGCGCTCGGTGCGACGCACCGCGCGAGGCCTCGACGAGACGCGGGCCCGCCTGACCCAGAGCCTGGGCCGGGTGCCCACCGATGCCGAGGTCGCCTCGGCGCAGGGCATCGCCGTCGACGACGTGCTGGCCAACCGCGAGGACCTCGCGCGGGCCCAGGTCAGGTCGCTCGAGGCCGACGACGCCCACGGGTCGTACGCCGGCTCGCTGGTGTCCACCACTCCGACCCCCGAGCAGGCCCTGGTGCACGCCGAGCTGCTCGACTACCTCGCGGACGCGGTCGCCGCGCTGCCCGAGCGGTTGCGTCGGGTCGTGGAGGGCTTCTTCCTCGCCGAGCTGCCGATGGCCGAGCTGGCCGCGGAGCTCGGCGTCACCGAGTCGCGCATCTCCCAGCTGCGCGCTGAGGCGATGGTGCTGCTGCGCGACGGCATCAACTCCCAGCTCGACCCGCTGCTGGTGCCCGCCCACGAGCGGCCCGGCGGCGTGGCCGCCCGGCGGCGCGAGGCCTACTTCGCCGCGGTGGCCGAGCGGCACGCCGCGGCGCACGCCCCCGCCGCGCGGGTGGCGACGAGCGCCTGACCCGGCGCCGCGCAGAAACCTCCCCCGAAAACCTCAGGTGCCCACCCGGGCGACCGAACAGGACCTCGACGGAGTCCACGGACGGACTCCAGCTAGTGATCCACACCACGGAAGGAATCCATCATGGGTCTTCGCATCAACCAGAACATCGACGCCGCCAACTCGTACCGCAACCTGTCGGTCACGCAGGGCCAGATGTCCAAGTCGCTCGAGAAGCTGTCCTCCGGCTTCCGCATCAACCGCGCCGCCGACGACGCGTCCGGCCTGGCCATCTCCGAGGGCCTGCGCTCGCAGGTGGGTGGCCTCAAGGTGGGCGCCCGCAACGCCCAGGACGGGGTCAGCCTCGTCCAGACCGCCGAAGGCGCGCTGACCGAGGTCCACTCCATGCTCCAGCGCATGAACGACCTCGCCGTGCAGCACAAGAGCGGCACCCAGAACGCCGACTCGCAGGCTGCGCTCACGGCTGAGTTCGACCAGCTCAAGCAAGAGATCGGTCGGATCCAGGAGAACACCAAGTTCAACGGCGACGTGCTCTTCGGCGGGGTGGAGAAGAACTTCCAGGTCGGCCACGACAGCGGCGACATCATCGCGGTCTCCGCCACGGCCCTGGCGAACTTCAACGAGGGCACGGACATGGCGGCGGTCGCCATCACCGACAGCAACACGGTCCAGGCCGCCATCAAGGAGGTCTCGACGCAGCGTGCCGAGCTGGGTGCCATCCAGAACCGCTTCGAGCACACCATCAACAACGTGAACGTCGCGATCGAGAACCTGTCGGCATCGGAGTCGCGCATCCGCGACACCGACATGGCGCAGGAGATGATGAGCTTCACCCGCTCGCAGATCCTGTCCCAGGCCGGCACGGCGATGCTGGCGCAGGCCAACCAGGCCTCGCAGGGCGTGCTGTCCCTCCTCCGCTGATCGGCTGAGGGAGCTCTCACCCACCCGATGCCGGGCGGGTCGCGGCCGTCGCGACCCGCCCGGCACCACCGGTCCTGATCGGGGCCGACCGACGAGAGGGGACGGCGATGGGATCGGCCAGCATCAGCGGGCTCGGCAGCGGCCTCGACACCGCGACGATCGTCGACCAGTTCATGCAGCTCGAGGCGGTCGGGCAGACGCGGCTGAAGTCCCGGGCCGCCACGGAGAGGTCGGTCGTCTCGCTCCTCCAGGGACTCAACACCAAGATCGCCGCCCTCGCGACGAGGGCGGGCGACCTGGCCAAGCCGGGCGGCCTCGCGCCGCTCACCGCCACCAGCTCCGACACCAAGGTGGCGGTCAGCGCCACGGCCGGTGCCAGCCCCGCCGGCTTCTCGGTGCGCGTCGACCAGACCGCCGCCAGCCACCGGCTCGAGCTCGCTACAGCGGTCGGGCTGGAGGCGGCAGGCACCGTCCCCACCGCCCTGCGGCTGGACCGGCTCGACGGCTCCGCACCCCTCGACCTCACCACCGACGGAACGCTCGCCGGCCTCGCCGCCGCGATCAACGACCCGGCCAACGCCACCGGCCTGCGCGCCACGACCGTCAAGGTCGGCACCGAGCAGTACCGGCTCGTGGTGGAGGCGGCCGAGACCGGCGCCGCCGGTGACTTCACGCTCACCGCCGCCGACGGGTCCGACCTGCTCGGCGGGGCCACCGTCCGCGCCGGGCGGGACGCGCAGGTCACCATCGGTGACTCGATCGTGGCCACGTCGGCCACCAACACCTTCGCCGACCTCGTCCCCGGCGCGACCCTCACCCTGGCCTCCGACGCCACCGGCACCACCTCGCAGGTGGCCCTGGCCCGTGACCCCGCGGCCGCCTCGACGGCGCTCAAGGGGCTCGTCGACGCGGTCAACTCCGCGCTCTCCGACATCGACGCCCAGACCCGGACAGGCACGGGCACCAGGGGTCCCCTCGCGGGCGACAGCACCCTGCTCTCGCTGCGGGACCGGCTCCTGTCGTCGGTGTTCGCCGGCGAGGGCAGCCTCGCCGACCTCGGCGTCCAGACCGACCGCTACGGCAAGCTCGTCCTCGACGAGGCGGCCTTCACCAAGGCGTACGCCGCCGACCCGGCCGGCGTCCAGGCCCGGCTCACCGCCCCCGTGACGGGGTTCGTCGCCCGCATCGCCGACGTCGCCAAGGTCGCCAGCGACCGCGTCGACGGCACGCTCACCAGCGCCATCACCGGCCGCAACGACGCCATCGGTCGCCTCGACGAGGGCATCGAGGCGTGGGACCTCCGGCTCGAGCTGCGACGGACCGCGCTCACCCGGCAGTTCACCGCCCTGGAGACGGCGCTCAGCCAGATGAACAGCCAGTCCTCGTGGCTGGCCGGCCAGATCTCCGCACTCACGCCCCCGGGAAGCTAAGGACAGCACCCTCATGGCCTACTCCAACCCCGCCGCCTACCTGCAGGCGTCCGTCGAGACCGCCAGTCCGGCCCGGCTGCTGGTGATGCTCTACGACCGGCTCGCCCTCGACTGCCGCCGCGCCGTCGCGGCCCAGGAGGCCGGCGACCACGACGCCGCCCGCCCCCAGCTGCTGCACGCGCAGGACATCGTCACCGAGCTGCACTCCTCGCTCCGGGTCGACGCCTGGGACGGTGGCCCCGGACTCTCCGCGCTCTACTCCCACCTGCTCGTGCAGCTCGTGCGCGCCAACGTCGACCGCGACGTCGTCGCGACACGGCACTGCCTCGACCTCGTCGAGAGCCTCGCCGACGCCTGGCGCCAGGCCGCCCTGCAGGCCGCGGTGACGGCATGATCGGGCGAGTCCCCCTGGACGGCGAGGAGCTGTTCCACGCGTGGGAGCGGGCGATCGACGCCCTCGAGCGTGACGTGCTCCTGGCCGAGGGCTTCGTGGCCGACCCGGCCGGCGTGCTGGCCCGCGGGGCCGAGCTGCCCAGCGGATGGGTGCCCACCGAGCTGGAGGGCACGATCCCCGCCACCCTCGTCCCCCGGGCCGCAGCCCTGCTGCGCCGCCAGGCCGCCGTCCGCGAGCAGCTGGCGGGCGCCGTCGGCAGCGCCCGGGTCGACCTCGCCCGGTTGAGGCGCACCGCGCCGGTCGCCCGGGCGACGGGCCCGGCGTACGTCGACCTCTCCGCCTGAGCCTCCCGGCCGGGTGGGCCCGGCATGGCACGGCCGGGTGGTGCGCGCCGGGACCAAGGTCCCGACCTCGGGCCGCGGGCCAGGAAGTCGCCCCGATTCCCTCAGCGAGGAGCGCGAACGGCCGATGCGGGGGGTGAGCACGGAACGCTCGACCCCCGCCGACGGACCGGCACCCGATTCCTCCTGCAGGAGCACCCGTGTCCCTGGGCATGCCCGACGCCGTGTCGTCCGTCCTCGTCTCGGCCCTCGACGGCCTGGCGCTGCGCCAGAGCGTCATCGCCGACAACATCGCCAACGTCGACACGCCGGGCTTCCGCGCCACCAGCGTCGACTTCGAGTCCTCGCTCGCGGCCGCCCTGCAGCACGGTGAGATGCCCGCCTCCGGCGTGGCCCCCGTCGCTCGAGCGACCAACGCGCCCGCCGGCCAGGACGGCAACAACGTCGACCTGCGCAAGGAGTCGCTCGCCGCGGTGCAGTCGCAGTTCCAGTACCAGGTGATGACCCGCGCCGTCTCCGACCGCGCCTCGCTCCTCTCGGTCGCCGCCGGGGCCATGTGATGGGCGCCTTCGACATGCTGCGCATCGCCAACAGCAGCCTGGGCATGCACCAGACGTGGCTCGACGCGCTGGCCCACAACATCGCCAACGCGTCCACCGTCCGGGCGACGAGCGAGGACGCCTTCCAGGAGCAGCTCGTGGTCGCCACGGCCCGCCCCGACGGCGGTGTCGACGTGAGCGGCATCGAGCTCGGCGACGCCGAGGGCGTCCTGCAGCACGCCCCCGACCATCCCCTCGCCGACGCCGACGGCATGGTGCGCGTGCCGGGCATGGACATGACGGTGCAGATGACCAGCCTCGTGCAGGCCCAGCGCGGCTTCCAGGCCTCGGTGCAGGTCACCCGCACCGCGCAGGACACCTACACCGCCGCCCTCCAGATCGGGCAGCGCTGATGAGCATCGGTGGCATCGAGTCGATCGGCGGCTTCATGCCGCTGGCCGCACCCGTCGTCTCCGCCCCGTCGGCCACGGCCCCGACCTCCGGCGCCGACTTCGGGAGCATGGTGCTCGACGGGCTCGAGCGCCTCGAGGGCATCCAGGACTCCGCCGACACCCTCGCGGTGCGGGCCGCGTCGGGCACGCTGCCCAACATCCATGACTACACGCTGGCCGCGACCGAGGCGGAGGTCGCGACCAAGCTGACCGTCGCCGTGCGCAACAAGGCCATCGAGGCGTTCACCGAGATCATGCGGATGCAGGTCGGCTGATGAGGACCGGGATCACCCGCGCGCTGGACCGTCTCCGCCGCTCGTTCGCGCTCTTCAGCCCGGGCCAGAAGGTCGTCGCCGTGATCGGCACGGCGGCGCTGCTGCTGGCCGCCGTCATGGTGTTCCGCTGGGCCTCCGCGCCGTCGTACGCCCCGCTGTTCTCCAACCTCTCCGCCGAGGACGCCTCGGCGGTCGTCGAGCAGCTCGAGGCGGACGGTGTGTCCTACGAGATCGGCGGGGGCGGCGGCACCATCTCGGTGCCCCGCGACCGGGTCTACGCCACGCGCATCGCGCTGTCCGGCGAGGGCATCCCCTCCGCCAACGGCGACGGCGGCTACGCCCTCCTCGACGGCCAGGACATCTCGACCTCGCAGTTCAAGGAGCAGACCGACTTCAAGCGGGCGATGGAGGGCGAGCTCGCCGCCACGATCGAGTCCATCGACGGCGTCGACGCCGCCGACGTGCTCCTGGCCCTGCCGCCCAAGGAGGTCTTCGCCGAGGAGCAGGACCCGGCCACCGCGTCGGTGCTCATCGACTCCGGGGGCCGCACGCTCACGCCAGACCAGGTGCAGGCCGTGGTGCACCTCGTCGCCTCCAGCGTCGACGGCCTCGACCCGGCGAAGGTGACCGTCGCCGACGCGACCGGCCGGGTGCTGTCCGACAGCGGGGACGGGGCCGGCGGGCTCAGCAGCGGTCGCAACCGTCAGGTGCAGGACTACCAGGACCAGCTGGCCGCCAAGGCGCAGGCCATGCTCGACCGGGTCTTCGGCCCGGGCAACTCCTCCGTCCAGGTCACCGCGGTGCTCGACTTCGACAAGGTGGTCACCGAGACCACCACCTACGGGCGGAAGAACGCCCCGACCCTCTCCGAGTCGGTGCAGTCGGAGACCTACTCCGGCTCCGCGGCGCCCGGCACCGCCGGTGGCGTCGTGGGCCCGGACGCCCAGCTCGAGACCGGGGGCGCCGGTGGCGACGGCAGCTACAACAACTCCGCCACCGTCCGCGAGAACGGCGTCGACAAGGTCGTCGAGCAGTCGGAGACCTCGCCCGGGTCGGTCGACTCGCTGCACGCGGCCGTCGTGATCGACACCAACTCCGCGGTCGCGGTCGACGCCAGCGAGATCGACGCGCTCGTGTCGTCGGCGATCGGCATCGTGCCCGAGCGCGGCGACACCATCGAGACCTCCAGCGTCCCCTTCGACACCTCGCTCAAGGACGCCAACGCCGCCGCGCTCGAGCGCGCGGCCGCCGAGGAGGCGGCCGCCAAGCGCAACGCCTGGCTGCGCAACGGTGCGCTCGGCGGCGGGGTCCTGCTGCTGGTGTGCCTGGCGTGGCTGCGCGCGCGCCGCAACGCCCAGGCCCGCGAGCACGCGACCACCTACGTCGTGGAGCAGCTGCGGCAGGAGCAGGCGACGCGGGCCGCGCTGCAGGCCTCGCAGGTCGTGGACGACGCGCCGACCGCGCTCGCGATGGCGCCGGTCGTCGAGCCCGTGGACGGGATGCGGGACGAGCTGGTCGCCCTCGTCGAGCGCCAGCCGGACGAGGTCGCCTCGCTGCTGCGCGGCTGGCTCGTGGAGCGCCCGTGATGGGCGTCGTGACCGGGACCGGGGCCCGCAAGGTGGCCATCGTGCTGGTGCGCCTGGGCAAGGACCGGGCCGCGGAGGTCATGTCCCACATGAGCGACGAGGAGGTCGAGGTGGTCTCCGCCGAGATCGCCCAGCTCGCGGCCGTGGAGCCGGCCGAGGCGCAGACCGTGATGGGGGAGTTCTCCGACCTGTTCGCCGCGCGCCGCCGCCAGCTCCAGGGCGGCATGGACCTCGCGCGCGACCTGCTGCAGCGCTCCCTGGGCGACGACCGCGCCGAGGAGGCCGTGCAGCGGCTGCACGCACGGGCGGTGCAGCTGCCCTTCCAGCTCCTGAGCCGGGCCGATCCCGACCAGCTGCGCTCGTTCGTCCGCGACGAGCACCCCCAGGTCATCGCGATCGTGCTGGCCCACATGAGTGCCGAGAAGGCGTCGCTGGTGCTCTCCGGGCTCGCGTCGGAGCTCCAGGCCGAGGTGGCGCACCGCATCGCGACGATGGACCGCGCCAACCCGACCGCGGTGCGGGTCGTGGAGTCCGTCCTCGAGCGACGGTTCTCCTCCGTGCTGGCGCCCAGCGACGCCTCCCGCGTCGGCGGGCTCGGCCCGCTCGTCGACATCATCAACCGCGCGGACCGCTCCACCGAGCGCCAGATCGTGGCGGGCCTGGAGTCACTGGACGCCACGCTGGCCGAGGAGGTGCGGAGCCGGATGTTCGTGTTCGACGACATCATCCGACTCTCGGACCGCGACGTGCAGCAGGTGCTGCGCCAGATCGAGACCGCGCAGCTCGCGCTGGCGCTCAAGGGCGTCTCGGCTCCGGTGCGCGACAAGATCACCCACAACCTGTCCGAGCGCGCCGCGGAGAACGTGCTCGAGGAGGTCGAGATCCTCGGCCCGGTGCGGCTCACGCGGGTGGAGGAGGCCCAGCAGGCGATCATCGCCACGATCCGCGCGATGGAGGAGCGCGGCGAGGTCGTGGTGCGGAGGGCAGGCGACGATGAGTTCATCGACTGAGGCCCGGGCAGGGGCCGGCGCCGCGGCGCTGCCGGCCCTGTCGACGCTGCGGATGCCCGAGCTGCAGACCGTGGAGACCAGTCGTGCGGCCGCACAGGCACAGGGCTACGCCGTGGGCTGGGCGCAGGGTCGCCGCGAGGCCGCAGCCGCCGCGGCGGCCCAGGCCGACGAGCTCGCCCGCCGGGCGGCGGCCGAGGAGGCCCGCCGCGAGGCCGAGCACGCCGCCACCATGGACGCTCTCCGGGAGGCCGCGCGCGCGGCGCACGAGCTCCTGGCCGACGCCTGCCGGCGCGTCGACGACCAGGCCGCCGCGCTCGCCCTCGAGCTCACCCGAGCCCTGGTCGGCGCGGCCCAGCCCGACCCGGCGCACGTACTCGGACGGGTCCTCGGGCTGCTCCCCGAGCACGCGGTGGTCTCGGTGAGCCTGCACCCCGACGTCGCCCCGCTGGCCGACGACCTCCGCGAGCTGTCCATCGCCGTCGTGGCCGACCCGACGCTCGGGCGCGCCGACGCGGTCGCCCACGCCGGCGACCACGTCGTCGACCTCCGCGTCGACGAGGCGCTGGCCCGGCTGGCCGAGGTGCTGCGATGAGCGTCCTGTCCCCCGACCTCCGAGCGCGTGCCCTCGACGCCGTGGCGCCGCTCCGGCTCGGCCGCGTCGCCGAGCTCCTCGGCCTCCGGCTCCGGATCACCGGGCTGGCCGCGGCCGTCGGCGACCTCGTCTCGGTCGAGGGGGAGCGCGGGGCCGTCGTCCTGGCCGAGGTGGCCGCCAGCGGCCCCGGCGGCCTGACCTGCCTGCCGCTGGGCAGCACGACCGGCCTGCGGGTCGGCGACGTCGTACGCCACACGGGCGGCCCGCTGCTCGTGCGGGTGGGCGACGAGCTGCGCGGGCGGGTGCTCGACGGGCTCGGCCGTCCTCTCGACGGCGGACCGTCGCTCGACCACCTGCCGCAGGTCGGCGTCTCCCAGGCCGCGCCCGCCGCCCTGAGCCGCCCGCGCATCGACCACCAGGTCGGCCTCGGAGTCCGCGCCCTCGACGCCCTCACCCCCTGCGGTCGTGGCCAGCGCATCGGCATCATGGCCGGCTCCGGCGTCGGCAAGTCGAGCCTGCTCTCGATGGTCGCGCGCGGCACCGACGCCGAGGTCTCGGTCATCGCGCTGATCGGTGAGCGCGGCCGCGAGGTCCGCGAGTTCATCGACAACGACCTCGGCCCCGAGGGCCTGGCGCGCTCGGTCGTCGTCGTCGCCACCTCGGACGCACCGCCGGTCGAGCGCCTGCGTGCGGCCGCCGTCGCCACCCGCGTCGCCGAGCACTTCCGCGACAGCGGCAAGCACGTGGTGCTGATGATGGACAGCCTCACCCGGGTCGCCATGGCCCAGCGCGAGATCGGCCTCTCGGCGGGCGAGCCGCCGGCCACGCGCGGCTACCCGCCCAGCGTCTTCACCCTGCTCCCCCAGCTGCTCGAGCGGGCCGGCACGTCGCCGACCGGCAGCATCACCGGGCTCTACACCGTGCTGGTCGAGGGCGACGACATGCAGGACCCGATCGGCGACACCGCGCGGTCGATCCTCGACGGCCACGTCGTGCTGTCGCGCCGCCTCGCGACCGCTGGCCACTTCCCCAGCATCGACGTGCTCGAGTCGATCTCGCGGGTCACCGGCTCCGTCACCGACGTCGCCCAGCGCGCCGACGCCACCCGGCTGCGGCGCCTGCTGGCCGCACACCGCTCGGTGCGCGAGCTCGTCGAGATCGGCGCCTACGTCGCGGGCGCCGACCCCGACGCCGACGTCGCGCTCGCCCGGATGCCCGCGATCGACGCGTTCCTCCGCCAGGGCATGGACGAGCCGAGCGACCTGGCCACCACCTGGCAGAGCCTGCGCGAGCTGGTGGCCTGATGGCGCGCGACAACGACCCGGACGCCGGGATGCGCGCCGTCGCCCGCGTGCGCGGCGTGCGCGAGCAGGACAGCCGCCTCGGCGTGGCCCGCGCCGCCGCTGACGAGCGCGAGTCCGCACGCCGCCTCGACGCGGTGGTCGCGCGCCTCGCCTCCGCCGCCGAGCCGTCGGTCGCCGACCCGGAGGCGTACACGGCCGCCAGGCGCGCCGCCGCCGCGCTCGCCTCGGACGTCACCGCGTCCCGGGCCGCCCTCGCATCGGCCGCGACGCTCACCACCCTCGCGCGCGAGCACTGGCAGCGCGACCGCACCCGGCTCTCGGCCGTCGAGCTGCTGCTCGAGCACCGCGCGCAGCAGCGCCGCGCCGAGCGGCTGCGACGCGAACGGGTCGAGGTCGACGACCTCGTCGCCGCCCGCTGGATGCGCGCCCGCCCCACCGAGCCCTCGGCCGACCCCCTGACCGACCCTCTGACCGACCCCAG
This sequence comes from Nocardioides sp. Z24_21, assembly GCF_058134345.1. Taxonomy (NCBI): domain Bacteria; kingdom Bacillati; phylum Actinomycetota; class Actinomycetes; order Propionibacteriales; family Nocardioidaceae; genus Nocardioides; species Nocardioides sp. Z24_21. The sequence goes on from NZ_JBYTTH010000002.1 coordinate 142,673, forward strand.
CGCCGGAGGCGCCGCATGAGCATCACCGACGTCACCGCCCGCATCTCCCAGATCCAGGCCCAGCTCGCCCTGCTGCCGCGCGCCGGCGGCGCGTCGGCCACCTTCACCGACGCGCTGTCGCGCACCACGGCGGCGTACGCGCCCGGTGCCCCCGCGGGCGCGCCCGGCCCGGCCGGGTCGGTGACGGGCGACCAGGTCGTCACCCGCGCCCTCGAGCTCGTCGGGCTGCCCTACGTGTGGGGCGGCACCGACCCCGAGCGCGGCGTGGACTGCTCCGGGCTGGTGAAGTCCGTCTACTCCACCTTCGGCATCGACCTGCCCCGGCTGTCCGCCGACCAGGCCCGCGCCGGAACGCCGGTCGCGAGCCTCGACCAGGCGCTGCCGGGCGACCTCATCGCCTGGGACAACTCCGGGCGCAACGTCGGCGCCGACCACATCGCCATCTACATCGGCAACGGGATGATGATCGAGGCGCCGCGCCCCGGCGGTGAGGTGCAGGTCGTCCCCGTGACCACCCCGCCCGACTACGTCCGGCGCATCCTCGCCGACCCCGCGCCCTTCGCCACCACGCCGGCCACGGCGCCGACGGCGGCCACCGCGCCGGGCGCGGCCCCCGCCGGCACGCCCTACGCCGACCTCTTCCAACGAGCGGGCTCGACCCGCGGTGTCGACCCCGCCCTCCTGGCCGCGGTGGCCCGCCACGAGTCGGGCTTCGACCCGCGAGCGGTGAGCCCCGCCGGTGCGCAGGGGCTGATGCAGCTGATGCCGGCCACGGCCCGCGGACTCGGCGTCGCCGACCCGTTCGACCCGGCGCAGGCGGTCGACGGAGCGGCGCGGCTGATCGGCGACCTGCTCACCCGCTTCGGCTCCGTCGAGCTGGCCGTGGCGGCCTACAACGCCGGCCCCGGGGCCGTGATGCGCTACGACGGGGTGCCGCCCTACCCGGAGACGCGCGCCTACGTGCAGTCCGTGATGACCAGCTGGCAGGGGGCCGCATGAGCACGATCTCCACCACCACCACCACCACCACCACCGGCGCCGCCCCGCCGGCCGGCCGGATGCCCGGGGTCGCCCCGACCTCCGCTCCGGCCGGGAGACCCGGTGCGGTCGGCGAGCAGGCCGGTCCCGCGGGGTTCGCCGCGCTGGTCGCCCAGCTCCTCGCCGGCGAGAGCGGCGACACCGTCGCAGGCGCGGACGGCGGCGATCCGGCGCCGGCTCCGGCGGACTCCGCGGAGGCGGGGACGGAGGACGGCGCGGACACCGCGTCCGCCGTTCTGCCCGTCGTGGTGCCCACCGCACCGCTCGCCCCCGTCGCGCCCCACCTCGCCTCGACGCTCGCCGCGGGCGTCCCCGCCGCCGCGCCGGAGGCGGCCCTCGTGGTCGACCCGTCAGGGCCCGCCGCGCCGGCCGCGCCGGGTGGCGCCGGTGCCCCGGTCACGGTCCCCGCCGGCGCGACCACGACCGGCGGTGCCGGGTCCGGCAGCGGCCAGGGCGCCGGTCCGGACGCCGGTCCCACCCCTGCCACCGACGTCCCGGAGACCCCCAGTGGGACGCCGGGCGGCCCCGCCGAGGACACCGGCCCGGCACCGGCGGCCGGTGCGGTGTCCGGTGCGGTGTCCGGTGCCGCGTCCGGCTCGGCGGCCGCGTCGGCGACCGGGCTGGCCACCGGGGGGATGACCATGGCGTCGACCACGGTGTCGGCCATGCCGGGCGTCGCCGCGGCGACGCCCGCGCCGGCCCCGTCCGCCGTCTCCCAGGTCGTGCCGGAGATGACCCGCCTGGTCTCGCAGGGCAACGGCGTGCACCGGCTGACCATGCGCCTGCAGCCTGAGGCGCTCGGCGAGGTGCGGGTGACCCTCACCGTCCGCGACGGCGCCGTCCAGGTGCGGTTCAGCGGCGGCGACGAGGCCGTCCGCGCCCTCACCGACGGGGCACCCGAGCTGCGTCGCGTGCTCGAGCTCGCCGGCGCGAGCGAGGCGCGTGTCGTCGTGCGCGACCTCGCCGGTCAGGCCACGACCCCGGCGCCGTCGGCCACGGGCACCGGCAGCCACGACACGTCGTACGACCCGCGCAGCAGCGCGGGCGGCGACACGCCGTCCCCGGGTGGGGACGCCGCGCAGCACGACCGCCGCGCACGGACGCACGGCGGACCAGCAGCCACGGACGGCGTCACCGACGGAGCGACCGCGCCCCGTCCAGACCAGGTCGGCGGTGCCCGGCAGGGCATCGACCTGACCATGTGAGGAGGAGTCGTGTCGATCTCCGCCACCGAGGCGTCGACCACCGCGACCACCGCATTTCCCACGGGAACGTCGACGTCACCGGCGTCCGCCGACGACAAGCAGATGTTCCTGGAGCTGATGGTCGCGCAGCTGCGCTACCAGGACCCGCTCAACCCGACCGACTCGAGCGCGTTCCTCGCCCAGTCGGCGCAGTTCACCGCGCTGGAGAAGATGCAGGACGTCTCCGACCGCGTCGGTGCGCTGCTGGGCTCGCAGATGGCCTTCGGCGCCGGCGCCATGGTCGGCCAGCAGGTCTCGTGGATCGACGCCGACGGCGTGACCACCCACTCCGGTGCCATCGCCGGGGTCACCTTCGGCGCGCAGGGCCCCGTCTTCGAGATCGACGGCGCCCAGGTGCCGCTCGCCCAGCTCCTCTCCGTCGGCACGACCACCTCGTCCGGCACCACCCCCGGAACCACTCCCGAGTCCACCGACCCCACCACGGCCTGAGGCCGTCACCGAAAGGACCGCACCATGCTCCGCTCGCTCTTCTCCGGCATCAGTGGCCTGCGCGCCAACCAGACGATGCTCGACGTCACCGGCAACAACATCGCCAACGCCAACACCGTCGGCTTCAAGGCCTCCACCACCGTCTTCCAGGACACGCTCAGCCAGGTCATGCGGGGCGCCGCCGCGGCCGGCAACGGCAACGGCGGCACCAACCCGATCCAGGTCGGCCTGGGCGTGCAGGTCGCCGCGACCCGCGGCAACTTCACCCAGGGCTCGGCGCAGGCCACCGGCTCGGCCACCGACCTGATGATCCAGGGCGACGGGATGTTCGTGCTCGGCTCCGGTGACGAGAGGGTCTACACCCGCTCGGGCGCCTTCACCTGGGACAAGGCCGGCAACCTGGTCTCCGCCAGCGGCAAGAAGGTGCAGGGCTACGCCCCCGGCGCCACCGGCGGCGCCCTGGTGGACGTCAACCTCGACGCCCTCGCCGCCAGCCTGCCGGCCGGCGTGGAGATGACCTCCTACTCGATCGGCAGCGACGGCGTGGTCCGCGGCACGTTCTCCGACGACGTGCAGCGCGACATCGCCGTCGTCGCGGTCGCCGACTTCACCAACCCGGCCGGGCTCGAGCGGGTGGGCGAGACGGCGTTCCGGGCCAGCGCCAACTCCGGCGCCCCCGAGCTCGGCGTCGCCGGGCAGGGCAGTCGCGGCGACCTCGTGGGCGGCGCCCTCGAGATGTCCAACGTCGACCTGTCGGCCGAGTTCACCAACCTGATCCTCGCCCAGCGCGGCTTCCAGGCCAGCTCGCGCGTGATCACCACCTCCGACCAGGTGCTCGAGGAGCTCGTCAACATCAAGCGCTGAAAAGCAGCAATCTTTAGGTGTCTCCTCCTCGTTCGAGGAAGGGCGTGTCGTAAGCGTTATTCCCGGAATGTCGGTTGTCTCTGTCAAGGTCATCTCACAACGACCAGGCAGCAGTCTGAGGCAGGGGAAGCGCGTGACCCGCGTGCAAGTAGTTCAAGGCGGCACATGGGATGCCGAGGTCATCAAAGGAGACCTCGGCATCCCACCGCTCGACCTCCGGCCAGTCCTATCTCCAGTCCTGCTCGTCGACGGCCGCATCGAGCCGGACGCGACCCGGTGGCTCTCCGAGGTCCACGCGCGCACTGACGGCACTGCTACGGCTCAGTCGTACGGCGACAGCCTTGCGGCGTGGGTTGCTCACCTCCTCCGTCACAACACGAACCTGCGCGGCGCCACCCGCGACCACTTCATCGAGTACGTGAAGGTCCGCACGGTTGATTCAGACACCCGGGTCGCGGGTACCACCTGGCAACGCGACCGCACCGCGATCAAGCAGTTCCACACATGGCTCCGCGAGATGTACGGCATCGCCATCCCTTTCACGCTCACCACTGTCCAGACCCCACGCGGTCCGGTGGAGTCGATGCAAGAGGGGCGAGGCGTCCCATCCTCGGCTGCCTCCGGCACCCCTCTGACCCCATCGCAGATCCCTGACCTGTTGGCGGCCGCGTGGCGCATGAGCCCGAACGGCACCCTCGGCGACACACTGGTCGGTGGCCGCGACGCCGCCTTCATCGGTTTGGGACTGGCGTGCGGGGCTCGACTCAACACCCTCACGCACCTCACCGTTTGGGAACTCCCCGACCCCTCACAGCCGGGTGACCTGATCGAGATGCGCCTGCCGGGAGCCATCGTCAAGGGCCGACGCGAGGTCCGCCTGCCCGCGTTCCGGGCACACCTCAAGCACGTTTGGTCCTACGCACACCCCACCAGCGGTTCGCGCAACCTGCTCCTCAAGGACTGGCGACCCAAGGACCCCATCCGCGTCGCGGACGTACACAACACGTCCGGCCGCTTCTGGGGCATCACCGACGACCAAGGACGCCAGCACGCCTTCAACGAACTCAAGCCCGACGAACGTCGACGCCTCGTCACGCGAGAAGGGCACTCGCCCCTCCTGTTCCTCACGGCCTACGCCGGTGGACCCTTGTCGCGCGACAGTGCGCAGGCCATCACGGGGGACGTCTCTCGCATCGCCGAAGACAATGCCCACTTGAACGACACCTCGTTCCCTCACGTCCACACTCACGACCTGCGACACACCTACGCCACACACCTCGCCGCGGCCTTCATGCTCGGCGTCCCAACGAGCAACGACCGCGACATGCATGGCAGGCCCCACCGTGTCGACATCGGCAACGCCATCCAGATGGCCTCGATTGGTTTAGGGCACCTCAACGAGGGGACGACGGCGCTTTATACGCAGCAGATCGGTCTCATGGTCACGCGGCACACCCTCGGCGACTTCCTCGGGCGGTCTTGATGCCGAGTCGAAGCGACCGCGAGGTCCCACGCCGTAAGACCGCCGACGACGCTGGCGTGCATATCAACTTCGTCACCCAGGCCGAAGTGGTCGACGGCTTCATCCTGATTCACACCAGGGGGACATCGCAGCCTTACCGCCGGGCAGTCCTCGACGGCCCGGCCGGTCTGCAACTCACTGAATCACTGTTGGATCACCTCCACATTCGCGGGGGCACATGGACCTCGTGGGCGACGTTCGACAAGCAACGCTTGTCGTGTCAGACCTTCCTTCGCTGGCTGCGCGACGAGGCTGCGATCGACGATCTGACGAGTCCTGAGTTCACGCCTGCAATGGCGTGGCAAGGAGTGTCCGCCGTGGGTGGGTCCGGCGGTCGGCAGCGCAACTTCCGCACGTTCCTGGCTGAAACGCTCCGGAGTCTGCGGACCGACCACCAAAGCCACCGGTCGCTACTGCACGGACGGTCGCTGCCGGTGGAGCAGTACGACTTGGAGGGTTACGCGCCCGATGTGACCGATGCCATCGAACGGGTCGCGAAGGTGCACGTCGGACGATGGTTCGTCCGCCACCAGGAGGCCGTTCGCGAGGCACTCGGTGACCTGCCGCGCGACTGGATGCGCCTCCCGGCGGAGGACCTATGCGGCGATGCCGCGCTATGCCCAGGTCTCTTCGTGGTCACCCACCAGGAAGTTGCTGCGGCGATGGTCTTGCTGAGCCTGATTGACGACAAGGGTCCGAACCTCTCGGTCATCCACTCGCACACCAGTGACTCGGTCGAGGCCGCCGGGGATGACGCGTTCGTCACGAGCGTCAAGGCGCGCAACCGCCAGGTGCTCCACACACCTGCACCCCGGGGCGGCCTGTTCTCGTACGCGGGGCTGCTGGAGTTCGTCACTGCCGCGACGAGGGTGGCCCGGCACTACCGTGACGACGGATCCGACTTCGCCCGACTCCTCTTCGTCGCCACGGGTGGCACGAGAGTGACAACCGCCCAGCAGGTCAACGGATGGTGGCGCAGCACCGCTGCAGAGTGGCCAGACCCAGACATCCCTCGGCCCGACACCCTGTCGTTTCCACGGCTTCGCAAGGCAGCACTCCTGCGCGGCAAGAAGCACGCACGGGTCGTGGTCGGTCAGAGTCGACGCACCGCTCGGCTCTACCTCGCTGACGCTCTCCCAGACGTCATCCTCATCCCCGGACTCGTCGACACCCAGAACAGCGTGACGGACTACTGGCGCACCCAGATGATCCCCACTCGATCCGACGATCAGGAGGCGGCCGACGACCTCGTGGCCGCCGCGGCGGTGTTGGACGTGGGCGTCGCTATGTGTGCCAGCAACGGGCAGTCCCCGACCGACAACGACAAGCCGTGCGGGCTCGGACCTGTTGCCTGCTTCGTGTGCCCCAACGGGTACCGCACGCCCGAAGTCATCCCCGGACTGGTCGCTGCTGTCGAGTTCACCGACGGCATCCGGAAACACGAGCCCCACGAGTGGGTCTCCGGCGAAGCCCCCGTCCTCAACACGTTGGCCCGCAAGTCCCTCGATCAGTTCCCTCAACCTGTCGTGGCGGCCGTCAGTCGCGACGACGTCAACAACGCCCGCGTCCTCATCGCCTGCGTCTACATGGAAGGCCGCCGACGTGACTGAACAAGCCCTCGCCCCACAGGTGCGCTCGCTCGCCGTTCAAGGCGCCATCGACACCCTCGGCGACCACATCGACGTGCGTGACCTGCTTGACGACGGCCACCGCATCAGCACGCCCATCCGCTACTCGGATGAGCGCTGGGACTTCGCTGGGTACCCCTTCGTGAACCAGACGGTCACCTACCTCGACTTCGCTGACGTCCCGGCCCGCTGGCGTCCTGCGGTCAAGGACTGGGTCCTCATGCGACTCAACCCCGAACTCGCGCGCTCGGGCGACTCAGGCCTCCACGTCGGCGTAGCCATGGCTGAGGTCGCCTCCCACGAGAAGCCCCTCAAGGTGCCCAGCGCCGCGGCGTACATCCACGCAGTGGGTGCCAGCCTCACTGTCATCGACCGGCTGGCCCACCAGCGGCTGGAAGCAGCCGAGTGGAACCAGTTCGCCACGACCATGCGGGCGACCTACCCCAACGCGACGGCTGCGACCCTCGCCGGGTACGCCCGACCTCTCATCTCGCTGTGGTCCTACCGGACCGTCGTCGGACTGCCAGAGGACCTGTTCGGCGGCACCCCTTTTAACGGGCGCACCGTCGAGAAACTGTTCAAGGTGCCGGACAGGTTCCAGAACGGCACCAGGCCCAATGCCGAACTGTGTGGGCCGCTCCTTGGTCTGGCGCTGTTCATGCTCGACCACTGCGCGGAGGACGTCCTGACCCGCCTCGATGCGCTCGCAGCAGTCCCCGACCGTTCAGGGCTGAGCCGCGATGACCAAGACGAACACGTGCTCGCCGTCCTTCGGGACTACGAACGTAGCGGCCGTGCCTTGCCCGCCCTCCCTGACCTCAAGACGGGCGAACTCAGCGCTTCGTGGGGTGTGTTTGTGCGATTGGCTGGGTGCTCCAACAAGGTGATGCGGAACCCCGTGGGACGCTCGGGCAAGGAGTTCAACCGGCTACGCCATGAACTCCCCATCTCGACCCGTGAGGACGGCTTCGACCTCGGCATCACCGAGGTCCCAGATGCATCAGGCGCGCTCGTGCCCTGGGTCGACGCTCTGCCCGCCAGCAAGTTCCGCCTCGGCCTCGACCACTGGGTACCTGCGCTCGCCTACGCCTGCGCCCTCACGATCACGATGCTGACCACCGTCCGCGACCGAGAACTCGCGGCGCTGCCCCATGACTGCCTCCGCTTCGACACCTACGACCGAGGCGACGCGGACGTCCCAGTCGCCCGCATGTCCGGCTTCCTCGTCAAGAACCGGGACACCCCTGTGCCCTCAACGTGGGTCATCTCCGATGACGTCGTGCGAGCCGTCACGGTGCTCCACCGCCTCAAGGCCGCACTCGGCCTCGAACCCAAGTTCCACCCTCAGACCGGCCGCGAAGTACTCCTGCACCCAGACCTCGGCCGCGCACGCGGCGCGGAGAAGGAGCAGGACACCCTCACCCTGCAACTCTCGTGGCTCCGCTGGTTCCGCACCTCCGGCGCGCACCTTGCCGAACGCGGCATCGTGCCGCCCCTCCCCGACCTGCCTGCGTGGCTGAGCCACCGCACGCTCAGGATCACCGGCATCCAGTCCTACGCCAGCCAGACCTGGGGCGACGCCCTCGCAGCCGCACAAGCGCACTGGTCGAACCGCACGGTCGCGGAGGGCTACCTCGGCCACCTCCCACGCTCGGTCTACCTCGCCGACCCCGACGCGATCGAGGAGGCCGTCGAGGCCGCTCGCACCGAAGCCCTCCTCGACATCGCGGCCACCGTCGACGCCGACCCCACCGAGGTCGCAGGAGGCGGCAGCAAACGGCTCCGGACCCTCCTCGACGAGACCAAGGCGCTCGACCTCGCCACCGGCGCCGTGACCCAACGCCAGTTGAACGTCCTCGCGCGCCAGACCGAGCACGTCTTCGTTGGCGAACTCACCGTCTGCGTCCAAGGTCCAGGCGGCCTGTGCGGGAGCGAGGACGAAGCCGACTGGCTCCTGTGCCGCCCCTTCAAGTGCAAGAACTCAGCCATGACCCGCGCCCAACGAGCCCGACTCGAACTGCGACGACGCGGCTGGGCCCGACGCGACGGCGTCTTCCAACGCGCCCGAACCAAGATCGACGAGGACGCCCCCGACCTCGAAGCAGAGTTCGCCTCCCTCGACGACGACGCCGTCCGCAACCTCGTCATCAACGACCTCCCCTTCCCCATCGCCCGCGCCGCACAAGAGGAGCCCACCGCATGACCACCAACCGCGAACTGGCCCAAGCCCTCGCCGAAGCCCTCCGCGAGGAACAGGTAGCCGTCCCCACCCGCGCCCTCATCGCCGCTGTCCTGATGAGCGCACGCGGGGGCGCCCCCACCCGGCTCGGCATGTCCAAGGTCGGCGGCTACTCCTACGGCAGTTCACAGACCCACTACAGCGACCTCCTCGCCGCACTCTGTGAGCGTGTTCCCCACCTCGTCGCCGAGATGGCCGACGACGTCGTCGACCCTGCCGCAGCCGCCCGGCTCCGCGACGACCTCCAGCAGCGCGATACCTCACTAGCCGCACTCCGTGCAGACCATGCCGCCCTCACCGAACGCCACGAACACCTCCGTCGATACGCCCTCGCGGCACACGAGCGCCTTCGAGCCATCGAGGGCGACCAAGGGCTCGAAGAGGCGCGCGTGCTGCCCTTCCAGCCCATCGGCTGAGGGCTGAATCCCGAGAGGCCACGCACGGATCTGCCGAGATGCGTATGCGGCTTAGGCCTAGTTTCCGCAGTCAGCCCATCCGTCGGTCCACCATCCGTCGTCGTGCTTCGCGACCTTGAAGGTGCGGACGACGGTGCCATCAGTGTCCAGTCCGTGGATGCGCGGAGCATTCGCGGTCCCTTCCGACACGAGCGTGAGGCCGCCGGCAAACGGCGCAACCGCCTCCTCGGGCGACGGCTGTCCGGGTCCGCCGTAGTCGATGAGCGTCTGACGAGTACGGGTGCAAGGGAGTGACACCCCTGAGGAAGCCTCAGACTCGTTCGCAGGCTCGGCGGCTTGACCATGGCCGCAACCGCAGGTGAGGAGGAGGGCCAGGGCACAAGCCCCCCGCAGTCGTTGAGTCTGCATAACGCCCCTCCTCGAATAGGCGTTGGACGCTACGGTCCCATCCGCCGTTCCAGCAGCGGATCACCAATCTCTGTGCCTGCCACGCGGCCAGACGTCCGGATCTGCCGCGATGAGTGCGTCCGTGTTCGCCCAATAGGCCACTGATGGCGCCGGATTCCGGCATGCGGCGTGCGGGCCCGTCGCTGCTTCGCGGGCGCTCCCGACGGAGCGCAGTCGGCGTAGTCTTGTGCGCATGGCGGGGCACGAGGACCCAGAGGCCGTCACCGCGGAGGTTCTCGCTGACACAACGCTGATGGCCGCAATTCGGGAGGGCCTGTCCGACGCCGAGGCTGGCAGGACCAGCACGCACCAACAGGTGGTCGACGAGCATGTACGACGCAGAAGCGCTAGGGACGAGGTCGTCCCGCCCGCCGAGCACTAGATCGCGGGTGTCCGGATCGGCCGCGATGGGCTCACACAGGGCTGGCTGCGAGGCCTCCGGCTTCGGTTCTACCAGGGCCGTCGGTCCTCTGACCCATACTGACTGTGGTGGATCGGTCCACGGTTGACAGGTGGACTGCGCCACCCAGCGTTGTCGCGTCGAGGGCCGGTGCTAGGGCTCTCGACGTTGACCGCGTGGGTCCGGGGCGCAGTGGTAGGCGAACTGGATCATCCCGAGTGGCCCGAGCCGTCGTTGCAGGCGGCTCGGGTCACTTTCATGGGCGCATCCTCGTCCTCCTCGGCCGGGGTTGCGTGAGCGGCCAAGTCCTCGATCGGAGGCGAGCCGCGAGCCGGTCTGGGCTCGGTTAGAGCGGGGACCGCCGCAGTGCGGCAAGCATGTCGAGCGCGTCCTCCGAGGGTGGCCCGCCGGGATCAGCCTCCAACGCAGCAGCCTTCGCCGGAGGGAAGCCCAGGCCGATGTACCGCGCCAGCCGGTGACGGGGGACCAGCCGCTCCATCGCCCACGCGTGCACGATGTCGAAGCCTTCGATCGACATCCGCCGGTGTACATGAGCCTCGACGGCGTCGTAGATGACGATCACGTCGATGAGGCCTCGCCCTGCTCTGGTCAGGCTGATGGCTTGGTGGATGGTGATGTTTGTCAGCGCCCACAAGACGTGTGCGGCTGGCTCGTGCCAGTACCAGTAGCGCATCTCGGGAGTCGTCTCCAGCACATGCTGATGCAGCGGCGCCACGACGCCCACCTCCACCGGCGGCAGCACAGCGCTGAGCCGGACCGCGTCACGCGGTTGGAAGCCAAGGTCTCGCAGCACCTCGACCGGCCACGGGATCTCGATCTCCTCGATCACGGTCGAACCTCGCCAGCGTCACTAGATGGGCGTCGCTCGACCATGCGACCTGTACGGACGACCGTAGCCACCTCTCCCGACACCCCACCACTGGATGACGAGGTGTTCGCCCACGGGAGCCCCCGATGTCGCATACGTTCTGTCACATGGGGGCGGAACGAATCGAGGACATCGGGCTCGCAGTCGAGCAGTACGACGACCTCAATCAGCAGTTCTTCACCGGTCAGCACGCCCCCCACGTCTTCCTCCGTCACCGCCTGCAAGGGGCCATGCTCGTCGCGCACGGAGGCGAGCACGTCCAGGCGGCTCTCGACGCTGGCCTGAAGGTGGGCGAACTGGAGAGCCGCGGCGACATGGGTGGAGACGACGTCACCGACGACGACCGATCGCTGTTTGTCGCACTCGAAGCCATCGTGCTGTTCCACCATGCCGCCGAGACCCTGCTGCGCCTCCTCATCGCGTTGGAGAACGACGCGCTCTGCCCATGGCTGGAGGTCGCTCGCCTCAAGCAGCGGGGTGTCTACCCTCAGCGACTGCGCGACCTCCGCAAGCGACTGTTCGAACCACACACCCAGGACAACCTCGCCAAGGTCTTCTACTACCGACAGGACCGCAACACCCTCCCCCCTGACACGAGCGAGGAGGCATGGGTCTCCGCCATGGAGGGGCTCACGATCCTGATCGGCGAGTGCTGCGACCGCCACGACCGCGAGGCCAGCCTGTACAACTCCGCCAAGCACGGCCTCAGTGCTGTCCCCGGCAACGCAGCCATGCAGATGCTGTCGCAAGACGACCCGGCCAACCCGTTCTTGTCCAGCACGGGCCCCTCGATCACCCTCCTCGAAACGGTCATGAACGACAAGGCGGGACGCAGCCAGTGGCAGCAGACCACCCACTGGATCCCAGCGGACCGCAGGCTGGCCCTCACCCACCTGGTGATCGACCAGATCGAGAACCTCTGGACCGTCGCTCGCCTCCGCTACACCAACCAGACCGGCAAGCATCGCGTCAAGCCGCTCCAGCGCGAGACCATCTCCGCGCTCCTGTCCCCGCCGCAGGACGATGACGGCCCCGGGTACTCGTTCTCGGTCCTGTCGATGGGCATGCCGCTGCTGTACGTCCAGGAGACGCCGGACATCAAACGGCGAGTCGAAGCCGCTGCCAACCGAGCCAAGCGACGTCGGCGCTAGACCCATCCAGTCGGCCGCGCAGTCGCACCCTCAAGGTGCTTGGTCGGCGGCCGATACTAGAGACAGGTTTGATGCTCCGAGCACTGTGAGGGGTCTTCAAACGGCAGAGACACCCTCGTTCTCAACGGACAGAGGAGACACCCCTGACATTCCGGCAGAAGCGCTGACGACCGCGGTGGCCGGGCGGCCCGCTCGCCGCCCGGCCACGGGGGTCGGTCGCGGCGGGCGTTTGGCCCGCCGGCGTGGGGGGAACGGTGCGGGTCATGATCGCCGTGCTGTGGCTCCTCACGATCGTGCTGGTACTCCTGACGGTCATCGATCCCCGCAGGCTCTGGTACGCCACGACCGCCTGGCAGTTCAGGCACCCGGAGGCCAACGAGCCGTCCGCGGCGGTGTTCGCGCTGGGCCGGGTCGTGTCGGGAGTCGCGGCCGTGGTCGTCGGCCTGGCCGCGCTGGTCTCGACGGCCGGCGCCGCCGCACCGCTCAGCCAGGACCGGCTCGACGCGGCGGGCCGCAACGCGGCCAGCGAGCTCGCCGGCCCCTACTTCAAGTACGGCACGCCCGGGGTCGAGCGGGTCGCGAAGGCGCTCGGACGCGGTGACGTCACGGTGACCGAGGCCGGCACGGTCACCGAGGACTCGGCGTTCGGCGCGCCCACCCCCACCACCGACCGCTTCGAGCTCGTGAGCGCCGAGGACGCCTCCATCGCCGGCTGCCTCGAGGTGTCCTACGAGGGCGGCCTGTTCCAGGACGCGGACGTCGACGTCGACGTCGAGTACTCCTCCGGCGCCTGCTGACCCCGCTCACTGCACGTCCCACTCCGCGTGGGCGAATTTCCCTCCCGCGCTTGTCTCAGGTCGGGCGCCCGGGGACCGATGGGGGAGTCGAGGCCCACGGACGGGCATCGCGTTCTCTCGCACAGGGATGGTGCACCGACATGATTGTGTTGACCCGGCTCTCCGGCTCCGCGTTCGTCCTGAACGCCGACCTGATCGAGCGACTCGACAGCACGCCGGACACGGTGGTCACCCTCGTCGACGGCAAGAAGTACGTCGTCGCCGAGGGCCTGGCCCAGGTCGTCGACCTGGTCCGCGCCTGGCGCGGCGGCATCATCGCGGCCAGCACCGGAGGCGAGGCCCACGCCTGCGCGCAGCGCGCCCACCTGGCCGCCGTGCCCAGCACTGTCGCGACGGGAGCGGAGGACTGATGGATCCGGCAACCCTGATCGGGGTCCTGGCGGGTCTCGTCATCATCGTCGTCGCCAACGTCATGGAGGGCGGCGACCCCACCAGCCTGCTGCTCGCCCCGCCGATGCTGCTCGTCCTCGGCACCACGCTGATGGTGACGATGGCCGGCGGCACGATCCCCGACGCCAAGCACGCACTGGTCTCGCTCAAGACCGCCTTCACCGCCAAGGTGCGCCCGGCCGGCGACATCGTCCCGATGGTCGTCGCGCTCGCCGAGAAGGCGCGCCGCGAGGGCCTCCTCGCGCTGGAGGAGGACCTGAAGTCGGTCGACGACCCGTTCCTCGTCAAGGGGGTCACCCTGGCCATCGACGGCACCGACCCGGAGGAGGTGCGCGACATCCTCGAGGCGGAGGTGCGCGCCGGCAAGGCGCAGGGCAGGCAGTCGGCGAAGTTCTTCGCCGACGCCGGCGCGTACGCCCCGACGATCGGCATCGTCGGCACGGTGATGGGCCTGGTCCACGTGCTGGAGAACCTCGCCCAGCCCGAGGAGCTCGGCCACCTCATCGCCGCCGCCTTCATCGCGACTCTGTGGGGCGTGATGTCGGCCAACGTCATCTGGCTGCCCATCGGCAACCGCCTCAAGCGGCTCACCGAGCTCGAGGCGGCGCGCATGGAGCTCGTCATCGAGGGCGTCGCGGCCATCCAGGCCGGCGCCAACCCGCGGATCATCGCCCAGAAGCTGTCCTCCCTCCTGCCGGCCGGCGAGCAGCCCGCCGACGCGAAGGCGGCCTGACGTGTGCGGGGCGGCGTCGTGAGCGCCGGGTCGCGCCGGCGTCGGGTGGAGGAGCCCGAGGAGCACGAGAACCACGAGCGGTGGCTGGTCACCTACGCCGACATGGTCACGCTGCTGATGGTGCTGTTCATCGTGATGTTCTCGATGAGCGTCGTCGACGAGCGCAAGTTCAACGCCCTCAAGGCCGGCCTCGCCGCCGGCTTCGGGGAGTCCACGTCGGTGATGACGGGCTCGGAGTCGATGCTCGAGCAGCCCGGCACGGCCTCGATCGCACCGGTGCGTGCCGAGAACTTCCCCGGATCCTCGCCGAGGGACCAGCGCGCCGAGCGGGCGCTGGCCGCCCAGGAGGCGCGGTACGCCGACGCGCGTGCCGAGCTCGCCCGGCTCGACGAGCTCGGCGACCAGCTCGCCCGGGCGCTGCGCCGCGCCGGGCTGGCCGACGACGTCACCCGCACCATCGACGACCGCGGCCTGGTGCTGAGCCTCACCTCGCGCCACGTCGTCTTCGAGCCCGACCGTGCCGAGCTCAGCGGTCGCGGCCGCCGGGTGCTCGAGGCCGTCGCGCCGGTGCTCCGCGCGAGCACCGAGGACCTGCGCATCGACGGCCACACCAACCAGGTGCCGGTGAAGCCGCGCTACTTCGCCACCGACTGGGATCTGTCCTCGGCGCGGGCGGTGACCGTGCTGCGCTACCTGCAGGAGGTCGGCGGCCTGCCCGGCGAACGCCTCAGCGCCGCGGCGTTCGGCCACGAGGACCCGCTCGTGGACCCCGCGCGGCCGGGGTCGCAGCGGGTCAACAAGCGGGTGGACCTCGTCGTCCTCTCCGCGCTCCCCGCCTCGGCTCGCGAGCTGCTCGACGACGTCGCGGCCACCCCTGACCCGACCACCGGAGGATCGTCATGAGCACCATGCTGGACCGGCCCACCGCGCCCGCGACCGAGACCGCGGCGCCGAAGCGGGGCAAGAACACGCTCGTCCTCGTCGGCCTGGCCCTGGCGCTGGTCGCCGCCGGCTGGTGGTTCCTGCTGAGACCCGGCGCGCCCACCGAGCCGGAGCCGGGCGAGGTGATGACGATGGAGCCGATCCAGATCAACCTCGCCGACGGCCACTACCTCCGCATCGGCGTCGCGCTCCAGCTCTCCGCCGACGCCCACGCGGCCGACGGCAGCAAGGCGCTCGACGCGACGATCGACCTCTTCAGCGGCGGGGACGAGGCCCAGCTGGCGAAGGCGGGCGAGCGCCAGAAGCTCAAGGACCGGCTCGAGGAGCGGCTCCACGAGGACTACCACGGCGACGTGCTGGAGGTGTACTTCACAGAGTTCGTCACCCAGTAGTCCTCAACTCGGTCCGGCCCGGGCCGATGGGTGGTGCGTGACCTCCCCGCCGCCCCGCGACGACCTGCGCCCCACCGTGCACTCCGGTGCCCGGTCGCGCCGGCGCGCCCGCGGCGGCGCGACACCGACGGCGTACGACTTCCGCCGGCCCGTGCAGCTGTCCCGCGAGCACGCCCGGCTCCTCCAGGTGTGCCTCGACCGGTTCGCGCGCCAGATGGCGACGGTCGTCACGTCCGCGCTCCGCACGGTGTGCACCGCGCAGCTGCTCGACGTGTCGGAGCGCACCTACGACGAGCACGTCGCCACGCTGGACGAGCTGACGTACGCGGTGACGATGAGTGCCGAGCCGCTGCCCGGGCACGCGCTGCTCGACGTGCCGCTGTCGTTCGTGATGAGCGCGATCGACCACATGCTCGGCGGCGCCGGCGCCGGTGTGCAGCCCCGGCGCCCGCTCACCGAGCTCGAGTCCGCCGTCGTGCACGACCTCGCGGTGCGGCTGCTCGACGAGCTCTCCCGCAGCCTCGCCGGCATCGTCGCGACCACACCGGCCCTCGTCGGCGTGGAGTACGACCCCCGGATGGTCCAGGCGGCCGCGCCCGGCGAGACGGTCGTCGTCGCCGCGTTCGAGCTCCTCGTCGGGGACCGCCGGCATCCGGTGACGTTGTGCCTGCCGCTCGTGGGCCTGCACCCCCACCTGGTCCGCGCCGCGGCCCCCGCACCGGTCACCGAGAAGCAGCGACGGCAGCGCTCCCGGGCGGCCGAGCTCGTCGACCGGCGCTTCCGGGACGTGCCCGTCGACGCCGTCGTCCGGTTCCGCACGTCCCACCTTCCGCCCGACGCCCTCGCCACCCTCGCCGTCGGCGACGTGGTGCGCCTCGGCCACGGCGCCACCGACCCGCTCGACGTCGTCGTCGGCGAGACCACCTTCGCCCAGGCCACGGCCGGCACCCACGGTGCCCGGCTCGCCGCGCTGGTCGTCGGCACGACCAAGGAGAACGCATGAGCACCCTGACCGTCCCCACCGCCGAGCAGGCCCTCGGACCCGTCACGGCGGCCGCCGCGGCCGCGGCCGGCGTGCTGCCGGCGCCGACGGCCCTCGTCGCGGGCACGCCGGCGCCCGGTGGCCCGGACGCCGCGGCGGGCTTCGCCGGGGCGGTCGTCGCCGACCTGCACCTCCCGGGCGCGCCGCGCATCGCCGTCCTGGTGGGCGCCGACCTCGTCGACGCCCTCGCCGCCAGCCCGCTCGGTGGCCTCGACCTGGCCGCTGCGACGCAGCCGGCCCTCGACGCCGCAGCCGCCGCGCTCGGCACCGGGTGCGGGGCGGCCCGCGAGGTCGCGACCGAGCTCGTCGGATCCGACGTCGCCGGGCCCGCCACCGCGGTCCCGCTCCTGGGCGGCGGCGTGCCGTGCGGCGCGCTTCTCGTGCCCGACGCGGTGATCGCGACGGCGGGTGCGCTCGCCCCAGGTGTCGCCTCCGCAGCCCCCGAGGAGGCCATCGCGCTGCCCGCCTCGCGCGGCATCGAGATGCTGTACGGGGTCGACCTCGAGGTCGCCGTCGAGCTCGGCCGCACCCGGATGACCGTGCGCGAGCTGCTCGCCCTCTCACCCGGCGACGTGCTGGAGCTCGACCGCGCCGCCGGCGGCCCCGCCGACCTGTTGGTCAACGGCCGCCTCATCGCCCGCGGCGAGGTCGTCATCGTCGACGAGGACTTCGGCCTGCGGATCACCGAGATCGTCGACGACAGCGCAGCGGGCTGACGTGCTCGAGCTGACCGTACGACTGGTCGCCTCCCTGGCGGTCGTCGTGGGACTCCTGCTGCTGCTCGCGCGACTGGTCGGCAAGCGCTACGGCGCCCGCCCCGGTGCCCCGGTGCAGGTCGTGCACCGCCAAGCGCTGTCGCGCAGCGCCTCCGTCTCGGTGATCACCGTGGGCGGGCGGGTGCTGGTCCTCGGCAGCACCGACCACCAGGTCAGCCTGCTCGCCGAGCTCGACCCCGACGAGCTCGACGGGCTCGACGGGCTCGACGGGGCGCTCCTCGACCACGAGCTGCCCGCCTGCGCCGTCGCCGAGGCACCCGCGCCGCGTCCGGTCGACGTCGCCGACGCCCGGCGCGGGGCACACCGCGCCACCCCCGCCGCACGACGTACGCCGTCCGAGGACGGCGCGCTGTCCGGGTCGGTCCTGTCCGGGTCGGTCCTGTCCGCGCAGACGTGGCGCCAGGCCGTCGCGGCCGCCACGGGCAAGGCGTCGTGAGCGCGCGCAGGCGGCTCGCCCGACTCCTGGCCCGACTCCTGGTCGCCACCGTCGCCTCGGCCCTGGGAGCCGTCGCCGTGCTGCTCGGACTGGGCGCTCCGGCGGCCGCGGCGGCCCCGGCCGCCGGCCCCGCGGCGACCGTGGTGGTCGCGGTGCCGATGACGCCCACGGCGCCCGACGGCCCCCGCGGCCCGCGCGCCCCCGACGGCCCCGGCGGCGGGGACAGCTCGGTGACGATCGACCTCGGTGGCCTCACCGACAAGCCCAGCACGCCGGTCACCGTCATCCTGGCGCTGTCGCTGCTCTCGCTGCTCCCGGCCATCCTGCTGACCTGCACGAGCTTCACCAAGGTCCTGGTGGTGCTCGGCCTGACCCGCAACGCCCTCGGCCTGCAGGGCATCCCGCCCAACCAGGTGCTCGCCGGGCTCGCCCTCTTCCTGTCGCTGTTCATCATGGCGCCGGTGCTGGGCCAGATGAACGACACCGGCCTCCAGCCCTACCTCGACGGCGACAAGACCGCCACCACGGCCTACGGGGACGGCGTCGAGCCGTTGCGCGACTTCATGCTCGACCAGACCGGCGACGACGAGCTGCGACTGCTGACCAACGTGGCCGGGCGCGACCTGCCCGCCAACCGGGACGACGTGTCGATGGCCACGCTCGTGCCGTCCTTCGTGCTCAGCGAGCTCAAGCAGGCCTTCATCATCGGCTTCATCGTCTTCATCCCGTTCCTCGTCATCGACATCGTGGTGAGCGGGGCGCTGATGGCGCTGGGCATGATGATGATGCCGCCGGTGATGGTGTCGCTGCCGTTCAAGCTGCTGCTCTTCGTCCTCGTCGACGGGTGGGGCCTGGTCATCACCTCCGTCGTGTCGAGCTATCGGTAGGCCGCCATGACCGACACCACCGTCATCAACATCGCCCTGCAGACCATGGTGGTCGCGCTGAAGCTCTCCGCGCCGATCCTGGTGACCTCGCTGGTCATCGGGTTCACCATCTCGCTGTTCCAGTCGATGACCCAGATCCAGGAGTTCACCCTCGCCTTCGTGCCCAAGCTGGTCGGGGTCGGGGTCGCGCTGCTGATCTCGGGCGGCTGGATGCTGCAGACCCTCGTCGACTTCACCGAGGACCTCTTCGACCTCATCCCCACGCTGCTGGGCTGAGCCATGACCCTGACCGTGGCGGGCGAGCCGCTGCTGGCCTACCTGCTGGCGTCGGTGCGCATCATCGCCTGGCTGGCCCTCGTGCCGCCCTTCGCCGGCCGCGCCGTCCCGCTCATGGCCAAGGTGGTGCTCTCGCTCGGCCTCGCCTTCGCCGTCGTGCCCTCCGTCGAGGGCGGCAGCATCCCCACCGCGACGGGCGGGCTGCTCCTGACCACGCTCACCCAGGTCGTCGTCGGCTCGGCGCTGGGCCTGGTGACCTACGTCCTGCTGGCGGCGGTCGCGACGGCCGGCTCGCTCATCGACACCTTCGGCGGCTTCCAGCTCGCCCAGGGCTTCGACCCGCTGTCGATGAACATGAACACCGTCTTCGGCAAGCTCCACCAGATGCTCGCCGTGATGATCCTGTTCGCCACCGGCGGCCACCTGCTGGTCCTCGGCGGCCTGCTGCGCACCTTCGACGTGCTGCCGCTCGGCGAGGTGCCGCGCATCGAGGGCGCCTCCCACGTGATGCTGACGGCGTTCGGCATGTTCTTCGTGACCGCCGTCCAGATCGCGCTGCCGCTCGTGGCGGTCCTCTTCGTCGCCGACCTCGGACTGGCGCTGCTCACCAAGGTCGCGCCGCACCTCAACGCCATCAACGTGATGTTCCCGGCCAAGATCGGCCTCACCCTGCTGCTGCTCGGCCTGTCGTTCCCGGTGCTCCCGGAGGCAGTGTCCCGCCTCGTCGACCTGGCCAACGAGGCCCAGTTCGCGCTCGTGGGGGGGTGAGCGATGTCGGAGGAGAAGACCGAGAAGCCCACCGCGCGCCGGCGCAAGGAGTCGCGCAAGGAGGGCCAGGTCCCGCGCACGCAGGAGCTCGGCGGGTGGCTGACGCTCCTGCTCGTCGCGATGGTGCTGCCGCCCCTGCTCGGCCGCGAGCTCACCGCCCTCGCCGAGCTGATGCGCGACTGCTTCAGCCACCAGGGGCGGGTCGAGGTCTCGGACGCCATGACCCTGCTCGGCCGCGGAGCCGAGCACGTGATGGTGACGCTCGTGGTGCTCGGCACCGCGGTGATGGTCGTCGGCGTGGCCGCCGCCCTGGCCCAGGGCGGGTTCTTCGTCGCGACCAAGTCGGTCAAGCCCTCGCTCAAGAAGCTCGACCCGATCCAGGGCTTCAAGCGGGTCTTCGGCCCGCAGGCGCTGTGGGAGGGAGCCAAGATGCTCCTCAAGAGCGCCGTCGTCGGCTTCGTGGCCTACGGCGCCGTGTCGGCCATCATGCCGCTGATCGGCGGTCTCGTGCCGATCAGCGCGGTGCTCGAGACGGTCCACGCCGAGGTGCTCGGTCTGCTGCGCACCGTCGCGGTGGCCGGGCTCGTGATGGCCGTCGCCGACTACGCGGTCGTGCGGCGCCGGATGGGCAAGAAGACCCGGATGTCCAAGCACGAGGTCAAGCAGGAGGGCAAGCAGACCGAGGGCGACCCGCTGCTCAAGGGGGCGATCCGCTCCCGCCAGCTGGCCGCCTCGCGCAATCGGATGATGGCCGACGTGCCCACCGCCGACGTGGTGCTCGTCAACCCCACCCACGTCGCCGTCGCCCTCACGTACGACGCCAACCGCGGTGCGCCGCGGGTGGTGGCCCGCGGCCAGGGGCTGGTCGCCCAGCGGATCCGCGAGCAGGCCTTCGAGCACGGCGTGCCGCTCGTCCGGGACGTGCCGCTGGCCCGGGCGCTCCACCGCTCGACCACGGTCGGACAGGAGATCCCCGCCGAGCTCTACGCCGCGGTCGCGCAGGTCCTCGCGTTCGTCATCTCCCGCCGCGCGTCCGGGGCGCGCGGCGGCGAGCACAGCAGCCCGCGGACCGAGACCGAGGTGCCGGACGCGCCGGTCGCGGGGCGTCGACGCCGGACGGTCGGACCCGCCACGCCCGTCGTGCCGGGACCGGCCGCCGCCAACCCCTCAGGTGCCGGCGTCGCCGGCCGATGGGAGGCGTGACGCCAGGACGGCGTCACCCGGTGCCACGGACGGCGCGACCTGCGTCAGCGACGACTCGAAAGGCACCCTGTGGCCTCCAAGCGACTGCTCCAGCTGGGTGTGCCCGCCGGCATCGTGCTCATCATCGTGATGCTGGTGGTGCCGCTGCCCGCGGTCGTGCTGGACATGCTCATCGCGTTCAACATCACCAGCGCCCTGCTGGTGCTGCTCGTCGCGATGTTCGTGCACAAGCCGCTGGAGTTCGCCGCGTTCCCCGCTGTCGTGCTCGTGCTGACCCTCTTCCGCCTGGCGCTCAACGTCAGCGCCACCCGGCTCGTGCTGCTCGACGGCTACGCCGGCAAGGTCATCGACACCTTCGGCCACTTCGTCGTCGGCGGCTCGCTGATCGTCGGGCTGATCGTCTTCGCGATCCTGCTCGTCATCCAGTTCGTCGTGATCACCAAGGGCGCCGAGCGGGTCGCGGAGGTGGGTGCGCGCTTCACCCTCGACGCGATGCCCGGCAAGCAGATGGCCATCGACGCCGACCTCAACTCCGGGCTCATCGACGAGGACGAGGCGCGGCGCCGCCGCCACGAGGTGCACGCCGAGGCCGACTTCTACGGCTCGATGGACGGCGCCTCGAAGTTCGTCAAGGGCGACGCCATCGCCGCGATCGTGATCACCCTCGTCAACCTCCTCGGCGGGTTCGCCGTCGGCATGGCGCAGCGGGGCATGACGTTCGGCGACGCGATCACCACCTACAGCCTGCTCTCGGTCGGCGACGGCCTCGTCTCGCAGATCCCCGCGCTGCTGCTGTCGACGGCCACCGGCCTCATCGTCACCCGCAACACCGGCGACTCCGACATGGGCTCCGACATCCTGCGCCAGCTCACCAACAACAAGATGCCGCTGCAGATCGCCGGCTTCGGCGCGCTCGGCATCTGCCTGATCCCCGGGCTGCCCAAGCTGCCCTTCGTCGTCGCCGGCGGGATCATGCTGCTGGCCTCGACGCGAGTGCCCCAGCCGGTCGCCGACGAGCCCGAGGCGGTGGCCGACCCGGCGCTGTCCGCCGGGCCCGACACCCCCGAGCTGCTCGCCGCCGAGATCCGGGTCGACCCGCTCGGCCTCGAGCTCTCGCCCGACATCATCGACCTCGTCGACCCCGCCAGCGGCGGCGACCTGCTCGACCGGGTCAAGGGGCTGCGCCGCAAGATCGCCGGCGAGCTCGGCATCATCGTGCCCCCGGTGCGCACCCGCGACAGCATCGACCTGCCCGCGAGCACCTACGCCATCCGCCTCTTCGGCATCGAGGTCGCGCGCGGCGAGGCCCCGCGCGGCACCGTCCTCGCCATCGGCGACCACCTCGGCGCCCTGCCCGGCCAGCCCACCCGCGAGCCGGTCTTCGGGCTCGAGGCGTCGTGGATCCCCGCCGAGCTGCGGGTGCAGGCCGAGCTCAACGGCGCCACGGTCGTCGACCGGTCCTCGGTGATCACCACCCACCTCGCCGAGGTCGTGGGCCAGCACGCCGCCCGCCTGCTGGGCCGCGAGGACGTCAAGACGCTGACCGACCTGGTCCGGAGCAGCCACCCGGTCGTGGTGGAGGAGCTGACCCCGGCACAGCTGAGCCTCGGTGAGGTGCAGCGCGTGCTGCAGGGCCTGCTCGCCGAAGGCGTCGCCGTGCGCGACCTGGTGCGGATCTTCGAGGCGCTCTCGCTCGAGGCGCAGGCCACCAAGGACCCCGACGTCCTGGTCGAGGTCGCCCGCGCCGCGCTCGGCCCGGCCATCGCCGCCCCGCATCTGACCGAGGGCGCGATCCACGTGCTGAGCTTCGAGCCGATGCTCGAGCAGCGGATGCTCGAGGCGGTCCGTCCCGGCGACCACGGCCCGGTGGTCGCGCTCGACCCGCTGGTCGCGCAGAGCGTGCTCGGCGAGCTGTCCGACCTGCGCACGGCCGCGGAGGAGCGCGGCCTGCGTCCGGTCGTGGTCTGCGCGCCCCAGCTGCGCGCGGCCGTACGCCGGATGGTCGCCCCGGCCCTGCCGAGCACCCCCGTCCTCTCCTACACCGAGCTCGCCGGCGCCGCGCAGGTCCGCTCGGCCGGGACCGTCACCGGCGACCGACTGGCGGTCACCGCGTGAAGCCGATCTCCGGGACGGTGCTGGTCGTCGCCGCGCTCCTGACCTCGCCGGCCCTGGCCGGCGCCGCGACCGGTGCCGTGCCGCTCGACGTCGCCCTCGGTCGCTACCTGCTCGTGACCGGGCTCTGCTGGGTGCTGCTCACCATGGCCTCGGAGTGGCTCTGGTCCGAGCCGCGCCCGGTCGCCGCCGCGGACCCGGCGCCCGCCGCAGCTCCTCCTGACGCCACCGCCACGGAGCCCGACCCGGAGCGACCCTGACCCGGTGACCGGGTGCGGGGGCTCCGGGGGGCTCCTGCGGCAGACCCTCAGTGGTGGAAGGCGGGGTGGGGAGCCTCGACCGGCATCGGCCCGTCGAGGTTGTCGAGGTAGACCGTCTCCTTCTCGATGTCGGCGAGGAGGTCGGCGGCCAGGTCCATGCTCAGGCCGTTGCGCACCACGATCCGCTGGACCGTGAGGTCGGTCATGTCGTCGGGCATCGGGTAGGCCGGCACCAGCCAGCCCTTCATCCGCAACCGGTCCTGAAGGTGGTAGAGGTTCCAGTTGTCGGTGTGGCCCTTCTTGAGACGCCAGGCGAAGACGGGGATGTCGCTGGCGTCGTTCCACAGCTCGAACGCGTCGATCTTGGCGATGCCCTCGGCGAGGAACTTCGCCACCTTCTGCGACTCCTGCTGCACCGACCGGTATCCCTCGTAGCCCAGTCGCAGGAACATGTAGTACTGCAGCAGCACCTGGGCGCCCGGCCGGGAGAAGTTCAGCGCGAAGGTGGGCATCTCACCGCCGAGGTAGCTGACCTCGAAGACGAGGTCCTCGGGCAGCCACTGGCGCTCGCGCCAGACGACCCAGCCGAGGCCCGGGAACACCAGGCCGTACTTGTGGCCCGACGTGCTGATCGAGTGCACGCGCTCGAGGCGGAAGTCCCAGAGGAGGTCGGGCTGGAGGAACGGTGCGATCATCGCCCCGGAGGCTCCGTCGACGTGGATGGGGACGTCCAGGCCCGTCTTGGCCTGGATCTCGTCCAGCGCCCGGGCGATGTCGGCCACCGGCTCGTACATGCCGGTGTAGGTCACGCCCATGATGGCGACGACGCCGATGGTGTTCTCGTCGACGTACGTGTCCAGGTCGTGGCCGTCGAGCGTCTTGTGCTCCTCGCTGATGGGCACCAGGCGGGCCTCGACGTCGAAGTAGTTGCAGAACTTCTCCCAGCACACCTGCACCGCCGAGGACATCACGAGGTTGGGCTTGGTGGCGTCCTTGCCCGCCTCGCGGCGCGCGTGCTGCCAACGCCGCTTGAACGCGAGCCCGCCCAGCATGCACGCCTCCGAGGAGCCGATGGTCGAGGTGCCGATGCTCGTCTCGGGGTCCGGCGCGTTCCACAGGCCGGCGAGCATGTGCCAGCAGTTGTCCTCGATCGCGGCGGTCTGCGGGTACTCGTCCTTGTCGATCATGTTCTTGTCGAACGCGTTCTCGTACACCTGACGGGCTTCGTCGTCCATCCACGTCCCGACGAAGGTCGCCAGGTTCAGCCGCGAGTTGCCGTCGAGGATGGTCTCGTCGTCGACGATCTGCTTCGCCGTCGCCGGCAGCGACTCCTGCTGGGGGATGGTGCGGCGCGGGGCGACGGTCGCCTCGCCAGGCCGAGAGAAGAGCGGCTCCGACGGGCCATCTGCCTGGTGTGAGGTCATGACTCATCTCCGATCTGCGCGGTTGCGTGGGTCCTCAACCGAGGCTAGGCGCACCAGCGCCGCTGACCAGAGGCGTCCGACCGGTGCCCTTCGGCCCGGTGGGCCGGTCGGCGGGCAGCCTCCGCCGCGGCTGGCACGACCGGCCCGGAACGGGTGGCGCCGGACGCCGCGCGCACGCGTGGAGCGGAGCGCTCAGGCGCGGCTGATCGTCATCGCCAGGCCCAGGAGGTGCCCGAACCGCGCGAGCTCGGAGTCGAGGAACTCCGGGCCGCCGCGACGTCCCATCAGGACGAGGTCGTCGCCGAAGGGAGCGGCGCACTCGACGTAGACCTCGTCGCCCGGCAGGCGGGTGGGGGTGGCGACCTGCTCGACGTCGTAGGCCGACGGCGCGGCGTCGGTGGCGTGGACGACCTGCGCCCCGACGCCGTCGACGCCGGGCGTGACGCGGGCCGCCCAGTCGACGCGGAAGGCGACCGGCAGCATCTCGACGAGCCGGTCGGGCGCGGTGGAGGGGTCCTCGGTGAGGGCCTCGACGACCTCGAGGTCGAGGAAGAGGTTGCCGCCCGCGGCGTAGCGGTTGATCCACAGCACGCTGACGCCGTCGAGGGTGCCGCAGGCGGAGACGACCGAGTCGGGCATGGTGCCGTGCGCCATCTCGAGGAGCACGTCGTCGACGGCGAAGCCGTCACGCTTCTCGACGATCTCGATCGCGTCGATGTCGCCGCCGGCCTCACCGATCGCGGTCGCGACACGACCCAGCGACCCGGGGACGTCCGGGAGCTCGACGCGCATCAGGTAGGGCATGCGTCGAGGCTAGCGGTCACGCGTGTCATGCACATTTCAGACGCGCGACGGCGGGGCGCCGACGCCGTGGTCGTCGTCATGGTCGCCGGAGCGCCCCGCGGCCGCGAGCCGCACCGCGAGGCCGCTCGCGCGCTGGGCGCGGCGCCCGATCGCCGCCCGGATCGCCGGCTCCGAGCCGACGACGCGCACGCGGGACCGGGCCCGGGTGACGGCGGTGTAGAAGAGCTCGCGCGAGAGCAGCCGGGAGTCCTCGTCGGGCAGCAGCACCGTGACGACGTCGGCCTGCGAGCCCTGGGACTTGTGGATCGTCATCGCGTGCATGGTCTCGACGTCGCCGAGCCGGGAGGGCGCCAGGTCGCGCGGGCCGTCGCTGGCGGCGATCACCGCGCGGGGCCCGGCGGGCGTCAGCACGACCACCCCGCTGTCACCGTTGTAGACGCCCAGGTGGTGGTCGTTGGCCGTGACCAGCAGCGGCCGACCGACGTAGGCCCGCTCGTGGAGCGGGTCACCGGTGACGGCAGTGAGCCAGTGCTCGATGCGCCGGTTCCAGTGGCGTACGCCGAACGGTCCGTCGCGGTGCGCGCAGAGCAGGCGGTGCCGGTCGAGCGCCGCGAGCGCCCCGGGCACGTCGCCGCGCTCGGCGGCGTCGCGCACGGCGAGGGCCGCGGCGAGCGCGGTGGTGCGGATGCGTGAGGACGGGTCGGACTCGTCGACCCACTCGACGGCGTCGTGCCCTGCGGCGAGCACCTCCAGCGCGGCGTCGGCGTCACCGGTGCGCAGCGCCTCGGCGAGCGCACGGATCTCGGGGCCGAAGCGGTGGGTGGACTCCAGCGCCGTGACCGGTGAGTCGGAGCGTCCCGCGAAGCCGCGCACCACGTCGCTGAGCACCGCCCCGGCCTCGACCGACGAGAGCTGGTGCGGGTCGCCCACCAGCACCAGGCGCGCGTCGGGGCGCACCGCCTCGAGCAGGCGCGCCATCTGGGTCAGCGAGACCATCGACGACTCGTCGACGACGACCACGTCGTGGGGAAGCCGGTTGCCGCGGTGGTGGCGGAAGCGGGTCGAGTTGCTCGGATCGGGTCGCAGGAGCCGGTGCACCGTGGAGGCCGTGACGCCGGCCAGGCGCAGTCGGTCGGCCTCCTCGAAGGCCTCCGCCTCCTGGTGCACCGCCTGCTGCAGGCGCGCCGCCGCCTTGCCGGTCGGGGCGGCCAGCGCGATCCGCAGGCCGCGCGGGTGCTGGTCGAGGAGTCCCACCAGGAGCGAGGCGACGGCGGTGGTCTTGCCGGTGCCCGGGCCGCCGGTGAGCACGGTGGTCCACTGGGCGGCTGCCGCGAGGCAGGCCGCCACCTGCTCGTCGTAGGTCGTCTCGGGGCGCGCCCGCTGCATCGCCGCCACCACCCGCGCCATCGAGGCGCGCATGAGGTCGGGGTCGTGCTCGGGCGCGGTGGCCGCGCGCGAGAGCAGGTCGTCGACGACCTGGGACTCCTGCTCGTGGTAGCGGTCGAGGTAGAGCAGGTCGTTGTCCCAGCGCACCAGCCCGGCCGTGACCAGGGGGCTCGCGGCGATTGACGCGGTCCAGTCGTCGGTCTCGGGCCAGGGTAGGTCCGGCGGGTCGGCGACCGTCGCCAGGTCGACGCACACCGACCCGCCGCGCACGGCACGCACGGCCAGCGCGACGGCGAGCAGCACCCGCTCGTCGGGCTCCTGCCCCAGGCGGCCGAGGGCGGCGGCGACGTGGACGTCGGCGCTGGTGAGGACGCCGGCGGCGTTGAACGCCGCCAGCAGCCCGGTGGCGCCCAGCGCCAGCCGGGCGTCGGTGCCGTCGACCGGCTCGAAGAGGTCGCTCATGCGGGGTCCCTGCGGCGTCGGTCGGAGGAGCGGTGCGGGGGAGAGGGACGGCGCGGGGCGTTCACGGCCGCACCCCGTCGAGCAGGTCGGACACCGACGTGACGAGGGCGACCGGCGGCTGCCACGAGAAGACGCCGCACGGCCGGCCGTCGACGCTGGGCGTCTCGGGGCCGCACATGCCGCGCAGGTAGAGGTAGAGCACCCCACCGAGGTGCTCGGCAGGCTCGTAGCCCGGCAGCCGCCAGCGCAGGTAGCGGTGGAGCACCACGACGTAGAGCAGCGCCTGGAGGGGGTAGTCGGAGTGCCCCATCGCCTCGTCGAGGACGGCCGGCCGGTAGTCCCAGGCCGTGGCGGGCGTGGCGCGGTCGCCCAGCCAGTTGGTCTTGTAGTCGACGGTCAGGTAGCGGGTGCGGCCCTCGACCGGCACCCGGACCACGACGTCGATCGAGCCGGTGAGGTAGCCCAGCAGACGCTGCCCCGCGAGGTCGGGATCGGACTCCAGCGTCGCGGCGAAGGCCAGCAGCGGGTCGCCGGCCGGGAGATGGGCACGGAGCAGCGGGCCGAGGTCGCCCAGGACGACCGGGGTCGCGTCGCGGGCGGCGGCCAGGTCGCCCCCGGCGAGGGGCACCTCGAAGTCGAGCTCGCGCAGCCGGTCGCCGACGTGGATCTCGCGCAGCGTCAGCCCGCCCGCCAGCGGGCCCAGGGGGGAGTCGCAGACCGCCACGAGCGCGTCGGCGAGCACGTCGGCGTCGACGTCGACCGCCCACCAGGCCCGGTGCTCCTCGATCTGCGCGAGGAGCTCGGCGCGGAGGTCGGGCGAGGCGGGGTCGGCGTGCTCGAGGACCTCGTGGACGAGCGAGCCGAACTCCGCGCCCACCGGCAGGTCGGCCATCGGCGAGTCGACGGCCGCCAGGTCGAGGTCGGGCTCGGGGACGGGCCCGTCGTCGAGCGCGTCGAGCTCGACGTCGTCGAGGTCGGGCGCGTCGTCGGGCTCGGACAGCACCCGCTCGGCGGCACCGCCGTGCGGGGCGCCGGCGGCGGCCAGCGCGGAGTAGGACGTGCGGCGCCAGTCGGTGTCGACGTCGCGGTCGAAGCGGCGCACCGCCAGCGGGGGGAGGTCGCGCTGGATCGGGGTGGTGTCGACGGGTCCGAGGACGGCGAGCTCGGGCTGCGGTCCGCCGGCCGCCTTCCAGCGGCCCAGGATCTCGACCAGCTCGTCGTCGCCGACGACCGGCTGCTCGTCGTTGACGCGGGCGTGCCCGGGCGCTCGCCCGAAGAGCATCCGGTGGAGCGGCGCGCTGGCGGTGTTGTTGGCGGTGGGGCAGTACCAGGCGACGACCTGCGACTGGGCCCGGGTGAGGGCGACGTAGAGCAGCCGGAGGGACTCGCCGGCATCCTCGTGACGGCTCGCGGCGACGGCCGCGTCGCGCCACCGGCTCGGACCGCCGACGTCGCGGCAGCGCTCGCCGTCGGCGTCGTGGAAGAGCGGGACGTCCTCGTCGCGCACCCAGCGGTCCCACAGCGTCGGCAGGTAGACGACGGGGTACTCCAGCCCCTTGCTGCCGTGGATGGTGACCAGCTGGACGGCGGCGGCGTCGGAGTCGAGCCGGCGGGTGCGCTCGGAGGCGACCTCGACCTTGTCGTCGGCCACCTGCGTCCGCAGCCAGCCGAGCAGACCGACCACGCCGAACCGCTCGCTGACGGTGACCTTGTGCAGCGCCTCGCCGACGTGGCGCAGGTCGGTGAGCGTTCGCTCGCCGCCGACGCGGCCCAGCACCCGGGAGGTGAGCCCGTCGAGCACCGCGCTCTCCAGCACCGCGGCCACCCCGCGGGCGGCGAAGACGTCGGCGAGGCGGCGTACGTGCTCGCTCAGCGCGTCGGTCGGGTCGGGCGTGGCCAGGAGGTCCTCGGCCGTGCGCCCGAAGAAGTCGGTCAGCGCCGCGGCGCGCACCCGGTCGGCGCGGTGGGGCTGCTCGAGCGCCTCGAGCAGCGTGAGCCACTGGGTGGCCGCGGCGGTCTTGAAGACTGAGCCGCCGGCGTTGAGCACGGCGGGCACCCCGACGGCGGCCAGGGCGTCCTGCGCGGCGAGCAGGTCGGCTCGACGGGCGGCGAGCACCGCGACGTCCTTGGGCTCGATCGGCCGGGTCTCGTCGCCCGCGCCGACGGTGGCGTCGCTGGTCAGCAGCCGCTTGACGTCGGCGGCGAGGTCGGTGAGCACGTGCTGGCGCCAGTCGCCGATGCGCGGACGCCGGCGCCCGAGCTCGTCGTGGCGCACCACCCGCAGCCGGAACGGCGGCCCGGCCCCGTCGAGCCGGGGGGCGCGGTGGTGCGCGGACACGGGGTGGACGGCGATGCGCTCGTCGCCCAGGGCGGCGCCCTCGACCAGCACGTGGAGCGAGTCGAGCAGCGGCTGGTCGGCACGCCAGTTGACCCCGAGGGTCTGCCGGGTCGTGGCCTGCTCGGCCGCCTCGAGGTAGGTGACGATGTCGCCGCCGCGGAAGGCGTAGATGGCCTGCTTGGGGTCGCCGATGAGCACCAGCGTGGCGACGCCGTGGAACGCCCGCTCGAAGACCTGCCACTGCACCGGGTCGGTGTCCTGGAACTCGTCGATCAGCGCGACCTTCCAGCGCTGGCGCATCCGGGCGCGGGCCGGGGCGTCGTCGTCGCGCAGCGCGTCGGCGAGCTGGCCGAGGAGGTCGTCGTAGGACAGCACGCCCAGGCGGCGCTTGCGGCGCTCGATCTCGCCGAGCACGTCGCAGGCGAACCGCACGCGCGCGGCCGGGAGCCCGTCGGGCTCCTCGACCAGCGCCTCCTGCGGCGCCACCCGGGCGCGGGGATCGCCCACGACCGCGCGGGCGATGCCCAGCGCGTCGTCGCGGGTCCACGAGGCGTGCTGCTGACGGGCGAAGAGGTGGAGGTAGCGGTCGTCGGTGACCTCGGTGGTCAGCTGCTCCAGGTCCTCGACGAGGACGGCGCCGGTGTCGGTGTCGCCGGCGACGCCGAGGCTGCGCAGCACCAGCTGGCAGAACTGGTGGATGGTGGCGATGGTCGCGGCGTCGAACGAGGTCAGCGCCTCGGTGAGCCGGGCGCGGCGCACGACGCGCTCGGCCTCGTCGGCGTCGAGGAGCCAGTGGTGCAGGCGGTTGGCCGGGTCGGCGGTGGTCGGGTCGGCGAGGACGGCGGCAGCCTCGTCGAGCTGGCGGCGCACCCGGTCGCGCAACTCCTGGCTGGCCGCGCGGGTGAAGGTGACGACGAGCATCTCCTCCAACGTGGCCACGCCCTCGACGACGTAGCGCGTCACCAGCGCGGCGATCGTCCAGGTCTTGCCGGTGCCGGCGCTCGCCTCGAGCAGGGTGGTGCCCGTGGGCAGGGGGCCGCAGATGTCGAAGGTCTCCATGGCAGCCAGGTCGGGCAGCTCGCTCATGTCAGATCCCCCGCACCAGCTCGTGGGCGAGCAGCGGCGACCAGACCCGCAGGGCGTAGTGGCCCAAGCGGTGGGGGGCCGCGGTGCCACCGGCCGGCTCGTCGACTGCGGCCCGCTCGTCGGGGAGCAGCGGCGCCGCGAGCAGGTCGTAGGGGGCGCGCTCGCCCCAGGCGCGGACGTGCCACTGGTCGCCGTCCTCCTTGGGGAAGCCGGACTCGTTGAAGCGCGGGGTCTCCCACTCGGCGCGGGCCTTGGCGTCGGGGTCGGCCTGGCTGCCGCCGCCCGCGCGGGTGGCGATGGCGAACTCCTCGGCGTAGGCCAGGCTGGTGCGCACCGGCAGCGGCAGGGGCTCGCAGCGTCCGCGCTCCATCACGGCCACGAGGTCGCGCAGGTGGGCGCGGGCGTCGTCGTCGGGCATCGGGGACACCAGCGCCCGACGTCCGGATCGCCCCCACCGGCCGATCGTGTGGGCGGTCCAGTTCTCGTCGGGGTGGCCGGCGGCCAGGGCCAGGGCGTCG
The DNA here is from genome assembly GCF_058134345.1 of Nocardioides sp. Z24_21. Taxonomy (NCBI): domain Bacteria; kingdom Bacillati; phylum Actinomycetota; class Actinomycetes; order Propionibacteriales; family Nocardioidaceae; genus Nocardioides; species Nocardioides sp. Z24_21. The sequence goes on from NZ_JBYTTH010000002.1 coordinate 174,053, forward strand.
AGCCACGCGGCCAGCCGGTGCTTGGCGCCGAGGCTGGAGTAGCTCACCGCGACGAGATTGTTGCCGAAGACGCCGCCCACCGTGCCGGTCAGCCGGCGGTCGCCGAGGTCGATGTCGACGTCGAGGGTGCGGGCGGGACCCCGGCGCAACGGCACCGCGGCCTCGACGAGCGGACGCACCCGCTGGACGATCTCGGTGAGCATGGCGGCGCCGAGGTCCTCGGGCGGGAGGAGCCCGCGCAGCTGCTCGGCGAGCATCGCGGCCTGGGGCTCGCCGCCGTCGAGCACGTCGCGCACCAGCCGGTCGCCGACGTCCCACTTCTCCAGCCCGTCGAGCGAGATCGGGATCGCGTCCTTGGTCTCGTCGACGTCGTAGGGGGTGGTGATGCGCAGCTGGTGGCGCAGGAAGCTGCGCACCGGGTGGGCGAGGAAGTCGTGGAGGTCGGCGAGCTCCACCTCGCGGGCGGGCTCGGGCGGCGCGAGCGGGCCCGGCACGAGCGAGCGCGGCGCCGGCCGGGGTGCCCGCGCCGCCTGGGCGCCGGCGAGTGCCGTGCGGTCGAAGGAGAAGGGGCGGTCGCCGGGGGCGACCAGCGCGCCTGCGGTGAGGTTGGCCTCGTCGAAGGGCTGGAGCGGGTGGTGGACGAGGACGTGGTCCCGCACGGGCGCGCTGGCCGTGCGGTCGAGCGCGTCGAGGAGCTCGCCGAGCGGGACGGCCGGCGGCTTGTCGTCGTTGGTGTGCTCGCCGCGGCCGGCGTAGGTCACCACGAGCGTCTCGGTGGCGGCGCCGATCGCGTCGAGCAGGAGCTGGCGGTCCTCGGAGCGGATGTCGCGCTCGCCGGTCATCGGTCGTCGGGCCAGCACGTCGTCGCCGTCGACGGCCTCGAGCCGCGGGAAGACGCCGTCGTCGAGCCCGACGAGGCACACCACGCGGTGCGGCACCGACCGCATCGGCACCATCGTGCAGACCGTCAGGGTGCCGGTGCGGAAGTTGCTCCGCGTCGGGCGCCCGCGCAGCCGGTGGCGCAGCAGCGCGCGTACGTCGGCGTGGCGCAGGCGGGTGTCGTGGTCGCCGACGCCGGCGTCGATGCGGGCGAGCTCGCGGTCGAACTGCGCGACCCGCCAGGCGTCGTCGGTGCCGCTGAGGGTGAGCCCGTGCACCGCCCGGCCGAGCGCGCCCGTCCAGTCGCCGACGGTCGTCGCGGCGGCCGCCTCCCGCACGAACGCGTGGAGGCGCTCGACCATCTCCACGAAGCTGCCGACGAGGTCGAGGTGGCCGTCGCCGACGTCGTCGAGCGGCAGCGTGCCGCCCACGGACCGGTGCCCCTCCCCGGACATCGCCGCGCCCAGCAGGACCCGCTGCAGGCCGGCGAGCCAGGTGTTGGCGTCGAGGTCGAGGCCGAAGCCGGCGCGGTGGTCGCGGTCGTAGCCCCACCGGATGGCTGCCTGGTCGACCCATCGCGCGATCCGCTCGAGATGGTCGTCGGTGAGGCCGAAGCGGGCCCGGACCGGCTCGGTAGCGGCGAGGTCGAGCACGGCGGTGGCCGTCATCCGGCCGGCGGCCAGCTCGACGAGGTCGGCGGCGACCCCGAGGAGCGGGTTGGTCGCGCCGGGGGACCGGTCGGCGAGGCGCACCCGCAGGCGGTGCGCCGGGTGCCCGACGTCCTCGTGGGCCACGTCGGCGAGGCCGAAGCCCGCCGAGATGAGCGGGGCGTAGGTCTCGATGTCGGGGCACATCACGAGGATGTCGCGCGGCTCGAGCGTCGGGTCGTCCTGGAGCAGCCCGACCAGGACCTCGCGCAGCACGTCGACCTGTCGGGCGGTGCCGTGGCACGCGTGCACCTGCACGGACAGGTCGGTGCGCGCCCGTACGCGCCCGGCGCGGGTGCCCGCGTCGGCCAGCCGGTTGGCCCGCAGGTCGGACTGCAGCCAGCCGAGCAGGGTGGCGGGATCGGCGTGGCCCGACGGGTGCTGCTCGGGATCGAGCTCGCCGAGCGTGCGGCGCAGCTCGCGCGTGTCGCGGCCGAGCGAGGCGAGGAGCGGGTGCGCGACGAGGTCGGCGGACCGGTCGTCGGCCCGCGGCACGGGCCCGGCCGCCGCCGTCGAGGCCAGCGCCTCCCAGAGGGCGGGGGAGGGCTGCGGCAGCCACAGGTGGACGTCGCGGCGCCCGGCCAGGGCGCGCAGCAGCTCCACCTCGGTCACCGGCATCCGGGTGTGGCCGAACAGCGAGAGGCGGCCGGGCAGGTCGAGCCCGTCGTCGCCGTCGCGCAGCAGCCGCAGGGTCGTCTCGTGGCGCAGGTCGGGTGGGGGCGCGTCGACGCGGGCGAGCAGCCGGCGCCACAGCTCGGCCTGCCACCGCAGGTCGGTGTCGAGCGGCCCGCCCGCGCCGTCGGTGTCGCGTCCGGCCCTCCAGTCGCGCACCAGCTGCGGACGCTGGACGGCGTAGGAGGAGAGGAGCCCGGCGAGGCGGCGGGCCACCGCGTAGCGGCGTGCGGAGCGCTCGTCGCCGGGATCGCCGGCGCCGAGGTGGCGGGTGAGGTCCTCGAACCCGGCAGTGCCCATCGCCTCGTCGACCACCTCGAGCAGGGGCCAGGCCAGGCGGTCGGGGCTCCACGGGTCGTCGGCGTCGCGGTCGAGCAGCATCGACACCAGGGAGGACGGGGTGACGAACTCGACGCCCGCGCACACGCCGTCGCCGCCGCGCGCGCCGACGCCGAGGCGGTGCGAGAGGCGCTGGGTCAGCCAGCGCTCGATGCCGCGGGCCGGCACGACGACGACCTCGCGCGCGAACGGATCGGGCAGCGGGGTGACCAGCAGGTCCGCCAAGCCGTCGGCCAGCGCGTCGGTGCGCTCGGCGGTGTGGAGGTGCAGGGTCACGGGCGCCACCCTATGAGCGCCGACCGACACCCGCAGCGGAGGCGGGCGGTGGGGGGCGCGTCAGCGGGCGAGCAGGTAGACGACCACCATCAGGGCGAGGGCGAGGAAGAGGCCCACGAGGGCCCCGGTGAGCATGACGGGGCGGCCACTCTGCTTCGACGGATCGATCTTGTCGGGGTCGTTGGTCATGGCCCGCTCGTACCCAGCGACCGGCGCGGCATGCGCGGCGTACGCGGCTGCCGCGCCGGTCGGCGAGCGGATGGCCCGTGCAGCCGGATCAGCCCTTGAAGGCGTCCTTGACCTTCTCGCCGGCCTGCTTGAGGTTGGCGCCGGCCTGGTCGGTCTTGCCCTCGGTCTCGAGCTTCTCGTCGTCGGTGGCCTTGCCGGTGGCCTCCTTGGCCTTGCCCTTGAGCTCGTCGGACTTGTTGTCGAACTTGTCGTCCAGACCCATCGTCGTTCCTCCTCTGAGGTAGGTGCGGGACCAGCTGGTCCTTCCTCCAACCTGCCACGGCGGTGGTCGGACAAGGACACCCGTCCGGGTGGACCGGGCCGGGGGTCCACCCGGCCCACCCTGGGGCCCGCCCGGGGCGTCGCCCTGACTGACGGAAGGGAGGTCAGGACGACGCGCGCAGGGGTGCGGGGCCGGAGCCGTCGGCGGGGCCGACCTGGGGGCGCGGCTGCTCCGGCGGTCGGGTGTGGGCGATCTCGTCGGCGCGGAGGGCGTCGAGGCGCCAGATCACGGCGCAGCCCACGATCGCGACGAGGATGGCGACGGTGCTGATGAGGATCATGCTGCCCATGGGAGTCTCCTGACATCCGAAGGAATGGGACAAAAACCTCTACACACCTGTATAAGTTATGCGAGCATCCCTGACAAGGGTGTGGGCGTCGGTTTCTCGAGGAGGTCGTGGTGACGGACGGGTTCAGCATCGGGGTGCTGGCGGCGCGGGCAGGCGTCACGCCGGGCGTGCTGCGCACCTGGGAGCACCGGTTCGGGTTCCCCTCCGGCCAGCGGTCCGCCTCGGGGCACCGGCGCTTCACCGACGCCGACGTCGAGCTGGTGCGGCGCGTGCTGGAGGTGCGCGAGACCGGCCTCCCGCTCCAGGTGGCCATCGACTCCGTGGTGCGTGAGCAGGAGGTCCGCGGTGAGCGGTCGGCCTTCGCGGCGGCCACCTCGGCCGCCCCGGGCGTCCGGCCGCTGCGGCTGCACCGGCGCGCCCTGATCGCCGCGTCCCACGCGGTGGAGGACGAGTGCCTGGCCCGGGGCGACCGGTCCGTCGTGCTCGGGGCGTTCCAGCTCGGGCACCGCTACGCCTCCTCGCGCCACCGGTGGGAGGAGCTCGGGCGCACCGCGGCCTGGTCGGCGGTGGTCGCCGACTTCGACGACGAGACGCCCGCCGACCTCGCCGCGGCGCCGGTGCGGTGCCAGCTGCCGGCCGACTCCCCGCTGCGCCGGGAGTGGGCGGTGGTGTGCCTCGGGGAGTCCTACGCCGCGCTCGTCGCCGCGTGGGAGGTGCCCGCCGCGGCGAGCTACGAGGCGGTGATCAGCACCCACCGCGGGGCCGCGGTGGCGGCGGGCCGGGTGCTCGCCGACGTCGTACGCGCCGCCGGCGGCGAGGTGCCCCCGGCGGCCGCGCGCCTGCTCGACGTCGCCGCCCCGGCCCCGGCGACCTCCGCGACCGACGCCGACCGGACCTGGCTCCGCGCCCTCGCCGAGCTCGACCCCCGTTAGTCGAGTGGGCGCATCTTCGCCGTGATCTCCCGCCGAGTCGGCGCATCCTGACCACAGTTCGCCCCCGAGGCGGCGCATCTTGGGCCGGTTCGATGGTCCAGTCGGCGCGTCGTGTGCCGGCTCGAGGGTCCAGTCGGCGCATCGTGAGCCGGCTCGACAGTCGAGTGGGCGCGTCTCGAGCCGGCTCGAGCGCCGGGTCGGTCTCAGTGGTTGCGGAGCGCGTCGATCAGCTCGGCCTTCGACATCGTCGAGCGGCCCTCGATGTCGAGCTCGGCGGCGCGCCTGCGCAACTCGTCGACCGTGCGGTCCTCGTAGGCCGTCGCCTCGCCGCCGCGCTCGCCGACCGACGAGCGGCCGCGGGCGGCCGAGGCGTTGGCGATGCGGGCCGCCTTCTCCTTGCTGGCGCCGTCGTCGCGCAGGGCCTCGTAGACCTCCGCGTCCTTGACCGACGGTCCGGGATCCTTCGTCGTCGTCTTCTTCTCGGCCATGCGGACCACGGTGCCACCGGCTCCGCGACGGCTCCTCACCCGAGCGGGGGAGGGGGCCGACGAGGCCGGTGCCCCGCCCGCGACGGGCTTGCGCGCCGGGCCTAGGTTGGAGGACATGACCAAGAAGACGACACGTACCGCCACCCCGTCCCAGGTCACCAGCGACGCCGACGCGCCGCTGACCGTCCCGGGCCTCGACACCGCGACGGGCCACGCCGTCGCCGACGCCCTGCAGATGCGGGTGCACGCCCTCAACGACCTCGCGCTCACGCTCAAGCACGCGCACTGGAACGTCGTGGGCCCGCACTTCATCGGCGTCCACGAGATGCTCGACCCGCAGATCGACGGCGTCCGCGCCATGGTCGACGTGCTCGCCGAGCGGATGTCGACGCTGGGCGTCCCGCCCAACGGCCTGCCCGGCGCCCTCGTCGCGGCCCGCTCGTGGGACGACTACGACCTCGGCCGCGCCGACACCGCGGCGCACCTCGCCGCCCTCGACCTCGTCTACGCCGGCATCATCGCCGACCATCGTGCGGCGATCGAGGCGGTCGAGGACGACCCCGTCACCGAGGACATCCTCACCGGGCAGACCGGAGAGCTCGAGCAGTACCATTGGTTCATCCGGGCCCACCTGCAGGGCGCGAGCGGCGCGCTCGTCAGCGAGGGCGCCAAGGACGAGGTGGACGCGGCGCGCAAGGCCACCCGCAGCCGCTGATCAAGGGCCCCCTTCCTCATGCCCTAAGGTGAGAGCCTCACCGCATGAGGAAGGGGGCCGCACCATGCCCCGAGCCGGGTTGACCAGCGGGCGCGTCGCCGAGGCCGCCGCCGAGCTCGCCGACGAGGTCGGCCTCGATCGCGTGACCCTCGCGGCGCTCGCCCAGCGCTTCGGCATCGCGACCCCGAGCCTCTACACCCACGTCCGCAGCGCCGACGACGTCCGCGTCCGGGTGGCGCTGCTCGCGCTCGAGGAGACCGCCGAGGCGGTCGCGGCCGCGCTCGCCGGGGTCGGCGGCCGGTCGGCGCTGGTCGCCCTCGGCGGCGTCTGGCGCGACTACGCCCGCGCCCACCCGGGGCGCTACGCCGCCACCCGGCTGCCGCTCGACGCCGAGGCCGCCGCGGCCAGCGCCGGCCCGCGGCACGCCGAGCTGACCCGGTCCGCCCTGCGCGGCTACGCGCTGTCGGCCGCCGACGAGACCCACGCGGTGCGCCTGCTCGGCGCGACCTTCCACGGCTACGCCGCCCTCGACGCCGCCGGCGCCTTCGGCCACGGCGGTGCGAGCGCCCCCACGTCCGACGACACGTGGGAGCGCGTGCTCGACGGGCTCGACACCCTGCTGCGCTCCTGGGAGGCACGATGATCGACCCCGCCCTCGTCGCCGGCGCGCTCGAGCTCGAGCAGACGGCGCGCGGCCTGCTGCCGCACCGGCTGCCCGCGTGGGCTCGCCGTCAGACCGACGACCCGCAGCTGCGCCTCGTCGAGGCCCAGCCCGCCGGCGTACGCCTCGCGCTGCGCACCGCGGCCACGCGGCTCGAGCTCGACGTGCTGCCCACCAAGCGGCGCTACGTCGGCGCGCCCGCGCGGCCCGACGGCTGGTACGACGTGCTGGTCGACGGCGAGCTGGTGCAGCGGGTGCAGGCGCCCGGTGGCAACGTGCTCGACGTCGACATGATGACCGGCGCCAGCACGCTCACCGCCGGCGAGCCGGTCACCCTGGTGATCGACCTGCCCGCGCCCGACGCCGCGGGGGAGCGCCACGTCGAGGTCTGGCTCCCGCACGACGAGCAGACCGAGCTCATCGACCTTCGGGCCGACGGCCCGCTCGCGCCGCTCGTGCAGAAGCGGCCGCGCTGGGTGCACCACGGCAGCTCGATCAGCCACGGCTCGGTCGCGACCCACCCCACCGAGCCCTGGCCCGTGGTGGCCGCCCGTCTCGCGGGCCTCGACCTGGTCAACCTCGGGCTCGGCGGCAGCGCGCTGCTCGACCCGTTCGTCGCCCGCACCCTCCGCGACACCCCGGCCGACGTGATCAGCCTCAAGATCGGCATCAACCTCGTCAACACCGACCTGCTGCGCCGCCGTGCGCTCGGTCCGGCGCTGCACGGCTGGCTCGACACGATCCGCGACGGCCACCCGCGTACGCCGATCCGGCTGGTCTCACCCGTCCACTGCGGGATCCACGAGGCGACGCCCGGCCCGACGGGCCCGGACATGGAGGCGCTGGCCGAGGGGCGGGTCGCCTTCGTCGCCACCGGCGACCCCGAGGCGGTCGGGCGGGGCGCGCTGACCCTGGAGGTCGTGCGCGAGGTGCTCGCCGAGGTGGTCGAGCGGCGCGCCGACCCGCACCTGGCGTACGTCGACGGCCTCGCGCTCTACGGCCCGGCGGACGCCGAGCGGCTGCCGCTGCCCGACAACCTGCACCCCGACTCGCAGACCCACCGGCTCATCGGGGAGCGGTTCGCCGCGTTGGGCGAGTGGTAGCGGCCCGCCGTAGGGTGCCGCCATGCCACGGCGTTCCTCGGACCCGCCCCCGCCCGTGCTCGACGAGCCGGGCAGCAACCTGCTGCTGGACCTCTTCGTGCTGGACCAGCGCATCGGAGCGCTCCTGAAGACCGCGCTCCTGCGCGAGGGGGTCGCGCCCGCCCACTACGCCGTCTACGGCCAGGTGCACCGCGGAGCGGACACCCCCGGCCGCCTCGCCGAGCGGCTCTCGCTGTCGCCGGGCACCCTCACGGGCTACCTCAACCTCCTGGAGCGTCGGGGCCACCTGAGGCGCACGAGGTCGGAGAGCGACGGACGCTCGGTCACCCTCACGCTGACCCCGGCGGGCGAGGCCAAGCGGACGGCGTGCGAGGCGATCGTGGCCGACGTCGTACGCCGCCTCGACCGGTCGGTCGGGGGTGCGGCCGCGCGGGACGAGCTCCGGGCGGCGCTGGGACGCATCGCCCACGGCCTGGACGACGTGTCCGCGACCTGGCACCGCTGACCAGCGGCTTCCGCGCCTACCGGTCGTTGCACGCCTCGGGCCGGCCGGAGCAGACGAACTCCAGCACGGCCCGTCCCACCCGGGTGGGACGGCGGTCGACGTCGAGCAGCATGTCCCACCCGTGCCCCGAGGGCGCCTCGACGAACGTCGCGCCCGTGCGCGCCGCCAGCCGTCGGGCTCGCGCGAACTCGCCGGGGTCGCCGTCGCTGCGCGCCCGGACCACGAGGCCGGGCTCGTCGACGTCCCCGGCCACGTCCAGCAGCCACTCGCCCTCCCAGGCGCTGGGGCCGGAGAGGTCGACCCAGCTGTCGACCTCGGCGCCCGCACCCACCGCTCGCACCGTCTGCGACCCGCCCATCGAGGCGCCCATCAGCACGACGCGGTCCGCCCCGAGGTCACGCAGGTGGTCGATCGCGAGCTCGACCTGGGTCTCGATCGGCACGTCGTCACACGCGGACTCGCCGTAGCCGCAGGGGTCCATGGGCAACGACGTGATCCCGGCACGTGCCATGACGGCGGCATAGGGCAGCCATCCGCACAGGCCCGCCGGGCCGATCTGCGGGAGCAGCACGACCGCCGTCGTCGCCGGGGAGTCGCCCACGATGGCCCCGACGATGTCCGTGCCGTCCCCCTCCAGCACGACGCGCTCGACCGGCACGCCGTCCGGGTAGGCGCTGAGGCAGCGATCCGCCAGGGAGGTGACCTCCGCAGTCGGCGGCTGCGGGGCGTCCGCGGGGTCCGGATCGTCGGCACAGGCCGACGCTCCCGCGCCCAGCAGCGCCGCCACCAAGGCGAGCCGCACCGACCTGCGCAGACGGGGACCGAGACGGCTCGACATGCCCACAGTGTTTCGCATTCGAAGTACGTGCGCCAGAGCGCCGTGCCTCCTCAGTGCGCGAGCAGCGCCTCGACGAACGTCCGTGCCACCGCCGGGGCGTCCACCTCCACCGCCACCGGCAGCACGCGGCCGTCACCGGCCTCGGTGAGGTGGGCGCCCACCTGCCCCATCCGTCGCGGCTCGACGCGGAACAGGTGCGGGTGGGTGAGGAGGACGAGCGCGCCGGCGTCGCCGACGAGGTGGGCGCGGCGCACGGCCAGCAGCGCGCCCGCCAGGGCCGCGGCCGGGCGGGCGGAGGACCGGAGGCGCTCGACGTCGCCCGGCGCCACCGCGACCTGCTCGAACACGTCCGCGACGTAGAGCGTCGTGGGTCGCTCGCTCGCCAGGACGTGGGCGGTGGCGTCGGGGTCGTGGGCGGCGTTGAGCTCGGGCGGCTCCTCGACCGCGAGCTCGCCCGCGACGAGCACCAGGTCGTCGGCGAGGTGGGCGAGCGAGGCCAGGTTGGTCTGGGGTGCCAGGCCGGCGAGGGTGACCGGGCCGCCGTCGGCCGCGGTGCGCAGCACGGCCACGGGGTCGGCGTACGCCGACTGGCGCGCCGACGCCAGCCGGACCCCGCCGAGCCCGTCGGGGCCGTGGTTGCTCGCGCCCTCCCGCGCGCCGGCGCCGGAGAGCGTGGTCGTGGCGCCGAGCGCCACGGGCACCTCGCGGGCGCCCGCATGGCCCAGGACGGCCGCGGAGTTGCGGGCGGCCACCTCGGCCGGGACGTTGCCGACCACGGTGGTGACCCCGCAGAGCTCCAGGGCCGGGCTGGTGACGGCGTAGAGGAGCGCGAGGGCGTCGTCGATCCCGGTGTCGACGTCGAGGACGACCCGCCTCACGCGGCCGGGCCCTCAGAGGCGAGGTCGGCGGCCGTGGCGACGGTCGGAGGGATGAAGAAGTTGTCGCGGAACAGGCCCGTGGGGTCGAACCTGGCCTTGAGCTCGCGCAGCCGGGCGAGGTGGGCCGGCGGGAAGGCCCGCTCGAGCCAGACCGGTCCGGTGCCGGTCTCGAAGCTGAGGTAGCTGCCGGACAGGTGCGGCACCAGCCGCTCCCAGGCGTCGTCGAAGCGGCCGTCGGCCCCGAACGCCGACAGCGAGAAGCCCGCGCTGCGCCCGGCGTAGGCCGTGGCGTGGCTCGGCACGTCGCTGACCGCACCTCCGACCGCACGGAGGGAGAAGAAGTAGGACGACCCGCCGTCGAGCAGGGCGGCCACCTCCGCGGCGAGCTCGGGGGTGAGGTGGTCGGCCAGCCCCGAGTGGGTGCGCGGCTCGCCCTGGCCCTGCTGCGGCTCGTCGCTGCCGAACAGCCCCATCACCTGGTCGTACGTCGTCAGGGCGACGTCCTGCTGCACGAGCGGCGCCACCTCGGCCACCGGCTGCAGCCGTGCGACGACGGTCTCGGGGTCGTCGGACTCGACGACGAGCATCGCCTGGGCGATCCGCTGCCCACCGCGCCGCCGGCCGAGGACGACCTGACCGGTGACGCTGCGGTCGGCCTCCTCGATCGCGCGGCCCCACCGCTCGAGGAACGTCGCGGTGTCGCTCGCGTCGAAGGCGAGCTGGGCGAAGGCGATGGTGCCCACGCGGGCGGCGGTGAAGTCGAAGGAGGTGGCGATGCCGAAGTTGGCCCCGGCGCCGCGCACCGCCCAGAACAGGTCGGGCTCCTCCTCGGCCGTCGCCCGGACCACCCGGCCGTCGGCCAGCACCAGCTCGACGGCGGTCAGGTGGTCGATGGTGAGGCCGTGCGAGCGGGCGAACCAGCCGATGCCGCCCGCGGTCGCCAGCCCGCCGACCCCCACGCCGCCGTAGTCGCCGCTGCTGATCGCCAGGCCGTGCGGGGCCAGCGCCCGGGCGACGCCGGCCCACCGGGCGCCCGGCCCGATCCGCACCGTGCCGGCCTCCGGGTCGAGCACCTCGATGGAGTCGAGCGCGCTCACGTCGACGACGAGCCCGCCGTGGTTGAGCGAGCGGCCCGAGATCCCGTGCCCTGCGCTGAGGATGCCGAGGGGCAGGTCGCGGTGCTCGCTCGCGACGGCGACCGCCTCCTGCACCTCCGCCACGGTGCGCGGTCGCAGCACCAGGCCCGGCGCGCCGCCCCGCAGGTAGGCCGAGCGGTAGCGGGCGTAGGCCGCGTCACCCGGCTCGACGGCCCGCTCGGCCAGGGTGTCCGGGAGGTCGTCGTACGCGATGCCGGGCAGCCGCCGCGCGAGCGCCGCCGGACCGCGCACGGTCGTACGCACCGTCGTGCCGCTGGCGCTGCGCGCCTCGGCGACCCGCTCGCGGACCTCGTCGAAGAGGCCGGCGAAGCGGCGCAGGCCGCCCTCGTCGTCGCCCGTCACGATGAAGGTGCTGACCCCGTCCTCGACGGCGAGGCGCACGAGGTCGTCGGCGCCCAGGTCGGGGCCGACGTTGAGCAGGCGGGTCACCTCGGCCGGGTCGCGGCCGGCCTTGCGGGCGGCGGCGTCGATGGTGGCCATGCCGCGCCGGAGGTCGCCGGGCTGCAGGTAGGCCAGCGAGGGCAGCCAGCCGTCGGCGGAGCGCCCGATCAGCCGCAGCATCCGGGGCTTGAGGGCGCCGAGCCAGATCGGCACCCGGTGCGACGGCGCCGGGCCGCGCTTCGCGCCGTGGACCCGGTGGTGGGAGCCGGGCACGGCGAGCACCGAGCGGTCGCCGGTGTCCCAGATGCCACGGATGATCTCGATGGCCTCGGCCAGGGCGTCGACCGCCTCGCCGGGGGCGAGCCGGGTGCCGCCGTAGGCCTCGATCGCGTCCCAGAACCCGCCGGCGCCCAGCCCGAGCGCCACCCGGCCGCCGCTGAGCAGGTCGAGGCTGGCCACCGACTTGGCGAGCACCGCCGGCTGCCGCAGCGGCAGGTTGAGCACGTTGCCCGAGAGGTGGATCCGCTCGGTGCGAGCCGCCGCGTACGCCATCAGGGTCCACGTGTCGAGGAACGACGGCTGGTAGGGGTGGTCCTGGAAGGTCGCGAGGTCGTAGCCGAGGTCCTCGCTGACCAGCGTGAGGTCGACGGGTCGTTGCGGCGTCGCGGCCGTGGGGGTCAGGAAGGTGCCGAAGCGAAGGGAGTGGCCGTAGTCGGGCATGCCCCAAGGATCCGTCCTCGACGCCACCGGGACAACCTGGGGTAAGCGGGTTACGATGGGTAAGTGACCCGGACCCTCGCCCCCCGCGACCTGATCGACGACGCCACCTGCCGCGAGGCGACCCCGATCCTGGAGTTCGTCGGGCGCCGCTGGACCGGAGCGATCATGCTCGCCCTCGGTCGCGGTGCGACCCGGTTCGGCGAGATCGAGGCCGCGGTCGACGGGCTCTCCGCCCGCCTCCTCACCGCCCGCCTGCGCGAGCTCGAGGCCCACGACCTCGTCGAGCGCGAGGTCGTGCCGTCGACCCCCGTCCAGGTGCGCTACCGGCTCACCCCGCGCGGACGCGACCTGCTCGCCGCCCTCCAGCCGCTGATGGCCTACCAGCTCCGCTGGGGGCACCAGGAGTCCCGCACGACGGGGTGAGCGGCGCCCGGGGGCAGCTAGACGAGGAGCCCCAGCAGTCCCAGCGGCTCGGCCATCTCGGCCTCCTCGTAGGCGAAGTGCGACTCGAGGTCGGTCCGGAGGTCGGTGACCGCGGCCAGCATCTCCTCGACCCGGGCCGGGTCGGACGCGACGGCCACGGCCAGGTCGTCGACCCGTTCGAGGTGGGCGTGGACGACCAGGTGCTCCTCGCCCAGCCGCACGGCGACGGGGCGGTACCTCTCCAGGGTCGCGACGGCGGGGAACAGGCGCTGGTCCTCGATCGAGTGGTGCATCGTCAGGAAGCGGCAGACCTGCCCGCACATCCCGGCGACCTGCTGGGCGGTCAGTGCCGGCGCGAGGCCGTGGACCCCTGCGCGCACCGCCGCGAGGTCCCCCGCTTCGATCTGGCCCGCCCCGTCGCCCGCCCCGTCCCGTACGCCCTCCACGGCGCGGCTCAGGGCTGCCAGCTGGGCGCGGAAGTGGTCGTGGATCATCCGCAGGTGGTCACCGCCCACGCGCTGCTGGGGCGTCAGCTCGACCGAGCCCGCCACGCGCGGACGGGACTCGTCGTCGATGGGCGGCACCCGTCGATCCTAGGCGCAGCTCAGCGCGGGTCGGGCAGGTCGAACACCCGGCGGGCCGTCGTGCTGAGGAACGCCGCGACCACGTCGTCGCCCCACCCGAGGTGGGGCAGTCCCTCCAGCGCGCGAGCAGCGCTCAGCATGGGGTGGTTGGTGCCGAACATGACGCGCCCGCGGCCCACTCCCGCCGCCAGGTCGACGAAGGCGGTCGGCAGGCGATGGACGGCGTACGCGGACGAGTCGACGTAGAAGTTGGGGAACTTGAGGACCAGCGACGTCACCTCGTCGAGCCACGGGAAGCCCACGTGACCACCGACGACCACGAGCTCGGGGAAGTCGAGCAGCACGCGCTCGAGGTGGGGGATGGGGCGTCCGGTCTCCGAGGACCTGAGCGGCCCGGTGTGGCCGATCTGGGTGCAGAAGGGCAGGCCCGTCTCGACGCATGCTGCATGGACGGGGTAGTAGAGCCGGTCGTCCGGTGGCAGGTCCCAGAGCCACGGGACCACCCGCACCCCCACGACCGCGTCGTCGCTCGCCAGCTCCCGGATGGTGCTCACCGCATCGGAGGGCCGGTGCAGGTCGACGCTGATGAGGGCGCGGAACCGGTCCGGCCGCGTGCTCACCGCATCGAGCACCTCGTCGTTGCTGATCAGCGCACCGGTCGGGCCGTGCCAGGCGGACAGGAGCGCGATGTCGACGTCGGCCTCGTCCATGGTCGCGACCGTCCGCTCCACCGGGACGACGATGTCGCGGCTGTCCTGGCGCGTCCAGCGGAGCAGGCTCGCCATCCACGGCTGCTCGGCCATGCGCGGTGTGACCTGCTGTGCCCATACGTCGACTGCTCCCACCGGGTCCTCCTCGGGCGACTCGCCGCGGCCTGCGCTGGACCGCGGACGTACCACATGGTACATACGTGTTGTACCATGTGGTACGCATCCGCGTCCCGCCGCAGGGCACCCGACGAACGGAGAGCACCTCATGAGACTGCCGCGACAGGCCCATGTCGACCAGCCGTGGCGCATCCACGACGCCACCCGGGACTTCACCCTGGAGGACGTCTGGGCCATCGAGACCAACGGGGCCGGCGACGAGTTCGGCTCCCTCGTCGCGGCCTTCGTCGAGGACGACTTCCCCGCCAGTGCGCCGCGCATCGTCCAGGTGCTCTGGGCTGCCCGCTGGCGGATCGGCCAGCTCCTCGGGTGGGACCGGCCGGAGTCGGGGCTCGGCGACCGGGTGGCATCGCTGCGCGGCCGCCTGCCCGCCGACCTCGTCCGGGCACCGCGCAGCGACCTCCCGGGCGTACCGTTCGTGACGCTCTACGAGACCGGGGACGAGTGGGCCGCCGAGATGGCCAACCGCACCGTCCACACGGTGATGCACCTCGGCTGGGTGGCGGACGGCCGCGGCGGTCATCGCGGCCAGATGGCGGTCCTCGTGCGTCCCAACGGCCGCCTCGGGCGCGCCTACATGGCGCTCATCAGGCCGTTGCGTCACCGGGTCGTCTACCCCGCACTCCTCAACGGGATCGAGAGGCGGTGGCGCGAGTCGCGGACCGAGCCGGCGTCGTGACCGGCTCAACGTCCGGAGCCGCGCCGTCGTCTAGGGTTGCGGGTGTGTCGGAGCGGAGCAGTGGGGACTCTGCGGGGCCCACCGACCCGCGGCGTCGGCTGCTCGACGCCACGATCGAGCTCATGGCCCGCGAGGGGAGCGGGGGTTGGACGCTGAGGCGTCTGGCCGAAGAGGTCGGCACCAGCCACCGGATGCTCATCTACCACTTCGGTTCGTTCGACGGCCTGCTCGTGGCGGTCGTCGAGGAGGTCGAACGCCTGCAGCGTGAGCGGCGGGTCGAGCTCGCCTCCATCCACCCGGACCCCATCGCCGCCGCACGCGCGATGTGGCGCTCATTGTCGAGCCCCTCGGTCGCCCCGCACGAGAGGTTGTTCTTCCAGCTCTACGCCGCCGGCCTGCAGGGGTCCGGCGCGGCGGCAGAGCTGCCCAAGAGCTCCGTCGAGGAGTGGATGGAGCCCCTGACCGGCATGTTCGCCGCCGCGACCGGGGACGCGGAGCACGCGCCGGTCGACGCGCGTCTCGGCATCGCGGTGGTCCGCGGACTGCTGCTGGACCTGCTCGCCACCGGCGACACGGAGGCGGTGGCGAGGGCGCACGAGCGCTACCTGGACTTCTACGCCGCCCTGCTCCGTGACACGGCTCAGGCGAACGAGGCGTAGAGCACCCCGAGGCACACGGCGAGCATCCCCGTCGCGTTGACGAAGAGGTTGCGGCCGAGGTCCCGCGCCCTGAGGTGGGCGCCGATGGCGAGGACGAAGTACACGACCAGGCCGGCCGTGGCCGCCGCTGCCAGGTAGGGCACGACAAGGCCCACCAGCAGTCCCGCGGCCGCGGCGAGCTTGACCACCGGGAAGACCCAGCGCCAGCGCGTCGGGAACCCGACGTCGTCGAAGCACGCGGCGATGAACGCGACCGGCTTGACGCACAGCAGGCCGTCGACCACCTGGAGTGCCGCCAGGGCGATGACGGGCCAGGAGGGATCTGGATACATGGGAGGCACCTTCGACGAGGACGATGTACCATATGGTACACACCGCGATCGCGGAGTCCAGGAAGGGACGGTGGGTGCAATGGCCACGGAGTGCAGCAGAAGAGTCGTGATCGACGCACCGAGCGACGACGTCTGGCGGGTGCTGGCCGACGTCGAGCGGATGCCGGAGTGGACCGCGTCCATGACGAGCGCGCGGATCGTCGAGGGGACCGCCACCGGGGCGGGGGTGGGGCTCGGCCTCGCGGTCGAGATCGAGCAACCGCGCATGCCCGCGATGGTGTGGACCGTGGATGAGCTCACCCCGGGACGACACTTCCGATGGGTCGCGACGAAGTCCGGCGTCACCACCTACGGCGACCACTGGGTCGAGCCGATCGACGACGGGTCGCGGACTGCTGTGCGCCTCGGCATCCGCCACACCGGTCCGCTGGCGTCCCTGATCGGAGCGCTGACCCTGCGGAGGACCGCGAGGTACGTCGACCTGGAGGCGGAAGGCCTGAAGGCGCGGTGTGAGGCGACCGCCGGCCGCTGACCTGGCGTCCCTGGCGAGCCGGTGCGGGTCGGGACCGCCTCGCACCAACGCACGATCGCCCCTGTCCCGCGTCTCCGCAGCTCAGGGGCGATCCATGTCTTGCGCGCCTGTAGGGATTCGAACCCCAAACCTTCTGATCCGTAGTCAGATGCTCTATCCGTTGAGCTACAGGCGCCCGTCTGCGCGAACCGGCGGGCTCGCGACGACTGGTCGAGGATAGCCGACGCAGTCCGAAGCGGCGAAATCAGCACCCCCGGGAGGACGGATCGGGCGAGGCGGCGGTGCCCTAGGGTGCCAAGCAACCCGCATCGCGGCGACGCACCGCCGCACGACGAGAGGGAGCGCCATGACAGATCTCGAGGCAGTGATGGACGAGGCCGGGTTGACCAACCCGAAGGTTCGCGAGTTCGTGAAGGAGTACGCCGAGCTCACCGGGGCGGAGCGCGTCGAGGTGGTCAACGCCTCCGACGACGCCCGGCTGATCGAGGAGTCCCTCGCGGCCGGTGAGCTGCAGCCGGCGGGCGAGGGCCGCTACTACTCCCGCAGCTACTACAAGGACACCGCCCGCTCGGAGGAGCGCACCATCGTCGCGACCAACGACGAGAAGGACCGCGGCGTCTACAACAACTGGCGCCCCGCCTCGGAGATGAAGCCGCTGCTGCGCGAGCGGATGCGCGGGGCGTCGACGGGCAGGACGATGTACGTCATCCCCTACCTGATGGCCCCCGCCGGCAACCCGCTCGAGCGCTGGGCGGCGGGCGTCGAGCTCACCGACACGCGCACGGTCGCGCTCCACATGATCCGCATGGCCCGCGTCGGCGTGCAGTTCGTCAACGACCTCGACGACCCCGACTCGTTCGTCCGCGCCGTCCACGTGACCGGCGACCTCGAGCACCTCGGTCAGGGCACCCCCGACGACCAGCGCTACTTCGTCACCGTCGCCGACGAGCGCACGATCCTGCACTTCGGGTCTTCCTACGGCGGCAACGCGCTGCTGGGCAAGATCGCCCACGGCCTGCGGCAGGGGGCGTACGACGGCTGGGCGAGCCGGAAGTTCCTCGCCGAGCAGTACATGCTCATCGGCATCCACGACAAGCAGACGGGCCGCACCTACCACGTCTGCGGCGGCTTCCCGAGCGCCTCGGGCAAGACCAACCTCGCGATGATGGCGGCCCCCGACGCGCTCGGCGATCGCTACCACGTGGCGTTCTACGGCGACGACATCGCGTGGCTGTGGGTCGACGAGGAGTCCGGCCGCCTGATGGGCATGAACCCCGAGTACGGCGTGTTCGGCGTCGCCAAGGACACCAACGAGACCACCAACCCCAACGCCCTGCACTCCGTCGACGAGGGCTCGAAGGCGATCTTCACCAACGTCGCCTACAACCCGTCGACGGGCGAGGTGTGGTGGGAGGGCAAGACCCCCAAGCCGCCGTCGGACGTGCGCGGCTGGCTCGACTGGACCGGCTCCCCGCTGGCCGACCGCAAGAGCAACGACACCGCGCCCTGGGCGCACCCCAACAGCCGCTTCACCACCACGCTCGACAACGTCCCCAACATCGCCCCCGACTACGACGCCCCGCCCGGCGTGCCGATCGACGCGATCATCTTCGGCGGCCGCACGAGCGACCGCGAGCCGCTGATCCGCGCGATCACCGACCTCGCCGAAGGCGTCTACGACGGCCTCACCCTGGGCGCCGAGGCGACGTTCGCGGCGGAGGGCGTCGACGGCCAGCTGCGCTACGACCCGATGTCCAACCGCCCCTTCATGGCCTACGGCGAGGGCGACTACGCGCGCCACTACCTCGACATCGTGGGCGCCGCGAAGGAGCAGCCGATCTTCGCCCACGTCAACTGGTTCCAGAAGGACCCGCAGGACGGTCACTTCCTCTGGCCCGGCTACCGCGACAACCTGCGCCCGCTGCTCTGGCTGCTCCAGCTCAAGAACGGCGAGGTGGAGGGACGCCGCACGGCCGTGGGCATCCTGCCGACCGAGGAGGAGCTCGACCTCTCGGGCATGGACGTGCCGGCGGAGGACCTCGAGCGCATCCTGAGCATCGACAAGGAGCGCTGGCAGCAGGAGATGGGCTTCCGCGAGGAGCACCTCGCGCAGTTCGAGCGGATGCCCGAGGAGATCTGGGAGGCCCACCGCCGCGTCGCGGCGGACCTCGACGAGACCGACTGAACCCGCGCGCGACGTCGCACGCCCCCAGTACGATGGGGCGGTGCGACGTCGCTTCGTGCGGGGCGCTGCACCCGTGTCATCCCTCACCGACGTGAGGAGAGGTGGGCCTGCGATCGCCGCGCCGTTCGGCATCGTGGCTGTCGCCGGCCTCGTGACCGTGCTCCTGCCGCCCTACGAGCGTCCGTGGTGGGTGGTCGGGCTCGCGGTGCTGTGCCTGGTGCTGGTCGTCGTGGTCTACGCGCTGGGCCAGCGCCGCAGCACGCGCTCGTGGCTCGACCCGGTCGCGGCCTACCTGCTGTTCCCCTTCGCCGCCCTCGTCAACGACGCCGCGGGGGCCAGCGACGGGGGGTCGTCCTCCGGCACGACGGTCCTGCTGCTGCTGCCGATCCTCTGGCTGGCCATCACCGGAAGCCGCACCCAGCTGTGGGTCGCGAGCCTGCTGGCCGTGCTCACCGTCGTCGTGCCGATCGCGCTCATCGGGCTGCCGGGCTACGCGCTCGGCGACTGGCGCCGCGCGGTGCTGTGGGCCACGGTCGCGGTGGTCATCGCCCCCGTCCTGCAACGCATCGTGCGCGACCTCGAGCGGCAGAGCCGCCGCGTCCAGGTGTCCAACGACCGGGTCGAGCGGCTCTTCGACGACGCCCCGCACGGCGTCGCCCTCCTCGACCCCGACGGCACGATCATCCGGGTCAACATCTCGATGGCCGTCCTGGTGGGCCTCGACCCGCCCGACATGGTCGGCCATCGCTTCGCGGACTTCGAGACCCCGGGTGAGGGTCGCGTCCAGGACCACCTCGACCGGGTGTCGAGCTATCGCGGCGATTCCCTGCAGTCGGAGTGCAACCTGCGCGACTCCGGCGGCCACGACGTCAGCGCCTCCCTCAGCAGCACCGTGGTCGGCGACCCGCAGATGGGCGAGATCGTGATGATCAACGTCGTCGACATCTCCGACCGTCGCCGCTACCTCGACCGCCTGGCCCACCTCGCCGACCACGACGTGCTCACCGGCCTCGCCAACCGGCGGCGCTTGGAGAGCGAGCTCGAGCGGCACCTGGACCGCTGCCAGCGCCACGGACCCACCGGCGCGCTCCTGCTGCTCGACCTCGACAACTTCAAGCAGGTCAACGACACGCTCGGGCACAACGCCGGCGACCACCTCCTCGTCACGATCGCCGGGCTGCTGCGCCGCTCCATCCGCAGCACCGACGTCGTGGCGCGGGTCGGCGGCGACGAGTTCGCGATCCTGCTCACCGACGGCGACCAGGCCGACGCCGCACGGGTGGCCGAGCTCGTCGTCGAGCGCATCGCCCACCACGCCGCCACCCTCGACGGCGTGGCCCGCCGCGTCACGGCCAGTGTCGGCGCGGTGACGTTCCGCGCCGCCGCCGAGCATGCGGCAGACGTCCTCGCGCTCGCCGACATGACGATGTACGACGCCAAGGACGCCGGCCGCAACCAGGCCGTCGTGCTGTCCGAGGGTGACGCGCGCGGGCCGCGCACGGCCGCCCGGCTGCACTGGGTGAGCCGCGTCGAGCAGGCGCTCATCGAGAACCGGTTCGAGCTCCACCTCCAGCCCATCATGGACATGGCCACCGGGCGGATCACCTCCGCCGAGGTGCTGCTGCGGCTGCGCGACGACGACGGCGAGCTCGTCCCGCCGTCGCGGTTCGTCTACATCGCCGAGCGCGTGGGACTGATGCCCCAGGTCGACGCCTGGGTGGTCGACCACAGTCTCGAGCTGCTGGGCCGGATGCGGCGCGACCACCGGCCCGACTTCCAGTTCGAGGTCAACCTGTCCGGCCACTCGATCGGCAACCCCGAGATCGAGCGGGCCATCGTCGACGGGCTCCCGACGCACGGCGTCGACCCGTCGGCGCTGATCCTGGAGATCACCGAGACCGCCGCGGTGGCCGACGTGGCCCTCGCGCGAGACTTCGCCACGCGGATGACCGACCTCGGGTGCGCGTTCGCCCTCGACGACTTCGGCGCCGGCTTCGGGTCGTTCTACTACCTCAAGCACCTGCTCTTCGACTACGTGAAGATCGACGGCGAGTTCGTCGCCCACGTGCACGAGTCACCCGTCGACCGCACCATCATGCGCTCGATCGTCGGCATCGCCCGCGACCTGGGCAAGCGCACCGTCGCCGAGTTCGTCTCCGAGCCGCGCATCCTCGAGATCTGCCGCGAGGAGGGGGTCGACTTCGCCCAGGGCTACCTCATCGGGCGGCCGGTGCCGTTCGACGACTTCGTCGCCACCCACCTCTCCTCCGCCGCGGCGCTCACCCCGGGCGTCGCAGGCGTCGCGGCCCTCGGCGACGGCGACTGAGGCACAGGAGGCTTCGACAGATGCAATGGGTCCAGCGGTCCGTGGGACTGGCCATCATCGGCACCGCCTCCCTCGGCGCCCTGCTGCTCTGGCTCGCGGTGGCGGCCGGCGACCCCGAGGCGGGTGAGGCGCCCGAGGAGGGCGTGGTGCTCGGCGTGTGGCAGGTCTTCTACGACACCGCGGCGCCTCCGCCGCGGGTGCTGCTGGCGGCGGTCGGCGTGGCGTTGCTGCTCGCCGCGGGCGTCGCGCTGTTCGAGCGCCGCATCGCCACGCACGCGCGGCGCAGCGACGACCCCGGCCGGATGCCGCTGGCCCCCAAGGTCGTGATGGCCGAGACCCGCGGCGTGTACGCCGGCCCGGTGACGATCACGGTGCTCATCCCCGCCCGCAACGAGGAGGGGTGCATCGCCGAGACGCTCGCCTCGCTGCGCGCGCAGTCGCACCCGCCCGAGCGCATCATCGTCGTGGCCGACAACTGCACCGACCGCACCGTGCCGCTCGCGCGCGAGGCGGGGGTCGAGGTCCTCGAGACCGTCGCCAACACCAAGAAGAAGGCCGGCGGGCTCAACCAGGCGCTGGCCCGGGTGCTGCCCGGGATGGGCGACAACGACTGCGTGATGGTCATGGACGCCGACACCACCCTCGACGCGGGCTTCCTCGCGGGGGCCGTACGACGCCTCAGCGACGACCGTGCCCTGATGGCGGTCGGCGGGCTGTTCTACGGCGAGGAGGGGGCAGGACTGATCGGGCAGTTCCAGCGCAACGAGTACACCCGCTACCAGCGCGACCTCAAGCGTCGCCGGGGCCGGGTGTTCGTCCTCACCGGCACCGCGTCCGTCTTCCGCGCCCGGGCGCTGAAGGCCGTCGCCGAGGAGCGCGGGCGCAACCTGCCCGGCATCCCGGGCGACGTCTACGACACCGTCGCGCTCACCGAGGACAACGAGCTGACCATCGCGCTGAAGTCGTTGGGCGCACTGATGATCTCGCCGGCCGAGTGCACGGTGGTCACCGAGGTGATGCCGACGTGGCGCGCCCTGTGGGCGCAGCGGCTGCGCTGGCAGCGCGGGGCCCTGGAGAACCTCGGCGCCTACGGGCTGCGTCCCTCGACGTTCCGCTACTGGGCCCAGCAGCTCGGCATCGGCTACGGGGTCATCGCCCTCGGCAGCTATCTCACCCTCATCATCCTCATGCTCATCGCCACCGACACCTGGGTCTGGTTCCCCTTCTGGATCGGCGTCGGCCTGGTCTTCACCGTCGAGCGGGTGGTCACCGTGTGGCGCGGTGGGTGGCGGGCCAGGCTGCTCGGCCTGAGCCTGTTCCCCGAGCTCTTCTACGCCATGTTCCTCAACGTCGTCTACGTCAAGGGCGTGTGGGACCTGTCCCTGGACAGGCAGGCCACCTGGAAGCATGTGGTGCAGCCCGGACACGGCGCGCGGACGGAGGACGGCCGATGATCGTGTGGGGGATCATCCTTCCGGAGAGCACGCTGCGCGAGGAGTTCATCGCCGTGCTGTCCGCGTTCGTCGCGATCAACACCATCGTCTACCTCACCCTGGCGGTGGCCAAGATCCTGCCCAAGGTCTACGTCCGCGACTGGTTCGGCACCCGCAACCGGCGCGCCGAGACGCGCAGCATCGACCCCGACGCCCCGATCTGAGCGCCGCGCCCCGAAGCGTTTCCGCCGGACCCGCAACCATGCGCCCGGGTAGCGAGACCCACGTCACAGGTCTGTGATCGATCCAATATGTGGACCTGATCACGGGCGTTAGCGTCCCCAGCAAGTCGCCGACAACGAGGCCGCGCGAACCACCTGCGACGCAAGCTGTGAGGAACGGTCATGACCGCCACGATCGACACCCAGACGCCCGAGAGCCCATCCGCCCCGACCACGCACGCAGGCATCCTCGCCTGGGTCAACGAGGTCGCCGAGCTGACCCGGCCCGACGCCATCCACTGGTGCACCGGCTCCGACGAGGAGTGGGAGCAGCTCACCGCGTCCCTCGAGGCGACGGGCACGTTCACCCGCCTCAACCCCGACGTCATGCCCAACTCGTTCCACGCCGCCTCCGACCCCACGGACGTGGCCCGTGTCGAGGACCGCACCTACATCTGCTCGGTCGACGAGCGCGATGCCGGCCCGACCAACAACTGGATGGACCCGCAGCAGATGAAGGAGCTCATGCGTGGGCTCTATGCCGGCTGCATGCGCGGTCGCACGATGTACGTCATCCCGTTCGTGATGGGTCACCTCGAGGCGGCGCACCCGATGTTCGGCGTGGAGATCACCGACTCGGCCTACGTCACCGTGTCGATGCGCGTGATGGCCCGCATGGGCACCGACGTGCTGCGGCGCATCGAGGAGCTCGACGAGGCCGGCCAGGACCCGCAGTGGGTGCCCGCCCTCCACTCCGTCGGCATGCCGCTCGACGCCGGCCAGGCCGACGTCGCGTGGCCGTGCAACGACACCAAGTACATCGTCCAGTTCCCCGAGGAGCGGATGATCTGGAGCTTCGGCTCGGGCTACGGCGGCAACGCCCTGCTCGGCAAGAAGTGCTACGCGCTGCGCATCGCGTCGGTGATGGCGCGCGACGAGGGCTGGCTGGCCGAGCACATGCTCATCCTCAAGCTGACCTCGCCGCAGGGCGTGACCAAGTACGTCGCCGCCGCCTTCCCGAGCGCGTGCGGCAAGACCAACCTCGCCATGCTCAAGCCCACGATCCCCGGCTGGAAGGTCGAGGCCATCGGCGACGACATCGCCTGGATGCGCATCGGCGAGGACGGCCGACTGTGGGCGGTCAACCCGGAGTTCGGCTTCTTCGGCGTGGCCCCCGGCACCAACGAGCACACCAACCCCCACGCGATGGACACCATCCGCAAGGGCAACTCCGTGTTCACCAACGTCGCGCTGACCCCCGACGGCAACGTGTGGTGGGAGGGCCTGGAGAACACCCCGGCCGAGGCCACCAGCTGGAAGGGCGAGCACTGGACGCCCGAGCTCGCGGAGCAGACCGGCGAGCTCTCCAGCCACGCCAACAGCCGCTACTGCACCCCGATCAAGCAGTGCTCGATCCTCGCCGACGAGTACGACGACCCGCGCGGCGTGCCGATCGACGCGATCCTCTTCGGCGGTCGCCGCAAGACCACCATCCCGTTGGTGACCGAGGCCCGCGACTGGAACCACGGCACGTTCATGGGCGCGACGCTCTCCTCCGAGACCACCGCCGCGGCCGTGGGAGCGGTCGGCGTGGTGCGCCGCGACCCGATGGCGATGCTGCCCTTCATCGGCTACAACGCCGGTGACTACTTCGGTCACTGGGTCGGCATCGGCAAGGACAACGACGCCGCCAAGCTGCCCAGGATCTTCTACGTCAACTGGTTCCGTCGCGACGACGAGGGCGGCTTCCTGTGGCCCGGCTTCGGCGAGAACAGCCGCGTGCTGAAGTGGGTCATCGAGCGCATCGACGGCCAGGCCGCGGCGGTCGAGACGCCGATCGGCCACGTGCCCGCACCGGGCTCGCTCGACGTCGACGGGCTCGACCTGACCGAGGAGCAGCTCGCGCAGGCCCTCGCGGTCGACGCGGAGGAGTGGAAGGCCGAGATCCCGCAGATCGAGGAGTGGTTCGAGAAGTTCGGCGACGACCTGCCGGCCGTCCTCTGGAGCGAGCTCGACACCCTCAAGGCGCGCCTCGACGCCTGAGCCACGCCGGACGACCACGACCGACCCGCCCCTGCCTGCGCGGGGGCGGGTCGGTCGCGTGTGGTCCCGTGCTCTCGAGCACGAGCCTTGGGGGCGGTGTGGCACGATCCTCCCAACCGGTCGGGGAAGCGGGAGGTGAGCCATGCCCTTGGGCCAGCACGAGCGCAGCGTGTTCGAGCACCACGCCGCCCCGCTCTACGGCGAGATCGTCACCTCCGGCAGCATCAGCGCGTCCGACGAGCGCATCGTCCCGGGCGGCGAGCTGCACGAGGCCTTCGGCATCCTCGTCGAGATCGGGCTCGTGGCGAGGTCGGAGGACGACGCGCACTGGCGCGCGGTCGACCCTGCCGCGGTCCAGGCACAGGTCGTGGCGCCCCTCGGTCAGCAGGGTGCCGAGCTCATCGCGGAGTCGGCGCACTGGGCCCAGGCCTTCAGCGCGCTCTCCCAGGCGTGGCGTCGATCGCCGAGCGCCGTCGGTGGCCCGTTCGCCGAGATCCGCGGCCTCGCCACGATCGGCACCTTCCTCACCTCGCTCGTCGGTGAAGCCCAGGACGAGGTGCTCACCGCGCAGCCGCAGTACCGCCGCGGGATCAAGCAGCTCAACGAGTCCGTCGCCCACGAGATCGCCGCGCTCGAGCGCGGCGTCACGATCCGCACGCTCTACCAGCACGCGGCACGGCGTGGCGCCGACACCCGCAAGTACGTCGCGACGGTGACGGCCGCGGGCGCCGAGGTGCGCACGCTCGACGAGTTCTTCAACCGGCTGATCGTGGTCGACCGGCGCACGGCGATCATCCCCAGCCACGAGGGCCTGGACGCGGCCATGGTGATCAGCGACCGCTCACTCGTGGGCTACCTCGTCGACATGTTCGAGCGCCACTGGGAGCGCGCCCGCCCCTTCACCAGCAGCGAGACCTCGCTGATGCGCGACATCGCCACCGAGCAGCGCGCGATGACCATCCGGATGCTCCTGGAGGGCCGCGCCGACCCCGCCGGCGCCAAGCGGCTCGGCGTCAGCCCGCGGACCTACGCCGGCTACGTCGCGGACCTGAAGAACGAGTTCGAGGTCGAGACGCGGTTCCAGCTCGGCTACGAGATGGGCAAGCGGGGCATCTCCGGCCGGGAGACCGACGAGACGGGCGCCGCGACCTAGGACCTGCAGGCCCCGGACGCCCCCTGATGAGTCGAGGGCAGCAACCGGAGGTTGCTGCCCTCGACAGCTGAGGCTGGCCTGTGGGGGAGGCCGTCGGACCTGGACTCGTGGGGGGTTGAGAGGGTCCGTGCTCAGCTCTTCACTGCGTGCCCATCATGGCACGCTGAGTCCTCAGCGCGGGGGCTTGGCCTTGCCCCACGTGATGTCGAGGGCGTGGGCCGGCGCCACGGTGACTCCCGCGATTCCGAGTCCGAGCACGGCCACGAGGGCTGCGGCGGCAATACGGCGTACAGGGGTCATGAACTCTTCACCTCGTTGCTCGTGTCACAGGGGATGACATGCTCATTCTCCACCAGCCGGTGGTGACTCGTAACTGGATCAGACTGCAGGTCTGTGCATTGCAGGATCCTGCAATGCACCGGGTGAGGGCGCGGCTCCGGCCCCCTCCCGAGGGAGGGGACCGGGCACTGCGGAGGCGGAGGGATTTGAACCCTCGATGGGGTTTTAGCCCCAAACCCGCTTAGCAGGCGGGCGCCATAGACCGGACTAGGCGACGCCTCCATGCCCGACCAGCGGCCGAGCGACTGAAGGTTACAAGGCCGGGCGCGTCCGCGCCGAATCAGGTCACAGTTTGCGCAGGCCGTGCCCACGCTGGAGGTGCTGCTGGACCTCGCGCACGAAGGCCTCGCGGTCGACGGCGAGCATCTCGACGGGGATGGTGGTCGTCCGCCCGTCGCGCAGGCGCAGCACCACCACCGGGGCGTCGGCAAGAGTCGTGGTGACGGCGTCCTCGACGTCCTTCCACCGTGCGGACGCGGCGCCGACCCCGCGCACCCACTGCACGCGGTAGCCCTCGGGCGTCATCCGGACCACCCAGCCCTTCGTGCGCCACCACCACCACGCGGCCACCAGGACGACGATCGTGAGCACCACGGGCACCAGCAGGAAGACGGTGTGCAGGTCGAGCACGGCGATCGCCAGCGTGCTGCCCAGGATGAGCACGGCGACGGCGCACAGCACGATCCCGAGGAGCCGCGCAGCGACGGCGGGGGCGAGGCGGTGGACGGTGGCGGTCTCGGTCGTCACGCCCACGATTTCATCACGCCGCCGAACGGGTGTGGACGCTCGGGTCCCGGGCTGGCCCGGGACCGGCGGGGAGCGTCGGTCGTTGGGTAGAGTCGCGCGGTGTGCGGCGCCCCGGCGCCGGACGAGGAGGGGTGCCGGAGCGGCCGATCGGAACCGCCTTGAAAGCGGTCGTAGGGAGACCTACCGCGGGTTCGAATCCCGCCCCCTCTGCCAAGCCGAAGCGGAGCGAGGCGCGGGCCGAGGGGGCGTGGCCGGGTCCGGCGGCTGCCAAGCCGAAGCGGAGCGAGGCAGAGGCATCTCGAACGGGAGCACCGTGAGCGCGGCGAGCGCTGCGCTCATGGCTACGCTCGCCCCGTGACGACCTGGTTCGAGTCCCCCGAGGACGCCGCGACGCGACTCCGTGCGGCCGGCTACCTGACCGACGAGGCGACGGCGCTGACGGCCTACCTCGCGGGCGCGCTGGAGAAGCCGGTGCTCGTCGAGGGGCCGGCGGGTGTCGGCAAGACCGAGCTGGCCAAGGCGGTGGCCCGGGCGAGCGGCGCCGAGCTGGTGCGGCTGCAGTGCTACGAGGGCCTCGACGAGGCGCGGGCGCTCTACGAGTGGAACTACAAGAAGCAGCTGCTCCGGATCCAGGCGAGCGGTGGCGACCGGGCGTGGAGCGAGACCCACGACGACATCTTCACCGAGGAGTTCCTGCTGACCCGGCCGCTGCTCGGCGCCATCCGGCGCGAGGAGCCGACGGTGCTGCTGGTCGACGAGGTCGACAAGACCGACATCGAGGTCGAGGGCCTGCTGCTGGAGGTGCTGAGCGACTTCCAGGTCACCATCCCCGAGCTGGGCACGGTCTCCGCGACGCGCCGCCCGTTCGTGGTGCTGACCTCCAACGCCAGCCGCGAGCTGTCCGAGGCGGTGAAGCGGCGCTGCCTCTTCCTCCACCTCGACTATCCCGACGCGGAGCGGGAGCGCTCGATCGTCACCAGCCAGGTGCCGCACCTCGACGAGCGGGTCGTCGCCCAGCTCGTCGACGTCGTGGTGCGGCTGCGCGAGCTCGAGCTCAAGAAGGCGCCGTCCATCGCGGAGTCCGTCGACTGGGCGCGGACCTTGGTGGCGCTCCAGGTGGGCGATCTCGACGAGGCCACCGTCGCCCGCACGCTGGGGGTCGTGCTCAAGCACGCCTCGGACCAGCAGCGCGCGGCCCGGGAGCTGAGGCTCGCCACGAGATGAGCCTGCTCGACACCCACATCGGCTTCGTGGAGGCGCTGCGCTCGGCGGGCCTGTCGGTGTCGCTGGCCGAGGGCCTCGACGCGATCCGCGCGCTCGAGAAGGTGCACTGGCACGACCGCGAGACCGTCAGGGCGGCGTACGCCGCGACGCTGGTGAAGCGGCAGCCGCAGCGGGTCACCTTCGACGCGGTCTTCGACATCTACTACCCGCGGCTGGTCGGCGACGGCGTGGCCGCCGACGAGCCGGAGCCCGGCATCGAGGCGGGCCTGGAGGCAGGGCTGGAGGCGCGCCCCGAGGCGGCCGTCGGCCCGCGGGACACCGGGCCCGACCTCGAGCGCTTCCGCGAGGCGCTGGCCGACGCCCTGGCCGCGGGCGTCCGCGAGGCGCTGCAGGGCCTGGCCGTCGAGGCGGTGGCCCGCTTCGGTGCGATGCCCGGGCGCGGACCCGGGCTGTCGAGCTGGTCGGCCTACACCTCGCTCCAGCGGGTCTCGCCCGCCGAGCTGATGGACCGCCTGGTGCAGGGCCTGCTGGACGGCGGCCTCGACGAGCAGCAGGCCCAGCGCACGGCCGGGCGGCGGATCGGCGACTTCACGCGGATGGTCGAGGGTGACGCCCGCCGGCGCATCGCCGAGGAGAAGGGACCCGGGCACGTCGTCGACGCGACCGTGCGGCCGACGATCGACCGGCTCGACTTCACCGCCGCGCGGCGCAGCGACCTGGAGGAGATGCGCCGCGAGATCTATCCCCTGGCCCGTCGGCTGGCGGCCCGGCTCACCAAGGAGCAGCACGCCCGGCGGCGCGGTCCCCTCGACGTACGCCGCACGGTGCGGGCCTCGATCGCGACCGGCGGGGTGCCGCTGACCACCCACCACCGCCCGCGACGCCCCCACCGCACCGAGCTGGTCGTGCTCTGCGACGTCAGCGGCTCGGTCGCCAGCTTCGCGCAGTTCACCCTGATGCTGGTGTTCGCGCTGCGGGAGGCGTTCAGCGGGGTGCGCGCCTTCACCTTCGTCGACGACGTCGTCGAGGTCAGCGACAGCTTCCGGCCGGGCGCGGACGTCGTGGAGGTGATGGAGTCGCTGTCGGGCCGGATCTCCCACGCGGCCCTGTGGGGACGCACCAACTACGGCCGCGCGCTGACCCGCTTCGCCGAGGACCACCCCGACGCCGTGGGACCGCGGTCCTCGCTCCTCGTCCTCGGCGACGGCCGGTCCAACTACAGCGACCTGGCCGTGCCGGTGCTCGCCGACCTCGCCGGCCGCGCGCGGCACGCCTGGTGGCTCAACCCCGAGCACCCGCGCCACTGGGGCACGGGCGACAGCGCGGCCGACCGCTACGGCGAGATCGTGCCGATGGTGGAGTGCCGCAACCTCGCCCAGCTCGGCGAGTTCGTGCACCGCATCGTCTGACGCTCAGCCGGTGAGGAACCCGAGCTCGTGCATCCGGCTGATCTCGGCCCTCAGCTCGGGGTGCTCGGCGCTGTCGGCCGCGCGCGCGCCGGCGACGTAGAGCTGGGTGCCCTCGGCGCCGTCGGCGTCGAAGACGACCGTGAGCCGGTTGGCCGTGGCGGCGTTGATCAGCGAGCCGAGCAGCACGACCGGGTCGGAGCGGTCCTCCAGCGACAGCACGCGGGTCGCCTCGGGGATCCGGGGCACCTGCGCCGACGGGGCGCCGGCGGTGACGACCTGGTCGACGACGAAGCGCGACGAGCGGGCGCTTGCGGCGATCTCCGCGGCGATCGTGCCGCCGGACGCCGACCCGACGAGCATCACCCGGGCGTCGTCGTCGGTGACGGCCTCCTCGATGGCCCGCACGACCTGGCTGACGGACGTGGTGGGGTCGGCCCCGACGAGCCGCAGCCGGCCGGAGTCGTGGGCCAGCGAGCCGGGGAGGTAGGCGATGTAGCGCCCGGTGCCGACGCGCTGCACGCTGATGCGGCGGTCCTCGGCGAGCAGGGTGGCCATCAGCTCCTCGAGCGAGCGGGGCGCGCTGCCGGCGCTGGTCTCCACCTCCGCCGGCGGTGTCTCGGCCTCGACGAACGAGCCCGCCGAGTCGCGGAACGCGGACACGGCGTCGGTCGGGAACGGGTCGATGCCGATCGCGCGGAGGCCGCCCCGGGCGGCGTGGGCGCCCTGGTCGGAGGCGAGCACCCCCGCGGTGAGGAGCGAGCGCATGTGCAGCCCGTCGAGCAGGCCGCCGCCGCCGGAGAGGTGCTCCATCAGGTCGGGGTTGTTCTCGGCGAGCTCGCTGAGGTAGGCGGTGACGCCGTCGCGGTCCATCGTCTCGGTCTCGATGAGGCCGGCGCTCACGATCGCGCCTCCGAGCGCGACCTCGGGCGCGAGGTAGCCGATGGCGCGTCCGGCGATCGAGCCCAGGGTCTTGTAGGCCGCCTCCTGCAGCTCGTCGATCCACCGGTAGGTGAGCACGGTGGCGCGGACGACGAGCGCGTCGGCGTCGAGCTCGACCGAGCGGGTCAGCAGGCCGTGCTTGCCGGTGGTGGCGGCGCGGATGTCCTCCTCGGCCTCGGCCCACGTGGCCGGCGAGAGCTCGCCGGTGTCGACCACGTCGTCGTCGCCGAGGATCTCGGCGCCGAGGCGCGCGCGGGTGCGCATCTCGTTGCCGGAGCTGTCGAACAGGTCGGCCAGGGCCAGCATCTGGTCGTACTTGTCGGCTGCGACCGACGCGGAGGAGTCGGCGGGCTCGTGGTCGTGGGTGCGCGGGATGTCGAGGTCGTTCATCGATCGTCCTCCGGGGTGACGACCTGGGCCAGGACGGGCGCCAGCTCGGTGGCCAGGTCGTCGGGGTCGACCCGCACGACGGCGACGCGGGCGACGTCGTCGTGGCGGGGGGTCAGCGAGTGCCAGCCGTCGCGCAGCAGCACCCACGACACGACCCCGACGGACGTGGTCGCGCGGTCGGAGACCTCGGCGGCCAGGATCCGCATGCGGCCCCGGCTCTCGGTGTGCACGGCCGACACCGCGGCAGCGGCCTCGGCGTCGCCGAGCTCCTCGCCGTCGGCCAGGACGATCCCGTCGGAGTGCCCGACGAGCACCGGCACCAGGTCGGCGCGACCGGAGCGGAGCGCCTCCCCGACGGAGTCGGCGAGCGCGTAGGGGACGTCGAGGCGCGCGGGCACGTGGGAGACACCCAGCGCCAGCTCCTCGGGCGGCGCGGTGACGCGGGCGAGCTCGGCCGTCCACTGGTCGACGGGGAACCAGGCCAGCTCGAAGACGATGCCGTCGCACGTCGACAGGCTCGCGACGGCACCCCCGGACTGGCGGTGCCACGCCTTGACCTGGGTGGCGCCGGCGGCGACGTCGATGTCGAGGGCCAGGCGCGGGGTCGCGAGGAGGCCGACCGCGCCCAGGACGCCCGGGTCGGCGCCGCCGGCGCCGAGCAGGCCGCGGCGGCGCAGCGTGTCGTCCGGGTCGTGGAGCGTGCGGACGGCGTCGGTGTAGGCGGCGTCCTCGACCGAGCCACGGCTCTGGCCGAGCCGCCCGGACAGCGAGCCCGGGACGTCGGGTCCGGCGGCGTCGTCGGGCAGGTCGAAGGGCAGCGGGGCGCCCCCGGCGAGCTCGGCGACGAGACGGAGCTCGGGCAGCGTGAGGGCGAGCCGTCGGGCCGTCGCGTCGAGGAAGCTGGTCGGCGGCGGGGGAGGCGCGGTGAGGTCGATGGTGACCATGTCAGAGTCCCGGCAGCGTCACGGTCAGCCAGTCCTTGTGACCAGCGGGCGGAGGGTCGAACGAGAGCAGGGCGGCGTCGGACTCGTCGGTGGCCGTGTCGCGCGCCTCGGCGTGGGCGGCACGCGTGCGGGCGTCCTCGACGAGGCTGGTGGCCTTGTGCGCGCGTACGTCGATCGCCTCCTTGTGCGTGTCGACCTCAGCGAGGTGCCGGGCGAGCGAGTCGGCGGCCGTCTCGTGGTGGGCGGCTGCGGTGCGCAGGTGCGCGGCGCGCTCCTTGATCCGCTCGCGCATCGCCTCGGCGGCCTTGCCGTGCCACGGCACGGCCTCGGACTGCGAGACGAGTCGGGTGGCCAGCGCGCGGATGTCGCCCCCCTGCTCGCGCAGCTGCGCGACGCGCTTGCGGCCCGCGGCCGTGTCGCCGTACATCGATCACTCCCTCTCGTCCGGGGACGCCTACCCCGGCCCGGCGTTCGTCAAACGTGGCGTCCCCACCGGGCATTGTGCCGTAGTGAGGGAGTCTGGTGGCGGGCCGTTGCGGGCCTCGAACGGGGCGTCGGGGTGCTCCGTGGCGGATAGGATCCGGACCGCCCTGCATCACGAGCCACCAGAGGTGTGCATGACCTTCGACGTCCACCAGCTCGACGAGTTCGTGCTGGTCGGCGCCGTGGTGACGCTGGCGGCCATCCTCGCGGTACGGCTCTCTGCGCGCGCCGGGCTGCCGTCGCTGCTGATCTACCTGTTCATCGGCGTGCTGCTCGGCGAGGGCGGCCCGTTCGGCATCGTGTTCGAGGACGCTCAGCTGGCCCACGCCCTCGGCTTCGGCGCGCTGGCCGTCATCCTGGCCGAGGGCGGCCTGACCACCGACTGGCGCCAGATGCGCTCGAGCGTGGGCCTGGGCCTGTCGCTGGCGACGGTCGGCGTCGCCGTGTCGGTCGCGGTCGTCGCCGTGGGCACCCACTACCTCCTCGGCCTGCCGTGGGAGCTCGCGATCCTGCTCGGGGCCATCTGCTCGCCCACCGACGCCGCTGCCGTGTTCTCCGTGCTCCGCGCCCTGCCGCTGCCCAGACGGCTCACCGGCGCGCTCGAGGCGGAGTCCGGGCTCAACGACGCCCCGACCGTCGTGCTCGTCGGCATCATCTCCACCGGCGCCGTGGGGGAGGCCGGCCTGCTCGAGACCAGCGGGCTCATCGTCTTCGAGCTGGTCGCGGGCGGAGTGATCGGGGTCGCCGTGGGCGTGGCCGGGGCCTGGGTGATGCGTCGGGCGGCGCTGCCGTCCTCCGGCCTCTACCCCCTCGCCGTCCTGTGCCTGGCGTTCGCGGCCTACGGCGCCGCGTCGGCGCTGCACGCCTCGGGCTTCGCCGCGATCTACGTCGCCGCGCTGATCCTCGGCAACAGCGAGCTGCCCCACCGCGTGGCGACGCGGTCGTTCTCCGAGGGCGTCGCCTGGCTGGCCCAGATCGGGCTCTTCGTCATGCTCGGCCTCCTGCTCTCGCCCGGGCGCATCGACCTCGAGACCGTCGTGCAGGCGCTGGTGACCGGGGTCGTGCTCACCCTGGTGGCCCGGCCGCTGTCGGTGCTCGTGAGCAGCGTGGTGCAGCCGATGGCGCCGCGCGACCTGGCGTTCCTGTCGTGGGCCGGCCTGCGCGGCGCGGTGCCGATCGTGCTCGCCACGATCCCACTGTCGGAGGGCGTGGACGGCGCGGAGCACCTCTTCGACATCGTCTTCGTGATGGTGGTCGTCTACACCCTGCTGACCGGCCCGACCCTGCCGTGGGTGGCGCGCACGCTCGGGGTCGCCCGGCGCTCCGAGCCACGCGGCCTCGACGTGGAGGCCGCCCCGCTCGACCGGGTCGCGGCCGACCTGCTGCAGGTGACCATCGCCCCGGCCTCGAGGATGCACGGCGTCGAGGTGGGTGAGCTGCGGCTGCCGCAGGGGGCCTCCGTCTCGCTGGTGGTCCGCGCGGGCGAGGTGCTCGTGCCCGAGCGGCGCACCGTCCTGCGCCACGGCGACGACCTGCTGGTCGTCACCCCGCGCAAGCTCCGCGAGACCACGGAGGCGCGACTGCGGCAGGTCTCCGACAACGGGCGCCTGGCCCAGTGGGTCGGCGACCCGGCGCGCCCCGAACGCGAGTAGGCGCGGCGGCCCGCCTCACTCCGAGCCGGTGGCCCGGCAGTAGGTCGCGTCGGTCTCGGCGACCACCGACTCGACCTGCTTCTTCTTCAACGACCGGAACTTCTCGCCCACGACCACGACGACGCCGGGACCGAGCGCGTCGCCCTCGACGACCTGCGCCCGCTTGAACTGCCGCTGCACCAGCACCACGGCCGGGTTGGTCGGTTCGGAGGACCAGATCTGCGTGG
This sequence comes from Nocardioides sp. Z24_21, assembly GCF_058134345.1. Lineage (NCBI taxonomy): Bacteria > Bacillati > Actinomycetota > Actinomycetes > Propionibacteriales > Nocardioidaceae > Nocardioides > Nocardioides sp. Z24_21. Next base: position 207,915 of record NZ_JBYTTH010000002.1, read on the forward strand.
TCGCCGCGGGGAGCGGCGAGTCGCCGACGGTGCCCTCGACGAATCCGCGCTCGGCGAGCTGGGCGCCCGTGGCACCGGCCAGCCCGCTGCGCTTGCTGCCGTTGAAGACGCTGACGACGACCTGGTCGCGCCGCACCTCGGACCCGGCGGTGACCGTCGTGTCCTCGCAGATCGCGACCGGCTCGTCGCGGGGCAGCGGCGCGGTGAAGGCGCTCCACCCCCAGGCGGCCGCGGCGAGCACCAGCACCGCGAGGCCGGTCAGCGTGAGCGCCGACCTCGCCGCGCCGCTCACTCCTCACCTGCCAGATGGACGCGGGCGTGCAGCACGCTGCGCTGCTGCAGCGCGGCGCGCAGGGCGCGGTGCAGGCCGTCCTCGAGGTAGAGGTCGCCCTTCCACTGCACGACGTGGGCGAACAGGTCGCCGTAGAAGGTCGAGTCCTCGTCGAGGAGGGCGTCGAGGCGCAGGGTGTCCTTGGTGGTCACCAGCTCGTCCAGGCGCACCTGGCGCGGCGGCAGGTCGGCCCACCCGCGCGAGTCGAGACCGTGGTCGGGGTAGGGCCGGCCGTCGCCCACCCGCTTGAAGATCACGGCGTGATCATAACGACGGCCCGCACGAGGGCCTCGTCGTCGACCGCCCCGCTGACTAGGCTCGGCCCATGACGCAGACCGCCGGCGACCCGATCTCGCAGGCGGTGGCGCCGGGCTACGCCTTCGAGGGGCCCGCGCTCGAGCTGGGCGGCCTGATGCTCGGCGCCGACGACCTCAGCGACGTCCGGATCCGCATCCCGCTGGCGATGCTCAACCGCCACGGCCTCGTCGCCGGTGCGACCGGCACCGGCAAGACCAAGACCCTCCAGTTGCTCGCCGAGCAGCTCAGCGCCCACGGCATACCCGTCTTCGCCGCCGACATCAAGGGCGACCTGTCCGGCATCAGCGTGCCGGGAGAGCCGAGCGACAAGCTCACCGCGCGCACGGCCAGCGTCGGCCAGGACTGGACGGCGACCGCCTTCCCGACGGAGTTCTACGCGATCGGCGGGCAGGGCACCGGCGTGCCCGTCCGGGTCACGATGAGCGCGTTCGGGCCGACCCTGCTCGCCAAGGTGCTCGGCCTCAACGAGACCCAGGAGTCGTCGCTCGGCCTGGTCTTCTACTACTGCGACAAGCAGGGGCTGCCGCTGCTCGACCTCGCCGACCTGCGCGCCGTGCTGCACTACCTCACCGGCGACGCGGCCGGGAGGGCCGAGCTCAAGGCGATCGGCGGCGTGTCGCCGCAGACGGCCGGCGTCATCCTGCGCGAGCTCGTCGCGTTCGAGGCCCAGGGCGCCGACGTCTTCTTCGGCGAGCCCGAGCTCGACACCAAGGAGCTCCTGCGCACCGCAGAGGACGGTCGCGGCATCGTCAGCCTGCTCGAGCTGCCCCGCCTCCAGGACCGGCCCGCGCTGTTCTCGACGTTCCTGATGTGGCTGCTCGCCGACCTCTTCCACGACCTGCCGGAGGAGGGTGACCTCGACAAGCCCAAGCTCGTCTTCTTCTTCGACGAGGCCCACCTGCTCTTCGACGACGCCTCCGAGGCGTTCCTCGACCAGGTCGCGCAGACCGTGCGACTGATCCGGTCGAAGGGCGTCGGCGTCTTCTTCGTGACGCAGTCACCCACCGACGTGCCTGACGAGGTGCTCGGTCAGCTCGGCTCCCGCATCCAGCACCAGCTCCGGGCGCACACCCCCAACGACGCCAAGGCGCTCAGGGCCACCGTCAACACCTACCCCGACAGCGCCTACGACGACCTCGGCAAGGTCATCACCTCGCTGGGGATCGGCGACGCCGTGGTGACGGTGATGAACGAGCGCGGCGCCCCCACGCCCGTCGCCTGGACCCGGCTGCGGGCCCCGGAGTCGCTGATGGACCCCGCCCCGGCCACCGAGATGGAGGCAGCGGTCGCTGCGTCGCCGCTCACCGCGAGGTACGGCGAGACGATCGACCGCGAGTCCGCTCGCGAGCTGCTGGCCGCGAAGCTCGAGGAGGGGGCCCGCAAGGCCGAGGAGGACGCGCGGGTGCAGGAGATGGCGCGCGAGCAGAAGAACGCCCGGGTGCGCGAGAAGGCGAAGCCTCCGTCTCCGTCGAAGTCTCCGTCGTCGTCCCGGCGCCCCGCGCCCGAGCCGGACGGCATGGTCGAGAGCGTCGTGAGGTCCAAGGTGTTCAAGGACTTCATGAGCACCGCCGCCCGGGAGATCGCCCGGGGGATGTTCAAGAGCGGCCGCCGCTGACGCTCGCCTTCTGGGCGTTGCGGGAGGTCGTACGTACTGACGCGTGCCTCCACAGGACGTCCGCGGGCGGCCGGCCCGGTCCCCTGTGAGGGCACCTTCGGCTGACCCTCGGCAACACCCGGTGCCCCGGGCGTGGTGGGACACCCTCGTCCCCGCTGGACACGCCGGATCCGACCTGTTGAGCGGGGACGAGTCCGCTCAAGCCGGGGGTGCCCCCGGCTCAGGTGCGCCATGGAACCTCCGGTGCGCTCCGGGCGGCAGCTGGGACACCCTCGTCCCCGCTGGACACGCCGGATCCGACGTGTTGAGCGGGGACGAGTCCGCTTGAGCCGGGGGCGCCCCCGCGGGAGTGCCCGCCCCCGCCCCCGCCCCCGGTCACATCGTCGGGTCGAGCCAGGCGAGCTGGGCGGTCTGGGTGCCGCCGTCGCGGGTGACGACGCGGGCGCGGCCCTCGGGGGCGGGCTGGGGTCGCAGGTTGCCGATCAGCACGCCCTCGTCGCGGGGTCCGGAGAGCATCACGCCGGGCATCGCCAGGTCGCGCAGCGACTGGATGACGGGCTCGTAGAGCGCGCGGGACGCGCCACCGGTGCGCCGGGCCACGACGACGTGCAGGCCGACGTCGCGCGCCTGCGCCATCAGCGGCTGCAGGGAGGAGACCGGCGAGGACTGCGCGGTCGCGACCAGGTCGTAGTCGTCGACCACCACGAAGACCTCCGCGCCGGTCCACCACGACCGGTTGCGCAGCTGCTCGGGCGTCACGTCGGGGCCGGGGATGCGGCCCTCGAGGTAGCTCGCGATGTCCTTGAGCGTCGGCGTCGCCTGGGTGGCCGACGTCAGGTAGTTGAGCAGGTACTCGTCGGGCACCTCGCCGAGCATCGAGCGGCGGTAGTCGACGAGCACGATCTGCGCCTCCTTGGGCGTGCGCGTGCGCATGACCTCGTGGACGTACGCCCGCAGCAGCGCGCTCTTGCCCGACTGCCCGTCGCCGAAGACCAGCATGTGGGGCTCGGCGTCGACGTCGAGCCCGATCGGCGCGAGCTCCTTCTCGTTGATGCCGAGCAGGATGTGCTTGGCGGGCAGCTGGCGGCGTACGGCGTCCTCGCGGACCGCCTCGAGCGTGACCAGCTCCGGCAGCAGCCGCAGCTTGGGACCCTGCGGGCCCTTCCACGCGGCGGCGACCCGGTCGATGAGGTCGTCCACGCCGTCGCCGAGGGTGTCGGCGCTGCCGTCGCCGTCGATGCGCGGGAGCGCGCCGAGGAAGTGCAGCTTGGACGGCACGAGGCCGCGGCCGGGTCGTCCGACCGGGACCAGGGCGGCCACCTTGCGGTCGATCTCGGAGTCGAGCGGGTCGCCGAGGCGCAGCTCGAGCTTGGAGCCGAAGACGTCACGCATCGCCGCGCGGTAGTCGGCCCAGCGGGTGGAGGCGGTGACGATGTGGAGGCCGAACGTGAGGCCGCGCGCGGCGAGCTGCTGGATCTCCATCTCGAGGTCGTCGAACTCGGCGCGCAGCGTGCTCCAGCCGTCGATCACGAGGAAGACGTCGCCCCACCCGTCGTCGGCGCGGCCCTGCGTGCGCCGCGAGCGGTAGGTCTCGATCGAGTCGATGCCGTTCTCGCGGAAGTAGCCCTCGCGACGGTCGACGATGCCCTCGACCTCGGCCATCACGCGCCGTACGACGTCGGGCTCGGAGCGGGTGGCGACGCCGCTGACGTGGGGGAGCCGGGCCAGCGGCGCGAACGTGCCGCCACCGAAGTCGAGCACGAAGAACTGCGACTCCAGCGGCGTGGTCACCAGCGCCATGCTCGTGACGATGCTGCGCAGCATCGTGCTCTTGCCCGACCGCGGCCCGCCGACGACGGCGACGTGGCCGGCCGCGCCGGTGAGGTTGAGCGTCATCGTGTCGCGCCGCTGCTCGCGCGGGCGGTCGACGGTGCCGAGCGGGATCACCAGGCCGGGCACGTTGCGCCACTGCGGCGACGTGAGGCCCAGGTCGGGGCTCTCGACGAGGTCGGGCATGAGCTCGTCGAGGGTGTCGGGCACGTCGAGCGGCGGCAGCCACACCTGGTGCGCGGCCGGCCCCTTGCCGATCATCCGCTGCACCGCGACGTCGAGAAGCGAGGGCTGCTCGCCCTGCTGCTGCGGCTGCGGTGCCACCTCGGCCACCTCGTCGGTGGTCGGCTCGAGCGCCTGCACCTCCGAGATCGTGAACGGCAGGATGCCGCGGATCGCGCCGCCCTCGTCGCGGGTCACGCGGGTGCGGCTCGACGGCGGACCCGAGACGTACGCCGCCTTGAACCGCAGCAGCGTCGACTGGTCTGGCTTGAGGTAGCCCAGACCGGGGACGGCGGGGAGCTCGTAGGCGTCGGGCACGCCGAGGACCGCCCGCGACTCGCCGGCGGAGAACGTGCGCAGGCCGACGCGGTAGGACAGGTGCGACTCCAGCCCGCGCAGGCGGCCCTCCTCGAGCCGCTGCGAGGCGAGCAGCAGGTGCAGGCCCAGCGAGCGGCCGAGGCGGCCGATCGCGACGAACAGGTCGATGAACTCCGGCTTGGCCGAGAGCATCTCGGAGAACTCGTCGACCACGATGAACAGCGACGGCATCGGCTCGAGGGGCTCGCCGTTGGCGCGCGCCTTCTCGTAGTCGCGCACGGAGGCGTAGTTGCCGGCGTCGCGCAGCAGCTCCTGGCGACGGGTCATCTCGCCGGACAGGGCGTCCTGCATGCGGTCGACGAGGGTCAGCTCGTTGGCGAGGTTGGTGATGACGGCCGAGACGTGCGGCATGTCGGCCATGCCGGCGAACGTCGCACCGCCCTTGAAGTCGACGAGCACGAGGTTGAGCTGCTCGGACGAGTGGGTCATCACCAGCCCGAGCACGAGGGTGCGCAGGAACTCCGACTTGCCGGAGCCGGTGGCGCCGATCACCAGGCCGTGGGGGCCCATGCCCTGCTGGGCGGACTCCTTGATGTCGAGGTGGATCAGGCCGCCGGAGTCGCCGATGCCGATCGGCACGCGCAGCCGGTCGCGGGCCGGCCGCGGCCGCCAGGCGGTGGCGGGGTCGTAGGTGAAGATGTCGCCGAGGCCCAGCAGGTCCATGTGGTCGGGGGTCGTCGAGGTGATGTCGACGGCGCCGCCGGACGACGACGACTCGGCGCTGGCGGTCTTGAGGGGCGCGATCCGCCGGGCGAACGCCTCCGCGGTCGCGATGTCGCACTGGTCGGCCAGGGCCCGGACGGGCTCGCCGCGCAGCCGCAGCGCCCGCACCGGGCGCTTGCCGAGCTCGTCGGGGGCGTCGACGAACTCCAGCCGCAGCCGGGTGGAGTCCTCGAGCTCGTCCCACCGGCTCGGCAGGTCGAGCAGGGTGACGCCGTGCAGCCCGTCGGGCGGCACGATGTGGTTGCCGGGGGGCAGGTGGCCGCCGTCGATGACCAGCAGGATGTGCGGCGTGGCGGGACGCTCGTCGGCGCCGAAGCGGGGCCGGTCGCTCAGGTCGGGCGGGAGCAGGTTGCCCAGGTCGTCGAGCGAGGTGGAGACCAGGCGCATCGGCCCGACCGCGTCGACCTCGCGGGTGCTCTGGGCGTGGGGCAGCCACTTCACCCAGTCCCAGTGGGTGAGGTTCTGCTCCGAGCTGAGCACCGCCACGATCAGCTGGTCGGGGTTCTGGAACGCGGTCGCCGAGCAGATCATCGCCCGCGCCGTCGAGCGCACCTCCTCGGCGTCGCCGCACAGCTCGATCCGGTCGAAGGCGCGCAGGTCGATCGAGGCGGGCAGGTTGGGCTGGAGTCGGTGGACCACCAGCAGGCGGTGCAGCGCGGACGCGGCGGCCGGGTCGACCTGGTCGACCGGCGCGCTCTCCGGCGGCACCAGCTCCAGCGACAGCGGCTGTGAGCACAGCCCGTAGCGCACGTGCAGGAAGTTGTCGTCGGAGGCGGTGTGCTCCCACAGCCGGGTGCGGTCCTCGGCCAGCGCGGGCAGCGCCGACGGCTCGGGGTGGTGCCAGTTGAGCGCGCGGCGCTGCTGGTCGGCCGCCTCGCGCGCGACCTTGCGGATGTTGCTGAGGTAGCGCAGGTACTCCGTGCGCGATCCGGTGACCTGCTGGGCGCGCTGCTTCCGCTGCCGGTCGATCTGCACGATGATGAAGCCGAGGGTGGCGAAGAGGAACATGCCGGCCGCGAGGAAGCTGCGGCTCTTGTTGGCGCCGCCCATCGTGGCGACGAGCACGATCGAGCCCAGGCTGCCCAGCATCGGGATGGCGTTCATCAGCACGCCGCCCGCGCCCTCGCCGTCCTGCAGCTCCGGCGGTGGCTGCAGGACGATCTGGCCGCCCGGCATCTCGGGCTCGTCGAGCCGCTGGCCACCTCGCAATGTCGTGCTCACTCGCGTCCCCCCGTGCCTCACCCGTTGAAGTCGCGACGATGATAGGTGTGCTGCGGAGCGGCCCGCGACTACCCTTCACCCGACGAGCGCCCGTCCCGAGGCATGCGAAGGGGGAATCCGTGTCGGACGTCGCGATGTCCAGCACTGCTGGAGCGACCATTGCCGTGAGCATCCACGGCCCTGCCGGCGTGCTCGACCTGGTCGTGCCCGCGGGCGCCACCTCGGTCGACGTGGCCCGTGAGTACGCCAAGCAGGCCGAGGTGCCCGGCATCCCGCTGCTGCAGACCGCGCTCGGCGAGCGCCTCAACGCGGCGGCCCCCCTGAGCGAGGCCGGGATCGAGCCCGGCGACGTGCTGGTGGCGACCGCCGGCGTCCACCGGCCCCGCCGGGTGACGCTTCTCCAGGCCGCCAAGAACGCGCCGGAGAGCCCGGAGCTCGCCTCGATGGTCGCCTGGCTCGCCGCCCTGGTCGCGGTCCTGGCCGCCTGGTACGCCGCCCGCTCGGGCGACGACGTCGCGCGCACCGTCGTCGTCGGCGTGCTGCTGGCGTGCTCGCTCGCCGGCGTGCTGCCGGTCGGTCGCCACGCGCGCCAGCGGGCCGCCGCCGCCCCCGCCTTCGCCGCCGCGGCGGCCTTCGCCGCGCTCCACGAGCCCGGTCTGCACCTGCTCCCCGCGATCCTCGGCACCTCCGCCATGGCGGCGGCCGTCGTGGCCGGGATCGGCCGCGCGCTGTCCCACGACGCGGACGAGGTCAGCACGGTCTGGATCGTCGCCGGGCTCGCCGTCTTCGCCTGCTGCGCCGTGCCGGCGATGCTCGGGTGGGACGCGCGGGTCGCCTGGACGCTGCTGGTGTTCGGGTCGATGATGGCCGCGCGCTTCGCGCCCTCGCTCGCGGTCGACGTGCCCGACGAGGCGCTGCTCGACCTCGACCGCCTCGCCGTGACGGCCTGGTCGGCCCGCGACAGCCAGCGCGCGGGGCGGCGCGGCCGCGCGGTCGTCGCGGCCGGCGCCATGGAGCGGCTGGTGCACCGCGCCTCACGCATCGTCACCGGCGCGTCCGCCGCGATCCTGGTGACGATGGTCGTGGCGAGCCCCCTGCTGCTGCAGCGCGCCACCATCGACCTCGACCTCATCGGCGCGCGCTGCCTGGTCCTCTTCGCCGGCTGCTCGCTGCTCCTCGCGGCCCGGTCCTACCGGCACGCCGCTGCGCGTGCGCTCCTGCGCCTCGCCGGGCTCGCCGCCCTCGTCGCCCTGGGGGTCCACCTCGCCACGGGCCCGGGCGCCGGGCACGTCGACACGTTCTTCTACGTCACCGTCGCGCTCGGCGTTGTCGCCCTCGCCGCCGCAGTGGCGACCGGGCGCGGCTGGCGCTCGGTCTGGTGGTCGCGTCGCGCCGAGGTCGCCGAGTCGCTGTGCGGCAGCTTCGCGTTCGCCGCCGCCGTGGTCGCGGCCGGCGTGTTCCGGCGGCTCTGGGAGCTGACCTCCTGAGGGGGCGCTCCGACGACGTTCGGTGGATTCAGGTTTAGGCCGAATCCGCCCGGGTAGATGCAGGATCAGCGCGGGGGGCCGGGACGTCTCCCCGAGCACCGGATCACCAGTCCAGTGGATCACCAACAAGACACTCGGTCGGTCGGACCGCCGAGGGAGAAGGATCTTCAATGAGCGAGATGTACGGCCAGACAGAGAAGGCGCTCTCCAAGGGTGCTGACTTCGTCGACCAGGCCCGCGCCGACGTCAAGAACAAGTGTGGCGTCCTGTCCGGAAACATCCAGACGATGATGGGTGGATGGGGCGGCCAGGGTGCCTCCGCGTTCAACAACCTCATGATCGCCTGGGACCAGAAGCAGGAGACCATCCTCAAGGCCCTCGACCAGCTCGCGGCCTCCATGAAGGAGACCGAGCGCGACAACGTCTCCACCGACGAGGCCCAGTCCGCCACCCACACCAACCTCCAGGGCCGTCTCGGCTGACGCCGACACCTGACTGCGCAGATCTAGGAGATCGACATGACTTTCGACGGAATCAAGGTCCAGCACGGCAGCCTCGACGCCGGTGCGGCCGACGTGATGAAGGCGGCCAAGGACATCGAGGCCCGCCTCGACCAGCTCGAGACCGAGCTCAACCCCCTCAAGTCGGACTGGAACGGTAACGCCAAGATGGCCTACGACCAGGCCAAGGCCAAGTGGGACCAGGCCATGACGGAGATGACCCTCCTGCTCCAGCAGGCCAGCCAGGGTGTCGACGCGTCCAACGCCGAGTACAAGGCCGCCGACGCCCGGGGCGCCAACCGCTTCTGAGCGCACGCACCTCGTCCGAGGCCGGTCGTCCCTGCGGGATGACCGGCCTCCGGCATTTCGGGAGCCGCTTTCGCCTAGGCTGCTCCCGGTTCAGCGCCCCGCCCGGCCGGGCGGAGCGCAGGTGAAGCACTGTTCAGGGGGGAATCACCAATGAGTCAGGGGTCCTCGGTCGCGTCGGGCCTGGTCCGCGTGACCATCGCCTCGGGATCTCGACGCGTCGACCTCGTGCTGCCGGGCGCGATCCCGGTCGCCGAGCTGGTGCCGGAGCTCGCCCGCTCCGTCGGCCTCCTCGACGCGTCCACCGTCTACGGCGGCTACCGCCTGGTGACGCAGGAGGGCCGGATCCTCGCCGACAACGCCGGCCTCACGATGCAGGGCATCGAGGACGGCGGCCTGCTCACCGTCACCGCCGGCGTCGACGACAAGGCGCCCCGGGTCTACGACGACGTGGTCGAGGCGATGGCCGACGTCGTCGAGAACGAGCTCCGGCCGTGGGAGCCCGCGGCCGGGCGCCGCACGGCCCTCGGCGCGGCCGCCATCCTGCTCGGCCTCGGCGCGCTGGCCCTGCTCCTCCAGGGCGAGAGCCTGCTCGGCGGCGTCGCGGCCGGCGTCATCGCGGGCCTGCTCGTGGTGGGCGGCATCGTCCTGACCCGCGCGCAGGGCGAGCCCGAGGCCGGCGTCGTCGTCTCGCTGCTCGCCGCGCTCTACGCCGCGGTCGCCGGCCTGCTGCTCGCGCCCGGTGACCTGCCGTCGTGGCGCTGGCCCCTTCCCGACGCGTTCTTCACCGACCCCCTGCTCTACGCCGGGCTGGGCGTGCTGGCCGTCGGCCTGGTGGCCGTCGTGGGCCTCGAGGGCGGTCGCGCTCTCGTGATCCCGGCCGTCGTGGTTGGTGCGGTGCTGGTCGCCGGCTCCCTGCTCGTGCGGGTGTTCTCGCTGGAGCCCGCTACCGTCTTCATCGTCCTGCTCACCCTCGTCGTCCTCGCCGGCAGCATCTTCCCGTGGCTCGCGCTCGGCGTCACCGGCACCAAGGTCGACCAGCTCTACTCGCTGCACGACATCACCGCCGACCCCGACGAGATCGACCCCGAGGAGGTCGCCGACGACGCCCGCGTCGGCCACGAGATCCTCCTCGCGGTGTCCGCGACGGTGGGCACGCTGCTGGTGCTGCTGGCGCCCTTCGCCGTCGGCAGCGGTGCCTACGGCACGATCCTGGCGGCGGTGTGCTGCCTGGCCGTCATGTTCCGCACCCGCCAGTACCGCACCGGGGCCGAGGTGCTGGCCGGCCTCGCCTCGGGCATCCTCGGCCTGGTCTCGGTGGCGGTGTCGATGCTGTTGATCCACGACGGCTGGCGCGCCGGCGCCGCCCTCGCCCTGGCCGGCGTCGGCGCGGCGCTGCTCGCGCTGACGCTCGTGCCCGCCTCGCCGTCGGTGCGCCGCGGCCGGATGGGCGACATCGTCGAGACGATGACGCTGCTCGCGCTGCTGCCGCTGATGGTCCTGGCAGCCGGCTTCGTGTCCGCGGTGGCGGGCTGATCGATGGCCACCAAGAAGGATCTCGTCGAGGCGCACGCCTTCAGCCGCCGCCGGCTGGTCACCGCCTTCGTCTCCGGCGCCCCGGGCGGCCGGGAGGTCGAGCCGGTGCGTCCCGGCCGCGTGCTCATCGGCGGCGTCGCCCTGTCGGTGCTCCTGCTGGCCGGTGCGGCCATCGCCGGCTTCCTGCTCGGCCGCCCGCCCGCCCAGTGGCTCGACGAGGGAAGCTTCGTCATCTCCAAGGACACCGGCGAGCAGTACGTCGTCCTGCGCGGCGGTGACGACCCCCTGCTCCAGCGGGTGCCCAACTACGTCTCCGCCCAGCTGCTGCTGGGCGAGGCCAAGCTGACGCCCTTCACGGTGCGCGACAAGTACATCCGCACGGTGCAGCTCGGCGAGGACCTCGGCATCGACGCGGCCCCCGCCAGCCTGCCGTCCGCCGACGAGCTGGTCGACGACGACTGGACCGCGTGCACCGGCGCAGGCGTCGGCATCAAGCTCGCGGTGCAGCGCAGGCCCACGGTCGAGGACCTGACCGGGTCGGCCTTCCTGGTGCGCAGCGAAGGCACCACCTGGCTCATCGCCACCGCGCCGCCGGTCGGCAGCGAGCAGGGCAGCGCCTACCGCCTGCCCATGCCGGCCGACGAGACCGAGTCCTCGACGCTGGGCGTACGGCTCGGGTTCGGCGCCTCCGCCACCGAGGTCGACGCCGACTGGCTCAACCTCTTCCGCCTGGGCGACCCGCTCGAGCAGAAGTCGTTCGGAGTCACCCGCGCCGGCGAGCGGGTGCCCTACGGCAGCACCGGCACCGACCTCTCCCGCTACCGCATCGGTGACCTGCTGCGCTCGAGCAGCGGCGCCTACTACCTCCTCGGCGACGAGAAGCCCGAGCGGCTCAGCGACTTCGACGCGCTCGTCTACGACGTCGTCGGCACCGGCACGCAGGAGCTCGCCGACGACCTGTCCGCGTCGTTCGGCGACCCGAAGACCCCGGCGGAGTGGCCCAGCGAGGTCCCGCAGCCGATCACCAACGGCGCGCTGTGCGCCGTGCTGCACCCCGACGCGCGTGCCGGCGCCACCTTCAGCCTCGCCACCAACCCGACCGGCGCCGCGGACCCCTCGGGCGTCCGGCCGCGACGCCACGCGGTCGACGTCGAGCCGAGCGCGGGCGCCTACGTCCTCTCCGGCTCCGGCGAGGCCGCCGAGTCCGGCACCCCCTACGTCATCGACCCGAAGGGCGCGAAGTACGCCCTCGTCGGCCCCGAGGTGCCCGACTTCCTCGGCTACGGCGACGTCGACCCGCCACTGGTGCCGAGCGCGTGGCTGGAGTTCTTCGAGTCCGGTGTCCCGCTGTCGACCAACAGCGCACGCCGGGTCCCCGAGGACGCCCCGCCGGCCGACGACGCGTCCGCGGACGCCGGCTGATGGCTGCCCCGTCGCCGGGTCGTCGCCGCCCGTCGCCGCGCACGGTGCTCGCCGCGGGCCTGCTCGCCGCGGCGGTCGTGCCGCTCGGCGCGACGCCGGCCGCTGCCGACCACGACGCCCCCTGCAGCGTCGCCGAGCTGCCCCAGTCCGAGCGGCTCGCCGACACCCACGCCAAGGACAACGCGGCGTTCGACCGGATGCACGTCGAGCAGGCGCAGGAGCTCGCCACCGGCCGGGGCGTCAAGGTCGCCGTGATCGACAGCGGCGTGATGGGCGTCGAGGAACTCGACGTCGTCGGCGGCGTGGCCGTCCCGGGGGTCTCTCCCAATGCGCTGCTGTCGGGCCACGGCACGATCGTCGGCGGGCTGATCGCCGGGCCGCAGGGGGTCGCTCCCGACGCGCAGGTCTACGACGTCAAGGTCTACGACGCCGAGGACGCCGACACCACGCAGGGCGAGCGGCCGCTGACCTCGGCCGGCATCGTCGCCGGCATCGAGGCCGTCATCTCGGCCCAACCGCAGCAGCGGTTCGACATCGTCAACATCTCCCTCGCCGTCCGCCAGTCCGACCCGGCGCTGGAGGCGGCCGTCGCGCGCCTGGTGGCCCTCGACGTGGTGGTGGTCGCGGCCGCGGGCAACGCTGCGTCGAGCACCCCCGACGGGTTCGCCGGCACCCCGGGCAACGATGCGGAGGTCTACCCCGCCGACTACCCCGGCGTGCTCGCTGTCAGCGCCACCCCACCCGGCGACGAGAACCCCAGCGCCTACGTCGTGCCCAACGCCGACACCGACGTCGCGGCCCCCACCGTGGGCGCGCTCTCCGCCAACGCCACCGGCCAGGCCTGCGTCGTGGGCGAGGTCGCCACCTCGTGGGCGACGGCCGAGGTCAGCGGCGTCCTGGCGCTGCTCGCCGAGCGGTTCCCCCGCGACACGCCGCAGCAGCTCGTCGCCCGGCTCCAGGCCACCGCCGAGGGCGCCGGCGCGGCACGGGACGACGCCTCGAGCCCATGGACGGGCGCGGGCGTGGTGCAGGCGCACGACGCGCTCACCCGGGAGATCCGGCCGGGGCGCAAGGGCAAGGTCGAGACCACCGTCCAGGAGGTCCGCGCCGACGCCCAGGCGCCGCCGGCGCCCCGGCGCGTCGACCTCTTCGGCACGCCCCGCGCGATCCTGCTGTGGTCGGGCCTGGTCGCGGGGTCGCTGCTCGCCCTCGCCTCGATGCTGCGCCCGCTGCTGCGGCGGTGACCCACGACACCCCGACCCATGATGGAATCGGGCCATGCCTGAGACCACGGACGAGCCCGTCGCCGTCATCCTGGCCGGCGGCCAAGGCTCGCGCCTGTGGCCGATCAGCCGGGACCGCGCCCCGAAGCAGTTCCAGCCCGTCGTGCGCGACCGCCCGCTGCTCACCGGCACGATCGAGCGGCTCAGCGAGATCGTCGACCCGAGCCGCATCCACGTCTCGACCCGCGCCCGCTTCGCCGAGGCCGCCCTGGCGACGCTCGGTCCCGTCCCCCCGGACAACCTGATCCTCGAGGAGGACCCGGCCGGGCCCGCGACGGCGTTCGCGCTCAGCATCGCGACGCTGTCGCACAAGTACGGCAACGCGCCGGCACTCATCGCGCCCTCCGACCACCTGATCACCGAGGAGGAGGCCTTCAACGCCGCCTCCCGCGACATGCTCGACCAGCTGGTCACCACCCCCGGGTCGATGGTCGTGCTGGGCGCCGAGCCCACCCGCTTCGACGCCGGACTCGGCTACATCCACACCAAGGGCGGCGACGACGCCGTGCAGGTGATCGACTCGTTCCACGAGAAGCCCGACGAGGACGTCGTCGCCGAGCTCACCGAGACGGGCAACCTCTACTGGAACACCGCCTGCTACGGCGTACGCGTGGGGCGCGCGTGCGAGGCCTACCGCACCGCCCTGCCACTCATCTTCGAGGCCATCGAGCGGTTCGCCCGCGGCGCCACGGCCGACAAGGCCTACCGCGGCGCGGCGATCGGCGGGCACGAGATCTACCCGCTGATGTGGGCCGGCATGGAGTGCCTGGTCGTCCCCCGCCAGCTCGGGTGGACCGACGTCGGCACCTGGACCCGGCTCGAGCGGGTGCTGCACGACCAGCGGGTCACCTCGATCGGCCCCGCCCTCCAGCTCGACGCCGAGGACACCCTCGTCGCCAGCATGGACGGCCGACCGGTCGTCACGCTCGGCGCCCGCGGCCTGATCGTCGTGACCCACGAGGACGCCGTCTACGTCCTCGACCGGCAGAAGGCCCTCGACATCGGCATCCTCGAACGGCTCCGCTCCCTCCTCGCGGCCAGCACCCGCGAGGACCTCCTCTGAGCGCGCCTCCCCACCTCACGCACCACCCGAAGGAACCCATGTCCCACGAGAACAGTCAGCACATCGTCGTCGTCGGCACCAAGCCCGACATCATCAAGCAGGCGCCGATCTACCACGAGCTGCGCGAGCGCGGCCACGACGTCGTGCTCTGCCACACCGGCCAGCACTACGACCACAACCTGTCCCAGTCGATGCTCGACGAGTTCGGCGTGCGCGAGGACATCAACCTCGAGGTGCGCGGCGGCGTCAACGACCTCGTCTCCGGCATCACCGCCAAGCTCGCCCAATACCTCCGCGGCTTCTCCGAGCGCGGCGGCTTCCCCATCACCTACGTGCACGGCGACACCACGACCGCCATGGCCGGAGCGCTGGCCACCTTCGGCGAGCGCCAGGCGCTGGTGCACGTCGAGGCGGGGCTCCGCACGCTCTCGCCGAAGCCCGAGGTGCTCAAGGGCTGGCTCGAGCAGGGCGCCGACCTCGACTGGGCCTCGTTCCGCGCCCAGTCGATCGACCGCGACAGCTGGGCCAAGGGCAGCCGCGAGCCGTCGCCGGAGCAGTTCAACACCCGCGTCGCCGACGCCGGCTCCGACCTGCACGCCGCTCCGGTCGAGCTCAACCGCGAGTTCCTGCTGGAGGAGGGCTTCGCGCCCGCCGCCATCGACGTCGTCGGCAACTCGGTCGTCGACGCGCTGGAGCAGGCGGTCGCCGGCAGCGACAAGAACCAGGTGCTCCAGCGGTTCCCGCAGATGGGCGACGGGTCGTTCCTGCGCTTCTGCGTCCACCGTCGCGAGAACACCACCAACCGCGACCGGTTCAACCTGCTGATGGACGCCATGGAGGCGCTGCTCGAGCAGGGCCACCACGTCCTGTTCATCCGCCTGCTCGGCACCGAGGCCGCGATCGACAACTTCGGCCGCCGCCAGTGGCTCGAGGACCTCGAGGCGAGGTACGGCGACGCGCTGATCTCCACCCCCGTGTGGGACAGCTACCTCGACGTCGTCGCCGCGATGTCGATGTGCGCCGTCATCGTCACCGACTCCGGCAGCATCGTGGAGGAGGCCAACGTCCTCGAGGTGCCCTGCGTGACCCTGCGGTTCGGCTCCGACCGGTCCGAGACGTTCCTCGCCGGCAGCAACTTCCTCGCCCCGCCCGTCGACAAGGACCTGATGACCGCGGTCATCCACAACGTCTTCGAGCACCGCGACGAGCTGTCGTGGGACCGGGTCTACCCGGAGAAGGCGTCCGCGATGCTCGTCGACGCGGTCGAGCGGCGCCTCGACGAGGGGAGCCTGCTGATCTCCGAGGAGTGGCGCTACGGCCTCAAAGCCCAGGTGCGCTGAGCCGGGCGTACGCCCCCGCACACGACGCAGGGCCCCGCACCATCCGGTGCGGGGCCCTGCGTGTCGGCGGAGGTAGGGGGATTCGAACCCCCGAGGGCTATTAACCCAACCCGCTTTCCAAGCGAGCGCCATAGGCCACTAGGCGATACCTCCGCCGAGGAGAGTACCGGTCGGTCCGGTGGCCGGTGAAATCGCCTGCCGCACCCTGGGTTTGGGTGCCCGTCACGGGCTCCCCTAGACTTCCGGCAACCCCCCACGCGGCGCCATCTCGCCCAATTCCCCCAGGGCCGGAAGGCAGCAAGGGTAAGTGAGCTCTAGCGGGTGCGTGGGGGGCCTTTCCATGTCCGGCGCCCCGCCCGTGACGCGGCACCTGTCCCTCGCCGCTCCCGCGCATCTCCCGCGCATCTCCCGCGGTGGTCCCGGCCTGTGCGCACTGTGGGTGGGCACGGTTAGGGTTCACGACGTGGAGTCACCGCTCGCGCTCTATCGCCGCTACCGGCCCGAGACCTTCCAGGAGGTCATCGGGCAGGACCACGTGACCGAGCCGTTGCGGGCCGCGCTGGCGGCCAACCGCGTCAACCACGCCTACCTCTTCTCCGGGCCCCGCGGCTGCGGCAAGACCACCTCCGCCCGCATCCTGGCCCGCGCGCTCAACTGCGCTCAGGCGCCGATCGCCGATCCGTGCGGCGAGTGCGACAGCTGCCGCAACCTCGCCCGCGGGGGTCCGGGCTCCATCGACGTGATCGAGATCGACGCGGCCTCCCACGGCGGCGTCGACGACGCCCGCGACCTGCGCGAGAAGGCGTTCTTCGCGCCGGTGCGCGACCGCTACAAGGTCTACATCATCGACGAGGCCCACATGGTCACCACGCAGGGCTTCAACGCCCTGCTCAAGCTCGTCGAGGAGCCGCCGCCCCACCTGCGGTTCATCTTCGCCACGACCGAGCCCGACAAGGTGCTGCCGACCATCCGCTCGCGCACCCACCACTACCCCTTCCGGCTGATCCCGCCGCGCCTGCTGAGCGACTACCTGTCCCAGCTCGCCGCCGAGGAGGGGGTGTCGATCGAGCCCGCCGCGCTGCCGCTCGTCGTGCGCGCCGGCGCCGGGTCGGCCCGCGACACGCTGTCGGTGCTCGACCAGCTGCTGGGCGGGGCCGGTCCGGGCGGGGTGACCCACAAGCTCGCGACCGACCTGCTCGGCTTCACCCCGGACACGCTGCTGGACGAGGTGGTCGAGGCGTTCGCCACCCGCGACGGCGCCGCCGTGTTCTCCGTGGTCGACAAGGTGGTCGAGACCGGGCAGGACCCGCGCCGCTTCACCGAGGACCTGCTCCGCCGGCTGCGCGACCTGGTCATCGTCACCGCCGTGCCCGACGCCCCGGCCACCGGGCTCATCGACGTCCCCGAGGACGCGGGCGAGCGCCTCGTCGCGCAGGCCGCGCGCTTCGGCGCCATCGAGCTCAGCCGGGCCGCCGACATCGTCGCCGCCGGCCTCACCGAGATGCGCGGCGCGACCGCGCCCCGCCTGCTCCTCGAGCTGCTCTGCGCCCGCGTGCTGCTGCCCGGCGCCGACCACACCTCCGACGGCGTGATGGCGCGCCTGGAGCGCCTGGAGCGGCGCATGGACGTCGCCGGCGCCCCGGCGCCGTCCGGCCCGTCCGCCGCCCCGGCGGTCGCGGCTCCCTCGGCTGCCCCGCCCCGCCCCGACCAGCCGGCCGCGCCTGCCCAGCCGCCTGCCCAGCCGCCCGCCCAGGCGCCCGCCCAGCCGCCGGCCCAGGCGCCGGCCCCGGCATCCTCCCCGGCGCCGGTCCGCGACGAGGGCCCGCCGCCGCCCCCGCCGATCCCGACCTCGATGCCGAGCTCCGCTCCTGGGTCGGTGGACGCGACCCCGGCCGCGCAGGCACCGCCCGTCGTCGCCGAGCCCGCGCCGGTGCCCGCGGCAGGCGCCGGGCCCGACGCCCCGGTCGCCGAGCAGCCGGCCGGACCACGCGGCGGCCTCAGCCTCGTCGACGTACGCCGGCTGTGGCCCGACATCCTCGAGCAGACCAAGAACCGTCGCCGTCTCGCGTGGATGGTGCTCTCGCAGCACGCCCATGTCGTCGACGTCGACGGTGTCCGACTCACCGTCGGCTTCGCCAACGCCGGGGCCCGCGACTCGTTCGTCAACGGCGGCTGCGACGAGATCCTGCGGCAGGCCGCGATCGACGTCGTCGGCATGGACTGGCGCGTCGAGTCGATCGTCGACCCCTCGGGCGCTGCCGCCGAGGCCCCGGTGGTCCGCCAGGCGGCCACCGACTCCCGCCCGTCGTCCGCCCCGGCCCAGGAGGCCCCCAGCGGGCCGCCCGACTGGGTGAGCGGCTCCGCGACACCCGCCAGCCCTGCGGCGCCCGCCGCCCCGCCCCCGGTGTCCGCCGCGCCCGCCCGCGAGGCGCTCGAGGCCGCCCGCTCCGGCAGCCCCGCGGAGCCCGCGGCGCCGGTCCGCTCCGCCGACGACGACGTCGACCCCGACGACCCCGACGCCGACTCCGCGGCCATCGACACCGAGTCGCTGCTCAGCCAGACGCTCGGCGCCCGGCTGATCGAAGAGATCAAGAACGACTGACCGACCACCCGATCCCAGCTCCACCCAACCCAGTGCGGGAGACCAGATGACCCAGAACCCCTTCGACGCCCTCGGCGGCGGCGGCTTCGACATGAACGCCCTGCTCCAGCAGGCGCAGCAGATGCAGCAGCAGCTCGAGGAGGCGCAGGCCGACCTCGCCCGGCAGACCGTCGAGGGCACCGTCGCCGGCGGCGCCGTCACGGTCACCGCCAACGGCGTTGGCGAGCTGGTCGGCGTGACGATCCGCTCCGGTGAGTTCGACGGCAGTGACCCCGACGACCTGTCCGACCTCTCCGACCTCATCGTCGCCGCCTACCGCGACGCGCGGGCCAAGTCCGAGGCGCTCGCCAGCGACTCCCTGGGCCCGCTGACCGAGGGCCTCGGCGGGGGCGGCGGCATGCCCGGCATCCCCGGCCTGGGCTGAGGCGTCCCTCTTGTACGAAGGTGTCGTCCAGGACCTGATCGACGAGCTCGGCCGGCTGCCGGGCGTCGGCCCCAAGAGCGCGCAGCGCATCGCGTTCCACCTGCTCCAGGCCGAGCCCACCGACGTGCGCCGCCTCGCCGACGTGCTGATCGAGGTCAAGGCGCGGGTGAAGTTCTGCTCGACCTGCTTCAACGTCAGCGAGGACGAGCGGTGTCGGATCTGCCGCGACGAGCGGCGCGACCCGAGCGTGCTGTGCGTCGTGGAGGAGTACAAGGACGTCGTGGCGATCGAGCGCACCCGCGAGTTCCGCGGCCGCTACCACGTGCTCGGCGGGGCGATCTCGCCGATCGACGGCATCGGCCCCGACCAGCTCCACGTCAAGGAGCTGATGCCGCGCCTGGCCGACGGCGCGGTCACCGAGGTCATCCTCGCGACCGACCCCAACCTCGAGGGCGAGGCCACCGCCACCTACCTCACGCGCCTCCTCCTGCCGATGGGGTTGCGCGTCACGCGTCTGGCGAGTGGACTGCCAGTGGGCGGCGACCTGGAGTACGCCGACGAGGTGACGCTCGGGCGAGCGTTCGCCGGAAGGAGATCAGCCGAATGACCGAGACCGACGAGATCCGCTTCGGCGAGCAGATCGCCGACTCCGTGGAGAGCTTCCTGCTCTCGCTCCGCGCCATCGCGCGGGAGGGCAACGGGGCCGAGGCCGTGTCGCTGCTGCTCCTCGAGATCAGCCAGGTGCTCCTGGCCGGCGCGCGGATGGGCGCCCAGACCGACTTCACGCCCCGCGAGCAGTACCAGCCCGACGTCGGCCCCGAGGCCGACATCGACGACCTGCGGCTGCGGCTCGCGGAGATGCTGGAGGGCGTCGACGACTACGCGTTCGTCTTCGACCCCTACGTCCCCGAGGTGGTGCAGAGCCGCCTCTCCGACGACCTCGCCTCGATCGCGATCGACCTCGAGAACGGCCTGCGCCACTTCCGTGCCGGCGACGTCGACGAGGCGCTGTGGTGGTGGCAGTTCTCCTATGTCAACAGCTGGGGCACCCTCGCCGGCGCCGCCCTCAGCGCGCTGCTGACCGTCGTCGCCCACGACCGCTTCGACACCGACTTCGAGGCCGAGGCCGAGGTCGTCGCCGTCGCGGATGAGATGCTCGGGAGCGCGCCGACCGCCCAGCCGTAGAATCTGGGGATGGCCTGGCGGCAACGGCGCCGGCAGGCACGCCAGAGCACCGCGGCCGTCGACGGCCGCACACCGATCCCGAGGACCAACCGTGGGCATTGTCGTGCAGAAGTACGGCGGCTCCTCGCTCGCCGACGCTGACGCCATCAAGCGCGTCGCCCGACGCATCGTGGACATCAAGAAGGCCGGGCACGACGTCGTCGTCGCCGTCTCCGCCATGGGCGACACGACCGACGACCTGCTCGACCTGGCCCACGGCGTCTCGCCGCTGCCGCCGGCGCGCGAGATGGACATGCTGCTGACCGCCGGCGAGCGGATCTCCATGGCCCTGGTGGCGATGGCGATCAGCGACCTCGGCTACACCGCGCGGTCGTTCACCGGCTCGCAGGCGGGCGTGATCACCGACTCGGTGCACGGCAGGGCCAAGATCATCGACGTCACGCCCGGCCGGATCACCCAGGCGATCGGGGAGGGCCACATCGTGATCGTGGCCGGCTTCCAGGGTGTCTCGGCCGACACCAAGGAGATCACCACGCTCGGTCGTGGCGGCACCGACACCACCGCGGTGGCGCTGGCAGCGGCGCTCGACGCCGACGTGTGCGAGATCTACACCGACGTCGACGGCGTCTTCACCGCCGACCCGCGCATCGTGCCCACCGCACGCAAGCTCAGCAAGGTGTCCTACGAGGAGATGCTCGAGCTGGCCGCCTGCGGGGCGAAGATCCTGCACCTGCGGTGCGTGGAGTACGGCCGCCGCTACGGCATCCCGATCCACGTGCGGTCGTCGTTCAGCCAGCTCGAAGGCACCTGGGTCGTCGACGACCCGCAGCTCGACCCCGGACCAGCCGGACCCAGCGAGGGAGACACCATGGAACAGCCCATCATCGCCGGCGTCGCCCACGACCGCAGCGAGGCCAAGATCACCGTCGTCGGGGTCCCCGACAAGGTGGGCGAGGCCGCCCGGATCTTCGAGGCGCTCGCCGACGCGCAGGTCAACCTCGACATGATCGTGCAGAACGTCTCCGCCGCGGCGACCAGCCTCACCGACATCTCCTTCACGCTGCCCCGTAGCGACGGACAGGTCGCGATGACCGCGCTCGCGCGGATCCAGGCGGAGGTGGGCTACGACAAGCTGCTCTACGACGACAAGATCGGCAAGGTCTCGCTGATCGGTGCCGGCATGCGCTCCCACCCCGGCATCACCTCGAAGTTCTTCGCCGCGCTCGCCTCGGCGGGGGTCAACATCGAGATGATCTCCACCTCCGAGATCCGGATCTCGGTCATCGTGGACGAGTCGGCCGTCGACGACGCGGTCCGCGCGACGCACACGGCGTTCGACCTCGACGCCGGCGAGGTCGAGGCCGTGGTCTACGGAGGCACCGGGCGATGAGCGACAAGGTCAACATCGGCATCGTCGGTGCGACGGGCCAGGTGGGCGTGGCGATGCGCCAGATCCTGCTCGAGCGCGACTTCCCGGCCGACCAGGTCCGCTTCTTCGCCTCCTCGCGCTCCGCCGGCACGGTGCTCCCGTTCGGTGATCGCGACATCACCGTCGAGGACGCGGCGAGCGCCGACCCCACCGGGCTCGACATCGCGCTGTTCTCCGCCGGCGCCACCACCTCGCGGGCGCTGGTGCCGAGGTTCGTGGACGCGGGAGTGATCGTCGTCGACAACTCCTCGGCGTTCCGCAAGGACCCCGACATCCCGCTGGTCGTCTCGGAGGTCAACCCCGACGCGATGGCCGGCGTCATCGAGGCCGGGCGCGGCATCATCGCCAACCCCAACTGCACGACGATGGCAGCGATGCCGATCCTCAAGGCGCTGCACGACGAGGCCGGCCTGACCCGCCTCATCGTCTCCACCTACCAGGCCGTCTCCGGCTCCGGGGTGGCCGGCGTCGACGAGCTGGCCGACGGCGTGGCTGCGGCGGGCGACAAGGCCCGGGAGCTGGCCTACGACGGCTCCGCGATCTCGTTCCCCGAGCCGACGACCTACGTCGAGCCCATCGCCTACAACGTGCTGCCGATGGCGGGCTCGATCGTCGACGACGGGCTCAACGAGACCGACGAGGAGCAGAAGCTCCGCAACGAGTCGCGCAAGATCCTCGGCCTGCCCGACCTCCTGGTCTCCGGCCTCTGCGTCCGCGTCCCGGTCTTCACCGGCCACTCGCTCGCGGTCAACGCCGAGTTCGAGCGGCCGATGACCCCCGCCCGCGCCCGCGAGATCCTCGCCTCGGCCGAGGGGGTGGCGCTCGAGGAGGTGCCGACCCCGCTCAAGGCGGCCGGCCGCGACCCGTCGTACGTCGGACGGCTGCGGCAGGACCCGGGCGTCCCCGGCGACCGCGGCCTCGCGCTCTTCATCAGCAACGACAACCTGCGCAAGGGCGCCGCGCTCAACACCGTGCAGATCGCCGAGCTCATCGCCGCCGCCCGCTGAGCCCACCCGGCCGGTGAACGACGAGATCCCGGACCCCTGAGGGGTCCGGGATCTCGGTGTGTCGGGCTGACAGGATTTGAACCTGCGGCCTCCTCGTCCCGAACGAGGCGCGCTACCAAGCTGCGCCACAGCCCGCCGCCCGGACCACGAAAGTCTGTCCGGGCAACGCGGGCGAGCATACCGGAGCAGGAGGGGCCGTCTGAAATCGCCCCGGCCCGCGGGCACCGTCAGCGGCGGCGGGTCAGCGTCAGGTGGACGACGCCGCTGGGCGAGGACACGGCCTCGGTGTCGAAGCGGTCCTCGAGGCCGGCCAGCCCGCCCCACAGCCAGCTGCCGCGACCGAGGACGATCGGCACGACGACGAGGTGCAGGTGGTCGACGAGATCGGCGGCCACGAACTCTCGCACCACCGTCGCACCGCCGCCGAGGCGTACGTCGAGGCCGCCGGCCGCCTCGCGCGCGACGGCGAGCGCGTCGGCGGGGGAGGCGTCGAGGAAGTGGAAGGTGGTGCCGCCGTCCATCTCCAGCGGCGGCCTCGTCCGGTGCGTGAGGACGTAGGTCGGGGTGTGGAACGGCGGGTCGTCCCCCCACCACCCGCGCCAGTCGGGGTCGTCCTGCCACCCGGGTGGGCCGAACTTGTTGGCGCCCATGATCTCCGCGCCGATGCCCTCCTCGTGGCGGGCGGCGAAGACGGCGTCGACGCCGCGCCCGCCGCCCTCCCGGTCCCAGAAGCTGGTGGCGAACATCCACTGGTGGAGCCGCTCCCCGGCGTGGCCGAAGGGGGACTCCAGGGACTGCGGCTCGCCGGAGCCGAAGCCGTCGAGGGAGATGGAGAAGTTGTGGACCCGGACGAGCGGCATGGTGACTCCTTCACGAGAGGCGATGGTCAGGCTGCCGGCACCAGCGTCAGCAGCGTGGCCTCCGGGCGGCAGGCCACCCGGAGGCGCACGTAGGGGTTGGTGCCGAGACCGGCCGAGACGTGCAGCCAGGCGGATCCCGAGTCACCGGGAGCGGAGTCGGCGGGGTGGCGGTGCAGCCCGCGGGCGCGCGCGGGCTCGAGGTCGCAGTTGGTCGTGAGGGCCCGGCCGCGGCCGGCGATGGTGGGCAGGCACACCTGGCCGCCATGGGTGTGCCCGGCGATGATCGCGTCGTAGCCGTCGGCGGCGAACTGGTCGAGCACCCGCAGGTAGGGCGCGTGGGCGACGGCCAGGCGCAGGTCGGCCGTCGGGTCGGCCTGCCCGGCGACCCGCTCGAGGTCGTCGTAGGCCAGGTGCGGGTCGTCGACGCCGGCGAACGCGATCGTGGTGCCGCGCACCGTGAGCGTGCCGAAGCCGTTGGTGAGGTCGAGCCAGCCGGCCTTGTCGAAGTGCTCCTTGAGCTCGGGCCACGGCAGCTGGGGCACCGAGGTGTTGCGCTTGCCGGTGTCGGGCAGCAGGTAGCCGAAGGGGTTGCGGAAGCCGGGCGCGTAGTAGTCGTTGGAGCCGAGCACGTAGGCGCCCGGCACCTCCAGCAGCCCGGCCAGGGCGTCGGCGACCACCGGCACGGCGCGCATGTGGGCGAGGTTGTCGCCGGTGTCGATCACCAGGTCGGGCTCGAGCGCGGCCAGCCCGCGCAGCCATTCCTGCTTGGCCCGCTGGTCGGGCGCCATGTGGATGTCGCTGAGGTGCAGCACCCTCAGCGGGGCGTGACCGGGGGGCAGGAGCGGGACGGTGACGTGACGGAGGGTGTACTGCCGGGCCTCCCACGCGGCGTACGCCGCCAGTCCGACGCCGGCGAGGGCACCGAGGCCGAGCGTGCGGCGTACAAGGGGGAGGGAACGCATCCGCCAAGGCTGCCACAATGGCTCCCATGAGTGCCCTGAAGGACCGTCTCCGCGCCGACCTCACCACCGCCATCAAGGCGCGCGACGAGCTGCGCTCCTCCACGCTGCGGATGGTGCTGACCGCCATCACCAACGCCGAGGTCGCCGGCAAGCAGGCCCGCGAGCTCTCCGACGACGACATCATCGGCGTGCTGTCGAACGAGGCCAAGCGACGCCGCGAGGCGGCCGTGGCCTTCGAGGAGGGCGGCCGCCCCGAGATGGCGGCCAAGGAGGCCGCCGAGGGCGAGGTCATCGCCGACTACCTCCCGGCCCCGCTCACCGAGGCCGAGATCGCCGAGCTCGTCACGGCCGCCATCGCCCAGACCGGCGCGGCCGGCGAGGGGATGCGCGCCATGGGCAAGGTGATGGGCGTCGTGACGCCCCAGGTCAAGGGCCGCGCCGACGGCGGCGCCGTGGCCGCCGAGGTGCGCCGCCAGCTCGGCTGACGTCGAGTCGGCTCGTCCTGACTGCCGATACCCGTCGAGTCGGCCCGTCCTGACAGGTAGCCGTCAGAATGCGCCGACTCGACCCTGCAGCGCCGTCAGAATGCGCCCACGCGGCGCTCCAGCGCCGTCAGGACGCGCCGACTCGGCGCTCCAATGCCGTCAGAACGCGCCGACTCGGCTCAGCCGTTGCCGCGACCGCCGCCGCGGCCGCCGCGACCCTTCCCGCCGCCGTTGCCCTTGGGCGGGGGCGGGACGTAGCCGGTCGAGGTGTAGAGCGTGACCGGGTCGCCGCTGCTCAGCCGGGTGCCGGGGTCGGGGGAGGTGGAGGCCACCAGGCCCTCCTCCATCTCGGAGTTGACCTGGCCGCCGTCGGCGACGGTGAAGCCGGCGCCCTGGAGCGTGGCCGTGGCGGCCTCGACGCTCTGGCCGGTCACGTCGGGCACGGCGGCGAGCACGCCGGCGATCTCGTCGCCGGGCGGGGCCTGGAAGTCCTCGTAGTCCAGCTTGGGCGACACCGCCGCCATCGCGTCGCCCCAGATCGGGCCGGCGACGGTGGAGCCGAACGCGCTGCTGATGTAGCTGCCGCCGACCACCTGGCCGTTGAGGGTGAGCCACTCGCCGAACTCGTTGGCGCCGGCGACCATCGCCGCGGTGGCGAGCTTCGGCGTGTAGCCGACGAACCACACGGCCATGTTGCTGTTGTTGGTGCCGGTCTTGCCCGCCGACGGCTTGTCGATCGCGATGTTCTGGCCGAAGCCGCCGGGCTCCATGACGCCGCGCAGGATGTCGTTGACGGCGTCGGCCGTGGCGCTGGGCATGACCTGCTCGCACTCGCTGGGGAACTCCTTGAGCATCTCCCCGGAGGAGTCGAGCACCGCGGTGACCGGGCGCGGGTCGCAGTGCAGCCCGCGCGCCGCGAACGTCGCGTAGGCCTGCGCCATGGTGAGCGGGTCGGCGTCGGAGACGCCCAGGATCCACGACGGCACCTGCTGCTCCGGGGGCACCGTGACGCCCATCTGCTTGGCGAGCTCCAGCGGCTCGCACATGCCCGTGCGCATCTCGAGCTGGGCGAAGAAGGTGTTCACCGACACCTGCGTGCCCGTGTAGAGGTTGAACGTGCCCGCGCCCGTCGAGTTGGCCACCGGCCAGCTGCCCTCGCCGGCGTACGGGCCGTCGCAGGTCTCGAACTCGTAGTCGGGGATGTCCATCTGCTGCGGGGAGCTGATGCCCGTGCTCAGCGGGATCCCCTGGTTGATGGCCGCGGCGAGGACGAAGAGCTTGAACGTCGACCCGGCCTGGAAGCCGTTGGCGTCTCCGTACTTCTTCGGGACGGTGTAGTTGAGGTAGGTCTCGCCGCCCTTCTTGTCCTTGCCCATCGGGCGCGACTGGGCGAGCGCGCGGACGTCACCGGTGCCCGGCTCGATCATCGCCAGGCCGCCGATGGCCTGGTCGGTCTGGAAGACGTGGGAGGACACCGAGTCGTCGGCGGCCTTCTGCATGTCGAGGTCGATCGTGGTGTTGATCGTCAGGCCGCCGTTGTTGAGCGTGCGGCGGCGCTCCTTCGGCGTGTCGCCGAGGACGGGGTCCTTGAGCAGCCAGTTGACGACGTAGTCGCAGAAGAACGGCGCCCGCGACTGCTGGCAGCCGTTGGGGGAGGTCTCGATGTCGAGCGTCTTCTCCAGCGGCCTGTTCTTGAGGCGCTCGGCCTTCTTCTCGGTCAGGATGCCGAGCTGGGCCATCCGGTCGAGGACGACGTTGCGCCGGCTCTCGGCACGCTCGGGGTTGTCGACGGGGTCGTAGCCGACCGGGTTCTTCACCAGGCCCGCCAGCGTCGCCGCCTCGAGCATGTTGAGGTCCTTGGCGTTCTTGGAGAAGAAGTGGCGCGCGGCCGACTGGACGCCGAAGGCGCCGTCGCCGAAGTAGGCGATGTTGAGGTAGCGCTCGAGGATCCAGTCCTTGCTGTGGTTCTGCTCGAACGCGATCGCGTAGCGCAGCTCGCGGACCTTGCGCGCGTAGGTCTCCTCGGTCGCGGCCTTGCGCTCCTCGTCGGTCTCGGCCTGGTAGAGCAGCGTCTGCTTGACCATCTGCTGGGTGATCGAGGAGCCACCCTGCACGGAGCCGCCGTTGGCCTGGTTGGTGATGAACGCGCGGAGCGTGCCCTTGAGGTCGAGCGCGCCGTGGTCGTAGAAGCGGTAGTCCTCGATCGCCACGATGGCCTTCACCATCGGCCGCGAGATCGAGCCGAGCGACACGTTGATGCGGTTCTGGTCGTAGAGCGAGGCGATCAGGTTGCCGTTGACGTCGTAGATGCGCGTCTTCTGCGACAGGTCCTTGGCCTCGAGCGACTCGGGGAGGTTGACCATGCCCTTGCTGACGTCCTTGGCCGCGACCCCCACGATGCCCGCGAACGGGATGGCGAGGCAGGCGACGAGGACGCCCATCACGACGGCGACGGCCGCCATCACCGCGAGGTGGGACGCGACGCGTCCGGCGTCGGGGCCCTGGCGGCGCCCGGAGGGCGAGGACGAGCGTGAGGACATGGCAACCAGACTACGCGGCGCGCCCCTACCATCCGGAATCCAAGCGGCGCAGCGGAGTAGTCAGATCGGACTATACGAATTGGGCCACTCGGCCCCTGCCTCTACCCGTGTCGTTCGTTTACTTTTCATTCTGAGTCGAGGATGGCCGCTATGGGGGCGGCCGAC
This sequence comes from Nocardioides sp. Z24_21, assembly GCF_058134345.1. Taxonomy (NCBI): domain Bacteria; kingdom Bacillati; phylum Actinomycetota; class Actinomycetes; order Propionibacteriales; family Nocardioidaceae; genus Nocardioides; species Nocardioides sp. Z24_21. The sequence continues at coordinate 235,149 of NZ_JBYTTH010000002.1, forward strand.
CGGCTCGACAATCACCGTGGGGTTTGACTTATGTGGGTCGAGGACTGGGCAGCACGCGCCGCATGCAAGGGCGACACGCCGGACGCACTCTTCGTGCGGGGCGCCGAGCAGAACAAGGCGAAGCAGGTCTGCGCGGGATGCCCCGTGCGCACCGAGTGCCTGGCCGAGGCGCTGGACAACCAGATCGAGTGGGGCGTCTGGGGCGGCATGACCGAGCGTGAGCGCCGTGCGCTGCTCCGCCGCAAGCCCGGCTCGTCGTGGCGCACGATCCTCGAGACCGCCCGCACCAAGGTCGAGGCACCGGCCGTCAACGTCTGAGCCGACGTCTGACCACGGGTCAGGCGCCCCGCGCCAGGCTCTCGCCGATCTCGCGCAGGCCGTCGAGGTCGTGGACGTCGCCGGCCATCGCCGGCACGACCGCCGTCGGCACCTGCGGGTGGGCGGCGGCGAAGCGCTCGCGCAGGTGGCGCTCGCGCTCGATCAGGCGCACCCGGTCGGCGTGCAGCCGCAGCAGTCCCGCGGTGAGCGACGCCGAGTCGGTCTCCTGGAGCCGGTCCGCGGCGGCGACCGCCTCCGCAGCCGACAGCTCGGTGCGGGCCGACGGGCTGGCGCGGTTGACGACCAGGCCGGCGAGCGGCATGTCGTCGTCGGTGAGCCGGTCGACGAAGTAGGCGGCCTCGCGCAGGGCGTCGGGCTCCGGCGCGGCGACCACGACGAACGCCGTGCCGTCGGCCTGCAGCAGCGCGAAGGTCTGCTCGGCCCGCTGGCGGAACCCGCCGAAGAGGGTGTCGAAGGCCGCGACGAACGTCTGCATGTCGCGCAGCACCTGCGCGCCGAGCACCTTGGTCAGCGCGTTGGTCACCACCGACAAGCCGGCCGTCATCAGCCTGGCCGGGCCGCGCGCCGGGGCGAGCAGCAGCCGGATGAAGCGACCGTCGAGGAAGCTCGACAGGCGCTCAGGCGCGTCGAGGAAGTCGAGCGCCGAGCGCGACGGGGGCGTGTCGACGACGATCAGGTCGTGGCTGCCGTCGGCCAGCGCCTGTCGGTGCAGCTGGCCGAGCTTCTCCATCGCCATGTACTCCTGGGTGCCGGCGAACGAGCTGGAGAGCGCGACGTAGAACGGGTTCTCCAGGATCTGCCTGGCCTTCTCCGGGCTGGCCTGCGACTCGACCACCTCGTCGAAGGTGCGCTTCATGTCGAGCATCATCGCGTCGAGCGAGCCGCCGGCGGTCGCGTCGACGGCGGCGACCGGGCGCGGGGTGTTGTCGAGCTGCTCGATGCCCATCGACTGCGCGAGGCGGCGGGCCGGGTCGATGGTCAGCACGACGACCTTGCGACCGCGCTCGGCGGCCCGCAGCGCGAGCGCCGCGGAGGTGGTCGTCTTGCCGACGCCGCCGGCGCCGCAGCACACGATGATCTCGGTCGTCGGGTCGTCGAGCAGCGCGTCGACGTCGAGCGCCGGCGCCGGCGGGACCCCGTCGCCCGCGGGCCTCATGCCATCCCCTGGCGTCGCAGGAGCTGGGCCAGCTCGACGAGGGCACCCTGGTCGATGCCGCCGGCGAGGCGCGGCAGCTCGTAGGTCGGCACGCCCTCGGCCGCGACCAGCGCGCGCTGCTCGTCCTCCAGGCGCCGGCGTACGGCGTGGTCGCGCGCCTCGGCGACCAGCGACTCCACCAGCCCGGTGTCGACGTCGACGCGGGCGCGGGCCAGGTCGGAGGCGACCTCGGTCGGGTCGACCGCGCCCGCACGGACCTGGGCGAGCGCGCTCGCGCCCAGCTCCTGCGGGCGCACGAGGTTGACCACGACCCCGCCCACCGGCAGCCCCGCCTCACGCAGCTGGGCGATGCCGTCCGCGGTCTCCTGCACGGGCATCTCCTCGAGGATCGTGACGAGGTGCACGGCCGTGCGCGGGGAGCGGAGCAGCTCCATCACCTTGTCGGCCTGCGACTTGATCGGCCCCACCTTGGCAAGTCCGGCCAGCTCGGAGTTGACCCCGAGGAACTGGCAGATGCGCCCCGTGGGAGGCGCGTCGAGCACCACGGCGTCGTAGGCGATCTGCTCCTTGTTGCGCGCGCCGCGCGGACGCTGCACCGCCTCGTAGACCTTGCCGGTGAGGAGCACGTCGCGCACGCCGGGGGCGATGGTGGTGGCGAAGTCGATGACGCCGAAGCGGTCGAGCGCCTTCCCGGCGCGGCCGAGCTTGTAGTACATCGAGAGGTACTCCAGCAGCGCCGACTCCGGGTCGATGTGCAGGGCGTGGACCTGGCCGGCGCGACCCCCGTCGCCGGGGGCGCCCTTGGCGATGCGGCGCTCCTGGTAGGGCAGCGGGTCGACGTCGAACATCCGGGCGATGCCCTGGCGGCCCTCGACCTCGCAGAGCAGGACGGTGCGTCCCTCCCCGGCCAGCGCGAGCGCCAGCGCCGCGGCGACCGTGGACTTGCCGGTGCCGCCCTTGCCCGTCACGACGTGCAGGCGCACCTTCGGCCAGTCGGAGGGGTGGTCGGCACGGGGGCACACGCTGCCGAGGATAGCCAGCCCGCCCGTGCCGCGCGCCGGGTGCTTCTACCTCTGCCCGCGCGTCTTTCCCATGACTGGCACCGTCTTTTGGTTGACCATCAGACAAAAGTCTGGGAGCGTCTGGCCTGGACCACCAGTGACCCACATCACAGGCCTGTCCGGCACTGCCACCACGCCCGCCCGCACGCCGCACTCTCGGAGGCCCTGGGATGTCCACCACCACCTCGCGACGGATCGCACGCCGGTCCACCGTCGCCACCGCGCTGACCGCCGTGCTCGCCCTCGTCGGCGGCGTCCTGCTCGGCGTCGTCGCGGCGCTGCCCGCCCAGGCCCACGACGGCCACGGCCACGTGCTGATCTTCACCGAGGACCAGGCGGGGGACTGGCACGACGCCGCCATCGCCCAGGCGACGCCGAAGGTGAAGGCGGCGCTCGAGGCCGAGGGCATGACGGTCACGGTGGTGCACAAGGAGACCGCCGGCGGGTCGGAGGCCGTCTTCACCGACGAGGGCCTCGCGCCCTACGACGCGATCCTCGTCTTCCAGGCCAATGGCGGCCCCTGGAACGCCTCGGAGAAGGCGGCCATGGAGCGCTGGATGGCGCAGGGCAACGGCATCGCGGCGGTGCACAACGCGCTGGACATGCGCGGCAACTACCCCTGGTGGGACGAGATGGTCGGCTCGATGATGCCCGGCCACGCCCCCACCGGCACCGACCCGGGCCCGTCGGGCGTGGTGCGCAACGAGGACACCACCCACCCCTCGACCCGGCACTTCACGGGCACCGACGACGTGACCCGCTGGACCCGCAACGACGAGTGGTACAACTTCAGCAACAACGTGCGCGGCTCCGCCCACGTGCTGCAGTCGATGGACGAGTCGACCTACTCCGGCGGCACCATGGGCTACGACCACCCGATCACCTGGTGCAAGCCCTACGCGGGCGGCCGCTTCTGGGGCACCGCCCTGGGCCACTTCCCGTCCCACTACGACGAGCCGGAGTTCATGGCCGAGCTCGTCGGCGGCGTGAAGTACGTCGCCGGCCTCGAGGAGGGCGACTGCGGCGGCACCGTGTGGAGCAACTTCGAGCGTATCCCGCTCGACCAGAACACCTCCGCGCCCTACGCCATCGACGTCGCCGACAACGGCTTGGTCTTCTACACCGAGCTCGTCCGCGGCCAGCTGCGCATGTACGACCCGGAGACCCAGGCGGTGACCACCGTGCTGTCGCTCCCGGTCTACTCCGGCGGCGAGGACGGCCTGCTCGGCGTCGCGCTCGACCCCGACTTCACGACCAACGGCCACGTCTTCCTCTACCGCTCCGCCGAGTCGCCCGACAACGCCGACCCCGACAACTTCGTCTCCACCGTCTCCCGCTTCACCTTCGAGGGCGGCTCGGTCGACCCCGCCTCGGAGAAGGTGATCATCGAGATCCCTGCCCGCCGCCTGCCCGACGAGCCCGGCCACACCGGCGGCGGCCTCGACATCGACGACGACGGCAACCTCTTCATCGGCGTCGGCGACGACGTCAACCCGCACTCCGAGCCCTCCGGCGGCTACGCCCCGCTCTCCGAGCGCGCCGGCACGTTCCACGACGCCCGTGCGACCTCGGCCAACACCAACGACCTGCGCGGCAAGATCCTGCGCATCAACCCCGTCGACGACCCGGGCGAGCCGGGCGCCGGGTCCAGCTACACCATCCCCGACGGCAACCTGTTCCCCGAGGCCGAGGACGCCGGGCGTGACAAGACGCTGCCCGAGATCTACGCGATGGGCTTCCGCAACCCGTTCCGGTTCTCCGTCGACAGCGAGACGGGCTGGCTGAGCATGGCCGACTACTCGCCCGACAACGGCACGGACGCCCCCGCGACGCGCGGCCCGGCGGGCATCGCGGAGTGGAACCTCATCAAGAGCCCGGGCAACTACGGCTGGCCGCTGTGCATGGGCGGCAACCACCAGGGCCAGAACCCCAACGGCGAGCCCTTCCGCGACGTCGACTACGGCAGCACCACGCCGCTCAACCCGCCGGTCGTCGGCGACTACTTCGACTGCGCCAACCCGGTCAACGACTCGGTGCGCAACACGGGCCTGACCAACCTGCCGCCGGCTCGTGCCGCGGACATGTACTACGGCTACCGCCGCTCGTCGGTCGGCGCCATCCCGCAGGGCGGCGGCCTCGCGCCCATGGGTGGCCCGGTCTACCGCTTCGACGAGGAGCTCGAGTCCGACACCAAGTTCCCGGAGTACTACGACGGCAAGCCCTTCTTCTACGACTGGGCGCGCAACAAGATGTTCTCGATCCAGCTCAAGGACCCCGCGTCCGGCACCCCCGGCACGGAGGTGGAGAAGGTGAACCCGTTCCTGCCCGACGTGCCGTTCCTCGCGCCGATCGACTCCAAGTTCGGCCCCGACGGCTCGATGTACGTCCTGGACTGGGGCGGCGGCTACGGCCGCGACAACCCCACGTCCGGGCTCTACCGCATCGACTACATCAGCGGCTCGCGCTCGCCGGTCGCCCGCATCGACGCCGAGCCCGACTCGGGTCCCGCGCCGCTCGAGGTGAGCTTCGACGGCGGCGACTCCACCGACCCCGAGGGCGAGGAGCTCACCTACGAGTGGGACTTCGACGGCGACGGCACCACCGACGCCACCGGCGTCACCGCCACCCACACCTACACCGAGGAGGGTGTCTTCGACGCCCGCCTGACGGTCACCGACCCGGCCGGCAAGACGGGCACGACGACCTCCCCGATCACGGTCGGCAACACCCGGCCGGTCGTGGAGCTCGAGTCCCCGCCGGATGGCTCGTTCTTCGACTTCGGCGACGAGATCAGCTGGAACGTCGAGGTGACCGACCCCGAGGAGGAGTCGGTCGACCCGCAGGCCGTCGAGGTGCAGCCCGCGCTGGGCCACGACGACCACGCCCACCCGCTGGTCGCGTCACGCGGCCTCACCGGCAGCACCGTGACGAGCATCGGCGGCCACGCCGCCGACGAGAACATCTTCTACGCCATCGACGCGCGCTACACCGACACCGGTGGCGCCGACGGCGACAACCCGCTCCTGGGCTCGGACACCTCGGTGATCTTCCCCAAGCTGCGCCAGGCCGAGTGGTTCGACGCCAAGTCGGACACGGCCACCCTGGCACCGGGCCGTGACGCGGCCGGCGGCGGCCAGGTCGTGGTCGGCAGGGACGGCGCCTGGCTGGAGTTCGAGCCGGTCAGCTTCCACCGCATCGACACCTTCAACCTGCGGGTCCAGGCCAACGCCGCCGGCGGCACCATCGAGCTGCGCAAGGACGGCCCGACCGGTGAGGTGGTCGGCACCGCCGAGGTCCCGGCCACCGGACTGCAGTACCGCGACGTCGCGGTCGACGTGAGCGAGCTCGGCAACGAGACGATGGACCTGTTCCTGGTCTTCACCGGCCCCCACGACATCAAGCTCAACTTCTTCGAGGCCATCGGCCAGGGCAGCTCGCCGACCGCCAAGCCGGTCGTGTCGATCACCGAGCCGGTCGACGGCGACCAGCTCGACCCCGGCACCGAGGTCACCGTGGCCGCCGAGGCGGCCGACGCCGACGGCTCGATCGAGAAGGTCGAGTTCTTCGCGGGGGAGACCAAGATCGGCGAGGACGCCACCGCGCCCTACACCGCCGCGTGGACGACCCCGGCCGAGGAAGGCCTCCACGAGCTCACCGCGCGAGCGACCGACGACGACGGCAACACCACGACCTCCCGCCTGGTGCAGGTGCAGGTGGGTGAGCTCTTCGGCGACCTGGTGCCCTTCAGCAACGTCGACGGCGAGGTCGAGCGCCTCGGCGCCGGGGCCTTCCGCATCTCCGGGGCCGGTGCCAACGCCTGGCAGGGCACCGACCAGTACACGACGCTCTACCAGCCGGCCGGCGGAGACGAGGACTACGACGCCGTCGTGCGCGTCGACGCGAGCACGCTCGTCAACAACTCCGGCAAGGCCGGGCTCATCATCCGCAACGACATGACGCAGCCCGGCACCTCGCCCGGCTACGCCATGCTCGCGTGGCGGCGGGCCAACGGCGTGGAGTTCCTCACCGACCCCGACGGCAACGGCCAGCTCAACGCGTCCGTCGCCGGTGGCACCAGCACGGTCCCGAAGTGGCTCAAGCTCAGCCGCCGCGGCGCCCAGGTGTCGGCGTACTGGTCCAACAACGGCACCGCCTGGACGCAGGTCGGCACCGCCGCGACGCTGGCCGGCATCGGGTCCACCCAGGACGTCGGCATGTTCGTCATGGCCCACGAGTCCGCGGTGCGCACGGCCGACTTCTCGCAGTTCGCCATCGACAGCGACCCGCAGGAGCCGGAGCCGGAGCCCGAGACCCCCGGCGACCCGCTGACCTGCGCCACGGGCCCGGTGAGCGACGAGTTCGACTCCCCGGCGCTGCTTCCCAAGTGGGCGATGCGTCACGCTCCCGGGGCGTCGATCACCCAGGCCGGCGGCTCCCTGCGCCTGCCGGTGACGAGCGGCGACATCAACGAGGACAGTGCCGGGCCGGTGAGCTTCGCGGGCCAGCCCGTGCCCGCCGGTGACTGGACCGCGACCACCAGGCTCACGCTGGAGCACAGCTCGCACTGGCAGTGGGCCGGCCTGGTCGTGCACCAGTCCGACGACGAGTACAACAAGCTCGGCTTCGTGCGCCACCAGAACGGCTCACGGCTGGTGGAGTTCCAATCCGAGACGGGCGGGACCCGCACGACGCCCGCCGCGCCGGTCGTGGCGGACGGCTTCCCGAGCACCATCCACCTGCGGCTGACCAACTCGGGCGGCACGCTCCGCGGGGCGTACTCCGCGGACGGCTCGGCGTGGACCGAGCTCGCCGGCACGCTCTCCCTCAAGTCCGGGGCGGGTGCGCGGATCGGTCTGATGGCCGCGGGCGACCTCGGCACCACCCCGCGTGTCGCACAGGTGGACTGGTTCCGGGTGACCCCGGACCGGGAGGCGGCGAGCGTCGAGGCCGACGACGAGTTCGACGGCACCGCGCTCGACGGCTGCCGCTGGGCGGAGTCGGTGCGCTACAGCTCGGGCACGGCGTCGGTGACCGGCGGCCACCTGGAGATCGAGACGGAGCCGGGCGACATCAACGCCGCCAACCCGGTCTCGCCGCGCAACTTCATCCTGCAGGACGCGCCGGAGGGTGACTGGGTGGCCGAGACCAAGGTCAAGGCCCCGCTCGAGCAGCGCTGGCAGCTCGCCGGACTGCTGATGTACGGCGACGACGACAACTACGCCAAGGCCGACATCGTGGCTTACAACGCGCCCGGCAGCGTGCTCGACCTGCGAGCCGAGCTCGCGGCGGAGAAGGGCGGCAACGGAGTCGGCGGCGGCGACCAGGTCGACCTCCCTGACACCACGGAGAGCGGCTACTGGTGGGTGCAGGTGACCAAGGTCGGCACCCGCTACGCCGCGGCGGTGAAGTCGACCGCGGGTGCGTCGTGGACGCCCATCGGCGACGGCATCACCTACGACGGGCCGCTCAACTCGCTCGGCCTGATGGCGATCGGCCCCGAGCAGGAGGAGCCGGTCACGGTCGGCTTCGACTACTTCCACCTCGCCGCCGGGGAGGACGAGGAGCCGCCCACGGAGGAGCCGACCGACGACAAGGCCCCGGCCACCACCCTCACCTGGCAGCCCGGGAGGGCCGACGGCGAGGCGGGTTGGTTCGTCACCGGGCCGAGCTTCACCCTCGCCGCGACGGACGACGGCTCGGGTGTGGCGTCCACCGAGCACCGCATCGATGGTGGCCCCTGGACGGCGTACGTCGGACCGGTCAAGGTCGCCGACGGCGAGCACACGGTCGGCTACCGCTCGACCGACAAGGCGGGCAACGTCGAGACGGCGCAGTCCACCGCGGTCGCCGTCGACACCGGCGGCCCGCAGGTGACGGTCTCCGGGATCCGGGCACGCACCTACCCGAGCCACAAGACGGCCGACGCGGCGTGGACGGCCACGGACGCGGTGTCGGGCGTACGCAGCGTGCGCGCCACGCTCGACGGCGCGCCCGTCGAGGCCGGTGAGTGGCGGATGTGGACGCTGCCCACGGGCCGCCACACCCTCGTGGTCACGGCAACGGACCGCGCCGGCAACACAGGCTCGCGCACGGTGGTTTTCATCGTCCGGGCCACCGGCGCGTCGTTGAAGAAGGTCGTCAAGGCCGCGGCCGCCGACGGCGACCTCGGCCCCAGGCTCGCCGCCAGGCTGCTCGAGGCCGACAAGGACGCCCGCCGAGCCGAACGGTCGGGCGACCGACGGGCGGCGAGGAAGCAGCTCAAGGCGCTGCGGAAGCTGGTCCGCACCAAGGTGGACGGCGACCTTCGTGCCGTCCTGCTCGCCCAGGTCAAGGAGCGCCTGGCCAAGCGGTGAGGTCGCGCGACCAGCGGTGACACGGCCGGGTCCGGGAAGGGTGCCTCCTTCCCGGACCCGTCCCGTCGTCGGCCGCTAGGGTCTGCGCCATGGACAAAGTGGTCTCTTCCGCGGCCGAGGCGGTCGCTGACATCCCCGACGGGGCGCGGCTGGCGGTGGGCGGGTTCGGTCTCTCGGGCATCCCGTCGGTGCTGATCGAGGCGATCCTCGAGGCGGGCACGAGCGACCTCGAGGCGGTGTCCAACAACTGCGGCGTCGACGAGTGGGGGCTGGGCCGGCTGCTGTTCGCGAAGCGGATCCGGCGGATGATCTCGTCCTACGTGGGGGAGAACAAGGAGTTCGCGCGGCAGTACCTCTCCGGTGAGCTCGAGGTCGAGCTGACCCCGCAGGGCACGCTCGCGGAGCGGATGCGCGCGGGCGGCTCGGGGATCCCGGCGTTCTACACCGCGACCGGTGTCGGCACCCAGGTCGCCGAGGGCGGGCTGCCGTGGAGGTACGACGACTCCGGCAACGTCATCGTGGCCTCGCCGCCGAAGGAGACGAAGGTCTTCGCGACGCCCGAGGGCGACAAGGAGTACGTGCTGGAGGAGGCGATCGTGGCCGACTTCGGGCTGGTGCGGGCCTGGAAGGGCGACCGCCACGGCAACCTGATCTACCGGCAGTCCGCGCGCAACTTCAACCCGCTCGCCGCGATGTGCGGGCGGATCACGATCGCGGAGGTCGAGGAGCTCGTCGAGCCCGGCGAGCTCGACCCCAACGACATCCACACCCCGGGCGTCTACGTGCAGCGGGTGGTCGCACTGACGCCCGAGCAGGCGGCGGACAAGAAGATCGAGAAGGTCACCACGCGCCCGCGGCCCGAGCCGGATCCCGTGCCGGGCTCGGACGACGCGGCGAGCTTCGGACTGGGAGGCTGATCGGCGATGGCAGAGCGCAAGGGCGGGACCCGTGAGCAGATGGCCGCGCGGGCGGCCTCGGAGCTGCAGGACGGCTCGTACGTCAACCTGGGGATCGGGCTGCCGACGCTGGTGCCCAACTACGTCGGCGACGACGTGGAGCTGGTGCTGCAGTCGGAGAACGGCATCCTCGGCGTGGGGGCCTACCCGTTCGAGGGCGAGGAGGACCCCGACCTGATCAACGCGGGCAAGGAGACGGTGACGCTGCGCAAGGGCGCGTCGTTCTTCGACTCCGCGCAGTCGTTCGGGATGATCCGGGGCGGCAAGATCGACGCCGCGATCCTCGGCGCGATGCAGGTCTCCGCCAACGGCGACATCGCCAACTGGATGATCCCCGGCAAGATGGTCAAGGGCATGGGCGGCGCGATGGACCTGGTCCACGGCGCGAAGCGGGTGATCGTGCTGATGGAGCACACCGCCAAGGACGGCTCGCTGAAGATCCTCGACGAGTGCGACCTGCCCTACACCGGCAAGCGGGTCGTGCAGCGGATCATCACCGACCTCGCCGTCATCGACGTGATCGACCCCGCCACCGGCGAGGTCGCCCCCTCCGGCACCCTCGGTGACCGCGCGCTCAGGCTCGTCGAGCTCGCCCCCGGGGTCACCGAGGACGAGGTGCGGGAGAAGACGCAGCCGCCGCTGGTCTGAGGACCGGGTCGACGTCGCTCACTGGCCGGCGCGGTCGGGGCGGTCGCCCGCGAAGTACGTCTCGAGCTCCCGCAGGGTGGCCGGGTCGAGGGCGCGCTCCGGGTCCGCCGCGATCTCGCGCTCGAGGTGCTCGCGCGCGGCGTCGTAGAGCGGCGGGCCGAGGACGTGCGGCAGGTTGTCGACGTACCAGCGCCGGAAGACCCGCGCCCCGACCTGCTGGACGACGTGCGCGACGAGCCCCGGTCTGCCGCGCCGGACCCAGAAGCCGACCGCCCGGCCGAGGACGACGGAGATCCCGAGGGCCGCGCCCATCACGACCAGGGTGCCCACGATCTCGTCGCGAGCGAAGTTGTCCATCAGGGCCAGCAGCCCGCCGTAGTAGACGGGGATGAGCACGTCCACCTCTCCCACCAGCGGACGGACCTGCTCGGCGACCTCGCTGAGCTGCCTCACCGCCTCGAGGTCGGGCTTGGCGTCCCAGGCGTTGTCGACGTGCTCCACGGCCGAGCGGACGTTGTCGTAGGTGCCCCGGATGCCGTCGATCTCGAGGACCGATCGAGCCTCGCCCAGCTGCTCGTAGGTCGACTCGATCGCGCCCAACGTCTCCACGCTGTCGTCCGCCGTCCGCTCGAGCTCGTCCTGCGAGACGGTGTGGTCGTTGAGGTAGGCGATCGCTGACTGGATCTCCTCGCGGTGGTCGACGGCGTAGCTCGCCTGTTCGTACCGCTCCGCCAGGTTGGGCACCGCCCGCACGGCGTCGCCGGCCTTGCCCGCCACCGTCTCCGCGTCGCTCAGCGCGACGCTGAGGGCGGCTCCCGCGCCATAGGCCTTGATGAACATCTCCACGAGCGAGCCGCGCAGCAGCCGCCCGATCTCCAGCCCGCGCCACAGGGGCGGTCGTTCGTCAGGCATGGCGGGATCCTTCGCGTCGTCCTGCGGGGCGCTGATGCCGGCGGAGCGGTCCTCCGCCAGGGGATCGTCTCAAACGTCCTGGCTGGATCCGGCAGAAAGACGCGTGGTGTCGGGCAGGCCGGTCCGAAGAACACCCCCAAGGGGGGTCGTGCCGTGCCTGGCCCCGAGCCGGGAGGCTCAGCCCGGCCGGTGCTGGACCCGCGTCAGGCCTCGCCGCCGGCTCCGGCCGACCAGTCGGGCAGCTGCTGGAGGGCCCAGCCGTTGCCGTCGGGGTCGGTGAAGTGGACGAAGCGCCCCCACGCCAGCTCGTCCACCTCGCTGACCTCGACGCCGCGCTCGAGCAGCTCCGCGCGGGTGGCGTCGGCGTCCGCGACCACCATCTGCAGGTTGTCGAGCGAGCCGGGCTCGAGCCGGGTCAGCCCCTTGCCGACGGCGATCGAGCAGGCCGACCCCGGCGGCGTCAGCTGCACGAAGCGCACCTCGTCGCTGACCGTCTGGTCGTGATCGGCGACGAAGCCGACCTTCACGTAGAACTCCTTGGCCCGGTCGACGTCCGTCACGGGCACCATCACCAGCTCCAGCTTCATGTCCATCGACCGAGGCTAGGACCGCATCAGGTCACCGGCTGACCTCAAGGCCGTCCGATCGCGCCGCAGACACCAGGTGGGCGATCGCCCTCCATGTCGGCCCGCGTGATATCTCTAGTAACTCACTACAGATAATCCTGAAAGGTCGTGCGTGATGGAGTTCCTCTGGTACATCCCCAACCAGGCATCGCCCGGGCACCGGCTCGACGACACGGTCGAGGGCCACAACAGCCTGCAGCGGCTCGCCCACCTCGCCCGGCTCGCCGAGGACCACGGGTGGGGCGGCGCCCTGATCGGCACCGGGTGGAGGCGACCCGACACCTTCACCGTCGCCACCGCCCTGGCTGCGGCGACCACGACCTTCAACCCGCTCATCGCGATCCGGCCGGGCTACTGGACGCCGGCCCACTTCGCCTCGTCCGCCGCCACGCTCGACCGGCTCTCCGGCGGCCGGGTGAAGGTCAACATCGTGAGCGGGCCCGACCACCAGCCGCAGTACGGCGACGACGAGGGCGACCAGGCGCAGCGCTACGCCCGCACGCGCGAGTTCATGCGCCTGGTGCGCCGCTACTGGACCGAGGACGACATCGCCTTCGACGGCGCCCACTATCGCGCCTCGGGCGCCACGCTCGAGCACAAGCCGGTGGCGCGCGAGGGCCGTCCGCACCCCCAGCTCTACTTCGGCGGCGCGTCCGAGGCCGCCCAGCGCACGGCCGCCGCGGAGGCCGACGTGCAGCTCTTCTGGGGCGAGCCCCTCGACGGTGTCGCCGCACGGATCGAGCACCTCCGCGCGCTGAGCGCCGAGCTCGACCGCGACCTGCCCCCGTTGGAGTACGGCCTGCGCATCACCACCCTGGTGCGCGACACCACCGACCAGGCGTGGGCCGACGCGGAGGCCAAGGTCGCCGCCATGGCGCAGGGCCAGCACGAGTGGGTCGCCGACCCGGGCCGCCGGGTCGCCGTCGGCCAGCAGCGCCTCCTCGACCTCGCGGAGCGGGGCGACGTGCTCGACGACTGCCTCTACACCGCTCCCGGTCGCGTGGGCGGTGGCGGCGCGGGCACCACCTGGCTGGTCGGCTCGCCCGACGACGTGGCCAAGGCGCTGCGGCGCTACGCCGACCTCGGCGTCACCCACTTCGTGCTGAGCGACACGCCGTACGAGCAGGAGATCGCGCGCGTCGGCGACGCGCTGCTGCCGCTCCTGCGCTGATCTCCACCCGCGAGCCGGGTCCGCCGAGCGCGGGTGCACGGGAACTCCTGTCACTCCAAAAACAATAAAGTCGAGTTGTTTACAGTACTTTGAAGGTCCGTAGTCCCGAGAAGGAGAATCCCTGATGCCACGACGAGGGCTCACCCGCCCCCTGATCCGAGCGGCCGCGCTGGCCAGCGCCGGCCTCCTGGCCCTCTCCGCCTGCGGAGGCGACCAGGCGGGACCGCGGCTCGAGCTGACCGCCGCCCTCCCCGACGCCCCTGCCGACGACACCGTGCTGCGCGTCGGCGACCCCGCCACGCAGGTCGCCCTCGAGACGTCCGGCCTGATCGACGACCTCGACGTCGAGGTCGAGTGGGCGAACATCACCGGCGGCCCCAAGACCCTGGAGGCGTTCCGCGCCGACGCCATCGACATCGGCTCGGTGGCCGACATCCCGCCGCTCTTCGCCCACTGGACCGGCACCGACGTCCGGATCGTCGCCGCGCGGGAGACCGTCGACCCGATGGAGCACCCGACGTACGAGCTCGGCGTGGCCCCCGGCGTCGACGTGGAGTCGATCGAGGACCTCAAGGGCAAGAAGATCGCCTACAGCCCCGGCCAGGCGCAGGGGGCGCTGGTGCTCAACGTGCTCCGCGCGGCCGGCCTGAGCCAGGACGACGTGGAGTTCGTCGAGATGCAGAGCGTCGACGACGCGTTCTCCGTCGCGCTCGCCGGCAAGCAGGTCGACGTCGCGCCCCTCGGCCAGACCCTGGTCAAGACCTACCTCGCCAAGTACGAGCGCGACGGCGCCACGACGATCCTCCCGGGCGTGCGGGACGACGCGTGGACGCTCTACGCGCCGACCGCCGTGCTCGAGGACGCCGACAAGGCCGCCGCGATCAAGGAGTTCGTCGTCGCCTGGGCGAAGGCGCAGCAGTGGATCTCCGAGCACCCCGACGAGTTCGCCCAGGCCTACTACGTCGACCACGAGGGCCTCGCGCCCGAGGACGCCACGCACGTCGTCGAGGCGCTCGGCGAGTACACGGTGCCCACCGACTGGGACGAGTTCATCGCGCGCCACCAGGAGACCGTCGACACGCTGGTCGAGGCCCAGGGCCAGGAGCCGCTGAAGGTCGAGACCCTCTACGACCGCCGCTACGAGAAGGCCATCGCGGCCGCGCTGGAGGGCTCATGACGACCCTCGCCGCACCCGCCCGCGCACTCGCCGAGGCGGAGGACGTACGCCCGGCCCGGCGGCGGCTCGGCCCGGGCAGGCCGATCCGCTTCGGTGGCCTCATCGGCATCGCCGCGCTCCTGGCGGCCTGGGTGGTGGGGTCCGCGACCGGACTCCTCGACCCGCGCACGCTCACCGAGCCATGGACGGTGCTGGAGACGGCCGGGACGCTCATCGAGAACGGCCGCCTCCAGGAGGGGCTGCTCACCTCGGGCATCAGGGCGTCCCTGGGCCTGGGCCTCGGCGTCGTCGTCGGCACCGTTCTCGCACTGCTGTCGGGCCTGTCCCGGATCGGGGAGTCCCTCGTCGACGGGCCGATCCAGGTCAAGCGCTCCATCCCGACGCTCGCCCTCATCCCGCTGCTGATCCTGTGGCTCGGGATCGGCGAGCCGATGAAGGTCATCACGATCGCCCTCGCGGTGTTCGTGCCCATCTACATCCACACCCACAACGGCCTGCGCACCATCGAGGGCAGGTATGCCGAGCTCGCCGAGACGCTCGGTGTCACGCGCGGTGAGTTCATCCGCCACGTGGTGCTCCCCGGCGCGATGCCCGGCTTCCTGCTCGGCCTGCGCTTCGCGGTGACCTCCTCGCTGCTCGCGCTGGTCGTCGTCGAGGTCATCAACGCCACGAGCGGCATCGGCCACATGATCACGCTCGCGTCCAACTACGGACAGACCGACGTCATCGTCGTCGGCCTGGTCGTCTACGCGATGCTCGGCGTCACCGCCGACGCGATCGTCCGACTGATCGAGAGGAAGGCACTGTCATGGCGTCGCACACTGGCGAGCTGAGCACCCAGCACGAGCAGGCGGTGCGGGTCACGTCCCTGCACCGCAGCTTCAACGAGGCGGGAGGCGTGCTCAACGGCCTCGACCTCGACATCGCCCCGGGCGAGTTCGTGGCGCTGCTGGGTCGCAGCGGGTCGGGCAAGAGCACCCTGCTGCGCGCCCTGGCCGGCCTCGACCGCGACGTCGCCGGCACCGGAGTCATCGAGGTGCCGGAGAAGGTCTCGGTGGTGTTCCAGGACTCCCGACTGCTGCCGTGGAAGCGCGTGCTCGACAACGTCACCCTGGGCCTGCGCGACCGCGACGCCGCCGAGCGCGGCGTCCGGGCGCTCGACGAGGTCGGTCTCGCCGGGCGGGAGAGGGCATGGCCGCACGAGCTCTCCGGCGGCGAGCAGCAGCGCGCCTCCCTGGCCCGCTCGCTGGTCCGCGACCCGCAGCTGCTGCTGGCCGACGAGCCCTTCGGCGCGCTCGACGCGCTGACCCGGATCCGGATGCACACGCTGCTGCGCAAGCTGTGCGAGGTGCACCGCCCGGCCGTCCTGCTGGTGACCCACGACGTCGAGGAGGCGATCGTGCTGGCCGACCGCGTCATCGTGCTGGACGGCGGCGTCGTACGCCACGACGCGCGCGTCGAGCTCGAGGGCCGGCGCTCGCAGGCCGACCCGGCCTTCGCCCGCCTCCGGGCCCGGCTGCTGGCCGAGCTCGGTGTCGAGGACGACCACGACGCCGCACCGGCGCGCCTCGACCGTGCCGTGGACCGGGCGGCGTCATGACCGGCCGGCAGCTCCACCTCAACCTCTTCATCTACCCCGACGGCCACCACGAGGCGGCCTGGCGGCACCCGGACAGCCAGACCGACCGGATCCTCGACATCACCTACTACCAGGAGCTCGCCCAGCGCGCGGAGGCGGCGAAGTTCGACGCCGTCTTCTTCGCCGACGGCCCCTCCCTGGCCGAGAACATCCAGTACGCCGCCCGCTTCCGCCTCGAGCCGATCACCGTGATGACGGCGATCGTGGCCGCGACCGAGCGGATCGGCGTGATCGGCACCGCGTCGACCACCTACACCGAGCCCTACAACCTCGCCCGGCAGTTCTGCGGGCTCGACCACCTCAGCGGTGGCCGCGCCGGCTGGAACATCGTCACGACGGGCGCGGCCGACGCGGCGCTCAACTTCGGCCTCGACGCCCACCCGCTGCACCGCGACCGCTACGAGCGGGCCGAGGAGTACCTCGAGGTCGTGACCAAGCTCTGGGACAGCTGGGAGGACGACGCGGTCGTCGCCGACCGGGAGAGCGGGATCTTCGCCGACCCCGACAAGATCCACCGCATCGACCACGTCGGCAAGCACTTCCGGGTGGCGGGCCCGCTCAACGCGCCCCGCTCGCCGCAGGGCCGGCCGGTCTACGTGCAGGCCGGCTCGTCGGAGGACGGGCGCGCCTTCGCGGCCCGCTGGGCCGAGGCGATCTTCACCGCCCACCAGACGATCGGGTCGGCCCAGGAGTTCTACGCCGACATCAAGCGGCGGGCGCAGGCGCAGGGTCGCGACCCACGGGGGCTCAAGGTGCTGCCGGGCATCAGCCCGTTCATCGGGTCCACGGCGCGGGAGGCCGAGGACCTGCACCAGCAGCTCAACGACCTCACCCAGCCGGAGTACTCGCTCGCGCAGCTCAACCGGCTGACCGGCGTCGACCTCTCGGCGTACGACCTCGACGGTCCGTTCCCGCGGGAGGTGATCGACGCCACCGAGGAGCGCAGCGAGGGCAGCAGGTTCCAGCTGGTGCTCGACATCGTCGAGCGCGAGCAGCCGACGCTCCGCCAGCTCTGCCACCGCCTGGCGGGCGCCCGCGGCCACCGGGTCGTCACCGGCACGCCGGACCAGGTCGCCGACACCATCCAGGACTGGGCGGAGTCGGGAGCCGCCGACGGCTTCAACGTGATGCCGCCGTGGCTGCCGGGCGGCATCGAGGTCTTCATCGACGAGGTCGTGCCGATCCTGCGTGCACGCGGGCTGTTCCGCGAGGAGTACACAGGGAGCACGCTCCGCGAGCACCTCGGCCTCGAGCGGCCGGCCAGCCAGTACACACCCACCTTCGACGAGAGGACCGCATGAGCTTCGACCACTACCGCCCCCTGGGGCGCACCGGCGTCCAGGTCAGTCCGCTGACCCTCGGCGCGATGATGTTCGGCGCGTGGGGCAACCCCGACCACGACGAGTCGATCGCGATCATCCACCGGGCGCTCGACGCCGGCATCAACGTCATCGACACGGCCGACGTCTATGCCCGCGGCGAGTCCGAGGAGATCGTCGGCAAGGCGCTGAAGGCCCGCACGGGCAGCCGCGACGACGTCTTCCTGGCCACCAAGTTCCACGGCACCATGCACGACGAGGACCCCAACCAGGCCGGCAACTCGCGCCGCTGGATCATCCGCGAGGTCGAGCACTCGCTGCGACGCCTGCAGGTCGACCACATCGACCTCTACCAGGTGCACCGGCCGCGGCCCGAGGTCGACGTCGACGAGACCCTCGGTGCCCTGACCGACCTCGTCCGCCAGGGCAAGGTGCGCTACATCGGCACCTCGACGTTCCTGCCCTCCCAGGTCGTGGAGGCGCAGTGGGTGGCGGAGAAGCGCAACCGGGAGCGCCCTGTCACCGAGCAGCCGCCGTACTCGATCCTCGCTCGCGAGGTTGAGCGCGACATCCTGCCGACCGCACAGAAGTACGGCCTCGGCGTGCTCCCCTGGAGCCCGCTCGCGGGCGGCTGGCTCTCGGGTCGCTACCGCCGCGGCGAGGACCCGGCGGTGACGTCGAGCCGGCTGCGCCGCCAGCCCGCGCGCCACGACCCGTCCTCGCCGGAGAACAAGGTCAAGCTCGAGGCGGTCTTCGCGCTGCAGGAGCTCGCCGACGAGGCGGGGCTGTCGCTGATCCACCTCGCCCTCGGCTTCGTGCTCGCGCACCCGGGGGTGTCCTCGGCCATCATCGGCCCGCGGACCCTCGAGCAGCTCGAGTCGCAGCTCGGCGTGGAGAAGGTCGTGCTGCCGTCCGACGTGCTCGACCGGATCGACGAGATCGTCCCGCCCGGCACCACGCTCAACGAGGCAGACCGGGGTTACGCACCGCCGGCCCTCGTCGAGGCGGCGCTCCGGCGCCGCTGATCGCGCGCGCCGCCCGGCCCCGAGGGGAGGGCCGGGCGGCGGGTCGCGGGGGAGCCGGCGACGGCAGGTGTTCCAATAATGGAGCAGTCACTCTAGTATCCCGAGCGTGACTGTCGCTGCCGGACCCGTCGACCAGGCGTCGCGGTCGCTGGGACCGGACCTCGCGCGCGGCGTCATGCTGCTCGCGATCGCACTGGCCAATTCGCACTACTTCCTCGAGGGGTCGTCGTACCTCGGCGGCTACCCGCTCGACCAGGGTCCGCTCGACCGGGCGGTCGCGTGGGCGACCACGACGTTCGTCGATGGTCGGGCCTTCCCGATGTTCGGCCTGCTCTTCGGCTACGGCGTCAGCCAGATCGTGCGGCGGCAGGGCGACGCCAGGCCCCGGGACGTACGTCGCCTGCTCTGGCGCCGCGCCGGCGTCCTGGTCTGCGTCGGGTTCCTGCACGCGGTGCTGCTCTTCGTGGGCGACATCCTCGCCGCCTACGGGGTGCTCCTCCTGGTCGGTGCCTGGGCCGTGCGGTGGAAGGACGGATGGCTGCTCGGCGTCGCAGCCGCCTTCCTCGTGCTCGTCGCGCTGCCCGACGACGGCGCCCTGGGGGACGCCACCGGGGGGCCGGACGTCGCAACGATGCTGCCGACCGGCCTCGTCACGATGGTGGTCGACCGCGCCACCGCGTCGGGCTTCATCGCCCTTCTGGGACCGGTCGGCTTCGCGTGCCCCTTCCTGGTCGGCCTGTGGGCCGGCCGCCGCCGGTTGCTCGAGCCGCCGTCGCCCGAGGCGCGGGCCAGGCGGGCCCGTGGCCTCCTCGTCGTCGGCCTGACGGGTGTTGCCGCGGCCGTCGTCGGCGCCCAGCCGCTCGCCCTGCTCCAGCTCGACGGCCGGGTGCCGGGCGGTGCCACCGTCTCCGGGCCGGCCGCGCTCCACGACGCGACCGGGGTCCTGGGCGGCTTCGGCTATGCGGCGCTGATCGCGCTGGTCGCGCTGCGCCTCGAGGAGACCGGGCGCGCGCAGGGGAGGACGGTGCTGGCCCTGCAGGCCGTCGGCCAACGGTCCATGACGTGCTACCTCGCGCAGTCGGTGGTGTGGACGCTGGCCTTCACTCCTGTGCTGCTCGGGCTCTCCGACGACCTGACCATCGCCGCCAACGCGGTGCTCGCCGTCCTCACCTGGCTGCTCACGGTGGCGCTCGCCGACTGGATGCGCCGGACCGGCAGGCGCGGACCGTTCGAGGTGCTCGTCAGGCAGGTGACCTACCGCTGACCTCCGGACGCGCCGCGGCCCGGGCACCGACCACCACCCCGAGCACGCCGATGACGACCGCGAGGGCGTAGACCACCGAGAAGGGATCGACGTCGGCGCGCACCGCAGCGGCGTAGGCGATGCCGCTCACCGACAGCGCCAGCGCGGCGCCCAGCGAGTCGGCGACGGTGAGGGCCGAGGAGTTGAAGCCACGGTCCTCGTCGGTGGCCGAGGCGAGCATCGCCACGCCCGTGCGGGGATAGGCGAAGCCCATGCCTATGCTGGCGAGGACGTAGGCCGCGATGGGAGCCGGCGCCGGGACGCCCGTGCCCCGGGAGCGGAGCCAGACGAGGGCCGCGATGCCCGCGACACCGAGCAGCACGACGCTCGTGCCGAACCGGAACGCGGCGCCGTGCGAGACGCGCTCACCCAGGCGCGAGGAGACCTGGCTGGACGCCGCCCACACCACGCCGACGAGGGTCAGGGCGATGCCGGCCTGGCCGGGAGTGAGGTCCCACCGCTCCTGGAGGACGTAGACGATGTAGGCCTCGGCGCAGAAGAACGAGGCGGCGAGCAGGCCGCGGGTGGCGATCACCGCCGGCAGGCCGCGCCCGCCGGTGAGCGTTCCCGCGGGCAGCAGCGGGCGGACGCCGACGACGACCAGCACGAACGCGAGCGCCGCGGCCACCAGGGTGGCACCGGTCCCGGAGCCGAGCAGCTCGAGCGCGAGCACCGCTGCGGCGGCGAGCACCGCCCAGCCGAGGCGGGACAGGGACGCCGCGCCCGGCTCCGCGGGGGCGGGCTGCCGCCGGGCGGTGGGGGTCACCAGGACCGCCGACACCGCGACCAGGAACACGATCCCCAGGAAGACCCACCGCCAGCCGACCGCGTGCGCGACGAACGCGGCCACCCCGGGTCCGAACAGGGCCGGCAGGACCCATGCGGCGGCGAAGGCGGCGAAGATGGCGCCGCGGAGCCGGGCGGGGTAGACCAGCCCGACCAGCACGTAGGCCACGACGATCATCGCGCCGCTGCCCAGCCCCTGCACGATGCGCCCCACGACGAAGAGCTCCATCGCCGGTGCCGTCCCGCACACGAGGAGGCCGAGCGAGAAGGTCACCAGCGAGGCCAGCAGCGGCTGGAACGGACCGCGGCGGTCGGCCCACATGCCCGCAGCCACCATGCCGACGACGCCGCTGGCGAAGGGGGCGGCGAACGCGAGGGCGTAGTAGTCAAAGCCGTCGAGGCTGCGCGCGACGGTCGGCATCACGGTGGTCACCGCCATCGCCTCGAAGGCGGCGAACGCGATGAGGGAGAACAGGCCGACCGTCGTGGCGACGTAGGCCGGGGAGAGGATCCGCTCGCGCGGCTCGTCGGTGCCCGGCGTGGTGCTGGTGCTCACTCGGTGACGGTAGGGCCTGCCGTGCACACGAGGTCAACCGGGTTGTGCTCCGGAATAATCGCGGCGTCGCGGACGCTGCGCCGACAGTGACTGCTCTCTCCGTGCTCGACCTCGTGCCCGTCCGCAGCGACCAGACCACCGGTGACGCCATCGCCGCCTCGCGCGACCTCGTCCGCGTCGCCGACGACCTCGGCTACCGCCGCTACTGGGTCGCCGAGCACCACAACATGCCGGCCGTCGCCGCCACCAACCCGCCCGTCCTCATCGCGATGCTCGCCTCCGCGACCGAGCGCATCCGGGTCGGCTCGGGCGGCGTGATGCTGCCCAACCACGCGCCGTTGGTCGTCGCCGAGCAGTTCGCCCTGCTCGAGGCCGCCTTCCCCGGCCGCATCGACCTGGGCATCGGCCGGGCCCCCGGCACCGACCCGCTCACCAGGTACGTCCTGCGCGGCGGGAGCGCGGAGTCCGCCGACGAGGCGGTCACCAAGTTCCCCGACTACGTCGAGGACATCCGCACCCTGATGACCACCGAGGGCGTGGAGCTCCAGGTCGGCCCGCGCCGCCAGCCGCTCCGCGCGACCCCCGCGGCCCGCACGCTGGCCGACATGTGGCTGCTCGGCTCGAGCGACTACTCGGCCCGCCTGGCCGCCGAGAAGGGCCTGCCCTACGTCTTCGCGCACCACTTCTCGGGGGAGGGCACGGGCGTGGCGCTCGACCTCTACCGCTCGTCCTACCGCCCGTCGCCGGAGTATCCCGAGCCCCGCACGTTCCTGACCGTCAACGCCGTCGTGGCCGAGACCGAGGAGGAGGCGCGCCGCCGCGCGCTGCCCAACGTGCAGCAGATGATCGCGCTGCGCACCGGCGCCCCCCTGCACGCCCAGCGGCTCGTCGAGGAGGCCGAGGCGGTCGAGCTGACGCCCGACCAGCGCGCGCTCGCCGAGGCGATGGCGCGGCGTTGGATCGTCGGCGCCCCCGAGCAGGCGCGCGCCCGGATCGAGGAGCTCGCCCAGGAGTTCGGCGTCGACGAGGTGATGGTGCACCCGGTCGCGGGCGCCGCGGCCGGCACCGACGTACGCACCTCGCCGGCGCGCGAGGAGACGCTGCGGCTGCTCGTCGGCTGAGGGCCCTCAGTGCCGCTTCTCGAGCCCGACCGCCTCGCGCAGGTCCTCGACCGCGCCACGGAGACCGGGGTCGTCGGCGGCGCGTGAGTCCATCAGCGCGGCCATCGCCTCGGCGATCACGTTGAGCTTCTCCTGCATGGCCTCGGTGTTGCGACGCCCGGCGTTCTCCAACAGCACGAGCAGCAGCAGTGAGAGGACCGCACCGAAGGTGTGGATCGCCAGCTCCCACTTGGTGGTGCTCGACCAGAACGGATAGCTCGCCGCCCAGATCACCACGACCGCCACGACGACGGCGAAGAACGGCGCCCGGCTGATGGCCCTGGTCGACAGCTCGACGAACCGCTCGAAGGGGTCGAGCCCGTCGTGCTGCTTGCGGCTCTCCGCCGCCTCGGTGCGCTCCATGGACGGAACCTAGCGGGTCGGATCGGCCCCGGACCCCTCCCCCGAGGAGGTCCGGGGCCGCCGTCCTGCCCGACGCTCGCGCTCAGTCGAGCGCGAGGCCCGCGGCAGGGGTCACCCGCGCGGCCCGGCGTGCGGGCACGACGCAGGCGGCCAGCCCGGCGAGGGCCGCGACCAGCGCGACGGCTCCGAGCTGCCACACCGGGACGGTGAACCCGGCGCCGTCGACGACCCCGGCCACCATGACCTGCACCCCGACCCAGGCGAAGGCCAGGCCGATCGCGAGGCCCATCAGCGTCGCCACCGAGGACAGGAGCAGGCCCTCGGCCGCCATCGCGCGGCGCAGCTGCTCGCGCGTGAGTCCCATCGCCCGCAGCAGCGCGTTCTCCCGGCCGCGCTCGAGCACCGACAACCCCAGCGTGTTGGCGATCCCGACCAGCGCGATGAGGATCGCCACGGCCATCAGGCCGACGACGGCACCGGTGAGGATGTCGACCTGGAGGTAGACCCAGCTGCGCTCGGTCCAGCCGCCGCCCAGGTCGGCGTCCGCCGCCCCGGCCAGCACCGCGAGGTCGCCCGACAGCTCATCCGCGTCGGCGCCGTCCGCGGCCCTGGCCCACACCGCCATCGCTCGCGCGTCGGGGTCGAGCGCTGCGAGCGTGGTGGCGGACACCAGGCCCGAGCGTCCCCAGCCGCTGTCGGTCCGCACCTCGAGGGTGTGCTCGCGGCCGCCGACCGTGACGGTCGCCTCCCCCTGCCCGGCGCGCTCGGACAGCCGTGCCGGAAGCTCCGCGACCACGCTGTGGGGCAGGAGCAGCACACCGTCGTCGGGCACCAGGTCGGCGGACCCGCGCACGACCCGGGTGCCGTCGTCCGCTGCGAGGAGGGTGAGCGCCACCTGTCCGATGGTGGCCGTGGTGCCGTCCAGCGCGACGGCTTCGGCGACCCCATCGGTGGCCGCGACCCGGTCGACGAGCGAGCCGTCCAGCGGCTCGTCGACCGCGGTGATGCTGGAGTCCAGCGGGTGCGAGTCGTCCATGTCCTGGTCGATCGCGGTGCGCGAGGAGGCCAGCCCCGTGAGGATCGCGGTCGTCAGGGTCACCCCGACGAGGAGCGAGGCGGCCGTGGTCGCCGTACGCCGCGGGTTGCGCACCGCGTTGCCGGTGGCGAGCCGGCGCACCGGGCCCCCGCCCGGCAGGGCGCCGGTGAGGCGGATCAGTCGCGGCACCAGCACCGGGCCGAGGAGGAGCACACCGACGAAGGCGAGCACGCCGCCGGCGAGCATCACCGGCACCGACTTCGTGGCGATCGCCGCCGCCAGCAGGACCCCGCCGGCCCCGATGCCGAGAGCGGC
This sequence comes from Nocardioides sp. Z24_21, assembly GCF_058134345.1. Taxonomy (NCBI): domain Bacteria; kingdom Bacillati; phylum Actinomycetota; class Actinomycetes; order Propionibacteriales; family Nocardioidaceae; genus Nocardioides; species Nocardioides sp. Z24_21. Next base: position 259,050 of record NZ_JBYTTH010000002.1, read on the forward strand.
GAGGGCCAGGCGCCAGCGTCCGGCGGCCGACCGCACGTCCACGCCGGTGGCAGGTCGCAGGGCGGCGAGCGGGGCGACCCTCACGGCCGCGCGCGTCGGCAGCCAGGCGGCACCGAGCGTCACCAGGGTCCCCACCGCGAAGGCCGTGGCGGTCCAGACGGGGTCGAGGGCGGCCGGGCCCATGTCGGTGAACCAACGCCGCACCAGCACGACGAGGCCGGCCCCGGCGAGCGTCCCGACGGCGACGCCGATCGCCGATGCGGCCACCCCCAGGACGAGGGCCTCGAGCCGGATCGCGCCTCGCAGCTGCCGGCGGGTGACGCCGACGCAGCGCAGCAGCGCGAAGTCGCGCATGCGCTGCGCGAAGAGGATGGCGAAGGTGTTGGTGATCACCAGCACGCCGACGAACAGCGCGATCGCGACGAACAGCAGCGCCATGATCGCGATGACGTCGACACCGCGGGTGATCTCGGCCTGGCGGGCGGCCGTCCAGTCGGACGAGGACGCGACCGTGGCGTCGGGAGCCACCTCGCGGGCCAGGTCCGCCGGGCCGTCCCACCCGACCGCGTCGATCCACAGCGTGTCCTCGAACCGCCGGAGGTCCTGCCACGGCACGTAGAGCGCGGCGCCGAGCGCCGCGGGGCTGTCCACCAGACCGACGATCTCGACGTCCGTCGCGGCAGACCCGCTGCCGATGCGGACCACGTCGCCGATGGCCATGCCCGCGGCCTTGCTCCGGTTGACGTCCGCCAGCGCCTCGCCGGCCTCCGCGGGGAACCGTCCGTCCTCGAGCTGCTGCCACTGCACGCGCGGGTCGAGGGACGCCTCCGCGATGTCCGCCGACGCCGCGAGCTGGACGCCGTCGCGCGCGACGGGCTCCATGGCGTAGCCGAGCGTCAGGACCGCGAAGCCGCCCTCGGCCGCGGCGTCCACGAGCCCGTTCACCTCGTCGGTGTCGTAGGTCGACACGACCCGGTCGACGCCCGCGACGGGCGCTCCGGTGTCCTCGGTCAGCCCGGACCGGGTGGCTCCGGTGAGCATCCCGATCACCACGATGAAGGCGACGCCGATGACGACGGCGAGCGACGCGGCGACGTACCTGCGGGTGTGGTGGCGCATCGACGCCAGGATCACGGTGCGCATCAGGCGCCCTTCCCGCGCAGTGCGGCGACCAGCTCGTCCTGGCCGGGGTCGGTGAGGTGGGCGGTGAGCGCGCCGTCGTGGATGACCACCACGTCGTCGGCGTAGGCCGCCGCGTCGAGCTCGTGGGTCACCAGGACGACCGTCATGCCGAGCTCGCGGACCGAGCGGCGCAGGTGATCGAGCACCTCGGCGCTGGCCTCGCTGTCGAGGTTGCCGGTGGGCTCGTCGGCGAAGACGATGGCAGGCTGGGTGACCAGGGCCCGAGCGATCGCGACGCGCTGCTGCTGGCCGCCGGAGAGCTGGCTGGGCAGGTGCCCGAGGCGGTCGGCGAGGCCGAGGACGCCGACGACCTGGTCGTAGCGGTCGCGGTCGACGTCCCGGCCGGCGAGCTCGAGCGGGAGGACGATGTTCTGCCCGGCGGTGAGCATCGGCAGCAGGTTGAACGCCTGGAAGACGAAGCCGATGTGCTCGCGGCGGAAGAGGGTCAGGGCGGTGTCGTCGAGCCCGGCGAGGTCGCGTCCCGCGACGCTCACCGTGCCGCTCGTCGCGGCGTCGAGTCCGGCCAGGCAGTGCATCAGGGTCGACTTGCCGGAGCCGCTGGGGCCCATGATCGCGGTGAAGCGCCCGGCGGGCAGGTCGAGGTCGACGCCGCGCAGGGCGTGCACGGCGCTGTCGCCGGCTCCGTAGGTGCGGGTCAGCCCGCGGGCGCTCGCCGCCGTGCGGGTGGTCAGGTCGGGTGTCGTCGTCATGGGGACAACGCTCGTCGTTCGCGGCCCCCGAGTCGTCGGTCCCCGGCACGGACCTCCCGTCCCCCTGCGGTCGCACCCGGCGGGTCGGCGTACGACCGGGGGAGGACGCGGGGACGGGCTAGGGGGTGACCAGGCCCGACTCGTAGCCGAGCACCACGAGCTGCACGCGGTCGCGCGAGCCGGTCTTGGCCAGCACCCGGCCGACGTGGGTCTTCACGGTCGTCTCGGCGACGACGAGCGCGGCGGCGATCTCGGTGTTGCTGAGGCCGCGGGCGACCAGGGTCAGCACCTCGACCTCGCGGTCGGTGAGCTGTGCGAGTCGGTCGTCGACGAGCCCGGTCGTGGCAGTGTCGGGCAGCGCGGCGAAGTGGTCGAGCAGCCGGCGGGTGGTGCTCGGCGCGACGACGGCGTCGCCGGCCTGCACGGCCCGGATCGCGCCGAGGAGGTCGGGCGGGGCGGCGTCCTTGAGCAGGAACGCGGAGGCGCCGGCACGGATCGCGGCGAAGGCGTACTCGTCGAGGTCGAAGGTGGTCAGCACGATCACCCGCGGCGGCGCGGCGCCCGCCAGCAGCCGCCGGGTGGCCTCCACCCCGTCGACGCGGGGCATCCGGACGTCCATCAGCACCACGTCGGCGGCGGTGACCGCCAACCGCTCCAGCGCCTCGGCGCCGTCGCCGGCCTCGCCGACGACCTCCATGTCGTCTTGGCTCTCGACCAGCATCCGGAAGCCGGCGCGCACCATCTGCTGGTCGTCGACGAGGAAGACCCGGATCCGGTCGGCCGTGCGGTGCTCGCTCACAGCGGCAGCCTCGCAGACACCGCGAAGCCGCCGCCGGGCGCCGGGCCGGCCTCGAGGGTGCCGCCGTGGACAGCGGCGCGCTCGCGCATGCCGACCAGGCCCAGCCCACGTCCGTCGGCACCCGCCGCCGCACCCCGCCCGTCGTCACGCACGTCGATGGCGACCTCGCGGTCGACGGTGACCCGCACGTCCACGCTCGCGTCCGGTCCGGCGTGCTTGCGCACGTTGGTGAGCGCCTCCTGCACGATCCGATAGGCCGCCAGTCCCACGCCGACGGGCACCTCGGGCACCTCGGCCACCCGGTCGGGGAGGTCGGCGGTGACCCGCATGCCGGCGGTGCGCGCCTCCTCGACCAGGTGGCGCACGTCGCCGAGCCCGGGCTGCGGCGCCACGCCGGTGTCGCCCTCGCGCAGCAGTCCGAGCAGGCGGCGCATCTCGGTCAGCGCCTCGCGGCCGGCGGCGGAGATCGTCTCCAGGGTGCCGACCGCCACGTCGGGGTCCTTCGCCGCCGCGTAGCGCGCGCCGTCGGCCTGCACGACGATCACCGACAGCCCGTGGGCGACGACGTCGTGCATCTCCCGGGCGATGCGCGAGCGCTCGTCGCGGGCGGCGAGCTCGACCTCGCGCTCGGCCATCCGCTCGGCCTGCTCGGCGCGCGCGACCAGCGAGGCGACGTACCTCTCCCGCTCCTGGGCCGCGAAGCCCAGCGCCCAGGCGGTCGTGACGAGAGCGCCGATAGTCACGGCGTAGGGGACGATGTTGCCGGCGGTCAGCTCGCCGCCGAAGCCCAGGGTCCAGCGGACCGCCGCGACCAGCGAGGCGGCGTAGCCGACGAGCAGCGCCGTCACCCCCTGCCAGCGCGGCGACCAGCGAGCCACGGCGTAGACGGCGATGGGGAACGCGAGCTGGCCGACGACCGGCTCGTGGTAGGCCACGGCCTGCACCGCGGACGCCGTGGCCACCGCGAGGAACACCCCCCAGGCGCGGGTGCGGCGCCAGAGCAGCGGGACCACCTCGGCGGTCGTGAGGAGCGCGGCCACCGGCTCCCCGACGGCGAGGTGGGCGACCACCCCGAGCGCCACCAGTCCGCACACGATCGACAGGTCCAGCCAGCGCCGGGCGCGCGGGCCGAGGCGCCACGGGTGCTGGTCCATGGTCGGACCCTAGCCACCGGGCGCGGTGGCTGCGTCAGCCCACGGGAGGACCCGGGTCCGCGGTCGTCCGCCCCGAGTAGGGTGCGAGCCATGACCCAGTGGGAATACCAGGTGGCGCCGATTCCGCTCCACAACGAGGCCCTGATGCTCAACAACTTCGGCCAGGACGGCTGGGAGCTGGTGGCCATCCACACCAACGCCCAGGGTGGCCTGGTGGCGTTCCTCAAGCGCGCCAAGCCGGGGGCCTGACGTGGGCGCCGAGGCACGCCTCGCCGAGCTGGGGATCACCGTCCCCGACGTCGTCCCGCCGGTCGCGGCCTACCAGCCGACGTCCCGCAGCGGTGACCTCGTCTTCACCTCCGGCCAGCTCCCTGCCCGCGACGGCGAGATGATCGCCGTCGGCAAGCTCGGCGGCGACGTCAGCGAGGAGGTCGGCTACGAGTGCGCGCGCCAGTGCGCCCTCAACGCCCTCGCGGCGGTCAAGGCCGAGGTCGGCTCGCTCGACGCGGTCAAGCGCGTGGTCAAGGTCGTCGTCTTCGTCGCCTCGACGCCCGACTTCACCGGCCAGCCGAAGGTCGCCAACGGCGCCTCCGAGCTGCTCGGCGACGTCTTCGGCGACGCCGGCAAGCACGCCCGCTCCGCCGTCGGCGTCTCGGTGCTCCCGCTCGACGTGCCCGTCGAGGTCGAGATCGTCGTCGAAGTCTGAGCATGGAGCGCCTCCCGCTCCCCGAGGCCCTCGTCGCCCAGGCCAGGTCGTACGCCGCGGGTGACGCGACGCCGGCCGAGCCGCGCGACGCCGCCACCGTGGTGCTGCTGCGCCCGTCCGCGTCGGGCGGCGGGTCCGACGTCTACCTGCTGCGCCGCCAGACCTCGATGGCCTTCGCCGGGGGCATGTGCGTGTTCCCCGGCGGCGGGGTCGACCCGCGCGACTTCGACGACGAGCTGGTCGACCGCGGCCTCTGGGCGGGGCCGTCGCCGGCCGAGTGGGCCCACCGGCTCGACTGCGACGAGCCGAAGGCCATCGCGCTCGTGTGCGCCGCGGTGCGCGAGACCTTCGAGGAGTCCGGCGTCCTGCTCGCCGGCGCCGGTGCCGACTCGGTCGTGGCCGACACGACCGGCGACGACTGGGAGGCCGACCGCGTCGCCCTGGAGACGCGCGAGGTCTCGATGACCGCCTTCCTCGAGAGGCGCTCGCTGGTGCTGCGCACCGACCTCCTCGGCGCCTGGTCGGGCTGGCTGACCCCGGTCTTCGAGCCCCGGCGCTACCGCACCTGGTTCTTCGTCGCGCGGCTGCCCGAGGGCCAGGTGACCCGTGACGTGTCGAGCGAGTCGTCCTCGGTGATGTGGGTGCCCGCCCTCGACGCCGTCGAGCAGGTCGAGCGCGAGGACATCCTCATGCTGCCGCCGACCTGGCTGACCTGCCTCGAGGTGGGCCAGCAGGCCGACCCCGACGCGGTGCTCGCGCAGGCGCGCGAGCGTCGGGTGGAGATGTTCACCCCCGAGGTGGTCGCCGACGGCGACGAGTTCGTCCTCTCGACGCCACCGGCCTACGCCGCGCTGATGGCCCAGCGATGAGGGGCCGGCGATGAGCTGGTCGGGCGGCGCCTTCGGGTCCACGGGCACCTGCGTGCTGGCGCCCAACGCCGGCGTGATGACCCTCGACGGCACCAACACCTGGGTGCTGCGCGACCCCGGGTCGTCGCGTTCGGTCGTCGTCGACCCGGGGCCCTCGATCGCCGCGCACCTCGACGCCGTCGACGTGGCGGCCGGTGACGTGGCGGTGGTGCTGCTGACCCACCACCACGCCGACCACAGCGAGGCGGCCCGCGACTACGCCGAGCGGCACGGGTGCGGCGTACGCGCGCTCGACCCGGCCCACCGGCTGGGCTCGGAAGGGCTCGACGAGGGCGACGTGGTGGCCGTCGGCGGGCTGGAGGTGCACGTCGTCGCGACGCCCGGGCACACGTCCGACTCGCTTTCGTTCGTCGTGCCGCAGGACCGCGCCGTGCTCACGGGCGACACCGTGCTGGGGCGCGGCACGACGGTCGTCGCGCACCCCGACGGGCAGCTCGGTGCCTACCTGTCGTCGCTGCAGCGGCTGCACGCCCTGTGCGGCGAGCAGCGCATCACCACGGTGTGGCCCGGCCACGGCCCGGTCATCGACGACGCCCTCGGCGCCCTCGACCACTACCTCGCCCACCGCCGTCGGCGGCTCGACCAGGTGCGCGACGCGCTGCGCGACCTGCACGCGGTGGAGCGCGAGGGCGGGTCCTTCCCCCACGACACGCTGCCGCGCGCCATCGTCGAGATTGTCTACGCCGACGTCGACCCGGTGCTGTGGGGCGCGGCCGAGCTGTCGGTGCGGGCCCAGCTGGCCCACCTCGACGAATGACCCCTTGCGCCCGGTCGGCGTGAGGAGTGAGGTGGGGTCATGGACCAGCCGCGCCGCCCCGTCGTCGTCCTCTCCCGCGCCCTCGACCAGGCCGGCGACGCCCTCGCCGCCGTCCACCCCGACGACCTCGACCGGCCCACGCCCTGCGAGGGGTGGACCGTGGCCGAGCTCGCCGACCACCTGGCCGCCGCGCCGGAGCACTTCCTGCAGCTGGCGCGCGGGGAGCAGGTCGACTGGAGCGCACGCACCGGAGTCGACGCCTCCCAGCTGGCCGCCCACTTCCGGACGCACGCCGACGACCTGCTCCACCACTGGCACACCGAGCCCGACGACCAGGTCGCCCAGGCCGACTGGCAGAGCGCCGAGCTCGGCGTGCACACCTGGGACCTGGTCCGGGCGCTGGGCCGGCCCCCGCTGACACCGCTCGACGACGAGGTGGCCGAGCGCGGACTGGCGTTCCTGCAGCAGGGGCTGACCGCCGACAACCGCGGCGACGCCTTCGGTGCGGCGGTCGACCTGCCCGACGACGCGTCGCGCTACGACCGGCTGGCCGCGTTCGCCGGCCGCGACCCGCGCGCCTGAGGCGTCCCGCCCGCGTAGACGCGCGGACGTTGGTCGGGGACCTCGCCCGCGTGCCCGCTCAGCCGGCGCGGCCGAGCGGACCAACGTCCGCGTCTGCGCCGGGGTGGAGGTCGGAGTCAGCGGGCGCGGCGGCCGAGGCGCTCGATGTCCATGATCACGACGGAGCGGGGCTCCAGGCGCAGCCAGCCGCGCGAGGCGAAGTCGGCGAGGGCCTTGTTGACCGTCTCGCGGGAGGCGCCGACCAGCTGGGCGAGCTCCTCCTGGGTGAGGTCGTGGTGGACGTGCACGCCGTCGTCGGCGGTGCGCCCGAAGCGGTCGGCCAGGTCGAGCAGCGCCTTGGCCACGCGGCCGGGGACGTCGGAGAAGACCAGGTCGGCGACGACGTCGTTGGACTTGCGCAGCCGCGAGGCGAGCTGCGACAGCAGGCCCCGCGCCACCTGCGGGCGGCCCTCGAGCCACTTCAGCAGGTCGTCGTGGGAGAGCGAGGCGAACGAGGCGTCGGTGACGGCCGTGACCGTCGCCGAGCGTGGGCCGGGGTCGAAGAGCGAGAGCTCGCCGAACATCTGTCCGGGACCCATGATCGCGAGCAGGTTCTCCCGGCCGTCGGAGGAGGACCGGCCGAGCTTCACCTTGCCCTCGGTGACGATGTAGAGCTTGTCGCCGGAGTCGCCCTCGTGGAAGAGGACGTCACCGCGACGGAGCCGGGTCTCGGCCATGGATCCACCCAGTGCAGTCGCTGCCTCGTCGTCGAGCGAGCTGAACAGCGGTGCCTGCCGAAGCACGTCGTTGTCCACGTCATTCCTCCCGGTCGGGTGCGTCCCGGCGGGTCACGCCCGGGATCACCACCGATCCTAGCCGTGGTCCGCCTCACACGCGCGACACCGGGCGGTGCGGCGGACGCTTCGCCGGCTTCGGCGGTGTCGGGACCGGACCGTAGGCTGAGCGCGTGCCAGCCCCCGCCCGCAAGGCCGTCCCGGTCGTGATCCCCCAGCCCGACACCGCGTTGGTACGCCGGGCGCGCAAGGTCGACCGGATCCTGGCGCAGACCTATCCCGACGCCCGCGCCGAGCTCGACTTCACCAACCCTTTCGAGTGTCTCGTCGTCACGGTGGTCTCCGCGCAGACCACCGACCGCCGGGTCAACGCCGCCAGCCCGGCCCTCTTCGCGGCCTACCCCACGCCGCAGGCGATGGCCGCGGCGCCGCGCGAGCACCTCGAGCAGCTGCTCGGCCCGCTCGGCTTCTTCCGGCAGAAGACCGACGCGCTGCTCAAGCTGAGCCAGGCGCTGGTCGAGCGCTACGACGGCCAGGTGCCCGACCGCCTCGACGACCTCGTCACCCTGCCCGGCGTGGGGCGCAAGACCGCCAACGTCGTGCTCGGCAACGCCTTCGGCAAGCCCGGCATCACCGTCGACACCCACTTCGGCCGGCTGGCGCGGCGCCTGGGCTGGACCGAGGAGACCGACCCGGTCAAGGTCGAGCACGCCGTCGGCGCGCTCTTCCCCAAGCGCGACTGGACGATGCTGTCGCACCACCTCATCTGGCACGGGCGCCGGCGCTGCCACGCCAAGAAGCCCGCCTGCGGCGCCTGCCCGGTGGCCCGCCTCTGCCCGTCCTTCGGCATCGGTCCGACCGACCCGGTCGACGCGGAGAAGCTGGTCACCACCCAGGGACCCGCATGAGGCCCGCATGAAGAAGGTCGTCCTGGGGCTGCTGGTCGCAGCCGTGCTGTCCGCCTGCTCGGCCGACGGCGGACGCGTCGACGTACGCCCGCCCGACGTCGACGTCGACACCCCCGCGCTGCGCGAGACCAAGGCGCGCATCGGCATGGAGGCGTGCGAGCCGGGCACCGGCGCCCCCGTCGAGGGCGGGCTGCCCGAGCTGACCCTGCCGTGCCTGGGCGGCGGTCCCGACGTCGACCTCTCCGCCCTGCGCGGGCCGGTCGTGATCAACGTGTGGCAGGCCAACTGCGGTCCGTGCCGCGAGGAGATGCCCGCGCTGGAGGCGTTCCACCAGCAGTACGGCGACCGGGTGCCGGTGCTCGGCGTCGACTTCAACGACGTGCACCCCGCCGCGGCCCTCACGCTGGCCGAGGAGACCGGGGCGACCTACCCCTCGGTCGCCGACCCGGGTGGTGAGCTGATGACCGAGGACACCTTCGCCGTGGCCCGGCGCGGGCTGCCGGCGTTCGTCTTCGTCGACGAGGACGGCGTCGTGGTGGGCCAGGACTCCGGCGGGGTCGACTCGGTCGACGACGTCCGCGAGCTGGTCGCCGAGCACCTCGGGATCGACCTGTGAGCGCGACGCCGCCCCCCGACGCGAGCGGTTCGCTGCCGGGGTGGCTGGCCCCGGTCGTCGAGGCGGCGTCGACGATCACCGTCCACCAGCTCACCCGGTTCATGCCGCCGGAGGACGTCGAGCCGCGGCGCGGCGCCGTCCTGATGGTCTTCGCCGACCGCGACGCCGACCCGTCGTCCCCCGACGACCTCGCGCACCGCGGCGAGCTGCTGCTCACCGAGCGCAACCACCACATGCGCTCCCACCCCGGCCAGGTGTCGTTCCCGGGCGGGTCGCTCGACGCCGGCGAGACCCCGGTGGAGGGCGCGCTGCGCGAGGCCTACGAGGAGATCGGCCTGCAGCCGGCCGAGATCGAGGTCTTCGGCGAGCTGCCCGAGCTGTGGCTGCCCCCGAGCAACTTCGCCGTCACGCCCGTCCTGGGCTACTGGCGCGACCGCGGCGAGGTGCGGATCGCGAGCCCCGACGAGGTCCACGAGATCCACCACGTGGCGATCGCCGACCTGCTCGACCCCGACAACCGCATCACGGTGCGCCACCCCAGCGGCTGGCTCGGCCCGGGGTTCCTCATCGGGCCCGATCGCGACGTGATCCTCTGGGGCTTCACCGCCGGCATCGTCGCGCGGCTCTTCAGCCATCTCGGGTGGGCCGACGACTGGGACCGGGCGCGGGTGCGTGACCTGCCCGACCACATGCTGCAGGGTGTCCCCCGGGGCACCGACCTCGCCCCCAACACCCCGCAGAACACCCGGCTCGAGGAGTAGCGCGCATGAACGGCCTCGACTGGTGCCTCATCGCACTCGTGGGGATCTATGCCCTCTCGGGCTACTGGCAGGGCTTCATCACCGGCGCGAGCGCCACCGTCGGGCTGCTGCTCGGCGGCCTCGTCGGCGTCTGGGTGGCCCCCCTGGCGCTGGGCGACGCCGCGCCGTCGCTGTGGGTGTCGCTGGGCGCGCTGTTCATCGTGATCATCTGCGCGTCGCTGGGCCAGGCGCTCTTCCAGTACGTCGGGGCGCGGCTGCGCGACCGCATCACCTGGCAGCCCATCCGCGCCGTCGACGCCATCGGCGGCTCCGCGCTGAGCGCCGTCGCGGTCCTGCTGGTCGCCTGGGCCCTCGGCGTCGCCGTCTCCGGCACCCGCATCGGCGCCATCACGCCGCTGGTGCGCGACTCGACGGTGCTCGCCAAGGTCGATGCGGTGCTGCCGACCGACTCCGGGCGGGTCCTGCAGGCGTTCAACAACGTGGTCGGCACGACGTTCTTCCCCCGCTACCTCGAGCCGTTCGCGCCCGAGCGCATCGTCGCCGTCCGCGCCGGCGACCCGCGGATGCTCACCGACCCCGACGTGCTGGCGGCCGCGCCGAGCGTGGTCAAGGTCCGCGGCACCAACGGCTGCGGCAGCGGCGTCGAGGGCACCGCGTTCTTCTACGCCCCCACCCGGCTGATGACCAACGCCCACGTGGTCGCGGGCGTGACCCGCCCCGAGGTCGAGGTCGCCGGCTCCTCGGTGACCGCCACGGTGGTGCTCTACGACGCCGACCTCGACGTCGCGGTCCTCGCGCTCCCCGACACCGGCTCGTCGCCGCTCGCCTTCGACACCCAGGCCGAGCCCCGCGACCCGGTCGCGGTCCTCGGCTACCCGCAGGACGGTCCCTACGCCGTGGCGTCCGGCCGCATCCGCTCCGAGCAGCGGCTCCGCTCGCCCGACATCTACGGCGAGGGCACCGTGATCCGGCAGGTCTTCTCGCTGCGTGCGCTGATCCGGCCGGGCAACTCCGGCGGGCCGATCGTGACGTCGGCCGGCGACGTCGCGGGCATGGTGTTCGCGGCGTCGGTCAGCGACCCCGACACGGGCTACGCCCTGACGTCCGACCAGCTCGCCGACTCCGCGGCGTCCGGGCTGACCCGGGAGGCGCCGGTCGACACCGGCACCTGCGTGCGCTAGATCAGGGCTGTCCCTTGAGGGCCTGGGGGATCTGGCGGCCCTGCTCGATCGCCCTCTCGGGGGCCTTGACCTGCTTGACCTGCTTGAGCCCGATCATCGCGAGGACCGCGGCGACGAGGACGTAGAAGCCGAAGACGATCAGGAACGCCCACTGCAGGTCGAGGCCCGCGCCGTTCCAGTGGATGAAGTAGACGATCGCCACCGACAGCATGATGATCGCGAGCACGGCGAGGAACGCCGCGCCGGCGAACAGGCCGATGCCGACCCCGCCGTGCTTGACACTCACCTTGAGCTCGCTCTTGGCGAGCTGGATCTCCTTGGAGATCAGCGTCGAGACGTCACGCTGCGCGTCCATGACGAGCTTGCCGAGCGTCGGATCGGTGTCCTTGACCGGTTCGTTTGCCATGGGTGAGGTGTCCTTCGGTGTACGCCGGGGCTGGATGCTGCGACCCTACCAACGGGCCGCGTGCGGCAGCGCCCCGACTACAGTGGGCCACAGGTGAGCCGGGAAGTCTGGTCGGCCCGTGGTGGATTTCCGCGGTGACAGTGCCCCGACGACCCCCGAAGGATGCGCCGACGCATGGCCTCACACCGCAAGCCCCACGAGCCCGGGTCCAAGGACCGGCTGTGGAAGACCGGCCCGGTCTACATCGCCAGCGACAAGCCGCTGGCCCGCCTCGTGGCCCGCCCGATGCGCGAGTTCCTGCGCGTGGAGGCGGCCGGATCGATCCTGCTGCTGCTCTCGGCGGCCGCCGCCCTGATCTGGGCCAACAGCGCGTGGGCGTCGTCGTACGACGCGCTCTGGCACACCCGGCTGGCCATCGACGTCGGGCCGCTGCACCTCGACGAGACGCTGCAGCACTGGGTCAACGACGCCCTCATGGTGATCTTCTTCTTCGTCGTCGGCCTCGAGATCAAGTACGAGCTGGTCAACGGCGACCTGCGCGACCCTCGGACCGCGGCCCTGCCGATCCTCGCTGCCGTCGGCGGGATGGTCGTGCCCGCGGGCATCTACTTCGCGCTCAACCCGCCCGGTGCCGCCGGCAACGCCGGCTGGGGCATCCCGATGGCCACCGACATCGCCTTCGCGGTGGGCGTGCTCGGCGTGCTCGGGCGGCGGATCCCGTCCGCCGCGCGGCTGTTCCTCCTGACGCTCGCGATCGTCGACGACATCGGCGCGATCCTGGTGATCGCGGTGTTCTACACGAGCGACCTGTCGTTGACCTGGCTGGCGATCGCGGTCGCGCTCCTGGCCGTCATGGCGGCGCTGCGGGCGGTGCGCGTGTGGGCGACCGTGGTCTACGCGGTCCTCGGCGTCGTCGTCTGGTTCGCCCTGCTCGAGTCGGGCGTGCACGCGACCCTGGCCGGCGTCGCGATCGGCCTGCTGGCCCCGGCCAGGCCGCTGCTGGACGAGGAGGTCGCTCGCGAGCACGCCACGCGGGCGCTGCGCGACCGGCAGCTCGACCCCGACGAGCTCGCCCGGCTCCGCTTCCTGCTCAAGGAGTCGGTCTCGGTCGTCGAGCGCCTCATCAGCACGCTGCACCCGGTGTCGGCGTACGTCGTCCTGCCCGTCTTCGCCCTCGCCAACGCCGGCGTCGAGCTGGGCGCGATCGGCGAGGTCTTCACCGAGCCGGTGGGGCTCGGCATCGTCCTGGGCCTGGTGCTCGGCAAGCCGGTCGGCATCGTGCTGACGTCGGCCCTCGCCGTGCGCCTCGGCGTCGCCAAGCTGCCGGAGGGCGCCTCGTGGTCGATGCTCCTGGGCCTCGGTGCCGTCGCCGGCATCGGCTTCACGGTCTCGATCTTCATCGCCGGGCTGTCCTTTCCCGGTGTCGAGCTGCTCACCGCCGAGGCCAAGATCGCGATCCTGCTCGCCTCCCTCATCGCGGCGGTCGTGGGTGTCGCGCTCCTGCTCCTCGCCACCCGCGGCGTACGTCCGGACCCGGCCGCCGACGAGGCGGCGAGCGAGGACGCCACCCACTGACGGTCCCGCCGCCGGCCGGCGCGCAGTCGCGAGCCTCCCGTGGCCAGCCGGGCCGGCCGCAAGCGCGACCTAGTGAGGGACGTTCTGGTAGGTCCGAAGGCCGGATCGCCTACCAGAACGTCCCTCAGTACCCGGTGGGTGGGGAGGGGAGCCGGCGGGTGGAGAGGGTCAGTCCTCGGCCGGGGCGGAGGTCTCCTTCGACTTGATCATGTCCATCACCGTGGAGTCGGCGAGGGTGGTCACGTCGCCGACCTCGCGGTGCTCGGCGACGTCCTTGAGCAGGCGGCGCATGATCTTGCCGGAGCGGGTCTTGGGCAGCTCGGGCACGACCATGATCTGGCGCGGCTTGGCGATCGCGCCGATCTCCTTGGCGACGTGCTTGCGCAGCTCCTCGACGATGTCCTCGCCGCCGTCGCCGGCGGAGTCGCGGAGGATGACGAACGCGCACACGGCCTGGCCGGTGGTCTCGTCGGCCGCGCCCACCACGGCCGCCTCGGCGACCTTGGGGTGCGACACGAGCGCCGACTCGATCTCGGTGGTGGACAGGCGGTGGCCCGACACGTTCATCACGTCGTCGACGCGGCCCAGCAGCCACACGTCGCCGTCGTCGTCGAGCTTGGCGCCGTCGCCGGCGAAGTAGAGGCCGGGCCAGCGCGACCAGTAGGTGTCCTTGAAGCGCTGGTCGTCGCCCCACAGCGTGCGGAGCATCGCCGGCCACGGCTCCTTGAGCACGAGGTAGCCGCCGTTGCCGTGGCCGACCGGCTTGGCCTCGTCGTCGACGACGTCGGCCGCGACGCCGGGCAGTGCCTTCATGGCCGAGCCGGGCTTGCCGGCGGTGACTCCGGGCAGCGGGCTGATCATGATCTGGCCGGTCTCGGTCTGCCACCACGTGTCGACCACCGGGCAGCGGTCGCCGCCGATGACCTCGCGGTACCAGACGTAGGCCTCGGGGTTGATCGGCTCCCCGACCGATCCGAGCAGGCGCAGCGACGACATGTCGTAGCCGTCGGGGATCTCGCGGCCCTGCTTCATGAAGGTGCGGATCGCGGTCGGCGCGGTGTAGAAGATCGTCACCTTGTAGTCCTGCACGATCTGCCACCAGCGGCCCTTCTCGGGCGTGCCCTCGTACATCACCTGCGTCGCGCCGTTGGCGAGCGGGCCGTAGACCATGTAGGAGTGCCCGGTCACCCAGCCGACGTCGGCGGTGCACCAGTAGACGTCGGTCTCGGGCTTGAGGTCGAAGACCTCCCAGTGCGTGAACGACGTCCCGGTGAGGTAGCCGCCGGTGGTGTGCAGGATGCCCTTGGGCTTGCCGGTGGTGCCGGAGGTGTACATGACGTAGAGCGGGTGCTCGGAGTCGTGCATCTCGGCCTCGTGCTCGGGGGAGGCGGAGTCGACGACGTCGTGCCACCACACGTCGCGCGAGTCGTCCCACGCGACGTCCTGGCCGGTGCGGCGTACGACGAGCACGTGGCGCACCAGGTCGCCGGTCTTCTCCACGGCCTCGTCGACGGCCGGCTTGAGCGCGCTCGCGGCGCCGCGCCGGAAGCCGCCGTCGGAGGTGATGACGACGTGGGCCTCGCAGTCGGTGATGCGCGAGGCGAGGGCGTCGGCGGAGAAGCCGCCGAAGACCACGGTGTGGGGGGCGCCGAGGCGCGCGCAGGCGAGCATCGCGACGACGACCTCGGGGATCATCGGCATGTAGATCGCGACCCGGTCGCCCTTCTTCACACCGAGCTCGGTGAGCGCGTTGGCGGCCCTGGAGACCTCGTCCTTGAGCTGGGCGTAGGTGAGGTCGCGGGTGTCGGCCACCCCGTCGTGGACCGGCTCGCCGACCCAGTGGATGGCGACCTTGTCGCCGTTGCCGGCCGCGACGTGGCGGTCGACGCAGTTGACCGAGGCGTTGATCGTGCCGCCGACGAACCACTTGGCGAACGGCGGGTCGGTCCAGTCGAGGACCTGGTCCCACTTCCGGCCCCAGTCGAGGCGCTCGGCGGCCTCGGCCCAGAACGCCTCGCGGTCGGCGTCGGCGCGGGCGTAGGCCTCCTCCTTGACGTTGGCGTTCGCGGCCAGGTCGGCCGGGGGCTCGAAGCGCCGGTCCTCCTGCATCAGGTTGGACAGTGTCTGCTCGGACAAGGCTCTCTCCTCGTGCGGGACGCGTGCGGGGTCGGGGGTGAGGGGAACGGCGGGGAAACGGCGGGGTGATCCCCTCGCCGCCGAACCTACTCGGATCGGCGAGGGGACCACCGGGATGAGCCGGCCGGGGCCGGATCAGTGCGGCGCGGCCTGCTCGGCGCCGGCGCCGGTGAGCGCGCGGACCTCGAGCTCGGTGAAGCGCTCCTCGGCCTCGGGGTCACGCGAGGTGACCGTGCCGATGTAGCCCAGCAGGAACCCGATCGGGATCGAGACGATGCCGGGGTTGTTGAGCGGGAAGATCGACCAGTCGGCGTCGGGGAACAGCGACGTCGGCAGGCCGGACATCACCGGCGAGAAGAACACCAGCCCGACGGCGGCGATGAGGCCGCCGTAGATGCTCCACGTGGCACCGCGGGTGTTGAAGCGCCGCCAGAACATGTTGTAGATGATCGCCGGCAGGTTGGCCGAGGCGGCGACGGCGAACGCGAGCGCCACGAGGAACGCGATGTTGAGGCGCTGCGCCGGGATGGACAGGGCGATGGCGACCGCGCCGATGACGAACGCCGCGATGCGGGCGACCCGCACCTCGTCCTTCTCGGTGACCGGCTGGTCTTTCTTGATGACGCCCTTGTAGAGGTCGTGCGCCACGGAGGAGGAGCTGGCCAGGGTGAGCCCGGCGACCACCGCGAGGATCGTCGCGAACGCCACCGCGGCGATCAGCGCGAGCAGCACCGCGCCGCCGGTGGAGCCGTCCCCGCCGCCCACGGCCTCGGCGAGCAGCGGCGAGGCGAGGTTCTGGTTGCCACCCTCGAGCGGGTCGACCTGGTCGCGGTCGAGCAGCGCAGCCGCGCCGAAGCCGAGCACCAGCGTCATCAGGTAGAACGCGCCGATCAGCCCGATCGCCCAGAGCACCGACTTGCGCGCGTCCTGCGCGGTGGGCACGGTGTAGAAGCGGATCAGGATGTGCGGCAGGCCGGCGGTGCCGAGCACGAGCGCGAGGCCGAGCGACAGGAAGTCGATCTGCGAGGTCAAGGTGGCGCCGTACTGAAGGCCCGGCTGGAGGAACGCCTCGCCCTTGCCGGAGTTATCGGCGGCCGAGCCGAGCAGCTCGGAGAGGTTGAAGTCGAACTTCGCGAGCACCAGCAGCACGATCAGCGCGGAGCCGATCATCAGGAGCACGGCCTTGACGATCTGGACGTAGGTCGTGCCCTTCATGCCGCCGACGACGACGTAGAAGATCATCAGGGCGCCGACGCCGATGATGGTGATGTTCTTGATCGCCTGGCTGTCGACGCGGAGCAGCAGCGCGACGAGCGAGCCGGCGCCGACCATCTGGGCGAGCAGGTAGAAGATCGAGACGACGATGGTCGAGATCGACGCCGCCGTGCGCACCGGCCGCTGGCGCATCCGGAACGCGAGCTGGTCGGCCATGGTGTAGCGCCCGGCGTTGCGCAGCATCTCCGCGACCAGCAGCAGCGCGACGAGCCACGCCACGAGGAAGCCGATCGAGTAGAGGAAGCCGTCGTAGCCGTAGACCGCGATGGCACCGGAGATGCCGAGGAACGACGCCGCCGACATGTAGTCGCCGCCGATCGCCAGACCGTTCTGGAGGCCGGAGAACGAGCGCCCGCCGGAGTAGAAGTCGGCGGCCGTCTTGGTCTGCCGGCTCGCCCAGAACGTGATGCCGATCGTCAGCGCGACGACCGACAGGAACAGGATCGTGGTGAGGACCTGGGTGTCCATCAGGCGTCTCCTCCCTTGCGGTAGTCCGCGTCGAGCTGGCGGGCCAGCGGGTCGAGCTTGGACTGCGAGTAGCGCGCGTAGTACCACGCGAGACCGAACGTGGTCACGAACTGCAGCAGCCCGAAGATGAGGGCGACGTTGATGTGGCCCACGACCTTGGTCGACATGAAGTCGCCGGCCCAGTTGGAGAGCACGACGTAGAGCAGGTACCACACGAGGAACGCGGCCGTGGCCGGGAAGACGAAGCTGCGGTAGCGGTGGCGCAGCTCGGCGAACTCGGGGGTCGCGTGGAGCCTGTCGTAGATGGGATCGTGGCGCTCAGCCCGGTCTTGCTGTGTCACGGAGGGGTCCTTCCGCCGGGGTCACCGAGATGTGACCGCCGTCACGGTGACACCGCTCATGCCGGACGGGGGAGTCTCGCGCCCGCGCCGGTCGGTCGGTGGGCGCCGCTCGTCGCCCAGCGGTCGCTGTCGTACGACGAGCGGTCGCGCCGGGGCCGGTCAGCCCCCGGACCGCCGGGTCGGGTGCGGCTTGCGGAGGGTGTCGGGCAGCAGCTGTGCGCCGGGGCCGCTCGCGCCGTGCACGTCGCCCGGGTTGGAGAACGAGCAGCTGCGCAGGCTCAGGCAGCCGCAGCCGATGCAGCCGTCGAGCCCGTCGCGCAGCCGCTGGAGCGCGGCGATCTGGTCGTCGAGCCGGCCGCGCCAGTGCTGGGAGATCCGGTGCCAGTCGCCCTTGGTGGGCGTGCGGTTGCCAGGCAGCCGGGCCAGCTCGTCGCGGATCTCGTCGATCGTCAGGCCGACGTTGGAGGCGGCGCGGATGAACGCCAGCCGGCGCAGCACGTTGCGCTCGAACCGTCGCTGCCCCCCGGCCGAGCGCTGCGACTCGATCAGCCCCTCGGCGTCGTAGTAGCGCACCGCCGACGCCGCGAAGCCGCTGCGCCTGGTGACCTCGCCCATCGGAAGAAGATCCCGGCCGTCCATCCTGACCCCTTGAACTCAAGTTTACTTCAACTTGAACGATAGCCGCATGACAACGACAACGACACGGGTGGCACTCGTCACCGGAGGATCCACAGGGCTGGGACTCGCCCTCGCGCAGGCGCTCGTCCGAGAGGGCTGGGACGTCATCACCGACGGGCGCAGCGCGCAGAAGTTCACCGAGGCGGGGCTCCCGCCGGAGGTCACGGTCGTGGTTGGCGACGTGACCGATGCCGACCACCGAGGCCGACTCGTGGCCGAGGTCGAGGAACGCGGGCGGCTCGACCTGCTCGTCCACAACGCCAGCACGCTCGGCCCGCTGCCCATGCGAGCCCTGGCCGAGGTCGGCGTCGACGACCTGCGGCAGGTCTGGCGGGTCAACGTGGGCGGGCCGCTGGTCCTGACCTCGTCGCTCCTGCTGTGGCTGCGGACCGCGGACGGCGTGCTCCTCTCGATCAGCTCCGACGCCGCGGTCCAGCACTACGAGACCTGGGGGCTCTACGGCGCCAGCAAGGCCGCGCTCGACCACGTCACCTTGACCTACGGCGCCGAGACGGGCCTGCGGGCGTACGCCGTCGACCCGGGCGACATGCGCACGGCCATGCACCAGGACGCCTTCCCGGGCGAGGACATCTCCGACCGCCCCCTCCCCGACACCGTCGTGCCGCGTCTGCTCGCCCTGCTGGGGAAACGGCCCGAGTCGGGGCGCTACCGAGCGGCGGACGTCGCGTGAGGGCGCTGGACGAGACGCCGCGCACGAGGTTCGCCGCGTCCACCTTCGCGCCCCGCCCGGCCGAGGAGCGCGGGCTCGCGCGAGACGAGGTGCGGCTCCTGGTCGGCACGCCGGACGGGCTCTCGCACGGGAGGTTCCGCGACCTGCCGGACCACCTCCACGCGGGCGACGTGCTCGTGGTCAACACCTCGGCGACGGTCCCCGGCGAGGTGGACGCGACGCTCGACGGCGACGCGGTGGTGCTGCACGTGGCGCACCGCCTCGACGACGGCGACCGCGTGGTCGAGCTGCGCACCGCACCCGACGCCTCGCGCGCCCTCCTGGACGCGACGCCCGGACAGGTCGTCGCGATCGGCGACGTCCGGCTCGTGCTGGTCGAGCCGTGGCCCGCCAGCGCACCGTCGTCGCCGACGGGGCGCGGCAACCGGCTCTGGCGCACCTCCGTCCGGGGCGACCTGGACGACCTGCTCGCGCGCACGGGGCGGCCGATCGCCTACGGCTACCTCGACCGGCCCTACCCGGTGGACGTCTACCAGACCGTCTTCGGCACCCGTCCCGGGAGCGCCGAGATGGCGTCCGCCGGGCGGCCGTTCACGCCCGAGCTGGTGACGCGGCTCGTCACGGCCGGGGTGCAGTTCGCCCCGGTCACGCTGCACACGGGGGTCTCCTCCCAGGAGGCCGGCGAGGCCCCCGGTCCGGAGTGGTTCGAGCTGCCCCAGGCGTCGGCGAGGGTGGTCAACGCCGCCCGGGACGACGGAGGTCGGGTGGTCGCGGTGGGGACGACCGCGACCCGCGCGATCGAGTCGTCGGTCCTCGGCCGGCGCGTGGTCGCGAGCCGCGGCTGGACCTCGCGGGTCGTCACCCCCGGCCGGCCGCCGCGGGTCGTCGACGGCCTGGTCACCGGCTGGCACGACCCGATGGCCTCACACCTGCTGCTCGTCGAGGCGGTCGCCGGCGAGCGCCTCAGCCAGGCGGCGTACGACGCCGCGGTGGCCGAGGGCTACCTCTGGCACGAGTTCGGCGACGCGGCGCTGCTGCTGCGACGCTAGGGATCCGAGCCTGCCGCGGGGAGGCGTCGAGCCGACGAAGTGGCGTTCGCGGCTCGGTGCGCTACGCTGGGTCTTGTTGAAGGGTCGGCACCACCGACCTGGCCGCGCACCATGCTGCGGCTCGTATCTCGTTTTCCTGGTTTTCGGTTCGCTGGACATCAGTACGGAATGGATGTCTTCAGCAGCTCGGAGGCAACGTGCCCCCGATGCGAGAACAAAGGAACATCATCATGGCTCAGGGCACCGTCAAGTGGTTCAACGCTGACAAGGGCTTCGGCTTCATCGCGCAGGACGGCGGCGGCGAGGACGTGTTCGTCCACTTCTCCGCGATCCAGTCCTCCGGCTACAAGTCGCTCGACGAGAACCAGAAGGTCGAGTTCGACGTCACGCAGGGCCCCAAGGGCCCGCAGGCGGAGAACGTCAGCGTCATCTGACACACCCCGAGGAGCCCCGACCGCGCTGCGGTCGGGGCTCCTCGTGCGTCCGGGGGTTGACGTCAGGTGCACCTGAGCATCCACGATCGACCCATGACCGACGACCAGCCCCTCGTCCGCGAGCTCCGGATCACCCTCACCGTCGACGACTTCGACGCGGCCGTACGCCTCTACCGCGACGCGCTCGGGCTGCCCGAGGTGGCCGACTGGAGCAGCGAGCAGGGACGGGTGCTGCTCCTCGACGCGGGTCGCGCGACGCTCGAGCTCTTCGACCAGGCGCAGGCCGCGATGGTCGACGACCTCGAGGTGGGGGAGCGCGTCTCGGGCCCGGTGCGGCTCGCCCTGCACGTCGCGGACGCCGACGCCTCCGCCGCGGCGCTCGTCGCGGCCGGCGCCACGCCGGTGGCGCCCGCCGTCGACACCCCGTGGGGAGACCGCAACGCGCGGGTCGCGGCCGCGGACGGCATGCAGCTGACGCTGTTCACCCCGGGTGCGGGGTCCTGATCATCCACATCGCCGGGTCGGGGAGGGCGCCGAAGCCGACGTCGGCATAGACCCCGTGCGCGTCGTGGGTGGCCAGCAGCGTCCGCCTGACCCCCAGGTCGTCGAGGTGCTCGACGACCGCCGCGACGAGGCGGGTGCCGAGCCCGCGCCCGCGGTGGCCGCGGTCGACGTACACGTCGCACAGCCAGGCGAAGTTGGCGTGGTCGGTGACGACGCGGGCGTAGGCCACCTGCCGCCCGCCGGCGAACGTGCCGAAGTTGAGCGAGTGCTCGGCCGCGGTCGCGACGGCCTCCCGCGAGCGGCCCGTGGCCCAGTAGGCGTCGGTGCTGAGCCACTGGTGCACGAGGTCGAGGTCCATCGCGGCGGACCCGGTGCGGATGTCGAAGGCGTCGGTCACGGGACACATCCTGCTGCCCGGTCGTTGCGCACCGGGGCGGGCGCGCGGTCAGGTCCCGGCTGACATGGTGGGGGGATGAGCTCCCCCATCGTGACCTCTCCCGTCGTCGTCGTGACCGGTGCCAACGGATTCGTGGGCAGCCACGTCGTCTCCGCGCTGAGCGAGCGGGGTGCGACGGTGCGTGCCGTCGTACGCCGCGTCGGCACCGCACCACAGCACCCGGGCGTCGAGGAGCACGTCGGCGACTTCGCCGACCCGGCCTTCGCCGCGACCGTGGTGGCCGGCGCCGACGCCCTCGTCACCACGGTCCACCCGCTGGGCAGCGGGCGCGACGACCAGCGACGGGTCGGCCTGGACGGCACGATGGCGATCGCGGAGGCCGCGGTCGACGCCGGGGTGCCGCTCCTGGTCCACGTCTCGACCGCCGGCGTCTACGACCGCAGTCCCGGGATGGGCGACGTGGACGAGTCCTCGCCGCTGGTGCCCGACGACGCGTCGGCCTACGGCGTGGTCAAGCGTGACGTCGACGCGGCGCTGGAGCGGCTGGGCGGGGCGACCCGGGTGCTGCTGCGCCCGCCCGCCATCCTCGGCGTCGGCGACACCTCGATCTGGAACTCGATCCGCCCCGCCGAGATCCGCGACGACGAGGCCCAGCGGCACGGCAACCCCGACCAGGCCTTCGCCTGGGTGCACGTCACGGACCTCGCGGACCTCGCCGCCGACCTCGCCACCGGCGCGATCGCGACGGCGGACGACCCCGAGGCCGGGCCGGTCGCGGGCGGGTGCACGCCCGTCAACGTCGCCGGGGGCCCGGCCGCCTACCGCGACTACCTGGGCGCGGTGACCGAGGCGCTCGGCCTCGAGCCGGTCTGGGAGGAGGGTCCGGCGTGGACCGGCCGGATCGTCTCCGACCGCGCCCAGCGCTGGGGATGGACTCCCCGGATCGGCCTCGCCGACGCGCTCGAGGAGCTGCGCCAGGGCCTGCGCGGCTGAGCAGGCCCCCGCCGCCGACCCGGCGCGGCCCGGCCGGCGTCAGACCGCCGGTCGTGCCTCGACCAGCGAGATCGTGGAGATGGTGGGCACCACCCGCGTCATCCGGAAGCCCGCCCGCTCGAGCAGCGCGGCGTACTCCTGCTCGGTGCGCTCGCGTCCGCCGACGAAGAGCAGCATGTCGAGGTCGAGGGACTTGGTGAAGTCGGGGCCACTCCCGGGCGCGACGACGCCCTCCATCAGCAGCAGGGTGGCGTCGGCGGGCGCGTGGTCGCGCACGGTGGACAGGAGGGCGAGTGCCCGGTCGTCGTCGAGATCGTGCACGACGCGGCGCAGCACGTAGAGGTCGCCGTCGTCGGGCACCCGGTCGAAGAACGACCCGGCCTCCAGGCGGCACCGGTCCAACACCCCGGCCTCGCGCAGCCGCCGCTCGGCGACCGGCAGCAGCGCTTGCTGCTCCAGCAGCACGCCGTCGGCCTGCGGGGCGGCGCCCAGCATCAGGGCGAGCAGCTGGCCCTGGCCGCCGCCGACGTCGACGATCCGCCGGAAGGGAGCGAAGTCGTAGGCCGCGGCGACGGTGGGCCAGTCGAGCGCAGTGAGCCGCGACATCGCCTCGTGGAAGATGTCGGCGTAGTCGCGCTCGCGGTCGAGCAGCTCCCACATCGACATCCCGTGCACCGCCTCCGCCTGGGCGGTGCCGGTGGTGATCGCCTCGGGCAGGCGGCCCCACACCGACTGGTAGCGCGGGTCGCCGATCATCAGCACCACGGCCCGCATGGAGCCGTCGACGTCCGAGCGCATCGTCTGGCCGAGCGGCGTCAGCGCGAAGGTGTCGCCGTCCTGCCGCAGCAGCCCCAGCCCGGCGGCGGCCCGCATCAGCCGGTGGGTCGCGTCGGGGTGCGTGCCGAGCCCGGCGGCCACGTCGGCTCCCGTCCTCGGCCCGGCGGCGAGCTCGTCGGCGACACCGAGCCGCGCGAGGGCGTACGCCGTGTTGGCGCCGATGAGGCCCGAGACCAGCTCGAGCACGCCGACCTGCGGCGGCACCATGCGCCGGGTCAGGCCCTGCATCGCCGTGCGGGCGGAGGTGGCCGCCCGGGCGACCCGGACCGGAGGAAGTCTGCTGCTCATGAGGTATCCCCTACGATAGTCAGTGATACTGACCAATATGGTCAGCAACGCTGACCAATGTCAAGGGGAACGATGGACCTGGCCACGCTGATGTACGTGTCCTACCGTGCGATGGACGAGCGGGTGCTGCGAGCCATGCGCGAGGCGGGCTACGACCTCACCGCTGCGCAGTCGCGGCTGGCGCAGCGGATCGCCGACGAGGGCTCACGGCTGACCGAGCTCGCCGAGCGCGCCCAGGTCACCAAGCAGACCGCCAGCCTGCTCGTCGCCGCCCTCGAGCGGGAGGGCATCGTCGAGCGGGTGCTCGACCCCGACGACGGTCGGGCCCGGCTGATCCGGCTGTCCGCGCGGGGCCGCGAGGCCGCGCGCCACGCGGGGCAGGTCGTGGCGGCCGTGGAGCGGGAGTGGACCGATCACCTCGGCCCGGACCTCGCGGACCGGCTGCGCGAGGCGCTGGTGCGCCTGCGCGAGCTGACCGACCCCTACGTGTGAGGCGGCGCCTCGCGCAGCGTGCGAGGCTCGGTGCATGGCTGACCGTGCCCTCTCGCCCGACACGCTCGGCGCCTGGCTGGTCAAGGCCAGCGGCGCCGCACCGTCGACCCGCGAGCACGTGCGCGCCGGGTTCGCCGAGGTGGAGACGTGGTGCGCGCGTCCCACCTACCGCACCGACCTCGTCTCCGCCGGGCAGTCGGTCCTGCTGTGGGTCAGCGGGCGTGAGGCCGACCAGCCGGCGGGCCTCTACGCCCACGGCCGGACCACGGGGCCCGCTCGCGACGGCGTGATGCCGATGGTCCTTGCTCCGCTCGGCGACCCGCTGCTGCGCTCCGAGCTCGTCGGGCACCCCGACCTCGCCGCGATGGAGGTGCTGCGGATGCCGGCCGGCAGCAACCCGTCCTACGTCACGCCCGAGCAGCTCGCGGTGTTGGCCGGGATGCGTCCGGAGCTCGTCGAGCTCCCTGGACCGCCCGGCCTCACCGGATGACCGCCCACCTGCGCGCGCTCGCCGTCCGCACCGCGGACGTGGAGGTCGCCGCGACCTTCTGGGGCGGCCTGCTCGGCTGGCGCCGAGCCGGTGCCGGGCTCCTCCCGGACGCAGATGCGCCCTTCGGCATCACCTTCGTCGACTCCGCCGAGCCGGTCCGGCTGCCCGCCCAGGTCCACCTCCACCTGACGAGCAGCTCCTCGACGCAGCAGGAGACCGTCGACCGGGCGATCGCCCTGGGTGCCGCCCATCTCGACGTCGGCCAGCTGCCCGACGAGGACCACGTCGTGCTCGCCGACCCCGAGGGCAACGCCTTCTGCGTCGTCGAGCAGGGCAACCGCTGGCTCGCCGGCACGCCGTTCCTCGGCGAGCTCGCGTGCGACGGGACGCGCGACGTCGGGGTGTTCTGGTCAGCGGCGCTCGGGTGGCCGCTCGTGCACGACGAGGACGGCGAGACCGCGATCCAGCCGCCCGGGGGCGGGCCGAAGATCGCCTGGGGCGGGCCGCCGCTGGACGAGCGTCGTGGACGCAACCGGATGTGGTTCGACCTGGTCACCGACGACCTCGAGGCCGAGGTCGACCGGCTGGTGGCCCTCGGCGCGACGCTCGTCTCGCGCGGCGACGACGTCGAGCTGGCCGATCCCGACGGCAACGAGTTCCACCTCCGGCGGGAGTGACCACCCTGCAGGCAGTTGGGCGGCTCAGCGCTGGAGCTCGACCGCCTCGGGCGTGTGGAGGCGCACCATGAAGCGCCCGGCGTGGGCCGGGACGGTGGCGCGGGTCAGTCGGGACACCACGACCATCGTGAGGAACGACGCCGGCACCGACCACGCGGCCGGCTGGCCGAGCAGCGCCGCGGTCCAGCCGGTCGACGACGACGTGGCGAGCGTCCACGCCACGGCCGCGCCCGAGCCCAGGCCGCCCACCAGCAGCCCGGCGACGGCGCCGGCCGGCGTCAGCCCGCGCCACCAGATCCCGAGCATCAGCAGGGGAGCGAAGGTCGAGGCGGTGACCGCGAACGCGAGCCCGACCGTGCGCGCCACCGCCACGTCCTGGGCGGGCAGCGAGAGCAGCAGCGGGACGACGACCGCGATCACCGCGGCGACGCGGAAGGCCGCCACCCCGCCCAGGCGCCGAGACCCCCAGCGCCGTCCCGTCACGTCCTGCGACAGCACCCCGGCCACCGCGATGGTCAGGCCCGAGCTGGTCGAGAGGAACGCCGCGAACGCGCCGGCCGTGACGAGGCCGGTGAGCACGGCGCCCACCGCGCCGCCCACCATCAGGGACGGCAGCTCCAGCACCAGCACGTCGGAGCGCCCCGAGACCAGGCCGGGCGCGTAGATGCGCCCGAGCGCGGCGTAGACCGGCGGGAGGACGTAGAAGACGCCGAGCAGCGCGAGCACCGCGAGCGTCGTACGACGCGCCGCCCGGCCGTCGGGGTTGGTGTAGAACCGCACCACCACGTGCGGCAGGCCCATCGTGCCGAGGAACGTCGCGACGATCAGGGAGTAGGTCGTGTAGAGCCCGATGCCGCCGCCGGGCGAGGCCAGCGGGATCGACCACGAGTGCGGGGCGGCTGCCGCCGGGTCGGCCGCGCCGTCGGCCACCCACACCGCCATCAGCACGAAGACCGGCACCAGCAGCGCGGTGAGCTTGAGCCAGTACTGGAAGGCCTGCACGAAGGTGATCGAGCGCATCCCGCCCGGGCTCACCGACGCGAGCACCACCAGGGCGACCACCAGGGAGCCCGCCCAGGGCGGCGCGCCGATCGTCGCGCGCAGGGTGACGCCGGCGCCCTGGAACTGCGGCAGCAGGTAGAGCCAGCCGATCGCGACGACCAGCACCGAGCAGAGCGTGCGCACGTCGCGGGAGCCGAGCCGCGCCTCGGCGAAGTCGGGCAGCGTGTAGGCGCCCGAGCGGCGCAGTGGAGCGGCGACGAGCACCAGCAGCACCAGGTAGCCCGCGGTCCAGCCGACGGGATACCAGAGCATCTCCGCGCCGAAGGTGAGCAGCAGGCCGGCGACGCCGAGGAACGAGGCCGCGGAGAGGTACTCCCCGCCGATCGCGCTCGCGTTGAGCCGAGGCCGCACCGTGCGCGAGGCGACGAAGAAGTCGCTCGTCGTGCGCGAGATCCGCAGCCCCCAGGTGCCGATGACCAGCGTCGCGATCGAGACGAGGACGACGGCGACGACGCCCGGCACCATGTCGGTGCTCACGGCGGGTCCGCCGGTCCGGGGGTGCCGGCCGACCCGACGAGGTCGGCGAAGTCGCGTTCGTGGCCCTCGGCGCGGCGCAGGTAGAGCCAGCCGAGCAGCACCAGCCACGGATAGGTCAGCACCCCGAGCAGCAGCCACGCGAGCGGCACCTGCCACACTCGCGCGTCGCCGAGCGAGGGGACGAGGTGGAAGAGCAGCGGCAGCATGCCCACGGTGACGGCCAGCGCGGCGAGCACTCGCAGCGCGAGCATGAGCTGCTCGCGCAGCAGTGAGCGCATGAACACCTCGCCCAGGGCCGTCTCCGCGTCGATCTCGCGCGTGCCGACGGGGCGTACGACGTCCGCGCGACGCCGCGGCGGTCCGGTCACCCGGACGCGCTCGACGGGCGGCTCGCTCATGTCTCGCGCCGGGTGAGGACCGAGCGCAGCTCGCGGGTGTGGCGCCGGCTCACCGGCAGCTCGGTGCCGCCGATGACGACGCTGACCCGTCCGCTCTCGCTGCGCACCTCCTCGACGTGGGGGAGCGCGACCAGCACGGACCGGTGGATGCGCACGAAGCCGGCCGCGGCCCACTGCTCGGCGAGCGACGAGAGCGGCGTGCGCACGAGGTGGGAGCCGTCGGCGGTGTGCAGCCGGGCGTAGTCGCCCTGCGCCTCGACGTGGGTGATCTCGGATCGGCTGATGAACCGGGTGACGCCGCCACGCTCCACGGGGATCTGCACGTCGCCCGACGGCGCCGGGGCGGCGGCCTCCACGACCCGGCGCACGGCCTCGGCGAGGCGCTCCTCGCGCACCGGCTTGAGGACGTAGTCGACCGCGCGCAGCTCGAAGGCCGCGACCGCGTGCTCCTCGTGGGCGGTCACGAACACCACCCGCGGCGGTGACCGGAAGCGCGAGAGCACCTGGGCGAGGTCGAGGCCGGTGAGGCCGGGCATCTGGATGTCGAGGAACACAGCGTCGACCTCCTCGGCCTGCAGCACCCGCAGCGCGTCGGTCGCGGAGTCGCTGCTGCGCACCTCGCCGATGCGCGGGTCGCGGCCGAGCAGGAAGGCCAGCTCGTCGAGGGCAGGACGCTCGTCGTCGATGACGAGCACCTTCAGCTGTGTCATACCTGCACTCCGGGGGCGAACTTCGGCACCCGGACGATCACCTTGGTGCCCGCCCCGGGTGCGGTCTCGACGACCAGACCGTAGTCGTCCCCGTAGGCGTTGCGCAGCCGCGCGTCCACGTTTCCGAGCCCGATGGAGTCCATCGACGCGTCGCCGGCCAGCGCCTGGCGGACGCGTTCGGGGTCCTCGCCGGTGCCGTCGTCCTCGACCTCGAGGACGCACTCCTGGCCGTGGTCGCGCGCGACGATCGAGAGCCGGCCGACACCGTCGGCCTTGTCGGCGCTGGCCTCGAGGCCGTGGCGCACGGCGTTCTCCACGAGCGGCTGGATGCACAGGAAGGGCACCGCGACAGGGAGCACTTCGGGCGCGACCTGCAGGGTCACCTGCAGCCGCTCACCGAAACGGGCCTGCTCCAGCAGCAGATAGCGCTCGACGGAGCGCAGCTCCTCGGCGAGCGTCGTGTACTCGCCGTGGCGGCGGAAGGAGTAGCGGGTGAAGTCGGCGAACTCGAGCAGCAGCTCGCGCGCGCGGTCGGGATCGGTGCGCACGAAGCTGGCGATGGCCCCGAGCGAGTTGTAGATGAAGTGCGGGCTGATCTGCGCGCGCAGGGCGCGCACCTCGGCCTCCATCAGCCGGGTGCGCGAGAGGTCGAGCTCGGCGAGCTCGAGCTGGCCGCTGACCCACGACGCCACCTCGTCGGCCGCCCGCACCAGGCCGCCGGTGGTGTGCGGGGCGCCGACCACGAGCGCTCCCACGAGGGTGTCGTCCACGACGAGCGGGCTGACGATGGCCTGCCGGACCTGGCAGCCGCCGTCGTCGCAGACCAGGGTGCGCGCGTCGACGATCATCGTGCGCCCGGTCTCGGCGACCTGCCCGATCGTGCCGGGGAGCTGGGGGCGGTGGTGGCTGCCCAGGCCGTCCCACGCGAGCAGCCCGCTGGTGTCACCGAGGCCGGCGGCCGGGGTGCCGAGCAGCGCGCGCAGGTGGTGCACCGAGCGCTGCGCGCTCGCGGTGGTCAGGCCCTCGCGCAGGGCCGGGCTGGCGAGGGAGGCGTTGTGGAGGGCGCGGAACGCGGCGCGGTCCGCCTCGCCGCCCAGCGACGTGCGCCGCCATCTCCAGGCCATGGCGAGACCCTAGCGGCCGCAGGTCGAGTGCCGGGCCACGCGCGTACGACGGCGGGCTCGGCACGCGACCCGCTCGGGGTCAGCGCTCGCAGCGCCGCTCGCGCTCGGCGTCACAGCGGTCGCGGCCCTTGCCGCCGTCGGCCCGGTCGCGGCCCGGGCCGCCGAGCAGCACGTCGTCGCCGCCCTGGCCCCGGATGTCGTCGCGGCCGGGTCCGCCGCGCAGGACGTCGTCGTACGCCGTCCCGATGATCTCGTCGTCGCCGGCCCCGCCGAACGCGGACACCCGGCGGTGCGGGCACTCCGGGCGCGGGGTCGCGCGGTCGAGGAAGGTGACGAGCTCGTCGTCGCCACCCAGTCCCCGTAGCACGCTCTGACCGCACGCGGCGCCGGCCAGGCGGTCGACGCCGGGCGTCCCCAGGAGCGTGACCCGCTGCGCGACGCCGTACAGCATCCGGGGCGGGACACCGATGGTGGTCACGACGCGGCCGTCGAGGCGGACCACGGCCTCCCGTCCGTCCATCACGAGCCGGCGGCCGGGGGCCACCACCTTGATCCAGCCATCCGTCCGCCGGGCCGTCAGCGTGCCCACGATGTCGGGGACCGGTGCGCCGCGGGCGATCGTGTAGGTCACGAGGTCACCGCCGCGGTCAGCGACGACGGTGTCGTCGAGGCTGGCCTCGATCCAGTCCTCCTTGTCGCCTCCATGGAACACGTCCCGCCCCGGTCCCAGGTCGGTCTGCGTGTTGGACCCCGTGGCCGTGGCCACGACCACGTCGTCTCCGGGTCCGGCGTCGAGGTCGACGCCGCTGGGGTAGGTGTCGTTCTCGGCCGTCGTCACGCACACCACGTCGTCACCGTCGCCGGCGACCACGGGCTGGGCGCTGTTGGTGACGATCACGTCGTCACCGGGCGTGCCGGCCAGCTCCTCCCGGGGCGTCCCCACGATGGTGGCGGTCAGGCCGAGGCAGGTGGGCGGGTCGGCATCCTCGACACCACTCGCCGTCGCGGTCGGCCCGAGCAGGGCGAGGCCGAGCAGGGCGCAAGCGGTCAGTGACGTCGTACCACGCATGGGGCCCCCCGAGATCTGGTGTCAGCCGGTCGCCGGTGGGACGCACCGTATCCGCAGAAGGTTGTGGGCCTAGCGGAAGTCGATGAGCAGCATGTCGGTGTCGGTGCCGTCGCTCACGACGGGACCGTCGGGGTCCTCGTCGTCCGGGGCGGGCCCGGTGTCGTCCGGGTCGACCACGACCGCGCGGTAGCAGCGGGTGACGTAGGGGATCTGCATCCCGTCCATCCCGCGGCCGTAGTCGTCGTAGAAGGCGCGCACCCGGGCGAGGTTGTGCTCGCGCTCGTCGGGCTCCATCGCCGCGAAGCTGGAGCGCGAGCGCGCCAGGTCGAGGATCGTCTCGCGGTTGACCTCCTGCCACTGCTTGAAGGTCGCCTCCTCCACGAAGCCGAAGAGCTCGCTCTGCACGAGGTGGCCGGCGGAGCTGGTGTCGAGGTCCTGGCGACCGAGGAGGTCGCCGAGCCGGCGGACCCACGGGATGCGCTCGTCGCGGCTGTTCCACACGAGCGCGAGGTGGCCGCCCGGCTTGAGCACGCGGGCCGCCTCGGAGAGGGCGGCCTCGTGGTCGAACCAGTGGAACGCCTGGCCCACGACGACCACGTCGACCGAGCGGTCGTTGGCCGGGAGCGACTCCGCAGCCGCGACCTTCGCGCTCACCTCCGGCACCCGCTCGCGCAGCACCTCGAGCATCGCCTCGTCGGGCTCGGTCGCGAAGACGGCGTGGCCCTGGTCGACCAACGCGCGGGTGAGCTTGCCGGTGCCGGCCGCGAGCTCGAGGACGACCTTCGCGTCACCGCCGGCGAGCCAGGCCACCGCCTCGGCGGGATAGCCGGGCCGGCCACGGTCGTACGCCTCGGCGACGGGCCCGAAGGACCGTGCGAGGTCGACGGTGGCGGAGGTCTCGCGGTGGTCGTCGCTCATCCGCCTCAGGCTACAAGCGGGGCCCGGCCCGGTGCGCCAGCGACCTGCCCCGGGCGAGCGCCGATCGTTCGGGGGGCCGGGCGGGATGAGCCGGCGCCGGGGTCGGAGGTGGTCGCGACTACCGTCGTCGCCATGACCGACCCGCTCGCCTGGCTCGTCGACCTCGAGGGAGTGCCCTCGGCCTACGCGGCCACCCGGGACGGGATCGACGCGATGCTGCGCGACCGCGGCCTGCGGCGCACGTCGCCGGAGCTGACCGCCGAGTCGCTGCTGCGCGGCGCCCACGCGAGCGCGGTGCTGGAGGGGTCGTCCTCGACGCTCGAGGAGGTGCGCGCGGGCGAGGCCGACGAGATCGCGGCCGACGCCGTCCGGCTCTCGGCGTCGATGCTCGCGCTCGCCCCGCTGCTCAAGACCGCGCCGCTGCAGGCGATCGCGCGGCTGCACACCGTGGTCGCCTCGTCGGCGCTGCCGCCCGACCAGCTCGGTCGCCCGCGCGATGCCGCGTCCGCCGACCGGCTGCGCGGGGTCGCGGAGCTGCTGCTCGCCGACAGCGCGGCGCCGGCCCTGCTGGTGGCCGCCGTCGCGCACGCCGACGTGGCGACCGCCGCGCCGTTCGCCTCCCACAACGGCATCGTGGCCCGCGCGCTCGAGCGGCTCGTGCTGGTCTCGCGCGGCGTGGACTCGAAGTCACTCGTCGTCCCCGAGGCCGGGCACCTCGCCCTCCGCGCGGCGTACGAGTCCAACCTGCGCGCCTACAGCGAGGGCGGGCCGAGCGGGGTGCACGCGTGGGCGCTCTACGGTGCCGAGGCGTTCGCCGCCGGCGCCGAGGCGTCACCGTTGCGGGGCTAGGTAGCTGCGTCCGGACGTGCGAGCGGCACCCGCTCGCGTAGATCGGGTGCCGCCGCCGACACGTGACACCGTGGCTACCAAGCGTGCACTTCTCAATCGCTGCCTCGGGCGGACCCCGAACTGGCCAGCACCCCATCGGATGGGTGGATCGCCGCGTGGGTACCCGGATCACGTGCTGCTGTGGAGTTCTGCTTCAGTTCTAGCCCGGTCCGCGGCGACCTTCAAGGGTTGACTTTGCCCGGTGCCGGTGGGTCAGCTCAGCCGGCCGCGCGCCGTCGGTGGCTGGCCCAGATCAAGCCGCCCGCCGCCACCGCGCCGCCGACGGCGAGGGCCGCCAGCGTGGGTCGGGCCGGGGGCACGGGGAGCCGGCGGCGCAGGGCCACCGGGCGGACGAAGAACAGCACGGGCCAGTCCCGGGCGGCGGCGATGCGGCGCAGCTCGCGGTCGGGGTTGACGGCGAACGGGTGTCCGACGACCTCCAGCATGTGCACGTCGGTGACCGAGTCGCTGTAGGCGTAGCACTCGTCGAGGTCGTAGCCGACGGTCTCGGCGAGGTGCTCGATGGCCCGCGCCTTCTCCTCAGCGTAGGCGTAGTAGTCGATGTTGCCGGTGTAGTGGCCGTCGACGATCTCCATCCGGGTGGCGATCACCCGGTCGGCGCCGAGCATCTCGCCGATCGGCTCGACGACCTCGACGCCGGAGGCGGAGACGATGACGATGTCGCGCCCAGCGGCCCGGTGCTCCTCCATGAGGGTCACCGCCTCGTCGTAGACCAGCGGCTCCACGATCGTGTTGAGCGTCTCGTGGACGATGTCGCGCACCGTGGCGACGTCCCAGCCGGCGCACAGCTGCGACATGAACTCGCGCATCTTGTCCATCTGGTCGTGGTCGGCCCCGCCGGTGAAGAAGACGAACTGGGCGTACGCCGAGCGCAGCATCGCGCGCCGCGAGATGAGCCCGCCCGCCTGGAACTCACGGCTGAAGGCCAACGTGCTCGACTTGGCGATGATCGTCTTGTCGAGGTCGAAGAAGGCCGCTTGGGGGCGGGTCATGTGGCCATCGTAGGCGCCGACCCGCGACGCCGAGGGCTTGCGCCGTTCTCGGTCGGGCCAGCCGACGTCCACAGGTGCCGGCGTACGGCCATCGTCCACAGGCCGCGCGGGTGCGGGCTTCCCGGCGTCGCGCCCGGCGGCGACGCTGGCCGCATGTCCGTCCTCCTGATCACCCGGTCCCCGATCGTCCACGACTCGGTCGTCCCCCTCTGTGCGGCGGCGGGGGCCGGGGTCGAGGTGTGCGCCGAGCCGGCCCTGTCACTGGCCGCCTGGCGCGAGGCCGACCTCGTGCTGGTCGGCGACGACCTCGCCGCCGCGCTGGCCGGGCTCGCCCCGCCGCGACGGGCGGGCGTCCACGTCGTCGGGGTCGGCCTCTCCGACACCGCGTTCCGCTCCGCCGTGGAGCTCGGCGCGACCTCCGCCGTCGACCTGTCGGAGGGGGCCTCGTGGCTGTCGGAGGAGCTCGGCGACGTGGGCGAGCGGGCCTCACCCGGTCGTCTCGTCGGGGTCGTCGGTGGAGCCGGCGGCGCCGGTGCCACGACGCTCGCCTGCGCGCTCGCCCAGTGGCACGCGCGGCGCGCGCCCACGCTGCTCGTCGACGGCGACCCCCTCGGCCCCGGGCTCGACCGGCTGCTCGGCATGGAGGACCTCGCCGGCGTCCGGTGGGAGGCCCTCACCGAGACCGCGGGGCGTCTCGGCGCGCGTGCCCTGCGCGAGGGGGTGCCGCGTCGCGAGCACCTCGGCGTCCTCACCTGGTCGGGGCTGCGCCGTGCACTCGACGCGACCACCGCCCGCCGGGTCCTGCCGGCCGCGGTGCGCGGCCACGACCTCGTCGTCCTCGACCTGCCCCGTCACGGCGGCGCGGCGCGCGCCGAGCTGGTCGATCGCTGCGACGACCTGCTGGTGGTGACGCCGGCCACCGTCCCCGGCGTGGCGGCCGCCGCCCGTCTCGTCGCCGACCTCGGCGGCGCCGGGCGGGCGGCGCTCGTCCTGCGCCCGGGCGGGCTCGGTGACGCCGACGCCGAGCGGGTGACCGGGCTTCCCATCGCCGCCGTCGTCCCCGACCAGCGGGGGCTGGCCGCATCGCTCGACCGCGGCCTGGGGCCGCTGACCGGGCGCGGCCCGCTGGCGCGTGCCGCCCGCGACCTGCTGGCGGCCGCGGCATGAGCCATCCGAGGGTGGCTCCGTTGACGACGACCGGCACCACGACCGGGACCACGACCGGGCAGGCCGCCGGGCCGACCGCGGTGCCGACGGTGCCGGCGGTGGTCCTCGACGACGTGCGGCGCCGGCTGGCGGGCTCGGCCGGCGAGCTCACCCCGCACCGGGTCGCGGAGGCGCTGCGCGCGTCCGGGGCGCCGGTGGGCGACGCGACGGTCCTCGCCGTGCACGACCTGCTGCGCCGCGACGTGCTCGGGGCGGGTCCGCTGGAGGACCTGCTCCGCCTCCCCGACGTGACCGACGTGCTGGTCAACGGCCCCGACGAGGTCTGGATCGACCGCGGCGGCGGGCTCGAGCGTGCGTCGGTGTCGTTCCCCGACGACGCCGCGGTGCGCCGCCTGGCGCAGCGGTTGGCGGCCTCGGCCGGGCGCCGCCTCGACGACGCGACCCCGCACGCCGACGTACGCCTCGCCGACGGCACCCGCTTCCACGCGGTGCTGTCGCCGGTCGCGCGCTCGGGCACGGTGCTGTCCCTGCGCGTCCCCCGGGGTCGGGTGTGGACCCTGCCCGAGCTGGTCACGGCCGGAGCGGTGCCGCCCGACGGCGCGTTCCTCCTGGAGGAGATCGTCGACTCGCGGTGCGCCTTCCTCGTCACCGGCGGCACCGGCACCGGCAAGACGTCGGTGCTCTCCGCGCTGCTGTCGCTCGTCGATCCCGGCGAGCGCATCGTCCTGGTCGAGGACGCCAGCGAGCTGCGCCCCGACCACCCGCACGTGGTCGGGCTCGAGGGGCGCCCGGCCAACATCGAGGGCGCCGGGGAGATCTCGCTGCAGGTGCTGGTGCGCCAGGCGCTGCGGATGCGACCCGACCGGCTCGTCGTGGGGGAGGTGCGCGGCGCCGAGGTCGTCGACCTGCTGGCCGCGCTCAACACCGGCCACGGCGGCGGTTGTGGCACCCTCCACGCCAACTCCGCCGCCGACGTCCCGGCCCGCGTGGAGGCGCTGTCCCTCGCCGCGGGCCTGCCCCGCTCGGCCGCGCACAGCCAGCTCGCCTCGGCGCTCGACGTCGTCATCCACCTGGGCCGCGGCCGCGACGGGCGCCGACGGGTCCTCGAGCTCGGGGTGCCCGAGCGCGACGCCTCGGGGCTCGTCGCCCTCCGCACGGCGGCGACCTTCGAGGCCGACCGCGTCGTGCGCGGACCGGCCGCGGGTGCCCTGGCGGCGCGGCTGCGATCGGTGGCGTGGTGAGCGCGTGGCTGCTGGCGCTCGTCCTGGCCGCAGCCGTGGCCCTCGCGGTGCCGCCGGCGGGTCCCGCGCCGCCCCGTCGACCGGGCCGGAGCGGCCGGCGGGGCCCGGCCCGGGTCGTGGCCGCACGGATGCCATCGGGCCGGCGCGCGGTCGCGGCCGACCAGGCCGCGGTGCTGGAGGTGTGCGACCTGCTGGCCGCCGACCTCGCTGCCGGACGACCGCCCGAGGCCGCGCTCGCCGCGGGGGCTGAGCGCTGGCCGCCGCTCGGCCCCGTGGTCGAGGCCATGCGGTTGGGCGCCGACGTCCCCGACGCGATGCGCCGGCTGGCGGCGCAGCGGCGGGGCGCCGGCGACCTCCGCTGGGTGGCGGGCGCCTGGCAGGTCGCGCAGCACTCCGGCCACGGCCTCGCCGCGGCGCTCGAGCGCACGGCGGAGGGCCTGCGGGCGCGGCGTCGCACCCGCCGCCTCGTCGACTCCGAGCTCGCCTCGGCGCGCGCGACCGCCCGGCTCGTCGCCTGCCTTCCCGTCGCCGTGCTGCTGATGGGCTCGGGTGCCGGCTCCGACCCGTGGGCGTTCCTCCTCACGACGCCGGTCGGCCTGGTGTGCGGCATCCTCGGGCTCGCCCTCGTCGCGCTCGGCCTGTGGTGGATCGAGCGGCTCGCCGACCGGGCGGCCGCACCGTGACGTGGGTGGGCGTGGTGTGCGCCGCGCTGGCGGTGGCCGTGCTCGTGCAGTCGCCGCCGCGGGTGGGCCGGGTGAGCGGCCCGGCGACGCCCCGGCTGCGGCCGCTCGCGGTCGTGGGTGTCTCGCTCGGCGCCTGGCTGCTCGTCGGCGGGCTCGTCGGGGCGCTGGCCGCGGTCGCGGCGGGCGTGGGGGCGCGCCAGGTGCTGGCCGCCGCGGAGGCGCCGTCCGCGCGGCGCGAGCGCGAGGAGGTGGAGCGCTCGCTGCCACACCTGGTCGACCTCTTCGCCGCCACACTGCGCGCCGGGTCGGCGCCGGTGCCCGGGCTCGCGCAGGTGTGCGCAGCGCTGCCCGGACCCGCCGCCGACCGGCTGGTCCCGGTGGTGGAGCGCTCGCGATGGGGGGCGAGCGCTGCCGACGCCTGGTCGGCCGTGGCCGACGATCGCGAGCTCGCGCCGCTCGCCCGGGCGATGGTCCGCTCGCACGCCACCGGGGCGTCGGTGGTGCAGAGCGTGGAGCGGCTGGCCGACGAGCTGCAGCGCGAGTCGCTGGCCCGCGCGGAGGACGCGGCCCGCCGGGTCGGGGTGTCGGCCGCGGTCCCGCTCGGGGCCTGCCTGCTGCCCGCCTTCATGCTCCTGGGCGTCGTCCCGACGGTCGCGTCGCTGTTCGGCTCGGTGGCCCCGTGAGGCGACCGGGCCGGTTTCCGTCCACAGCCCGGCCGTCCCGGGCGGCCTCCACAGGCAGCCGGTCGGGCGGGTGCGCGGCGCCGCTCCACCCCCGACCGTGGTGTCGGCGGGGCTCATCGGGAGCCCCCGACGACAGGGGAGCACATGTTGGTCCAGCGTCACGACGAGTCCGGCATCACCACCGCTGAGTACGCCGTGGGCACCGCGGCCGGGGCGGGGTTCGCCGGCCTGCTCTACACCCTCCTGACCGGCGCGTTCGGCGACCAGCTGCTCGAGCGGCTCTTCAAGCACGTCATGAGCCTGCTCGGCATCGGCTGATGCGTCCGCTCGCCAGGGACCACACGGGCTCGGCCACCGCCGAGCTCGCGATCGGCGTCCCGCTGCTCGTCGCCCTGACCGCCGGACTGGTCTGGATGCTGGCGCTCGGTGCGGCGCAGGTGCGGGTCGTCGACGCCTCGCGGGAGGCGGCGCGCGCGGTCGCCCGCGGTGACGACGTCGCCGCGGCGACGTCCCTGGCGCAGCGCATCGCGCCCGAGGGCGCCCGGGTGCGGGTCCAGGTCGGCGAGGACGAGGTCGTGGTCACCACCACGGCGCGTGTCAGGGGGCCGGGCGGCCTGCTGGGGTCGCTGCCCGGGGTGACGGTCTCGGCCGACGCCCTTGCGCTGGCCGAGGCGTCGTGACGCCCCGGCCCGCGCGAGCCGAGGATGCGGGCGGTGCGACCGTGCTGGTGGTCGCGATGGCCGGCGTGCTGCTGTTCGTGACGGCCGGGCTGGCCGCCGCCGGCGGGCTCGTCACCGCGCAGCGGCGCGCGCAGGGCGTCGCCGACCTGGCCGCGCTCGGCGCCGCGGCGGCGCTCGCCGGCAGCAGCGCGGCCGATCCGTGCGCCGCCGCCGCTCGGGTCGCCGGCGCCCACGGGGCCGCCCTGGAGCGCTGCGGGCTCGCCGGCCCGACGGTCACTGTCACGGTGGCGGTCGCCGGACCCGACGTCCCCTGGCAGGAGGTGCGGGTCACCGCCGACGCGCGGGCGGGGCCGGGGTGAGCACGGGGCCGGGGTGAGCACGGGGGTGAGCAGGGCGGGTGGTGGTTCGCTGCGCGCCCGACTGGGGCCGGTGCGGCACTCAGACCGTGACCAGTCAGCGGTGGACAGACCGGCCGGCCGGCCGGGGC
The DNA here is from genome assembly GCF_058134345.1 of Nocardioides sp. Z24_21. NCBI lineage: Bacteria > Bacillati > Actinomycetota > Actinomycetes > Propionibacteriales > Nocardioidaceae > Nocardioides > Nocardioides sp. Z24_21. The sequence continues at coordinate 296,439 of NZ_JBYTTH010000002.1, forward strand.
AGGGGTCAGGGAGTGTCGCGGCGCTCGGGGTCGTCGACGCGGCGCTCGGACTCGACCCGCTCGAGCTTCTCGTTGAGCTTGTTGAGCTCCTTGCGCTCGCGGCGGTGGGCGATGCTGCGTCGGGTGCCCCACTTGAGGATCGTGAAGCCCCACAGGATCGCGGCCCCGGCGGCCACCCCGACGAGGAACGACTCGAGCGTCGTGACGTCGAAGCCGAGGAGCTCGCCCCCGCTGCCCGGCTCGCTGACGAAGATCGCGGAGAGCACGGCGATGCCGCCGAGGATGAGGAGGCCGAGGCCGAGGATCACCATGGGGCGAATCTAGTCCTGTCCGGCGGTCCGCGGTGCCCCCGAGAGGAGGGCATCGAGCAGGAGGATCGCGCCGTCCTTGTCGAGGGGGTTGTTCTGGTTGCCGCACTTGGGCGACTGGATGCACGACGGGCAGCCGGTCGCGCACTCGCAGCTCGCGATCGCCTCCCGGGTGGCGTCGAGCCACGCGACCGCGGTGCGGAAGCCGCGCTCGGCGAAGCCGGCCCCACCCGGGTGGCCGTCGTAGACGAACACCGTCAGCAGGCCGGTGTCGGCGTGGCGCGCCGTGGAGACGCCACCGATGTCCCAGCGGTCGCAGGTCGCGAACAGTGGGAGCAGCCCGATCGAGCAGTGCTCGGCCGCGTGGGCCGCGCCCGGCACGTCCACGGCGGCGAGTCCGGCCTCGGCCACGACGTCGTCCGGCACCGTCCACCACACGGCCGTCGTGCGCAGGGTGCGCTCGGGCAGGTCGAGCGGCTCCTCCGCGACCACCTCGCCGGAGGGTTGGCGGCGCTTGAGGAAGGAGACCACCTGGTGGGAGACGTCCACCTCGCCCAGCGCGAGCTCGCAGCCGCCCCACGAGCGGCGCTCGCGGGTGGCGACGATGCCGATGTCGGTCACCTCGCGGGCCGTGGTCGTGTAGGTGGGCTCGTCGCGTCGCATGGTGGCGACGTGGTGCTCGAGGTCGAGGTCCTCGACCAGCCAGGTCTCGCCCTGGTGGACGTAGACCGCACCGGCGTGCGCCTGGTTGTGCGCGCCACCGGCGTCGACCGTGCCGACCACCCGGCCGGTGCCGGCCTCGACCAGCTGCACCGGCGACCCGCCCGCCGACCGGATGTCGGCCAGGTCGGCGGCCCGGCTGCGGTCGGTCCAGAACCATCCCCGGGGACGGCGGCGCAGCAGCCCCAGGGTCGTCAGGTCGTCGACGACCTCCCGGGCGCTGGGGCCGAACAGGGGCAGGTCGGTCTCGGTCAGCGGCTGCTCCTGGGCGGCCGCGCAGAGGTGCGGACCCATGACGTGGGGGTTGGCCGGGTCGAAGACCGACGCCTCGACCGGGGCGCCGATCAGCTTGTCGGGGTGGGTCACCAGGTAGGTGTCGAGCGGGTCGTCCTTGGCGACCAGCACCCCGAGCGCGTCCTGTGCGCCGCGCCCGGCCCGCCCGACCTGCTGCCAGAACGCCGCCCGGGTGCCCGGGAAGCCGGCGATGAGCACGGCGTCCAGGCCGCTGATGTCGATGCCGAGCTCGAGCGCGTTGGTCGCCGCCAGCCCGACCAGGTCGCCGCGACGCAGCGCGGCCTCGAGCGCGCGCCGCTCCTCGGGGAGGTAGCCGCCGCGGTAGGCCGCGACCCGCCCGGGCAGCGACGGGTCGACCTCGGCCAGCAGCTCGGAGGCCGACATTGCGACCTGCTCGGCGCCGCGCCGCGACCGGATGAACGCCAGGGTGCGGACGTCCTCGGCGACGAGGTCGGCCAGCAGGTCGGCGACCTCCGACGCCGCGGCCCGGCGCACCGGGGCGCCGTTCTCGCCGGCGTGCGAGGTGAACGGCGGCTCCCACAGCAGGAGCGAGACCCGGCCGCGCGGCGAGTCGTCGCGGGTCAGCGCGACCACGTCGAGCCCGGTCAGCCGTGACGCGGTGACCTCCGGCTCGGCGACCGTCGCCGAGGCGAGCACGAACGTCGGGTGCGCGCCGTAGATCGCGCACACCCGCCGGAGCCGGCGCAGCACGTGCGACACGTGCGCGCCGAAGACGCCGCGGTAGTGGTGGCACTCGTCGACCACGACGTACTGCACCGACCCGAGCAGTCGCGACCACCGGTGGTGCGCGGGCAGCAGTGAGCGGTGGAGCATGTCGGGGTTGGTCAGGACGTACTCGCCGAAGTCGCGGGTCCAGTCGCGCTCCTCGCGCGAGCTGTCGCCGTCGTGGGCGGCCAGTCGTACGTCGAGGCCCAGCGACGACAGCCCGGCGAGCTGGTCGTGGGCCAGCGCCTTGGTGGGCGCGAGGTAGAGCACCGAGGCGCCCCGCTCGCCGCGCGGACCCCGGGCCGCCCGGATCGCCGAGAGCGCCGGGAGCTGGTAGGCCAGCGACTTCCCCGACGCGGTGCCGGTCGCGAGGATCACGTGGTCGCCCGCGTGGGCGGCGTCGGCGGCCACGACCTGGTGCCGCCAGGGCCGCGCCAGGCCCTGGGCGGCGTACGCGCCGCGCACGTCGTCGGGCACCCAGTCGGGCCAGTCCTCGTGCACCGCCTCGCGGGCCGGGAGCACCTCGAGGTGCCGCAGCCGGTCCTCGCGCCCGGGCACGCCGGCGAGCCGGCGGACCAGCGCGTCGACGGGTGGCAGGACGCCGGGGCGGGAGGGGTTCACCCACGCAGTCTGGCAAAGGGCGGTGACGCCCGCCGGAGGTGGCGTCCGCCACCAACGCGACACCATGTGGAGAGGACTCCTGCGCAACACGTGGGACTCGTGGTTTGATACGACCCGAAAGAACCAGGGGCACGTGCGTGCCTGAAGGCGCACTGTCCGAACGAATTCGGGGACCGGGGAGCAGTCGTGGATCTCACCCTTGCGACACGCGAGGTGGATGGCCGTGCCGTCGTCGCGGTGGGCGGCGAGATCGACGTCTACACCGCGCCCAAGCTGCGCGACTGCATCACCGAGCTCGTCGGAGCCGGCACCTACGACATCGTCATCGACCTCGAGGCGGTCGAGTTCCTCGACTCCACCGGCCTCGGTGTGCTGGTCGGAGGCCTCAAGAAGGTCCGCGCCCACGACGGCTCCCTCGACCTGGTCTGCACCCAGGAACGGCTGCTCAAGATCTTCCGGATCACCGGCCTGGCCAAGGTCTTCGTGATCCACGACTCCATCAGCATCGCCCCCGGCGCCTGACCCACCGGCTGTCCCGCAGCCCGGCCCTGCGCCGCGCGCCACCACCCCTCCGGACGTGTCCGGAGGGGTTTTGTCATGCCCGGATCCGGCGCCCCAGTGTGGTCTGGGTCACGCCGCCCCGTGATCTGGGTCACGTCTGCGTAGACTCCGGCGCGTTCACGGATCTTTTCCAGCAGCAGCTCAAGTCCGAGGAGGACACGCATGACGGGGATCTTGCCCGCGGTCGTTGCCAAGCCCGAGCTCGAAGGCGGCAACCTCGTCCTGGTGGTCGTCGTCGCCCTGATCGCGCTCGCCGCGCTCGGGTTGGCCGCGATGTTCAGGTCGCAGGTGCTCGCCGCGGGCGAGGGCACCGACAACATGAAGACGATCGCCCAGGCCGTGCAGGAGGGCGCCAACGCCTACCTGCAGCGGCAGTTCCGGACCCTGGCCATCTTCGCCGCGATCGCGTTCTTCGCGCTGCTCGTGCTGCCGGCCGACGACACCACCGTGCGCATCTTCCGCTCGGTGTTCTTCATCATCGGCGCAGGCTTCTCGGCGGCGGTGGGCTATCTCGGCATGAACCTCGCCGTGCGCGCCAACCTGCGCGTCGCTGCCGCCGCAGAGACCACCGGCCGCGAGCCCGCCATGACCATCGGCCTTCGCACCGGCGCCATGGTCGGAATGCTGACCGTCGGCCTCGGCCTGCTCGGTGCCAGCCTCGTCGTCCTGTTCTTCCAGGACGAGGCGCCCGACGTGCTCGAGGGCTTCGGCTTCGGTGCCGCGCTGCTCGCCATGTTCATGCGGGTCGGCGGCGGCATCTTCACCAAGGCTGCCGACGTCGGCGCCGACCTGGTCGGCAAGGTCGAGCAGGGCATCCCCGAGGACGACCCGCGCAACGCCGCCACGATCGCGGACAACGTCGGCGACAACGTCGGCGACTGCGCCGGCATGGCCGCCGACCTCTTCGAGTCCTATGCCGTCACGCTGGTCGCCGCGCTGATCCTCGGTTCGCAGGCCTTCGGTGACAAGGGCCTCGTCTTCCCCCTGCTGATCCCGGCCATCGGTGCTCTCACCGCGGTCGCGGGCGTCTACCTGACCAAGCCCAAGGCGGACGAGAACGGCCTGACGACGATCAACAAGTCGTTCTACATCTCGTCGGGCATCGCCGCCTTGGCGAGCGTCGTGCTGTCCTACCTCTACCTGCCGAGCAGCTTCGCGGAGTTCACCAACATCGCCGTCGACCTCGCCGGCGCCGAGGGTGACCCCCGCTTCATCGCCGCCTCCGCAGTGGTCATCGGCATCGTGATGTCCGCAGGCATCCTGGCCCTCACCGGCTACTACACCGGCACGGAGTACCGCCCTGTCAAGGACGTCGGCAAGACCTCCCTGACCGGCCCGGCCACGGTCATCCTGTCCGGCCTCTCCGTCGGCTTCGAGTCGGCCGTCTACACCACGCTCGTCATCGGCGCCGCGGTCTTCGGCGCCTACCTCCTCGGCGGCGCGGCCCTCACGGTGTCCCTCTTCGCCGTCGCCCTGGCGGGTTGCGGCCTGCTGACGACCGTCGGAGTCATCGTCGCGATGGACACCTTCGGTCCCGTCTCCGACAACGCGCAGGGCATCGCTGAGATGTCCGGCGACGTGAGCGAGGAGGGCGCGCAGATCCTCACCGAGCTCGACGCGGTCGGCAACACGACCAAGGCGATCACCAAGGGGATCGCGATCGCCACCGCGGTGCTGGCCGCGACGGCGCTGTTCGGCTCGTACGCCACGTCGGTGTTCGAGTCGCTCGCCGAGGCCAACGTCGGCATCGACGAGGCCTACCTACTGGACTTCAGCGTCTTCAACCCGGCGGTCATCGTCGGCGTGCTGCTCGGTGCGGCCGTGGTGTTCCTCTTCTCCGGCCTCGCCATCAACGCGGTCGCCCGCGCTGCCGGTGCGGTCGTGATGGAGGTCCGCCGCCAGTTCCGCGAGATCCCCGGGATCATGGAGGGCACCGGTCGACCGGAGTACGGCAAGGTCGTCGACATCGTCACCAAGGACTCGCTGCGCGAGCTCGTGACGCCCGGCATCCTCGCGGTGCTGGCCCCGATCGCGGTGGGCTTCGGCCTCGGCGCGACCGCCCTGGCCGGCTTCCTCGCCGGAGCGATCGGCACCGGCACGCTGATGGCCGTCTTCCTGGCCAACGCGGGTGGGGCGTGGGACAACGCCAAGAAGCTGGTCGAGGACGGCCACCACGGCGGCAAGGGCTCGGCCGCCCACGAGGCCACGATCATCGGGGACACCGTCGGCGACCCGTTCAAGGACACCGCCGGACCGGCCATCAACCCGCTCATCAAGGTGATGAACCTGGTCTCCCTGCTCATCGCGAGCGCGGTCGTCTCCCTGAGCGTCGGCGACGACCAGAACGACGTCCTGCGCATCGTGATCGCGCTGGCCGCGGTCGCGATCATCACGGTGGCGGTCGTCATCTCCAAGCGGCGCGAGGTCGCGATCGCCGACGACGGCGACAACTCCGGGTCCAGCTCGCTGGCACCGCACCACGCCTGACCCGCTCCACCCCGGGCCCCGCGAGGGGGCCGGGTCGCTCCACCCGCCCCGGCGGCCGGTCGCTCCTGCGACCGGCCGCCGTCGGCGTTCCGGGGTAGGACGGGGCGGGACTCGCGAGCCGACGGTCGTACGCAGGGCGCGACCGAGGCGTCAGCCTCCCGGACGCCACCAGTTGCGCTCGCCGAGCAGCGTCATCGCGGCCGGCAGCAGCAGTCCGCGGACCACCGTGACGTCGAGGAGGATCGCCACGGTCATGCCGACCCCGACCTCCTTGACCGCGACCAGCTCGCCGGCGGCGAACCCGATGAACACCACCGAGATGGCCAGCGCGGCCAGCGTGACGACCGGTCCGGACGCGGTGATGCCCGCGAGCACCGCGCGGTCGTTGGCTGCCCGGGTGCCGGGTGCGGGGACCGGCCGGTTGCGGCGCGCCACCGGCGGGAGGTCCCACTCCTCCTTGATGCGGGCGACGAGGAACACGTGGTAGTCCATCGAGAGCCCGAAGGCGAACATGAACAGCAGCAGCGGCGTGGTCAGGTCGAGGCTGCCGGTCGCGGTCCCGCCGAGCAGCGGGCCGCCCCAGCCGTGCTGGAAGACCAGCGTGACGACCCCGAGCATGGCCGCCAGCGAGAGCAGGTTGAGCAGCAGGGTCTTCACGGCGATGACCGGCGCCCCGGTGAGCCGCAGCAGGAGCAGGCCGGCGACGAGCACGACGGCGGCGACGGCCAGCGGCGCTCGATCGGCCAGCGCCGCCCGCGCGTCGACCAGCTCGGCGGCGGGGCCTCCGACGTGCACGCGTACGTCGTCGGCGAGCGCGCGGACGTCGGCGACCGCCCGCTGTGCCGCGGGTCCGCTGGTGGTGCCGCGGGGCATCACGCTGTAGCGGCTCCAGCCGTCGGGCAGGCCGTCGCGCAGGAAGACGTCCTCGACGTCGTCGAGCGCGGCCATCCCCTCGGCCAGCGCGGTGAGCCGCGGATCGTCGGGCGGCGCGTCGACCAGCACGTCGATCGGTGCGGTCGCGACGTCGGGGTAGTCGCGCTCGATCACCTCGACGACGGTGCGGGCCTCGCTGCCCGGGGGCAGCGACCGCGCGTCGGAGGCGCCCAGCTCGAGGCCGAGCAGGGGCGTGGCCAGCACGAGGAGGAGCCCGGTCGTGGTGACCAGCACCGGCCACGGCCGCGCCTGCGCCAGCCGGGCGAGGCGGGCGAGCACCGAGCGCTCGGGCGGCCTCGCGGGTCGTCCCCAGGCGCCGCGGTCGGCGGCGGGCACCCGCCGGTGGGCGACGGACAGCAGCGCGGGCGTGAGGGTGAGGCCGGCGGTGGTGACGACGGCGACCGCCACCAGCCCGCCGACCGCCATCCCGGTCAGTAGCGGGTCCCCCAGCAGGAGCAGGGCGGCCACGGCCGACCCGACGGTGACGCCCGAGACCAGCACGGTGCGCCCGGCGGTGGCCAGCGTCCTGCCGAGCACGGCCTCGAGGTCCGGACGGCGACCGGCGGCCGCGCGCTCCTCGCGGAAGCGGGCCAGCACGAGCAGGCTGTAGTCGACGCAGAGGCCCAGGCCCAGCACGCTGACGACGTTGACCGCGAAGTCGCTCACCGAGGCGACGCCTGCCAGACCCGCGAGCGCCAGCAGCGAGACGGAGACCGCGGCGAGCGCCGTGGCGACCGGCAGCACGCCGGCGACGAGTCCGCCCAGGGCCACGGCGAGCAGCACGAGGAGCACCACGAGCGCCGCACCCTCGCCGCGCGCGGCGTCCTGGACGGCCTGGTCGGTGAAGGTCCGCTCGGCCAGCAGGTCGCCGCCGACGGCGACGTCGGGGAAGGGGGTCTCGCGCAGCGCGTCGGCGATGCGGTCGGCCAGGGCCAGGGCCTCGTCGTCGCCGAGCGCATCGTCGAGCCCGACCTCCACCACCGCGCTGCTGCGGTCCTCGGCAACGAGCTCGTAGGCACCGGTCGTCCACGGGTCCCGCACGTCGACCACGCCGGGCAGCTCGCGGATCGCGAACAGCACCTCCCCGGCCGCCTCGCTCGTGGCGGGGGCGACCGGGTCGGCGCCCGAGAGCAGCGCCACGACCCGTTCGCCCTCGGTGTCGAGGGCGTCGAGCCGCTCGTCGACGACGCTCGACTCGGCCCCGGCGCGCGGACCGACGTCCTCGGCCTGGTCGAAGACCGATCCGCCCAGCACGGCACCTGCCACGACCAGCACCGCCCACAGGGCCAGCACCACCGTCCGCCGGCGGTGCACCCACCGGCCCATCCGCTCCAGCACGCGGTGACTCTAGTCACGGCCGCGGCCGCCGGGGGCGGACGTCGGCTGATGGCCCGGACGCCGTCAGCGCTCGCCGAAGTGCGGTCGGGTCAGCTCCTCGGCCAGCCCGCCGAGCGCGGTGTGGTCGTCGGTGTCGCCGGTGTGCGGCCCCTGCAGCCACTGGGCGAACGACCAGACCTCGGAGAGGCGCCACTCGAGGTCGAACAGCCGCACCATCTGCGGGTCGTGGTCGACGTCGCGGCCCTCGTGCACCAGCGTGGCGAGGTCGCGCTCGCGCGGCGCCAGGAGCAACGACTCCCAGTCGACGAGCCAGGTGCTGCCCCGGGCCAGCCACTGGTTGCGCACGTGTGGCTCACCGTGGGTGACGACGTACGTCGCGGGGTCGGCGAGCTGGACCAGGCGCCCGTGCTCGCGTGCCCACCCGCCCACAGCGGCGAGGTGCTCCAGCAGGAGCCCGCGGGCGGCCGGGCCGAGCGGCCCGACCCAGTCGCGCTGGAGCAGGTCGCGCAGCAGGATCGACAGGTCGGACGGAATCTCGGTCCCCCAGGCGCGTGCCGTGGCCGGTGCCGGCGCGGCGTGCAGGTCGGCGAGCATGCCGGGCAGCTCGGGGACGGACGCCTCCGGGCGTCGCCCCTGCAGCCAACCGGTCACGCTCGCCGTGCGCGCGCCGAGCGGCACGGTGAAGGCGTCGTCGGCGCTCGGGACGGACGGCCACACGAAGGGTAGGTCGAGGGCGGCCGCTGCGGCGTACGCCGCCTCGAGGGTCGCCCGCGTGTGGCGGGGGAGGTCGGGGTCGAGGGTCAGGAACAGGATCGGCTCCCCGGCCACGTCCACCCGCCAGTGGTGCGCCCCCCACCCGACCGGCAGGTGCTCGACGGCATCGGCGCGCGGCTCCCAGTGCCGACGGACGAGCGCCAGCACATCGTCATCGGTCACGTCCGGGGGGCGTTCGAGCACCCCGGCATCGTGGCACGGTCGTCTGGAAGGCTGGGGCCATGCCGTCCGACCTCGACCTCGCCGCCCCGCTGCGCGAGGCCCTGCTCGCCGCCGACTTCACCTACGACCGGGTCGCCGAGGCCATCGGGGAGGAGGCCCACCGCGCGCTCGGGCGCAACGAGACCCTGCCCGCGCTGCGGCGTACGACGTCGGGCTCGGCGCTCGACACCCTCGTGCGCCTGTTCCTGCTGCAGGCGCCGGTCGCGCGCGACGCGGCCGAGCGGGCGTTGCCGGGCCTGGTCGACCGGCTCTGCAACGCCGGCCTGCTCGAGCAGAGCGTGGCCGAGGTGGCCGCCCGCACCGACTGCCGGCCCTACGCCACCGACGAGCGCGACCTGTGGGTGGTCTCCGACCTGACGCCCGGCCTCGACGGTGCGCCGGTCGCCGTCGGGCCCGACCACGTGCTGGGCATCTCGAGCGCGTCGACGAGCCTGGCGCAGCTGACCATGCGCGAGCCGGTCGACAGCGCGCTCGACCTGGGCACCGGGTGCGGGGTGCAGGCGCTGCACCTCGCGGCCCACGCCGGCACCGTCGTGGCCACCGACGTCAACCAGCGCGCGCTCTGGATGACGCGCCTCAACGCGGCGCTCAACGAGGTGGAGGTCGACGTCCGCGGCGGCTCGTTCTTCGAGCCGGTGGCCGGCGAGCGCTTCGACCTGATCAGCACCAACCCGCCGTTCGTGATCTCCCCGGCGACGGGGGAGCGGCTGGTCTACCGCGACTCCGGCCTGCCCGGCGACCGCGTCGTCGAGCACATCGTCCGCACCGGGCCCGACCACCTCACCGAGGGCGGCTGGCTGCAGGTGCTGGCCAACTGGGCGATCGTGGCGGGCCGGCCGTGGGACGAGCGGCTCGGCACCTGGCTGCGCGACGACTGCGACGCGCTCGTCGTGCAGCGCGAGACCCTCGACCCCGCCGCCTACGTCGAGCTGTGGCTCAAGGACAGCGGTCACCACGGTCGCCCGGGCTACGCCGAGCGCTACGACACGTGGCTGTCGTGGCTGGAGGAGGTCGGCATCGAGGGGGTCGGGTTCGGCTGGATCAACGTGCGCCTCGGCGGCACCGGTCAGGTGGGCTCGCGCCACGACCTGCTGGAGTGGCCCTACGACGTGGAGCAGCCCATCGGCCCGGCGATCCACGCGTGGGGCGAGTCGGTCGCCGACCTGCGCGACCTCTCCGACGAGGCGCTGCTCGCGACCCGGCTGCGGGCCCGCGAGGACGTGCAGCAGGAGACGGTCGGGCGCCCCGGCGCCGAGGATCCGGAGGCGATCGTGCTGCGCCAGCACCGCGGCTTCCGGCGCGCCCGGACCGCCGACACGGTCGAGGCCGCGCTCGTCGGCGCGAGTGACGGCGACCTCACGCTCGGCCAGCTGCTCGGCGCCCTGGCGACCCTGGTCGGGCGGGACGAGGCCGACCTCCGGTCCGGCTACCTCCCGGTGGTGCGCGAGCTGGTGGGCGAGGGCTTCCTGGCGCTCGGCTGAGCCGTCGCGCCGGGTCGGGGCCACCCGACCGGGTGGGGTGGTCGGTGCCCTTGTGCCGGGAGGTGACCAAAAGACGATCGCTCGTTGACGTGACCCCGCTCACATGCCTACGTTGCAGATCGGCTCCTCGCCACCTCGGGATACAGGAGAACCATCTGATGAAGCACCACCTCCGCGCAGGGCTCACGGTCGCCGCCGGCGCCGCCCTCTGCCTGCCCCTGCTGACCGTGACCACCGTCGCCACGGCGCACGAGGGCCACAGCGACTCGACCGCGCCACCGCCGTCCAAGCAGTTCCAGAAGGTCACCCTCAACGACCGGCCGGGGGAGCCGCTCGACCTCGCCGTGCTGCCCGACGGCGACGTGCTGCACACCACCCGCGCCGGCGTGATCTGGCACCACGACGCCCAGACCGGCACCAACCGCGTCGCCGGCCGCATCCCGGTCTACCTCCACGACGAGGAGGGGCTGCAGAGCATCGCCCTCGACCCGGGCTACGACGGCAAGAAGAACACCTGGGTCTACATGTACTACTCCCCGCCGCTCGACACCCCCGCCGACGACGAGAGCACCGCCTCCATCAACGAGGGCGACGCGCCGGAGACGGGCACCAAGGCCGACTTCGAGCGCTACGACGGATTCCTGCGGGTCTCGAAGTTCCGCTTCGTCGACGGCCAGGTCCAGCTCGGCACCGAGCGCAAGGTGCTCGACGTCCCCGTCGACCGCGGGATGTGCTGCCACGTCGGCGGCGACATCGTCTTCGACTCGGCGGGCAACCTGATCCTGTCGACCGGCGACGACTCCAACCCGTTCCAGTCCGACGGCTACGTGCCGCTCGACGAGCGCGCCGACCGCAACCCCGCCTTCGACGCCCAGCGCACCGCGGCCAACACCAACGACCTGCGCGGCAAGATCCTGCGGATCACCCCCAAGGCCAAGGGCGGCTACACCATTCCCAAGGGCAACCTGTTCCGCCCCGGCACCCCGAAGACGCGCCCGGAGATCTACTCGATGGGCTGGCGCAACCCGTTCCGCATCGAGATCGACCCCGAGACCGACAACCTGTGGGTGGCCGACTACTCGCCCGACGCGAAGAAGTCGAAGGCCGGCCGCGGTCCCGCCGGCCACGGCAAGTGGGCGGTCGTCGACGGGCCCGGCAACTACGGATGGCCCTACTGCGCCACCGCCAGGATGCCCTACAACGACTACGACTTCGCGAAGAAGAAGAGCGGCAAGAAGTTCGACTGCGCGGCCCCGGTCAACACCTCGGTGCACAACACCGGCAAGCGCCGGCTGCCGCCGGTGGAGCAGCCGGAGGTCTGGTACTCCTACGGCAAGTCCAAGCAGTTCCCCCAGCTCGGCAAGGGCGGCATCGCCCCGATGGCCGGCCCCGCCTACCAGTTCGACCGCAAGCTCACCCGCGGCAAGAACCCCGTCGCGTGGCCCGAGCGCTACGACGGCACCCCGCTGTTCTACGAGTGGACCCGCGACTACATCAAGGGCATCCACGTCGACGGCACCAAGGTCGGCATCGAGGACGTGCTCCGCGGCTTCGTCGTGGACAACCCGATGGACATGGAGTTCGGCCCCGACGGCGCGCTCTACGTGCTCGAGTACGGCGACGGCTACTTCGCCGAGAACCCCGACGCGCAGCTCGCCCGCATCGACTTCGTCGGCAAGGGCGGCAACCGCAGCCCGATCCCGAAGATCACGGCGGAGCCCACGGCCGGCCGTGCGCCGCTGACGGTGGCGTTCAGCAGCAGGGGCACCAAGGACCCCGATGGGGACAAGTTGCTGCGCTACGCGTGGGACTTCGACAGCGACGGCACGGTCGACAGCCGCAAGCGCAACGGCACCTTCACCTACACCCAGGACGGCAGCTACCGCGCCTCACTGAGGGTCACCGACAAGGGCGGCCGCTGGGCCTCGGCCGACGTCGACGTCACCGTGGGCAACCAGGCGCCGGAGGTCGAGTTCGTCACCCCGGTCGAGGACCAGGCGTTCCGCTTCGGCGACACGGTGTCCTACGAGCTCAAGGTCACCGACGACGAGCCCGTCGACTGCAGCCGGGTCACCGTGACCTACGTGCTCGGCCACGACACCCACGGCCACCCGCAGTCCACGGCCACGGGGTGCTCCGGATCGCTGGTCACCACGGTGCCCGGTGGTCACGACCCGGCCACCGACGACCTCGCCGCCGTGTTCGTCGCCGAATACACCGACACCGGCTCGCAGCCCGGCCTCAGCGGCTACGCCGAGGTCGTGCTCGACCCGGCCGGCTGACGCAGAGCCCCGAGAGTCCCCCGACAAACCAGGAAGAAGGCTCAGATGTGTTTCGGATATGACGGCGACGCCGCCCTGCGCGAGTCGCTCGAGAGGAAGGGCGCCAGTCGGCGCGGCCTGATCCGCGGCGCCGCGGCGGGCGCGGCCGGCGCCACGGTGCTCGCCGGGAGCCCGGCGTTCGCCGGGAAGCCCGGGCGTCACCCGGGCAAGGGCCGCGGCCACGACCACGGGCGGCAGAGGGAGGTGCCGACCGACCTGATCAGCATCCAGCTCTACACGCTGCGGGACGCGATGACGGATCGGGCGGCCATCCTGCGTCAGCTCGACCAGCTCGCGAAGTTCGGCTACGAGCGCGTCGAGCGGGCGGGTCTCTACCCGAAGGAGACCGGCCTCGACACGGCGGCCAAGCTCAAGGCGGAGTTCGACGCCCGCGGCATCTGGGCCTCCTCGAGCCACGACGGGATCAGCACGGTCGACGGCGACGCCACCCGGCTCGACCCGGCCAAGCTCAACAAGAAGCTCGACGACGCCAACACGTTCCGCCAGAAGTACATCGTCGTGCCCTACCTCAACTCCACCAGCAAGGCCGACTGGCAGCGGTGGGCCGAGCAGATGAACACCGAGGCCGCTGCGGCCAGGCGGCGCGGGCTGCGCTACGGCTACCACAACCACGCCCACGAGTTCACGATCGACCTCGGCGGCGGCCTGACGCCGTGGGACATCCTCACCAGCGAGCTCGACCGTCGCCTGGTCCACCTCGAGGTCGACCTCTACTGGGCCTACACCGGTGGCGTGAACACCGGGGCGGCCGACCCGCTGCGGTTCGCCATCGACGTCATCCGCTCGGCGCCGCAGGAGGTCCGCCAGTACCACGTCAAGGACCGCCACGGCGCCGACGCCGCCGCGCTCTACGAGGAGGAGCCCGGCGACATGGCCGACCTCGGCCTCGGCGTCATCGACTTCCCGGCCATCTTCAAGAAGCACCAGGCCGAGGAGTACATCGTCGAGAACGACACCCCGGACTTCCACCCGGCGGCGACCGCCAACACGGGGTTCCGCTACCTGGAGGGCCTGCAGTTCTGACCCGACAGCCATCCTGACGCGCTCGGGCCCCACGTCCCGCCGACGTGGGGCCCGTGCCGTGCCCGAGCCGCCCCCCGGGCCCCACGGGGCCGCCCCGCGAGCGCCGGGGAGTGGCGATCTCGGAATGTGGCGCTACCGTTGCGGCGCTGAGCAACATTGCAGCAGCGCACATCTTGAGGGAGCGAACACACGTGGCAAAGCTCGTCATCGTCGAGTCCCCGGCGAAGGCCCGCACCATCGGCGGGTACCTCGGCCCGGACTACGTCGTCGAGTCCTCGATCGGTCACATCCGTGACCTGCCCAACAACGCCGCCGACACCCCGGCCAAGATCAAGGACAAGCCCTGGGGCCGGCTGGCCGTCGACGTCGACAACGGCTTCGAGCCCTACTACGTCGTGCCCCGCGACAAGAAGAGCCACATCGCCAAGCTGAAGAAGCTGGTCAAGGACGCCGACGCCCTCTACCTCGCCACCGATGAGGACCGCGAGGGCGAGGCCATCGCGTGGCACCTGCTCGACGAGCTCAAGCCGCCGAAGGGCCTGCCGGTCCACCGGATGGTCTTCCACGAGATCACCAAGCCCGCGATCCTCGCCGCGGTCGAGAACCCCCGCGAGATCAACGACGACCTCGTCGAGGCCCAGGAGGCGCGCCGCATCCTCGACCGCCTCTACGGCTACGAGGTCTCCCCGGTGCTGTGGAAGAAGGTCATGTCGGGCCTGTCCGCGGGCCGCGTGCAGTCGGTGGCGACCCGCCTGGTCGTCGACCGCGAGCGGGAGCGGATGAAGTTCCGCGTCGCGTCCTACTGGGACCTCGACGCCACGTTCGACGCCGGCACCGGTCACGACCCCCGGATGTTCCCCGCCAAGCTCCACAGCGTCGACGGCGTGCGCGTGGCCCGCGGCGCCGACTTCGACAACACCGGTGAGCTGAAGGGCACGTCGGAGCGCGTCCACCTCAGCCGCGCCGACGCCGAGGCGCTGGCGGCCGGCCTGGGCGAGGCGTCGTACGCCGTGCGCTCGGTCGAGTCCAAGCCCTACCGCCGCTCGCCGTACGCCCCCTTCCGCACGACCACGCTGCAGCAGGAGGCCAGCCGCAAGCTCGGGATGAGCGCCAGCGTGACGATGTCGGTCGCGCAGCGGCTCTACGAGAACGGCTTCATCACCTACATGCGCACCGACTCGACCACGCTCTCGGGCGCCGCGGTGGGCGCCGCGCGCGACCAGGTGCGCGAGCTCTACGGTGCCGAGTACCTCCCCGACTCGCCGCGCACCTACGCCTCCAAGGTCAAGAACGCCCAGGAGGCGCACGAGGCGATCCGGCCGGCCGGCGACACGTTCCGCACGCCCGCGCAGACCGGTCTCTCCGGCGAGCAGTTCCGCCTCTACGAGCTGATCTGGATGCGCACCGTCGCCTCGCAGATGAAGGACGCCGTCGGCAACTCCGTCACCATCCGCATCGGCGGCGCCGCCGCCGACGGCCGTGACGTCGTCTTCAGCTCGAGCGGTCGCACGATCACCTTCCACGGGTTCCTCAAGGCCTACGTCGAGGACATCGACGACGCCTCCAAGCGCCGCGACGACGCAGAGACGCGACTGCCCAACCTCACCGAGGGCGCCGGGGTCTCGGCGGCCACGCTGACCCCCGAGGGCCACGAGACCAAGCCACCGTCGCGCTACACCGAGGCGACGCTCATCAAGGAGCTCGAGGACCGCGAGATCGGCCGCCCGTCGACCTACGCCTCGATCATCGGCACGATCCTCAACCGCGGCTACGTCTACAAGAAGGGCACCGCGCTGGTGCCGGCCTGGCTGGCGTTCTCGGTGGTCCGGCTGCTGGAGGAGCACTTCCCGCGCCAGGTGTCCTACGAGTTCACCGCCGACATGGAGGACGTCCTCGACGACATCGCCAGCGGCCGGCGTGACCGGGCCAGCGAGCTCGCGGAGTTCTACTACGGCTCCGGCGACGTGACGGGCCTCAAGACGCTGGTCACCGAGCTCGGCGACATCGACGCCAAGGAGATGGCGACCTTCCCCATCGGCGACGGGATCGACCTCCGCGTCGGCCGCTACGGGCCCTACGTCGAGGGCCCGGCGCCCGAGGACGGCGACGGCGCGCCGGTGCGGGCCAACGTCCCCGACGACCTGCCGCCCGACGAGCTGACCGTGGCCAAGGCCAAGGAGCTGCTGGCCAACCCGGCCGGCGAGGAGCAGGTGGTCGGCAACCACCCCGACACCGGCCTCCAGATCGTGGCGAAGAACGGCCGCTTCGGTCCCTACGTCACCGAGGTGCTGCCCGACGACGCGCCCAAGTCGGCCAAGCCGCGCACCGGCTCGCTCTTCACGTCGATGACGCTCGACACGGTCACCCTCGAGCAGGCGGTCAAGCTGCTCGACCTGCCCCGCATCGTCGGCGTCGACGACGACGGCACCGAGATCACCGCGCAGAACGGTCGCTACGGTCCCTACCTCAAGAAGGGCACCGACTCGCGCTCGCTCACCAGCGAGGACCAGATCTTCGACATCACCCTCGACCAGGCCAAGGCGATCTACGCCCAGCCCAAGCAGCGCGGCCGCGGTGCGGCCACCCCGCCGCTCAAGGAGCTCGGCAACGACCCCGTCTCCGGCCAGCCCGTCGTGGTGAAGGCGGGCCGCTTCGGCGAGTACGTCACCGACGGTGAGTACAACGCCACGCTCCGCAAGGACGACACCGTCGAGTCGATCACCCTCGAGCGGGCGGCCGAGCTGCTCGCCGAGCGTCGCGAGCGCGGTCCGGCCAAGAAGGCGGCCAAGAAGGGCGCCAAGAAGGCACCCGCCAAGAAGACCGCCGCGAAGAAGACCACCGCCAAGAAGACGGCGGCCAAGAAGACGACCGCCAAGAAGGCGACGAAGAAGGCCGCCGAGACGTCCTGAGGCCCCCGCACGGGGGGTGACCGCGCGCGCTCACGGACGTACCGTCTCGAGATGGCCTCCCGCCAGCGCGGCCTCGCCACGGCCCTCACGACCCTGCTCGCCCTGCTGGTCGCGCTGGTGGTCCCCCGCGCGACGGCGACGGCGCCTGCGGGGTCGGCCCCGCCGTCGCGCACGACGTACGACGTGCTCGGCGACTCCTACGGGTCCGGCTACGGGGTGCCGCCCTACGGTGCGTGCGGCCGCTCGCAGTCGGCCTACGGCGTGCTGGTCGACGGTCGCGCGCGGCTCGACCTCGACGACTTCGTCGCGTGCGCCGGCGCGACCGCCACCTCGCTGGTCGCGGGCGGCCAGCTCGACGCCCTCGACGCCGACACCGACCTCGTGCTGCTGAGCATCGGTGGCAACGACATCGGGTGGTCGTCGGCGGTCGTGGCCTGCCTGGGCGGCTCGGACGCGGGGTGCGCGGGTGCGCTCGCGGTGGTCCGTGGGCGCGTGGTCACCCAGCTGCCCGCCCTCCTCGACAGCCTCTACGACCGGATCGAGGCCGCCGCGCCCGGTGCCCGGGTGATCGTGACCGGCTACCCCCGGCTGTTCTCCCCGGAGCACGGTGCCTACCTCGGCGCGAGCCCCGCCGAGCAGGAGGCGCTCAACGAGGGCGCCGACCTGCTCCACTCGGTCATCGCCGCCGCCGCGCGCCGTCACGGCTTCGACGTCGTGGACGTGAGGTCGCGCTTCGTCGGCCACGGGGTCAACGCGCCCGACCCGTGGATCCTGGGGCCGGCCGACCCGGGCGCCTTCCACCCGACTCTCGCCGGCTATGAGGCGTACGCCGGCGCCGTCACCGCGGCGATCAAGCCCGGCCGCCACCGCTGACAGCGCGCACGTCATTCCTCGGTCTCTGGTGCGCGGCCCGGCGCTGCTGGTTGGGTGGGGCCACGGTGGGACGCGTGACCATGGGGGGATCGCGCCACCGTGGACGGAAGTGACGCCATGGCCACCACATCTCGCACATCTCGCACATCCCGCACCTCCCTGCTCGCCGCGCTCACCCTGCTCCTGGGCCCCCTCCTCGTGGTCCAGGCGCCCGCGCCGGCCAGTGCGGCCGCCAGCGTGTTCCCGGTGCCGACCAGCAACGCCGGCCTGGGCCGGATCACCACGGCGCCGGACGGCACCATGTGGTTCGTGATGCGCGACGCCAACAAGGTGGGACGCATCACCCCGGGCGGAGCGATCACCGAGTTCCCCCTCGGGCCGACGACGGTCGCCGGCGCGCGTGTCATGGACCTCGACGTCTCGCCCGACGGCAGCGTCTGGGTGGTCCACGACCAGGGGTGGAAGGCCACTCGGCTCGACCCCGCGACCGGGGGCCTCGACGTCTACGACCTGGGCGGCGAGCCGTACGGCGGCGCCGTGCGCGTGGGGCCCGACAACGCGGCCTGGATCACCATGAACTACGACGAGTCCGGGATCGTCCGCGCCGTTCCCGGCCAGCCGGTCACCTGGGCGGCCAACGCGCCTGAGTGCAAGGACCTGCTGGGCGAGGCCACGGACGGCGCCATGTGGTGTCAGGGAGCCGGGCTCAACACGTTGGTCAAGGTCGGGCCCGACGCCAACAGCGGGGTGACCTACCCGCTTCCCTCGGACACGACCTACCCCATGGGTCTCGCGGGCGGGCCCGTCGGCTCGATCTGGTTCACCCGCAGCACCACGCCCGGGCTCGCCAACCCCGCCGACGGATCGGTCGGATACATCGACCAGGCCAGCGGCGCCACGCAGATCTGGCGGACGGGGTCGCGGTCCGCACCGCACGACATCGTCCGCGGTCCCGACGACCAGATGTGGTTCACCAATCGCGGCGCGGCACCCGGCATCGGCCACATCTCGGCCACCGGTGTCGGTGCGATCAGCTCGGTCGGCAGCTACCAGCCGACCTCGCTGACCTTCGGGCCCGACGGCGCGATCTGGTTCACCGACGAGACCACCAACGCGATCGTGCGGGTCACCACCGACGAGCTGCAGACCACCGACGTCGACCTCGGTGACGGGGTCACGATGATCCCGCCGACCTCACCCACCTCGGCCCGCCCGGTGGGCAGGCTGCCCAAGGCCAAGGGCGTCACCAAGGTCAGGCGCGCCAAGGTCGCGGTGCGCGTGGCCTGCCCGACGCGGGCAGCGGGCGGGTGCGCCGGCAGGGTCGGTCTCGAGCTGGCCAAGGGCGGCACGGCGATCGCCCCGAGGAAGGCGTACCGGATCGAGGCGGGGCGCACGAAGACCGTGACGGTGAGGCTGTCCCGCAAGGGGATGCGCTCGCTGCGAGCCGGGCTCGTCGTCAAGGTGCGCGTCGAGCTGACCGCGCCCGGATCGAGGAAGGTGCAGGCCTCGCGCACGATCAAGGTGCGCCGAGGCTGACCCCGGAGCTGTCCCACCCCGCCCGTAGGGTGTGCTGCGTGAGCGCAGGCGTCTATCCGGAGACCGGGCTCTTCGTGTGCTTCGAGGGCGGCGAGGGGGCGGGCAAGTCGACCCAGTCGCGGCTGCTGCGCGACTGGCTGGTGGCCCGCGGCGAGACGGTCCTGCTGACGTACGAGCCCGGCGACACCCCCGTCGGCAAGGAGCTGCGGCGCATCGTGCTCGACCCGGCCACCGGCGAGCTGTCCGACCGCACCGAGGCGCTGCTCTACGCCGCCGACAAGGCCGAGCACGTCGACCACGTCGTGCTGCCCGCGCTGGCGCGCGGCGAGGTCGTCATCACCGACCGCTACGTCGACTCCACGCTGGCCTACCAGGGCGCCGGTCGCACGCTCGAGGTCGCCGAGGTCGAGGCCGTCGCCCGGTGGGCCACGGGCGACCTGCGCCCCCACCTCACCGTCGTCCTCGACCTCGAGCCGGAGGCCGGCTTCGACCGGTTCACCGAGCGCGACCGGATCGAGGCCCAGTCGCTGGAGTTCCACCAGCGGGTGCGCCAGGGCTTCCTCGACCTCGCGGCCGCCGACCCCGACCACTACGTCGTGCTCGACGCCCGCGCGCCGGTCGACGAGATCGCCGCGCGCGTCCAGCAGCGGGTCACGCCCCTCTTGGGACGCCCGTGAGCACCGCGACGGGCACCGTGTGGTCCGACCTCGTCGGCCAGCGGCCGACGATCGAGGTGCTCCAGCGCGCGGCCGCCGGGCACGGCATGACCCACGCCTGGCTGTTCACCGGCCCGCCCGGCTCGGGTCGCTCCAACGTCGCGCGGGCGTTCGCGGCGGCGCTGCAGTGCGAGCAGCGCACCGGCTGCGGCGAGTGCGAGGCCTGCCGCCTCGGCCTGCGGGGCTCCCACCCCGACATCACCTGGGTCAAGTCGGAGACCTCCGTGCTCTACGTCGACGACATGCGCGACCTGGTGCAGTCGGCGGCCAAGTTCCCCGCCATCGGCCGCTGGCAGATCGTCGTGATCGAGGACGCCGACCGGCTCGGCACCCCGGAGAATCCGCGCACCGGCAACGCGCTCCTCAAGGCCATCGAGGAGCCGACGCCCAAGACGGTGTGGCTGCTCTGCGCGCCGACGGTGCGCGACGTGCTGCCCACCATCCGCTCGCGCTGTCGCACGCTGACCCTCGCGACGCCCGGCACCCGCGACGTCGCGGCGTTCCTGACCCGCGACGAGGGCATCTCCGAGACCATGGCCGGCTTCGCCGCACGCGCCAGCCAGGGCCACATCGGCCGGGCGCGCGCCCTGGCCCTCGACGAGCAGACCCGCGCCCGGCGGCGCGAGGTGACCAGCATCCCGGCCCGGCTGACGTCGCTGGGCTCGTGCATGACCGCGGCGACCAGCCTCGCCGAGCTCGCCAAGGCCGAGACCGAGGCGATCACCGCCGACGCCGAGCGCCGCGAGCTCGAGGAGCTGCAGGCCATCTTCGGCAGCGAGCGCAAGGACACGACCAGCCGCTCCTACCGGGCCGCGCTCGGGGGCCTGGAGAAGCTGCAGAAGCAGAAGGCCAAGCGCCGCGTGCTGGACGTGATCGACCGGGCCCTGATGGACCTCGTGTCGGTCTACCGCGACGCGATCGCACTCTCCGTCGGGGCGCCCGGCCTGCTGGTCAACGAGGAGCTGCGCGACGACGTCGCCGTCCTCGCCCGGGCCGCGTCGCCCGAGGAGCTGCTGCGCATGATCGACGTCATCTTCACCGCCCGCGAACAGATGCTGGAGTTCAACGTGCCCCCTCAGCTGGCGCTCGAGTCCATGACCGTCGCCCTGCGCCTGCCCGGGGGTCGCTGATGCGCAAGGCGCTCGCCATCGTCGCCGTCATGGCGCTGGCGCTGACCGCGTTCGTCGCGGTCGGCCTGGCGGTCCAGGGCACCCCCGACTCGTCCGAGGCGCCCGCCGCCCGGCCCACGCCGTCGCCGACGACCCCGCCGCCGGCGAGCGTGACAGAGCCGCCCGCCCCCGATCTCGCCGACTTCTACTCCCAGCGCATCGACTGGCAGCCCTGCGAGAGCAACGACGACCACGAGTGCGGCCGGCTCACCGTCCCGGTCGACTACGCCGACCCGCAGGCCGAGACGATCGACCTCGCGCTGCTCCGCGTCCCGGCCAGCGGCGCGCGGGTGGGCTCGCTGGTCGTCAACCCCGGCGGGCCCGGGGCCCGCGGCACGACCTACGCCGCGGCCGGCGGGCAGGTCTTCCGCGAGGCGCTGCTCGACGCGTTCGACATCGTCGGCTTCGACCCGCGCGGGGTGGGCGAGTCGGCGCCGGTCGACTGCCTCAGCGACGCCGACCTCGACGCCTACCTGAGCGCCGACCCGACGCCCGACACCGCCGCCGAGCGCGCCGACTACCGCGCCTCGGTGCTGGCGTTCGGCGAGCAGTGCGTGGCGAGCTCCGGCCCGGTGGTCGCCCACGTGACCACGACCGAGGCCGCCCGCGACATGGACGTGCTGCGCGCGGCGCTGGGGGAGGAGCAGCTCGACTACTTCGGCGCCTCCTACGGCACCAAGCTCGGTGCGACCTACGCCGAGCTCTTCCCCGAGCGGGTGGGCCGCTTCGTCCTCGACGGCGCGGTCGACGTCTCCCTCGACGCCAAGTCGCTGGCGCTCGAGCAGGCCGCCGGCTTCGAGACCGCGCTGCGGGCCTACGTGCAGAACTGCCTCGACACCACCGACAACTGCTTCCTCGGCGACACCGTCGAGGAGGGCCTCGCGACGATCCGCGACCTCCTCGACCGCATCGAGGAGGAGCCGCTGCCGGCGGACGAGCGCGAGCTGACGGTGGGCAACGCCTTCTACGGCATCATCACGCCGCTCTACAACCGCGACTACTGGTTCCTGCTGAGCACGGCGCTCGCCTCGGCGCTGGACGGCAAGGGCTCGGCGCTGATGACGCTCGCCGACGCCTACGCCTCGCGCAACCCCGACGGCAGCTTCGCCGACAACTCGGTGGAGGCCAACTACTCCATCAACTGCCTCGACGACCCGACGTCCGTGCCGTTCGCGAAGGTGCCCTCGCTGTACGAGGAGTTCGAGGAGGCCTCGCCGACCTTCGGCCGGGTCTTCGCGTGGGGGATGGCGACCTGCAGCGGCGTCGAGGTGGCGTCCAGCGAGGAGCCGCTGGACATCCGCGGGGAGGGCGCCGCCCCGATCCTGGTGCTCGGCACGACCCGCGACCCCGCCACGCCGTTCGAGTGGGCCGAGGCCCTCTCCGCCCAGCTCGACTCCGCCGTGCTCGTCGAGCGCGACGGCGACGGCCACACCGCCTACAACGCCGGCAACGAGTGCATCGACTCGATCGTCGAGGACTACCTCATCGACGGTGTCGTGCCCGCCGACGGCACGACCTGCTGAGGCGGTCGCCCGAGGACCTTCGGCCCTACGTCCGGGACCCGGCCCTGCCTAGCGTGGGGGGATGGCGACCGTCGAGGCCCGCTGCCCCCTGCGCCCGGGCGACACCTGCTCGCTGTGCGTCCCCGGGACCACCGGGCCGCAGGACTGCCCGACCGTCGCCGAGGTGATGCGCGACCCGGCGCTGCGCGTGCGGCTGGCCGAGCTGCGGCGCGAGGCACGCGCCGCAGCCCGCTGAGGCGGCCGGTCGGGCCGGCCGCCGGGCCTCAGCCCTCGAGGGCGGCGTCGAGGGTGATGTCGACGGCGGCGAGCGCCTTGCTGACCGGGCAGCCGGCCTTGGCCTTCTCGGCCGCGTCGACGAACCCGGCCTCGTCGAGCCCGTCGACCTCACCGCGGACGGTGAGCTTGATGCCGGTGAGCTTGAACCCACCGTCCTCCTTGTCCTCGCCGAGCGAGACGTCGGCGGTGACCTCGAGGGACTGCGGGGTGCCGCCGGCCTCGGCGATCAGCGCCGACAGCTGCATGGCGTAGCAGGAGGAGTGCGCGGCCGCGATGAGCTCCTCGGGGCTCGTCGTCCCGCCTGCGTCCTCCGCGGCGCGCTTGGGGAAGCTGACGTCGTAGGTGCCGACGCCGGAGCTGGTGAGCTCGACCTGGCCGGAGCCGTCCTGGAGTCCGCCGTTCCATGCCGTGCGTGCGGTGCGAGTGGGCATCGTGCCTCCGAGAAGTGGGGGATGGGACAGTCCCTCGAACCTAGCCGGTGCGCCCCACCCGTGATTCGGTGCGGACCGGCCGCTTCCGTATACTCGCCCGCGGTCCACCGAGCACGCTCGGCGGGCCGCGCCGCCTTAGCTCAGTCGGTAGAGCGAGTCACTCGTAATGACTAGGTCGTCGGTTCGATTCCGACAGGCGGCTCTGACTCCCCCGGGGACCCGAGACCCTGGGGGAGTCTTCTATTTCCGGCGGAGCCTATGCGCCGCACAGACCCGCGGCGGGTGGCTTCCGAGGGCATGCGCGGAGGCATGGCTCCCGACCGGCAGGCCCACGCGTCCACCGAAGGGCGCCCGTTCCGCCCAGAATGGGCGCCTCTATCCGCACATGTGTCGGACTTCCCACCGAACACGTGGCGCGCCGCCAAACTGGCCGCGCGCCGGGAACGGGTGGGGAGCCATATCGGAATAGGACAGTTTGTCAGCAACGCTCGACTAGAGTCGCATCGTGCACAGCAATCGAGCCCCTCGTGGGAGGCACCACGTGATCGTGCAGTCTGCGTCCGGGGTGCCCTTGATACTTGGCATGGCTACCTCGGACCCGAAAAGACCCGGTCGGGTTACCGTGGCTGAGCGCGTACACCGTCGCTGGGTGGTGACGGGATAGTGGACAGTGTCCCGAGGCCACAACCGCCTAAGCGCCCCACTGCCAGCACGCCAGCGACGACCTACACATGGCAGGCGAACCCGGTCCGGGAACCAACGAACGCCAACACGGTCCGAAAAGTCGCCGAACTGGAGTCGGCCTTTCCCGTAGCTGCTCAGCACCGTCAAATGCTGCAGGCTCTGGGCTCTCAATTCGTGTACGCCAACGTCGTCGCAGGACGAGATGGTAAGAAGTTGGGCTACGCCCTAGCAAGATTCAGCGGCGCGATCGAGGCCGCATTCGGAATCACTCGAGAGGTGATGTTTTTCTACTCGCCATTCTATGACCTACAGATCCGAACCTTCACACGGGCGAAGGAGCTCCTTTCCGGTTTGTCGCGCGAAGCCACACCGGATTTGATCTTCTTCAGTTCACCTGACGACCGGCTCACAATCAAGCTTGAGGACTGGTCGGTGCTCGGCTTCACAGCGATACCTCTTGCAAGTGAGTTGCCCGGGGAGCCGCTCGAATTGGTGAGCCTGCTTCGCGACTACGTCTACGCACGAGACCTCTTCTACGAAACCACGCCTGTCCGAGGTGAACGCTTCTTCGGCCGGAAGGCCCTGATGCAGGAACTTCGCGATGACATCGAGAATCAGAGAGTCTCAGGGGTCTTCGGGCTGCGAAAAAGCGGGAAGACCAGCGTGCTGCAACAACTCGCCGAGACCCTCTCGTCACCAGGACTGATCCCCATCTTCGTCGACTTAGAGGTGCTCCCCTCGCCTCCAGACGATCCGACGCGTGCCTTTGTAACCACCCTTGCATCGGGGTCCGGAACGGCAATCCGCAAGAGGGGTTTCACGGCTCGCGCACTCGACAAAGTCTTGGACGACCCCCGACCTGAAGCATTGCTCGCCGCCATGTCTCGAACGCTTGAAACTTTGGCCATCGAAGGGACTCGCGTCGTCCTGCTGCTCGACGAGATCGAGTTTCTAACGCCGACCGATCAAGTCGACGTCGCCGAAGGCTCATTTTCCGGAGTTGCACAGACATTAGGGGTGCTGCGCAGCTTGGTGCAGAGCACGGACAACTTCACCTTCCTGCTATCCGGACTAACTAATGACATTCTCGAAAATGGACGATTGTACGGTCGCCCGAATCCGCTCTTCAGTTGGGCCAAAGCCCGCTATATCGGTCCGTTTCCGCGAAGCGAAGCGGACGAGCTTGCGACGGCGATCGGTGCTCGCATGGGCATCGAACTGGAACCCGGCGCCCTTGCAGCACTGTACGATGGCTCAGGGGGCCACGCGTATCTCTATAGAAACCTCGCCTCAGCTGTCGTGGCAGACCTTCCTGTCGTTACCTATCGACGAGTTATGCGCACGTCCGATGTGCTTCATCGCCTCCTGCCCTGGAAGCGCTCCATCGCCGGAAACCTCGACGAAATTTTCGGACACCTTGAGCGGTACTACCCGACAGAGTCGGTCCTACTAGATATTTTGATGGACTCCCCCGACGACTTCGCGACACTCGCAGTGTCGGAGGATCGAGCAGTGCACCATCTTGCAAGCCTCGGCCTGTTAACCGAGTCGAAAGGTACGTTCGAGGGAAGCTCCATTCTGGAGTTGCGTTGAGTGCCGACGTCCACTGGTTCCAGGCAATCGCTCGCGACGCGCGTCGTTACTCCGTCGTGTTTCTTCACCTAGGTCACGCCTTCGCGCCGTATCGCGAGCAACTGGCGACCGTGAACGCCATGTCCACCGCCGTCGCCCAGTATCTGAGCCAGTCAACGCCGCAGGATGACGACAGCATCGTGATCCTTACCGATGTCGAGGCGTGCATAGGCTCAAGGCACATCGAGATGGGTGCGCTCCGGTCGCGAGTAGTGGAAGACATCGACGCCCGCGGACACAAGTTCGTTCTAGTATCTAACGTCGCTCGAGCGGCTTTCCCCACAGTGATCGGCAGCGACCTCCTCGCAAACGCCAAGCATGTCTTCGCCCACCACGAGCCAGTGGGTGACTCTTCAGACCTATTTGCCTCGCTCCCAGGGTGGTCTGAGATGGTTTCGACTCGCGAGAACTTCCTTGCGAATTGCGTTTCGGAGTTAAGCGCGGAAACAGTCGTGACGCTTGGCGAATTGATTTGGGACCTGGCGCTCAGCCCAAACGAGTGCCTAGACGCGTTGGGCGCGCTCGATCGAGAGTCCTTGCGAGGCGCTGGTTTACTGCAGCTAGAGGATGACGAACTGTCGTGGGTCCTTTCGAAAGACTGGAAGGCGTTTCGGGCGGCGATCGCTGTGGCATCGTCCCGTTACATGGTCACAGCCGACTGGCTCGCGCCAGTATTTGTCGATCTGTGGCTAATCGAGCGGCAAGTACGGAACGCGATTCGCGACGCCCTGATGGCTAGCCACGGTAGCGGGTGGCGCTCCGCATGCGCGTCGGGCGACATGGAGCTCGAACTCGTGAGCCGTGCGAAGAAGGATGTGCAGCCTCGAGCGGAGCAGCTCAAGGACCTTCGTGACCCCTTGGAATGGCTGACGACGAGTGAATTGCTCGACCTGCGCGAAGCGCGCCAACTTGGCGAATTGGGTCTGGAGTCGTTCATGTGGACGAAGCTGCGAGCAGACCTGCTACCTATCCGAAATCGGGCGGCTCACATGCGAGTGGTTAGCGAGCGGGACGCTCGTACAGTCGCTACCTGGCGCAAAATTGTCGTGACCAAGCTCTGTTCATAGCAGTAGCACGGCGTCCAGCGCAGCCGTTGAGTGCCTTTCTGCGTCCTCGCAGGACCTCGGTCGCTTCGTCGCGCCTGCCGTCTGGGGTGGAGTGGGTCGGGATGTCACCTCTTGCACCTCAGAAGCAACAGAAGCCCGAAGCAAAGACGACCCTAGGCGGTTGCCAGCTTGAGTAGCCTGTTCGACACCGCGAGAGAGGGGAGCACGTGAAGTATCCTTACGTTGAATCCGATGAATCGTCGTGGGACTTCGAAGCGATCTACTACGACGCGAAGTCGACGTACTTCACGGCAATCAAGCCCACCGAAGAACGATCCGACGCCGGAAGCGACAGGCTCAAGTTCAGCGATACATTGCTTGAGATCGCTGAGCTCGCCGGCGACCCAGACGACATCGCGCATGCGACTCTGTATTGGGTTGCCGATGAGGTGGCTTGCGAGATGCGGGTCTCGACCACTCCGGAAGCACTCATCCGCATCGGAGAGGCCTGGGGCCTGGAACCCGGCGAAGCACTCACCCAGCGCCTCGTCGCTAGTGCTGAGAAGATCTTGGTTGGCCCGGCCCTTGTCGGTACGCTGCGCGCCATTGCATGGGCTATTGGTAGTCGTGCCGTGACGCCCTACCGTCGCGACGTCATCAAGAAGGCTCGCGCGGAGTACGAGAGGTGCGAGCTCGTTTCGGGATGCGCCAGCCTCATCGCTGACGACGCTCACAGCCACCTCATGTGGGCCGAGCGTCTCAAGCCCGGTCAAGAAGGCATACAGGGTCAGCTGGAAGAACGTGGCGGGGCGCTCTTGGGTGCATCCCATGCCAAGGCGTTGCTCGAGCCGTGGAATCCATTCGTTCTGCATCGCCTCGGGGCGGAGATGTCCGAGCACGAGAAGTCGATTCGGCGTGTCAATCAGGTGAACCCCGATTTGGGTGCTGCAATCTCCAAGGTCGCGCGAGAGCTCAACGAACTGCACGCGAGCGCAAGCGAAAACTTCAAGCGCGCCACTGAACGCGCGCGCGGCGATGACTTGCGGGCCTACTTCACTACCCGAGGTACCAGTGGCGCCGGTCTCGAGGCCGACGACATCTCGGCCGAAGCGCGCGCGTTGCTGATCCTCGAACGTCAGTTAGGCAGGGTCGTATGACTGACGACGGCGCAAGCGCGGACCGCGGCCTTACAGAGACGCTCAACGTCGTCAGGGACGGCAACTTCGGGAAGGTTGACGATGACGCAATCAACGAGGTGTTCGCTCTTGCCAGCGCCGCAGAAGCGCGCGGCGAACCAGCCGTCGCCTTGCACTTGCTCCGTTCAGCGGTACCGGACGAGGTCACGCCCCGGGTCACGTTTGCCGACGGCATCCTAAAGACCGAGTTCCCCGAATCTGTGTTG
This sequence comes from Nocardioides sp. Z24_21, assembly GCF_058134345.1. Taxonomy (NCBI): domain Bacteria; kingdom Bacillati; phylum Actinomycetota; class Actinomycetes; order Propionibacteriales; family Nocardioidaceae; genus Nocardioides; species Nocardioides sp. Z24_21. The sequence goes on from NZ_JBYTTH010000002.1 coordinate 324,466, forward strand.
GCGCTGCAAGCACGCGGCAACTACCTCTCCTTGCAACTGGGCCAGTGGGGTGACAGCCCGCGCCACGGATCTTCGTCGGACACTCCGCACGGCTGGGTGCAGATGTACGAGTCGCTAGGGCCAACTGTTCCCGAGCGCGGCCCGAGCCTCCGTTTCTGGATGGACCGTCTCCGCGTAAGCATTTCCGCTGACCACAACAACTACTTCGGGATGGCTGCCTGGTCGCTGGACCTTTTGCGGATGGTCGAAGAAGGACTTGTCGAGCCGGAGGTCCGCCTAGAGGCACTCAGCAACATGGCGGTCGCGATGTCTCACCTGGGATTCCAACGCACATCGCGCGGGCTTTACGAACAGGTCCTTAACGACCCTCTGTTGGAACCTCGAAACCGGGCGAGCGTCGAAGTGAGACTTGGCAGCAACCATTGGAACCAGCAGGAGTTCGACGACGCGCACACCTATTACACGCTCGCTCTTGACCGCTACGCCGCGGAATCGGTCAAGACCTTGAACGACCTCCACAACGTGGTCCGCGCCTTGAGTCGCCGAGCCGACTCGTTCGCGAAGCGCGGGCAGCACCAGCAAGCTTTTCAAGATCTCAGCGAGGGGCTCGCCACCGCGGACCGTGCGCGTGGATTCGGGGCTTACCAATCCGTGCGATCGGTGGATTCAGGCATCCGAAAGGACCTCATCACAATGGTCCGTCATCTCGGTCGTCATCCGCTCACCAGCAGGCACTCACGCGACGTCGTCGGCTGTCTCTTGCGTCTTGGGAACACCTCGCTAGCGAGTTGGATACGCAGAGACGAGAAGCGCGATGACGGATTCGACGAGGTCCGGCCCGCAGGTTCTCATCCCGAAGTAGTCCTCCGGGCACAGGCTCATGCCAGCGCCCGCTGGCATCCGATCTCCGAAAGTGAGATCGACGAACTCCATTCCACTACGGAACCGACCGTCTTAGTGATGACCACGATGGTCAGCAGGCGCCGAATCGAGGGCCTCACGGTCATTCTGGGAGGGGGCGCCGAGGCTTCCTGTCACACGTGGTCTCTAGACGACGAAGCCAATCCCGAGCAATTGAAGCTGTTGGAGGAACTTCTGACGCCGCCCCCTGGTGGGACCGTAAACGTTGACGGCGTGTGGAACAGGCCTTGGGACCCGGCCGCGCTGCAAGAGTTGACGACCAACATGTTCTCAACTGCGGACCTCATGCAGCGCCTGCAGGCAACCGCCTATAAAAGTCTCAGGATCATTCCGCTGGGAAGGATGTGGCAATTCCCGTTCACAGCCATCCCGTTGTCGGGAACTGCACTCGGAGCACGCGTGCCGGTCGTGCTTGCTCCGGGGCCAGCGCTCGGCAAATCTCGTCCCGCGACGCTCACCTGGGCAGCTCACTTCGATCTGAGCCTTAGCAATGCCATCGGCGAACTGCAGGCGGTCGTGGATGCGGCAAGAGGTATGACGGTGCCTCTCAGTCTGTTCGACTCGACTGAGCAGTTCGACGCGCTAGTGCAGGATCAGCCGGTATCCACCTTGGTCTTCTCCGGCCACGGTCAGATAGGACGGGCCGGTGAGCGACTCCTGCTCGCGGGCAGTCGCCCCGCGCACGCCTCTGAGTTGCAAGGTCTCGCCCCCGGCGCCACGGTTGTCCTGAACGCCTGTTGGAGTGGTTCAGTCCAAGACGTCATCGGATCAGACCTCGTACAACAAAGCCTGGAGTTCATCGCCTATGGCGCACATAGTGTGCTTGGCACCATCGGCCCCGTGAGTGACCGCAGCGCCGCCGAGTTCCTGGTCCACTGCCTGCCGGCCTTGGCGGCCGGTGAGCCGCTTGCTCACGCATATCAACGCGTGGTTGCCAGTTTGTCGCCTAGAACTGATCTACCGATGTCCGCTTGGGCCTCGCATGCGACCATCGGTCGGCACACTCGATTCAGCGATCCCAAGGAGACGAAGTGACTACCGAGATCCGCCTCAGCGGCGACGCCGCCGAGCAAGCCCAACATCTGGTGGCCGACTTCGCCCGCCGAGGCATCCGAGTCGAAGCGGTGAGCGACGCCGACCTGCATCGCGACCTGCAGGACTTGGCATCCGACTTCGGCGTCGCATTGGCCGTCGAAGCAACGTTGGCAGTCGTCCGCGAGGTCGTCCGCGCGTGGATGGACCGCTCGGCAATTCGCGACAGCGACGTCGACCTGGCCGATTCCGACGAGAAGCCCGACCCCGGGCCCACCACTAACCCGGACGACCCTGAAGCCTGACCGCTACGAGCCCCCGAAGCGCGTCGGTCTGTCAACGTCTCATCAATGGGGAAGTATGTCTGCGCGCACGTCAGGCGCTAGTCGATCCCACCAAGACTTGTCGACGAACCAGTGATCGGTGACGCCGCTCATCCAGGTGCGTATGAGGTCGTCGCGGTCCTGGTTGGTTGAGCAGCGCTGCGCGACGAAATCCTGCAAAGCATCCGCGTCATCGACCGACGAGGCCAACATGAGCGCGGTCTCATCGCCGTCAGGGACAACAACGAGCAGGATGGTCCACGGCGTTCGAGTACCGGTATGTATACAACCTGAGAGCGCCACTTTCGTCATGCTCTTGTAACGAACGGCCCACGTCCATTGCGGCAATCGCGTCTCGTCGAGTATAGCAACCAAGTCGACGTGATTCCAAAGTGCGTAGGACCTACGTATATCTAAGTGGGCATGCCAGTTCCTTAGCGGAGTGATTAGGTGGGTGCGCCAGCGCTGGTTCTCCTCTACGGTCCCAGCCAACCCCTCGAGGCCAAACTCAACCGCAGAAATCAGTCCCTCGAGCCTTGCTTGGTCTCGAGTTGCCTTCCACTCCTCCCGTGCTGCTGATCGCATTAACTGACGCAGACGGTCTTGGTCATTGCGGAAGTGGCCAGCGTTCTCGAATCCAGCAAACAATCGCTCGTGCTTCAGGCAGTATCCGGGAAAGACTGAAGCTTTGGACGCAACTACAGGTTGCAGACTTAAGCGATGCGGGCTCCGGAGGTCAGGAAACCACACCTTGCCATCTTCGTCGAGAAGCGTGTCTAGGTGCGCTCCTCTGGAAAGAGCGTGGGAGTTGTGTACTGCCTCATTCGTGCACCCTCGAAGCGAACAGTCGGCGCCGTCTGGCGTGCGAAACGGAAGTTCTTGGAGCTCCCTAAAACGCTTCTCGATCTCACTGGTGGCGCGCCATCCGATGTTCGCCGTCCGCAGGGCAAGTTCGGCAGCGGCAAACGCGCGAGCTGCGCCGCTCTCCGTCCACCTACCTTGTTCGCCGCGCGGAGGAGTAGCTACGGCTCGCGTGCCCTGAAGGTTTCCGGTACCAGGCCGGTCGACATCGTCGCTCCATGATGAATCCAGGTCCCGGGACAAGACTGCGCGCCAGACGCTCCGTAGGGTCACGGAGGCATCATCGATGATGGGTGGCCTCGCGTAGTCGTCGCAACGCCGACCCGGTCCGGATGTCGGTTCGGCCTTCACAACTTGACCTGGAGTGCGCCAGCCAAAGCGCCAGCCCAGTAGCTGATCGAACGGCCCCGAGATGGTCGGGCGGACGCGGGTAGGTCGCTGCCTTTGGTTCGGAGATGGCCTGCCATGACCGCCTTCGTGTTCCGGCGCTCTCTTCAACGGCGTGTCATATCGCGACATTCGCCGACGGCGCCCACGGGGTGACGGTCAGCGGTGCGTTATCGGCGGCAGGGGACGGGATAGACGAAAGTGTCCAGACCTGCCCGTCGAGGTGGTTCACTACCCGTCCGCGAGATGTATAGATAGCTGGAGTAGAGAGGATTGACATGGGTCATCGGGCTGACGAAGCGGGTCTCATCGCGGCGTACGACGCGACAGTGCAGTCGCTGCTGAACACCGCGGACGTCTTCAGGCAACTCTTCCCAAACAGGGCCAAGACGCAGTCAGGCCATGCCGGGGAAGAAGGGCGCTGGACCGAGTCACTGCTCGCGGAGTTTCTTCGGCGCAGTCTTCCATCCAGCCTGGAGGTGTCCACCGGCTTCATTCTCGACACGGCGCGCGGGACGCGCTCGTATCAGATCGACATTCTCATTCACGACCCCACCGTCGCCGCGCCAATCCTGCGCTACGGGGACGCGGTGGTCGTTACACCTGAGGCTGTTGTAGGCGTGATCTCGGTGAAGCACACACTGCGACAAGGCAACGTGGCACACGAACTCAGAGAGCTGTCGGAGATCGGTCGCCTTTGTGGAAGGGCAGATACACCCGGCCCATACTTGGGGCTCGTCGGATATTCACGCGACCCCAAGAAGAGTTACAAGAAGTTCGTCAAATCGATCAACAAGACCTATATGAAGGTCTTCACGAGCCTCAGCGAGAGGCCCGAGCGAGTCGCGGCCTGCGAAATCGTTGAGTCCGTAATTGCGCTCGACGGTTACCTACTGCATGCCGCCGCGCTGGCCAGTCAAGGATCGGGCGTGAACGGGAAGAAGCGCGAGAAGGTCCCCGTGATGTGGGGAGGGCCTGGTGACCAGTGGCGCTACGCGCTCGCAGTCGAGCTGGTTGCAGGGGTGACGAAGCGGTACCAGCGGCGCGTGCCCCACATGAAGGGACGAGGTTGGCCGAGCCTGGCGGGACGGACGTTGACCAAGTTCGACGCCATTCCGATCGCGTGCGAATCGCGTCCACCATCAACGACTGCAGCAGTGGACAGCACCACCTGACTGCGACTTGCCCTCGACCGATCGGTGCGATTCGGTAGCTAGCGACAGCCATCGTTTAAGGAGCGGCTGCATGAGCCGGTGACACCTAGCCCATTCCGCCGCCTGTCGGCCTGTTGGAGTTTCGCAAAGAGTCGGGCGTGAGCTGCGCGTGTCGCTTAGCCTGACCTGGATGACGAACAGGCCACAGTGGATTCCCGCGCGTCTGAACGAGCGCAAAGAGCCGGACCGCATCCCTCGACGTGCGATGAGCGACATGATCGCCCGAGGGCTGACGCCAGCAGAGATGGTCTCCGAGTGCCGCCAAGTCGGGCTACGGCCGGCCACGGGGGTGGGCGGATACACCAACGCAATCACCTATGCCTTCAACGACTTGATTGGTCGTGGCCTCGTACGGCGTTACAAGATCTACTTCCTGGTTCCGGAGCATGTCCGAGAGATCGTCGCCCATGAGTCTCGCGCGGCGGGCCAGTACTGGTCGCCGAACGATCGGAGTGGCCTCGTCACGGCGATTCTGAGCCATCACCCTGAGCTGGAGCGGTGCGACGTGCACGTCTGTCTGCGCTTCGGGCCGGTCGAGCATCTGTCGGGTGACTTGTTTCTGCTAGTGCGGGAGTACGAGCTGCTTCTCTTCGGATTCATCCGCGGGGTCTTGAGCTGCGCACTGGGTGAGAACCGAAGAGAGTGGTGGCGAGGGGGCGTGCCGCTTGAGCTTCGCAGGACGCTCGCAAGTGAACGTGAGGAACGTGACCTAGAGGACGACTTTCAGGCCCTCACTTTGATCTCGATGAAGCGGATACTCACCTCAAAGCCCGGCATGGCTCACTTCGTCGCGGCTGCGAAGGTGGCGAGTCAAGCGGAGTTCGACCGAAACGTAAACCGAGTCAACGTCGTTCGCAACGGCCTCATGCACCCTGTGAGGGGTTCGGGCGTTGAGCACGAATCCTTCGTGACGATGCTTGACTGTCTGACCGACCTTCGAGGTTGGGTTGCCAACTCCGAGTCGAGCGGCTTGCTGCACTCCCAGTGGATTCCCGACAGCCATACGCTTCTCAGCGAGGCTGAGTTGAAGTATTGACTGTCGAGCCTGGTCGACGAGCCACTTGCTGTTACCGCGAAGCCTGTTCGACGGCCGCGTCAACCCGCCGCGACCGCTCGGTGATTGCGGTGGCCGATCGATGTTCCGAGCGGCCACCGGTCAACCCCTGCCGATGTGGTCGTACCACTGTTTACGGATCACGGTCACCGTCCGGCTCAAGGCCGGAGAGCCCGTCCGCCCCAGGGGTGAGGCGAGGCGAGCAAGGCTAGTGAAGCCGTCACGCGGGAGCCACTGCATTCCGCCGCGTTGCGGCAGCGGGGTCGCGCGAACGATGTCGGAAGGGGCCTCTACGTTGATGGGGTGGATGAAGCAGCGTGGATCTCCGGGGTCGTTGGGCTCGTAGGTGCCGTAATCGGCGCCGTTGCAGCGCTCTGGGGCCAGGCGGTCGAGGCTCGACGGCGAGCGCGTGACGAGGCGGCTCGCGAGCGCAAGCTCGCGATTGAAGAGGTCCTGGTGCGTTCCCAAGCCATTGACAGGCGGACACGAGTTGGTCCTGATGGCTACGAACCTGGGGTCCCTCACCGGCACGATCACGAGGATTGTTGGCAGCGTCGCGCCCGTCGACTTCATCCTGCTGTTCGATCGACTCAACGAGGAGGTCGGTGCGCTTGAGCGAGCTGCCGCCCGGGTGTGGCTCTTCGCCGACGCAAGGACGGTGGCCCTAACCAATGCAGTGATCGTCGCCGCGGCCGACATGATCACCGTGCACCACGCACCGGTTTCCGGCCGGGCCTGGAATATGGCTCGAGTTGCGCTGACTGGCCGCCACGCCGTGGATGTCGAGGGCATTGCAGCGTCGCGCGAGAGTCTCTCGAAGGCCCGAGAAGCGTTGGTCACTCACACTCGGGGGGTCCTCCAGTTGCCGGCGACCGATCCATTTCAGGTCGAGGGCAATTGAGCCCTGCGAGGCGGCGTCAGGATGCGTCCTATCGCCGCTTTAGCGCCCGTCATTTGCCGTGGACTGCTTGGGGAGACAGCGGCGTCGACTTACACGGTTGTCGGTGGCCCCGGCCATGATGTTCGTATGACTGACACGCAGTCCGATGTCCCGCGCTCGAGCGAGTTCTTTGGGTTGGGCACTGATGCATGGCAGGCGATTGGAGCCGTGGCCACCGCTGGGGCGTTCATTATCGCGGCTGTCGCGGTCCTGGTGGCAATCCTTCAACTCAAGAGTGCTCGTGAGACCGCGGCACGACAGCTTGCGCAGGATCGCGATGCGACCGCCGCGCAGCTGCAGCAAAATCAAACTGCTGCGACTGCGCAACTAGAGCAGACCCGCCTGCTGGCCGCGCAACAGCTGGAACAGGATCGGCTGGCGCTACGGGACCAACTCGCGCACGCGGCAGAGGCGGCCAGGGACCAGTCACGGCCGTACGTGCTACTCAGCGTCGATGTAGGCGATCAAGGTTTCGCCGCGATTGATCTGGTGTTGGAGAACGCTGGTCAGACAGCCGCGCGCGACGTGCGCATCCAAGTAGACCCTCCGCTGGTCCGAGCGCGAGAGACCGCCGACAGCGAGATGAAGGCCGCACGGATCTTCGAGCGCCCCGTCCCGATGCTGCCTCCCGGCTATCGCCTTGTGTCATGGCTCGATTCCGCGGTTGAACGACACCAGAAAAAGGGCGAGCTGCCTGACGAGCATCGCGTGACGATTTGGTACCACGACGGACGCGGAACCGAGTACTGCGAGGAGAGCGTCATCGACCTCACGCTGTGGGACGGCCTCATGTTTGGTCAGCGCTATGGGATCCACGAAGCCGCGAAGGCTTTGAAGGAGATTCACCAACTGCTGAAGAGGTCGCCTGTACTGAAGGGAGGGTTCGAGGTGGTCGTGGAGGAGCGACAGGCCCATACGGACCGAGTGCTCGACGAGAGAACTCAGCAACGTGCGAGGCACGAGGCGATGGTGGCCCGAGTCGAAGATGCTCGACGTGCCGACGCTGCACGCGAGGAGGCCAAGTCTTCGGCCGAAGAGTACGGCCAAGGACAGGAGCAGTAGGCCCGAGCGGCTCACCATTGCTCGGAGGTTCTGGCGTTCGCGTGAGGCCTTTCTTGGCCCACCTTCCGCGTGTCCATCCTGGAGGGTGGGAAGCCTGACCGGGGCGGACAGTCGCTGTGAACAGGAGAAGCAAGTGACCCGTGAGGAATTCGAAGCATCCGAGCCGCCGTCTCTCCCCACCCAGGTCTCGCACGTCGCGGGCAGGCGCGCAGATGGCGGTGAGCGCGGCTGGAGCGCGTTCACACAATTCTCGATGACTATGCCGGACGGCTCAGTCAAGAACTTCGCTTCAGCTCGCACACACGAGCCAGGCAGCCTCACCTACTTGGACACGATCGAGCCCGGAGTGTTCGGCCTCGCTGGCGAACCGGTGTGCCCCATTTGTCTTGACCCTGCCACCGCGCGAGAGCACGTCCCGCAGTCCGCGCTAGGTGGGTCGGTCATGACTCAGACGTGCGCACCCTGCAACAACGGACTCGGTTCTCGCGTCGAGGTCGAACTCGAGCACTGGTTTGACCACACAATCCACCGGGTCTCCTTCAACCACGACGGACACATTCCCGGTCACCGGCGGGTACCCAACATTCAGCTGCTGAAGGAGGCCGACGGCGACGAGGTCGTGCTGCTCGTCGACGGAGCGCTCTCCGACGAGGTCGTCGAGATGCTCCAGTCCGGCACGGCCAGCATCACCTACAGTCCACCAGACCCACGGCGATGGGGACTGGCCGTGCTTAAGCACGCCTATCTGGCGGCGTGCCTCTACATGAAGAGCGTCCCCGAGACGGAGGAAGTTCTTGGCATCCGCGCGGAGCTGATCGCCGCACGCGACTGCGACATGCGGCGCCGACCACCCGGAAGCAAGTTCGCCTCACGACTTCACGTGTACCGATCAGAGTCAGGCAGGCAGGGGCCACCCCTAGCTCTCGTCCTGAAGCAGTCTGACGATGAAGGCGGCAAGCCCGAGGTCCTGATCTCCCTAGCCGGAGTGCTCTTTGTGACGTGGCCATTCCAGAGCATTCGCGTCGAACCGCGCGACGCTGAATGAGACTCCCCTTCCAAGGCGCCGTTGAAGGTTCCCCGCTGAGCCAAGTTCTTGGACCTCTTCGACGGTGACCACGCGCTGGCGAGCTGTTCGGTTCCGTCGTTGTCAGCCGTGGCGCGGCGTCTTCCGTGAGGTCACGTCAGCCGAGTGGCACATGGCATGGGGCGACGCTCAGCGTTGACCTAATCCGCTTACGAGGCTGACCCATTCCGCCGCCTGTCGGGGACGTTCGAAACTGCGGAGATGTGGCGCTAGCACCGCCAGAACGGGCGCATCACCACCCGAGCAACGCGGATAGGACCAAGGCTCCCACTGACCAGATGAGCGGAGGGAGGATCAGTACGACCGCGGCTAGCCCGTATACCCAATTGGGAAGACTCTCGGGTCGACCTGCGCCCGCTCCTGGGATTACGGGCTCGACCGACGGAGCCGACTCGCTTGTGTCGAGCGGTGACGAGCCCATGGCTGAAACCGTACGAGCGCGTTAGGGGTTTGGGCGTGAGTACGGATCCCCAACAGCAGCACCTCGGCTGCCGACTTGCGCAGAACAGTCGCTGGCTCTGCACCGTTGCGATCTGCAGCTCAGCAGCTCGGTTCAGGCGTGTGCCCAGTGTGTCGACTCGAGGTACTCGATCGGCTCAGAAACGTTCGGACTGCAGCGATGGGTGCGTCAATTCGCCGCCTTTGAATGCCGGTCTCAGGCTCAGGCCGGCGGTTTGAACACGATCGCGAACGCACCTAGAAATGATCCAACGGCCGTGAACGCGAAGGACTTGAACACGTCGCCAGCTTCCCCGGAGTTCGCAAACGTGACGAGGATGACAAACAAGGCAACGAGTGCGTAGCAGATCAGTCCCACGCCGAGCCAACCGAGGCCCACGAACACTGCCTTCAACAGCCCCCTGCAACGTGCCAGCCAGGTCGAGGAGCTCGATACGGCAACGTTGGCTACGCCGCGTGGCTTCTGGATCTCGTAACCGAGAAACGCGGCGATAGTCGCAGACACACTGCCAGCTAAGAAAGTGGCCAAGCTGCTCTGCCATTGGTCGGGGGTGAAGGTCGGCTTCGTCTGCGTCGGCGAAAACTGAATGAGCTGGATCGTCAGAATGATCCAAGCGCCAGCAAAGAGCGCCAACGCAGCTGCTGCGAAGAAACCCCTGGCTGCTGACGGCATCTCGCACGCTCCCCAGTTCGAAACTAACGGATGGACTGTCATGGTGACGACAGGTCGTGCACCGCTGAGGGGTCAGAGGCGATTTACCCAATGGTTGGCACGAGTAGAGCGGCCGGTCCTAGTTCCCACCCCGTCCGGTCACCTCAAGAGGCGTCCACCGCCGCGTCGATCGCCGATCCCTCGGATGCTCCCCTGGCAACCGCTCTTCGTCATTGCGCCGCGAATCTGACGGCCGCGCGTGTCATCGCTCCTCACAGGGCTGGACTGGCGACACTGGCTACATGCCGATACAGGGGGACCGCCTTGCCGTACTCGCTTGAAGATCGACTCGTCATCGGAGTTGCCTCAAGCGCGTTGTTCGATCTTGAGGAGTCAGACCGAGTGTTTCGCCGGGACGGTGAAGAGGCGTATCGCCGCTACCAGGAAGCGCAGCTCGAGGTTCCGCTATCACCCGGGATCGCCTTCTCATTCATCCGCCGACTGCTCTCTCTGAACGACTTGGCAGAGCCCGAGGATCCGCTCGTTGAGGTCATCGTGATGTCGCGCAACGACCCCGACACGGGCCTTCGAGTGATGGAGTCGATCGAGCATCACGATCTGCCAATCACGCGGGCCATCTTCATGCAAGGACGTGCGCCGTTCGCGTTCATCCCGACCCTGAACATCGCCCTCTTCCTGTCTGCCGACGACGACACTGTCAGGAGCGCGAACCAGCAGGGATTTCCCGCAGGGCGCGTACTTCCGTCCGCGACCGTCGATGATGACGACGACGATCTGCGCATCGCTTTTGACTTCGACGGCGTGCTCGCAGACGACAAGTCTGAGCAGGTCATGCAGGAAAGCGGCCTACCGCAGTTTCATGAGCACGAGACCGCCAACGCCGTCTCCGCACACAATCCGGGACCTCTACAGCCCTTCCTGCTGAGGATCGCGAAGGTTCAGGAGGCGGAGCGCAATCGCAAACTTGTGGATCCCGAGTACCGCGTGCGTCTGCACGTTGCGCTAGTTACGGCGCGCAACGCCCCATCACACAAGCGGGCCATTCAGTCACTGAAGTCGTGGGGAGTGATGGTCAACGATGCTTTCTTCCTGGGAGGCATCGACAAGGGTGCCGTGATGAGCGTGCTTCGACCGCACATCTACTTCGACGATCAGCAGGGACATCTCGCCTCGACGTCCACGTCGGCGCCTTCTGTTCACGTGCCTTTTGGTGCACTAAACGAAGCCACGGAGGAGTGGGTTCCAGATGATGGAGAAGGCGTCGTAGTAGTGCCATGAGGTACAGCTGGCTGTGTGCGGGTCTGGCTTAACCAGTGCGTCTTTCCGCCGCGAATGGGCCGTATGTCCAGAGTTGAGCCCAGGGGCATGTGTACGTCGGACCCGTCCTGAGGATCGCGGCCCGGCGCTGCGACGGCTATAGCGTGATCTGTGAGAGTGAGTCCTTCTAGCCCGACGCGGTCTGGGGTGGGGACGGAGCCAGCACTCCGGCCGAACGCGCACAGCTTGAACGCGGCGGCGATCCACGCCCATGCGCAGCGCCCGTCGCGGCGCGGTAGGCCGCCGGCAACGCGTCGGGCGCCACCACGCAGCGCCGGTCGAGGCGTTCACGCGTGCGCACTCGATACCGCGCGGCCAGCCCCACTCGCCGGGCGACCCCGCCGGCTCACCCCTCGGGTGAACGTTCACATTCCGCCTAACCGCGGCATCCGGACCCCTTGACCTCCCGAATGTTAGCGCTCACACTCGCAGCATGTGACACCAGTCACACGGGCGAGCAGCCCCTTTGATGTGGAGGAACGACAGTGGTGAAGAAGACCTTGGTCGCCGCGGCGGCGATCTCTTTGAGCACCTTCGCTCTGAGCAGTTGCGGAAGCGACACCGACGCGGCCTCGGGGTCCGACAGCGGCAGCGACGACGGCAAGATCACGATGGGATTCGCCCAGGTGGGCGCCGAGAGCGGCTGGCGCACGGCCAACACGAAGTCCATCCAGGAGTCGGCCGAGGCCGAGGGCGTCGACCTCAAGTTCACCGACGCCCAGGGCAAGCAGGAGAACCAGATCCAGGCGATCCGGTCCTACATCCAGCAGAAGGTCGACGTCATCGCCTTCAGCCCGGTGGTGGAGACCGGCTTCGACGCCGTCCTCCAGGAGGCGAAGGCCGCCAACATCCCGGTCATCCTGACCGACCGAGCGGTCGACGTGGAGGACACCTCGCTCTACGTGACGTTCCTGGGCTCCGACTTCGTGCTGGAGGGCGAGAAGGCCGGCGAGTGGCTGGTCGAGAACGCCAAGGACGCCGACGTGGACGGTGACGGCACCATCAACGTCGTCCAGCTCGAGGGCACCACCGGCGCCGCCCCGGCGATCGACCGCGCCGAGGGCTTCGCGTCCAAGATCGGCGCCGACGACACGATCGAGGTCACCGCGTCGCAGACCGGCGACTTCACCCGTGACGGCGGCAAGCAGGTCATGGAGTCGTTCCTGCAGTCCGACGACTCGATCGACGTCGTCTTCTCGCACAACGACGACATGGGCCTCGGGGCGATCGAGGCGATCGAGGCCGCCGGCCTCGAGCCCGGCAAGGACATCCAGATCATCACGATCGACGCGGTCAAGGACGGCATGCAGGCCCTCGCCGACGGCAAGATCAACTTCATCGTCGAGTGCAACCCGCTGCTCGGGCCCCAGCTGATGGACCTGGCCGCCAAGGTCCTCGACGGCGAGGAGGTCCCCGAGCGCGTCGTGACCGAGGAGACCACCTTCACCCAGGAGCAGGCCAAGGAGGCACTGCCCGACCGGCAGTACTGATCCGCAGCGCGGCCCGCGCCACCCGCGGGCCGCGCCGCCCCCGCCCCCCGCCCCCGGGGAGCAGCACGGCATCAGCCCCAGAGGCCGGAGAGGCCCGGGAGGCCCGAGAGGAACGAGATGACCCAGATGAGGACGCAGCCGGAGCACGGCGCTCGGCCCGGGACGGACCGGCAGCCCGTGATCGAGATGCGCGACATCTCCATCACCTTCGGCGCCGTCCGCGCCCTCGACGGGGTCTCGGTGCGGCTGTTCCCCGGCGAGGTGCACGCGCTGATGGGCGAGAACGGCGCGGGCAAGTCAACCCTCATCAAGGCGCTCACCGGCGTCTACACGATCGACTCCGGCACGGTGCTCGTCGACGGGGAGGAGCACGAGTTCTCCTCGCCGTCCGCCTCGCAGGCCGCGGGGATCAGCACCGTCTACCAGGAGGTCAACCTGGTGCCCAACCTGACGGTCGCGGAGAACATGCTGCTCGGACGGGAGCCGCGCCGCCTCGGCGCGGTCCACGTGCGCGAGATGAACCGCCGCGCCCGCCGTACGCTCCTTCACCTCGGCATCGACATCGACCCGCGCACGGCCCTCGACGAGCACCCGATCGCGGTGCAGCAGCTCGTGGCGATCGCCCGCGCCGTGGACGTCGAGGCCAAGGTGCTCATCCTCGACGAGCCCACCTCCAGCCTGGACGCCGACGAGGTGGAGAAGCTCTTCACCGTCATGCGCCGGCTGCGCGACGAGGGCGTGGCCATCGTCTTCGTCTCCCACTTCCTCGACCAGGTCTACGAGATCGCCGACCGGATGACCATCCTGCGCAACGGCACGCTGGTCGAGGAGCGGATGGTCGCCGAGACCAGCCAGCTCGAGCTCGTACGCCTGATGATCGGTCGCGAGCTCGAGGTGCTCGACCGGCTCGACCGCGCCGCCCCGCACACGGACGCCGAGTCCGGCACCTCCCTGCTGAAGGCGGTGGGCATCGGACGCAAGAACACGCTCGAGGCCACCGACCTCGAGCTCTTCGAGGGCGAGGTCGTCGGCATCGCCGGCCTCCTGGGCTCCGGCCGCACCGAGCTGGCTCGGCTGCTCTTCGGCGCCGACACCGCCGACAGCGGCGAGCTGTCGGTGCGCTCCACCCGGCGCAGGCTCCGCAGCCCGCGCCACGCCATCGACCGCAACATCGCGTTCTCCAGCGAGGACCGCAAGGCCGAGGGCGTGGTCGGCGACCTGACCGTCGCCGACAACATGCTGCTCGCCCTGCAGGCCTCCCGCGGCTGGCTCCGCCCGATCCCGCAGGCCACGCGGGCCCGCCTGGTCAAGGACTACATCGAGGCCCTCGACATCCGACCGGCCGACCCCACCGCCCTGATGCGCAACCTGTCGGGCGGCAACCAGCAGAAGGTGCTGCTGGCCCGGTGGCTGATCACCCAGCCGGAGATCCTCATCCTCGACGAGCCGACCCGCGGCATCGACATCGGCGCCAAGGCACAGATCCAGGCCAAGGTCGCCGAGCTCGCCGCGCAGGGGCTCGCGGTCGTCTTCATCTCCGCCGAGCTCGAGGAGGTGCTGCGCCTCAGCGACCGGCTGGTCGTGATGCGCGACCGTCGCAAGATCCACGAGCAGACCAACGACGACGTCAGCGTCCGCGACGTCCTCGAGATCATCGCGGGCGAGGCCCGCGAGGAGGGGCCGATCCGTGCCTGAGTCCCCGACCCGCGCGCAACGGGTGCTGCGCCACCCGCTCGTGTGGCCGGTGCTCGCGCTGCTGGTGCTGCTGCTGGTCAACGTGATCGCCAAGCCGGCGTTCCTCGACGTGCGGATGCAGGACGGCCACCTCTACGGCAACCTCGTCGACATCGCGCGCAACAGCGCGCCGGTGATGCTCGTGGCCCTCGGCATGACGCTGGTCATCGCGACCCGGGGGATCGACCTGTCGGTCGGCGCCATCGCGGCCATCGCGGGAGCGGTCGCCTGCACGCGGATCATCGGCGCCGGCGACGAGGCCGCGCTCGGCACGGCCGTCGCGGCGATGACCTACGCCATCGTCGTGTGCATCGCGCTGGGCGCCTGGAACGGCTTCCTCGTCTCCGTCCTCGGGATCCAGCCGATCATCGCGACGCTGATCCTCATGGTCGCCGGGCGCGGCATCTCGATGGCGATCACCGACGGCCAGATCACCACCGTCAACAACCCCTGGTTCAGCGACCTGGCCTCGGGCTTCGTGCTGACGCTGCCGCTGGCCTTCCTGGTCGCGGTCGGCATGGTGCTCCTCGCCGCGGTCCTCACCCGGCGCACGGCGCTCGGCATGCTGATCGAGGCGGTCGGCATCAACCCGGAGGCCAGCCGGCTCGCCGGCGTGCGGGCCCGCACCATCATCTGGACCGTCTACGCGTTCTCCGGCCTGTGCGCAGGCCTCGCCGGCCTCGTGATCGCGGCCAACACCAACTCCGTCAACGCCAACAGCCTCGGCCTGTGGATCGAGCTCGACGCGATCCTCGCGGTCGTCATCGGCGGTACGTCGCTGATGGGCGGGCGCTTCTCGCTGGCGGGCACCCTCATCGGCGCGCTCTTCATCGCGACCCTGACCCGCACGATCCCCAACATCGGCATCCCCTCGGAGGTCAACTACCTCTTCAAGGCGATCGTCGTCATCGCGGTGTGCCTCCTCCAGTCGCCGAAGGCGCGCGCCCTCCTGCGCGTGCGTCGGCCGGGAGCGCCCACCCCCGTCCTCGCGAAGACAGGTTCCGCCCGATGAGCGCCGTCACCGTTCCGCCCGCATCGGTCTGGGACCGGGTCCGGACCTACCGCCCGCCCCAGCGCTACCTGCCGATCATCGCCACCGCGGCGCTGTTCCTCGGCCTCTACGGCCTCGGTGGGCTGCGCTACGACGGACTCACCGACCCCCAGGTGCTCATCAGCCTGCTGATCGACAACGCCTTCCTGATCGTCCTCGCCGTCGGGATGACCTTCGTCATCCTCACCGGCGGCATCGACCTCTCGGTCGGCTCCGTCGTGGCGCTGTCGACGATGATCGCCGCCAAGACGCTGGACCTGGGCTGGTCGCCCTACCTGTCGATGGTCACCGTGCTCGCGACGGGCACCCTCCTCGGGCTGCTGATGGGCCTGCTCATCCACTACTTCGACATCCAGCCGTTCATCGCCACGCTCGCGGGGCTGTTCCTGGCCCGCGGGCTCACCTACCTGATCAGCGTCGAGTCGATCTCCATCAAGGACCCCACCTTCACCGAGCTGGCGTTCAGGACCGTGTGGATCGGCGACTACTACATCCGGTGGACCGCCATCATCGCGCTCGTCGTGGTCGCCGTCGCTGCCTACGTCCTGGCGCGCACCCGCTTCGGCCGCACCGTCTACGCGATCGGCGGCAACGAGAGCTCGGCGATGCTGATGGGCCTGCGGGTCGCGGCCACCAAGGTCGGCGTCTACGTGATCAGCGGCTTCTGCGCCGCGCTGGCCGGCCTGCTCTTCTCCCTCTACATCCTGTCGGGCAACAGCCTGCACGCCATCGGCATGGAGCTCGACGCGATCGCCGCGGTCGTCATCGGCGGCACGCTGCTGACCGGCGGCCGTGGCTACGTCCTCGGCTCGCTCCTCGGCGTGCTGGTGCTCGGCATCATCAAGACCCTCATCGCCTTCGACGGGACCCTGAGCTCCTACTGGATCCGCATCATCACCGGCGTGCTGCTCCTGGCGTTCGTGGTCGTGCAGCGCTTCGCCACCAGGCGTCGGGCATGACCGAGTCCTCACCCACGCCGGACGCAGTGCCGGCGCACCAGCGACGTACGCCGGTCATGGCCGACGTGGCCAGGCTGGCCGGGGTCTCCCACCAGACGGTCTCGCGGGTCATCAACGGGCAGAGCAACCTGCGCCCGGCGACGCGGGAGAAGGTCGAGGACGCGATCCGCCAGCTCGGCTACCGCCCCAACACGGCCGCTCGCGCGTTGGTCACCCGCAGGTCCGCGACCATCGGCGTCATCGGCTCCAAGAGCGGCTACTGGGGTCCCTCGACCGTGCACCGCACCATCCAGGCCGCCGGCCGCGCCGCGGGCTACTTCGTCAGCTCGGCCAACCTCCAGAGCCTGACCCGGGAGGAGCTCGTCGACGCGATCGACCACCTGCGCAACCAGGGCGTCGAGGGCATCGTGCTGATCTCGGCCACCGACGACGCGGTCGGCGTCGCCCGGGCGCAGGAGCAGTGGGGCGTGCCGGTGGTCGTCGTCGAGGGCGACCCGCAGAAGGCCCGGTGGACCGTCGGCGTCGACCAGGTGGCCGGCGCCGAGCTCGGCACGCGCCACCTCGTCGAGCTGGGGCACACCGACATCGTCCACCTCGCCGGCCCGCAGGACTGGACCGAGGCCCGCGCCCGCCTCCAGGGGTGGCAGAACGCGATGTACGCCGCCGGGCTCCGTCCGTCCCAGCACGTCACCGGCGACTGGTCGGCCGCCAGCGGCTTCGAGGTGGGGCGCGAGATCGCGACCGACGAGGAGGTCACCGCCGTCTTCTGCGCCAACGACCAGATGGCCCTGGGTCTCCTGCGGGCGCTGAGCGAGGCAGGCCGCACCGTGCCCGACGGGGAGCGCGGCGTGAGCGTCGTCGGCTTCGACGACATCCCCGAGGCGCCCTACCTCATCCCGCCGCTGACGACCGTCCGACAGGACTTCGAGGCCGTCGGTCGTCGGGCCATCGAGATCCTGCGCGCCGCCATCGCCGACGAGCCCGCCCCCGACCGACTCATCAGGCCCGAGCTCGTGGTGCGAGCCAGCAGCGCCGCACCCGTCGAGAGGACACCCTCCCCATGACCGACCGCACCGAGCAGTACGTCGTCGGCGTCGACTACGGCACCCTCTCGGGGCGCGCCGTCGTCGTCCGCGTCTCCGACGGCGCGGAGCTCGGCACCAGCGTCCACCCCTACCCGCACGCGGTGCTCGAGCGGTCGCTGCCCGCCCATCTCGCCGGCACGGAGCGCCCCCTGGCACCGGAGTGGGCCCTGCAGGTGCCCGAGGACTACCGCGAGGTGCTGCGCGTCGCCGTCCCGGCCGCCGTCGGGGCCGCCGGCATCGACCCCGCCCGGGTGATCGGGATCGCCACCGACTTCACCGCCTGCACGATGGTGCCGACCCTCGCCGACGGCACCCCGCTCAACGAGGTCGACGGCCTGGCCGACCGGCCGCACGCCTACGTCAAGCTGTGGAAGCACCACGCCGCGCAGGGCCAGGCCGACCGGATCAACGACCTCGCCCGCGAGCGGGACGAGCGCTGGCTGCCGCGCTACGGCGGGCTGATCTCCTCGGAGTGGGAGTTCGCCAAGGGGCTGCAGCTGTTCGAGGAGGACGCCGACCTCTACGACCGGATGGAGCACTGGGTCGAGGCCGCGGACTGGATCGTGTGGCAGCTGTGCGGCGCCTACGTCCGCAACGCCTGCACCGCCGGCTACAAGGGACAGCTCCAGACGTTCGAGGGCCAGGACGGCGCCTACCCCTCGCCCGACTTCCTCACCGCGCTCGCGCCCGGCTTCGGCGACTTCGTCACCGACAAGCTCGAGCACCGCATCGGCGCGCTGGGCGAGCGCGCCGGCGCGCTGACCGCGGAGGCCGCGGCGTGGACCGGCCTGCCCGAGGGCATCGCCGTGGCCGTCGGCAACGTCGACGCCCACGTCACCGCGCCCGCCGCCCAGGCCGTCGGCGCCGGCCAGATGGTCGCGATCATGGGCACCTCGACCTGCCACGTGATGAACGCCGAGGTGCTGCGCGAGGTGCCCGGCATGTGCGGCGTCGTCGACGGCGGCATCGTCGACGGGCTCTGGGGCTACGAGGCCGGCCAGAGCGGGGTGGGCGACATCTTCGGCTGGTTCGCCGAGCACGGCGTGCCCGCCTCCTACACCGCGGCCGCCGCGGCGGCCGGTGAGTCGGTGCACGAGCACCTGACCCGGCTCGCCGCCGGGCAGGAGATCGGTGAGCACGGGCTCGTCGCGCTCGACTGGCACTCCGGCAACCGGTCGGTGCTCGTCGACCACGAGCTGTCCGGGCTGGTCGTCGGCCAGACGCTCGCCACCCGGGCCGAGGACGTCTACCGGGCGCTGCTCGAGGCGACCGCCTTCGGCACGCGCATGATCGTCGAGACCTTCCGCGACAGCGGCGTCCCGGTCGAGGAGTTCATCGTCGCGGGCGGACTCGCCCAGAACGCCCTGCTCATGCAGGTCTACGCGGACGTCACCCGGCTGCCGCTGTCGATCATCGACTCCGCGCAGGGACCCGCGCTCGGCTCGGCGATCCACGCCGCGGTCGCTGCGGGGGCGTACGACGACGTGCCGAGCGCCGCCAAGCAGATGGGCAAGGTGCGGCGCCACGTCTACGTGCCCGACGAGGCGCGCGCGGCGGCGTACGACCCGCTGTTCGAGCAGTACGTCGCGCTGCACGACCACTTCGGCCGCGCGACCACCACGATGCGGCAGCTCAAGGCGATCCGGCGCGACGCCGTCGCCCGACGCGCCGCTGCGACCACCCACGGAGGAAACCCCGCATGAGCATGACGTCCGTCCCCACCCCCGAGGTCTGGTTCCTGACCGGGAGCCAGGGCCTCTACGGCCCGGAGACCCTGGACCAGGTGGCGTCCCAGTCGCGGGCCATCGCCGATCGCCTCGGCGCGAGCGACGACCTGCCGGTCACGGTGGTGTGGAAGCCGGTGCTGCTCGACGCGGCGTCGATCCACCGGCAGCTGCTCGACGCCAACTCCGACCCCGGGTGCGTCGGTGTCATCGCGTGGATGCACACGTTCTCGCCGGCGAAGATGTGGATCGCCGGTCTCGACGCCCTGCGCAAGCCGTTGCTCCACCTGCACACCCAGGCCGGCATGGAGCTCCCGTGGTCCACCATCGACATGGACTTCATGAACCTCAACCAGGCCGCCCACGGCGACCGGGAGTTCGGCTACATCCAGTCCCGCCTCGGCGTCGCCCGCAAGACCGTCGCCGGGCACGTCGACTCGCCGGGCGTCGCGCGGCGGGTCGCGGTCTGGGCGCGCGCGGCGCTGGGTCGCCACGAGCTGTCGCACCTCAAGCTGGCCCGCTTCGGCGACAACATGCGCGACGTCGCGGTCACCGAGGGCGACAAGGTCGAGGCGCAGCGGCGCTTCGGCGTCTCGGTCAACACCTACGGCGTCAACGACCTGGTGGCCGTCGTCGACGAGGTCGCGGACTCCGACATCGACAAGCTGGTGGACGAGTACGTCGACACCTACGCCGTCGCGCCCGAGCTGCGGCCGGGCGCCGAGCGCGCCGACTCGCTGCGCTACGGCGCCCGGATCGAGCTCGGCCTGCGCCAGTTCCTCACCGCCGGAGGCTTCGGCGCGTTCACCACCAACTTCGAGGACCTCGGCGGGCTGCGCCAGCTCCCGGGCCTCGCGGTCCAGCGGCTGATGGCCGACGGCTACGGCTTCGGCGGCGAGGGCGACTGGAAGACCTCGGTGCTGCTGCGCGCCGCCAAGACCATGGCCGCGGGGCTGCCCGGCGGCACGTCGTTCATGGAGGACTACACCTACCACCTGGTGCCGGGGCAGGAGAAGATCCTCGGCGCGCACATGCTCGAGGTCTGTCCCACCATCACCACCGGGAAGCCGTCGCTCGAGGTGCACCCCCTCTCCATCGGTGGCCGCGACGACCCGGTCCGCCTGCGCTTCACCGCCGACCCGGGCCGCGGCGTCGTCGCCGGCCTGTCCGACCTGGGCGACCGGTTCCGCCTGACGGTCAACGACATCGACGTGGTCGAGCCCGACGCCGACCTGCCGCTGCTCCCGGTGGCGTGCGCGGTGTGGGAGCCCCGACCGTCCCTGTCGACGTCCGCCGAGGCGTGGCTGATGGCGGGCGCCCCGCACCACACGGTGCTGTCGAAGGCGGTCGGGGTCGAGGCGTTCGAGGACCTCGCCGAGATGACCGGCGTCGAGCTGGTGGTCATCGACGACGAGACGACCCCGCGCAGCTTCAAGCGCGAGCTGCGGTGGAACGCGGCCTACCACCGGCTCGCTGAGGGACTCTGATGTCGGGCCCGGTCTCGGACGACCTCCTGCACCAGGTGCTGGCGGCCAACCTGGTGATCCCGCGAGAGGGCCTGGCCACCCTGACCTGGGGCAACGTCAGCGGCGTCGACCGCGACCGCGGCGTCTACGTCATCAAGCCGTCGGGGGTGCCCTACGACGAGCTCGCCCTGGAGCACCTGGTGCCCGTCGAGGTCGAGACGGGGCGCGTGCTCGCCGGCGACCTCAAGCCGTCGACCGACAGCGAGACGCACCGGCTGCTCTACCTCGAGCACGCCGGTCTCGGCGGCGTCGCGCACACGCACTCGATGCACGCCGTGTCCTTCGCCCAGGCGGGCCTGCCGGTCCCGATGCTCGGCACCACCCACGCCGACACCTTCAACGGGCCCGTGCCGATCACCCGGACCCTCACGGCCGAGGAGTGTGGGCGCGACTACGAGCTCAACACCGGCCGCGTCCTGGTCGAGGCGATGGGGGCGGATGCGCTCGGCGTGCCGGGCGCGCTCGTCGCCGGCCACGGCCCGTTCACCTGGGGTGCGACGGCCGCCGAGGCGGTGGAGCACTCGGTGATCCTCGAGGCCGTGGCCGAGATGGCGATGCGCACCTTGACGCTCAACCCGGCGGCCTCGTCACCCGACCACCTCTTCGCGCGACACTTCACCCGCAAGCACGGTCCGGACGCCTACTACGGCAACCCCGACCGCACCCTCTCGAGCCCTTCCTGATGACTGGAGCAACGATGGACTCACGTCCCCTCCCGCGCACGCCCTTCTCCGCCTCGGTCGTCGGCCTCGGCACCTGGCAGCTCGGCGCCGACTGGGGTGAGGTCAGCGAGTCCGACGCGATGGCCGTGCTGGAGGCCTCGGCCGAGGCCGGCGTCACGTTCTACGACACCGCCGACGTCTACGGCGACGGCCGCAGCGAGCAGCTGGTCGGCCGCTTCGTCCACGCGCACCCCGACGCCGGCTTCACGGTCGCGACCAAGATCGGCCGGCGGATGGACCAGGTGTCGGCCAACTACGTCGAGCCCCACCTCCGCTCCTGGCTCGAACGGTCCCGCACCAACCTCGGCGTGGACACGATCGACCTCGTGCAGCTGCACTGCCCGCCGAGCGAGGTCATCGACGACGACGCGACGTACGACGTCCTGGACCGCCTCGTCGACGAGGGCGTCATCACGGCTTACGGGGTCAGCGTCGAGACGTGCGCGCAGGCGCTCAGCGCGATCGCCCGGCCCGGCGTCGCCAGCGTGCAGATCATCCTCAACGCCTTCCGGATGAAGCCGCTCGACGAGGTGCTCCCCGCGGCCCGGGCCGCCGGCGTCGGGATCGTCGCCCGGGTGCCGCTGGCCTCGGGGCTGCTGACCGGGAAGTACGACCTCGACACCACGTTCGCCGAGGACGACCACCGCACCTACAACCGCGACGGCAGCGCGTTCGACGTCGGCGAGACCTTCTCCGGCGTCGACTACGCCACGGGTGTCGAGGCGGCGCAGGAGTTCTCCGCGCTCGTGTCCTCCTCGGGGCTCGACGTCACGCCGGCCCAGGCCGCGATCGCGTGGGTCTGGCAGCAGCCGGGCGTCTCGACGGTCATCCCGGGTGCGCGCAACGTGGACCAGGCGCGGGCCAACGCCGCCGCCGGGCAGGTCGGGGAGCTGCCTGCCGCGTTCGTCGACGGCGTGCGCGACCTCTACGACCGGCGCCTCAGGGAGCAGGTCCACGGCCGCTGGTGAGTCCCGCCCCCGTTGTCGGGGTCGACACTCCGACACCGGATCGTGCGCGTGAACCGCCGCGGTCGGAGGGCCCTCGCCGGCCTCAGCCGTGCGCAGGGCCGGCCAGGGCCAGTGCCTGGTCGCGCAGGCGGGTGGCGCCGATGCTGCCGCTCCACCGCGCGACCTCGGCCGCCAGCAGCCTGGCGCCGTCGACCTCGCCGCGGTCCCGGGCCAGCTCGGCGAGCAGGATCAGCTGGGACAACGTGCTGGACACGGCGCCCGCCCGGGCCGCGCTGGCCGCGGAGTCCTCCCACATCTCCCGGGCGGCCGAGGCGTGGCCGTCCTCGTTGCGGTGGTCGCCCAGGTGCCGCAGCGCCTCGTAGCGGAGCACGTCGTCGGCCGTGTCCTCGGCGGCGGCCAGGCACCGGTCGTAGTGGACAGGCGCCCGATGCCGTTCGCCGTAGAGGTTGTCGAGGACGACGCCCAGGTAGAAGTCCGCCCAGCCCTCGCGGCGCCGGTCGGGGCTGGTGCGCTGGAGTGACTCGACGCGGGCCCGCAGGTCGTCGACCCGACGTCGGTCCCGACCCTCCATGGAGGCGAGGGAGGTGCCGGGCAGGAAGATCTGGGCGATTAACTCGAGACGGGCGGACAGCAGCTCGAGGTCCCAGCGATCGGCCTGGGTCCCGTGGGCCTCGATGACCGGTCGCCGGCGCTCGACGGAGCCGGGATCGGGCGACTCGCCGGTGAGGTAGGCCTCGGCGATGTCGAGCTCGACGAGGACGAGGCACAGGCTCGGGTCCGTCTCGTCGGAGACGGCAGCGAGCGCACGCGCGTCGTCGAGCCTCCCGGCCCGCAGGAGGGCGCGGACGCCGCGCACGAGGGCAGGACACGAGGTGGGCGTCGTCATCTCGGGGACGGTAGTGAGCCACCGGAAGTGACCGCCAGCTAATGGTTCACCCGGGTGAACCATCGCTGCGCGACGGGACCGTGCTGTGCCATTCTCGGCTCATGAGGGATGTCGTCGACGAGCACGTCGAGACGTGGGCGCGCGAGCTCCCGGGGCTGGACCCGATCAAGGAGGAGATCCTGGCGCGCATGGCCCGCATCGTGCGCGAGGTCAGCGACGGCCGTGCCCGCGGCGTCGCCGCCGGCGGGGCGGCGCCCGGGGAGTACAAGACGCTCCTGATGCTGCGCAAGCAGGGCGAGCCCTACCAGCTGAGCCCATCGGCCCTCGCCCGGGTGCTCGGTGTCTCTCGCGCCGTCGCCTCCACCCGCCTCGGGGTCCTCGAGGACAAGGGCCTCGTCCGGCGCGCCCACGACACGCACGACCGCCGCCGCGTCACCGTCGAGCTGACCAGCGCAGGTCACACGCTGGTCGATGCGCTGCTGGAGGGGGAGGAGCTCCGCGAGCGCGACATCCTCCGCCCGCTCGACGAGGACGAGCAGAACGAGCTCGCCGAGCTCCTGCGGCGGGTGGTGCTCCACCTGCCGGTCACCGACTGATCCGGGGCCGCTCGGCGACGCTAGGGGCGGCCGCATGCGAGCGGACGTGCGGGGATGCCGATGACCGCGACCGCGACGACCGCGCAGGTGGGGTCCGAGGGGTCGAGCCGCTCGGGCCTCATCGTGCTCGTGCTCGCTCTGTGCGGCACGTCCGTGTCGTTGATGCAGACCCTGGTCGTGCCGCTGCTCCCCGACTTCCCGAGGCTGCTGGGCACGACCGCTGTCGGGCGTGATCTACGAGTTGTTCGACTGGCAGGCGGTGTTCTGGGGCAAGCGACGCCGCTTCAACCTCGTGCGCGACCTCTACGACCGGCGCCTCAGGGAGCGGGTCCACGGCCGCTGGTGAGTCCCACGCCGCCCTCCCGACGCGCGTGGGAGGAACGACGCGCAGGCGGCGTCATGGTGGTGCTGGCGGCTCGTCTGCGTCGGTCCTTCTTGCGGCGCAGGTCCCGGTTCAGCCTTCGGTCGCCGTGGTAGAGGATGCCTTCCCAGTCGACGGGGCCAGGCGTGTCTGGCTTGTGGGTCACCGGACTCGGTGACGCCACGGGCACGAAGAGCCAGTTGACGACCCCCATCGTCATGTCCGCGAGGGAGTTGCGCACGCCGATGTAGGCGCGGATCGCACCGGCAGCCAGGACCGCGTTGAACAGCGCGAACGCCACGTTCCCCCAGTTCTCGTGGGTGTAGCCCCGCCAGGCCGTGATCAACGCGTAGATCACCACCAGGTAGGGCACGAGGACGTGCAGCCCGGGGGCCGCGGTCCTGTTGCGGACCTTGGGAGTGCGTGCAAACGGGATCTTCTCGCCTGTGAATGCCTGCTGCATGGACTTGAGCACACCGGCCAGGTTGACCGGGAGGAGGACGAGGTTGAAGCCGTAGATCCGCAGCACGTCGAGCCGACGGTGCCCGCTCAGGTGCAGGTCGCTGGCCATGCAGAGGAAGTAGGGCAGGGCGGCGCCGACCACGAGGGGTGAGAGCAGTCGGCCGTCGTAGGGGTAGAACAGCAGCAGGAGGAGCGCGAACGATGCCCATGCGATCGAGGCCATGTAGTTGAACCGAAGGGTGAACTCGCCCCAACCGATGGGAATGCCCGCGGCGGCGCGCGACCTGCGTTGCGCCCAGAACTTGGGAAAGATCAGCAGGCCTCCGTTGGCCCAGCGCCGACGCTGCACCACGAGGGAGCCGTAGTCCGGCGGGGTCGCGCTGTAGCTCAGCCGTTCGGGGTAGTTCATCAAGCGCCAGCCAGCGGCGGCGAGGTCGATGCTCGACTCGGTGTCCTCGATGACGGTGCGGTCCTGGATGTAGGTGCGGATCTCGAAGCCGGCCACCGTCTCGACCTGGACGATGTCGTCGAGCGCGCGCCGGCGGATCACGGCGTTGGCGCCGACCCAGAAGGTGGCGTTGTGGTGGGTCATGCCCTGGTGCAGGATGTGCTGGATGTCGGTCGTGGCTCCGGCGATGCGTTCGATACGGGTGGGCGCTCCCCGGTAGGAGGAGTAGGGGGTCTGGGCGATCGCGACGTCATGGTTCTCGGGCTGCTCCAGGAAGTAGACCAGCCGCAGGCAGTAGTCGCGCAGGAGCTGGGAGTCGGCGTCGAGGGTCAGCACGTACTCACTGCCCGGAACGGTGATGTCGCCGGCCTGCGCATCGCTCGCGGACACCTCGACGAGGATCGTCCCCTCCGCAGACGGGGTGGGCCGCCAGGAACGGCCCATCAGCCCGAGGTAGGCATTGATGTTCATCGCCTTGTTGGCCTCTTGGGACAGCGACGCATAGCTCTTGCGCTCGAAGCTGTCCAGCTTCGCTCCGAAGATCCAGGTCAGCCGACGGTGCAGCTCACGGAGCCGAGTCGCCGACATCTGCCCTCCCTGGTCGAGGGCCGCCTCGATGGCCAGCAGCGACAGGCGGAGCTCGCTGGCCAGTCCCACGAGGACCTGGTCGACGAAGAACTCCGCGACGTGGTCGGCCACCACTTCCTCGTCGGCCATGTGGTCCAGCCACTCGGCAGCGGCGCGGTACTCCGCCGCGAGCGCGGCCAGCTGGCTCGAGCTGGCGAACGGCGCGTCCCCCAGCTCCCGGTGCGCCGCCCCGTACGCGGCAGCCGCCCGGGCGTGGGGCACGGCCATCGCCTCCTCGATGTCGCCGATCAGCCCCCGTGTGGCGTTCAGCCGCTCACGGTCGACGGGGTCACTGGGAGAGGGCGGGTCGTCGATCAGGAGCACCACGCGGAGGTCGGGATACTCCTGCAGCGCCGCGCTCCACAGGGTGAGTCGCACGATGTCCGGTTCCTCGGCGTAGGACGGGATGAGGACAGTGAGGGAGTCGTGGCTGTCGTCGAAGTGGCCGTCCAGGAGACCGCGCGGCACGCGCTCATGGGTCCGGAACCTCGTGAGCGCCCCTTGACGAGCGACGAGATACATCAGGGCCGAGAACGTCAGGGCGGTCACCACGGTGACGTAGGAGAGCGCCTCCATGGTGAAGCGGAATCCACCGACGTCGTTGAGGAAGTGCCGCACGACCGACGAGACGACGTACGCCAGCCAGAACAGGCACGTCGCGGTGATCGCGATCCGACCCCAGGTCAGCTTCGCAGTGCTCGGCCGGGGGTGGACGATCGGCAGCGGCTCGGAGCGGCGCTCCGAGCCCCACTGCCGCCGGCGTCGAGGCACGTCGTGGGTGTCGGTGGCATCGCGCGCCGGGGTGGTGGTGGCTGACATCTCGAAAACGCTCCCCGCACAAGAAAGTGGATTGTCGTGCCGGCCCCCGGCGCGCCTCGTAGGGTAATCACAGGCGAGCGAGGGCGCGCTGAAAAGGCCGGATCCACAGCGCGCGCGGGGGAGTAAAGAGTTGCAGCTGGTCGAGGGACGACGTTTGTCGTGGAGCCGTGTGACCATCGTGCTGGTGGTTGCTGCCGCGTTGGCGTTCGGCTCCCTGCGGGGTTGGGGCTGGTTCCAGGATGCTCGCGTGGAAGTGACCCAGGACTCGTGGTTCGCCGGCTACGTCGACGTGACCGCGACGCCGTCCCTGACGTTCGAGGAGCCGCAGGACGGTGCGGGCGTCAACGCGGTGCTGTCCTTCGTCGTCGCGGCAGCCAGCGACGCCTGCACCCCCTCGTGGGGCACCTACTACTCACTGGCGGAGGCCGACGAGCAGCTCGACCTGGACCGGCGGATCGCGCGACTGCACCAGCTCGGTGGGACCCCGATGGTGTCCTTCGGCGGACAGGCCAACGCTGAGCTGGCGACGTCGTGCTCCGAGGTGGGCGACCTGTACGACGCCTACCACGCGGTGGTCCGGCGATATGACCTGCAGGTCATCGATCTCGACATCGAGGGCGAGGCGCTGTCCGACACGGCCGCCAACGAGCGTCGTGGCGCGGCCATCGCGCGCCTGCAGGACGAGACGGGGGTCAAGGTGTGGCTCACGCTCCCCGTCGCACCCGACGGCCTCACCCAGGACGGACTCGAGGTCGTACGAAGCATGCTCCGCGCCGAGGTCGACCTCGCAGGAGTCAACGTCATGACCATGAACTTCGGGGACAGTCGCGGGCAGCGCCAGACCACCGGGGAGGCTGCAGTGGCGGCCTTGAACAGCACCCACGACCAGCTCACCCAGCTCTACGACGACGCTGAGCAGCGCCTCACCGAAGCGCAGCTGTGGCGAGCGCTCGGCGCCACTCCGATGGCGGGACAGAGCGACGTGGAGGGCGAGGTGTTCACCCTTGACGACGCCCAACACCTCAACGCGTTCGCTGCGAGCAAGCGCCTCGGACGCCTCTCGCTGTGGTCGCTCAACCGTGACCGCGAGTGCAGCAGCAACTGGCCCGACGTCACCCAGGTCTCCGACTCGTGCAGCGGGGTGACGCAGAGCCCGGGCGAGTACGTGCGGGTGCTGTCCCGCAGGCTCGATGGCGCCCCGGTCCCCGAGCCCACGGCAGTCCCCCCCAGCCCCCTGATGACGGATGATCCCGCCACGAGCCCCTACCCGATCTGGGATGCCGACACGGTCTACGTGGAGAGCCAGCGGGTCGTCTGGAAGCGCAACGTCTACGTGGCCAAGTGGTGGACCAGCGGCGATGTGCCGGACGACCCGACCGTCGCGGCATCTGCGACGCCGTGGCGACTGGTCGGCCCCGTGTTGCCGGGCGAGACCCCCGAGCCCACTGCCAGCGTTCCCGCCGGGACCTATCCGAAGTGGAACGCCCGGCAGGTCTACGAGGCGGGCGACCGGGTGCAGTCGGGTGGCACGGCCTACGTCGCACAGTGGTGGACCCAGGGGGTCAGCCCGCAAGCACCCTCGACCGTCGACACTCCGTCCCCCTGGCGGCCGCTGTCGGCGAAGGAGGTCGCTGCAGCCACCCCGTCCACGCGCAGTGCGCGGTGACCTGACACCCGATCCCCGACCCGACCCCCGAGCCGCCGCCACACCTGAGACCGCCCGCCGACCTCGGCCACGTCGTCAGGACGGATCGGGGCCGAACAGGCATCGTCCGCGGACGCGACTAGGGTCGCCCCCATGCGAGCGGACGTGCTGGGATGCCGATGACCGCGACCGCGACGACCGCGCAGGTGGAGTCCGAGGGGTCGAGCCGGTCGGGCCTCATCGTGCTCGTGCTGGCCCTGTGCGGCACGTCCGTGTCGTTGATGCAGACCCTGGTCGTGCCGCTGCTCCCCGACTTCCCGAGGCTGCTGGGCACGACCGCCGACAACGCCTCGTGGCTGGTCACGGTCACGCTGCTGACGAGTGCGGTGGCCACGCCCATCCTGTCGCGCCTGGCCGACATGCACGGCAAGCGCCGCATGGTCGTGGTCTCCCTCCTCGTGCTGCTGGCCGGCTCGTTGCTCGGTGCGGTGAGCGACTCACTGGCCGTGCTCATCGTGGCTCGTGCCATGCAGGGTTTCGCGCCTGCGCTGATCCCGATCGGCATCTCGATGATGCGCGACGAGCTGCCGCCGGAGCGGATCGGTGGTGCCGTCGCCCTGATGAGCGCGACGCTGGGCATCGGGGGTGCGGTGGGGTTGCCGCTGTCGGGCGTGATCTACGAGCTGTTCGACTGGCAGGCGGTGTTCTGGGGCAGCGTGGCGATGTCCACGGTGATGCTGGCGCTGGTCATGCTGGTGGTGCCGGAGTCGGGGGTCAGGACGCCCGCCCGGTTCGACTGGACCGGCGCGGTGCTGATGTCCGTCGCGTTGACGTCCCTGCTGCTCGGCATCTCCAAGGGTGGCTCCTGGGGCTGGACGTCGCAGTGGACCCTCCTGTCCTTCACCGTCGCGGTCCTCTTCTTCGCGCTGTGGGCGCCGTGGGAGCTGCGCACGGGCGAGCCGCTGGTCGACCTGCGCACCTCGACGCGGCGCCCGGTGCTGCTCACCAACATCGCCTCCCTCCTCGCCGGTTTCGCGATGTTCACCAACCTCCTGGTCGCCACCCAGCAGCTGCAGATCCCCGCCTCCACCGGCGTCGGGTTCGGCCTCGACGTCACCGAGGCGGGCCTGGCGATGCTGCCCGGCGGCGTGCTGATGGTGCTGATGGCGCCGGTCTCGGCCTCGATCACCCGCCGGTTCGGCGCCCGGATCACGCTCGTGGCGGGTCTGTGCATCACCGGCTTCGGCTACGTCGTCCGCGTCCTGCTCGACGCCAGCCTCGCCCAGCTCGTGATCGGGGTGTGCATCGTCTCGGTCGGTATCGCGGTGAGCTTCGCGGCGATGCCGGTGCTCATCATGCAGTCGGTGCCGATCGGCGAGACGGCTGCCGCCAACGGCCTCAACACCGTCGTCCGCGCCATCGGCACGTCCACCTGCTCGGCGACGGTGGCCGCGATCCTGGCCGCGGGAGTCGTGGCCGGTGACGCCTATCCGTCCGAGGCCGCCCTGCACTCGATGAGCTGGCTCGCCGCGGTGGTCGCGTTCGCCGCTGCCGGGGTCGGGTTCATGATCCCGGCCCGCATCGCTCCCGTCCTCGCCGGCGCCCCGGAGGTGCCCGGCGCGCCGGCGGCCGGGGTGCGCGGCGACGCCGTGCGCCGCGCGGACATCGGCGCCGAGGTCGTCGTACGAGGTCGGGTGCAGCGCCCGGACGGCAGGCCGGCGCGACTGGCGGTGGTCTCGATGCTCGACCACAGCGGGCGCCAGGCCGACTGGGCCCGCACCGACAACGACGGCCGCTGGTCGGTCGTGCTGCCGGGCGCCGGCGAGTACCTCGTCATCTGCTCCGCCGAGGGCTGGGCGGCGCGCTCGGAGCTGCGCCAGCTCGCGCCCGACGCCGTGCCCGTGCTGCACCTCGACCAGCGGCTCACGGTCGCGGGGGTGATCTCACGTGGCGGGTGGCCCCTCAGCGACGCGCTCGTCGTGCTCACCGACTCCTCCGGCGAGGCCGCCGGCGCCACCCGGACCGACGAGGAGGGCCACTACGAGATCGGGATGCCGCCGCTGGGTCGCTACGTCCTCACCGCGCTCGACCCGCGCACCGGTGCCGCCGAGTCCGAGGACGTGGTGATCAGCGCCCAGCGGCGCCGCTTCAACCTCGTGCTGCCCGACCTCCCCGCGCGGGCGGGTGACGGCGGCACCGCGTAGCCCAGCCGCACGGCTCAGGCGGGGGAGCGCACCATGCTGTTGCTGTGGAGGAGCGTGAGCCGCGCCTTCACGCTGAGCAGCGTCTCGATGATGAAGTCCTCGCGGCCGTTGGTGAGGCGGCTGATCGGGACGGACACGCTCAGGGCGTCGACGCTGTTGCGGTCGAAGGGGAGGGCGACGGCGAAGCACCGCACGCCGATGCACGACTCCTCGCGCTCCACGGCGTAGCCGGCGACCGCCGCGGTCTCGACGATCTCGAGCAGGCGCTGCTTGTCGGTCGTCGTGTGCGGCGTGAGTGCGCTGATCTCCTCGGGGATGAGCTCCTCGCGCACGGCCACGGGCTGCTCGGCGAGGATGGCGCGGCCGAGCGCCGTGGAGTACGCCGGCAGCCGCCGGCCCACTGCCGAGTGCATGCGGAGCGGGTGGATCGACTCGCGCTTGGCGGTGTAGACCACGTCGGCGCCGTCGAGGCGGCCGAGGTGGACGGCCTCCTCCGTCGCCGCGCTGATCTCGTCCATGCACGAGCTCGCGCGCGCCAGCACGGGGTCGCCGTCGAGGTAGGCCGAGCTGACGATCAGCGCGTGGATGCCGACCTGGTAGACGCTGCCGGTCGGGTCGGTCTGCACCCATCCGCGCGCCGTCATGGTGCGGAGCAGCGCGTGCAGGCTGCTCTTGGGGATGCCGAGTCGAGTGGCGAGCTGCAGCTGCGTGCCGGGCCCGTTGGTGGCGAGGTCGTCGAGCACGTCCAACGCGCGTGCCGCGGACTTGACCGGGGCGCTGCCCGAGGGCGTCGGCGCGGCAGATGGGTTCATGGCGGGTCGCCTCTTCTGTGATGGGTTCGGGAGCAGCCACTGCCGCCACCGTCGGGGGTGCCTGCACCCCTGTTGACAAGAGTTTACATACATGGACGGTTCACGTACATGGATTGATTTCTTGGTGTTGACCTGTGATGGTGCTCACGCTAGCGTCCTTCCCAGTTCAGCCACGGGAACGAAGTTCAGAGACGCGAGGAGTGTCCACAAGTGATCCAGGTTCGCTATTCCACGTCACCGTCGGGAGCCGAGACGGCGACCAGCGCCGACCTGCGCGACAACTACCTCTGCGAGGACCTGTTCCGCGACGGTGAGGTGCACGGTGTCTACACGCACGACGACCGGATGGTCATCGGCGGCGCGGTCCCGGCCGGGGGGCAGCTCGACCTGCCCGCCTGGGACGTGCTCGGCGCCACCTCCCACCTCGAGCGCCGCGAGCTGGGCGTCGTCAACGTCGGCGGCGACGGGCACGTGCTGGTGGACGGGGAGAAGTTCGAGCTCGGCCACCTCGACGGCATCTTCGTGGGCCGCGGCAGCGACGTCTCCTTCACCGGCACCGACGCGGCGTTCTACTTCGTCTCGGCGCCCGCGCACGCCACCCACCCCACGACGTTCCTGAGCCACCAGGACGTCGAGCCGCTCTCCCTGGGCAGCGCCGACAGCGCCAACGAGCGCAACCTCTACCGCTACGCCTGGGGCCAGGAGCTCCAGACCTCGGTCCTCCAGTTCGGCCTCACCGTGATCTCCGACGGCTCGGTCTGGAACACCTTCCCCCCGCACCTGCACGAGCGTCGCACCGAGGTCTACCTCTACGTCGACCTCGACGAGGACGACCGCGTCTTCCACTTCATGGGCGAGCCCGGCGCCACCCGCCACCTGGTGGTGCGCAACCGCCAGGCCGTCATCTCGCCGCCGTGGTCCATCCACTCCGGCGCCGGCACCGGGTCCTACGTCTTCATCTGGGCCATGGCCGGCGAGAACAACACCTACACCGACCTGACCCCCGTCGACGTGGCCGACCTGTGACCACCCTGACCGCGACCTCGCGTCGTTCCCCGTTCGACCTGCAGGGCAGGACGGCCGTCGTCACCGGCGCCGGTCGTGGCCTGGGCCAGGCGGTGGCCGTCGGCCTCGCCGAGGCGGGCGCCGACCTGGTGCTGCTCGGACGCCCCGGCAGCCAGGACGCCACGCGCAAGGCCGTCGAGGCGCACGGTCGCGAGGCCGCGGTCCTCGACCTCGACGTCTCCGACCACGACGCCGTGGCCCGGGTGGGCGCGGAGGTCGCCGCCGCGCGCCAGGTCGACATCCTGGTCAACAACGCCGGCATCATCGAGCGCGAGGACACCGTCGACCTGACCCCGGAGTCCTGGCAGCGCGTCGTCGACACCAACCTCAGCGGACTGTTCTTCCTGTCCCAGCACATCGGTGCCTCCATGGTGGAGCGCGGCCGCGGCAAGATCGTCAACGTCGCCAGCCTGCTCGCCTTCCAGGGCGGCATCCGGGTGGTGTCGTACGCAGCGAGCAAGCACGGCGTCGCCGGGATCACCAAGGCGCTCGCCAACGAGTGGGGCCCGGCGGGCGTGCAGGTCAACGCCATCGCGCCGGGCTACATGGCCACCGACAACACGACCGCGCTGCGCGAGGACCCGGACCGCTCGCGGTCCATCCTCGAGCGGATCCCCGCCGGACGGTGGGGCACCGCCGCCGACATCGCAGGCGCCGCCGTGTTCCTCAGCTCCTCCGCCGCCGACTACGTCAACGGCCACGTGCTGGTCGTCGACGGTGGCTGGATGGCCCGCTGACCGACCCGTCCCCGACCCGGACGTCCACCCCCCCGGAGCCGCCCCCGCGGCACCACGACCCCCCTCTCGGACCTCAACCCTGCCAGCCTCTGGCACCAAGAAAGAAGGATCGATGATGAAGTTCACATCTCGTCCAGCCGCGGCCGTCCTCGGCCTGACGCTGGCAGCCGCCGCCCTCACCGGCTGCAGCGAGGAGGCAGGTGGCGGCTCGTCCGGCGGCGGTGCCGAGGCCGGCGGCTGCAGCCCGTCCGACATCAAGCTCGTGGGCCAGGTCCGCAACGAGTCCAACCCGTACGAGGCTGCCTGGCTCGACGGCGGCGACGCGTTCGCCGAGTCGGTCGACCTCAGCCAGGAGCGGATGACCTACGACGGCGACTCCACCAAGCAGCAGGAGCAGATCAGCCAGCTGCTCGCGGGCGACACCGAGTGCCTGGTCATGAACATCCTCCCGAACGGCGACTCCGACACCCCGCCGATCGTCGAGGGCGCGCAGGAGGCCGGGGCCTACCTCGTCACCCAGTGGAACAAGCCGGCCGACATGAACGTCACCGACCACGACCAGTGGCTCAGCCACATCACCTACAACGGTGTCGAGTCGGGCAAGCAGATCGGCGACGCGCTGGCCGAGGCCATCGGCGGCTCGGGCGGCATCATCGCCCTCCAGGGCATCCTGGACACCGGCGCGGCCAAGGACCGCTTCGCCGGGCTCGAGGAGTCGCTGGCGGCCAACCCGGACGTCGAGCTGCTCGACGACCAGACGGCCAACTTCTCCCGCGCCGAGGCGCTCGACGTCACCAAGACGCTCCTCACCAAGCACGGCAAGGACCTCAAGGGCATCTGGGCGGCCAACGACGACATGGCCCTCGGCGCGCTCGAGGCGCTGAAGGCGGCCGGTCGCGACGACGTCGCCGTCGTCGGCATCGACGCGGTCCCCGACGCGCTCACCGCGATCGAGGACGGCTCGATGACCGCCACCGTCTCCAGCGACGGCCCGTGGCAGGGCGGCATCGGCCTGGCCATCGGCTACTGCGTCGCGACCGGCGAGCTCTCGGTCGACGACATCGAGGAGCGCGCCTGGTTCGCTGAGCAGTTCCTGATCCAGGAGGACAACGTCGCCGACTTCATCTCCCCCGAGGTCGACGAGTCCGAGTACGCCTGCGACAACCTCTTCAGCCGCTCGCAGGGCGCCATCTCGTGACCATGACATCCCCCGCCGAGGACGTCGAGGTCGTCGCGACGCGCCCCCAGCCTCGGCGGGGGGTGTCGTTGCGGGACGCCGGTCCCCCGATCGCGCTCCTCGTGATCTTCGGTGTCTTCGCAGCCCTCGGCTCCGACTTCCGCACACTGGGCAACGTCCAGAACATCATGGACACGGCGGCCGTGCTGGCCGTCGTGGCCTGCGGGATCACGTTCGTGCTGATGATGGGGTCGATCGACCTCTCCGCTCCCGGCGTCATGGGTGCCTCGGCGATCGCCGTCGCCCTGCTCGTCGCCAACAACCGCAACGACAACGACCTCGGCCTGCTCGGGGTGCTGGTGGCCGTGCTGGTCGGCGCCGCACTGGGCTGCGTGAGCGGGCTGGCGCTGGTGCTGCTCAAGGTGCCGTCGTTCATGACGACGCTGGGCGTCTCCGCCGTCGGGCTGGGCATCGCCACGCTGATGTTCGCCGGCGTGCAGCCCAACATCTCCGACACGATGCTGGAGTCCTGGGCGGTCGACCGCCTGCTCGGCTTCTCCTACCTCACCTGGATCGCGGCCGGCTGCGTGCTGCTCGGCTACCTCGTCCAGCGCTACTCCCGGCTCGGACGCTACGCGTTCGCGATCGGTGGCGCCGAGGAGGTGCTCGCCCTCTCGGGGGTGAAGGTCGCTCCCTACAAGGTGGCCGCATTCACCCTCGCCGGCTCGTTCTACGGGCTCGCCGGGGTGATGGTCACCAGCCAGCTCGGCGCCGGGCTCGTCCAGGCCGGACGCGGCTACGACTTCGCGGCGATCACCGCGGCGGTCGTCGGCGGCACCCTGCTCACCGGTGGACGTGGCGGGATCCTCCACTCCACCGTCGGCGTCCTGCTCGTCACCGTGCTCACCAACGGCCTGGTCCAGG
This sequence comes from Nocardioides sp. Z24_21, assembly GCF_058134345.1. Lineage (NCBI taxonomy): Bacteria > Bacillati > Actinomycetota > Actinomycetes > Propionibacteriales > Nocardioidaceae > Nocardioides > Nocardioides sp. Z24_21. The sequence continues at coordinate 359,815 of NZ_JBYTTH010000002.1, forward strand.
TGGGCGTCAGCCCCTACTGGCAGGGCGGTGTGCAGGGCCTCATCGTCGTCGCCGCGGTCGCCGCGGCCGTCCTCCCCCAACGTCGAAGGAACCAGGTGACGAAGTGACCACCGATGTCCAGCAGGCGCCCGAGGTGCCGGCAGCAGCCCCCGTCCACGCGCTCGAGGTGCGCGGGCTGGTCAAGCACTACCCCGGCGTGAAGGCGCTCGACGGCGTCGACCTGGTCGTGCGCGAGCACGAGGTGCTCGGCCTGGCCGGCGAGAACGGCGCCGGCAAGTCGACCTTGCTCAAGGCACTCGTCGGTCTCGTCCGCCCGGACGCCGGCGAGATCTGGGTGCGCGGCGAGAAGGTCCGCCTGCGCAGCGTCGTGGAGGCCGCCGGCCACGGCATCGGCATGGTGTTCCAGGAGCAGTCGCTGGTGCCCAACCTCACCGCGGCCGAGAACATCGTGCTCGGCAGCGAGGGCCCCGGCGTGCGCCGTGGCCTCTACCGCTGGGACACGATGCGCCGCCTCGCGCAGGAGCAGCTCGACAAGATCGGCTCCCACATCGACCCCCTGGCCCGCACCGACACGCTCACCTTCGCCGAGCGCCAGATGGTGGAGATCGCCAAGGTGCTGCGCATCGAGGAGCGCTCCCAGCACGCGCCGGTGATCATCCTCGACGAGCCGACCTCGGTGCTGGAGTCGAAGGAGATCGAGACCCTCTTCGCCCAGGTGCGCCGGCTGCGCGAGTTCGCGTCCGTCGTCTTCGTCTCCCACCGCCTCGACGAGGTGCTCGACGTGTGCGACCGGGTGGCTGTGCTGCGCGGCGGCCAGTCGGTGGGGGAGGTGCCCACCGAGGGCGCCGCCCCCGGCGACCTGCACCGGATGATGATCGGGTCGACCGGCTCCGAGGACCACTACCACGACACCGCCGCCCGCCGCGCCGACGAGGAGCGCCGCCCGCGGCTCAGCGTGCGCCACCTCTCGGGCGCCACGTTCCGTGACGTCGACCTCGACGTCCACGCCGGCGAGATCGTGGGCATCGTCGGCGTGCACGGCTCGGGGCGCGAGGACGTCTGCCGTGCGCTCTTCGGTGCCGAGCCGACCACCGCGGGCGACGTCACCCTCGACGGCGAGAAGCTGGAGCTCACCGGCACCCGGGCGGCCTGCGCCGCCGGCATCGGCTACGTGCCGGCGGAGCGCAAGATCGAGGGCATGGTCGGCCCGATGTCGGTCGCCGACAACATGACCCTCACCAAGCAGAAGGCCCGCTGCACCGGTCCCCTCGTGGCGCCCCGCAAGCAGGCCTCCCTCGTCGACAGCTGGATCGAGCGGCTCTCCATCCGCACGCCCCACCGCGGCACCGCGATCCAGCGGCTCTCCGGCGGCAACCAGCAGAAGGTGGTGCTGGCCCGCTGGCTCGTCGCCGGCGACATCCGCCTGCTCCTCCTCGACCACCCGACCCGCGGCCTCGACATCGGGGCCCGCTCGGAGGTCTACCGGCTGATGCGCGAGCTCGCCAACAGTGGCGTCGCCACCGTCCTGCTCGCCGACAGCCTCGAGGAGGCGATCGGCATGTCCGACCGGATCATCGTGATGAACGACGGTCGCGCCACCAAGGAGGTCGCCTGTCCCTCGGGCGCCAAGCCGACCCCCCTCGACCTGGTCAAGGAGATGGTCTGAGTGACGACCCCCGTGCTCGCCACCCCGGCGGCCGAGCAGCCCGTGGTCCACGGCGGGCCCACCGTCGGCCAGCGGCTGACGTCGTTCATGCCGCTCATCGCGCTCCTGGCACTGCTGGCTGCGCTCACCATCGCCGACCCCGACTTCTTCACCCAGCGGAGCCTGATCGCGGTCGTCCGCACGTCGGCCCCGCTCGTCGTCCTCGCCGCGGGCGCCACCCTGGTGGTCCTCTGCGGGGGCATCGACCTGTCGATCGCGGCCCTGTGCTCGCTGTCGACGGTGTTCTTCGCGATGTGGCTGCCCGACCTCGGCGGTCTCACCGTGCCGGCGGTCATCGCGGCGGCCGGCGCCCTGGGGGCGGTGCAGGGCATCGCCCACGTCGTGCTGCGCATCCCGTCGTTCATCGTCACCCTGGGCGGGCTGAGCATCTTCTCGGCGGTCGCCCTCGTGATCTCCGACGCCGGGCCGATCCGGATCGTCGACCGCGAGGCGACGAAGTGGATCACGATGTACGTCGCCGGGATCGTGCCGATGTCGTTCTTCGTGGCCGTCGTCGTGGTGGCCGCCATCGCCCTGGTCCTCAGGCTGACGCCCCTGCAGAGCTGGGTGACGGCGACCGGCTACTCCGAGTCGGCGGCCCGCCTGGCCGGCACGCCGGTCGACCTCGTCAAGGTCGGCGCGTTCATCGTCTCGGGCGCGTGCGCGGGCCTGGCCGCCGTGATGCTCGTGTCGCGCAACTTCAGCGGCAGCCCGACCATGGCCGACAACCTGCTGCTGCCGGCCGTCGCCGCGATCGTCGTGGGGGGCACCGCCATCACGGGTGGTCACGGCAGCCTGTGGCGCTCGCTCGTCGGCGCCCTCGTCATCACGCTGCTCCGCGTCGGGCTGCCCATCGTGGGCGTCCCGTCCGCGTGGGAGCAGATCCTCTACGGCGCGATCATCGTCGCCGCCGTCGCCCTGACCCTCGACCGCTCGAAGGTGCTGATCATCAAGTAGTCCCGACCCCGACTCCCGACGTACGTCCCACCTCCGCTCCGACCCTCGGAAGGCCACCATGTCCGACACCACCTCGCTCCTCCCCGCCGTCCAGTCGTTCCTCTCCTCCCCGAAGAAGCTCCTGATCGACGGCGAGCTCGTCGACGCCAAGGACGGGCAGACCTTCGACACCGTCAACCCCGCCACCGAGGACGTCCTCGTCAAGGTCGCACAGGCCTCCGCGGTGGACGCCGACCGCGCGGTCGTCGCGGCCCGCACCGCCTTCGAGCACGGCTCCCCCTGGTCGCGGTTCTCCCCCCGCGACCGCTCGCACCTGCTGTGGCGCATCGGCGACCTGATCGACGAGCACGCCGAGGAGTTCGCGCAGCTCGAGTCGCTCGACAACGGCAAGAGCCTCGCCTCCGCGCGCGGCGACGTCGGGGTCGCGGCCGAGCTGTTCCGCTACTTCGCCGGGTGGGCCACGAAGATGGAGGGCACCACGATCCCGATGTCGGTGCCCGGCCGGGACTTCCACGCCTACACGCGTCGCGAGCCGATCGGCGTCGTCGCGGGCATCGTGCCGTGGAACTTCCCGCTGACGATGGCCGCCTTCAAGATCATCCCCTCGATCACCGCCGGCAACACCGTGGTCCTCAAGCCCGCCGAGCAGACCCCGCTGACCGCCCTGCGCCTCGGCGAGCTGCTGCTCGAGGCCGGCCTGCCCGCCGGTGTCGTCAACATCCTGCCCGGCTTCGGCGACGCGGGCGCGGCCCTGGTGGCGCACGCCGGCGTCGACAAGGTCGCCTTCACCGGCAGCACCGAGGTCGGCAAGAAGATCGCGGCGTCCGCCTCGGGCAACCTCAAGAAGGTCTCCCTCGAGCTCGGCGGCAAGGCCCCCAACATCATCTTCAACGACGCCGACCTCGACGCCGCCGTCGCGGGTGCCGCGCTCGCCGGCTACTTCAACGAGGGCCAGTGCTGCGTCAACGGCTCGCGCCTCTACGTCCAGCGCGACGTCTTCGACGAGGTCATCGCGGGCGTCGCGGCGGCCGCCCGCGCCATCACCGTCGGCGACGCGTTCGACCCGGCGACCACGATGGGCCCGCTGGTCTCGCAGGAGCAGCACGAGAAGGTCATGGGCTACGTCCGTGGCGCCGTCGAGGACGGCGCCACCCTCACCGCCGGCAGCCCTGACCCGGCGAGGGAGCGCGGCTACTTCTTCTCCCCGACGCTCATCACCGACGTGACCGAGCAGATGGCCGTGCAGACCGACGAGATCTTCGGCCCGGTCATCACCGCCATCCCGTTCGACACCGAGGACGAGGTCGTGGCCGCCGCCAACAACACCGTCTACGGCCTGGCCGCGGGCGTCTGGTCGCGTGACCTCGGCACCGCCCACCGCGTCGGCGGCCGGCTGCGCGCCGGCACCGTGTGGCTCAACACCTGGCACGCCGACGACGTGACGCTGCCCCGCGGTGGCTACAAGCAGTCGGGCTGGGGCCGCGAGCTCGGGTCGTTCGGGCTCGACGACTACACCGAGCTCAAGACCGTCATCGCCGAGCTCCGATGACCGCTGGCGACACCCCGCGGGACCTCATGGAGGTCCTGCGGGGGCACCGCGTCGTGCCCGTCGTGGTCCTCGACGATCCCGACCGGGCCGACGCCCTCGGTGACGCGCTGGTGAGCGGGGGCCTGCCCGTCGCCGAGGCGACGTTCCGCACGCCCGGCGCGGCCGCGGTGCTGCGCCGCCTGGCGGCGCGCGACGACCTCGTGGTGGGTGCCGGCACGGTGCTCACCCCCGCCCAGGTCGACCTCGCCCACGAGGCCGGCGCGGGCTTCGTCGTCTCGCCCGGCCTCAGCGACGGCGTCGTGCGCCGGTGCCAGGAGCTCGGCCTGCCCGTCGTCCCGGGGGTGAGCACCGCGTCCGAGATCATGCGCGCGCTCGACCTCGGTCTCGACACCGTGAAGTTCTTCCCCGCCGAGGCCAACGGCGGGCTCCCCGCCGTCAAGGCGCTCGCGGCCGCCTTCCCGCAGGTGCGCTTCGTGCCCACCGGCGGCATCACCGAGGCGAGCGCGCCGGCCTACCTGGCCCACGGCGCGGTCGCCGCAGTCGGAGGCAGCTGGATGGTGGCCCCCGACCTGCTGGCCTCCGGCCAATGGGCGGAGGTCGCGGCGCGCTGCGCCGCCACGTCCCGCCTGTCCCACCACGACTCCCAGGGAGCGCACGCATGATCGAGACCCGTCCGGAAGCCGAGTGCGAGCTCGACATCGTCGCGCTCGGCGAGGTGATGTTGCGCCTCGACCCCGGCGAGGGCCGCATCCGCACCGCCCGCCGGTTCGAGGTCTGGGAGGGCGGCGGCGAGTACAACGTGGCTCGCGGCATGCGCAAGGTCTTCGGCCTGCGCGCCGGGGTGGTCACCGCCCTGGCCGACAACGAGATCGGGCACCTCGTGGAGAACCTCGTCATGCAGGGCGGGGTCGACACCTCGCTCATCCGGTGGGAGCCCTACGACGGCATCGGGCGCACGGTGCGCAACGGGCTCAACTTCACCGAGCGCGGCTTCGGCGTGCGCGGCGCGGTGGGCGTCTCCGACCGGGCGCACACGGCGATCGCGCAGATGGCGCCGGGCACCGTCGACTGGGACGACCTCTTCGGGCGCCGCGGCGTGCGCTGGCTGCACACCGGCGGCATCTTCGCGGCCCTGTCGGAGAACGCGGCAGCGGTCGCCGAGGAGGCGATGGCCGCCGCCCAGCGCCACGGCACCGTCGTGTCGTTCGACCTCAACTACCGGCCCAGCCTGTGGGCGGGGATCGGCGGCCCCGACCTCGCCCGCGACGTCAACACCCGGCTCGCCTCCCACGTCGACGTGATGATCGGCAACGAGGAGGACTTCACCGCCGCCCTCGGCTTCGAGGTCGAGCACGTCGACGAGCACCTGCGTGAGCTGCCGATGGACAGCTTCGCCGCGATGGTCGCGACCGTCGCGGAGAAGATGCCGTGGTTGAAGGTCATCGCGACGACCATGCGCGGGGTCCACAGCGCCAGCGACAACGACTGGCAGGCCATCGCCTGGTCCCCCGAGACGGGCGTCCTGCAGTCGACGGCACGCGACCACCTCGCGATCTTCGACCGCGTGGGAGGCGGTGACGGGTTCGCCTCCGGCCTCGTCTACGGGCTCCTCGAGGGCGAGGACCTCCAGACGTGCCTCGAGCTCGGCGCCGCGCACGGCGCCCTGGCGATGACGACTCCGGGTGACACCTCCATGGCCACCCGCGAGGAGGTCCGGGCACTCGCCGGCGGTGGCAGCGCCCGCGTGCGCCGCTGAGTGGTGCAAACGCCGGACCCGCTGACAGCCGATCCCCGAGGATGTGAGGCGATGAGACACCACCTGACCCGCACGCACCGGTGCGCGGCCAGCCTCCTGCTCCACCGCGGTCGGACGTGAGCCGCGATCGCGCGCCGGTGGCGCGGCGGCTCGTGCGGCTCGTCGCCGTGCTCCTCACCGGGCTCGTCGTCGCCCTCACGGTCGGCACGGGCGCTCCCGCGAGCGCCCACGCCGACCTGGTGAGCACCGACCCCGCCGAGGGGGCCGTGCTCGACGCCGCCCCCGAGCAGATGGCGTTCACGTTCACCGAGGCGGTCGCCGGGGTCGCCGACGGGGTCCAGGTCTTCGACGCCGTCGGCGGCGTGGTGCCCTCGTCCTCGGCCGTCAAGGGCAAGGTGCTCACGGTCGGCCTCGACCAGGAGGTCGGCGACGGCACCTACGTGGTGGTCTGGCGGGTCATCTCCGAGGACGGCCACCCCGTCAGCGGGTCGCTGAGCTTCTCGATCGGCGCGGCGAGCGAGACGGTGCAGGTGCCACCGGCCGCCGCCGCCACCCCCACCGACGACGTGCCGTGGACCCTCACGGCCGCGCGGTGGCTCGGCTACGTCGGCCTGCTGTTGTGCGTCGGGCTGGCGTGGTTCGTCGCGGCGGTGCTGCCTGCCGCCGACGACGACACGCGGGCACGCCGACGACTGGTCCGGGTGCTGCGCGTCGCCGCGCCGCTCACGGCGGTGGCGTGGCTGGTCGGGCTCCCGCTCACCGCCCTCTACCAGTCCGGCGGCGGCGCCGACTCGCTGATGCAGTCCGCGGCGTGGTCGACGATGGCGAGCACCGAGTACGTGGTCGCGGCCTGCGTGGCGCTGGGCGTGCTGCTCGCGACCCTGATGGTGGGCACCGCCGGGCCCGGTCGCACGCGCGGGCGGTTCGCGCTGGCGGCCGCCGTCGTGGCCGCCTGCGCGCCGGCACTGACCGGGCACACCCGGGCGGCCTCGCCCGAGGCGCTCGTGGTGGGCGTCGACATGCTGCACCTGCTCGCCGGCAGCGTGTGGCTCGGCGGGCTGGTCGCCCTGGTGCTGGTGCTGCCCGTGCTCGCCGGGCGTGGCCCGGTCGCGGCCGACGTGCTCGCCAGGTTCTCGACGGTCGCCGCAGGCGTGCTGGCCGTCCTCGTCGTCTCCGGCACGGTGCTGGCTTGGCGGATCATGGGGTCGCTCACCGCGCTGTTCGACACCGGCTACGGCCGACTGCTGGCGATCAAGATCGGCGTGGCCCTGCTCGTGGTCGCCATCGCCGGGTGGAACAGGTACGCCGTGCTGCCGCGGGTGCGCGCCGCGGGTCCGTCGGACGACCTGGGCTCCGGCGCCCGCCTCGTGGTCCGGGCCGCCGCGGCCGAGGCCGTCCTCCTCGTCGTGCTGCTGCTGGTGACCGGGATGCTGGTCGACCGCAACCCGGAGGCCGATCGAGGCGCCGACTCCGCCGGGGCCGCGGAGCCGGGCGTGCAGACCGGCATGCTCGGCGAGCACGAGGTCGAGGTCACCCTCGACCCGCTCGCCACAGGGGCCAACACCGTGTCGGTGTCGACGCGCGACGCCGCAGGCGAGCCCTTCGAGGGCTTCGACGCACCAAGGATCCGCGTCGAGTCCGACGACATCGATCTCGGTGAGATCGCCCTCGAGTCGATCGCACCGGGGGAGTACGCCGGCGACGTGGTGCTGCCGGCGCCGGGCACCTGGCGGGTGCAGGTGTCGTTGCGGGTGAGCGAGTTCGACAACCCCGTGCAGACGTTCGCCTTCAGCGTCGGCGACGGGTGATCGGTGCCGCGATGACCAGCAACGACGACCGGCCCGGCGTGACGGGCGGTGTTCCCGTCAAGTCCGCCGCCCGCGTCCTCGACCTGCTCGAGGACATCGCGGCGCACGGCCCGGCCACCCGGGCGGAGCTGTCGCTGCGGATGGGCATCCCCAAGAGCAGCATGCACGCGGTGCTGAGGACGATGACCGAGCGCGGCTGGCTCGAGCTCGACCACGCCCGGGGCGCCTATCGCCTCGGGTTCGGCTCGATGGCGGTGAGCGCGGCCCACGTCGAGGACGACCCCGTGATCGCCCGCGCCGCGCCGATCCTCGACCGGCTGGCGGCCGCGACCGGGGAGACGGTGCACCTCGGCCGGCTGCACGGCTCCCACGTGGTCTTCCTCGACAAGCGCGAGTCGGCCCGCCCGGTGCCGATGGCCTCGGCCGTCGGGCGGCGGATGCCGGCCTGGTCCACGTCGCTCGGCCGGGCGGTCCTGGCCACCCGGCCCGCGGCGGTGCGCGAGGCACTGGTGCCGGGGGTGATCACCAGGATGACCCAGCACACCCGCACCGACCGCGCGGTCGTGCTGGCCGCGATCGAGCAGGCGTCCGTCCGCGGCTACGCGGTGGAGAGCCAGGAGGTGTGTCCGGGCATCCGGTGCTTCGCCGTGGCGGTCGGGGCACGGGTGCCGGCCGGCGCCCCGGTCCACGCCGTCAGCGTGGCCGTGCCGCTCGCTCGCCTCGACCGGTCCCGCGAGGCCCGCGTCGTGAGGTCGCTGCTCGAGCTCGGCCCCCGGGCGGCCGGCGGCGCACCCTCGGTCTAGACGGTGGTGCACATACGTGGACAGGGAGTCCTTCTGGTTCACCAGTCTGGATCGACTTCTTGACTCTGTGTGACCACGGTCATACGGTCAGCCCACACGTCGAGCGCCGGCACCCCCCCTGCCTCCCTGGCACGCCTGCCCTCGCGCCGAGCCCAACCCGAGGGATCCGTGATGAAGCTTCTCTGCAGGTCTGCCCGCCCCGACCCGCTCCGGGCCATCCGCCGCCCGGCGACCGCCGCCCTCGCCGCGCTGGGCCTGGTGGCCGGCCTCGGCAGCGTCACCGCCTCGCCCGCCGCGGCGGCTGCCGCGCCCGGTGACGACGTCGCCGCCTGGGTAGAGGTCGAGGACGGCGTGATCAGCGGCGGCCCCGCCTACAACTCCGGCGACCACGGCAACTTCTCGGGCGAGGGGTCCTACACGTTCCGCGAGAGCGGGATGGCCTCCACGATGACGGTGACCGTGCCCGAGGCGGGCGTCTACCCCGTCCACGTGCGCTACGCCGCCGGGCCGCTCAGCGCCGCCGAGAACGTCACGCGCTCGATGGGGCTGCGCACCAACGGCACCCGTCAGCAGCTCGCGTTCCCGATGACCAGCCTCCAGGACTGGGAGGCCTGGGACTTCGTGTCGACCGAGGTGACCCTCGACGCGGGTGCCAACACGCTGGCGCTGGAGTGCGACCGGTCGGTGGACTTCTGCCGGCTCAACTTCGACGCCATCCAGGTCGGCGGCACCACTCCTGACCCCTGCGCGGGGACCCCCGTCCGTCCCGGCTACCGCGCGCTCTTCGATGGCACCTTCGCGTCGTTCGACGGCTGGCGCAAGGCCGGCTCCGGCGGCTTCGGGCGCCAGACCGACTGCACGATCCGCACCATCCGCGGTCGTGGCGCGGAGTGGTTCACCACCCAGCAGTCCGCGCCCTACACGCTCAGGCTCGACTGGCGACGCGACGGCGCGGACGACGAGTCGAGCGTCTACCTCGCCTCCACGAGCCGGACCGGCGCCGACCCGGTCGGCGGCGTCAGGATCCCCATCGGCACCGACACCGGTGCGATCGTGCCGACGGGCGGCACGGCGCAGGCCCCGGACCAGGACGCCGTCGCAGCCGCGGAGCGTCCGGCTGGCGAGTGGAACTCCTACCTCGTGCAGCTCACCGGCTCGCAGGTCCGCGTCTTCCTCAACGGCACCCTGGTCAACACCTACGCCAGCGCGCAGCCCCTGGCCGCCAACGGGTTCATCGGGCTGGAGAACCGGGGCGCGTCCCACGCGGTCGACTTCCGTGGCATCGAGATCAAGGACGGCGTGGCGCCCGACGCCAGCACGTCCGAGGTGCCGATGCACTACGAGTTCGAGGAGCAGGCAGGCGGCACCGCGGCCAACACCGGCACCGATGCGTCCGTGGGGGCGGCCACGCTGGTCGGCGCCACCGGGTGGGCGCCCGACGGCGTGCACGGCGGGGCGCTCGACCTGCCGGGCGGTCCCAACGCCAACACCGCCGACCTGCCCGACAACCTCCTGCAGGGGGCCAGCGACTTCACCACCTCGTTCTGGGTGCGCCCCGACACCATGGGCAACTGGATCAACCTGTTCCACATCGGTGACGGGCTCGGCAACGCCGGCAGCTTCTTCCAGATCCAGATGCGCACCGAGAACGGCGACCGCGGCATCGCAGCGACCTTCAAGGCGAAGGGCTCGAACCTGCAGGAGCGCGTCCAGGCGCCCGACGAGGTCGACGTCGTGGCGGGCCGGTGGAACCACGTCGTCTTCACCCGCTCCGGCGCGAGCGGGACGCTCTACCTCGACGGCGAGGTGGTCGCGAGCAGCAACGACCTGACGATCGACATGGGCGACGTCGGGCCCACGACCAACAACTGGCTGGGGCGCAACGGCTACGTCGACGACCCGTCGTTCGACGGGCTGATGGACGACGTGCGGCTCTACGAGGCGGCGCTGAGCGCCGACGAGGTGAGCGCGATCCACGCCGAGGGCACCGCGCTGCGCACCGAGGTCGCCCTGACGGTCGACCCCGCCTCGCCCTCCGTCGTCGACGAGCCGGTCACGGTCTCGGCGACGGTGAGCGACGAGAACGACGACGCGGCCGAGGGGCAGGCCTCGCTGTGGGTCGACGGAGCGCTCGTCGGCGACCCCGTCGAGGTGTCGGAGGGTGCGGTGGCGTTCCCCGCGCTGGCCCTGGCCCGCGGCTCCCACCAGGTGCAGGTCCGGTTCGCCGGCGACGCGGGCTGGCGCGACTCCCGTGCCACGACGACGCACGTCGTGCGGCGGCCGGTCGACGACCCCGACGCCCCGATCCACTACACCTTCAACGAGGGCAGCGGGTCGACGGCGGCCAACTACGGCACCGACACCACCGTGGGCCCGGCGACGCTGGTCGGAGCGACCACGTGGGCCGAGGGCAGGTACGACGACGGCGTCTCCCTGCCCGGCGGCCCCGCCGGACCGGTGACCGGCTCGAGCCACGTCGAGCTCCCCGACGACATCACCGCGGGCATGGACGAGGAGATCACCGTCTCGACGTGGATCAAGCCGACCACCCTGCCCAGCTGGACCACGCACGTCCAGCTCGGCAAGAGCACCCAGGAGTTCTTCCTCCTGCAGTCGTCGGTCATCAACGGTGACCGGGGCTTCGCGGCCACGCTGCGCGTCGACGACGGCGAGCAGTACCGCATCATGCTGCCCGGCGACTCCGACCTGCCGCTCGGCGAGTGGACCCACGTCGTGGTGACCCTCGGCCCGTCGCCCACGGGCGGAGGCACCACTGGCCGGATCTACCTCGACGGCGTGCTCGTCGACGCGGCCACCCGCCACAACATCCCCGTCGACATCGGTGACGTGGGCGAGGGCGGGACGACGGCCAACTTCATCGGCAACACCAGCTGGAACGACCCCCGTCCGGGCGGGACGGTCGACGACTTCCGCCTCTACGGGTACGAGCTGAGCGCCGAGGAGGTCGCCACCCTCCACGCCGCCGAGCCGCCCAACGCGGCGCCGGTCGCGGTGGCGGACTCCTACTCCACCGGGGCCGACCAGGTCCTCACCGTGGACGCGCCCGGCGTCCTGGGCAACGACACCGATCCCGACTGGAACGACGTCACCGCGACCGGGCTCACCCAGCCGGCCCACGGAACGGTCGACCTGGCCGGGGACGGCTCGTTCGCCTACACCCCGAGCGACGGGTTCGCCGGCACCGACACCTTCACCTACCGGGCCAGCGACGGCGTCGCCGGCTCGGAGCCGACGACGGTGACCATCAGGGTCAACGCGGCCCCGGTCGCGGAGCCCGACGCGTTCGACGCGGTGGAGGGTGCGCCGTTGGTGCTGGCGGCACCGGGCGTGCTGGGCAACGACTCCGACGCGGACGGGCAGGAGCTGACGGCCGTCGACGCGACGCCGCCCGCCCACGGCACACTCGAGCTCGCCGAGGACGGCTCGCTCGTCTACACCCCCCGAGCCGGGTTCTCCGGCACCGACCTCTTCACCTACCGGGCCAGCGACGGCGAGGACCTGTCGGCGCCTGCCACGGTGGTCGTCACGGTGTCGCCTGCGACCGGCGGCGAACCGGGCCTGCCCGACGACGGGCTGACCACCACGGCCCTCGCGGGGGCGGCGCTGCCGGTGACCTACGGCGCGAGCGGTGCGGTGTCGCTCACCCTCTCCCCGCAGTCGGCCACCGGCCTGGTCGAGGTGCGGCGCGGCGGCCACGTGCTCGCGACGGGCGCCGTCACGGGTGGGCAGGCCATGGTGCTGCTGCCGCAGCGCTCCCTCCCGGTGGGGCAGCACGCCCTGACGCTGCACTACGGCGGCGACGCGAAGCACCGTGCGTCCACGGGAGAGGTCACCGTGCTGGTGGAGGCGGCGCCGACCACCACGGTGGCGTCGCGGACGCTCGTGAAGGTGCGGCCCACGCGGCTGAGGTGGAAGCAGGACTTCCGCGTCGTCGTGCAGGTCGGCTCGGTGCTGGGCGAGGCCGGGCCGCCGACCGGCACCGTGAAGGTGCGCATCGACGGTCGCCGGGTGGCGGTGGGCCGGCTCGACGACGAGGGGCGCTACGTCGTGAGGATCCGGCGCAACCTCAACGTCGGGCGGCACATGGTGGCGGTCACCTACAGCGGTGACGCCGCCACCGAGTGGAGCAGGGACCGGCAGCGGATCCGGGTCGTGCGCTGACCCGCGCCGACACCGCGCAGCGAGGGGCCCCGCCGGAGTGATCCGGCGGGGCCCCTCGTCGCGTCGTGGGCGTCCTCGAGCGGGAGGCCGGGTGCGGCTCAGCCCCTGTCGTCGAGGGCGGCCACCACCCCGGCTCGCGACTGGTCCTCGCTCGCCAGCACGCCGCCGTTGGCGACGGTGTCGGGGGTGATCTCGCTGAAGACCATGCGGACGTCCTGGCGGCGTGCGCCGAGGATCTCCACCGCGCTGTCGGCGACGGCCTCGGCGAAGGCGCGGCGCTGCTCGACGGTGCGGCCGCGCAGCAGCTCGACGGTGATGTTGGGCATGAGGGTTCCTTCGATCGGGACGCCTGCGAGGGCAGGACGACGGACAGGCGGGTCGGGAATGTGAACAGATGTCAGCATATGGAACTCGGAACGGGGGGCACAACCGTCGTTCCGAGGGGCGGGCGCCGCCCGCCCGCCGCCTGCCCGAGCCCCACGAGGCCCGGTCGTCCACGTACGTGGACAAGTGGTCCAGATCGTCCAGAATGGTGGACGAGTTTCTTGACTCTGTGTGATGACGGTCATACGTTCGGCCCACGAGTGCCGGCGACAGCCACGCCCTCGAGTCATCCGAGCCAAGCCGAGGGATCCCGAGATGAAGCTTCGCCCTTATCTTCGCGCGCGAGCCTCACGCGTGAAGTCCATGCCCACGTCGTTCGCTCCCGCGGTGGCGCTCGCGGCCGCCCTGGCGGTCGCCGGCGGCGTGGCGCCGCCCGTCTCCGCCGCGCCGGTCGCTGCCGCCGCGCCCGCGGACGACGGCGTCCTCCGGGTGCTGCTCTTCTACAAGACCGGCTACCACGCCTCATGGGACGAGGGCGTCCAGGCCATCCGCGACCTCGCGGCCGACCTGGGCGAGGAGTACGACCAGCAGGTGCAGATCCAGGCGACGGAGGACCCCGCGGCGTTCAACACCGCCAACCTCGCCACCGTCGACACCGTCTCGTTCATGCAGACCGGCGGCGTGCTGTTCAACCTGGAGCAGCGTGCCGCGCTGGAGGAGTACATCCGCGGCGGCGGTGGCTTCACCGGCATGCACTACACCGGCTGGTCGGTGGGTCAGAGCGAGCACGACGTCAACCCGTTCTACCTCCGCCTGGTGGGCGCCATGTCCGAGGGACACCCGGAGGACCCCGGCGTGCGGCCGGGTGACGTCGTCGTCGAGGACGAGGAGCACCCGCTCACCGAGGGCCTGCCGAGCAGGGTCAACCGCCAGGACGAGTGGTACGACTGGACGGTCAACCCGGCGCCGCACGTGCGCACCCTGGTCGAGGCCGACGAGTTCTCCTACGGCATGGGTCGCCAGGGCACCACCCACCCGATCACCTGGTGCCAGGAGATCGACGACGGCCGCTCGTGGTACTCCGGGCTCGGCCACACCGAGACGTCCTACGCCGAGCCCTACATCCGCACGCAGATGAAGCACGGCCTCGCCTACGCCGCGGGTCTGCTCGAGGCCGACTGCTCGCCGCCGGTCAAGGACGAGGAGGGCTCGTGGAGCGGCGTCGTGCCGTGGCCCCTGATGCCCATCAACATGGCGCTGACCACGGACGGCAAGGTGCAGTCCTTCGGCAGCAAGGGCGGCCAGGGCGGCCCGGGCGCGTTCGACTGGACCGGCGACGAGTCGATCTACCAGGGCGGCCAGGTCGAGATCGACATCTGGGACCCGGCCGAGCCGAGGAGCATGGACATGACCCGCGCCGAGCTGCGCGCCGGGATCATCGAGAACGCCACCTACACCGACCTGTTCTGCTCCATGCAGGTGCAGAGCCCTCACACCAAGAAGGTGCTGACCGTCGGCGGCGACGACGGCCTCGGCGAGAACGCGCCCAACGACGCGTCGATGGGCGTCACCAGCTACGACACCAACAACGGCCTGCAGAACGAGGCCCCGATGCACTACGCCCGGTGGTACCCCACCGGCACGACCATGCCCGACGGCTCCGTCGTCGTCCAGGGCGGCAGCCTGAGCGGCGGCCCCGGCGGTCCGGGTGTCCTGACCCCCGAGGTCTACACCCCCGACGAGGGCGCCAGCTGGAGGCTGCTGACCGGCGCCAAGAGCGAGGCGGCCTACGGCAGGCACCAGAACCGCTGGTGGTACCCCCGGGCCTTCGTGACCCCCGGCAAGGGCACGCTGTTCAACATCACCGGCACCCAGATGTACGAGCTCGACCCCGACGGCAATGACGGCACCGGCGAGCTGACGCTGATCAGCGAGCTCCCGGCGAACATCGCCAACCAGGGCGCCCAGGGCAACCCCGTCGGCGCCACGTCGACGGCCGCGATGTACCGACCCGGCAAGATCCTGCAGGTCGGTGGCGGCTGGTGGGCCAACGGCGGCGGCCCCGACGGGGCCCGTGCCGGCTTCACCGTCGACCTGACCACTCCCGGCGGCACCGCCAGCCCGGTCATCGAGCCGACCGAGCCGATGAAGTACCAGCGGCACTGGGCCAACTCGACGATCCTGCCCGACGGCGACGTCCTGGTCACCGGCGGCAGCCGCCAGAACGCCGAGAACGGCGGCTACGTCACCAACGCCGAGATCTGGAACCCCGACACCGGGAAGTGGACCACGATCGAGGTGCCCTACGAGCACGCGCGCCTCTACCACTCCGCGGCGCTGCTCCTTCCTGACGGCCGCGTCATGATCGGTGGCGGTGGCGCCCCGGGTCCGCGCAACTACACGGACGTGGAGTACTACTCCCCGGCCTACCTGTTCGACGGCGACGAGCTCGCCGAGCGCCCGGAGATCACCGAGGCCCCCCAGGAGATCGGCTACGACGGCACGTTCCAGATCGAGGCGTCCACGCCGGTCTCGCGGGTGACCCTGGTCCGCAACGGGTCGGTGACCCACAGCTTCAACAACGACCAGAACTTCCAGGACCTCGACTTCGTCCAGGGCCCCGACGGGATCACCGTCACCTCGCCCGTGGACGCCACCTACGCCCCTCCGGGCGCCTACATGCTGTTCGTCTTCGACGAGGACGGCACCCCGTCGGTCGCCTCGATCCTCGACATCGACCCCACGGTCGCGATGGACCAGCGCACCCCGCAGGTCGTCGAGATGTTCGAGTACCCCCGCTTCCCGGGCAACGCCGGCGCGATCGCCGACATCGCCCCCGACAGCGGCCGGATGGCTCCGTGGAACGTCGACAGCCAGGTCCAGCTGGTTCCCGCCCAGCACGCCAGCCAGGGCGCGCTCGGCAAGGTGGGCTACAGCCTGGCCCTCGGCCAGTCGGGCGCGCTGTCGCGGGTCGTCCCGGGTCTCGACCCGGGCCGCGACTACCGCATCCACCTGCGCTACGCCCGCGACAGCAGGTCTGCCGCACCGGCCGGTCCCGCCAACGCGCGGGTGGCCATCGGCTCGCTCGACCACACGCTGACGGCCGGCACCGACCTGCCCTCGCAGGGCAACGGGCAGGAGGTCGTCTACGGCACCTGGGTGAGCAGCTTCACCGCGAGCAGGCGCAACGAGACGCTCCGCCTCGAGGCGGGTGACGGCGACGCCGGGATGATGATCGACAACCTCGTCATCACCGCGGTCGACCCCGGCACCGGTGACGTCGCGGTCCACTACGAGTTCGAGGAGCAGGAGGGTCGCACGGCGGCCAACACCGGCACCGACAGGTCCGTCGGGTCGGCCGAGCTGACCGGCGAGACCGGGTGGGCGGCCGACGGCGTCATCGGTGGCGCCCTCGACCTGCCGGGCGGTCCCAACGCCAACACCGCCGACCTGCCCGACAACCTGCTGCGAGGTGCGGACGACTTCACCACCTCGTTCTGGGTGCGCCCCGACACGATGGGCGACTGGATCAACCTGTTCCACATCGGTGACGGGCTCGGCGACGCCGGCAGCTTCTTCCAGATCCAGATGCGCACCAGCGGCGGCGACCGTGGCCTGGCGGCCACCTTCAAGGCCAAGGGCTCGAACCTCCAGGAGCGCGTCCAGGCGCCCGACGAGGTCGACGTGGTGCAGGGACAGTGGAACCACGTCGTCTTCACCCGCAAGGGCGCGACGGGCACGCTCTACCTCAACGGCGAGGTCGTCGCCGCGGAGGACGACCTCACCATCGACATGGGCGACGTCGGGCCCACGGCCAACAACTGGCTGGGGCGCAACGGCTACGTCGACGACCCGTCGTTCGACGGGCTGATGGACGACGTGCGGCTCTACGAGTCCACGCTGACCCAGGCCGACGTCACGTCGCTCCACGAGGAGGGCACCGCCCTCGAGACCACGACCACGCTCACGGTCACGCCCGAGTCGCCCTCCCCGTTCAACGAGCCGCTCACGGTCTCCGCGACGGTGACCGACGAGGTCCCGGGCGACCCCGAGGGCGAGGCCGAGCTCTGGGTCGACGGTGGCCGGATCGGCGTGCCGGTCGACGTCGTCGACGGTGCGGTGGCGTTCTTGCCCCTCACGCTGGGCCAGGGACAGCACGAGATCGAGGTGCGCTTCGTGGCCGGGGAGGGCTGGCGCGACTCGCAGGCCTCCACCACCCACATCGTGTCCCGGCCGCCGCCGTCCGCGGGGATCCCCGTCCACTACAGGTTCGACGAGGGACAGGGCACGTCCGTGCACAACTCCGGGATCGACGCGTCCGTTGGAGCGGCGACGCTCGTGCAGGGTGCTGGCTGGGGGACCGGGCAGTGCGCCGGTGCGGTGTCGCTCAACGGCACCGGTCACGTCAACCTGCCCAACAACATCACGGCCGGCATGGATGCGGAGTTCTCGTTGTCCACGTGGATCCGACCCACCGACCTGCCCGACTGGACCACCCACGTCCAGATCGGCAAGAGCACCCAGGAGTACCTGCTGATCCAGTCCTCGACCTTCGGTGGCGACCGCGGGTTCGCGGCCACGCTGCGCGTCGACAACGGGACCGACCACCGCATCCAGCTGCCCGGTGAGGGGGATCTTCCCCTCAACGAGTGGACGCACGTGGTGGTCACCCTCGGGCCCTCCGCGGACGGACCCGGCACGGTCGGACGGATCTACTTCGACGGCGAGCTGATGGCGCAGAACACCATCCCGGTGGACATGGGTGACGTCGGGGAGGATGGCACGACCGCCAACTTCATCGGCAACACCAGCTATCCCGACCCGAAGCCGACCGAGCTGGTCGACGACTTCCGGATCTACGGCTACGAGCTCGACGCCGACCAGGTCGCCGAGGTCGCCACCTGCCCGCCGCCCAACCGGGCGCCGGTCGGTGGCGCGGACGCCTACGGCACCGACGAGGGCACCCCCCTCACCGTCGCCGCGCCCGGCGTGCTGGGCAACGACACCGACGCGGACGAGGACAGCCTCATCGCGACGGGTCTCACCCAGCCGACCGACGGCACGGTGGTGCTGGGCGCCGACGGGTCGTTCACCTACACCCCGCGGGCCGGGTTCTCGGGCACCGACACCTTCACCTATCGGGTCAGTGACCGGATCGCGTCGTCGGCGGCGACGACGGTGACCATCACGGTGCGGAAGGCCGAGGTGCCGCCGGTCAACAGGGCTCCGGTCGGGCAACCCGACGCGTTCAACGCGGTCGAGGGCGCACCGCTGGTGCTCCCGGCGCCCGGCGTGCTGGGCAACGACACCGACGCCGACGGCGACAGCCTGAGCGCGACGGGTCTCACCCAGCCGGCCAACGGCACGGTGGTGCTGGGTGCCGACGGGTCGTTCACCTACACCCCGCGGGCCGCGTACTCCGGCACCGACACCTTCACCTACCGGGCCAGCGACGGCACCGCCACCTCGGCGACGACGACGGTGACCATCACGGTGAAGAAGGCGGCGGGCGGCGGACCGGGCCAGCCCGGTGACGGTCCGGCCACCACGGCGGTCGCGGGTGCGGCGCTGCCGGTGACCTACGGCGCAAGCGGCTCGGTGTCGGTCACGGTCTCTCCGGAGACCGCGTCCGGGACGGTCGAGCTGCGCAAGGACGGAGCCCTGGTCGCGACCGCTGCGGTCGCGGGTGGTCGTGGCACCGTGGTGCTGCCGCCGCGGTCCCTGCCGGTCGGCCAGCACGTGCTGACGCTGCGCTACGCCGGCAACGCCAGCCACCGTGCGTCGTCCGCGGACGTCACCGTCGTCGTCGACCCCGGGCCGACCCGCAAGGCGAGGTCGCGGACCGTCGTGACGATCAAGCCCGAGGTGCTCACCTGGAAGCGCGACTTCAGGGTGGTCGCCAAGGTCGCGTCGCTGCGGGGCGTGCCGGCGAGGGGCAAGGTGCAGATCCGCATCGACGGACGCCTGGTCACGGTGGCCAGGCTCGACGAGAAGGGTCGCTACGTCCTCAAGGTCGAGCGCAACCTCAAGGTCGGCAGGCACTGGGTGTCGGTCACCTACCGGGGCAACGCGAGCACCTCGGGGAGCCAGGTCCGGGAGTGGTTCTGGGTCCGCTGACCTGAGCCGCACCCGGTGCGAGACGAACGGCCCCCGCGGGACTCCGCGGGGGCCGTTCCGTCACCGGGCGTCCACAAGTGTGGACGCACTCAAGAATCCGTTCACATGGTAGGACGAGGTTCTTGACCGTGTGCCACGCGTCGCCCTAGCGTCGTGTGATGCTCACCTCACGTCGGGCCCTGCGGGCCGCTGTGACGACTGCCGTGACCGCCGTTCTCGTGCTCTCCGGCCTCGTGGCGGCCGGCGCGCTCCCGGGCTCGCCCGCGCCGGCTGCCGGCCAGGCGGCGCGCACCTGGGTCGTGGACGCGGTCGACGACGCCGACGGCAACAGCTGGCGCTCACGCGACACCGGCACGTCGCGGGTCACGATCGCGGTCGGCGACACGGTCGAGTGGCGCTTCGAGTGGCCGACGGCCCGCCAGGAGCACGACCTGACGTCGGTGGACACGCCCGCCGGCACCTGGGTGCCCCCGGTGCAGGAGTACCGCACGCCCGACGACCCGGACGGCCCGGTCCGGCACACGTTCACCGCGCCCGGCACCTACTCCTACACCTGCTCCATCCACGGCACGATGATGACCGGCACGGTCGTGGTGACCGAGTCCGGGGAGCCCGGGGGCGAGGCGCCGACGGTCGACGCGAGCGCGACCCCGACGACCGGGCCGGCGCCGCTCGACGTCGCCTTCAGCGGCTCGGCCCAGCAGGCCGGCGACGGCGAGCTGACCTACGTGTGGGACTTCGGGGACGGCGCGACCGGCGCCGGTGCCGAGCACCAGCACTCCTACGCCTCGCCCGGGCGCTACACCGCGACGCTCGCCGCCACCGACGCCGACGGAGTCACCGGGACCGACACCGTCGACATCACCGTGACCGACGCCCACGCCCACCACGAGCTGCCGCACGTCTCCGCGACGGCGACGCCGGCCTCGGGGACGGCGCCCCTCGCGGTGGCGTTCTCCGCCGAGGTGAGCACCAGCGGGCCGTTCCGGGCATTCGCCCACGGGCTCACGGCCTACCCCGAGCTCACCGGCACCGCCACGATGGTGCGCCGGCGCGGTGCCACCCACGCCTCCCTCGACGTGAGCGGACTCAAGGCCCGCGCCATGCACATGGTGCACGTGCACGAGGAGGCCTGCTCGTCCAACAACGCCGGCGCACACTTCCGGTTCGACGAGGCGCTGCCGTTCGAGGAGGCCAACGAGATCTGGCTTCCCTTCACCTCCGACGCCCACGGACGCAGCGGGCTGGTCGAGGTCGTCCAGCCCCAGCGAGCCGACGAGCAGGCGGTCTCGGTCGTCATCCACGACCCCGACAACCCCGCGCTCCGCATCGGCTGCGTCGACCTGGCGCCCAGCGTCGCCGGACTCACCTACGCCTGGGACTTCGGCGACGGCAGCACCGGCCGCGGCACCGACCCGCACCACGTCTACACCGCCAGCGGCACCCACACCGCGAAGCTGACGGTCGCCGACGGTCACGGCAACACCGACATCGCGACCGTGGCCGTGGCCGTGGCCGCGCCCCCCGGGCCGACCCCGGTCGACACCGCGGCCCCCGACACCGCCGTGAGCGGCGGGCCCGAGGGCGTGGTCCGTGCCCGGCGGGCGACCTTCACGCTGACCAGCACCGAGGCCGGCAGCACCTTCACGTGCAGCCTCGACGGCGCCGCGTGGCAGGCCTGCCCCGCGACGGCGCGCTTCACCGGCCTCGACCAGGGCCGGCACCGGCTGCTGGTGCGGGCGAGTGACGCGGCCGGCAACGCCGACGCCACCCCGGCCTCGCACGAGTGGGCCGTCGACCGCACCGCCCCGGTCGTCCGCGCCGTTCGGCCGTCGGTGACCACCGACCGCACCCCCACGCTGCGGGCCAGGGTCCGCGACGCCCACTCGTCCGTACGACGCGTCGTGCTGCAGGTCGACGGCGCCCGGGTCGCGCCGGTGCGCCACGTCGCCCGGCGCGGGCAGGTGCGGTGGACGCCGCGCCGCCCGCTCGCCCTCGGCCGGCACACCGCGCGACTCGTCGTCGTGGACGCCGCCGGCAACCGGCAGGCCGCGACCTGGACGTTCCGCGTCCGCCGATGAGGCGCGGCATCCCCGCGGACGCCGATCTCCAGTACGTTCGAGGTGGCGAGGTCGCGACGCGGCTCGACGATGGTGAGGGGACGCTGATGGTGCGGCTCGGACTGGCACTGGTCACCGTGCTCGCGGTGGCCGGGTGCGGCGCCGACGAGCTGTCGATGACCGAGGCGTGCGCGGAGGTGCGCGAGCCCGTGGAGGACGCGATGACCGCGGGTGACGTGGGGCGGGCCGCCAGCGTGCTCCGCGACGTCGCCGAGCGCGGCGACGCGGAGGTCGAGCGGGTCTTCGGCGACGCTGCCGACGCCGCCGACCACGTCGCGGAGCACGGCAACGAGGACGGCGCCCCCGCGTGGGTCACCGTGGCCTTCGGACACCTCGACGAGGCGTGCGGGGTCAACCCGGGGGACTGACCGCCCGCTGGGCGAGCGCCTCGAGGTGCAGGTCCAGCACCGCCTGCATCCCCGACACGGAGGCGGCGTCGGGTCGCAGCGCGGCGTGCACCGCGAGCCCGTCGACGAGCGCGAAGAGCCTCTCGGCCTCGAGGTCGACGACCTCCGGCGAGGCGTCCGACAGCAGTGCGCCCGCCCACCGGTGGCACGCCGCCCGCAGCCGGTCGAAGGCGTCGTCGCGCAGCGCCCGCAGGTCGTCGTCGACCATCGCCCTGACCGAGAACGCCAGCCACACCTCGTTCTCGACCGCCCGCTCCGGATCGAGCGGCAACAGCTGGGCCAGCGCGGTCTTCGCGGCCGCGAGGCGGTCGTCGGGCAGGTCGAGCGCGGCCACGCGGGCCTCCAGCCGCTCGATGACCAGGTGCATCGCGAACCGCAGGAGGTCGGACTGGCTGGCGAAGTAGTGGCGCAGTGACCCGGTCGACAGCCCGGCCTCGCGCGCCACGTTGCGGACCGAGGCCTGCTCCACCCCCTCGTCGCGGACGACCCGCCACACCGCCGCGGCGAGCTGGCGGCGGCGCTCCTCACGATCGACGGCTCGGGGCACGGCTCTGTGTATCACACCTGTGCTAGCGTGCGTTCTATCACAGTCGTAATAGAACGGGGGTCGGCGATGAGTCTCGACACGAGACCTGACACCAGGACGGCCGCGCCGCGGGGGCGTCGGGCACTGGCGACGGTGGTCGCCCTGTGGCTCGCGGCCAACGCGTACGTCTGGCTCGCCGCGCCGGGGTCGCTGCCGTTCGACTGGCCCGCGCGCGCCGGGCTGAGCACCGGCGACGTCCTCCTCGAGACCAACGTGGGCCTGCTCCAGGTGCTGGTGCTGATGCTCGTGGTGAGGTGGCTGACCCGCCGTCGCACCGACCCCGGGGTCGCCGCGCGCGCGCCGGAGCGCAGGCAGGCGTGGCGGGAGACCCTCGGCCTGCTCGGTTACGGCGCGTGCGGGCTGGCGGGGGGCCACCTCCTGGCGAGCGCGATGGGGTGGAGCCCGTTCGGGCTGCACCTCGCGGGGACCCTGTTCGGCACGCACGCGCACGTGGAGCCGCTCGAGGCGCTGGCGTGGGCGGCCTACAACCTCGCGGTCTACGCGATCGTCCCGCTCGCCTGGTTCGGCCGGCGCTACAGCGCCACGTCGCTCGGCCTGAGGTCGTCGGACCGTCGCAACGACCTGCTCGTGGTGGCCGTCGTCCTCGCCCTCGAGACCTGCTCCCAGGTCCTCGTGCTCCGGCCGGACAGCCTCGACCTCCCGGCGGGCGTCCTGGTGCGGGGAGCCGCCCTGACGTTCGTGCTCTACCTGCTCGGCACCGGGCTGCCGGCGATGGTGTTCCTCTACGCGATCCTGGTCCCGCGGTTCCTCCGCCTCACCGGGTCGGTGACCGCGACGGTGCTGTGCGGCGGCCTCACCTATGCGGCGCTGCACGTGTGGGACGCCTGGGCGGTCCTGGACTCGCCGCGGTCCGCCCTGCTCTCCCTGGTCTTCGTGGTGCTCACCTACCTGGCGCCCGGGATGTTCAAGACCTACCTCACGGTGCGCACCGGCAACGCGTGGGTCCACCTGTGGGCCTACCACGCGTTCGCCCCGCACACGCTGGTCGACACCCCCCACGTCGTGCATGTCTTCCGGCTGTCCTGATCGGTGCGCCGGCTCCCTCCGACGCACCAGGGCTGGCCGCAGTGGGCCTCGCGGGTGCACGCCGAGCTCGAGGTGGCGTCGATGATGTCGCTGTCCGTCTACTCCGACGACGTCGCGGTCGGCCAGGCGATCGCCGCCCACCTGGCGCTGGTGACCGAGGCCGAGCGCCAGATCGACCAGCTCGGCCTCGGGATGCACGACCGGCTCGTCATCGGGCAGGCCCTGGGGATCCTGATGGAGCGGCTCGACGTCACCGCCGACCAGAAGGTCGTCGACGTGGCGGCAGGCATCACCCGCACCCGCAGGCTGGTCGACCTCGAGTCGTCGCCGGGGGTGGACTCGCCGTTCGGTCGGCTGGTGGGCACCGACGGCCAGGGTCCGCGCCGGACGCCGCGGTGGGCGGCCGGTGCAGGGGAGCATAGGGGCCGCGCGCCGCGCTGTCCGGCGAACCGGCAAACTGTCGCGATCCTCCGGCGCGGCGCGCGGTCTGCCGTGCCCGGTTCCCGCCAGCCCCCCGGCCCGGCGGGGTCCCGGATCCAGCCCCCCATGCGGGCACGACCGTACGTCGCGACGGCGCGTGCCGCCGGGCTTTGCCCACAATCCACCCCCAAGGGGGGACTTCCGGACTGCGGGACCGGCGGGGCGCGCCCCTGGAGCCGGGGCGCGATGCCCGAGGATGGGGGCGTGAGCGACGACACGCACGACCGGGTGTTCGGCCGGATGCCCGACGGGCGCGAGGTGCGCCTGTTGACGATCGGGGCCGCGCCGGGGCCCGTGGTGGAGGTGCTCACCCTGGGTGCCACGGTCCACCGGCTGGTGGTCGGGTGCGGCGACGGCGAGCGGCGCAACGTCGTGCTCGGCCACCCCGACGTCGAGGAGCGGCTCGCGAGCAGCGACTACGTGGGGGGCACCATCGGTCGCTACGCCAACCGGATCGCCGCGGGAAGGTTCGTGCTCGACGGCCGCGAGGTCGAGGTGCGCACGCACGACCGCGGCAACAGCCTGCACGGCGGCCCCGACGGGTTCGACGTACGCCTGTGGGACGTCGAGTCGCACGACACCCACGAGGCGGTGCTCACGCTGGTGAGCCCCGACGGCGACCAGGGCTTCCCCGGGGAGGTGTCGGTGCGGGTGCGCTACCGCGTCGAGGGCGACGCGGTGCGGGTGGCGATGCACGCGACGACCGACGCCCCCACCGTCGTCAACCTGACCAACCACGCCTACGTCAACCTCGACGGCGAGGGGGCGGGGACGATCGACGGCCACGAGCTGACGGTGGAGGCCGACGCCTACACGCCGGTGGACGACAGCGGGATCCCGCTCGGCGACCACGCCCCGGTGACCGGCACCCCGTTCGACCTGCGCCGCCCGGCGGTGCTCGGGCCGGTGCTGCGGGCCGAGCACCCCCAGATGGTCGCGACCCGCGGCCTCGACCACAACTACGTCGTGCGCGGCACCGGGCTGCGCCGGGCCGCGGTGCTCACCTCCCCGGCGACCCGCACGAGCGTCGAGGTGTGGACCGACCAGCCCGGCGTGCAGGTCTACACCGGCAACGTCCTCGACGGCACCCGCCGCTCGACCCGCCGCGGCCGCTACCGCCAGGGCGACGGCGTCGCGCTCGAGCCGCAGCTGTTCCCCGACTCGCCCAACCGGCCCGAGTGGCCGTCTGCCGTGCTGCGGCCGGGGGAGACCTACCGCGCGACGCTCGAGTGGCGCTTCGCGCCCGGCGCCTCCGCCTGAGCGCGCGGGATCGCGGACGAGCTGGTGCCGGTCGCGGAGCCGTCGGTCGCCGGCTGAGGCCCGGGACCGCTACCCGGACCGCTTCGGCTGCAGGTCGCGCAGCAGCACCTCGCGGCCCAGCCGCTGCTCGAGCTCGGCGACCTGCGCGAGGAGCAGCTCGGCCGCGGCGATCGCGTCGGTCAGGGCGTCGTGGGCGGCGTAGCGGGGGAGCCCGTAGGTGCGGCGGGCCGCGTCGAGCCGCAACGAGCCCTGCACCTCCCCGTGCACGTCGGCACGCAGCCGGTGCTCGAGGGCGAGGGTGTCCACCACGGTCAGCGGTGCCCGGGCGCCGTACGCCGCCAGCGTGGCCGCGGCGACGAACCCCACCTCGATCGGCGCGTGGTGGGCGAGCAGCACCCGGCCGTGCAGGTCGGCGAGCAGCTGCGGCAGGACGTCAGCCACCGCGGGGGCGTCGGCGAGCCCGTCGTCGGTCAGGCGGTGCCACGTGGCCGAGGCACCCACGCCCACGCCGTCGGGAGGACGTACGCGGTGCTCGCGCGCGTCGGCGAGCCGTACGCGTCCGCCCGCCAGGGGCACCCACCCGAGCGAGAGCAGGTGGTCGGTGCGCGGGTCGAGGCCGGTCGTCTCGACGTCCAGCGCGAGGAGCTCGAGCCGCGACACCGGCGTCGCGGCAGGTGGGGCGGGCGCCGCCGCGAGCTCGCGCACCGGGCCCGGCGGATAGCGATCCGGCCCGCGCGGGCGGCGGGCCAGGAGGGGACGGAGCGCCCTCACTCGAACCCCGGCGGCAGGCGGCTGGACAGGGTCTGCTGCGCGGACCGGACGATCTCGAAGGCGTCGCGCAGGTGGCGGCGCTGCCACTGCGTCAGGTCGGCGGGGCGCACGTTGTTGTCGGGCGTCTCGCCGGCCGCCACCTGCGCCGCCTGATGGTGCAGGCGCAGGTGGCTCATCAGCTCGAGCGCGTCGGCGAGCTCGGTCGCGGCGTCCCGGTCGAGGACGCCCCCCGCGACCGCGGCCTCGAGCCGGCGTCGCGTCGTGAGGGCGGGCGACCCCGCGCGGAGGGCATGGATGCGGGCCAGCTGCACGACCGCGGCGATGGGGCGCTTGATGTCGAGGGTGTCGCGGTGCTCGCCGTGGCGCTCCAGCACGAGTCCGCGGAAGAAGCCGAGCGGTGGGCGCATCGACAGCGCCTGCCGCGACAGGTGGCCGAGCAGGCGTGGGGAGGCGGTCCGCACCGACGCGCGGTGCACCTGCTCGGCGAGCCGCCGCTCGCCCGCGAGGTGGCGCATGTCGTGGAAGATCGCCGCGCGCAGCACGGCGTCGGGGTGCGGCTCGCGCGACCACCGGGTGAACTGGTCCTGCCACTGCGCGACGCTCAGCCGCCACTGGGGGTTGGTGGCCATCACCTCGCCCGGGCAGCGCGGCCAGCCGCACTCCTCGAGCGCAGCGGTGACCCGTGCGGCGAGCTCGGCGAACCAGGCGGCGCCCGCGTCGTCCGGCTCGTGGGCGAGCACGATCGCGTGGTCCTGGTCGGCGGTGAACCCCTCCTCGTCGCGGGCGGCCGAGCCGAGCACGACCCAGCTGTAGGGCACCGGCGGCGGCCCCAGCTCGTCCTCGACCAGCGCGAGCACCCGGCGTCGGACGGCGTCGCCGAGGGCGGTCGCGACGCGGCCGACGTCCGCGGCGGTGACGTCGCGCTCCACGAGCCGGCCGAGCACGGCGCGGATGCCGGGCGCCTCGGCGACGACGCCGGGGAGCGTCGTCTGCCCGCCGATCGCCGCGGCCAGGTGGACGGGGTCGGCGTTCTCGAGCCGGACCAGGTCGGTGGTGGTCACCAGGCCGATCGGCCGTCCGGCGTCGTCGGTGAGCGGGAGGTGGTGGATGTCGCGGGCGACCATCTCCAGCAGCGCCTCGAACGCCGGCGCGTCGGGGGACAGCGTGGCCGGGTCGGGGGTCATCACCGCGCGCACCGGCGTGTGCGGCGGCACGTCGGCGGCGAGCACGCGGTTGCGCAGGTCGCGGTCGGTCACGATGCCGAGCAGCTCGTCGTCCTCGACGACCAGGACGCTGGAGACCCCGGCGCGCGACATGGTGCCCGCGGCGTCGCGCACCGGCGTGCCGGGAGCCGTGGTCACCGCGGGCCGGGTGACAAGGTCGCCGACGCGGGTGCCCAGCGCGGTGCTGCCCGACGTCGCCCGCCGGAGGTTGCGGATCGCCCGCGTGAGCCGCGTGTGGTGGGTGGCGGCGTAGAAGGCGGCGACGTCGGGGTGCGCGCGGCACAGCTCGTCGAACGCCGCCGGCTCCAGGACCAGCAGCAGCGTGTCCTCGACGGCGGTGCAGCGGTGGCGCGTGGGCCGGTGCTCGAGCAGCGAGCTCATCCCGAACGCCTCGCCGGTGCCGATCCGGTCGACCAGCCCGCCGGCCTCGTCGCACACCTCCACGGCGCCCGAGCGCACGACGTAGAGGCCCTCGCCCGGCTCGCCGACGTCGAGGACGACGGTGCCGCGCCTGGCGTAGCGCGCGGTGCACCGGCGGGGGAGACCGGCCAGGTCGCCCGGGGGCAGCCCGTCGAAGGGCGCGTGGCCCGCCAGGAAGTCGCGGACCTCGGCGAGCTCGACCTCCATGGCGCCCATCGTGGCACCGATCCGTCGTGAGGTGGTCCGATCGGCGGGGTGGGTTCGCCGTGGCGGACACCTTGCGGTGGGGTCGGCCGGCGGGGTAGTCATTCGGGGGAAGGCTCGCGGCCCGCCGGGGCGCGCCTGAGCACGGAGGAGTCGCGCATGGCCACGCAGTCGACCAGCACGCCCCGATCGCCGTCACCGCCGAGCGGTCGGTCCCGGATGAGCGCGAAGGCCATCGTGGTGTGGGGCGCGGTCGCCGTCGTCGGCGCCGTCTGCTGGAGCGTCCTGGCGCTCTCCCGCGGGGAGGAGGTCTCGGCCCTCTGGATCCTCTTCGCGGCCCTGTCCTCCTACGCGATCGCCTACCGCTTCTACTCCCGCTTCATCGCCTACCGGGTGCTGGGCGTCGACGACACCCGGGCCACCCCGGCCGAGCGGCACGACAACGGCCGCGACTTCGACGTCACCGACCGGCACGTGCTCTTCGGCCACCACTTCGCCGCCATCGCCGGGGCCGGCCCGCTGGTCGGCCCGGTCCTCGCCGCCCAGATGGGCTACCTGCCCGGCACGATCTGGATCATCGTCGGGGTCATCTTCGCCGGGGCGGTGCAGGACATGGTCGTCCTCTTCTTCTCGATGCGCCGCGACGGCAAGAGCCTGGGCCAGATGGTGCGCGAGGAGATCGGCCTGGTCGGCGGCATCGCCGCGCTGATCGCGGTCTTCGCGATCATGATCATCATCCTGGCGGTGCTCGCGCTGGTGGTCGTCAACGCGCTGGCCGAGTCGCCGTGGGGCGTGTTCTCGATCGGGCTGACGATCCCGATCGCGCTGTTCATGGGCTACTACCTGCGCGTGCTGCGCCCGGGACGGGTCTCGGAGGTCACGGCGATCGGTGTCGCCCTGCTGCTCCTCGCGATCATCGGCGGCGGCTACGTCGAGCAGATGGGCCTCGAGGAGGCGCTGACGCTGACCAAGGAGCAGCTGACGATCGGCCTGGTGGTCTACGGCTTCGTCGCCTCGATCCTGCCGGTCTGGATGCTGCTCACGCCTCGCGACTACCTGTCGACCTTCATGAAGATCGGCGTGATCGTGCTGCTCGCCATCGGCCTGGTGCTCGCCGCGCCGGTGCTGCAGCAGGAGGCGGTGACCGACTTCGCCGTCGACGGCGACGGGCCGGTGTTCGCCGGCAAGCTGTTCCCGTTCGTGTTCATCACCATCGCGTGCGGCGCCCTGTCGGGCTTCCATGCCCTCATCTCGTCGGGCACCACGCCCAAGATGGTGGCCAAGGAGAGCCAGGTCCGGATGATCGGCTACGGCGGGATGCTGATGGAGTCGTTCGTCGCGATCAGCGCCCTCATCGCCGCCTGCGTGATCGACCCCGGTCTCTACTTCGCGATGAACAGCCCGGCCGGCGCCACCGGGGCCGACCCGGCCACCGCCGCGGAGTTCGTCTCGGGTCTCGGCTTCAGCCTCACCCCCGACCAGCTCACCGCGGCTGCCGCGGCGGTGGAGGAGCAGACGCTCATCTCCCGCACCGGCGGCGCACCGACGCTCGCGCTCGGCATCTCGCAGATCTTCACCGAGGCGTTCGGCGGCGGGCTCGCCGCCTTCTGGTACCACTTCGCGATCATGTTCGAGGCGCTCTTCATCCTGACCGCGGTCGACGCCGGCACGCGGGTCGGGCGCTTCATGCTCCAGGACACCGTCGGCAACCTGTGGCCGCGCTACGCCGACCTCTCCTGGAAGCCCGCCGCGTGGTCGGCGAGCGCGGTGGTGGTCGGGCTGTGGGGCTACATGCTCTACGTCGGGGTGACCGACCCGCTCGGCGGCATCAACCAGCTGTTCCCGCTCTTCGGCATCGCCAACCAGCTGCTCGCGGCCATCGCGCTGACGCTGTGCGTGACGTTGCTGATCAAGCACGGCAAGGTGAAGTGGGCCTGGGTGCCGGGGATCGGTCTGGCGTGGGACCTGGTCACGACGATGACCGCCAGCTACCAGAAGGTGTTCTCCGACAACCCGGCCATCGGCTACTTCACCCAGCGCGAGCGCTACGCGGACGCCCTCGACGCCGGCGAGCTGCTCGCCCCCGCGACCGACGTCGACCAGATGGAGCAGGTGGTCTTCAACTCCACGGTCAACGGCACGCTGCAGGCGCTCTTCGCGCTCCTGGTGATCGTGGTGGTCCTCAACGCCTTCGTCATCTGGGCCAAGGCGGTGCGCTCCGGCGGCCTGCCCACCACGGAGGTGCCGTGGCACGAGTCCCACCTGGTCCAGCCCTCCGACTTCATCGCCACCGCCGAGGAGAAGGAGGCGGTGCGCGAGTGGGAGGCCACCGGCCGCGGCGCCGAGGCGGGGAGCCACCGGTGACCCGGGTGGCGGAGGCGGCGCGCACGCTGCGGCGCTACGTCCGCGAGCTCACCGGGGAGGCCCGGTGGGACGACTACGTCGCGGAGTGCGCGGCCTTCGGCGAGCCGCCGATGTCGCGGCGCGAGTTCGAGCGGCGCCGCGACCACGAGCGCGAGCACCAGGCGGGCGGACGCTGCTGCTGAGCCCCGCGTCCGGTGCGCCGGCGTCCCACACCTGGGTCTGAGCCGGTCGGGACCTGCCGCTCCCGGGGCGGCACCTGGGGTGGAGGCCCCGGCGACGGTGGACTTCCTAGCGTCGTCGCGTGATCGACACCGGGACCCGTCTCCTCCTCGCCCTGGCCCTCGCCGCCGTCGGCGTCGCCGTCTTCGCCTGTGACTCACCGGGTGGGGGCAACGGCATCCTCCGGCCCGCCGCGCGGGCGACGCCCCCGGAGGCCGCGGCGCGCGAGCTGGGGGAAGGACTGCACGACGACGCCGCCCTCGGCCGGCTCGACCCGGCACTGCTCGAGGCGGTGATGGCGGCCGCGGAGGACGCCCGGACGACGGGGGTCGACCTGCACGTCACCAGCGGGTGGCGCAGCAGAGCCCACCAGGAGTTGCTCCTCGAAGAGGCCGTGGACAGGTACGGCTCTCTCGAGGAGGCCCGCCGCTGGGTCGCCTCGCCGGACTTCTCTGCTCACGTCACGGGGGACGCCGTGGACATCGGCCCGACCGACGGCGCGCTCTGGATGGCGGACCACGGGTCGGCGTACGGGCTCTGCCAGGCCTTCGCCAACGAGATCTGGCACTACGAGCTGCTCACCACGCCCGGCGGGCGGTGCCCGGAGATGCTGCCGGACAGCAGCTCGCGAGAACGCTGATCGGGGCGCGCGTCAGGAGGTCGCGCGACGGGCCCACCGCCCGGCGGGGGCGGCGGTGGCGGCGAAGACCAGCGCGGTCGCCGCCACGGCGAGGACGGCGTTGCGCAGGCCGAACGCATCGGCGACCAGGCCGACGTAGGCCGGGCCCACCAGGTATCCGAGGTAGGCGGTCGTGGCGATGGCGGAGGTGGCCCGCGCCCGACGGGACGGCGAGGTGTCGCGGAGCACGTGGCTGAGCAGGGTCGGGAAGAGCGTGGCCGTCCCTGCCGCAGCGACGGCGAGCCCGAGGAGGGCGACGGTGACGGTGGGGGCGGTGGCCACGACGACGCTGCCGCCCGCCGCGACGGCGCCACCGGTGGTCAGGAGGAGGAGCGGATGGCTCCTCGACAGCGGCGCCAGGGCCAGCCGGGTGAGTGCGGCACTGGCGGCGAAGGTCGCGGGGGCCAGCGAGGCCAGCTGCGGCGTGGCGTCGAACACGTCGGTGACGAGCACCGCCCCCCAGCTCTGGTGCGCGTTCTCGGTGGCGTAGGCGAGTGCGCCCACCAGCCCCACCACGACCAGGGGCAGCACGCCGATGGCGCGTCCGCCGCCCTCGGGGTCGGTCCGCTCCGGCTCGCCCCGGCGTCGGTCGGCGGCGCCGGCCGAGCCGTCGGGCCGCGCGGCGCCGACGAGCCCGGCGAGGGCGACGACGACAACCGCGACCAGCGCGAAGGCGCTCAGCAGACCCAGCTCCCGGGAGAGCGCGGCACCGACGCCGAGGCTGGCGACGACGACCGCGAGCGAGAACACGCCGTGCGCCCGGGTCAGCACGGCACGAGCGGTGCGCTGCTCGGCGTGCCCGGCCAGCGTGTTGATGGCGACGTCCGCCGCACCCGACGTCGCGCCGACCAGCGTCAGGCACACGACCACCGAGACGAGGTCACGAGCAGCGAGCGCCATGACCACTCCGGCGCCCCCCATCAGCGCGAGCAGCAGCGCGGCCAGCCGCAGGCCCCGCCGCTCGAGCAGCCACCCGGTCGCCACCATCGCCGGGAGCGCACCCGCGCCGACGAACAGCAGGGCCGTCCCCAGCTGCCCGTCGGTCAACCCCGCCTGGGACCTGATCGCTGGCAGCGCGGCGCCCCACGCGCCCCAGAACGTCCCGAACGCGCCGAACGCCGCGTAGGCCGCCACCGTGACGCCGGGCGGTCGCCAGCGAGCACGACGCACCGGCGGCGCGGCCACCTCGTGTGTAACGTTACGCATCGACATCTGTGTAACGATACGCATACGCTGGACCCATGCCAACCCGACGGGACCGACCCACCGTCAAGGACGTCGCGGCCAAGGCCGGGGTCGGTGCGATGACCGTCTCCTACGCGTTCAACCGGCCCGACCGCGTGGCCGCGACGACCCGCGCACGCGTGATGGAGGCGGCGCAGCGGCTGGGCTACCGCCCCGACACCACGGCCCGCGCGCTCCGCTCCGGCAGGACCGGCCAGGTCGGTGTCGTGCTCGGCGAGCACCTGGCCTACGCCTTCGACGACCCCCAGGCATCGACGTTCCTCGCCGGCGTCGCTGACGTCTGCGTCGAGGACGGGCTCGGGATGGTGCTGATCCCGACGCACGGCGACGCCTCGGACGTCGACCGCGTCCTCGCCGCGGCCGTCGACGCCTACGTGCTGTGGACGACCACCGACGACGACCCCGTGCTGGCGGCCGTGGCGCAGAGCGGCCGGCCGGCGGCCATCCAGGGCGGGCCGGAGGTGCCCGGCATCGCGTGCGTCGGGTCGGACGACCGCGCCGCCGCCCGGGCCGTGGCCGCCGCCGCGCTGGCCCGCGGCGACGTGCCCGTCGTCGTGAGCTTCCCGCTCGACCGCCGACGGACGGCAGAGGTCCTCACCGGTGGCGCGGTGCCGAGCGCGGTCCCGTTCCCCGTCACGCGGCACCGGCTCCACGGCTTCCGCGACGCGCTCGCGGCAGCGGGTCACGACTGGAGCGGCACCCCCGTCGCGGTGGTCGAGCGCAACGGACGCGGTCAGGGCGAGACCGCGATGCGCGCCCTCCTGCCCCGCCTCCCCGCCGGCGCCTCGCCGGTCGTCCTGGCGATGAGCGACGAGCTCGCCCTGGGTGCGCGCGACGCCCTCCACCCGACGCACCCCACCGCGACCATCGCCGGCTGGGACGCCTCGCCCGCCGCCCTCGCCGCCGGCATCCTCACCGTGACCAACCCGTTGCGCGACCAGGGACGCCTCTGTGCCCGCGCCGCCCTCGACCCGGGCACCGAGGTCGGCCCCGTCCCCTGGCAGGTCCGCGACCCCGGCGCAGCCGGGCCGGTTTCGGCCCGGCTGTCACGATGAGGGGCATGCAGCCCGCCCGCCAGCCGTCCCGCGAGCCCGCCTGGAAGGGCGCCGCCCTGGTGACGGGCGGGTTCGTCGTGCTGCTCTGGCTGCTGGAGATCCTCGACACCGCGACCGGCCACCCGCTCGACTCCTACGGCGTGCAGCCGCGCAGCGACGACGGCCTCGTCGGGATCCTGCTCGCCCCGACGCTGCACTTCGGCTTCGACCACCTCGTCAGCAACACGATCCCCGTGCTCGTGCTCGGCTTCCTCACCCTCGCCACCGGCGTGGCCCGCGGTATCGCGGCGACCGCGATCATCTGGGTCGTCGGCGGCCTCGGGGTGTGGTTCTTCGCGCAGCCCGGCAGCGTGCACGCGGGGGCGTCCGTGCTGATCTTCGGCTGGATCGTCTACCTGATCGTGCGGGGCTTCCTCAACCGGCGCACCACCGAGATCATGATCGGCGTCGCCGTCTTCCTGCTCTACAGCGGCGCCCTGCTCGGCGTGCTCCCCGGCCAGCCCGGCGTCTCGTGGCAGGGCCACCTCTTCGGTGCCATCGGCGGCTTCATCGCCGCCCGGGTGCTCACCACCCGGCGCCCCCGGGAGTCGAGCCTCACGTACTACTGACTACTGACCGGCGGCTGGTCGGGGTCGTCGTGCGGCTGCGGGACCTGGGCCCATCCGTTGGATCCCGGTCATCACTCCACCCGGTCTCCCTCGTCGGGGGTGGTCTCGGGTGTGGTGTCGGTGCGCTTGAGCAGCGGCCGGGTGGCGGGCCCCTCGAGGACCTCCCCGTCCGGGGTGAAGCGCGAGCCGTGCAGGGGGCAGTCCCAGGTGTCCTCGGCGTCGTTCCACTTCAGCAGTCCGCCGAGGTGGGTGCAGACGCCGACGACGCCGCACGCGCGGGCCTGCGCCGGACCGGCGGTGCCGGGGATCCGCTCGCGGGCGGTGCGCACGGCCCCGCTGACCACGGCCGCGCCGACCCCGAGGTTGATCCGGGCCACCTCGGCGGCGCTGCTGCCCGAGGACGACCTCGCGCCGAGCACCTGCGCCCACGGCGGCAGGTCGCCCAGGACGTCGGAGGAGATCGTGCGGGCGGCGACCACGGCGTTGGTCATGCCCCACTTCTCGTAGCCGGTCGCGACGTGGATCAGGTCGCCGCCCCGGCGCAGCGGGCCGACGTAGGGCACGCCGTCGGGGCTGCTGTAGTCCTGCGCCGACCAGTGGTGGGTCTCGGTGGTGCCGGGGTACCACGTCGCCGACCATGACCGCAGGGCCTCGAGGTGGGCCAGGTGGGAGTCCGTACGCCCGACGACGTGCCCCGCGCCGCCCACGACGAGCGTGCCGCCCGGGGCGTCGCGCACCGACCGGGCGTCGGAGCCCGCCGACAGGTACATGCCCTCCAGCGGCTCGGCCCCGGAGAGCGCGAGCACGTAGGAGCGCTGCGGCTCGAGCCGGGCGAAGTGCAGCCCGCGGTCGAGGATGGGCGTGCCGGTGGCGAGCACGAGGTGGTCGGCGGTCAGGGCCCTGCCGCTCTCCAGGCGGACGGTGGGCCGCCCGCCCTTCGACACCGAGCGCACCCGGTGCCCCTGGTGCAGCGTGCCCCCGTGCGCGCGCAACTGCTCGACGAGCGCGCCGAGGACGTCCATCGCGTCGAGCTGCGCCTGCTCGCGCAGCGCCGTCGCGGCGACGTGGGGGAAGGGCACGTCCAGGGAGTCGCGCCACTCGACGGCGATCCCGAGGTCGGCGGCCGCGCGGTGCTCCTGCTCCACCGACGAGCGCTCCTGCTCGTCGGCGGCGTAGGTCACCGCGGTGCGCCGCTGGTAGGCCACGCCGTGGTC
This sequence comes from Nocardioides sp. Z24_21, assembly GCF_058134345.1. Lineage (NCBI taxonomy): Bacteria > Bacillati > Actinomycetota > Actinomycetes > Propionibacteriales > Nocardioidaceae > Nocardioides > Nocardioides sp. Z24_21. The sequence continues at coordinate 394,918 of NZ_JBYTTH010000002.1, forward strand.
GTCGCAGAAGCGGAGCAGCCACTCCATGCCCTCGCGGTTGGCGTCGACGTAGGCCGCCGCCACCTCGTCGGAGCGGTGCCGGCGGATGCGGGAGAGATGGGTGCCCTGGAGCAGCGACACCTTGCCGGTGGTGCGGCCCGTCGTGACGGCACCGACCTCGCGGGCCTCGACGCACGCCACCCGCAGCCCGGCGCGGGCCAGCAGCAGGGCGGTCGTGAGGCCGGTGAGGCCGGCACCCACCACCAGCGCGTCGAGGGTGGCGCCCGGCGGGGGCAGCGGGTCGTCGGCCACGGGCGTCGCGCGGTCGAGCCACAGCGACGTCACGACTCGTCCTCCACCGGCTCGTCGGCACCCCGCTGCGGGGAGTCCGGCCCGGAGGCGTCGGGCTCGGCGGGGTGGGCGGGCTCGTCGCTGGACTGGCGGGTGGGCTCGGCGTTGACCGGGTCGGTGTCGAGGTGGGTCTGCGGGTCGGTCCACGGCTCGTGCGACCGGTCGTCGGACGGACTCATCTGGCCTCCTGGGGTGGGGTCGGGCACGCGGTCCCGGTACCCCGCCGGCAGGTGGCTAGTCCCCCCGGCGCCGATCCGAGCGGGCACCGGCGGACGAATCCGTGCCGGGGGTGCATGAGCTCCTACCCCAGGGGGTACATCGACTGCACGCCACGGTCGTCGCGATCGCGGCGGTCAGGCGCGAGGCCCGCCGGTCTCCACCTCCCGTACGCCGTGCGAGGTGACTCCGGCGGGCTTCGTACGTTCCTCTCGCCCGGACGTCCCGGGCGGGGCGTCAGGGCAACCGGAGCGGACCGCCCTCGAGGCGGGTCAGCAGGTCGCGCGGGCCGTCGTAGACCCACGACGCGCCGGCGGACGTCAGCCGCTCGCCGCTGATGCCGCCGCTGCGCATCCCGATGGACGCGTGCCCGGCGGCCTCGGCGGACAGCACGTCCCACACGGCGTCGCCCACGACGACCGCCGACGTGCCCCCACCCGCCCGCTCGACCGAGAGCGCGACCATGTCGGGCGCCGGCTTGGTCGCCGCCCCGTCCGACCCGGTCACGATCGCCGCGAGGTGGCGGCGGACGCCGACGATGTCGAGCATCTCGTCGACGAGCGGGGCCTCCGACGAGCTGGCCAGCACCAGCCGGTGGCCGTGGCCGGCGAGCGACTCGACGAGGTCGGCGGCGCCGTCGAGGGCGCGCACGGTGCGGAGGGCGGACGCGAAGTAGTCGTCGTGCAACTTGCGCACGTCGTCGCCGACGGCGGCCTCGGCGGCATCCCCGGCGACGTGTCCGACGAGCCGGTCGCCGCCCATGCCGATGGCCTCATGGACGCGGACCGCGCTGACGTGCAGGCCGACGTCGCGGAACGCCGCGTGCCACGCGACGACGTGCTGGTAGACCGAGTCGACCAGGGTGCCGTCCAGGTCGAGGACGACGACGGGGTGCTGGGTCTCAGGGCTCACAGGCGCGTCGTACCCCGGTCGGGGAGAGGGCATGCATCATCGCCCGAGCGGGTGTGGCGAGGCCATGGGCGGACGGGGAGCATCGAAGTTCAGCCAACACCGATGTCGAGGGGATCGCCGTGGAGTTGCTGCCGCAAAGCCGGGAGGCGTTGGACGAGTATGTCACCTTGACGGTGGACGACATGGAGGGCCTGCTGCGGCTCATCGAGGGCTGGGCCGTGCGATCCGTGCCCGACTGCGTCGCGCTGAGCGTCACCCTGCTCGACGAGGACCTCACCTTCACCCTCGTCGACCGCGCCGCGACCGAGGGTGCCCACCACGGGGACGGCGAGCGTGCCGGCGCCGGGCCTGCGACGCCGGGCCCGTCCCATCCGCTCGACGAGCTCGACTGGGCCGACATGGCCCGCGAGCGCGCGTTCGACGGCATCGCCAGCACGGTGTCGCTGCCGGTGGTCGAGCACGGCAGGGCCGTGCTCACCATCGACCTCTACGCCTCCACCACCTACGCGTTCCGCGACCGCATCGACGGGCTCGTGGAGGCCCTCGGGGTGTGGCAGGCCGGCGCGGTGACCAACGCCGACCTGGGCTTCGACAGCCTGCGTCGGGCCGAGCTGGCCCCCGAGCGGCTGCGCGAGCAGCGGCTGGTCGACGTGGCCGTCGGGCTGGTCGCGGCGCGGATGGCGGTGACCACCGACGCGGCGGCGCGGATGCTGGTCGCCGCGGCTGCCGATGCCGGCGTCACCGAGACCGAGGCGGCCAGCGTCGCCCGCGCACTGCTGACCTGACCGCGACCGTTCACAAGGCCCCGTGCATGCGCCACGCCCTTCGGGGTACTACCCCCTCATGCAACGACCCAATGCCCCCGTCACGCGCCACGTCAAGGTGGCGATCATGGAGGAGAGCGAGCTCGTCGTGCACGGCCTGCGCGCCATGCTCGAGCCCCACTCCGCACTGGTCACCGTGGTGTCCCACCGGGTCGACGGCCCCGCACCGCTGTGCGACCTGACCCTCTACGAACCCCACCGCCGCACCGCCGGCGTCCGCCCCGCCCCCCAGCGCTTCCCGACGCGGATGGTCGCGTTCGGCTGGGACTGCAGCCCCGAGGCGGTGTCCACCGAGATGTCGCGCGGTGCCGCGGGCTTCGTCAGCAAGTGGCTGCCGGCGCGGCGCCTCGTGTGGAACCTGCTCCAGATCGCCGACGGCCGGGTCGTGGTCGACGCGTGGACCGGCCAGGCCGAGGCCGAGAAGGCGGCGGCCGAGAAGTGGCCGCTCACCCAGCGCGAGACCGAGGTGCTCTCGATGATCGCGGCCGGCAAGGCCAACCGCGAGATCGCCGAGGAGACCAACCTCAGCATCAACTCGGTGAAGTCCTACATCCGCGGCGCCTACTCCAAGATCGAGGTCACGTCACGCTCGCAGGCCGTCCTGTGGGCGATCCAGCACGGGCTGCTGATGTCGCCCGAGCCCGAGGGCCCCCGGCCCCGCCTCGCGGCCCACGCTGCGCGATGACGCGCTTCGGCTACTTCCTCTCGTGTGAGGAGTACGCCCCCGACGAGCTGCTCGAGCAGGCGCGGCTGGCGGAGCGCGCCGGCTTCGACAGCCTGTGGATCAGCGACCACTTCCACCCGTGGACCAACGCCCAGGGGCAGTCGCCGTTCGTCTGGTCGATGATCGGCGCGATCGCCCAGGTCTGCGACCTGCCGGTCACCACCGCCGTCACCTGCCCCACCGTGCGGACGCATCCGGCGATCGTCGCCCAGGCGGCGGCGACGTCGGCGGTGCTGCTCGGCGAGGGGCGGTTCACCCTCGGCGTCGGCACGGGCGAGGCGCTCAACGAGCACGTGCTCGGCGACCGCTGGCCCCACGCCGAGCAGCGCCTGGAGATGCTCGAGGAGGCGGTCGAGGTGATCCGCGAGCTGTGGACCGGCGAGGTGGTCTCCCGCGAGGGCCGGCACTACACGGTCGACACCGCCCGCATCTACACGCTCCCCGACCAGCCGCCGCCGATCTACATGAGCGCCTTCGGTCCGAAGGCGCTCGACGTCGCGTGCCGCATCGCCGACGGGTTCATCACCACCCAGCCCGACGGTGAGTCGGTGGAGGCGTTCCGCGCGGCCAAGGGCGCCGACGCCCCGACGCAGGCCGGCTTCAAGGTGGCCTGGGGCCCCTCCCGCGACGCCGCGATCGACGCGGCCTACGAGCTGTGGCCCAACTCCGGCGTCCCCGGTGAGCTCAGCCAGGTGCTGCCCAGCCCGCAGCACTTCGAGCAGGCCAGCGAGCTCGTCACCCGCGAGGCGTTCGCCGAGCAGGGCGCCTTCGGCCCCGACGTCGCCGACCACGTGGCGGCCTACGCCCCCTTCGTCGACGCCGGGTTCACCGAGGTCTACGTCGCCAACATGGGCCCCCACTACGCCGACATGCTCGCCGCCTACGGCTCCGACGTCCTCCCCCAGCTGCGCGACCAGGCCTGAGCCCGGGGCTCGCTTCTCGGCTTCGTCGGCGTTCCCGGCGTCGTCGGCGTCGTCGTCGGCGTCGTCGGAGTCCCCGCTCGAGCGGGGACTCCGTCACCTGGAGGGGGTTGCAACCCCCTCCAGGTGTCAGACTCCCTCACCAAGTCGGGCGGATCGGGCGTACGCCGGCCATGCGCGCCGCGTACGCCCGCCCGACTCCTCACCAAGTCGGGCGGACCGGGCGTACGCCCGCCACGCGCGTACGCCCGCCCGGGCGCTCAGTCGTCGAACTCCGGGTGCCCCTCGACGTCGGCGGGGCGCGCCTCGTGGCCCTCCCTGCCGCGGGTGCGGAGCTGCTCCTTCGTCTCCGCCTCGAAGACGTGGCGCCGGCCGTCCATGAGCTCGTCGAGGATGCGCTGGTGCAGGCCCTTGGTGCGGGCGTAGAAGCCGTCGTCGAAGGCCTCGACCATCTGGAACGACCACATGCCGGGGAGCGGGTTCTGGCCGAGGACGTCGCGGTCGAGGGCGTCGGCCAGCTCGTCGTGGCCGGCCTCGCGCACCAGCGCCGTGGCCTCCTCCATCGTGGTCTCGGCGCTGCCCATGAGGCGGTGGAAGGCGTAGAGGTGCCCGCGGGCGTCCTCGACGTGGTCGAGGGCGGCGGAGAGCTTGCCCACCGCCTCCACGGTCTCGTCGGTGACGCCGTCGGGCCGTCGGTGCTCGGGGGAGGGCGTGTCGTCCATGCCCTGAGGTTCACAGACGGTCCGGCCGCGCCACCACCTGCCAACGGGCGGGTCAGGAGCTGCTGGCCGGTACGCGCGACAGCTCGTCGGCGAGCTCGTCGAGCGCGAGGCTCGTCGCCGCGGCGACCACCTCGGAGGGATCGCCGCCGAGCCGGACGAGGAGCTCGCGGGTGCCTTCGCCGGTGGCGATCGCGAGGTGCACGGTGCCGGCCGGCTGGTCCTCCTGCGGTCCCGGCCCGCCCACGCCGGTGATGCCCAGCGCGACGTCGGCGCCCAGCAGCCGGCGCGCACCGGCCGCCATCTCCTGCGCGCACCGCGCCGTCACGACGGGCCCGCGGGTCACGCCCAGCACCTCGAACTTGACCTCCTCGTCGTAGGCGACGACCGCGCCGCGGTACCACTCGCTGGCCGCCTCGCCCCGGCCGAGGAAGGACGAGATCCGGCCCGCGGTGAGCGACTCCGCGGCGGCGACCCGCAACCCCCGGGAGGTCGCGAGGTCGGCGATCCGCTGGGCGCGGTCCGCGTCGGTCGGCTCGTCGGTCGGCTGGTCGGTCGGCTCACGGTCGCCGGGCACGGGTCACCTCTCGTTCGGTCGGTTTGCGCGGTCGGCTCCACTGATTCCCCGGCGCCCGCCGGCCCATGCGCGGGTGAGCAGCCCCACGCATGGACGGCGCCATCCGGGGCACTGGGGTGGACGACCGGGTGCGCGACGACCGCGCACGAGGCCACGACCGACCGAGGAGGTCTTTGCTCGATGAAGGCAGTCACCTGGCAGGGCAAGCAGGACATGCAGGTCAAGGAGGTCCCCGACGCAGCGATCGAGGAGCGCACCGACGTCGTCGTCGAGATCACCTCGACCGCGCTGTGCGGCTCCGACCTGCACCTCTACGACCCGCTCTCGCCCTTCATGGCGCCGGGCGACGTCGTCGGCCACGAGCCCATGGGCATCGTGCGCGACGTCGGGTCGGCCGTGACCAGCCTGACCCCGGGCGACCGCGTCGTGGTGCCGTTCAACATCAGCTGCGGCACGTGCTGGATGTGCAACCGCGGCCTCCAGAGCCAGTGCGAGACCACCCAGAACACCGACACCGGCACCGGTGCCAGCCTCTTCGGCTACAGCAAGCTCTACGGCCAGGTCCCCGGCGGCCAGGCCGAGCTCCTGCGGGTGCCGTTCGGCGACACGCTGCCGATCAAGGTGCCGCACGGCCCGCCCGACGACCGCTTCCTCTTCCTCTCCGACGTGCTGCCCACCGCCTGGCAGGCCGTGGAGTACGCCGAGGTCGAGCCCGGCGGCACGCTGCTCGTCGTCGGCGCCGGCCCGATCGGTGACATGGCGGCCCGCATCGGCCTGCACCGCGGCCTGCGCGTCATCGTCGTCGACTCCGTGCGCGAGCGGCTGGCCCGCGTCCACGGTCGCGGCGCCGAGACCATCGACTTCACCGAGGTGGACGGCGTGGGCGACGCGGTGCGCGGGCTGACCGACGGCCGCGGCGCCGACGGTGTCATCGACGCGGTCGGCATGGAGGCGCACGGCTCGCCGGTCGCCGAGACCGCCCAGAAGGCGCTCGGCCTGCTGCCCAGGAAGGTGCAGGAGAAGGTCATGCTCAACTTCGGCGTCGACCGCCTCGCCGCGCTGATGAGCTGCATCGACAGCGTGCGCCGCGGCGGCACGATCAGCATCTCGGGCGTCTACGGCGCCCCCACCGATCCGCTGCCGATGTTCCAGCTCTTCGACAAGCAGGTCCAGGTGCGGATGGGTCAGGCCAACGTGCGCCGCTGGAGCGACGACATCCTCGCGCTGCTGCAGCAGGAGGACGACGTCCTCGGCGTCGAGTCGTTCGCCACCCACCACCTCGACCTCGACGCCGCACCCGAGGCCTACCGGCAGTTCCGTGACAAGGAGGACGGCATGGTCAAGGTGGTGTTCCGACCGTGAGGCTGCCCAAGCCGCGAGGCGTGCTGAGCGAGTGGCTCGTCGCCCGGCTCGCCGAGCCGGGCCTCGGGCGCCCGGCCCCCGAGGCCGACTCCCGCGACGACGAGGCGATCTCGCTGTGGACGCTGCACGAGCTGTCGTTCCGCGGCTTCGAGGACGCCGACGACCGCGCCGAGTGGGACCCCGAGCTGCTCGCCGTGCGCCGCGACCTCGAGACCGCTCTCGAGGACCGGCTGCGGGCGCGGTGGGCCGAGGCCTCCGCCTCCTCTGAGCCCGCTCCGGACGACGTGCCGACCGCGCTCGAGGACCTCGTCGCGGCGGACGACGGGCCGTCGCTGGCCGACCACGTCCGCCGGCACGCCGACCGCGAGCAGGTGCTCGAGCTGCTGCGGCAGCGCTCGGTCTACCACCTCAAGGAGTCCGACCCGTCGGCCTTCGTCGTGCCCCGGCTGCCCGTGCGGGCGAAGGCGGCGCTGATGGCGCTGCAGTTCGACGAGTACGGCGACGGCGACCCCAACCGGCTGCACTCCCACCTCTTCGCCCGCGGTCTCGAGGCCGTCGGCCTGCGTGCGGAGTACGGCGCCTACGTCGACGACGCGATCACCGAGAACCTCGAGATGAACAACGCCGGCTCGCTCTTCGGGCTGCACCGCCGTCTGCGCGGCGCCGCGATGGGTCACCTCGCGGCGTTCGAGATGACCAGCTCGCTGCCCTCGCGCAAGATGGTGCAGGGCCTCGAGCGGGTCGAGCTCGACGGGCCGATGTCGGCCTACTACGACGAGCACGTCGAGGCCGACGCGATCCACGAGCACCTCGCGGCCCGCGACATCTGCGGGACCCTCGCCGAGGACGAGCCCGACCAGCTCACCGAGATCCTCTTCGGCGCGTTCACCTGCCTCGACGTCGAGGCCCGCTTCGCCACCGCGATGCTGACCGCCTGGGGCGTGGACAGGTGACCGCGCGCGACTTCGACCACCCCGACGTGGTGCTGGTGCCGCACGGGCCGATGCTGCTGCGCGGCGCGGAGTCGGTGCAGGACCTCGACGGCACCGTCCACGCCGTCGACCGGCCCGTGGTGGCGCTGTGCCGGTGCGAGAAGTCGAGCCGGCTGCCCTGGTGCGACGGGACCCACAAGGTCATCCCGCGCCCCTGAGCACCGATCCTCGGCTCAGGCGCGGTCGACCCGGGCCAGCACGCCACGCACCTGCTGTCGCACCTCGACCATCGCGAGCCGACCCTCGGTGAAGCACGGCTCCTGCCGCAGCACGTCGGTCTGGGCCCGGGTGCCGACCTGCAGCACCGCCGAGCCGCCGGGAGCCAGGTGCTCGTCGACGACCGTCAGGCAGGCGCGCGCCACGTCGAGGCCGTCGTCGCCCCCGTCGATCGCGGTGAGCGGGTCCTCGGGGTAGCGGCTGGTCTGCTCGCGCGGCACCCACGGCGGGTCGGCGATGATCAGGGGGAAGGTCTCCCCGGGCTCCAGGGCCTCCTCCAGGCGTCCCTCGCGCACCTCCACCCGGTCGGCCATGCCGGCCGCGAGGGCGTTGGCGCGGGCGTAGTCGCACGCGACCGGGTTGGCGTCGACGCACAGCAGGCGACGTCCGGACGACGCCACGGCCAGCAGGCCGATGTGCCCCGCGCCCGCGCAGAGCTCGAGCACGGTGCCGCCGGGGGCGGCGGCCGCGAGCTCGGCCGCCCAGTCGGACTGCGCGGCCGTCCACTCCCGCGGGCGCAGCACGCGGTCGTCGAAGGCGATGGTCAGCGACCCGAAGGTCATGTGGTCGGTCAACGCGGGCCCTTGGGTGAGGTCGAGACGGACGAGGGGGAGGTCGACGACGATTCTGACGGAGACGGGGAGGGGGACGACGAGCGCCCCGGCAGCCGACGGGTGCGCCGGTGCCAGAGCGCGGCGCGCGCGGCGTTGGCGCCGGCGGCACCGTGCACGCCGCCGCCGGGGTGCGCCGACGCCGACGCGAGGTAGAGCCCGGGGAGGCCGGTGGTGGCGCGCCCTCGCATGGCCGGCACGGGGCGGAAGACGAGCTCCTGGTGCAGCTGCGAGGTGCCGCCGTTGACGGCGCCGCCGACGAGGTTGGCGTCGCGCGCCTCCAGCTCGTGCGGGCCGAGCACGCGGCGCTCGAGCACGACGTCGCCGAAGCCGGGCGCGACCGCCTCGATGCGCGCCTGCATGCGGTCGGCGAAGCGCTGCGTGTCGTCGTGGTCCCAGGTGCCGGCGACCTCGCCGCCCGCGTCGCTGCGGGTCCGGTCGGGCTGGGGGACGTGGGCGTAGGCCCAGAACGACTCGGTGCCGGCGGGGGAGCGGGTGGGGTCGCTGGTGGTCATCTGGCCGGTGAGCAGGAACGGGCGGTCGGGCACGACCCCCGAGGAGACCTGGGCGAGCGTCTGCGTCATCTCCTCCACCGAGTCGGCGACGTGGACCGTCCCCGGTGCGTGCGCCGGCGGGTTGCGCCACGGCACCGGCCCGGAGAGCGCCCAGTCGACCTTCACGGTGCCGGGGTCGAGCTCGAAGTCACGCATGCCGCGCACCAGCCGGTCGGGCAGGTGCTCCTCGGCGACGAGCCCGCCGAAGAGGCGGGTGGCGGAGACGTCAGCGAGCACGACGGGGGTCGCGTAGGACTGGCCGTCGCGGGCGCGTACGCCGGCCACGCGGCCGCCGCGGACGTCGACGGCGGTCACCTCGGCGTCGGTGACCAGCTCGGCGCCGCGGCTGGTGCAGCGGGCGACGAGCGCGTCGGTGAGCTGTTGCGCGCCGCCGCGCGGGACGGGGAAGCCGACGGTCTGACCCAGCATCGTCATCAGCACCCCGAAGACCCCCGACCCGGGCGAGGCGAGCGGGAAGTCGGCGTGCCCGGCGTTGCCCGCGAGGAGCAGCGCCGCAGCGGGGCCGGCGAAGAGCTCGCGCCCCAGCGAGGAGACCGGGGTGGCCAGGCGGCGCACGGTGTCGAGGCCGCCGGCGCGGGCGATGGCGGGGAGGAGCCGGGCCCCGGCGCGCACCGGCGGGAACGGCGAGGTGAGTCCGTCGACCAGCGCGGGGCCGATGCGGTCCCACGTGCCGCAGAGGTCCAGCCATGCGTCGCCGTCCCCGGCGCGGAGCTCGTCGAGCCCGGCCGCGGTGAGGTGGCGGTCGCGGTGCAGGACCGCCCAGCTCTCCTCGCCGAAGGGGTGGCCCAGCACGGCGGGAGCGTGCTCCCACGCCAGGCCGTGCTCCTCGAGCCGCAGGTCGGCGATCGCGCGCGACGCCACGGCCAGCGGGTAGAAGGCGCTGAACGTGTCGTGGACGAAGTCGGGGTGGACCTCGCGGTCGCTGCGCACCGCGCCGCCCGGGGTGGGCTGGGCCTCGAGCACCAGCACCCGCCAGCCGGCGTCCACGAGCAGGTTGGCCGCGACGAGCCCGTTGGGCCCGGCGCCGACGACGACGGCGTCCCAGGTGCCGGACGAGCCGGGGCTCACTGCGTCCGGCCCTCCACCACGAACGCGAGTCGCCGCAGGGTCTCGACGTTGCGCCAGTGCAGCTGGACGTCGCGCAGCGGCTTGGGCATCAGGAGGGCGGGTCCGGCCGTGGCGTCCTCGTTGATGGTGACGACCGTCGAGTCGCCGTCGGGGCGCAGCACGAACTCGACCTGCGCCTGTCCCGCAGGCCAGCCGCGGGCCACCAGCAGCAGCCGCTCGGCCTCCTCGACCTCGAGCACCTCGGTGGTGTCGTCGATGAGCAGCGGCCAGGTGCCGACGCTGTGGTGCAGCCGGGAGCCCACCGCGGGCCACGTCTCGTCGACGTCGCGCATCCGTGAGGCGCCGACGACGAAGAGGGGGTAGAGCCAGCCGTCGCACAGCACCTCCCACACCTGCTCGGGGGTCGCGGCCACGGTCCGGGTCGTCGTGCTCATGCGGTCTCCTTCGCTGCGTGCTGCTCGGGGGTCTGCTCGGGGTCCTGATCGGGGGTGTGCCGGGTCCAGTGCCCATCCTCGCGGCGCACCAGTCCCCGCCGCTCGAACTCCTCCAGCCACCCCGTCATCGGCCACTCGCCCCACCGCTCGTGGAAGAGCCGGCCGTTGCGCAGGATGTCGTCGAGGTGCTCGACCGGCGGGCTGCTCACCGCGTGGTGCTGGTGGTAGGCGCGGGCACCGCCGACGCAGCCGAGGCCGATGCCGCGGGCGCGCGCCGAGCGGGCCAGGTCGGTGTCCTCGCCGCCGTAGCCGGTGTAGTCCTCGCAGAACCCGCCGAGCCGCTCCCACGTCGATGTGGCCACGGCGAACGACAGCGACCAGAACAGGTCGGGCTCGAGCTGCTCGACCAGCTCTCCCGGCGCAGGGCGGGGCCGGGCCGGGTGCGGGTCGTCCCAGGCCGTGAGGCCGGCCGGGTCGGCGGGGTAGCCGCCGGGCGGCGGGGGAGGGAGGTAGGTCACCGGCCCGGACCAGATCGAGCCCGGCCGAGTCGTCACCACGTCGGCGTACGACGCCACGAGGCCGGGCCCGGCGAGGCAGTCGACGTCGAGCAGCACCACGACGTCGGCGCCGTCGTCGATCGCGGTGCGGACCCCGAGGTTGCGCGCGGCGGCCAACGGCAGGCGGCCACCGGGCCCCCGGTCGATCCGGACGACGTCGCGGGCCAGGCCGTCCACGCGCTCGTCGACGATCCCGGGGTCGGCCATGGCGACGACGAGGTAGGTGTCGGGTCGCGCGGTGCCGCGGGCGAGGGAGCGGTGCTGCGCGGCGAGGTGTGCGTGGCGGCCGTGGGCGATGGTGACGACGGCGACGCGGGTCACGACGAGGTCCTCGCGCGGACGTCGTCGCGGGTGGCGAGCACGACGTCGGCGAACCGGTCGGACGCCCAGCCGTCGACCCACTGCGTCCAGCGCCGCGGGTCGAGTGCGGCCGCGCGGTCGAGGACGGCCGTCCAGTCCTCGGCCTGCGGCCAGGCCGTGCGCACCACGACCGGCCAGCCCTGGGTGAGCACGGCGCCGGTGGTGCGCTGCTCGTCGTGGGGACGCTGCTGCGGCAGCACGACGGCCGGACGGCGGGCCGCCGCCGTCTCGGCGAGCGCGTTCTGGCCCGCGTGGGTGACCACGACGTCGGCGCCCGCCAGCGCGGCCGAGGGGTCGTCGACCCACGTGTCGCGGTCGGCGCCCAGCACGTGCCAGCGCCAGCGGGGTGTGGCGCGCCGGGCGGAGCGTACGTCGTCGGGGCTCACGTCGTGGCCGCCCGAGCCCAGCATCAGCGCGACGGTGCGCTCGCCGGAGTGCGGCAGGTTGGGCAGCGCCGGGCGCACCGGGTGCCGCGACAGCGCGCCGACGGGCACCAGCCGCTCGCGCAGGTCGTCGGGCAGGCCGGGGGTCATGTCGCGGGCGGCCCGCGGCCAGAAGCCCACGAGCACCTCGGCGACGCCGAGACCGAGCAGGTGGGCCGGGTCGTCGCGGCGCCCGGGCAGCACCACGCCGACGGCAGGGATCCCGTGCAGCCGGGCGAGCAGCAGCACCTCGACGGAGACGTCGACGACCAGCAGGTCGGGACGCGCCTCCTCGAGCCAGGCGGAGACGGCGGCGGCGCGCGAGCGGGTGCCGTCGTGCAGCAGCGGCGCCCAGTGGAGGTGGCCGTTGGCCGTGACGTCGCGGGGGTTGGCGTCGTCGTCGTGCGGCAGGCGGACCCAGTCGCCGACCCACGAGGCCGGGCGCTCGAGCGAGGACAGGCCGGTGACCGCGACGCCCTCACGGCGCAGCCGCGCAGCGAGGACCTGCGCGCGGTGGCGGTGCCCGCTGCCGACGTGGTGGACGTAGTAGCCGATCGTTCCCCCGGGCGCGGGCGCGGGCATGGGCATGGGCATGGGCGTGGGGGCGCTCACGCCGCGTCGTCCCGCCGGGCGAGCTCGGCGTAGAGGTCGAGGTAACCCTCCACCATCGCGTCCGCGCTGCACGTCGACTCGGCGTGGGCACGGACCGCGCGCCGGTCGAGGCTCGTCGCCGCGACGACGGCCTCGGCGAGGGCGGTGACATCGCCGGGGGCGGCCAGGACGCCGCCCTGCGGCGACACGACCTGGCTGAGCCCGCCGCGGGCGAAGGTCGCGACCGGCGTGCCGCTGGCCATCGCCTCCGCGGCGACCAGCCCGTAGGGCTCGTCCCACATGGGCGTCACCAGCGCCACCGATGCCTGCCGCAGCAGCGCGGAGAGCTCGCGCTGCGCGAGGTGCCCGGCATAGCGGGCGTCGTCGCCGAGCAGGGGGGCGACGGCTCGTTCGAAGTAGGACTGGTCCTGCACCGGCCCGGCGACCACGAGGGGTACGCCCGCGAGGCGGCAGGCCGCGATCGCCAGGTGCGGCGCCTTCTCGGGCACGATGCGGCCCGACCACACGGCCGGGCCTCCGCCCGGGCCGGCCGGCCAGTCGCGCAGGTCGAGCCCGTTGAGCACGACGTCGCTGTCGACCGCGTGCCGCCAGGAGGTGGCGGTCCACTCGCTCACCGAGACGAAGCGCGGCGGGCGGGTGCACAGCGCAAGGGCCGACTCGATCATCGGAAGCGGCGGCGTGTGGAGCGTGGTGAGCATCGGCACGTCGACGGCCGGCGCCATCGCGATGGGCAGGTGGTGGAGGCTGTTGTTGTGCACCACGTCGTAGTCCTCGGCGCCGGTGCGCGCGAGGGTCAGCATCAGGGCGAGGTAGGCGTGGTGCTCGGCCAGCCAGCCGTGCCCGGGGGCGAACTTGTCGGCCATCGCGGCCGCGCTCACCTCGACCGACGCCAGCGGCAGGAGGCGCACTGGAAGGGAGGCGTCCGAGCCGGGGCCGGCGAAGAGCGTGACCTCGTGGCCGCGCTCGGCCAGGCCCCGTGCGGTCGTCCAGGTCATCGACTCCAGACCCCCGGCGAAGGGCTCGCGGATGGGGTAGCGGCTCGAGGCGATGAGGCAGATCCTCACCGCTGACCCACCACCTCGTCGTAGACCGCCGCGTGCGCGACGGCGATCGCCGCGCGCTGGCGACGGCGCTCGTCCACCTCGACCGGGGCGTGGGCGCGCCCGGCACGGGCCTCGCGCAGCGCGGCGGTGAGGCTGGCGGCGTCGAAGTGCGCATCGTCGTGGCCGTAGGTCAGCACCGGGCCCTGGTCGGCGAAGTAGCCGCACGAGGGCGCCACGACGGCGGTGCCGAGGTCGCGGCACGCCTCGAGCCACCCGCTGTGGGTGCCGAACCGGTAGGGCAGCACCGAGACGTCGAGCGAGGCCAGGTAGGCCCAGAGCGCGTCGTCGTCGAGGAAGTCGTGGACCCGCAGGTCGACCTCGCCCCGCGCGGCGTGGTCGTGCAGCGCCTCCGCCAGCGCGGCGTCGTACCGCGCCCCGCCGGGGAGCAGCACGTCGCGGTGGCCGTTGACCTGGAGCACCCCGCCGGGGAGGTCGCGGACGGTCTCGACGAGCACGGGCAGCAGCGCGTGGGGGTTCATCCCGGCGCGCAGGCTCTTGACGTGCATACCGACGCGGAACTCTCGGGTGCGGGGTCCGCGGCGGCGCACCTCGCGCATCGCGGCGGCGCGCCGCATCGTCTCGAACGGAACGACGTGCGGGTGCGGCACCACGACCGCGTCGCGGCCCCAGCGCTCGCGGATCTCGGCGGCCGCTCCGGCGGTCAGGGTGACGAGGGCGTCGGCGGCGGGCACCAGGACGTCGAGGTGGCGGTCGTGGGCCTCGCGGTCGAGGTGGTGGGGGTTGCGCAGGTCGTGGACGGTGAACACCAGAGGCTTGCCGCGCCTGCGCAGCGCGGCGACGAGCTCCTCGAGGTCGGCAGGGCTGCGGGCGTCGAAGCCGAAGTGGAGGTGGAAGACGTCGAAGTCGTGGTCCGCGACCCATGCGGGGTCGAGCATGACCGGCGGCCACCACTGCTGCGTCGCCGCCGCACCGGCGGGACGCGGGTCGGGCAGGCGTACCGGCCCCGAGCCGTCCTCCGGCGCGAGGTGGCGGACGTAGACGTGGTTGGCGGGCACCGAGGCGACGACGAGGCGCCCGGTGCGGGGACGCGGCACGGGTGCGGCGGCGGGCGCGGGCGCGTCCGTCGTCAGGTCGGAGGTGGTCACGCGGAGCCGTACCCGCGCGCGGAGGGGTCATGCACGATCGCCGGTGCGATCTGGCCCGGGTCCATCCCCAGGGAGGGGGCCCGCGCCTCGGGCCGTCCGGCCCGGGGCCTCAGTCGGGGAGCGAGCCGGTGTCCAGGACGTGCTGCGACACGACGCCGATCTTGGTGCGGCTGCTGCGGGCGGCGTGGCGCAGGGCGTTGAAGGCGCCGACGGCATCGAGCGACAGCTTGGCCATCAGGTAGCCCACGGCCCGCTCGATCAGCACGCGGTAGTCGAGGGCGTACTGCAGCTGCCGGGCGAGCTCGCCGGCGGTGTGGGCCTGGAGGGCGGCAGCGAGGGTGGTCGAGACGATCTCGGCGTAGCGCCCCAGCGCAGCCGCCTCGCTGTCGTCCCAGTCGTGGGGCCGGCTGCGGTAGACGTCGAGCGTGCCGACCGGCACCCCGCCGATCAGCACCGGCGTGCCGAGCACCGCGCGCACCGGCTGGGCGGCCATCGCCCGGGCCAGCACGGGCCACCGCTCGACCTCGCCGGTCACGTCGCGGCTGCCCACCACGGTCCCCTGCACGAACGCCTCCGTGCACGGCCCCTCGCCGGCCTCGGCCTCGGTCTGCTCGAGCATCCGGCCGGGACCGTCGCTGGCGGCGGCGTAGACGAGGATGTCCTGCTCGTCGGCGATCAGGATCCCGGCGCCGTCCACGCCGAAGAGGTCCACGCACGCCGCGACGACGACCTGCAGCGCCGAGACGATGCTCCCGTCGTCCTCGCGCGGCTGGGAGAGTCGCCGCAGGCTGTCTGCCAGCGCGGCGTCGTCGATGTTCATGGACCGGATTATTCCCCGGCCGGCTGCCCCTCCGGCCACCCCGACGCGGGCAGGTGCGCCACGAACCGCGCCAGCGTCTCGCGGTCCGCCTCGGATGCGGTGCCGTCGTGGGTGGACACCAGGACCCGCGCCACCGCGCGCACCTTGGTGTTGCTGTCCTGCGAGACGCGCACGATCGTGCGCCACGCCTGCTCGGTGCTGCAGGCGTACCGCGCCGACAGCAGGCCGATGGCCATGCCGATGTCGCGCTGCGACTTCACGGCCTCGTGCAGCTGCGCGACCTCGTCGCGCAGGGGGTCGGCGGGAGGCGTCGACCCGCCCTCGGGTAGGGGTGTCCCAGACATCGTCACCTTCACATGACGTAGGTCCGCGGACACAGGGCGGAGCTCGACGGTTCGAGCGAGGCCACTCTACAGACCGGTGGGTTCGTGCCCTCGCTGGGCAGGCGAGGGGATCGTGGGCTATTCTCACGGTGGACTCAAGCCACGGGTCGTCCGCACGTCCTACGCTGGAGGTGCCCGTGCCGGGTCAAGGCATCCGACGAGGAGTCGCCGAGTCCTTCGACTTCGAGGGTGACGGCGAGCAGGCGCGCGAGTGGCTCGACACGGCCTACGGCGCCTCGCTGGGGCTGGGCGGCCAGATGGGCACCGTGCACCACCAGCGGCGCACCCGGGGCTCGGTGTCGTTCGACCGGCTCCAGATCGACGCCCCCGTCCGCTTCGACGCCGAGGCCATGCCGACGCTGGTCGTGGTCGACGTGTTCGCCGGGGAGCTCGAGTACACCCGCGACTCGGTCACCGACCAGGGCCGGGAGGGCGACACCGTGCTGGCGGCCGGCTGGGACATGCCCTTCAGCGGCAGGGGCAACGGCTACGACGTGCGCAACATCAGCGTGTCGGCCGAGGCGCTCGACTCCGCGATCGCCGACATCGACCTCGACAAGACGGCGGCCGACCTCACCTTCGCCCGCTACGTGCCCCGCTCGCCCGCCGCGGCGGCCCAGTGGCGCGCCGTCGTCGACCGGCTCAGTGCCCCGCTGTCCGCGCCGGTCGACTCGCTGGCCCGGGTCGAGTCGTCCCGGCTGCTGGCCAACAGCCTGCTGCACACGTTCGACAACAACCTGGTGACCGACGCGATGGCAGCCCGTGACGTCGGCGACGCCACGCAGGCCACGGTGCGCCGCGCGCAGCGCCTCATCGACGAGCGCGCCGGCGGCGACCTCACCCTCTCCGACATCGCGCGCGCCTGCTCGGTGACGCCGCGGTCGCTGCAGTACGCGTTCCGTCGCCACCTCGACTGCACCCCGCACGCCTACCTGCGCCGGGTCCGCCTCGACCTGGTCCACCAGGCGCTGCGCGACGGATCGGTGTCCAACGTCGGCGACGCCGCGGCCCGCTTCGGCTTCTTCAACCCCGGCCGCTTCGCCGCGGAGTACCGCCAGGTGTTCGGCGAGAACCCTGGACAGACCTTGCTGCGCCACTCGTCCTGACGGGTGAGTTCGCTTTCCGGCTGTCGCGCTGGTCCAGACCATGCGACCGTGGAGGTGATCGTCCTTGCTGGAGACCACGGCAAGCACCATCCACGCACGAAAGCGAGCACGTGGTCATCATGTCGATCGCTACTGAACGCCCCGCTGGACCCGCCCTCGTCGAGTCCCGTCCCGTCCAGCCCCTCGAGGGCAAGGCCCGCGCACGCCGCACCGACGCCATCGTCAACGACCTCCGAGGCGCCCTCGGCGACGCGGACGCCCACGAGCTGATCCGTCAGCTCATCGAGACCAACGCCGCGGTCGCCCGCAGCATGGCCTCCCGCTACCGCAACCGCGGCATCGACCTCGACGACCTCGAGCAGGTCGCCCTGCTGGGGCTGACCAAGGCCGCGCAGCGCTTCGATCCCGGCGCCGGGCACGACTTCCTGTCGTTCGCGGTGCCGACGATCCGGGGCGAGCTCCGCCGCCACTTCCGCGACTCCGGGTGGATGGTCCGGCCCCCGCGCCGGGTCCAGGACCTGCAGACCCGCATCGCGGGCGCGAAGGAGGAGCTGGAGTCCATGCACGGCCGCTCGCCTCGCCCCAGCGAGATCGCCGAGCACCTCGGCGAGCACCCGGACAGCGTCGTGGAGGCGCTGGCGGCCGACGGCTGCTTCACCCCCACCTCGCTGGACGCACCGGTGTCCGACGGGTCCTCGACGCTCGGCGACCTGCTGGGTGCGGAGGACCGTGCGATCGCGCGTGCCGAGGCCCGGCTCATGCTGGAGCCGCTCATGGGCGGGCTCACCGCACGCGATCGCCGGATCGTGCGCCTGCGCTACTTCCAGGAGCAGACCCAGCAGGAGATCGCCGACGCCGTCGGCCTGACCCAGGCCCAGGTCTCCCGCGTGCTCACGCGGATCCTGGCCGACCTGCGCGCCGGCCTGGTCGACTACTCACCGGCAGCCTGACCTCCCGCGAGTCACTCCGGGATCGGGGTCACCGTGCCACCATGGCGCGGTGACCCCCCTCTCCGTCGGCTACAAGGCATCCGCTGAGCAGTTCGGCCCGCGCGAGCTCGTCGAGCTCGGCGTGCGGGCCGAGGAGGTCGGCCTCGACAGCGTCTGGGTCAGCGACCACTTCCAGCCGTGGCGCCACGACGGCGGCCACGCGCCGAACGCACTCGTCGCTCTCGCGGCCATGGGCGAGCGTACGGAGCGCGTGGTGCTGGGCACGAGCGTGCTGACCCCGACGTTCCGCTACAACCCCGCCGTGCTCGCCCAGCAGCTCGCCACCCTCGCGCTGCTGAGCCCGGGGCGCGTGGTGCTCGGGGTGGGCACGGGCGAGGCGCTCAACGAGATCTCCGTCGGGCTGCAGGACTGGCCCGACTTCCGCGAGCGCTGGGCCCGGCTGCGCGAGGCCGTACGACTCATGCGCGCGCTGTGGGCCGGTGAGCGGGTCACCTTCGAGGGCGATCACTACCGCACCGTCGACGCCACCGTCTACGACCGCCCCGAGGGCGGCGTCCCGATCTACATCGCGGCCGGCGGGCCGCAGATGGCCAAGTACGCCGGCCGCGTCGGCGACGGCTTCATCTGCACCAGCGGCAAGGGCATGGACCTCTACACCGACAAGCTGCTCCCGGCCGTCGACGAGGGCCTCGCCGCGTCCGGGCGCTCGCCGGGCGACCTCGCCCGGCTCATCGAGATCAAGCTGTCCTACGCGGCCACCCGCGAGGAGGCGCTCGACAACACCCGCTTCTGGGCTCCGCTGTCGCTGAGCGCGGAGGACAAGCACCGCCTCCACGACCCGGTCGAGATGGCCGCCGCCGCCGACCGGCTGCCCCTCGACCAGGTCGCCTCGCGCTGGATCGTCGCCACGACCCCCGACGAGGTCGTCGACGCCGTCCGCCCCTACGTCGAGGCCGGCTTCGACCACCTCGTCTTCCACGGCCCGGGCCACGACCAGCAGCGCTTCCTCGCCGACCTCGGCGAGCAGGTCCTTCCCGCCGTACGCGGCCTCCGGGGCTGAGCTCGACCCGGGTGGCGGTCTCCCTCGGCGGCCCGTCGGTGCGTACGCGCGGGCTGGGTTGAGCGGGTACGTCCCCGCTCAACGGCCCGGATCCGGGTGTCCTAGCGGGGACGGGACGTGTCCAGTGGGCGCGCCGGACCCGTGCAGCGTCGTCCAGTCGGACCGTGGCGCCGGGGCGTACGCCGGGACTGGGGTGGAGCGGGTACGTCCCCGCTCAACGGCCCGGATCCGGGTGTCCTAGCGGGGACGGGACGTGTCCAGCGGCCGCCAGGGCGCGGAGGTCGGGGGTCAGGTCTTCGAGCCGGGTGCCTGGCCGGCACTGTCCACCACGGCGGTCTCCAGCACGGCGGTGGCGCCGAAGAGGGTGTCGGGCGATCCGTCGGGGTGGGTGAAGAACCATCGCGTGCCGCGCAGCTCGTAGGTGCTCGCGTCGAAGATCCACGTGGTACGGGTGCGGAAGCGCGCGTCGGTGCGGGTGATGCCGACCCCGCGGCGCCCCAGCGCGTCGGTGGCGCCGCGCTCGACCTCGACCCCGTCGATCCGGGCGACGGCGCGGTAGAGCGCCGCCGCCGTGTCGGGTGGCACCAGCTGCTCCGACACCAGCGAGCCGATGAGCTCGAACGTCGCCTGCTGCTGCTCCTGGCCGTCGACGGGCACCGCCGCGCGGTCGAGGACGTCGAGGAGCGCGTCCGGGTCGGTGGGCAGCTGTGCGAGCCAGGCGTACGTCGGGCGGCGCGCGCCGGCGGGCGACGGTCCGCCCGACTCGAGCGGCCAGTCCTGTCCGAGCTCACGGATCAGGTCGTCCTGCCAGCCGAAGGGGCCCGGGTCCTGGCCCAGCCAGGTCTCCCGCTCGCGGACCGGCCCCAGCACGACGTCCTCGCCGAGCCTGCCCTCGTTGGCGATCACGGCGCTGCGCGTGTAGACGAACTGGTCCTCGCGCACCGTCGCCGCCGGCGAGGCGAGCGCCCGGTCGGCGGCACCGTCGAGCACCCGGGTCGCGGCCAGCGACGTCATGACCGCGCGCGTCGCCTCGGGCCGGGGTGCAGGCGAGTCGCCGGTCAGGGCGAGCACGCCCACCGTCGCCACCGCCGTCGCGCAGGCGAGCACGGTGGCCGGCGCGGCGATGCCACGTACGACCCTGCGCCGGGCCTCGTGCCGGTCGATCGCCAGGTCCACGCGCGAGCGGAGGCGGGCGCGGTGGAGGGGGGACAGGGTGATGTCGTGGGGCGCGGGGTGGCTGCGCCGGAGCTCGTCGAGGTCGCGGGTCACGGTCGTCCTCCTCGGACGGGTCGGACGGGTGGGACGGGCCCCGTGGGGTGCACGGGGCCGCAGGCGGCGGGCGAGGTCGGCGGTCGAGCAGATGGAGGGTCGGGATCGGCGACGAGCTCGCGCATCCGGGCGCGGGCGCGCGACAACCGGGACCGCACGGTGCCGACCGGCACGCCGAGGGACTCCGCGGCCTCGGCGTAGGTCAGTCCCGACCACACGCACAACGCGACGACCTCTGCCTCCGCTCGGCGCAGGGACCCGATCACCCGGGCGGCCCGGGCCAGCACGTCCGCCTCGTCGAGGCGCTCCACCACCTCGTCGGCGAGGTCGGGCACCGACTCGTCGCGTGGACGACGGGCGAGGAACGTCGTCAACCGGCGACGGCTGCGGCGTGCGTTCAACGCCTGGTTGGTCGCGATGCCCCACAGCCACGGCCGCAGGGGGCGGTCGTCGTCGGTGATCGACTCGCGGGTGCGCCACGCGGCGAGGAACGTCTCCGAGGTGACGTCCTCCGCCGTCGCCCAGTGGCCCGTCAGGCGGTGCGCCAGCGTGAAGACGCCGTCCACGTGCTCGGCGTAGACGGCGTCGAACGCGGCCCGGTCTCCCTGGCGCAGCCTCCGGCGGAGGTCACGATGTCCTGTGCTCACAACCCACTACTGTCCGCTCAGGTCGGGGGGTTCCCGATCCGCGAGGTCGATTGTCACCCGGAGCGCGTGCCCCACGTCGCCGGACGCGGTGTGGTCGGCTCAGGAGTCGAAGCCGAGCCCGACCCGGTCGAGGGCACGGAGGAACGCGTTGCGCCGGCCGTTGCGGTGGTCGGCGCGGTCGAGCGACCAGCGGGTGAGGTTGATGCCGACGGACGCGAGGGGCTCCGGAGGGAAGGGGAGGGGGCGCTCGCGCACCATCCGCAGCTCGGTGCGCTCGGTCGGCCGGCCGGTGAGCAGGTCGAGGAGCACCTCGGCGGCCCATCGGGTCGCGGCGACGCCGAGGCCGGTGAAGCCGGCAGCGTGGGCCACCCGGCCACCGTGGGTCGTGCCGTAGAACGCCGCGAACCGCGTGGAGGTGTCGATCGCGCCGGCCCACCGGTGCGTGAAGCGGATGCCCTCGAGCTGGGGGAAGGTGGCGAGGAGGTGCGAGGCCAGCCGCGCGTGGCTGTCCGGCCGGTCCTCGTGGCGTACGTGCATCCGACCGCCGGCCGGGTAGATCGCGTCGTAGCCGCCCCACAGAATGCGGTCGTCGGCGGTCAGGCGGGCGTAGTGGAACTGGTTGGCCAGGTCGCCGAGGCCCTCGCGCCCGGCCCAGCCGATCGACGCGCGCTGGTCGGCGGTGAGCGGCTCGGTGACGAGCACGTAGTCGTAGACCGGCACGGTCATCAGCCGGTTGCGGCGCAGCAGGCCCGGGAAGACGCCGGTGGCCAGGACCACCTGGTCGGACGTGACGGTGGCGCGGGCGGTGGACACCTCGACGACACCGCCCTCGCGGCGTACGCCGGTCACGGCCGAGTGCTCGTGCACCTCGACGCCGAGGTCGGTGGCGGCCCGGGCCAGGCCGGCGGCGAGCCGGGCGGGATGGACGAGCGCGGTGGCGGGCTCGCGCTCGCCGGCCAGGAAGAGCGGGCTGTCGATCGCCGCCCGCACCTGCGCGCGGTCGAGGACGTGCGCGGACTCGCGCACCCACTCCACCTGGTGCTCCTCGACCGCCACCGACAGCGCGCCCGTGCGCTCCCACTCGCAGGCCAGGTCGAGGTCGCGGACGTCGGCCTCGAACGCGTCGAGGTTGGCCTCGCCCAGCCGCTCCAGGACGTCGTACTCCTCGGGCCAGCGCGAGCGCCCGTTGTCCTCGCCGTGGGTCAGCGAGGCCTCGCAGAAGCCGCCGTTGCGCCCCGAGGCCGCCCACCCGACCGTCTGCGACTCGAGCAGCACCACCCGGCGGCCGGGATCGCGGCGCTTGGCGTGCACCGCCGCCCACAGGCCGAGGTAGCCCCCGCCGACGACGGTCAGGTCGGCGCGGGTGGAGGTGGTCAGCGGGTCGTGGGCCGGTCTCGCGCCGACGTCGTCGAGCCAGAACGCACCGAGGCGGCTGCCCGCGAGCGACCGGTCGACGAGCCGCGGGTCGGGGGCGTGCCGCTCGTAGGCGGTGGCGTGCCGGTGGGGGCGGGGCACGTCGTCGGTCAGCCGGCGGCCGCGGTCAGCGCCGCGTCGAGGATCGCCAGGCCCTCGCGGGCCTCCTCGTCGCTGGTCGTCAGCGGCGGCACGACGTGGATGCGGTTGTAGTTGCTGAACGGCAGCATCCCGCGCTCCTGGCAGCCCGTCACGATGGCGGCCATCTCGGGGCTGGAGCCGCCGTAGGGTGCCAGCGGGGCGCGCGTGCCGCGGTCGCCGACCAGCTCGACGGCCCAGAAGGCGCCGGTGCCGCGCACCTCGCCGATCCACTCGTGCCGGTCCGCCAGCTCGCGCAGGCCGGGCCCGAGCACCTCGGCGCCGAGCCGCTCGGCGCGACCGACGATGTCGTCGTCCTCCATCGCGCGGATCGTCGCGACGGCGGCGGCACACGCCAGCGGGTGCCCGGAGTAGGTGAGCCCGCCGGGGTAGGCGCGGTGGGCGAACGTCGCGTGGATGGCGCCGCTGATCGCGACCCCGCCGAGCGGGACGTAGCCGGAGTTGACGCCCTTGGCGAAGGTCAGCAGGTCCGGGACGGTGTCGCCGTGCTCGACGGCGAACCACCGCCCGCTGCGCCCGAAGCCCGACATGACCTCGTCGGCGACGAGCACGATGCCGTGCCGGTCGCAGATCTCGCGCACCCCGGCCAGGTAGCCCGGCGGCGGGACCATGATCCCCGCGGTGCCGGGGATGGCCTCCAGCACGATCGCCGCGACCGTCGCCGGCCCCTCCAGCGCGACCACCTGCTCGAGGTGCTCGAGCGCGCGCTGGCACTCCTCGGCCTCGCTGGTGGCGTGGAACGGGCTGCGGTAGAGGAACGGACCGAAGAAGTGCACGGTGCCGGTCGACCCCTGGTCGCTGGCCCACCGGCGCGGGTCGCCGGTCATGTTGACCGCGAGGTGCGTGCCGCCGTGGTAGCTGCGGTAGGTGGTGAGCACCTTGTGCCGGCCGGTGTGGAGCCGCGCCATGCGTACGGCGTGCTCGTTGGCGTCGGCGCCGCCGTTGGTGAAGAAGACGTGGTCGAGGTCGCCGGGGGTGTGGCTCGCGATCAGCCGGGCGGCCTCCGAGCGGGCGCCGTTGGCGACCGCCGGGGCGATCGTGCACAGGTGCGCGGCCTGCTCGCGGATGGCCGCGACGATGCGCGGGTGCTGGTGGCCGAGGTTGGTGAAGACCAGCTGGGAGGAGAAGTCGAGGTAGCGCCGGCCCTCGCCGTCCCACACGTGGCTGCCCTCGGCGCGGGTGACGACCATCGGGCTGATCTCGGCCTGCGCCGACCAGGAGTGGAAGACGTGGGCGCGGTCGAGCTCGTAGGTCCGGGCGGCGTCGTGGGTGCCGGCCAGGTCCGAGGCCGTCGTCGGGTCAGTCATTGCGCGGGAATCCCAGCTCGAGGCCGCCCTCGGGGCGGTTGGCGGGGTCGATCCACCGGGTGGTGACGACCTTGCCGCGGGTGAAGAAGTGCACGCCCTCGGTGCCGTGGGCATGGGTGTCGCCGAACAGCGAGCGCTTCCAGCCGCCGAAGGAGTAGTAGGCGACCGGCACCGGGACCGGCACGTTGACGCCGATCATCCCGACGGTCACGTCGGCCTCGAAGCGGCGGGCGGCCCCGCCGTCGTTGGTGAAGACGGCCGTGCCGTTGCCGTACTCGTTGGCATTGACCAGCGCGACCGCCTCGTCGTAGCTGGCGACCCGCACGACCGAGAGCACCGGCCCGAAGATCTCCTCGCGGTAGATCTCCATGTCGGGGGTGACCTCGTCGAACAGCGTGGGCCCGAGCCAGAAGCCCTCGGCCACGTCGTCGGAGCCGCCGCGGGCCGCGACGTCGCGCCCGTCGACGACGACCTTGGCGCCGGCCGCCTCGCCGGAGTCGATGTACGAGGCGACCTTGTCGCGGTGGGCCCGGGTCACGAGCGGACCCATGTCGGCCTCCTTGCCCTCGCCCGCGGCCGTGGCGTCGGCACCGCCGTCGCCGATGAGCAGCGTGCGGGTGCGGTCGGCGACCCGGGCGACGAGCTCGTCGCCGATCGGGTCGACCGCGACGAGGACGCTGATCGCCATGCAGCGCTCGCCGGCGCTGCCGTAGCCGGCGTTGACGGCCGAGTCGGCGGCCAGGTCGAGGTCGGCGTCGGGCAGGACCACCATGTGGTTCTTCGCGCCGCCGAGGGCCTGGACGCGCTTGCCGTGGCGGCTCGCGGTCTCGTAGACGTACTCCGCGATCGGGGTCGAGCCGACGAAGCTGATCGCCTGCACGTCGGGGCTGGTGAGCAGCGTGTCGACCGCGGTCTTGTCGCCGTGCAGGACGTTGAACACGCCGTCGGGGAGCCCGGCCTCCTGCCAGAGCGCGGCGATCCAGCTGGCCGCGCTCGGGTCCTTCTCGCTGGGCTTGAGCACGACCGTGTTGCCCGCCGCGATCGCGATCGGGAAGAACCACATCGGCACCATCGCCGGGAAGTTGAACGGGCTGATGATGCCCACCACGCCCAGAGGCACCCGCTTGGAGTGCACGTCGACGCCGGTCGAGGCGCTCTCGCTGTGCCCGCCCTTGAGCAGGTGGGAGATGCCGCACGCGAACTCGACGACCTCGAGGCCACGGGCGATCTCGCCCATCGCGTCGGAGTGCACCTTGCCGTGCTCGCTGCTGACGATCGCGGCGAGCTCGTCCTTGCGGCTGTTGAGCAGCTCGCGGAAGGCGAACAGGACCTGGGTGCGTCGGGCGAGCGAGGTGGCCGCCCACGGCGCGGCGGCGCGCGACGCGGCGCCGATCACGGCGGCGGCGTCCTCCTCGCTGGCCAGCGCGACGCGGCCGGTCACCCGGCCCGTGGCGGGGTTGGTCACGTCGGCCCAGCCGAGGGGGGAGCCGGTCAGCGGCGCGCCGTCGGCCCAGTGCACGACGTCCTGCGGGTTCGGGGTGCTCATGGCGCTCATCCTGCTCGTCGTACGTCGCACGCGCGGGTGTCGGATCGTCGGCAAAGCGGCCGGTCGCCGGACACATCGTCACCCCGTCGGCCGTAGGCTGCCGCCGTGGTCGACGTGACGCCGGGGGTGACGCTGCGCGAGGCGCTGGAGCTGCCGGCGCTGCGCCGCGCCGCGCCCGAGGTGGTCGCCGGTGCCGCCGGGGCCGGCCGGCCGATCCGGTGGGTGCACGCCACCGAGCGACTCGACGTCGGCGAGCTCCTGCGAGCCGGCGACCTGCTGCTCACGATGGGCACCGGCCTCCCCGACGACGACGACACCGCCGGGCTCGAGGCCTTCGTCGACGCCCTCGTCGACGTCGGGAGCGCGGGGGTGGTGGTCGAGCTCGGCCGACGATGGGCCTCGGCGCTGCCCGACCCGCTCGTCGCCGCCTGCGAGGAGCACGGGCTCCCGCTCGTGGTGCTGGCGCGCGAGACCCGCTTCGCCACGCTCGCGCAGGAGATCGGCGAGCGGGTGGTCGACCGGCAGTTGGCCGAGCTGCGCGAGGCCCAGCGCGTGCACGAGACGTTCACCGACCTGGGCTACGACCTCGCGAGCCCGGCCGAGATCCTCCGCGCGGTGCAGCGCCTGGCCGACGCGCCCGTGGTCGTGGAGAACGCCCAGCACCGCCCGCTCGACTACTTCGCCGGCCCGGACGACGGCGGCGGGTTCCTCGACGGATGGCCGGCCCGGTCCCAGCGCGTCGAGGTCGCCGGCCGCACCGGCTGGGACGCCGCCAACGGGTGGCTCGTCACCCGCCTCGGCACGACCGACCGGGCGTGGGGACGGCTGGTGATCGGCTCACCCGAGACGCCGTCGCAGCGGCTCGTGGCCGTGGCCGAGCGGGCCGCGTCGGCCCTCGCCCTGCACCGCCTGCACGACCGCGACCGCGGCACGCTCATGCGCCGCACGCACCTCGAGCTGCTCACCGGGCTGAGCGAGGACCCCGACTCCGACGACGTACGACGACGCTGCGAGCTGGCCGGCTTCCCGGTGCGCCGGCGCACCCTGACCGGCGTGGTGGTCCGCCCGCGCGTCGGCGCCTCGCCCTCCGCCGAGCCCGACGAGGTGGCCGCGACCGTCGTCCGCGCCGCCCACGCGCTGCGCCTGCCGGCCCTGGTCTGCGAGGTCGAGCGCGACCTGCGGGTGCTGGTCTCGAGCGCTCCCGCGTCCTCGGCCGACGACCTGGTCGACCGGCTCGCCGCGCGCGTGCGGGCCCACCACGACGTGCTGGTGGCCGCCGGCCGCCCCGTCGCCGACCCGGCCGGGGTGGCCCGCACGGTGGCCGAGGCGGGGCAGGTCGCCGACGCCGCTCCCGCCGTGAGGCGCGAGCACGATCCCGGGGTGCACCGCCTCGCCGACCTGCACCTGCGCGGGCTGCTGGCGCTGCTCGGCGAGGACGAGCGGGTCCGCCTCTTCGTCGAGCGCGAGCTCGGGCCGCTGCAGGAGCACGACCGGGCCGACGGGGCGCGCACCGAGCTGGTGGCGGCGCTGCGCGCGCTCGTGCTGCACCCGGCCAGCAAGACCGAGGCCGCGGCGAGCCTGCACCTGTCGCGCGCGGCCTTCTACGACCGGCTGGCACGGATCGAGTCGATCCTCGGCGCCGACCTCGACGACCCTGACGTCCGGGTCTCGCTGCACGTCGCGCTCGTGGCAGACGAACTGTTGGGCGGAGGGGCGAAGTGACGACAGATCGTCGGCCGCCGCGCCCCGCCCCGCTGGGGACGATGCAGCCATGAGCCCCGCCGCGACCCGCGTCCTCGACACCGCCGCGCCCGTGCCGACCGCGCCCCTCGACCCGGGCACGGTCCTGGCCGGCGCTCCGGCGGCGGGCTCGCGCGCGCTGGCCGCGGTGTCCGGCGTGGAGGTCGGGGTGTGGGAGATGACCCCGGGCACCGCCACCGACGTCGAGGTCGACGAGGTGTTCGTCGTGCTCTCCGGCGCCGCGAGCGTGACCTTCGACGACGGCGAGCAGGTCGAGCTCGGGCCGGGCAGCGTCGTCCGCCTGCGGGCCGGCGAGCACACGACCTGGGTCGTCCACGAGACCATCCGCAAGATCTACGTCGCCTGACCGCCCGCCGAGGAGAGCAATGACCGACCAGCCGACCGACCAGCCGACCGACCCGACGATCCGCAACTTCATCGACGGCGAGCTCGTCGCGTCGGCGAGCACCGAGTTCATCGAGCTCGTCGACCCCGTCACCGGCGCACCCGACGGGCGCTCGCCCGTCTCGACGCACGAGGAGGTCGACCGGGCGTACGCCGCCGCGGAGCGGGCCTCGGCCTCCTGGAAGCGGCTCACCCCGGGCGCGCGCCAGGGCTACCTGCTCGACCTGGCGACCGCGATCGCGGAGCGCCGCGACGAGATCAGCGAGGTGCAGGCCCGCGACACCGGGCAGCCCGTGCGCCACATCGCGAGCGAGGAGGTCGACCAGGGCGTCGACCAGCTGCGCTTCTTCGCCGGCGCCGCGCGACTCCTGGAGGGCAAGTCGTCGGGGGAGTACCTCGAGGGCCACACCTCCGCGATCCGTCGCGAGCCGATCGGCGTCGTCGGCCAGGTGACGCCGTGGAACTACCCCTTCGCGATGGCGATCTGGAAGATCGCGCCCGCGCTGGCGGCGGGCAACACGGTCGTCCTCAAGCCCAGCGACACCACGCCGCGCTCCACCGTCCTGCTGGCCGAGATCGCCGGCGCGATCCTGCCGCCCGGCGTGCTCAACGTGGTCAACGGCGACGCCTCCACGGGTCGCTACCTCGTCGAGCACCCGACCCCCGGACTCGTCGCGATCACCGGCTCGGTGCGCGCGGGCACGGAGGTCGCGCTGTCGGCCGCGAGGTCGCTCAAGCGGGTCCACCTCGAGCTCGGCGGCAAGGCGCCGGTCGTGGTGGCGCCCGACGCCGACCTGGCCCGGGCCGCCGAGATGGTGGCCGCGGCCGCCTACTTCAACGCCGGCCAGGACTGCACCGCCGCCACCCGGGTGATCGTCCACAGCAGCGTGCACGACGAGCTCGTCGAGCTGCTGGTCACGGAGGCCGAGGCCACCCGGCCCGGCCCGCCGTCGGACGACGGGGCCGACTACGGTCCGCTCAACAACGCCGCCCACCTCGCGAAGGTCGAGTCGTTCCTCGCCGACCTGCCCGCCCACGCGAGCGTCCGCACCGGAGGCGCCCGGCACGGTGAGGCCGGCTTCTTCTTCGCGCCGACCGTCGTGACCGGCGTACGCCAGGACGACCGCATCGTGCAGGAGGAGGTCTTCGGCCCCGTCCTGACGGTGCAGTCCTACGACGACGAGGCCGAGGCGCTCGCGATGGCCAACGGCGTCCCCTACGGCCTCGCCGCGAGCGTGTGGACCCGCGACGTCGGCACCGCCGACCGACTCACCCGCGAGCTCGACTTCGGCTGCGTGTGGGTCAACACCCACATCCCGTTCGTCTCGGAGATGCCGCACGGCGGGTTCGGGGCGTCGGGCTACGGCAAGGACCTGTCGGGCTACGGCTTCGACGACTACACGCGCATCAAGCACGTGATGACCGCCCACTACTGACAGGCGGGCCAGTGCCGGTCCGTCCCGGTCTCGACGGGTCGGGCATGCTGGGGCCATGCGCTTCACCGAGCACGAGCTGACCGTGGCCGTCACCGCCGCCGCCAAGATCGTGGCCGGCGGCAAGGTCGGGCGCCGCGCCAAGGGCGAGGCGGCCTGGGAGTCGATGAGCAAGATCGAGCGCTACCACCTGCTCGAGGCGGTCGGCAGCCAGGTCCTGCCCGTCCTGCTCGCCCTGCCCGACGTCGAGGTGCCGGCGGGCACCCGGCCCACCTTCACCGACGCCCAGATCGCGGCCGCGGTCGAGCAGACCCTCGGCGAGAGCGGTGTGGGCCGGCTGCGGCAGAAGGTGGCGGTGGCGGCGCGACTGACGCTCGTACGCACGGCGCTCGCCCAGCTCCCGGTGCGCCAGGACCCCGACGCGCTCACCGTGCCCGACTCCCTCGAGGACCTCTGAGCCGTCCCGCCCCCAGGGCCTGAGGACCCTGAGGACGGCGTTCAGGTTGGGTGCGTACCGTCGTTACCGATGACTTCCTCCGTGTTCTCCCTGATGACCTCCCGCACCCGCACCGTGATCGGCGCCCTGTCGGTCGCCGCCGTGCTCACGCTCTCCGCCTGCGGCGGGTCGGACGCGTCCGACGACGCCAAGGACTCCTCGTCGAGCTCCTCGCCGTCCGCGAGCGCCTCCGACGGCGCCGCCGAGGGCCCCCAGCCCGACCTCGACGCGATCCCCGACGTGGTCGCCGAGGTCAACGGCGAGCAGGTGACCAAGGAGGAGTTCGTGCCGATCTACAAGGCGGCCTTCCAGCAGGCGGCGGCCCAGGCGCAGATGACCGGGGAGGAGCCCGACGAGAAGGCGCTGCGCAAGCAGACCGCCGACAACCTCGTCGACACCGAGCTGCTGCTGCAGGAGGCCGAGTCGCGTGGCCTCGAGGTCAGCGACGAGGCCGTCGACGAGGAGCTGGCCGACCTGGCGAAGCAGAACGGCATGGGGTCGGCGGACGAGCTCCTCGAGGCCGTCGAGGCCCAGGGCCTGAGCGCCGAGCAGGCCCGCGAGCAGGTCGAGACCCAGGCGATGGTCGAGCAGCTCGTCGCCGACGAGGACGGCCCGCTCGAGCCCACCGACAAGGAGCTGCGCAAGATCTACGCGCAGGCCAAGAAGCAGCAGGCCGCGTCGGGCGGCGGGCAGGAGATCCCGCCCTTCGACCAGGTGCGCGACCAGCTCGTCGAGCAGGCCGAGGCCCAGCAGGTCGGCAAGGTCGCCACGGAGCTGGTCACGGACCTCCGCAAGGACGCGGACATCACGATCAACCTCTGACGTCGGGCAACCTCTGACGCTGCGCCCGCTCAGCGGGCGAGGAAGCCGGCCAGCAGCTCCTGGAACTCCGCGGGCTGCTCGAGGGCGGGCGCGTGACCGCACCGGCCGAGGACGTGGAGGCGTACGTCATCGAGGTGCTCGAGCAGCGGCAGCGCGGCCGTCCGGAGCGGCGTGAGGCGATCGTGCGCCCCGTGGACGAGCAGCACCGGCGCCCGGACGGCCGCCAGCTCGTCGGCAGAGAGGGTCAGGTCGTCGACCCACCGCGATCGAGGCGGCGGGAAGAGCGTCGCGAACGCCTCCGCGCCCGCCTGCATCGCCGCGGTGCGGGCGGCCACGGCCTTCGGCGTGACGAGGCGCTGGTCGTGGACCAGCCGGCAGGTCATGTCGCGTGCGCCGTCGGGGGTCGGGGGTGCGGCCCAGACCGCGTCGAGGTCGGCGGACAGCGGCGCCCCCGGGGCGCCCATCGTGCCGACGGCCACCACATGGGTGACCTGTTGCGGACGGGCGGCGGCCAGGGCCAGCGCCACCGCGCCGCCCATCGAGTGGCCCACGACGGCGTAGGACGTCTCGCCGAGGGCGTCCATCAGGCCGGCGGCCTGGTCGGTCCAGGTGCGGCGACCGCCCGACGACCCCGCCGGCAGCGGGGTGCGGCCGAAGCCGGCCTGGTCGGGCGCGACCACGCGGTGCGAGCCGGCGAGCGCCGCCGCGGTCGCTGCCCAGGCGCCGGCGCCCGTCGTGCCGGGACCGGAGCCGTGCAGCATCAGCACGGCGTGCCCGGCCCCGGTCTCGTGCACGCGGACGGGGGAGCCGTCGACGTCGACGACCTCCCCCGGCGTGTGAGTCGCGGCCTCCGCGGGGAGGCCACGGCTCATGCCGACGCGCCGCCGATGGACTTGTCGAAGACCTCCATCATGGCCCGGCCGAACTGCGGCATGTCGGGCCAGCCGCGGCAGGAGACCAGGTTGCCGTCGACGCAGTCGGGGGCGTCGACGACCGTCGCCCCGGCGTTCTCCATGTCGCCGGCGATGGGTGGGAAGCACGCGGTGCTGCGGCCCTTGAGGAGGCCGTAGACCGCGGGCACCTGGGCGCCGTGGCACACCAGGGCGATGGGGAGGTTGCGGGCGAAGAAGTGCTCGGTGATCCGGCGGACGTCGGGGTCGACGCGGATCCACTCGGGGGCGCGGCCGCCGGGGATGATGAGGGCGTCGTAGCGCTCGAGGTCGACCTCGGCCCACGTCAGGTCGACGGGCAGCTTGCGGCCGGGCTTCTCGACGTAGGCGTCGCAGTTGGGGTCGAACTCGTGGATGACGAGCTGGACGTCGCGCGTGGTGAGGGAGGCGACGTCGACGTCCCACCCGCCCTCCTGCACGCGGTAGTAGGGGTACATGGTGTCGAGCTCTTCGGCGGCGTCGCCGGTCATGAGCAGTGCTCTGGGCACCTGGGTCTCCTTGGCTGAGGGCGGCAAAGACGAGCGGTCCGGACCCGAGCAAGCCCGGTCACAGGATCGGATCCGATCGGATCGGTCGGGTCAGGATCGCTGCGGGCGACCGTCCGCGTCAAGGGGTGGTGCGTCCAGATCCTGCTCGGACTCCTCGAAGAGACGGCGGAACCGGTCTCGCGAGAGCAGGATGTGGCGCCGCATCGCGTAGGCGGCGGCATCGGGATCACGGGAGGCGATCGCGTCGACGACCTCCTCGTGCTCGCCCATGGCGAGGAAGGTGACCTCCGCGTCGTAGAGCAGCCGGAACAGGTGGACGTGGGTGTGCAGGCGGGCGAGCGCCTCGCGCACGACCTGGTTGCCCGCGCTGTCGGCGACGAGGTCGTGGAGGGCGGCGTCGCGCAGGCCGAAGGCGCCGTAGGCGAGGTGGCGGCCGCCCTCGACGAGCTGGCCCATCTCCTCGAGCAGCCGGCGCATCTCCTCGACCTGGCCGGTCGTGGCGCGCTCCGCCGCGTGGCGGGCGGCGGACGGCTCGAGGAGGAGCCGGATCTCGACCATGTCCTCGAAGCGGTCGCGGGTGATCTGCGGGGGGATCCGGTAGCCGGCGTGCGGCACCCGGACGACCAGGCCGTCGGCCTCCATCCGGTTGAGCGCGTCGCGGATGGGGGTCTGCGAGACGCGCAGCTCGCGGGCCAGGGCGTCCATCGTGACGCGGGAGCCGGGCTCGATGCGCAACGACATCAGCTGGCCCAGGAGGGCGTCGTAGACCTCGTCGGCCAGCCGCCCACGAGGGCGCTCGAGGCGCCTGCGCCCACCGGTGGGAGCGACCCATGACACGGGGGGCTCGCCCGTCCTCGCCTCGTCCATGCTGTCCGGTCCCTTCTCGCCAGTGCTGGCCGGACCGTTGACAGCGGCCGGTGCGGTGACTCATGCTCTCGCACGAATCAGATCGTATAGGAAATGGGTCAGGGCGTCTGCGGTGGGGGAACGGGCCCTCGCGGCACCCGGTCCGTGCACTCGCCCTCGATTCCCTCCCCCACCACGGAGCCCTCATGAGCCTGCTCGGCGTCCTGCGCGGTCCGCGCCAGGTCCTGTTCGGAGCCGGGCAGCGTCACGCCCTCGCCACGGTGACCGCCGCCCTCGGGTCGCGCACACTGGTCTGTACCGATGCCCGGTTCGGTGCCACCGCGGAGTTCGCCCAGCTCGTGGGCCTCCTCGAGCAGGCAGGGGTGCACGTCACGACCTTCGCCGAGGTGGAGCCCGACGTGCCGGTGCGCCAGGTGACGCAGTGCGCGCAGCTCGCCGCCGCGGCACGGCCCGACGTCGTGGTCGGCATGGGCGGAGGCAGCTGTCTGGACCTCGCCAAGGCGGTCGCGGTGCTCCTCGCGCACGGCGGCTCGCCGGCCGACTACTACGGCGAGCTCCGGGTGCCCGGGCCGGTGGTGCCGGTCGTGGCGCTGCCGACCACCGCGGGCACCGGCTCGGAGGTGACCCCGGTGGCGGTGCTCACCGATCCCGACCGGGTCAGCAAGGTGGGCATCTCCAGCCCGCACCTGATCCCCCAGGTCGCCGTGTGCGACCCCGAGCTCACGCTCGGGTGCCCGCCCGGCCTCACCGCCAGCGCCGGCGCCGACGCGCTCTCGCACGTCGTGGAGGCCTTCACCGCCGTACGCCGCCCGCTGACGACCGGGCTCGCCACCGAGCGGGTCTTCGTGGGCAAGAACGAGCTGACCGACACCTACGCCCTGCTCGGCGTGCGGCTCATCGCCGGCAGCCTGCACCGGGCCTGGTCGACCCCCGACGACGTCGAGGCGCGCGAGGCGATGATGCTCGGCGCCACCGCGGGCGGGTTCGCCCTCGGCACCGCGGGCACGGCGGCCGCGCACGCCATCCAGTACCCGGTCGGCGCCCTGACGCACACGCCGCACGGCATCGGCGTCGGCGCCCTGCTGCCCTACGTCATGGAGTACAACCGCCCGGCCCGGGTGGCCGAGATGGCGGCGATCGCGGTGGCCATGGGCGCCTCGCCCGACGCCTCCGCCGAGGACCTGGCCGACGAGGCCATCGACCGGGTCGCCGCGCTGCTCGCCTCCGTCGGCATCCCGGCGACGCTCGCCGAGATCGGCCTGCCGGCCGACCAGCTCCGCTGGACCGCCGAGCAGGCGAGCGGAGCCGAGCGTCTCGTGGCCAACAACCCGCGTCCGCTCGACGTCGACGGCCTCGAGCGCATCGTCCGCGCCGCCCATTCCGGCGACCGCGCGGCCCTGCGCGATGCCGTGCTGCCGACCGACGACCTCACCACCCCGGCAGGTGCGCGATGACCGTCGTGGACGAGGTGCTGCGCCCGGTGGTCGACGCCATCGCCGTGCCGACCGACCTGTTCGTCGCCGGTGCGTGGCGACCGGCCGGCACGGGCAACCGGCTGGAGGTGCACGACCCCTCCACCGGCTCGGTGCTCGCCACGGTCGCCGACGCCGACACCGCCGACGCCGTGGCCGCGGTCGACGCCGCGGCCGCTGCCGCCGCCGACTGGGCCGCCACGTCGCCCCGCTCGCGCGCCGACCTGTTGATGCGCGCCTTCCACCTGATGCTCGAGCGCAGCGAGGAGCTGGCGCTGCTCATCGCCCTGGAGAACGGCAAGTCGCTCGCCGACGCGCGCGGCGAGGTCGCCTACGCGGCGGAGTTCTTCCGCTGGTACGCCGAGGAGGGCGTCCGCCTGCGCGGACAGGTGGGCCACGCCCCGAGCGGGGCCAACCGGCTCCTGGTGACCTACCAGCCCGTCGGTGTCAGCGTGCTCGTCACGCCGTGGAACTTCCCGGCCGCGATGGCCACCCGCAAGATCGCGCCGGCGCTCGCCGCGGGCTGCACGACCGTGCTCAAGCCCGCCGCCGAGACCCCCCTGACGGCGCTGGCCGTGGCGGCGCTGCTGCAGGAGGCCGGCCTTCCCGACGGCGTCCTCAACGTCGTCACCACGTCCCGGCCCGGCCCCGTCGTGGAGGCGATGCTGACCGACCGGCGCACCCGGATGGTCTCCTTCACCGGCTCGACCGCGGTCGGCCGGGTGCTGCTGCGCACGGCCGCCGACAACGTCCTCAAGTGCGCGATGGAGCTCGGCGGCAACGCGCCGTTCGTCGTGCTGGCCGACGCCGACGTCGAGGCGGCGCTCGAGGGCGCGATGGTCGCCAAGATGCGC
The DNA here is from genome assembly GCF_058134345.1 of Nocardioides sp. Z24_21. Taxonomy (NCBI): domain Bacteria; kingdom Bacillati; phylum Actinomycetota; class Actinomycetes; order Propionibacteriales; family Nocardioidaceae; genus Nocardioides; species Nocardioides sp. Z24_21. The sequence continues at coordinate 429,745 of NZ_JBYTTH010000002.1, forward strand.
AACGGCGGCCAGGCGTGCACGGCCGCCAACCGCTTCTTCGTCCACTCCTCGGTCCACGACGAGTTCGTCGAGGGCCTCATCGCCCGGATGTCCGCGATCCGGGTCGGCCCGGGCCCCGACCCGGCCACCCAGTGCGGCCCGCTGATCAACGACCACGCCGTGCGCAAGGTCGACCACCTGGTCCGCGACGCCGTCTACCGCGGCGCCCGCGCCATGATCGGCGGCCGCCCCACCGGCGGGCCGGGCTCGTTCTACCCGCCCACCGTGCTGGTCGACGTGCCCGCCGACGCCCGAGTGCTGCACGAGGAGGTCTTCGGCCCGGTCGCCCCGGTGGTCCGCTTCGAGCGCGAGGAGGACCTGCTCCCGGTCGTCAACGACACCGATCTCGGCCTGGTCAGCTACCTCTACACCCGCGACCTCGCGCGCGGCCTCCGCCTCGCGGAGCGCCTGGAGAGCGGCATGGTCGGGCTCAACCGCGGTCTCGTCTCCGACCCCGCCGCGCCCTTCGGTGGCACCAAGCAGAGCGGTCTCGGCCGCGAGGGCAGCACCGAGGGCCTCCTCGAGTTCATGGAGGCCCAGTACGTCGCCACGTCCTGGTGACCGCACGACCAGTCCCACCACGCACCCACCCACCACGCACCCACCACCACGCACCCACCACCACGCAGTTGCACCACCCGTCTCGGCGCAGTCCCGGCACCACCCGATCACCCACCCGATCACCCATCCCGAGCAGGAAGCAGGAAGCAGATGCGGCACCTACAGCGAGCGGGACGCAGGTCCCTCCCCGGACGGCAGGCACGCCTGGCCACGGCGGCCATCCTCGTGGCGACGGCCCTTGCGGCCTGCGGCGGCGGTGACGGCGACGACGGCGACGCCGAGTCCGACGCCGGCGGTCCGGCGGCCCCGGCCACCATCCCCGAGCTCACCGACGACCCGCTGACGCTGAGCTTCATCTGGTTCGAGTGGCCCCCCGCCCAGGCGCTGGAGGACTTCGCCAACGCGGAGTACACCAAGGAGCGGCCCAACGTGACCATCGAGGTCAACACGGTGCCCAACGCCAACTGGCACGACGCGATGTTCACCCAGTTCGCGGCGCGCCAGACCGACTTCGACATCCCGATCCTCGACTCGCAGCACATCGGCGAGGCGGTGACCAACGGCAACATCCTCGACCTCACCGACTTCGTCAACGAGAACATCGAGACCGACGCCTACGACCCCTACCTCCTCGCCGCCTACGGCCAGTACCCGCAGGCCGAGACCGGCCAGCGTGACGAGGACGCGAGCCTCTACGGCCTGCCGCTCCTGGGCGACACCTGGACGATGATCTACCGCAAGGACCTCATCGGCGAGGAGCCCCCGGAGACCTGGGACGAGATGATCGACGTCGCCCGCCAGTGTCAGGAGGACAACCCCGGCGTCAGCGGCCTGGCCTTCCACCAGGCCAACGGCTCCGACGCCGCGGCGGTCACCTACAACACGGTCAACGGCGTCTATGGCGGCAACCTCTGGAACGCCGAGGACAAGACGATCGAGGGCATCATCAACGACGACGCCGGCCAGAAGGCCATGGACGTCCTGGTCAACGAGATGAAGCCGCTGACCGCCAAGGGCTCGGGCAACTGGTTCATCGACGAGGTCAACGCCGCGGTCGCCCAGGGCAAGGCCTGCATCGCCTTCCAGTGGATCGCCGCCGCCGGAGGCCTGGTCGACCCCGAGCAGTCGACGCTCGGCAAGACCCAGGACGAGATCCTCGACAAGCTCGGCTTCGCCACGCTCCCCTCGCAGGAGACCGACCTGGTGCCGCTGGGCGGCATGGGCATGCACATCTCGGCCTACGCTCCCGAGGAGCGCCAGGCGGAGGCGCTCAACTTCATGAAGTGGTTCGAGCAGGCCGACATCCAGAAGAAGTGGGCCGCCGCCGGCGGCGTCCCCGCACGCACCGACGCCCTCGAGTCCTCGGAGTTCCTCGACGCCGGACCGTTCAACCAGGTCTACGCCGACTCGGTCACCCGGATGCGCGACATGTGGAACGTGCCCGAGTACGCCCGGCTCATCGACATCGAGAACACCAACGTCAACGCCGCGCTCAACGGGGCCAAGGACCCCGAGCAGGCACTCGACGACATCGCCGCGGAGCAGCAGGAAGTGCTGGACTCCGCGGGCGGCGGCGGGCTGTGAGCTGAGCCCATGACGACGACGAAGGACCACCCGGTGCAGGGGACGTCTCCGACGACCCCTGCACCGGGGGGTTCCCCCCGCCTGAGCGACCGCGGCCTGGCCGTGGCGTTCATCTCGCCGGCCCTGCTCCTGCTGCTCGCGATGTCGGTGTTCCCGCTGCTGTGGGCGCTCTACCTGTCCTTCACCGACTACTCGGCCACGCGCGACGTGCCCGCCGACTTCATCGGGTTCACGAACTACACCGACATCCTGACCTCCGACCAGGTCCACCAGCGGGCCCTGACAACGCTGCTCTACGTCGTCGGCGCGGTGGCGCTGCAGACCGTGCTGGGCTTCGCGATCGCGTACCTGATCTCGCGGAGGACTCGCGGGCGGGGGCTGCTGACCACGCTGTTCCTGGTGCCGATGATGCTGTCCCCGGTCGTGGTCGGGCTGTTCTGGAAGTTCATGCTCGACGCCCAGTTCGGCGTCATCAACAGCATGCTCGGCTCCCTCGGCCTCGACCAGGTCGAGTGGCTGACCCGGCAGCGCACCGCGCTCATCTCGCTGATCGTCGTCGACACCTGGCAGTGGACGCCGTTCATCATGCTCATCGCGCTCGCCGGCCTCACCGCGGTCCCGAAGTACCTCTACGAGGCCGCCTCGATCGACCGGGCGTCGGAGTGGTTCCGCTTCCGCCACATCACCCTGCCGATGGTCTGGCCGCTGCTCCTCATCGCCATCATGTTCCGCGCGATCGAGGCGTTCCGGCTGTTCGACCTCGTCTACATCCTCACCAGCGGCGGTCCAGGGGTCTCCACCGAGACGTTGTCGTTCCACGTCTACAAGGTCGCGTTCCTCGGCTTCAGCACCGGGACCGCGTCGGCCTACGGGATCCTCATGGTCCTCGTCGTCATCGTCCTCGCGCAGTTCTACCTGCGCTACCTCAACAAGCTGAAGGAGGGCTGATGGCCATCTCCATCGACGAGGCGGTGCCCGCTCCCACCACGGAGTCGTCGCCGCGCGCCCGGCGCAGCGGCGGCCGGGGCCGGATGGTGGTCGAGGTCCTGCTGCTGACCGCGCTGGCCGTGGCCATGCTCTTCCCGGTGATCTGGATGCTCGAGACGTCCATCAAGGAGAACCGCGACGTCTACGCGGTGCCCGCGAAGTTCTTCGGGTTCGACGTCACCCTCGACCACTACAAGGACGTGTTCGTCGCGCCCGACGGCGGTCGCTCCGACCTGTCCGGGTCGTTCCTCAACTCCGTCATCGTGGCCGGTGCGTCGACCGTGCTGGCCACGGTGCTCGGGGTCCCCGCCGCGTGGGCCTACTCGCGCTTCACCCTGAAGGCGAAGAAGGACCAGCTCTTCTTCATCCTCTCGACCCGCTTCATGCCGCCCGTGGTGGTCGTGATCCCGATCTTCCTGATGTATCGCGAGCTGGGGCTCATCGACAGCAAGCTCGGGCTGATCCTCATCTACGCCGCCTTCAACGTGCCGTTCACCATCTGGATGATGAAGGGCTTCGTCGACGAGGTGCCCTCGGAGTACGAGGACGCGGCCATGCTCGACGGCTACACGCGGCTGCAGGCGTTCCACAAGTTCACCCTGCCCCTGCTCATCCCCGGCATCGCCGCCACGGCGGTCTTCGCCCTGATCTTCTCCTGGAACGAGTTCGTGTTCGCCATCTTCCTCACCTCCAGCCAGGAGGTGCGCACCGCTCCTCCCGCCATCGCCGGGCTCATCGGCGGCACCACCGTCGACTGGGGCCTCGTGGCCGCGTCGGCCGTGGTGTTCGCCCTGCCGGTGCTCGTCTTCGCCTACCTGGTGCGCAAGCACCTCGTGGCCGGAGTGACCCTCGGGGCGGTGCGTCGCTGATGGCCGGCATCGAGGTGACGTCCCTGCACAAGCGGTACCCCGACGGCACCGTGGCGGTGGACCACGTCGACCTGTCCATCGGCGACGGCGAGCTCTTCGTGATGCTCGGGCCGTCGGGCTGCGGCAAGACCACCACGCTGCGGGCGATGGCCGGGCTCGAGCGGCAGACGTCGGGCGACATCCGCATCGGCGACACCCTCGTCAACGACCTGCCGCCCGCGCAGCGCGACATCGCGATGGTGTTCCAGTTCTACGCGCTCTACCCGCACCTGCGCACCCGCGACAACCTCGCGTTCCCCCTGCGGGCCGAGGGCAAGCCCGAGAAGGAGGTCAAGCAGCGCGTCGACGAGGTCGCCCGGATGATGCAGCTCGAGCGACTGCTCGACCGTCGCCCGCAGCGGCTCTCGGGCGGCGAGCAGCAGCGCGTCGCGCTGGCCCGCGCGCTCGTCCGGCGCCCCCAGGCGTTCTTGATGGACGAGCCGCTCACCAACCTCGACGCCGAGCTGCGCGCCGACGTGCGCACCGAGATCAAGCACCTGCAGGCCGAGCTCGGCACCACGATGGTCTACGTCACCCACGACCAGGTCGAGGCCATGTCGCTCGGGCACCGCATCGCGATCCTCAACAAGGGCCGCGTCGAGCAGGTCGGCACGCCGCTGGAGGTCTACGACCGGCCGGCGAGCCTGTTCTGCGCGGCGTTCATCGGCTCGCCGCCGATGAACCTCATCGCGGTCGAGGTGTCCGAGGGCGCCCTGCGCGGTCCCGGCGGGCTGGTCCTCACGCCGCCGGACGGGCTGCCGCGCGACCGCTCGCTGGTGGCGGGCGTACGCCCCGAGGCGCTCGAGGTGACGGCGCCCGGTGCCGAGCGGACGGTCCCGGCCCGCGTCGTCTCGGCCGAGGCGCTCGGCGACGAGATCATCTACGTCGTCGACCACGGCGGCGAGAGCGACGTGCGGGTGCGGATGCCACCCACCGCGCGGTTCGCGGCGGACGAGCAGGTCGGGCTGCGACACGCCGGCGGGACCCCGCCGGTCTACGACACGAGCACGGAAGAGCTGGTGGCCTGATGGGAACCGTGTCAGCACACGGGCTGCGCAAGGCGTTCGGTGACGTGCAGGCGCTCGACGGCGTCTCCCTCGACGTGCCGGACGGGTCGTTCTTCGTGGTGCTCGGGCCCTCGGGCGCCGGCAAGACCACGACGCTGCGGGCGATCGCCGGGCTGGAGAGGCTCGACGGGGGCACGGTGCACCTCGACGGGCGCGACGCGACCCACGACACCCCGGCGGCCCGCGACCTCGCGATGGTGTTCCAGAGCTACGCCCTCTACCCCCGGCTCACGGCCTACGACAACATCGCCTCCCCGCTGCGGGCGCGCAAGGTGTCCTCCAGCGACATCTCGGCAGCGGTCGAGCAGGTGGCGGGGTTGCTGCACATCGAGCGACTCCTGCAGCGCCGGCCGGCGCAGATGTCCGGCGGCGAGCAGCAGCGCGTCGCGCTGGCCCGGGCGCTGGTCCGGCGGCCGCGGGCGTTCCTGATGGACGAGCCGCTCACCAACCTCGACCTCAAGCTGCGCGTCGAGATGCGCACCGAGCTCACCCGCATCCACCGCGCGCTCGGCGGCACCTTCCTCTACGTCACCAACGACCAGGTCGAGGCGCTGTCGATGGCCGACCAGGTGGCGGTGCTCCGGGAGGGACGGGTGCAGCAGGTCGGCACGCCCACCTCGGTCTACGAGCGGCCCGCCAACCAGTGGGTGGCCGGCTTCGTCGGCAGCCCGCGCATCAGCCTGCTCGCCTGCCGCACCGAGGGCGACCGCCTCGTGGGCGAGCAGGGCTGGTCGCTGCCGCGCCCGCGGTGGACCACCGCGGAGGACGGGCGTCCGCTCCTCCTGGGCCTGCGCGCGGAGGACGTGTCGGTCGAGGAGCGCGGCGACGCCACGCTCGCCGGCGAGCTCTACGGGCTCGAGCCGCTCGGCGACCGCACGGTCGTCGACGTCAAGGTCGGCACCGAGATGGTCAAGGTCAAGGCCCGGCCGACGGTCACGGGCGTGCCGGGGGAGCGGGTCTCGGTGAGCGTCGACCTCGATCGCGCCCACATCTTCGACGCCGACACCGGCCTCGCGCTGTCGACGACGGGACGGTGAGCGCGGGGCTCAGGCGTCCCGCGGCACCGCGAGCAGGGTGTCGACGGCGCTCATGAACTCGCTCCGGTTGAACGGCTTGGGCAGGAAGTGGACGTGCTCGTCGCCCACGTCGAGGTCTCCCGACATGATCAGCACCTTGGTGGTCGGACTGGTGCGGCGCAGCTCCGCGGCGACCGCCAGTCCGGTCATCCGCGGCATGTGGTGGTCGACGACGACGAGGTCGAAGCGCTCCGCGGCCGCGCGGGTCAGGACCTCGGCGCCGTCGTCCACCACGATCACCTCGTGGCCGGCCCGCTCGAGCACGTGACCGATGAAGTCGCGGATGTCGGGCTCGTCGTCCGCGACGAGGCTGCGCAGGGACATGGCAGCGAGTGTGGACCCGACGACATGCCGCTGTCGCGCGCCTTCGACGTTTCCGGGACGGATCTGAGTCGTAGGCTCCTGCCCATGACGAGGGGACTGTCGCCGCCGCGCGCGGTCGCCTTCGCCGCGGCGTACGCCGTGCTCACCGTCGTCGGACGGATGACCGCCGTCGAGGACCAGGTCGTCAGCCTGATCTGGCCGGGCTCCGGGGTGGCGCTGCTGTGGCTGCTCGCCGAGTCGCCCCGCCGCGCCGGGCGGGTGCTCGCGCCGCTGGGCGCCATCCACGTCGCCGTGGTGATCGCGACCGGCGTCTCGCCCGTGGTCGGCCTCTTCGGGGGCGCGTCCGTCGTCATCCAGACCGGCGTGACCGTGCTGCTGTTGCGCCGGTGGTGCCCGACGATGCTGGGCACCGGCGGGACCGCCAGCATCCGCTCGCCGCGCAACCTGGCCGCGACCGCCGCGGCGGCGGCCGTCGGGTGCGCCCTCGGCGCCCTGGTCGGCACGCTCGGGCTCTGGGTCGACGGCTCGCCGGTGACGGCGGTGACGCCGCTGGCGTGGTTCGCCCGCCACATCACCGGGGTGCTCACCGTGGGGGCGGTGGGCCACCTGGCGTGGGAGTGGCGCACGCAGCCCATCTCGGCCCGTATCCACGGCGGCACCAGCGGGGAGCTGGCGCTGGTGTGGGTGGTCTCGGTGGCCATGACCGTCGTGCTGTTCCTGCAGCCCTACCCCATCGTCTTCCTCGTCATCGCGTTCGCCGTGTGGTCCGCGGCCCGCTTCCCGACGTTCCCGGCGGCGCTGCACTGCCTCGCCCTCGGCGTCATCGCGCTCACCCTCAGCCTCACCGGCCGCGGGCCCTTCGCCACCATCGACGACCTGGTCGACCAGGTCCTGGTGTCGCAGCTCTTCATGGTCGCCGTGCTGGTCACGGGCCTGGCCGTCGGGGCGCTCAGCGACCGGGTCGACGAGTCCTACGCGGCCGAGACCGCCGCGCGCGCAGAGGCGGACGAGCAGGCCGAGCTGCTCGCCGAGATGACCGAGAGCATGGACGAAGGGCTCGTCGTGCTCGACCCGCAGGGACGCGTCGAGCGCAGCAACGGCGCCAGCCGCCGCCTCGCCCACCGGGTCAGCCCCGGGGCGAGCGACACGGACGCCCTCGCCCACCTCGTGGCGGAGCTGCGAGACCCCGACCCGGCCCGCACCGGCGCCGCCCGGGCCGAGCTCGGCGTCGGCGACGTGGTGATCCCCCTGCGCAGCGGCGAGGAGGTCGTGGTGGCGGTGTCGCAGGCCGAGCTCTCGCGGACCACCGGCAGCCCACACGTGCTGCTGGTGCTGCGCGAGGTCACCGAGCACCGCTCCGGCCTGCGCCCGCTGGCGGGGTTCGCCTCGACCGCCGCCCACGACCTGCGCGGGCCGCTCTCGGCCGTCCGGTCGTGGCTCTCCCTCGCCGCCGACGACCTCGAGCCCGGCTCCGACGCCCTGGAGCCGCTGCGCCGGGCCGAGCGGGCGGCCGCGCAGATGGGCGAGCTGATCGGCGACCTGCTCGAGCACGCCCTCGCGGAGTCCGGCGAGCTCGCGGCCCGCGACGTGCCGCTGTCCGGTCCCGGCGGGGTCCTCGACCAGGTGTCCGGGATGCTCGGCCCCGACGACGTGCTCGAGGCCGCCCCCGACCTACCGTCGGTGCACGCCGATCCCGTCGCCCTTCGCCAGCTGGTCGGCAACCTCGTCGGCAACGCCGTCAAGTACGCCCGGCCCGGCGAGCCCGCCTCGATCACCGTGCGCGGGTGGCGGCAGGGCTCGCGCGTCGTCGTCGAGATCGAGGACCGTGGCGTCGGGGTCGAGGACGACGAGCGCGCGCTCATCTTCCAGCGCTTCCACCGCAGCGGGGCCGTCCGCGCCCACTTCCGCGGCACCGGCATGGGCCTGTCGATCTGCCAGACGATCGTCCAGCGCCACGGCGGCTCCATCGAGTGCCTGCCCACCCCGCCCGGGGCCGGCACGGTCTTCCGCTTCGACCTGCCGGCGGCGGGGGCTCCCGGCGACCCCCGCTGACCTGCCTCGGCTGACCGGCGCCGGCTCATCAAGGTATGCAGCCGAACCCGCACTTCCCGGCCTGAGTTCATCGTGGGAGGTGCGGGTTGGCCGACATACCTTGATGAACCGTCAGCGGGTCAGACGTTGCGGCGGTACTGCCCGCCGACCTCGAAGAACGCCTCGGTGACCTGCTGGAGCGAGCACACGCGGGCGGCGTCCATCAGGACGGCGAAGACGTTGTCGCCGGAGATCGCGGCGTCCTTGAGCCGGGCGAGCGCCTCCTGGGCCTCGGCGCCGTGCTCGGACTGGAACGCCCGCACCCGCGAGAGCTGCGACTCCTTCTCGGCCTCGGTCGCGCGGGCCAGCTCGATCTCCTGCGGCTGGGCGTCGGCCGCGGACTCCTTGACGAACGTGTTGACGCCGATGATCGGCAGCGAGCCGTCGTGCTTGCGGTGCTCGTAGAGCATCGACTCGTCCTGGATGCGCCCGCGCTGGTAGCCGGTCTCCATCGCGCCGAGCACGCCGCCGCGCTCGTTGATCCGGTCGAACTCCTCGAGCACGGCCGCCTCGACGAGGTCGGTGAGGTCGTCGATGACGTAGGACCCCTGGAGGGTGTTCTCGTTCATCGCCAGGCCCCACTCGCGGTTGATGATCAGCTGGATCGCCAGCGCGCGCCGCACCGACGCCTCCGTCGGGGTCGTGACCGCCTCGTCGTAGGCGTTGGTGTGCAGGCTGTTGGCGTTGTCGTAGATCGCGATCAGTGCCTGCAGCGTGGTGCGGATGTCGTTGAAGTCCATCTCCTGCGCGTGCAGCGACCGGCCGCTCGTCTGCACGTGGTACTTCAGCTTCTGCGAGCGCTCGGAGGCGCCGTACCTCTCCTTCATCGTCACCGCCCAGATGCGGCGCGCCACCCGGCCCAGCACGCTGTACTCGGGGTCCATGCCGTTGGAGAAGAAGAAGGAGAGGTTGGGCGCGAAGTCGTCGATGTCCATGCCGCGCGCGAGGTAGGCCTCGACGTAGGTGAAGCCGTTGGCCAGGGTGAACGCGAGCTGGCTGATGGGGTTGGCCCCGGCCTCGGCGATGTGGTAGCCGGAGATCGACACCGAGTAGAAGTTGCGCACGCCGTTGGCGATGAACCACTCCTGGATGTCGGCCATCATCCGCAGCGAGAACTCGGTGGAGAACAGGCAGGTGTTCTGGCCCTGGTCCTCCTTGAGGATGTCGGCCTGCACGGTGCCCCGGACGTTGGCGAGGGCGTACGCCGCGAGGCTCGCGCGCTCCTCGTCGGACGGCTCGCGGCCCTCGCGCTCGCGGAAGGCGTCGAGCTGCTGGTCGACGGCGGTGTTGAGGAAGAACGCCAGCACCGTGGGCGCCGGGCCGTTGATCGTCATCGACACGCTCGTGCTCGGGTCGACGAGGTCGAAGCCGTCGTAGAGCGCCTTCATGTCCGCCAGGGTGGCGACCGAGACGCCGGAAGTGCCGACCTTGCCGTAGACGTCGGGCCGCGGGTCGGGGTCGCGGCCGTAGAGGGTGACGGAGTCGAACGCGGTGGACAGGCGGGTCGCCGGCTGGCCCTGGGAGAGGATCTTGAAGCGGCGGTTGGTGCGGGCCGGATCGCCCTCGCCGGCGAACATCCGCGCCGGGTCCTCGTTGTCGCGCTTGAACGGGAAGACGCCGGCGGTGAACGGGTAGTAGCCGGGCAGGTTCTCGCTGCGCCAGTAGCGCACCAGCTCGCCGTGGTCGGTGGAGCGGGGGAGCGAGACACGGGGGATCTTGTTGCCGCTGAGGGACTCGCGGGTCAGCTTGGTGTGGATCTCCTTGTCGCGCACCACGACCACCTGCTCGTCGCCGGAGTAGGACTCCACGACCGCCGGCCAGCGCTCGATCTGGTCGGCCACCTCGTGGGGCACGCCCTTGCGGGCGGCCTCGAGCAGCTCGGGCACCCCGCCCGCGTCGGCGTCGCCGAGCTGGTCGGCGACGTGCTGGACGCGCTGCAGGTGGCGGGCGGCCTCGGCGAGCTCGGCGGTGCGCGCGTGGTAGCCGCGGACCGTCTCGGTGATCTCGGCGAGATAGCGCACGCGGTCGGCCGGGACGACCTGGCGGATGCCGGAGGAGTGGCGCACGTCGACGGTCGGCAGGGTGCCCTCCTGCACCTCGAGGCCGGCGCCCGCGAGCTCCGCGCGCAGGTGCTGGTAGAGCGCGGTGACGCCGTCGTCGTTGAACGTCGCCGCGCTCGTGCCGAAGACCGGCATGTCGTGCGGCTGCTTGCCGAAGGCCTCCCGGTTGCGCACGAGCTGGCGCCCGACGTCGCGCAGGGCGTCCTTGGCGCCGCGGCGCTCGAACTTGTTGATCGCGACGCTGTCGGCGAAGTCGAGCATGTCGATCTTCTCCAGCTGCGAGGCGGCGCCGAACTCCGGCGTCATGACGTAGAGCGAGTGGTCGACCAGCGGGACGATGCCCGCGTCGCCCTGCCCGATGCCGGGCGTCTCGACGATCACCAGGTCGTGGCCGGCGGCCTTGAGCACCGCGATCACGTCGGCGAGGTGCTCGGGCACCTCGTGGGCGCCGCGGGTGGCCAGCGAGCGGAAGAACACCCGGTCGCCGTCGAGGGAGTTGGCCCGGATGCGGTCGCCGAGCAGCGCGCCGCCGCCCTTGCGCCGGGTCGGGTCGACCGCCACGACGGCGATGCGGAGCTTGTCCTGCTGGTCGGTGCGGAAGCGCCGGACGATCTCGTCGGTCAGCGACGACTTGCCCGACCCGCCGGTGCCGGTGATGCCGAGCACGGGCACGACGCGGCGCGCGGCCGCGCTGCGGACCTCGTCGAGCAGCGCCTCGTCGAGGTGTCCGCCCTCGGCGCCGGTGATGGCGCGGGCGACGGCGAAGCGATCGCCGGAGAGGACCTGCTCGGCCGTGACCTGCCGATCGCCCCACAGGTCGACGTCGCAGTCGGCGACGACCGTGTTGATCATCCCGACCAGGCCGAGCCGCTGGCCGTCCTCGGGAGAGAAGATGGTCACCCCGGACTCGCGGAGGCGGGCGATCTCCCGGGGCACGATCACGCCGCCGCCGCCCCCGACGACCCGCACGTGGTCGGCGCCGGCGGCGCGCAGGGACTCCACGAGGTACTCGAAGTACTCCACGTGGCCGCCCTGGTAGGACGACACGGCCACGCCCTGGACGTCCTCCTCCAGCGCCGCGTCGACGACCTCCTGGACGGAGCGGTTGTGCCCGAGGTGGATGACCTCGCAGCCCTGGCTCATCAGGATGCGCCGCATGATGTTGATCGAGGCGTCGTGCCCGTCGAAGAGCGCGGACGCCGTCACCAGTCGGATCGGGTGGGTGGGAAGGTGCAGGTCGGCCATGCGGAGATACTAGGACTTCCTAGTATCTACTCGGAAGTCACTTCGCCGACGCGACCCTCAGGAGTCCCCGAGCCCGAGCCGCAGCGCGCTCAGCCGGTCGGTCAGGTCACGCACCTCCGAGGCGGGCAGCCCGGGCGCCTCGAAGACCTCGCGGTTGAGCGCGAGTGTCGCCTCCTCGACCGACTCCCTCCCGGCCTCGGTCAGCACGGCGCGTACGACGCGCTTGTCCTCGTCGCTGCGCACGCGCTCGACGTAGCCCTGGCCCACCAGCCGGTCCACCGCGCTGGTGACGCTGGTGGGGTGCACCTGCAGCAGCGACCCGAGTCGCGACATCGGCATCGCGGCACCGCGGCTGAACGACAGCAGCCGCAGCACCTCGTAGCGGGCGAACGTCAGCCCGCGCGGGCGCAGCACGGCGTCGATGCGCTCCATCAGCAGCTGCTGGGCGCGCACGAGGGAGGTCACCATCGCCATCCCGTCGGCCGCCTCCGCCCAGCCGTGGGCCACCCACTGCCGGTGGGCCTCGACGATCGGGTCGCGGGTCATGTCTGGAGGTTAGCGATCCGGCGAGGTGAGCACGGCGTGCGCCTCGACCATCGCCGGGCCGTACCAGGTCAGCAGCCGGCCCGACACCAGCCGCGTCGGGGTGCGCAGCGCCTCGGGTCCGTCGTCGGCGGTGAAGACGTAGGGCTCGTCGGGCAGCAGCACCACGTCGGCGCCGGCGCGGTCGATCTCGTCGGGCGTGACGGTGGGGTAGCGCCCCTCCCGGTCGGCGAGCACGTTGACCAGCCCGGCCGTGGCGAGGAGGTCGTCGGTGTAGGTCGGCGACCCGACGACCATCCACGGGTCGCGCCAGATCGGCACGGCGACCGCGAGCCGTCGCGGCGAGGGAGCGCCCCACAGCCTCCGGGCCTCGACCAGCCAGCCGGGATCGGGCACGTCGAGCGCGGTGGCGAGCAGCCGCGACATCGACTCGAGCGACTGGGCGACGGTCTCGATCCGCGTCACCCAGACGGGCACGCCGGCGTCGCGGAGGCGGCGCACGTCGAGCTCGCGGTTCTCCTCCATGTTGGCCACGACCAGGTCGGGGGACAGGGCCCTGATCGCGGCGAGGTCGGGGTTCTTCGTGCCGCGCACCCGGGCGACGGCGAGGTCGGCGGGGTGGGTGCACCAGTCGGTGGCCCCGACCAGCCGGTCGGGCGCCGTGGCGGCGATGGCCTCGGTCAGGCTCGGGACGAGGGAGACGATGCGGGTGGCGAGGGCCCGCAGGGGGACGTCCGCCCCGAGGTCGTCGCGCATGTGAGGAGGCTAGCCACCCGGGGTGGTGGCGGCGCCCCTGCGCCGTGATGGAGTGCTCCGCATGAGCAAGCACGCCCGCCCCCGAGGGCTGCCGATCAACGGCACGGAGCGCCCGACGGGCCAGGGCTGGGCCTTCCCCGTCCGCAACCCCGCCACCGGCGAGCCGCTCTGGGAGCTGCCCGACGCGGACGCTGGCGACGCCCGCGCGGCGGTGACCGCCGCCCGGCGCGCCGTCGACGCGACGCAGTGGGGAGGCGACGCCGACCTCCGCGCCGAGGCCGTACGCCGCTTCGCCGCCGCGGTGGCCGAGCACGCCGACGCCCTCGTCGCGCTGATGGCGGCCGAGACCGGCGTGCCGGTCGGCCTGCGCGACGCCCACCTCGACGCCGCGCTCGCGACGATGGCGTCCCGCCGGCCCCAGCCCGCCGCGACGGCCGGGGTGACCGCCGTGGTCACGCCCGCCACCTCGCCGCTGGCCGTGGCGGTCGCGGAGGTCGGGCGGGTCCTCGCCGCGGGAGGCGCCGTCGTGCTCAAGCCCGCCGCCGAGGCCGCGAGCGCCGCGATCGAGCTGGGCCGCATCGGCCTCGACGTGCTGCCGCGCGGCGTGCTCAACGTGGTGACCACCCGCGACGTCGACGTCGCGATCGCCCTCACCCTCGACGACCGCGTCGACGAGGTGTCGCTCACCGGGTCGGCCGTCGTGGCCGAGCGGGTGCACCAGGCCGGCCAGCGCGCCGGCAAGCGGCTGCACCTCGACGTGGGCGGCGCCCAGTCGGTGCGGGTCGGCGAGGACGCCGACCTCGCCGACGTCGTGGCCCGCGCCGCGTCGGCGGTGGCGGCCAACGCCGGCCAGGGCTGCCGCCTCCCGGCGAGCGTGGTCGTGCCGGCGCACCGCCATGGCGAGGCGCTGCAGGTGGCCGTCGAGACCATGCGGGCCGTCGCCGTGGGCGACCCGGCCGACCCCGCCACCGTCTGCGGACCGCTGCGCTCGGCGGTGGCTCGCGACCGGGTGCGGCGCTACCTCGACCTCGCCCGGAGCGAGGGCGGCGACGTCGCGCTGGGCGGTCAGCCCCTCGACCGTCCCGGGTGGTGGTTCGCGCCCACCGTCGTGGGCGGGCTGTCGCCCGACTCGCGGCTGGTCCGCGAGGAGGTGCTCGGCCCGGTGCTCATGGTCGCGGCCGCGCCTGCCTCCTCATCGGGACGTGCATGATGCCGTCCTCGTCGAACTCCGGGCCCGCCACCTCGAAGCCCCACGCCGCGTAGAACGCCGTGAGCGGGGTCTGGGCGTCGAGGCGCACCGCCCGGTCGGCGCACAGCGCCATCGCCTCGTCCATCATCCGCGCCGCGAGCCCGCGCCCGCGGGCGGCCGCAGCGACGACGACGCGGCCGATCCGCAGCGCGTCCCCGTCCTCGAGCACGCGGAGGGTGCCCACCACCTCGTCGCCGTCGTCGAGGAGCACCACGTGGCGGGTGCTCGCCTCGAGGTCGCGGCCGTCGAGGTCGGGGTAGGGGCAGTCCTGCTCGACGACGAACACCTCCTGGCGCAGCCGCCACACGTCGTACGCCAGGCGCGCGGGCAGCTCGTCGACACCGGCGACCAGCACCCTCACCGGACGAACTCCGTGACCCGCCGGAAGGCTCGGGCGCTCTCGGGGACGGCCGGCAGCAGGCCGTAGACGTGGATCAGGTCGGGCTCCTCGACGGCGGTCAGGTCCCACCCGGCCTCCGCGGCGCGCCGGGCCAGCAGCCGGCAGCCGGGGGCGAGCAGGTCGCGGGTGCCGTAGAGCATCAGCGCGCGCGGCAGCCCGGCGAGGTCGCCGAGCGCGGGCGACACCTCGGGCCGCGCGAGGTCGTCGGCCGACCCGGCCCACCACGCGGCGTACGCCTGCGTCTTGCCCATGAACAGCCAGGGGTCGACCGCGTCGAGGGCGAAGGTCTCGGGCGTCGAGGTGGTGAGGTCGACCCAGGGCGCGTGCAGGACGAGCGACGTCGCCGGAGCCAGTCCGCGGTCGCGCATCGACAGCGCCACGGCGAGCGCCAGCCCGCCGCCGGCGGAGTCGCCGGCCAGCACCGCGCCGCCGTCCGCAGCCGCCCACCTCGCGGCGTCCTCGACCAGCGCGTCGTGGGAGTCGGCCCAGGTGTGCTCGGGAGCGAGCGGGTAGTCGGGCAGCACGACGCGTGCGCCGATCGCGTCGGCCAGCCGGGTCGCGTAGCGCACGTGGAAGGGATCGATCGGCGCCATGAAGCCGCCGCCGTGCACGTAGTAGAGCGTGCGGGTCGCCGGACGCCTGCGCGGCGTCAGGACGTAGGAGGGGAAGCCGATGTCGGTGACCGAGACCTCCCAGCGGCGCGCGAATCCCGGCACGACGCGGGTCGGCAGGCTGCGGTCCAGGGTGCGGTGCCACGCCTCGACGCGGGCGCGCTCGGTGGGCTCGTCGTCGAGCTCGCGGGAGCGGCGCAGGACGGGCACGATGCGGGCGAGGAGGTCGTGGCGGCGGCTCGGCATGCCACGCAGCGTAGGGGCGGGTGGGACCCGTCGGCACCGGGTCGGCGCTAGGGTGGGCGCCACGAAGACAGGGGAGCACGTGCAGGCGTGCTGAGAGTGCGGACCAGCCGCAGACCCTCCGAACCTGATCCGGCTAGCACCGGCGATAGGGAGTCCAGATGAAGCACGCGATCCTCCGCCCTGCCCTCACGGCAGTCACCGCGCTGGCCCTGGCCGGCTGCAGCCTCTCCGGCGGGGCGGACGACGACGGGTCCACCGCCACCGAGCCGTCCTCGTCGGCGGCGGGGGCCGAGGGCGGCGGCACCGTCGTCCTGGCCACGCACGAGTCCTTCCACCTGCCCAAGAGGCTGGTGAAGGCGTTCGAGGACGAGACCGGCTACGACCTCGAGGTCCGCGGCGCGGGCGACGCCGGCACCCTGGCCACCAAGCTGAGCCTCACCGCCGACAACCCCATCGCCGACGCCGCCTTCGGCATCGACAACACCTTCGCGTCCCGCCCGCTCGGCGAGGGCGCCTTCGCCGAGGTGACCACGACGGCCACGCCGCCCGAGGAGTACGTCCTGCCTCAGGGTGGCGACCGGCTCGTCCCGGTCGACTCGGCCAACGTCTGCGTCAACGTCGACACCGCCTGGTTCGCCGAGGAGGGCCTCGAGCCCCCGCGCACCCTCGAGGACCTCGCCGACGAGGACTACCGCGACCTCCTGGTCACCCCGGGCGCCTCCACCAGCAGCCCCGGCATGGCCTTCTTCCTCGCCACCGTGGCCGCCTTCGGCGACGCCTGGCCCGACTACTGGACCGACCTGCTCGCCAACGGCGCCAAGGTCGTCGACGGGTGGGAGGACGCCTACTACGGCGACTTCACCGCCGGCTCGGACAACGGCACCCGCCCGATCGTCGTCTCCTACGACTCCTCCCCGGCCTTCACCGTCAGCGGCGGGAGGTCGACGACCGCGGCCCTGCTCGACACCTGCTTCCGGCAGGTCGAGTACGTCGGCGTGCTGGCCGGCGCCGACAACCCCGACGGCGCCGCGGCGCTGGTCGAGTGGCTGCTCAGCGACGAGGTCCAGTCGGCACTGCCCGAGTCGATGTACGTCTTCCCGGTGATGCCCGGCGCGAGCGTCCCCGAGGAGTGGGCCGAGTTCGCCCCGCAGCCGAGCGACCCCTACGAGGTGGACCCGGACGAGATCGCCGCCAACCGCGAGCAGTGGCTGACCGAGTGGACCGACGTCGTCTCGCGATGAGGCGCATCGTCGCGCTCCTCGCGCTGGCCGCGGCGCCGGTGCTGGTGCTCGGCGTCCTCTTCGTGCTGCCGGTGGGCGGGATGCTCGCCGAGGGGTTCGTCGTCGACGGCCGCCTCGCTCCGGGGGCGGTGCTCGACGTCCTCGCCCGCCCGCGGGTGCACCGGGTCGCCTGGTTCACCGTGTGGACGTCGGCCGTCGCCACGCTGCTCGCGGTCGTGCTCGGCCTGCCGGCGGCGTACGCCCTGCACCGGCTCGCGCTGCCCGGACGCGCCGCGGTGCGCGCGGCGCTGCTGGTGCCGTTCGTGCTGCCGACCGTCGTGGTCGGCGTCGCGTTCCGCCAGCTGCTGGGCGAGGGCGGACCGCTCGGCTTCCTGGGCCTCGACGGCACACCCGTCGCCATCGTGTGCGGCCTGGTCTTCTTCAACATCGCGGTCGTGGTGCGCACCGTCGGCGTCGCCTGGGAGTCGCTCGACCCTCGCCCGGGCCAGGCGGCGGCCGCGCTCGGCGCCTCGCCGTGGCAGGTGCTGCGCACGGTCACCCTCCCGGCGCTGCGGCCGGCGATCGTCGGCGCGGCGAGCATCGTCTTCCTCTTCTGCGCGACGGCGTTCGGCATCGTGCTCACCCTCGGCGGGGTCCGGTACGCGACGGTCGAGACCGAGATCTACCTGCTCACCACCACGATCTTCGACCTCCGGGCGGCGGCGGCGCTGTCGGTGCTGCAGATCGTGGTCGTCGTCGGCCTGCTGGCGCTCGCCGCGCGGCTGCGGGCGACACCCGACCCGACGGCCCAGCGGGCCGTGACCCCCGCGCGGGCCGTGCGCCGCGCCGACGCGCCCGTCGTCGTCGCGACGCTGCTGGTGCTCGCCGCGATGCTGCTGCCGATCCTCACGCTGGTCGCCGGCTCGCTCGAGGTCGGCGACGGCTGGGGGCTCGACAACTACCGTGCGCTCACCACCGCCGGGGACAACCAGGCGCTGCTCGTGCCGGTCACGGCGGCGCTGGCCACCAGCCTGCGCACCGCCGTCGACGCGACCTGGATGGCGCTGCTGGTGGGGGTCGCCGTCTCGGTCATCGTCACCCGGCGCTCGCACTCCCTCGCCGAGCGTCGCGTGCGTTCCACCCTCGACGCCTTCTTCATGCTGCCGCTGGGGGTCAGCGCCGTGACGCTCGGCTTCGGCTTCCTGATCACCCTCGACTCGCCGCCGCTCGACCTGCGTGACTCGCCGCTGCTCGTGCCGATGGCGCAGGCGCTCGTGGCGCTGCCGCTCGTCGTACGCACCCTCACCCCGGTGCTCGGCGGGATCGACGACCGCCAGCGGCAGGCCGCCGCGTCCCTGGGCGCGTCCGGGTGGCGGACCCTGCTCACCGTCGACCTTCCCGTGGTCTGGAAGCCGATGCTCGCGGCGAGCGGGTTCGCCTTCGCCGCCTCGCTGGGCGAGTTCGGGGCGACGTCCTTCCTCGCCCGCGACACCAGCCCGACCCTGCCGGTCGTGATCTTCCGGCTGATCGGGCACCCCGGCGAGATGAACTACGGCATGGCGCTGGCCGCGTCCGTCGTCCTCGCCGCGGCCACCGCCGCGGTCATGCTGGCCGTCGAGCGGCTGCGCGTGCCGGGTGTGGGAGCGTTCTGACGATGCTCGAGATCGAGGACGCCTCCGTCCGCTACGGCGACATCGTCGCCGTCGACCACGTGTCGCTCGACCTGGCGGCCGGTCAGGTGCTCGCCGTGCTCGGGCCGTCGGGCTGCGGCAAGTCCACCCTGCTGCGGGCCGTCGCGGGCCTCGAGCCGCTCGCCTCCGGGTCGATCTCGTGGGACGGCGCCGACCTCTCCGGCGTGCCCACGCACAAGCGCGGCTTCGCGCTGATGTTCCAGGACGGCCAGCTCTTCGCCCACCTCACGGTGGCCCGCAACGTGGCCTACGCGCTCCGCCTGCGGCGCACGCCGTCGGCCCGGGTGGCGGCGCGCGTGCGCGAGCTGCTCGACCTCGTGGGCCTCACCGGCTACGACGACCGGCTGCCCGCCACGCTGTCCGGGGGCGAGCGCCAGCGGGTCGCGCTCGCCCGGGCGCTGGCGGTCGAGCCACGGCTGATCCTGCTCGACGAGCCGCTGTCGGCGCTCGACACCACGCTCCGGGAGCGGCTGGCCGGCGACCTGCGCGAGATCCTCGGCGCCGCGGGCACCACCGCCCTGCTGGTCACCCACGACCACGACGAGGCGTTCGCGCTGGCCGACCGGCTCGCGGTGATGCGCGAGGGGAGAGTCGTCCAGCAGGGCGCGATCGACGAGGTCTGGCGCGAGCCCGTCGACGAGGAGACCGCGCTCTTCCTCGGCTACGCGCGCGTGCTGCGCGACGAGCCCGCCGGCCGGGCCCTGCGCGCCGCCGGCCTCCCCGGGGCCGCCGCCGTCGCGTTGCGCCGATCGGCCCTCGTCGTCGATCCGGCCGGCTCGCTGCCCGCCGTGGTCGAGTCGGCCCGGGTGACCCCCGAGCTGGTCCGCCTCGTCGTGGCCGTCGACGGCATCGGCACGACCGACGCGGTGGCGCCCCTCGGCAGTCGGGTGGCGCCCGGCGACGCGGTGTCGCTGCGCGTCGACCCGACGCGTCTCGCTGTGCTGCCGGTCACACCCGCCCCCTGACCCGTCCCTACACTGACGGACGTGTACCGACCGGCCTATGCCCTCCTCGTGGGAGTCGCCGCCACGATGGGCGTCCTGGCCGTCACCGCCGCGCTCGTGCTCGACCGACCACTGGTCGACCCCGAGGGCTTCCTGGGCCCGTCGTGGCTCCGGCTGCCGCTGCTGATCCTCGGCGCGTTCCTGCTCGACCTGCTTCCCCGCACGCTGTGGCAGTCGCGGATGAAGCCCACCCTGATGCCCGACATCGTCCGCGAGCGGATCCGCACCCACTGGGACCGCGAGCGGATCACCCTCGTGGTGCTCGGGCTCGTGTCGTTCTACATCACCTACGTCTGCTACCGGAACCTCAAGTCGTTCCTGCCCTTCATCATGGGCGAGGACAAGTACGACCGCGAGCTGCACCTCGTCGACCGGGCGCTGATGTTCGGCCACGAGCCGGCGACGATCCTGCACACCGTGCTCGGCACCGGCTTCTCCGCGCACATCCTGTCCACGATCTACCTCTGGTTCCTGCCGCTCGTGCCGCTGGCGCTGGCGGCCTGGCTGGTGTGGTCGCGCAACATCACCTTCGGCTACTGGTTCGCCACCTCGCAGTGCCTGGCCTGGTCGCTCGGCACGGCGTCCTACTTCGCGCTGCCCACCCTCGGTCCCGGCTTCCAGTACAGCTACCTCTACGCCGACCTGCCCGAGACCGGCTCGAGCGCGTTGATGGAGGCGCTGTTCTACGGGCGCAAGGGCGTCATCCGCGACGGCGCGGACACCGCCGTGCAGTCGGTCGCCGGCTTCGCCTCGCTCCACGTCGCGATCACCCTGCTCGTGGCGCTGATGGTGCAGTACACGCTGCGCAACAAGGTCCTCCACGTCGTCTTCTGGGCCAACTTCGCGATCACCGTCGTCGCGACGCTCTACTTCGGCTGGCACTACATCGCCGACGACCTCGCCGGCGTCGTGATCGCGCTCTTCTCCTTCTGGCTCGGCGGGCTCGCGAGCGGGCAGAGGTTCGACCGGCACCGGTTGACGAGCCACCCCACCTCCACGACCAGCCAGGTGCCGGTCGACGCAGAGTGATCGCTCTTAGAACTACAGCGGTGTAGTTTGCAAGTCGACACGCCGGGCGTTCCTGAGAAAGTTGGGGAAAGTGTTCCCAGTGTGACGAAAGTTCTCTAACGTGGCACGAGTTGCCCGTGCGAAGGGGAAGTCGCACGGGCCCCGCGACCACGAGGGAGCCCCGTGCCCGACACCGCACCGCAGCACCACGAGCCCACGCGTCGTACGGCCGCGCGCTGGGCCGGTGCCGTCGTGCTGGTCGCCGGCCTCGCCGTCGGCGGCGGGCACGCGGCCCACGCGGACGGCGACCCGGTGCCGAGCGAGGCCGACGTCGCCGCCGCCCAGGACCGGGCGAGTGCCAAGGAGCGCGACGTCGCGGCCGTCCAGGCCGACCTGATCCGCGCCAACCTCACGCTCGACGGGGCGGCCGAGCAGGCCGCGCGCGCCGCCGAGGCGTGGAACGGCGCCCGCTGGCGCGCCGAGCAGGCCCGCGCCGACGCGGAGGAGGCGAAGGCCGCCGCCGAGGACGCGCGCGCGGACGTCGAGGCGCAGCGCGACCTCTACGCCGACACCGTCGTGCAGTCCTACGAGGACGGCACCCAGGTGCAGGGCCTCTCGGCGATCGTCGAGGCCGACGGCGTCGAGTCGCTGCTCGCCCGCACGGTGACCATGGGCACCACCTCGGACGCGCTCGACCACCAGTACGACGCCTTCGTCGCGTCGTCGGCCGTCGCGGACGTGACGGCGTCCACCGCCGCCGCGGCCGCCGAGCGGGCCGACACCGCGGAGGCGGAGGCCGAGCAAGCGCGCGACGCAGCGGCCGCCGCGGAGGCGGAGGCCACCGCCCAGGCGCAGTCCGTCGCGGACACGAAGGCCGGCCTGATCGCCGAGCTCGCCGAGCTCCAGGGGATCAGCGTCGGTCTCGCCGAGAGGCGCCAGTCCGCGCTCGAGAAGGCCGCCGCCGAGGCGGCGGCGGCCGCGGCCCAGGCGGAAGCGGAGGCCCAGGCCGAGCAGGAGCAGTCGACCCCGACGCCCACGCCGACGCCGACCCCGACCCCGACCCCGACCGAGACGCCGACCGAGACGCCGACCGAGACCCCGACCCCGACGCCGACGCCGACCGAGACCCCGACCCCGACCCCGACCCCGACCCCGACCGAGACCCCGACCGAGACGCCGACCCCGACGCCGACCGAGACGCCCACCACCACGCCCACCACCCCGCCCCCGCCGCCGGCAGCGACGGGCGCCGCCGCGGCGATCGCGTTCGCGACCGCTCAGCTCGGCGAGCCCTACCGGTGGGGCGCCGCCGGTCCGGACGCGTGGGACTGCTCGGGCCTGACGCAGGGGGCGTGGGCCGCAGGCGGCACGTCGTTGCCGCACTACTCGGTCGCGCAGTACGCCGAGTCGACGACGATCGCCGCCAGCCAGGTCGCTCCCGGTGACCTCGTGTTCTGGGGGTCCTCGAGCAACCCGAGCTCGATCTACCACGTCGCGATCTACGTCGGTGACGGGCAGATCATCCATGCGCCGCGCACCGGCCGCCCGGTGACCCTGGAGTCGATGTACTCCTGGCGGGCGCCCAACTTCTTCGCCCGCCCCTGACCGGTCGGGGGACCGGGCGGGGGACCAGGTGGAGCCTCAGCGCACCTTGCGGGCGAACCGCGCGGCCAGCTCGCCGGGATCGAGCCGGCCGTCCAGGACGAGCCGGGTCGGCCAGGCCGAGGTGTCGATGTCGGAGAGCTCCTCGAACAGCGCGAGGTCCTTGGCGTAGACCTCCGCCACCCGCGCCAGGTCGTCGGCGGTCGGGGCGGTGCCCGGCACCTGCTCGGCGCCGGCGTGCCAGTTCTGCAGGGGCGGCACGCGCTCGAAGCGGGGGAGGTCGAGGAAGTCGGTGGTGCGGTGGACCGTGGCCTCGAAGTCGCCGAGCATGGAGCGCAGCTCCAGCAGCAGCCACTGCCGCCGGTCGAAGAGCTCGAAGCCGCGCTGCAGCTGCTCGCCGTAGAACCCCCGCGCCAGGCCGGTCATGTGCCGCCACCGCATCGTGCGCACGTCGTCGGGCACGGAGTCGGGCAGCGACGTGTGCGGCCACTCGGTGAGGAAGTCCGGCCAGTCGGGCCACGCGAGGTTGCGCGAGCGCAGCATCACCCAGTGGGAGAACAGCCGCTCGAGCGGGTCGCGGAACACCGCGATCAGCGGCATGTCGGGCTTGTAGGCGCGCATCCGCTCGAGGGCGTGCGGCCAGTAGAGGTAGGTGGGGGAGGCGTCGCCGAGCAGCCGGTGCACCCGGGCGCGACGGGGCGCGGTGTAGTCGCGCTCGTAGTCGGGCGCCGACCAGTCGACGGTCTCGTCGTCGAAGTAGTGGCGCTCCTTCTCGGGCGGCTGGCACACCATGCGGTGCTGGTTGAGGGTCACCGCGAGCGTCGACGTCCCACCCTTCTGCACGCCCACGACGGCGAAGTTGTAGGCCATCGACCCGAGCGGCTCGCCCGGTGGGGTGGCATCCGACACGTTCATCGCGGTGAACCTACCTGCATGGCTAGGTTTGGTGAATGGCCACCGACCAGGTCCCGCCCATCGCCGACGAGCTGCCGACCGTGGAGCCTGGGGCCCCGCCCCCCCACATCGAGGACGACGCGGTCCACGCCGACGACGCGGGCTACCGCCAGCCCCAGGTCGAGGCCGAGGCCCTCCGCAGGCTCCTCGACGGCCCGCACCGCGAGGCCCGCGACCTGGTGCGCGCCAACCTGGTCGAGCACGCACAGATCCTGCTCGACCAGGAGCAGCTGACCACGGCCGAGTTCCGCGAGCGGGTCAAGGACGTCGTGCTGACGATGGCCCGCACCGGCCAGACCGGCATGGGCTTCCCCGAGGAGTACGGCGGCGGCGGCGACATCGGCGCCTCCGTGGCGGCCTTCGAGACCCTCGCCCTCGGCGACCTGTCGGTCCTGGTGAAGGTCGGCGTGCAGTTCGGCCTGTTCGGCGGCGCGATCCTCCAGCTCGGCACCAGGCACCACCACGACGCCCACCTCGCCGACATCGTCAGCGGCCGCACCCTGGGCTGCTTCGCGATGACCGAGACCGGGCACGGCTCCAACGTCCAGGCGCTCGGCACCCTCGCGACGTACGACGTCGAGGCGCAGGAGTTCGTGATCACCACGCCCGACGACGCGAGCCGCAAGGACTACATCGGCAACGCCGCCGCGCACGCCCGGCTCGCCGTCGTGTTCGCCCAGCTCGAGGTCGCCGGTGAGCGCCACGGCGTCCACGCCCTCGTCGTCCCGCTCCGCGACGAGGACGGCCGGGTGCTCGACGGCGTCCGCATCGAGGACTGCGGTCCCAAGATGGGCCTGGGCGGCGTGGACAACGGCCGCATCTGGTTCGACGGCGTCCGGGTGCCCCGCACGGCGCTGCTCAACCAGTTCGCCGAGGTCACCCCCGAGGGCCGCTACCTCTCGCCCATCGACAACCCCAACAAGCGCTTCTTCACGATGCTCGGCACCCTGGTGCAGGGTCGCGTGTGCGTCGGCGGCGCCGCGATCAACGCCGCCAAGGTGGCCCTCGCCATCGCCGTGCGCTACGGCGCCCGGCGCCGCCAGTTCGAGGCCACCTCGCCCGGCGAGGAGCAGGTGCTCCTCGACTACGGCATGCACCAGCGGCGCCTGCTGCCGCTGCTCGCGCGCACCTACGCGCTGCACTTCGCCCAGGAGGTCGTCGCCGAGCAGCTGCACGACGTGTTCTCGGGCGCGGGCGGCGACGAGCACGCCCGCCGCGTGCTCGAGTCGCGCGCGGCGGGCACCAAGGCGCTCGGCACCTGGCACGCCACCCGCACCATCCAGGAGTGCCGCGAGGCGTGCGGCGGGGCGGGCTACCTCAGCGAGAACCGGTTCGCCGCCCTCAAGGCCGACACCGACGTCTTCACCACCTTCGAGGGCGACAACCACGTGCTGCTCCAGCTCGTCGCCAAGGGTCTGCTCACCGACTACTCCGGCGAGTTCGAGGACATGGACCAGCTCGGCATGGCGCGCTTCGTCGCCGGCCTCGCGGTCGAGACCGTGGTCGAGCGCACCGCCGTGCACAAGCTGGTGCAGTCGGTGCGCGACCTCCTGCCCGGCGGCGACACGTGGGACCAGGAGGCCGGGCTGCTGGACCCCAACTACCAGCTCGCCATGCTCCGCTTCCGCGAGGAGCACATGATCGCCGGCGTCGCGCGGCGCCTCAAGCGCGGGATCGACCGGGGCATGGACCCCGGCGCCGTCTTCTCCCGCGTCCAGGACCACGTCATGGCCGCCGCCCGCGCCCACACCGAGCGACTGGTGCTCGAGGCGTTCGTGCAGAAGACCGCCGACCTGCCCGACGGCGACCTCAAGGTCGCGCTCAACCTGCTGTGCGACCTGCACGCGCTCAGCGTCATCGAGGCCGACCGGGCCTGGTTCATGGAGCACGGACGGCTCTCCAGCGCCCGCTCCAAGGCGATCACCCGCGAGGTCGGCGCGCTCTGCCGCAAGGTGCGCCCGCTGGCCGTCGACCTCGTCGACGCCTTCGGGGTGCCGCCCGAGGTGCTGCGCAGCCCCGACCTGCTCGGCGGTCCCACCGGCTCGGGCGACAGGGCGGGCGGCTGACGTGCGGCTCCCCGGGCTCGGCGGCTGGAGCGACGACCCGCTGTGGTCCTACGTCTACCCCTGGCTCGTGGAGCACGACCGCGTCGGCCGGGTGGCCTGGCGCGCCGCCACCGGCAGCGACCTGTCCCTGCTCCACGCCGCCGCCGCCGAGATCGGCACCCTGCCGCGCGGCGCGCGGGTGCTGGACGTGCCGGCCGGGTCCGGCGTCGCGCTGCGCGGCCTGCGCCCGGGGCAGGGCCTCGACTACGTCGCCGCCGACATCTCCCCGACCATGCTCGCCCGCACCCGGGCCACCGCGGCCCGCCTCGGGGTGGCCGACCAGGTCACCACGACGTGCGCCGACGTCGGCGCCCTGCCGTTCGCCGACGCCTCCTTCGACCTCGTCGTCACCCTGACGGGGCTGCACTGCTTCCCCGACCCGGGGCGCGCGCTCGCGGAGATGGCGCGGGTGCTCGCCCCCGGGGCCGTGCTCACCGGCAGCTCGCTGTTCACCGACACCGGGCCGCGGTACGCACCACTGCGCCGCGTCGGCACCCGCGCGGGCGTCCTCGGCCCGATGTGCACCTCGGCCGAGGCGGTCGCCTGGCTGCGCCGCTCCGGCTGCCGCGACGTCGACCTCACGATCCACGGCGGGGCCGGCTACTTCCGCGCCCGGAAGGACGACGCTCGATGACGTTCGGCGGACTGCCCACGCGCTTCGAGCCCGCCGGCGCGAGCCGCGGCCTCGCCGTCGTCGCTCCCGGCCGGGCCTATCCGCCCAGCGCGCCCCTGCTCGCCTTCACCACCCGCGCGCTGCTCCAGCACGACCTGACCGTGCGCGAGCTCTGGTGGGACTCGACCACCCGCGGGGACGAGGACGCCGAGGCGTGGGTGCGCCGGCACGTGGCCGCCGCGCTCGCCGAGGAGGACGCCGACCGCGTGCTGGTGGTCGGCAAGTCGCTCGGCACCCGCGCGGCGCCGTACGCCGCCGAGCGCGGCCTCGACAGCATCTGGCTCACCCCGCTGCTCGTCGACCCGGTCGTCGCCGAGGGCATCGCGGCCAACCCGGGGCGCCAGCTGCTCGTCGGCGGGCTCGAGGACGAGCTCTGGGACGCCTCTGTGGCCCGCGAGCTCGCCGACGCGGGGTGCGAGGTGCTCGAGGTGCCCGACGCCGACCACGCCATGGCCACCCCCGACGCGGTGCGCACCGCCGAGATCCATCTCGAGGTGGCGAGGGCGGTCGACGCGTTCTTGTCCCGGGACCTGTCACAGACCTGAGGCGGGCGGTGTCTCCATGTCATCGACATGCCATCGACAGGTCGTCGATGACCGAGCAGAGGAGATGACCATGCCCAGCCAGTTCCGGATCCCGAGGGCCACGCTCGACGGTGCCTACGGCGCACTCCTGACCCGCGTCGCGCGGCGGATGTGGGGCCAGGTCCCCGACAACGCCTACGTCCTGTGGCACGACAAGCCGGTCGCCAAGGCGGTCTTCGGGTTCGAGCGCAAGGTCGCGACGTGGAAGGCGCTCGACCCGCACCTCAAGACCTACGCCGAGATGGCGAGCGCCGGTGCGATCGGCTGCTCGTGGTGCCTCGACTTCGGCTACTTCCTGGCGCACACCAACGGGCTCGACGAGGCGAAGGTGCGCGAGGTGCCGCGCTGGCGGGAGTCGGAGGTCTTCACCGACCTCGAGCGCGACGTGATGGCGTACGCCGAGGCGATGACCGCGTCGCCGCCGGAGGTCACCGACGAGATGGTGGCGAGCCTGGACGAGCGCCTCGGCCACGCCGCCGTCGTCGAGCTCACGATGGTGGTCGCGGTGGAGAACCAGCGCTCGCGCTTCAACGCCGCCATGGGGCTCGCCTCCCAGGGCTACAGCGACGTCTGCGAGCTGCCGCTCGCCGTGCCCTCCGGGACGGCCGGGACGACTGGGACGGCCGTCGGGTGAGCGTCGACCCCTACGTCACCCACCGCAGCCTGCTCTTCACCGTCGCCTACGAGATGCTCGGCTCGGCCGCCGACGCCGAGGACGTGGTGCAGGAGGCCTGGCTGCGGTGGTCCGGCGTGCCCGCCGACGAGGTGCGCGACCCGCGGGCCTACCTCGTGCGGATGACCACCCGGCTCGCGCTCAACCGGCTGCGCACCCTGGCCCGGCGCCGCGAGGACTACGTCGGCCCGTGGCTCCCCGAGCCGGTGCTGACCGCGCCCGACGTGGCCCAGGACGTCGAGCTCGCCGACAGCGTGTCGACCGCGATGCTGCTCGTCCTGGAGACCCTCCCGCCCACGGAGCGGGCCGTCTTCGTGCTGCGCGAGGTCTTCGCGGTGCCCTACGCCGAGATCGCCGAGGCCGTCGAGAAGTCGGAGCCGGCCGTGCGCCAGATCGCGGCCCGGGCCCGCGCCCACGTCGCCGAGCGGCGGCCGCGGGCCTCGGTCAGCGCCGCCGAGCGCGACGCGGTGATCGAGCGGTTCCGCGCCGCCACCGAGACCGGCGACCTGCAGGGCCTGATGGACGTCCTGGCCCCCGACGTGGTGCTGATGACCGACGGCGGCGGCCGGGTGCAGGCCGCGCTCAAGCCGATCCACGGGCGCGACAAGGTCTTCCGCTTCCTGACCGCCGTCGCCCCCGAGGCGCTCGAGCTCGAGCCGGTGTGGCTCAACGGCTCGCCGGCGATCCAGTTCGTGGTGGCGGGCCACCGCGACGGCGTCGGCACGATGCTGGTGGAGGACGGCGTGGTGACGCAGCTGTTCCTCGTCCGCAACCCCGACAAGCTCGGTCGGGTCGTCGAGGAGGTGCCGCTGCGACGGTGAGCCGCGTTCGCGGTGGGCGAAACCCCACCGGGTATCGAGGAGGTCGAGGCGCGCGTTGGACCGGACATGACCCAGAAGCTCTCGCTCCCCGCCGCCCTCCCGGTGGTGTTCCTCCGCGACACGGTCGTGCTTCCCGGCATGGTCGTGCCCATCGAGCTCGACGACCAGGCCAGCGCGGCGATCGACGCCGCCCGCCTCGCCCACGACTCCGACCCCGACAGCGAGCCGACCCGGGTGCTCGTCGCCCCGCGGCTCGAGGACCGCTACGCCACCCACGGCGTCGTCGCCGTGGTCGACCGGGTCGGCCGGTTCGCCGGTGGCCGGCCCGCCGCGGTGCTCCGCGCCGAGGACCGCGTCGCCATCGGGGCCGGGGTCACCGGACCCGGCGCCGCGCTGTGGGTGGAGGCCGAAGAGGTCCCCGCCAGCACTGTCACCGACGACGTCCTCGCGCTCGCCGAGGACTACCGCGCGCTCGTCGTCTCGATCCTGGAGCGCCGCGAGGCGTGGCAGGTGATCGAGACCGTGCGCCGCCTCGCCGACCCCGATGCGCTCGCCGACACCTCCGGCTACGCGCCCTACCTCTCCGAGGACCAGAAGCGCCAGGTGCTGGAGACGCCCGACGTGGGCGAGCGGCTGCGCCTGCTCGTCGAGTGGACCCGGGCCTACGACACCGAGGACGAGGTCAACGACAAGATCAGCCAGGACGTCCGCGAGGGCCTGGAGAGGAACCAGCGCGAGTTCCTGCTGCGCCAGCAGCTCGCCGCGATCCGCAAGGAGCTCGGCGAGGGCGAGCCCGACGGCTCGGACGACTACCGCGCCCGGGTCGAGGCAGCCCAGCTGCCCGAGGCGGTCCGCGAGGCCGCGCTGCGCGAGGTCGACAAGCTGGAGCGCTCGAGCGAGCAGGCCC
This sequence comes from Nocardioides sp. Z24_21, assembly GCF_058134345.1. NCBI lineage: Bacteria > Bacillati > Actinomycetota > Actinomycetes > Propionibacteriales > Nocardioidaceae > Nocardioides > Nocardioides sp. Z24_21. Next base: position 458,734 of record NZ_JBYTTH010000002.1, read on the forward strand.
CCGAGGCCGGCTGGATCCGCACCTGGCTCGACACGGTGCTGGAGCTGCCGTGGAACGTGCGCACCGAGGACTCCCACGACGTCGCCGCCGCCCGCGCGGTGCTCGACGCCGACCACCACGGACTCGACGAGGTCAAGGACCGCATCACCGAGTACCTCGCGGTGCGCGCGCGTCGGGCCGAGCGCGGCCTGCAGGTCGTGGGTGGCCGCGGCTCCGGCGCCGTCGTGCTGCTCGCCGGTCCGCCCGGGGTCGGCAAGACCTCCCTCGGCGAGTCGGTCGCGCATGCCCTGGGCCGGCGCTTCGTGCGCGTCGCCCTCGGCGGCGTGCGCGACGAGGCCGAGATCCGCGGCCACCGCCGCACCTACGTCGGCGCCCTGCCCGGCCGGATCGTCCGGGCGGTCAAGGAGGCCGGGTCGATGAACCCGGTCGTGCTGCTCGACGAGGTCGACAAGGTCGGTGCCGACTACCGCGGCGACCCGGCCGCGGCGCTGCTCGAGGTGCTCGACCCGGCGCAGAACCACACGTTCCGCGACCACTACCTCGACCTCGACCTCGACCTGTCCGACGTGCTCTTCATCGCCACCGCCAACGTGGTGGAGCAGATCCCCTCGGCCCTGCTCGACCGGATGGAGCTGGTCACCATCGACGGCTACACCGAGGACGACAAGGTCGCGATCGCGCGCGACTTCCTGGTGCCGCGCCAGCTCGAGCGGGCCGCGCTGCGCCCCGACGAGGTCACCGTCTCCGAGGGCGCGCTCGGCGAGCTCGCCGCCAACTACACCCGTGAGGCCGGCGTACGCCAGCTCGAGCGGCTGCTGGCCAAGGCGTTCCGCAAGGTCGCCACCCGGCTCGCCACCGGTGAGGTCGAGCGGATCGACGTCGACGAGGCGGCCCTGAAGGACCTCGTCGGGCGCCCGCGCTTCACGCCCGACAGCCACGAGCGCACCGACGTGCCCGGCGTCGCCACCGGCCTCGCGGTCACCGGCCTGGGCGGCGACGTGCTCTACGTCGAGACGTCCGTGGCCGAGGGGCAGGCGGGGCTCACGGTCACCGGCCAGCTGGGCGACGTGATGAAGGAGTCGGCGTCCATCGCGCTGTCGTGGGTACGCGCCCACGCGGGGGAGCTGGGCATCGACCCGGCCGCGCTGGAGCGCTCGATCCACGTCCACTTCCCGGCAGGCGCGATCCCCAAGGACGGGCCGTCGGCCGGCGTGACGATGGTGACCGCCCTCGTCTCCCTGCTCACCGGCCGGCCGGTCCGCTCGGACGTCGGCATGACCGGCGAGGTGACGCTCTCGGGGCGGGTGCTGCCGATCGGCGGCGTCAAGCAGAAGCTGCTCGCCGCCCAGCGCGCCGGGCTGGCGACGGTGTTCGTCCCCGAGCGCAACCGCCCGGACCTCGACGACGTGCCGGCCGAGCTGCTCGCCGAGCTCGACGTGCGCCCCGTCGGCCGGGTCACCGACATCCTGGCCGAGGCCCTCGAGCCGAGGGAGGCGGTCAGCGGGGCGAGCGCTGCCTGAGGCTCAGGCGTTCTCGCCCAGGCTGTCGTCGGCCAGGTTGTCGAGGTCGTTGCCGTGGCCCTCGGTCTTGAAGCGCTCGAACGACGCGTGGACCTCGGCCTCGGCCTCGGTGCGGCCGACCCAGTCGGCCCCCTCGACGGACTTGCCGGGCTCGAGGTCCTTGTAGACCTCGAAGAAGTGCTGGATCTCGAGACGGTCGTACTTGGAGACGTGGTTGATGTCGCGGAGGTGCTCCAGGCGCGGGTCGTGGCTCGGCACGCACAGGACCTTGTCGTCGCCGCCGGCCTCGTCGGTCATCCGGAACATGCCGATCGCGCGGCACTCGATGACGCAGCCCGGGAACGTCGGCTGCTGCAGGATCACGAGCGCGTCGAGGGGGTCGCCGTCCTGGCCGAGGGTGTGCTCGATGAAGCCGTAGTCGGCCGGGTAGGCCGTCGAGGTGAAGAGCATGCGGTCGAGGCGGATGCGCCCCGTCTCGTGGTCGACCTCGTACTTGTTGCGCTCACCCTTGGGGATCTCCACCACCACGTCGAACGTCAGCACGTCTTCCTCCACACTCCTCGGCACGTCATCTGGCCCGCGCGTGACTCGGGCCCGGCCCGACGCATGGGTTCTGGGGCAGTGTCGCGCACAATGGGGCCGATGCGCGAAGCGAGAGGGGCCGAAAAGAGTGCGACGTGACCTACGCCACTCGGCCGGCCCGTCCCGCCGCCGCCCGTCCGTCCGGCACTGGCTCCCGACCCTGCTGGTCCTCGCCCTGCTCGCGGCCGGCCTGGGCGCCTACCGGTTCGAGTGGGGCCAGCGCTACCTGCCCTGGCTCGCCGCCGACCCGCTGACCGAGCCCGAGCAGGTGCTGCCGCCCGCCGGGCTCGACCTGCCCGACTGGGCGCCGCCGGGCGTCGGCGCGGTCGCCCTCGACCCGGGGGGTGCGATCCTCCCCGGGAAGGTCGCCGCCGCCGTGGCCGACGAGCTCGCCGACCCCGACCTGGGCCGCCACGTCGTCGGCGCGGTCGCGCCCCTCGCTCCCGGCTCCCCCGAGTGGACCACCGGTGACGGGCGCTACCTGCCCGCCTCGACCACCAAGCTCCTCACCCTGGGGGCCGCCCTCGAGGCGCTCGGCCCCGACCACACCTTCACCACCCGCGTCGTGCGCGGCGCCGGCCCGCGCGACGTCGTCCTGGTCGGCGGGGGAGACCCGCTGCTGGCCAGCACGTCGCTCACGCTGGCCGAGGCCGAGTCGACCTATCCCACGCGGGCGGACGTCACGACGCTCGCCCTGCAGGTCGCCGACGCGCTCGGCGGTCGCGGACGGGTGCGGGTGCGCTTCGACGACAGCCTGTTCACCGGGCCGACGGACAACCCCGCCTGGCGCCGCGACTACGTCCCCGACGACATCGTCAGCCCGATCACCGCGCTCATGGTCGACAGCGGCCGCGAGACCGACGGCGGCGGCCGTCACGACGACCCCTCGCTGGCCGCGGCCAGGGCGTTCGCCGACGGGCTGCGCGCCGCCGGTCTCCGGGTGGGCGGCGAGCCGCGGCGCGTCGTCGCGCCGCCCGGCGCCGAGGAGCTGGCCGCCGTCGAGAGCGCCCCCCTGTCGCAGGTCGCCGAGCGGATCCTCGACGTCAGCGACAACGAGGGGTCCGAGGTCGTGGCCCACCACGTCGGACTCGCCACCACGGGGGTCGGGTCGTTCGAGGCGGGCGCGGCCGGGGTCGTGGAGACCCTCCGCGGTGTCGGGGTCGACGTCACCGGGGCGCAGGTGCACGACGGCTCCGGCCTCTCGCGCCGCAACCGGGTCTCGACCGCCACGTTGATCGACCTCATCCAGCACGCCGCCGGCCCCGGCGGCGAGGCGATGCGCAGCCTGGTCACCGGCATGCCGGTCGCGGGCTTCACCGGCTCGCTCACCTACCGCTTCGCCGAGGGCCCCGAGGCGGGCCTCGGCGTGGTGCGCGCCAAGACCGGGACCCTCACCGGCGTGCACGCCCTGGCCGGCATCGCCGTGGACCGCGACGGGCAGCCGCTGGCGTTCGTCTTCGGGGCCGACAGGTCCCCGCCCGAGGAGCGCTACGACGCCCAGGAGGCCCTCGACCGGGCCGCCGCCGCCCTGGCCGCCTGCCGCTGCTCCACCCCCGCCGGCTGAGGTCGTCCGCCTGTCGTCGCCCCGGCTCGGACGGCAGGCCGGATACCGGGGCCCGGCTAGGGTCGCGGTATGAACCTCGTCGACTGGGACTTCGCCGTCACCGTGGGATCCCGGGTCGCCGGGCCCGGACCGGACGTGTCGCCCGACGAGGCCGCCGCGGCCGTCGTCGAGCTGCGCGAGGGCGCGACCCGCTCCACCCCGCTCGTGCGCGACTTCACCGGGCTGCACACCACGTCCGGCACCGCCCCGGTCCTCGTCGTGGACCGCACGGGCTGGCTGCGCGCCAACGCCGACGGCTTCGCCAAGCTGCTCAGCCCGGTCGTCGACAAGCTGGTCGAGAAGAAGGGGCCGCCGTCGGCGTTCACCGCCTCGGTCGGCACCCGGGTGACCGGCGCCGAGGTGGGGCTGATGCTCGGCTTCCTGAGCAGCAAGGTGCTGGGCCAGTTCGACCCGTTCCACGACCCCCACGGCCGGCTGCTGCTGGTGGCACCCAACATCGTCCACGTCGAGCGCGAGCTCGGCGCCGACCCGACCGACTTCCGGCTCTGGGTGTGCCTGCACGAGGAGACCCACCGCGTCCAGTTCACCGCCAACCCGTGGCTCGGCGAGCACCTGATGACCCAGATGCACGCCGTCGCCGACACCATCGAGCCGAGCGCGCTGCTCGACGGGCTGCGCCGCGGCGCCGAGGCGATCCGCAGCGGCGACGGCAGCGTCCTCGACCTCGTCTCCTCGCCCCAGCAGAAGGAGATCCTCGACCGGGTCACCGGCGTCATGTCGCTGCTCGAGGGCCACGCCGACGTGGTCATGGACGGCGTCGGTCCCACCGTGATCCCGTCGGTCGCCGAGATCCGCCGCAAGTTCAACCAGCGCCGCAAGGGCGCCGGCTCGATGGACAGGCTGCTGCGCCGGCTGCTCGGCCTCGACGCCAAGATGGCCCAGTACCGCGACGGCGCGGTCTTCGTGCGCCACGTCGTCGACAAGGTCGGCATGGACGACTTCAACGCCGTGTGGAGCGGCCCCGAGACCCTGCCGTCCAAGGCCGAGATCACCGACCCGGACGCCTGGATCGCCCGCGTGCTGTGACGCTGCACCCCTCGGTCGCCGCGGTCCGGCTGCCGGTCCGCGCCACCCTCGCCCGCCTCGGGCCTCTCGGTGCCCCGGCGACCGTGGCGGTCGCGTGCAGCGGGGGAGCCGACTCGCTCGCGCTCGCCTCGGCCACGGTGTTCGAGGCCCGCCGCTCGGGCGCGCGCGTCGTCGGGGTGACCGTCGACCACGGTCTGCAGCCGGGCTCGGCGGCCCAGGCCGACCGGGTCGTCGCGCAGCTCGCCGCGATGGGGGTCGACGAGACCCTCACCGCCCGGGTCACCGTCGACACCGCGTCCGGGCTCGGGCCGGAGGCCGCCGCCCGCGAGGCGAGGTACGCCGTGCTGGAGCAGGTCGCCGAGCACCTCGGCGCCAGCCTGGTGCTGCTCGGCCACACCCTCGACGACCAGGCCGAGACGGTGCTGCTCGGCCTGGCCCGCGGCTCCGGCGGGCGCTCGCTGCAGGGGATGCGGCCCGCCTTCGGGGTGTTCGCGCGCCCGCTGCTCGGCGTACGCCGGGCCGACACCGTCACCGCCTGCCAGGTCGAGGGGATCGAGGTGTGGGACGACCCCCACAACGACGACCCCGGCTACACCCGGGTCCGGGTGCGCCGGCGGGTGCTGCCGGTGCTCGAGGACGAGCTCGGGCCGGGCATCGCCGAGACGCTCGCCCGCACCGCCGACCAGCTCCGCGAGGACACCGCTCTCCTCGACCGCCTCGCCGAGGAGTCCCTGGCCCGTGCGCGCCGCGACGGCGGCCTCGACGTCGCGGCCCTGGGCGCCGAGCCGCCCGCGCTCCGCCACCGCGTCGTCCACCGCGCCGCCCTCGACGCCGGCTGCCCGCCCTCGGAGCTCGCCCGCGAGCACGTCCTCGCCGTCGACCGGCTGCTCGTGGACTGGCGCGGGCAGAAGTGGATCGACCTGCCGGGCCACGTCCGTGCGCTGCGGCGCGACGGGCTGCTGGTCCTCGAGGCCGTGGCCCTAGGCTGACGCCATGGACTCGTCCCACGTGGAGCACGACCTGGTCAACATCCTCTTCACCGAGGAGCAGATCCAGCAGCGGCTGGCCGAGATGGCCGTCCAGATCACCGAGGACTACGAGGGGCGCGAGCTGCTGATGGTGGGCGTCCTGCGGGGCGCGGTGATGGTGATGGCCGACCTGTCCCGGGCGATGCCGCGGCACCTGGAGATGGACTGGATGGCGGTGAGCTCCTACGGCTCGGGCACCAAGTCGAGCGGCGTGGTGCGGATCCTCAAGGACCTCGACACCGACATCAGCGGACGCGACGTGCTGATCGTCGACGAGATCATCGACACCGGGCTGACGCTGAGCTGGCTGGTCAACAACCTCTCGAGCCGCAACCCCGCGAGCGTGGAGATCGCCACGCTGCTGCGCAAGCCCGAGGCGCTCTCGATGCCCGTGGAGCCCAAGTACGTCGGCTGGGACATCCCCAACGAGTTCGTCGTCGGCTACGGCCTCGACTACCGCGAGCGCTACCGCAACCTCCGCGACATCGGCACCCTCGCACCCCACGTCTACTCCTGAACGGGCCGAACTCCTCGCCCCGCTTCACCTCGCCTGAGACACTGGGGTCCCGGGCGGCGTGTAGCGTCCCGCCTCCACCTCCGAACAGCTGAAAGTTGCCTGTGAAGCGCATATTCAAGGGTCCCTGGGTGTGGATCGTCCTGTCCGCCTTCGCGGTGCTCCTGGCCATCCAGTTCCTCGCCCCCAGCGACGGCTACGACGAGGTCGACACCTCGACCCTCGCCTCCTACATCGACGACGGCAAGGTCGAGGAGATCGAGTTCAACGGCGCCGACTTCGAGATCCAGGCCACCCTCGACAAGGGCACCCGCGAGGACGGCGACAAGGTCGTCGCGCAGTACATCGACGGCCAGCAGGAGGAGCTCCTCTCGGCCGTCCAGGAGCAGAAGGCCGCCGGCACGATCGAGAAGTACAACTCGACCGTCCCCCAGCCGAGCTTCCTCGGCTCGCTGCTGGCCACCCTCCTGCCGTTCGCGCTGATCATCTTGCTGTTCATCTTCTTGATGAACCAGGCCCAGGGCGGCGGCGGCCGCGGCGTCATGCAGTTCGCCAAGTCCAAGGCCAAGCTCATCACCAAGGACATGCCCAAGACGACCTTCGGCGACGTCGCCGGCTGCGAGGAGGCGATCGAGGAGCTCGGCGAGATCAAGGAGTTCCTCACCGACCCGGCCAAGTTCCAGGCCGTCGGCGCCAAGATCCCCAAGGGCGTGCTGCTCTACGGCCCGCCCGGCACCGGCAAGACCCTGCTCGCCCGTGCCGTCGCGGGCGAGGCGGGCGTCCCGTTCTACTCGATCTCGGGCTCCGACTTCGTCGAGATGTTCGTCGGCGTCGGCGCGAGCCGGGTGCGCGACCTGTTCGAGCAGGCCAAGGAGAACCCGCCCGCCATCGTCTTCATCGACGAGATCGACGCCGTCGGCCGCCACCGCGGTGCCGGCATGGGCGGCGGCCACGACGAGCGGGAGCAGACCCTCAACCAGCTGCTGGTCGAGATGGACGGCTTCGACGTGCGCGGCGGGGTCATCCTCATCGCGGCGACCAACCGTCCCGACGTGCTCGACCCCGCGCTGCTGCGCCCGGGCCGCTTCGACCGGCAGATCCAGGTCGACGCCCCCGACCTCAACGGCCGTCACCAGATCCTCAAGGTCCACTCGCGCGGCAAGCCGATCGCGCAGGACATCGACCTGCTGAGCGTCGCGCGCCGCACGCCCGGCTTCACCGGTGCCGACCTGGCCAACGTGCTCAACGAGGCCGCGCTGCTCACCGCGCGCAGCAACGCCAAGATGATCACCGACGAGGCGCTCGACGAGGCGATCGATCGCGTGATCGCCGGGCCGCAGCGCCGTACGCGCCTGATGAGCGAGCGCGAGAAGCTCATCACCGCCTACCACGAGGGCGGCCACGCGCTCGTCGCCGCCGCGCTCCCCGGCACCGACCCGGTGCACAAGGTGACGATCCTGCCGCGCGGTCGCGCGCTGGGCTACACGATGGTGCTGCCCGACCGCGACAAGTACTCCCAGACGCGCAGCGAGATGCTCGACTCGCTGGCCTACATGCTCGGCGGCATGGCCGCGGAGGCGCTGATCTTCCACGACGTGACCTCCGGTGCCGGCAACGACATCGAGAAGGCCACCAACCTGGCGCGCGCGATGGTGACCCAGTACGGCATGACCGAGCGCCTCGGCGCGGTCAAGCTGGGCGACAACAACTCCGAGCCGTTCCTGGGCCGCGACATGGGCCACACGCGCAACTACTCCGAGGAGACGGCCGCCGCGGTCGACGAGGAGGTCAAGACCCTGCTCAACCACGCCCACCAGGAGGCGTTCGAGATCCTCGAGACCAACCGCGACGTGCTCGACTCCCTGGTGCTCGCGCTGCTCGACAAGGAGACGCTCGACAAGGCCGAGATCGCCGAGATCTTCGAGGCGCTCACCAAGCGGCCCAACCGGCCCGCCTGGACCGGGTCGCCCGAGCGGGTGCCGTCGTCGATCCCTCCGGTCGACATCCCGCAGGCGATCCGCGACCGCGTCCACGCCGACACGGCCGCCCCCGAGGACGACGGCGGCGCGATCCTCACGCCTCCCGGCGCCGGCGGTGACGTCCACGGCATCCCCGAGATCCACCCCGACACCCCCACGCCGCCGCGCCCGGACGCGCCGTGACCGACCCGATCTCCGTGCCGGAGCGCGCGCCGGGGGAGGTCCCCGAGTTCGACCACGCGCGCGCCGAGGCGGCCGTGCGCGAGCTGCTGCACGCCATCGGCGAGGACCCCGGGCGCGAGGGGCTGCGCGAGACCCCCGCGCGGGTGGCGCGTGCCTACGCCGAACTGACGCAGGGCCTGCGGCAGACCGCCGGCGACGTGCTGACCACCACCTTCGACCTCGGCCACGAGGAGATGGTGCTGGTCCGCGACATCGAGCTGTGGTCGATGTGCGAGCACCACCTCGTGCCGTTCACCGGGGTCGCCCACGTCGGCTACATCCCGGCCGAGACGGGCAAGATCACCGGCCTGTCCAAGCTCGCCCGGCTCGTCGACGTCTACGCCAAGCGCCCGCAGGTGCAGGAGCGGTTGACCACCCAGATCGCCGACTCGCTGATGCAGATCCTCGAGGCCCGCGGCGTGATCGTGGTGATCGAGGCCGAGCACCTGTGCATGACGATGCGCGGGGTCAAGAAGGCCGGCGCACGCACCATCACCTCCGCGGTCCGGGGCGCGTTCCTCACCCACCAGGCCACCCGCGCCGAGGCGATGGCGCTCATCCACTCCGGGGCCAGGTGAGCCAGGGCGCACCGCCCACGGCCCGGGTCCCCCGGGTGATGGGGATCGTCAACGTCACGCCCGACTCGTTCTCCGACGGCGGCCGGTGGGCGACCACCGAGGCCGCGGTCGACCACGGCCGGCTCCTGCTCGCGCAGGGGGCCGACCTGCTCGACATCGGCGGGGAGTCGACCCGCCCCGGCGCCACCCGGCCGCTGGTCGCCGAGGAGCTCGACCGCGTCGTGCCCGTGATCCGCGAGCTCGCGGACGCCGGTGCCCTGCTCTCGGTCGACACGATGCGCGCCGAGGTGGCCCAGGCCGCCCTCGACGCCGGCGCGCGGATCGTCAACGACGTGTCCGGCGGCCTGGCCGACCCGCGGATCCTCGACGTCGTCGCCGCGAGCGACGCCTCCTACGTCGCGATGCACTGGCGCGCCCACTCCGACCGGATGCGCGACTTCACCGACTACGCGCCCGACGGGGTGGTGGCGTCGGTGCGCCGCGAGCTCGCCGAGAGGCTCGAGGCCGTCGAGGCCGCCGGCATCCCCCGCTCGCGCGTGCTGCTCGACCCCGGCCTCGGCTTCGCCAAGGAGCCGCACCACAACTGGGAGCTGCTGGCCGCGCTCGAGCGCCTGCACGAGCTCGGCTGCCCGCTGCTGGTCGGCGCCAGCCGCAAGTCGTTCCTCGGCTCGCTGCTGGCCCAGGACGGCCGACCGCGGCCGGTCGACGAGCGCGAGCACGCCCACGCCGCGCTGGTGGCCCTGCTGGCCGTGCGCGGGGTCGAGTGCCTGCGCGTGCACGACGTACGAGCCACCCGCGACGCGCTCGCGGTGGTCGAGGCGATGAGGTCGCACGATGAGGTCGCACGATGAGGTCGCACGGAGATCGCACACGGAGGTCGCACATGACGGATGAGCTGTCGGTCCGGGGCATCGAGTGCTTCGCCCACCACGGCGTCTTCGACTTCGAGAGGCGCGAGGGCCAGGTCTTCGTCGTCGACCTCGTGCTGGGCATCGACACCCGCCCGGCGGCGGCCTCCGACGACCTCGCCGACACCGTGGACTACGGGTCGCTGACCGCCGACGTCAAGGCTGCCGTCGAGCGCGACCCGGTCGACCTGATAGAAACCGTCGGCCAACGCATCGCCGATGTGTGCCTGACGGACTCTCGTGTTGAATGGGCGCGAGTCACGCTGCACAAACCTGATGCCCCCATCGACGCGACGTACTCGGACGTCGCGCTGACGATCACCAGAACGCGAGGCAACGCTCATGACTGAGACCCCCAACCCCCACATCGTGGACACCGACGCCCTCACCGGCGAGATGCACCCGATCCGTCGCGTGGTGGTTGCGCTGGGCTCCAACCTCGGAGAGCGCCTGGCCTCCCTCCAGGGGGCGGTCAACGCCCTCGCCGACACCCCCGACTTCTTCGTCACGGGCGTCTCGCCGGTCTACGAGACCGAGCCGGTCGACGCCCCCGAGGGGTCGCGTCCGTTCCTCAACGCCGTCCTGCTCGCCGACACGACGCTCCCGGCCGCGCGGCTGATGGAGCGGGCGCTGGCGATCGAGGACGCGTTCGGCCGCGAGCGCGGCGACGTCCCCAACGCTGCGCGCACCCTCGACGTCGACCTCATCGTGGTCGGCGACCGCCGCTCCAACGAGGACTTCCTCCGGCTGCCGCACCCGCGTGCCCACGAGCGGGCGTTCGTGCTGCAGCCGTGGTACGACCTCGAGCCCGACGCGGTCTTCCCCGGCCGGGGCCCGATCGCCGACCTGCTCGACGCCTCCGACTCCTCGGGCGTGAAGAGGCGCGAGGACCTCACGCTCGAGGTCGAGTGATCACCCCACGGCGTCCTGCTCCTCCGCTGCGCTCCCCCGCACGACGCCGCAGGGGCCACGAGTGATCACCCCACGGCGTCCTGCTCCTCCGCTGCGCTCCCCCGCACGACGCCGCAGGGGCCACGGGTGACCGGCCCCGAGGGTCCCGACGGTCCCGACGGCCCCGACGGGGATCCGCCGGAGCCGCGCGGGACGCTGCGCCCCACCTCCGCGGGCGCCCTGACGGTGTGCGCCGTCGTGGGCCTGGCGCTCGGGTGGGGCATGCACCCGCTGGTCGAGGCGCTGACCGGGCGGCCGCCGCTGGTGTCGTGGGCGCAGGCCCTGGTGCTCGTCATGGTCGCCGCGATCATGGCGTTCCTGGCCTGGCACACGTGGCAGACGGTGCACGTGCGCGGTGAGCGGCTCGAGGCGCAGCAGGCCGTCAACCGGCTCGTGCTGGCCCGGGCGTGCGCGCTCGCCGGCACGCTCGTCGCCGCCGGCTACGTCGGCTACACGGTCGGCTGGCTGGGCGACGAGTCGCAGTACGCCCAAGGCTGGATGCTGCGCGCACTGGTCGCTGCGGCCGGGGCGGCCGGCGTGAGTGTGGCCTCGCTCGCCCTCGAGCGTGCGTGTCGCGCAGACGGCGGCCGGTCACAGCCCTAGGGTGGCGCCATGCCTTCCCAGCAGCCCCAGCAGTCCCAGGTGTCGCGGACGCCTGCTCGCCGTCGTCAGCGCAGCACCCGCCTGGTCGTGGCCGTCGCCCTCCTCGTCGTCGGCGCGGTCCTCGTGGTCGGCGCGCTCGCGTCCTCCTCGGCGACCCTGACCGCTGTGGCTGCCGTCGTGGCCGTGCTCGCCGGCGCGGCCGCCACCCGGATCACCCACACCGAACTGATGCAGGCCCGCCGCGACGCCGCCCGCGACAGCGCCGTGCAGGCCCAGCAGTACCGCGAGCTCACCGAGCGGCGCACAGCGGAGTCCGTCGCCTTCGCCGCCGACATGCGGCGCAAGATCGACGAGCGCGAGGAGGCGATCGACGTCCTCGAGCGCGCCCTGTCGAGCGCGCAGAAGAACGCCGCCGAGCAGACGCTCAAGCGCGGCCAGGAGGCCCGTCGCGCCGACGCCGCCGAGCGTGGCCGCGACGACGCCGAGCGCGGTCGCGACGACGCCGAGGGCCGGGCTGCCGAGGCGATCGTGCTCGTGGCCGAGCTCGAGGCCGAGATCGACGTGCTCCGCGCCGAGCTCGACGTGCTCCGCGCGGCCGCGGCGCGCCGCGACCACCGCAGCGCCTGAGGCAGCCGACGCCGCCGCAGCGGCGTACGGAAGAATGGGTCCTCGTGATCCCCGAGGACAACCGGTTCGAGAGCGACCCCGCCGACGCGCTGCCCGACGACCCCGGGCTCGCGGCGGGCTGGCAGGCCGAGACTCCCGACGGCGACGACCCGGCCACGATCGAGCGGCTCGTCGAGCTGCTGCGTGAGCACGAGCGCGCCGGCCGCGGGTGGGCGAGCTCCGGCGAGGACGCCGTGCGGGTCGAGGTCTCCGACCGCGGCCTGGCGATGCGCGAGAACGTCGTGCTGCGCGACCCCGACGGCCGGATCCAGGCCTGGGGGAGCGTCCACGACCGCGCGTCGGGGCGGATGCTCTTCGTGCACATCGTCGCCCGCGACCTCGACGAGCGCGTCGCCGCGCGCTGCAGCGACGTGCTGTTCGCGTGGGCGCAGACCCAGGCGGAGGCGGTCGGGGCGGCCCGCGGCGTGCCGGAGCAGCAGATCGACACGGGCGCCTTCGCCGACGACGAGCGCCAGCACGCCTGGCTCGCCGCGGCCGGGTTCGAGCGCGTCCGCACCTGGTGGCAGATGAGCCGCCCGGTGGAGCCGGCCGAGGCCGAGCTGGTGCCCGACCCGGCACGCTGGGAGCGCAAGGGCGTGGTCTTCCGCCTGGTCGAGCGCCAGGGCGGCCCGGACTCCGGCGGCATGCCCGACGAGGCCGACCTGCGCGCGGTGCACGACGTGCTGGAAGGGGCCTTCACCGACCACTTCAACTCGACGGAGGAGACCTTCGACGAGTTCATCCACCGCCTCCGCGAGGACCCCGGCCACCGCTGGGACCACTGGTGGCTGGCCGAGATCACCGACGAGGCGGGCGGCACCGAGGCCGCCGGCGCCCTGGTGGGCTCGGTGAGCGAGTCCGACACCGGACCCGACGGGTCCTACGTCGCCTACCTCGGCGTGCTCGAGTCGGCGCGCGGGCGTGGCGTGGCCACGGGCCTGCTCCGCACGATCATCGCCGACGCCGCCTCACGCGGCCGCGACCGCGTCGGCCTGGAGGTCGACGCCGACTCGCCCACCGGCGCCGACGGCCTCTACACGTCGATGGGCTGGGCCACGTCCTACGTCACGGAGTCGTGGCACCGGAGCGTGACGACCTCGACGACCGGCTGAGCGCCGGTCAGCTCGACGGCCGGCGCAGCGACTGGCGCAGCGCCCGGTGCACCCCGGCCGGGGTGAGCACGCCGACGAACGTCGCGCCGCGCCGCACGCCGATCATCGGCTTGTCGTCGCGCAGCATCGCGGCGAGCGCCTCCTCGAGCGAGGAGTCGAGGTCGATGGCCGAGCCGAGGTCGCCGGTCGCGACCCCGTGGATCGGCTCGAGGTGCTCGACGGTCAGCCGGGTCACGGTGAGGGTGCGGATGCCGCCGGCGCCCACGAAGTCGGCCACCTGCTCGTCGGCCGGGTGGGCGAGCAGCTCGCCGGGGGTGGCGTACTGGGCGAGCCGGCCGCCCGCGGCGAAGACGGCCACCCGGTCGCCCATCCGGATCGCCTCGTCGATGTCGTGGGTCACCAGCACGACCGTCTTGCCCAGCTCGGCCTGGAGCCGCCGGAACTCGTCCTGCAGGCGGCCGCGCACCACGGGGTCGACGGCGCCGAACGGCTCGTCCATCAGCAGCACGGGCGGGTCGGCGGCGAGCGCGCGGGCGACGCCGACGCGCTGGCGCTGGCCGCCGGACAGCTCGTGGGGGTAGCGGCGGGCGTACTGCTCGGGGTCGAGGCCGACGGTGGCGAGGAGCTCGTGGGCGCGCTCGCGGGCGGTCGCCCTGGACTCGCCGTAGAGCAGCGGCACCGTCATCACGTTCTGCTCGATGCGCTGGTGGGGGAACAGGCCGATCTGCTGGATGACGTAGCCGATGCCGCGGCGCAGCTGGACGGGGTCGGCGTCGGTGACGTCGCGGCCGTCGAGCCAGATGCGGCCGGTGGTGGGCTCGATCAGCCGGTTGATCATCTTGAGCGTCGTGGACTTGCCGCAGCCCGACGGCCCGACCAGGCAGACCATCTCGCCGCGGGCCACGTCGAGGTCGAGCTCGTGGACGGCCACGGTGCCGTCGGGGTAGGTCTTGCCCACGCCTTCGAGCCGGATCATCGACTCGCCGCCCCGTGTAGCGTCCATGCGGTGACCATACTGGCCGCGGCCGACTCGGGGCCGAGCTGTTACAGCCGCTTCGTCAACGAGTGGTTCTGCTGGCAGTACGTCGAGGACCGTCACGCCCAGATCACCGACGCGCTGGTCGAGCACGTCGCCATCACCCTCGCCGCGCTCGCCCTCGGCATCGCCATCGCCGTGCCGCTGGCGCTGCTCGCCCGGCGGCTGCCCCGCCTGGAGTCGCTGGTGCTGGGCGTCAGCACCGGCGTCTACACCGTGCCCTCGCTCGCGCTGCTGCCGCTGCTGGTGCCGTTCACCGGGCTCTCGGCGGCCACGGTCGTGATCGGGCTCGGGCTCTACGCGCTCACGATCTTGGTCCGGGCCCTCCTGGACGGGCTGCGCTCGGTGCCCGACGACGTGCGGGAGGCGGCCACGGGACTGGGCTACGGGCGGGCGCGGATGCTCACCCGCATCGAGATGTCCCTCGCCCTGCCGGTGGTGATGGCCGGCCTGCGGGTGGCGGCCGTGTCGACGGTCGCGCTCACCACGGTCGGCACGCTGGTGTCCTACGGCGGGCTCGGCGACCTGATCTCCCACGGCGTGCAGCGCGACTTCCGCGCCGAGCTGTTGACCGCCGCGGTGCTGTGCGTCGTGCTGGCCGTCGTGCTCGACGCGGTGCTCGTCGTGGTGCAGCGCGTGCTGACGCCGTGGACGGCGGGGGCCCGCTGATGGAGCTCTTCGCCGACACCTGGCACTACCTCCTCGACCCCGCGAGCTGGACCGGCTCGGGCGGCCTCGTCGCCCGCCTGCTCGAGCAGCTGCTGCTCACCGCCACGGCCCTCGTCGCCGCCATGCTGCTCGGCCTGCCCCTCGCCCTGTGGCTCGGCCACCTCGGCAAGGGCGGCTTCCTCGCCGTCAACATCTCCAACGTGGGGCGCGCCGTGCCGACGTTCGCGCTCCTCGCCCTCCTGGTCGCCGCCGACTGGCCCGGCTCCGCCGACTTCGGCCCCTACGGCCGGGCCGGGCTCGCCACCCTCATCGCGCTCGTGCTCTTCGCCCTCCCGCCCCTCATCACCAACGGCTACGTCGGGATGCGCGAGGTGCCCTCCGACGTGCAGGAGGCGGCCGACGGCATGGGCATGTCGCGCCTGCAGCGCTTCTGGCGCGTCGAGCTGCCGCTGGCGCTGCCGGTGGTGGCCTCCGGCGTGCGGCTCGCACTCGTCCAGGTGTGGGCCACGGCCACGATCGCGGCGCTGGTCGCCGGCCCCGGGCTGGGACGCATCATCACCGAGGGGTTCGCGCGCAACGACTACGCCCAGGGCATGGCGGGCGCGGTGGTGGTCGCGCTCGTCGCCCTCCTGCTCGAGCTCGCCGCGGCCGGCGTCCAGCGTGCCGCCGACCCGATGTCGCGCGCCTCGTCACCCAATCGTGATGACGCCCCGTCGGTGGCCTCGACTACGGTGACAGAGGCTCCCACCGGGAGCTGAGCCGACCCGCTCGCACGACCGGACACGCGTGGCTCTCGGCCACGGGACACAGAAGGTAGAACGACATGCACGCACGACGTCCGCTGCTGGCGGTGACCGCTCTTGCCCTGACCGCTCTCCTCGTCGGGTGCGCCGGCGACGACCTCGCCGCGGAGGACGACGCGCCGACCTCGGGCTCCGGCGGGGGCGAGGGCACGTCCGTCGTGATCGGCAGCCAGAGCTTCGACGAGGCCGCGCTCGTGACCGCGATGTACCAGCAGGTCCTGGAGTCGCAGGGCTACGACGTCGAGACCCGTCTGGTCGACACCCGCCCGGTCTACCTCAACGAGATGCCCGACTCGGTCCAGATCGCCCCGGAGTACGTCGCCGGCATCGTCGACCAGCTCAACACCGACGCCAACGGCCCCGACGCCAAGCCGCTGTCGACGAGCGACGCGCAGGAGACGATCGACGCGGGTGCCACGCTGCTCGAGGACAAGGGCATCACGCTGCTCGAGCCGTCCGAGGCGTTCTCGGCCAACGGCTACTTCGCCAGCCAGGAGTTCTCCGACGACCAGGGCGTCACCAAGCTCTCCGACCTCGAGGGCGAGGCCGTGACCCTGGCCGCCGCCCCCGACTGCAAGGGCCGCACCGACTGCGAGAAGGGCCTCGTCGACACCTACGGCATCGACATCACCCTCGAGCCCCTGGGCTACGCCTCCACCGAGACCTTCCAGGCGGTGCTCGACGGGGAGGCGCAGCTCGGCCAGACCAGCACCCTCGACGGCACCTTGGAGGAGCAGGGCCTGCTGCTGCTCGAGGACGACTTGGGCATCCAGCCCGCGCAGAACCTCGTCCCGGCGGTGTCGACGGAGTTCCTGGCCGACAACCCCGACGTCGAGGGCGCGCTCGACGACCTGATGGCCGCGCTCGACAACGACACCCTCGGCGAGCTGCTGGTCAGCGTCCAGGTCGACCGCGAGCAGCCGGACGACGTGGCCAAGGAGTTCCTGGAGTCCGAGGGCCTGATCTGACCCTCCTGCGGGTTGCAGGACTGGCTACAGGGTGCTCAACCACGGATGGCCGGGGTGCGCGATCGCCAGAGCGCTCCTCAGCCATGCGCGGCGCTCCGGCTCCAGCAGGTC
Organism: Nocardioides sp. Z24_21; assembly: GCF_058134345.1. NCBI lineage: Bacteria > Bacillati > Actinomycetota > Actinomycetes > Propionibacteriales > Nocardioidaceae > Nocardioides > Nocardioides sp. Z24_21. The sequence continues at coordinate 475,634 of NZ_JBYTTH010000002.1, forward strand.
TCGGCAGGCATCGAAGTCGGCCTGGTCCTTGGCGCGCAGGCCCGGAGCCTTGTGCAGCAGCTGGATCTCGGGCCTCAGGTACGAGATGCCGTCACGCACCCACAGGATGTCGTCGAACGGGAGAGTGATGCGGGCGTCGCGCTTGTAGGTCCACGTCGTCGAGCTCGCGTCCATGAGGATGACGTCGTACTCCCACGGCGACGCGCCGTCGGGGCGCAGCCACAGGTTCCCGCAGGACTCCATCAACGGATCGGTCGGGGTCAGCATGGGTCGCAACGCGCCCTTCGCCGCCTGCCAGACGTCCAGTCGCCCCGTCAGGTGCCGCTTCAGCGCAGCGACGTCGGCGCGCGGGATGCTGGGGTCCAGATCGCCGTGGGGGCGCGGGACGCCCGTGAACACCTCGATGGCCCACCCGCCCGCGATCCACCAGCGGCCGGTGTACCCCTCCAACAGCTCGGCTGCGTCCTGAGGGGACCGGGCTCGCCAGGGGCCGTAGAGGCGGACCGCCTCGTCATGGTCGAGCATCCGGTGCAGGCTAGTCGCCGGGCGCGGTGGCCGTGCGGCGCACGGATCTGCTGTGCGACTGCCTGGGCCCGCGCCGATGTGCAGGTGAGCGTCCCGGTCGAACGCGTGGACCGACGCCCCGGTGCTCAGACCTCGTGCGGTCGCAGCGCGAGCGCCTCGGGCGGCACGGTCGTCTCGTCGAGCACCGAGTGCGGCACCGACAGCCGCCACGCGCCCGTCGCGACGTCCTGCACGCGCGGGGCCGGGCCGTCGAGCCGCGCGACCCACTCCATGAGGGCCGTGACGTCGGCGCGGCGGTCCTGCTCGACGAGCCAGCCGGCCAGCCGGTGCACGGGCGGCAGGCCGCTGTGCACCAGCGACCGGCGCCCCCACAGCTCCAGCACGCCGGAGCGCAGCAGCCGCCACCACTCCGGGGTGCACCCGGGCACGAGCAGGAAGTAGCGCCACAGGTCGCCGGCCAGCACCCGGTCGACGAAGACCGCCTCGACCTCCGGCGAGCCGTGGGCGCGCACCGAGGCCAGCGACATCCGCTTGGTCTCCCACCGGTCGGCGAGGTCCTGCAGCGACGCCGCCCGCGTCTGGGTGATCGACCCCTCGCGGATCCGCCAGCGGTAGACCACCTCGTCCAGCACGTCGAAGCTGCCGTCGAGGAACGAGCGGGTGGTGGTCGGCTGGTCCTCGTAGCGCGTGCCCTCGGGCCACGACAGGCCGGCTGCGTCCCAGAAGGAGCGGCGCCAGACCTTGTTCCAGGCGAAGACGTCGCCGAGGATCTCGGGCCGCCCCTCGATCCGGGCGCCGCGCAGCGGCCGGTGCAGCCGGCGCATCCACGGCGGCTCGACCAGGGCGTCGTCCTCCCAGCGCACGATCGAGCCGGTCGCGAAGTCCGAGCCCGACCCGGCGAGCGCGCCGAGCAGGTCGGCGTACGCCGTGGGCGGCAGCACGTCGTCGGAGTCGAGGAAGGCGAGGAAGTCGCCGCGGACGTGCTGCACGCCGAGGTTGCGGGCGGCGCCCAGGCCGCCGTTGGCCGAGTGCACGACGGTGATGCGCCGGTCGCGGCGGGCCCACTCGTCGGCGATCTCGCCCGTGCGGTCGGTCGCGCCGTCGTCGACGACCACCGCCTCCCAGCGCGTGTGCGTCTGGGCGAGCAGGGAGCGGACGCAGTCGTCGAGGTAGTCCTCCACGCCCCACGCCGGGACCACCACGCCGAGCAGGGGAGCGCGGGAGAAGAGCCTCATACGGCCGGACCCTAGGACATCGCCCCTCGCCGGTAGGCTGCCCGCCGTGACCGAGCAGCCCAGAGCGATCGACGAGATGAACCCCGACGGTGTGCCGCGCAAGGTCCTCTTCGTCGCGGGCGCCGGCCGCAGCGGCACCAGCACGCTGGCCGGCATCGTGTCCCGGCTGGGCATGCACGTGCCGCTGCCCGAGGTGCCGCCCGACGACTCCAACCCGCGCGGCTTCAGCGAGCCGCAGTGGGTCGTCGACGTGCACGACGAGTGGCTGCGCGAGTCGCTGGTGCAGGTCAGCGACAGCCGGCCCGAGGCGTGGTTCGACACCGGGCGCATCTGCAGCCGCGAGCCCGCGCGGATCCGGGTCACCGAGTGGCTCGAGCCGCACTTCGAGCACCACCCCGAGCTGGTCGTCAAGGACCCGCGGCTGAGCTGGTTCCTCGGCCTGTGGCGCGTCGCCGCGATCCGCACCGGAGCCACGCCGGTCTTCGCCACCATGCTGCGCCCGCCCGCCGAGGTGGTCGGCTCCAAGCAGAAGTACTACGCCAACAAGCTCGGCTCGGCGCACCTGGCCGCCAGCTGGGTCAACATGCTGCTGCACACCGAGCGCGCCACCCGTCCGGCCGAGGGCGACGGCGGCCGCGTGTTCGTGCGCTACGAGGACCTGCTCAGCGACTGGGTGCGCACCACGACGGCGCTCGGCCACGCCCTCGACCTGCAGACGATCATCCACACCCGCAGCGACCAGATCCGCGAGGTGCACCGCTTCATCGACCCCACCCTGCGCCGGGTCACCGCCACGCTCGACGACCTCGCGCTGCCCCGGCGCCTGCACGAGCTGACCGGGCAGACGTGGGAGGAGCTCAACAAGCTGGCCGACGAGGGCGGCGACACCGCCGACGCGCACGCCACCTTCGACCAGCTGCGCGCCGCCTACGTCGACCTCTACGAGGAGTCCGCGGCCATCAGCCGCTCCACCGCCGAGCACGCCCGCATCCAGGCCCGCCGCCGGGCGCTGCACGAGGCCGCCGAGGCGGGCGGGTCGCGCTCGCTCGCCGACCGCGTGCCGCACGACGTACGCGCCGCGATCCCGCCGTCGGTGCGTCGCGGGGTGCGCCGGGCGCTCGGGCGCACCCGGGACGAGCAGTGACCGTCCCGATCGGCTCCGGGCACGGCCTGACCAACCTCGAGGGCCACACCGACTTCGACCTCGTCTGGCCGTGGAACCGGCCGGGCGGGCTGCGGCCCGGCGCGACCGCGGTGCTGCGCGTCAAGAACGAGGCGCCCGGCCTCCGCTTCGTGCTGCCGCCGCTGCTGCGGGCCTGCGACCACGTGCTGCTGGTGGACAACGGGTCCGACGACGGCACCGGCGAGGAGGCGCTGCGCGTCGCGGCCGAGCACGGGCTCGCCGACCGCTTCACCCTGGAGCACTACCCCTTCCAGGTCGCGCGGGCCGGAGCCGAGCACCTCTCCGTCAACGAGCGCTCGGTGCACTCGCTGGCCTACTTCTACAACTGGTGCTTCTCCCACGTGCGCACCCGCTACTCGTGGAAGTGGGACGGCGACATGGTGCTCACCACCGAGGGCGAGGTCTCGATGGCCGACCTGTCGTGGCAGGTGGGCACGGCCGAGGCGGTCATCCGCGTGCCGCGGCACGGGCTCTACATCGAGTCCGACCAGGTGGCCTACCTCGACCTCGGCCTGCGCAACATCGAGGAGTGGGGCTTCCCGATGAGCCCCGACTACGTCTACACCAAGGCCCCGGAGTGGGAGATCCGCACGACGCCCGACCGCATCGAGTCGTTCGCGCTGCCGCAGGGGCTGTGCGTCGAGCTCAAGTGGCTCGACGGCGACGAGTTCGCCCACTGGACCGACCCCGAGTCGTTCGCCACCTCCATCCGCAATCGCCGCAAGCGCCGTGAGTGGCTGGTCTGGAACGCCCTGCACGGGGGCCGCGTGCCCGAGGGCGTCGTGCGGATCGAGGCGCCGGCGGGGGTCCACGTGGTCGACCACGTCACCCACGAGTGGCTCCCGCGCGCGCCGCGCCCGTTCGTCGTCGACGACCCCGACCACGCCAAGCTGCACCTGCGCGCCTGAGACCTACTCACGGGTAGCCATTTCCGTGGCACTCGTCACGCGTGCTGGCCGTTCCGCCGCTGGATCCACGGGCGTACGCTCGCCGTGATCGCAGTAGATCGGTACCCCTCACGGGACTGAAACGAAGAGGTCGCCCCATGACGCACGACCCTGTCCTCCGCCCGGTGCCCCGGGTCGGGGTGATCGGCGCGGGACGCGTCGGCGCCGTCCTGGCCGCCGCCCTCCGCTCCGCCGGCCACGAGGTCGTCGCCGCCGCGGGCGAGTCCGACGCCTCCCGCCGTCGCATCCACGACCTGCTGCCGGGGGTCGCCGTCGCCAAGCCGACCGACGTCGCCCGAGCCAGCGACCTGCTGCTGCTCACCGTGCCCGACGACATGCTGTCCAACGTGGTGACCATGCTCGTGGCGAGCGGCGCCGTCCGCGAGGGACAGGTCGTGGCGCACACCAGCGGCCGCCACGGCCTCGCCGTGCTCGAGCCCGCCAGGCTGGTCGGTGCCCGCACCATCGCCCTCCACCCCGCCATGACCTTCACCGGCACCGAGGTCGACCTGCCCCGGCTGGCGGGCTGCGTCTTCGGCGTCACCGCCGGCGCGGACGACCGCGCCCTCACCGAGTCGCTCGTCGCCGACCTCGGCGGACGCGCGATGTGGGTGCCCGAGGAGCGCCGCACGCTCTACCACGCGGGCCTCGCGCACGGCGCCAACCACCTCGTCACGCTGGTGGCGGAGGCGATGGAGATCCTCTCCGCCGCCGGGGCCGACGACCCGGCCGCGACCCTGCGGCCGCTGCTCACCGCCGCGCTCGACAACGCCCTCGAGGACGGCGACGCCGCCCTGACCGGGCCGATCGTGCGCGGCGACGTGGAGACCGTCCGCGCGCACCTCGCCGACCTCCGCGCCACCGCCCCTCAGACGCTCACGTCCTACCTCGCCATGGCCCACGCCACCCTCGACCGTGCCGTCACCGACGGCCGGCTGCTGCCCATCCGTGCGGCAAAGATGCTGGGCGTCCTCGACGACGCAGCCGCCCCGGGCGCCGAAGCCCCCCGCCACCAGCCTCGATGACCACGATCCCCTCACTCGCGTCGACGCGCGAGGAGCTGGCCGGCCTGCTCGCGCGTGCCCGTCGAGAAGGCCGACGGGTGGCCTTCGTCCCCACCATGGGCGCCCTGCACGACGGCCACGCCAGCCTGATGCGTACGGCGCGGGCCGCCACGGACGGTCCCGTCGTGGTCAGCATCTTCGTCAACCCGATGCAGTTCTCCCCGACCGAGGACCTCGACCGCTACCCCCGCACGCTCGATGCCGACCTCGAGGTCTGCGCCGCGGAGGGCGTCGACGTCGTCTTCGCGCCCGGCGTGGAGGAGATGTACCCGGGCGGCTTCAGCCACGACTCGGTCCACGACGGCGTCACCGTCGCGCCCGGGACGCTCGCCACGATCCTCGACGGCGCCTCCCGCCCCGGCCACTTCGACGGCGTGCTGACGGTCGTGGCCAAGCTCTTCGGCCTGGTCCGCCCCGACGTCGCGGTGTTCGGCCAGAAGGACTACCAGCAGCTCGTGCTCGTGCGCCGGATGGTGCGCGACCTGGCGATGGGCATCGACGTGGTCGGGGCCGAGACGGTGCGCGAGCCCGACGGCCTGGCCCTCTCCAGCCGCAACCGCTACCTCGACGCCCGCGAGCGGCAGGCCGCCACCGCCCTCAGCCGGGCGCTCCTCGCCGCCCGGGCCCGCGCGCCGTACGGCGTGCCTGCCGCGCGCTGGGCCGCGATGTCGGTCCTGAAGGCCGAGCCCGGCCTCGAGCTCGACTACCTCGCCCTGACCTCGCCCGACCTCGGTGAGCCGCCGGAGACGGGCGAGGGCCGGATCCTGGTCGCCGCCCGCATCGGCACCACCCGGCTGATCGACAACATGGCCATCACGTTCGACCGGGTCGCCGACGGCGGCCCTGCGGCGGGGACCGCGTCCGCGACCTCGACCACCACCTGAAGGAGCGCCACGTGCTGCGCACGATGATGAAGTCCAAGATCCACCGCGCCACGGTCACCCAGGCCGACCTCCACTACGTCGGCTCGGTGACCGTCGACGAGGACCTGCTCGACGCCGCCGACCTGCTGCCGGGCGAGCTCGTCCACATCGTCGACGTCACCAACGGCGCCCGCCTGGAGACCTACACGATCGCCGGCGAGCGCGGCTCGGGAGTCGTCGGCATCAACGGGGCCGCGGCCCGGCTGGTGCACCCCGGCGACACCGTGATCCTCATCGGCTACGGGCAGATGGACACGGCCGAGGCGAAGGGGCTCGTGCCCCATGTGGTCTTCGTCGACGCCGACAACGCGATCGTGGCCACCGGCCACGACCCGGCCGAGACGTTCGGCGACCCGTCGCTGGGCCGCGGCGACACGATCGTCGCCTGACCAGCCGATAGCCTGCGCCGATGACCTCCCGCCGGCCGGTCCCGGGCCGCCTCCGCGCCCCGGCGCCGGGCTGGACGACCCGCGCCGACGTCGTCGTGGTCGGCTCCGGCATCGCGGGGCTCACCGCCGCTCTCCGCATCCACGCCGCCGACCCGGCGCTGCGCCTGCTCGTGGTGACCAAGGACGTCCTCGCGGCCGGGTCGACCCAGTGGGCCCAGGGCGGGATCGCCGCCGCGCTCGGCCCGGGGGACTCCCCCGACCAGCACGAGCGCGACACCCTCGTCGCCGGGGCCGGCGCGTGCGACGCCGACGCCGTGCGCGTCCTGGTCACCGAGGGCCCCGCGGCCGTCCACGAGCTGATCGCGCTCGGCACCCGCTTCGACCACCATCCCGGCGGCGAGCTCTCGCTGACCCGCGAGGGCGGCCACCACCGCGACCGGATCGCCCACGCCGGCGGCGACGCCACGGGCGCGGAGATCCAGCGCGCCCTGATCGCCGCCGTCGAGCGCGCCCCGGCGATCGAGGTCGTCCCGCACGCGCTCGCGGTCGACCTGCTGCGCGCCGCCGACGGCGGCGTCGCCGGCCTGACCCTGCACGTCCTCGGCGAGGGCCAGCACGACGGCGTGGGGGCCGTCCTCTGCCGTGCCGTCGTGCTCGCCTCCGGCGGCCTGGGCCAGGTCTTCAGCCAGTCCACCAACCCCAGCGTGGCCACCGGCGACGGGATCGCGCTCGCGATGCGCGCGGGTGCCCGGCTGCGCGACCTGGAGTTCGTCCAGTTCCACCCCACCGTCATGTGGCTCGGCCCCGACTCCCAGGGCCAGCAGCCGCTGGTCTCCGAGGCGGTGCGCGGCGAGGGGGCGTTCCTGGTCGACGTCGACGGCGTGCGCTTCATGGCGGGCCAGCACGAGCTGGCCGACCTCGCGCCCCGCGACGTGGTCGCCAAGGCGATCACCCGCCGGATGATCGAGACCGGCCGCCCGCACGTGTGGCTCGACGCCCGCCACCTCGGCGCCGCGTTCTGGCAGAGCCGCTTCCCGACCATCCTCGGTGTGTGCCGCGACCACGGGGTCGACCCGGTCACCGAGCTGATCCCCGTGGCGCCCGCCCAGCACTACGCCTCCGGCGGCGTCGCGACCGACCTGTGGGGGCGTACGTCCGTCCCCGGGCTCTACGCCACCGGCGAGGTCGCCTGCTCCGGCGTGCACGGCGCCAACCGGCTGGCGTCCAACTCCCTGCTCGAGGGCCTGGTGTTCTCCCGCCGCATCGCCGACGTGCTGCCCGGCGAGCTGCGCCAGGGGGCCGATCCGGCGCCCGACGAGCGGCCGGCCGGCCTGGTCCCGGGCGAGCGCCGCCGAGCCCTGCAGGAGACGATGACGAGCCGCGTCGGGGTGCTGCGCCACGCCGCCGGCCTGGCCGAGGCGCTGACCCTGCTCGGCTCGCTGGACGACGGCGAGGCCGAGGTCGGCCCGCCCGCCTGGGAGACCACCAACCTGCTCACCGTCAGCACCGCGCTCGCCGAGGCCGCCGCGGTGCGCGCCGAGACCCGCGGCTCGCACTGGCGCGAGGACCACCCCGACCGCGACGACACCCGCGCCGGCCACGTCGACGCGTGGCTCGACCCCGACGGTCGCGTCGCGGTCGAGTGGACGGCGGCACCCTCCACCGATCCCTCCACCGTCCCCCCGACCGTTCCCCACCCCGCGGAGGTGCCGGCATGACCCGCCTCGACGACGTGCCCGCCGAGGTGCTCGACGACCTGCGCGCCGCCGGGCTCGACCCGAAGCACGTCTGGGACGTCGTGGCCCGGGCTCTCGCCGAGGACCTGCCCGACCCGCGGGCCGACGACCCGACCAGCTCCTCGACGATCCCGCTCGACGCGCGTGGCGAGGCGGTGTTCGCGGCGCGTGAGCCGGGGGTCGTCGCCGGGCTCGGCGTCGCCGCCGTCGCGTTCGCCGCCGTGGGCGCCGACGCCACGATCACCGGGCGGCTCCCCGACGGCGCGCGGGTGGCGAAGGGCGACGTCGTGATGCGCGTCCAGGGCCTGACGCAGCGGATGCTCGTCGCCGAGCGCACGGCGCTCAACCTCGCCTGCCACCTCTCGGGCATCGCCACGGCGACGGCCCGCTGGGTCGACGCGCTCGAGGGGTCCCCGACCCGGGTGCTCGACACCCGCAAGACGCTGCCCGGCCTGCGCACGCTGCAGAAGTACGCCGTGCGCTGCGGCGGCGGGGTCAACCACCGCTCGAGCCTGCAGGACATGGCGATGGTCAAGGACAACCACGTCGTCGCGGCCGGGGGCGTGCTGTCCGCGCTCGAGGCCATCCGCGGCCGCCACCCCGGCCTGCCCGTGGAGGTCGAGGTCACCACGCTCGACCAGCTCGAGGAGCTGCTCGCGCTGCCCGAGCCGCCCGAGCGGGTCCTGCTCGACAACATGAGCGACGACCTGATGGCCGAGGCCGTGCGCCGCACGGCGGGGCGGGTGCCGCTGGAGGCGAGCGGCGGCATCACGCTCGAGCGGGCCGCCCGCATCGGCGCGACCGGCGTCGACTTCGTCTCGGTGGGGGCGCTCACCCACTCGGTCGTCGTCCTCGACATCGGCATGGACCTCCTGCCGGCCCCGACTCCCGCGGAGGTGCTGCCATGACGCTGCTCGCCGTCGACATCGGCAACAGCCACACGTGCGTCGGCCTCCTCGACGGCGAGGAGGTCACCGCGCACTGGCGGGTCAACACCGACGAGCGCCGCACCGCCGACGAGTGGTCGGTGCTGCTGCGCGGGCTGGTCGCCGAGCGGATCCACGACGTCGACGGCGTGGCCGTGTGCGCCACCGTGCCCGCCGTGCTGCACGAGTGGCGCGAGATGCTCGAGCGCCACTTCGGCGACGTCCGTGCCATCGTCGTCGAGCCCGGCGTGCGCACCGGCATCCCGGTCCTGATGGACAACCCCCGCGAGGTCGGCACCGACCGCATCGTCAACTCGCTGGCCGCCGCGACGCTCTACGGCGGCCCGGCGATCGTGGTCGACTTCGGCACCGCGACGACGTTCGACGTGGTCAACGCCAAGGGCCAGTACGTCGGCGGCGCGATCTCGCCGGGCATCGAGATCTCGCTCGAGGCGCTGGGCCGCCGCGGCGCGCAGCTGCGCAAGGTCGAGCTCGCCAGGCCGCGGTCGGTCATCGCCAAGAACACCGTCGAGGCGCTGCAGAGCGGGATGGTCTTCGGGGTCGCGGCGCAGGTGGAGGGCCTGGTGGCGCGGATGATCGCCGAGCTCGGGGTCGCATCCGAGGACGTCACCGTGATCTCCACCGGGCACCTGGCCGCGCTGCTCGTCGAGGACTGCGGCTGTTTCACCGTGCATTCCCCGTGGCTCACCCTCCAGGGATTGCGATTGGTGTTCGAACGAAATTCCTGAATTGCGACGTCAGGAATTGCCTGACTCCTTTTGCGCCCGCTCGCGTTGTGCTGCCAGACTGTTCTTTGTCCGTAATTCAGGTAAAGGAAAAGGAATCGGCCATGGCGCAAAAGGTAAACATCGTGCTCGTCGACGACCTCGACGGCACCGAGGCCACCGAGACCGTCTCCTTCGGCCTCGACGGCACCACCTACGAGATCGACCTCAACGACGCCAACGCCGCCGCGCTCCGTGAGGCCCTGAGCGGCTACGTGGGCCACGCCCGCAAGGTGGCCGGCGGCGGCCGACGCACCCGCCGCTCGTCGGGCGGGTCCGCCTCGTCGTCGTTCTCGAACACCAAGGACGTGCGCGAGTGGGCCAAGGCGCAGGGCATGGAGGTCTCCGAGCGCGGCCGGATCTCCGCCGACGTGCAGCAGGCCTACGACGCCGCCCACTGAGGCGGACCACCCCGCGCGGCGCGCGGCGACGCTCGCGGCCCGTTCGCTGTGAGCGGACGGGCTCGTCGCTGGGGTGGGAACACGTAGGCTGATGTCGGGCGTTGAGCCCAGTGTCCGCACCCCGGCCCCGTGCCGGACCCGCGGACCCGCAGACGTAGAGGAGCGCACATGTTCGAGCGGTTCACCGACCGAGCCCGGCGAGTTGTCGTGCTGGCCCAGGAAGAGGCCCGCATGCTCTCCCACAACTACATCGGGACCGAGCACATCCTGCTCGGCCTCATCCACGAGGGCGAGGGTGTCGCTGCCAAGGCGCTCGAGTCCCTCGACATCTCCCTGGAGGCCGTGCGCGCCCAGGTCGAGGAGATCATCGGCCAGGGCCAGCAGGCCCCGTCCGGCCACATCCCGTTCACCCCGCGCGCCAAGAAGGTGCTCGAGCTCTCGCTGCGCGAGGCGCTCCAGCTCGGCCACTCCTACATCGGCACCGAGCACATCCTGCTCGGCCTGATCCGCGAGGGCGAGGGCGTCGCCGCCCAGGTGCTGCAGAAGCTCGGCGCCGACCTCAACCGGGTGCGCCAGCAGGTCATCCAGCTGCTCAGCGGCTTCCAGGGCAAGGAGTCGGCCGCGGCCGGCGCCCAGACGTCCGGATCGGGCGGCGAGGCCCCGTCGAGCTCGCTGGTGCTCGACCAGTTCGGCCAGAACCTCACCCAGGCCGCGCGCGAGGGCAAGCTCGACCCCGTCATCGGGCGCGAGCAGGAGATCGAGCGCGTCATGCAGATCCTGTCGCGCCGCACGAAGAACAACCCCGTCCTCATCGGCGAGCCGGGCGTCGGCAAGACCACCATCGTGGCCGGCCTCGCCCAGGACATCGTCAAGGGCAACGTGCCCGAGACGCTCAAGGACAAGCAGATCTACACGCTCGACCTCGGCGCCCTGGTCGCCGGCTCGCGTTACCGCGGTGACTTCGAGGAGCGCCTCAAGAAGGTGCTCAAGGAGATCCGCACCCGCGGCGACATCGTGCTGTTCATCGACGAGATCCACACCCTCGTCGGCGCCGGCGCGGCCGAGGGCGCGATCGACGCCGCCAGCATCCTCAAGCCGATGCTGGCCCGCGGCGAGCTGCAGACCATCGGTGCCACGACGCTCGACGAGTACCGCAAGTACCTCGAGAAGGACGCCGCGCTCGAGCGCCGCTTCCAGCCGATCCAGGTGCAGGAGCCCTCGATCGCGCACACCATCGAGATGCTCAAGGGCCTGCGCGACCGCTACGAGGCGCACCACCGCGTGACCATCACCGACGAGGCGCTGGTCTCCGCCGCGACGCTGGCCGATCGCTACATCTCCGACCGGTTCCTGCCGGACAAGGCGATCGACCTCATCGACGAGGCCGGCTCGCGCCTGCGCATCCGCCGGATGACCGCGCCGCCGGACCTGCGCGAGTACGACGAGAAGATCGGCGACGTGCGCCAGCGCAAGGAGGCCGCCATCGACGGGCAGGACTTCGAGGCCGCGGCCCGCCTGCGCGACGAGGAGAAGCAGCTCTCCGCCCGCCGTGCCGAGCGCGAGAAGCAGTGGCGTGCCGGCGACCTCGACGAGATCGCCGAGGTCGACGAGGAGCTGATCGCCGAGGTCCTGGCCGTGGCCACGGGCATCCCGATCGTCAAGCTCTCCGAGGAGGAGTCCACCCGCCTGCTCAAGATGGAGGACGAGCTCCACAAGCGCGTCATCGGGCAGGAGGAGGCCGTCAGGGCACTCTCCCGCGCGATCCGTCGTACGCGCGCCGGGCTCAAGGACCCCAAGCGCCCCGGTGGCTCGTTCATCTTCGCCGGCCCCTCGGGCGTCGGCAAGACGTGGCTGTCGAAGACGCTGGCGGAGTTCCTCTTCGGCGACGAGGACGCGCTCATCCAGCTCGACATGAGCGAGTTCTCCGAGAAGCACACGGTGTCGCGACTGTTCGGCTCGCCTCCCGGCTACGTCGGCTACGAGGAGGGCGGCCAGCTCACCGAGAAGGTGCGCCGCAAGCCGTTCTCCGTGGTGCTGTTCGACGAGGTCGAGAAGGCCCACCCCGACATCTTCAACAGCCTGTTGCAGATCCTCGAGGAGGGTCGCCTGACGGACTCGCAGGGTCGCGTCGTCGACTTCAAGAACACCGTCATCATCATGACGACCAACCTCGGCTCGCGCGACATCGCCAAGAGCGTCAACCTCGGCTTCGGTGCCGTCGGCGCCGACGCTGCCGGCTCCTACGAGCGGATGAAGAGCAAGGTGTCGGAGGAGCTCAAGCAGCACTTCCGCCCCGAGTTCCTCAACCGCGTCGACGAGATCGTCGTCTTCCCGCCGCTGTCGCAGGAGCAGATCGTGGCGATGGTCGACAACATGATCGCCGCCGTGGAGCTGCGCATGAAGGACCGCGACATGTCCCTCGAGCTCACCGACCCCGCGAAGGCGCTGCTGGCCGAGCGCGGCTTCGACCCGGTGCTCGGTGCCCGCCCGCTGCGGCGCACGGTGCAGCGCGAGATCGAGGACGTCCTCGCCGAGAAGATGCTCTTCGGCGAGGTCGGCCCGGGCCAGATCGTGCTGGTCGACGTGGAGGGCGAGGGCCCGCAGGCGACGTTCACCTTCCGCGGCCAGAAGAACTCCACCGTGCCCGACATGCCTCCGCTGGAGACGGTCGACGCCGAGGGCTCGCCGGTCGTCGGGCCCGACGACACGGAGGGTCCCACCGACGTGCCGAAGGCCAACGAGGCCTGACCCACGGGGCTGCGAGCAGCCTCACCTGATCACCCCGGGAGCGCCCAACGCCCCGGGGTGATCTGCGTCAGGAGGCCGTCGGCGACCAGACCGGCCAGGCAGCGCTCGCGCTGCTCGGCGTCCGGCCAGGCCGCCTCGACCTGCGCGACTCCCACGGAGTCGGCCTCGCGGGCCAGGGCCAGGATCCGGCCGCGGCACTGCCGGTCGGTGCCCGCCCAGGCCTGCCCGCGCCGCGGCGGCCCGTCGTACGCCGGGAAGCCGGCCGCGCGCCACCGGCAGTCGGCCGCGATGGGGCAGACGTCGCACGAGGGCTGGCGTGCGGTGCACACGAGCGCGCCGAGCTCCATCGTCGCCACCGCCCACGTGGCGGCCGTCGCCTCGTCGTCGGGGAGCAGGGCCGCGGCCATGTCCCGCTCGCGGCGGGTGGGCGCGGGCGCCGGCAGCTCGGTGCCGTCGACGGCGCGAGCCAGCACTCGGCGCACGTTGGTGTCGAGCACGACGTGGCGCCGACCGAAGGCGAAGCTGGCGATCGCCGCGGCGGTGTAGTCGCCCACGCCGGGCAGGGCGAGCAGGTCGTCGTAGCCGGCCGGCACCTCGCCGTCGTGGCGCCCGACGATGGCAGTCGCGGCGGCGTGCAGGCGCAGGGCGCGGCGCGGGTAGCCCAGCCGGCCCCACATCCGCACCGCCTCGCCGGCGGGCTCGGCGGCGAGCGCGGCCGGGGTCGGCCACCGCTCCAGCCACGCCGCGTGCACGGGCAGGACGCGCGCCACCGGCGTCTGCTGCAGCATGAACTCGCTGACCATCACCGACCAGGGCGTGGCGGCCGCCCCGCGCCACGGCAGCTCGCGCGCGTGGTCGTCGTACCAGTCGAGCACGGCGTCGTGCAGCGCGCTGCCGGGAACTGTCATCGTCGCGATCGTAGGTGAGCCGGTGCGCCTCCACCGCCACGGGGCCGCGACTCCCTAGCCTGTGGGCATGCCGCCGACCGTACGACCGCGTGGGCCGCTCCCGGCCCGGGTCTACTGGACCCGACGTCTCGTCGTGCTCGGCATCCCCCTGGTGCTCGTCGTCGTGCTCGCGCGCGTGCTCGGCGGCTCCTCCGACGCCCAGGACGACGCCGCGGGGCAGGCGACCCGGGCCAGCGCGACCGCGTCGACCACGCCCGCCCCGACCGCCGGCCCGACCGTGGCGGTCGGCCCCGGCACGAAGGGACGCAAGGGCAAGAAGGGCGAGAAGGGCGGCAAGGGCACGGACGGCGCCACGACGACCGAGGAGGTCGCGCCCACGGAGCCGGTCCTGGCCGAGCCCACCGGTCCGTGCACCGAGTCCGACATCGTCGCCACCCCGGCCATCACCTCGGCCGCCGGCGGCTCGGACATCCCGATCACCCTCAACCTGCGCACCGTCGTGGCCGAGGCCTGCACGTGGCAGGCCTCGCCGGAGACGGTGGTGGTCACCATCACCTCGGGCAGCGACTACATCTGGAGCAGCCGCGAGTGCCCCGTGTCGATCCCTCCGCAGGACGTGGTGGTCCGCCAGGCCGTCGACGCCCCGGTCGTGGTCACGTGGTCGGCGCGGCGCTCCGACGAGGGGTGCACCAAGTTCACCGACTGGGCCGTCCCCGGCTTCTACCACGTGCAGGCCGCGGCGCTCGGCGGTGACGCCACCGACGTCCAGTTCGAGCTCACCGCCCCCCAGCCCGGCGTGATCACCAAGACCGCCGAGCCGGAGAAGCAGGGCGGCAAGGGCAAGAAGAACGGCGACACCTCCCACACCCCCGGCGAGGACGGCGCGGGCAACTCCGCCGGCTGACCGTTTTTGGGGCGGCCGTCCGGCTCTCGTCACTCGTCTCGCATTTGTCGGAGTCCCCGCTCGAGCGGGGACTCCGACACTTGGAGGGGGTTGCAAAGGCCTCCAGGTGTCGGACTGGGCCTACAAGTCGGGCGCGGGGAGTACGCCGGGCCGGCGCGACTCAGAGGTAGCGCTCCGCTCGACTCGTCAGGACGCGCCGGCTCGGCACGCGGTACGCGCCTGACGCGCCGACTCGACCTCCTCCGCGCGTCAGGACGCGCCGACTCGGCCCCCTCCCCGCGTCAGGACGCGCCGACTCGGCACCGGTACGCCGGGTGGGCGGGGTCAGATGTAGCGCTCGGTGATGCTCGACTCGGCGAGGCGGGAGAGGCCCTCGCGCACGCTGCGGGCGCGCAGCTCGCCTACGCCCTCGACCGCCTGGAGGTCCTCGATGCCGGCGGAGAGCAGCTGCTGGAGACCGCCGAAGTGGTCGACGAGGCGGTCGACCACGGCCGAGGGGAGGCGCGGCACCTTGGCGAGGAGGCGGTAGCCGCGGGGGGCGACGGCGGCGTCGAGGTGCTCGGCGCCGCTGAGGCCGATCGCGCGCGCCACGGCCGCCGGGTCGACCAGCTCGGTGGGGGACAGGGCGGCGAGCTCGGCGACGTGGGAGGTGGGGCTGGCGGGGCGGCGCCGGCCGCCGGGGAGGTAGTCGCGCACGACCAGCTCGCGCTCGGCGTCGACGCCGGTCACCAGCTCCTCGAGCTGCAGCGAGAGCAGGCGGCCGTCGGTGCCGAGCTCGAGCACGTAGTCCTCGATCTCGCTCGCGATCCGGATGACCATCTCGAGGCGCTGGGCGACCACGGCCACGTCGCGCACCGTCACCAGGTCCTCGATCTCGAGCGCCGACAGCGTCGCGGAGACCTCGTCGAGGCGCAGCTTGTAGCGCTCGAGCGTGGCGAGCGCCTGGTTGGCGCGGGAGAGGATCTTCCCGGAGTCCTCCAGCACGTGGCGGATGTCGCCGACGTAGGCGGCGATGATCTGCATCGACTGCGACACCGAGATGACCGGGTGGCCGGTCTGCTTGGCGACGCGCTCGGCGGTGCGGTGGCGGGTGCCGGTCTCCTCGGACGGGATGGTGTGGTCGGGCATCAGGTGGACCGCGGCCCGGTGGACCTTGGTGATGTCCTTGTCGAGGATGATCGCGCCGTCCATCTTGGCGAGCTCGCGCAGGCCGGTGGCGGTGAAGGGCACGTCGAGGGTGAAGCCGCCGGTGGAGATGGAGTCGACCGTCTTGTCCTGGCCGAGCACGATCAGGGCGCCGGTGCGGCCGCGGAGGATCCGCTCGAGCCCGTCGCGCAACGGGGTGCCCGGTGCGATCGATGCCAGGGTCGCGCGCAGCCTCAGCTGCTCGTCCATGCGCTCTGCCACCGGTGCCTCCGTGCTCTCTCTCGGACGCCCCCGTGCGCCGTGGGGTGAAGTCTAGGGGTGGGCGGCGGCGAACCACCGATCGTTGCCGGGCGGGCTGGCCTCAGAGCGGCGGCGTGAGGTCGAGGGTGAGCAGCGCCCCGACCACGTCGTCGACCTCGACCACCTGCAGGCCGTCGACCGTCCGGCGCGAGGGGATGCCCCGCTCGCTGGGCAACGCCCGCCCGCGCGGCACGACCGCGACCCGGAAGCCCAGGCGCGCGGCCTCGGCGACGCGCTGCGGCAGGTCGCGCACCCGGCGCAGCTCGCCGGCGAGGCCGATCTCGCCGATCGCGACGGCGCCGCGGGGCGGCGGCACGCCGAGGTGCGAGCTGGCCACGGCGACGGCCAGGGCGAGGTCGGCGGCGGGGTCGTGGAGCCTGGCCCCGCCGACGGTGGCCACGAACGTGTCGCTGCCGGCGATGCGCAGCCCCGCGTGGCGCTGGAGGACGGCGAGCACCATGTCGACCCGCGAGGACTCCACACCCGACACGGTGCGCCGCGGGCGCTCCAGCGGGGACGGGGTGAGCAGCGCCTGCACCTCCGCGAGGAGCGGGCGGCGACCCTCCATCGTCACCGCCACGCAGGTGCCGGAGACGTCCTGGGTGTGGTGCTCGACGAACAGGCCGGTCGGGTCGGTGACGGCCGAGATGCCCTCGGAGGACAGGTCGAAGCAGCCCACCTCGTCGACGGGGCCGTAGCGGTTCTTCATGGCGCGGAGCATGCGGAAGCGGGAGTTGCGCTCGCCCTCGAAGTGGAGCACCACGTCGACGAGGTGCTCGAGCACCCGGGGCCCGGCGATCGAGCCGTCCTTGGTGACGTGGCCGACGAGCACCGTGGTGATGTTGCGGGTCTTGGCCACCCGGATCAGCGCGGCCGCGACCTCCTTGACCTGGGTCACCCCGCCGGGCACGCCGTCGATGCCCGAGGCGCCGATGGTCTGGACGGAGTCGACGACGATCAGCGTGGGGCGGACCTCCTCGATGTGGGTCAGCACCGCCCCGAGGTCGGTCTCGGCCGCGAGGAACAGCTCGTCGTGCACGCCGCCGGTGCGGTCGGCGCGCAGGCGCACCTGCGCGGCCGACTCCTCGCCCGTGACGTAGAGGGTGCGCTGGCGGGTGCGGGCGGTCTGCGCTGCGACCTCGAGCAGGAGCGTGCTCTTGCCGACGCCGGGCTCACCGGCGAGCAGGATCGCCGCACCCGGCACGAGACCGCCGCCGAGCACGCGGTCGAGCTCGGGGACGCCGCTCGCGCGGGCGACGGACTCGGTGACCGGCACCTGGCCGATCGGCACCGCCGGCGTCGACACCGGCCCGGCGCTGGCGCGCATCGTGGGCGCCCCGGCCTCCGCGACCGATCCCCACGCCTGGCACTCGCCGCACCGGCCGACCCACTTGGCCGTCTCCCACCCGCACTCGGAGCAGCGGTAGGAGGAGCGCACCCGTGCGGTCTTGGTCGACATGCGGCCCACGCTAGGCGAGCCCACCGACACCGGGGGCACGCCGCGCGAGAGGTGCCCCGGTGGGCCGTCCGGGCGGGGCTTATGCTCACCTGCAATTGGATCGATCTAGGGCGATCGCGAGGGGCGGCATGGGGCGAGGCATCGAACACCGGACCGGGGGCACGCTGCCGGTCACGCCGCCGACCCTCGCCGACGTCGCCGAGCGGGCAGGAGTGTCGCGCCAGACGGTCTCCAACGCGGTCAACAACCCCGACCTGCTGCGTCCCGACACCCTCGAGCGGGTGCGCCAGACCATCGCCGAGCTCGGCTACTCGCCCAACCGCGCCGCGCGCAACCTCCGCACCCGTACGTCGTCGCTGATCGGCCTGCGCTTCGGCCCGGCCCAGGAGGGCACCGCCAACGCGGCGATGGACCGCTTCGTGCACTCCCTCGTCGAGGCCAGCGAGGAGGTCGGCTACCACGTCCTGCTCTTCCCCGGCGACGACGACGACCCGATCGGCGGCTACGACAACCTGCTGCGCTCCACCGCCGTCGACGCCTTCGTGGTCACCGACACCTACCTCGGCAACCCGCAGGCCGCCTGGCTGAGCCGGCAGCGGGCTCCCTTCGTCGCGTTCGGCCGGCCCTGGGACGACGACGGGGCCCGCCACGTGTGGGTCGACGTCGACGGTGCCGCCGGCATCGCACTCGCCACCCAGCACCTCATCGACCGCGGCCACACCCGCATCGCCTGGATCGGCTGGCGCAAGGACTCCCCGATCGGGGAGGACCGCCGCTCGGGCTGGGTCCGCACGATGCACGCCAACGGCCTGCCCACCACCGGCCTCGCCTCGCGGGTCGAGGACGTCGTGCACAGCGGAGCCGAGGCGGCCGCCGTCCTGCTCGACGAGTCGCGGCCCACCGCGTTCGTCTGCGCCTCCGACACCCTCGCGATGGGCGTGCTCCACACGCTCTGGATCCGCCAGCTCGCCCCCGGGCGCGACATCGCCGTGGTCGGCTTCGACGACTCGCAGGTGGCGCAGGTCTACCCGGTGGGGCTCACCTCGGTGCGGCAGCCGCTGGAGGACGTCGCGGTCGAGATCATCCGCACGCTGCGCGCCCTGCTGACCCACCAGCCGGTCGAGACGCGCGGCGTCCTCCTCGAGCCGACGCTGGCCATCCGCGAGTCGAGCTGACCCGGCCGGCCGCAGGGGTGCCCCTAGTAGTGCCGCCACCAGAGGTTGACGGCGTAGTCGACCTCGGTGCCGGTGTGGGAGGCGAGGGCCTCCTCGGCCGCCTCGGGCGGCAGCTCGATGCGCACGACCGCCTCGAGGTCCTCCCGCGAGGCGAACGACCAGCCCATGTCGATCGGGCGGCGCCGCCAGCCGTGCATCGACCAGAACCGCTCGACCGCCGTGGGGTCGACCTCGGGGAAGCCGCGCCGGAACCAGCCGCCGAACGTCGAGCGGGTGGGGTCGTTGTCGATCACGAACGCGGTGCCGCCGCGGCGCACGACCCGGTCGAGCTCGCGCAGGCCCGGCTCCGACCCGGGGCCGAAGAAGTAGGCCCACCGGGCGTGCACCACGTCGACGGAGGCGTCGGGGAGGGGCAGCGCCTGGGCGCCACCCTCGAGCACGGTGACGGTGCCGAGGGAGCGCGTACGCCGGCGGGCGAGGGCCAGGAGCGGCGGGTGCGGCTCGACGCCCACGACGCGCGCGGCCGTGCCGGCCCACAGGGGGAGGTGGAAGCCGGTGCCGCAGCCCACGTCGAGCACCGTGCGCCCGGCCCAGTCGCCGATCTCGCGCATCGCCGTCGCGATCCGGTCGTGCGGGTCGGCGGCGCGGTTCTCGAGCTCGTAGACCTCGGGGGTGTTCCAGATGTTGGGGGAGGGCCGAACCCTCAAATGCGCACCAGGCCCTGCGGCGTCTGGAGCTGGACGGCGACGATGCCGGGGGTGCCGTTGGGGGCGACCCACTCGACCTTGACGTCCTCCAGCGGCGCGTCGACGGTCTCGCCGAGCCACTCGCTGACCCGCTGCGGGTCGCCGGCGATCTCCAGGCAGTCGAGGGCGAAGTCGCCGGTCGCGCCGTTGCTGGGGTGCAGCTCGGGGGCGGACTGCCACTGGATGAAGAAGGGCAGCTGGGGGTCGGAGATCAGGCTGTTGACGCCGATCTGCTGCCAGAGCAGCTCCGTGCCGTCGGGGCGGCGACGGTTGCCCTTGACGGCCTCGCGGCCCAGGCGGGTCTCGAACGGCGCGATGTCGGCCACGGAGACGACCCAGCCCATCCAGCCGCCGCCGAGGGCGGAGCGGGCACGGACGGCCTGGCCGAAGGGAGCCTTGTCGCTGGCGGGATGGTCGAGGACCTCGACGATCTCCATGTAGATGTCGCCGTCCAGCGGCAGGATCATGTTGCGGGTGCCGAAACGGGGGTGGATGCCACCGTCGATGAAGTCCGTGCCGAGCAGCCCCCCGATGCGCTGGGCGGTGCTGGCGAGTCCATCAGGTCCGGCGGCGAAGCTGACGTGGTCCAGGCGCATGGCCAGATTCTCATCCGGGCGCATGGTGGCCTTGACACCGGGGTCCGGGTTTCTTGACGTCAAGAGGTGCCGGACAGCTCGAGCAGCAGGTCGCGCACGTCGGTGGCCGCCACCGACCCGGTCACGGCGCCCGGGGTGCTGCACACGAGCATCGGGCCGCCGGCGGGGTCCGCGGGCAGCCGGCCGTGGGTGCCGCGCACCGGCGACGGGTCGAGCGGGACGACCTTCATGGCGTAGCGCAGCCCCGCCATCTTCCTGGCGAGGGTGAGCCCCGCCTTGAGCTTCACCGCGCGGTCGTCGGGGTCGAAGAACAGCTCGGCCGGGTCGTAGCCGGGCTTGCGGTGGATCTCCACGCCCCGGGCGAAGTCGGGGGCCCGGGCGTCGTCGAGCCAGTAGTAGTAGGTGAACCACGCCGTCTCGTCGGCCACGAGCACCAGGTCGCCGGAGCGCTCGTGGTCGAGGCTGTACGCCGCCTGCGCGGCGCGGTCGAGCACCTGGTCGACGCCGGGCAGCTCGGCGCACCTCGCGCGCACCGACTCCAGGTCGGCCGGGTCGTCGACGTAGACGTGGGCGACCTGGTGGTCGGCGACCGCGAAGGCCCGCGAGGCCCACGGGTCGAGGTACTCCATGCCGTCCTGGGTGTAGACCTCGAGCAGCCCGGCGCGGCGCAGCATCCGGTTGACGTCGACCGGCCGGTCGGCTCGCGTGATGCCGTACTCGGAGAGCACCAGCGTGGTGACGCCGGCCCGCTCGGCGTCGTCGAGCAGCGGGGCCAGCGCCGCGTCGACCTCCCGCGCGGCCCGGGCCGCCTCGGGCGAGTCGGGGCCGAAGCGCTGGAGGTCGTAGTCGAGGTGCGGGACGTAGCAGAGGGTGAGGTCGCTGCGCGGCATCAGCCGGCGGGTGGCGGCGATGATCCACTCGCTCGAGGCGATCGAGGCGGTCGGGCCCCAGTAGGTGAAGAGCGGGAACTCGCCGAGCTCGCCGACGAGCTCGTCGTGCAGCTCGGGCGGGCGGGTGTAGCAGTCGGGCGCCTTCTTGCCGTCGGCGTAGTAGATCGGCCGCGGGGTGACCGTCCAGTCGGTCGTGGCGCCCATGGCGTACCACCAGCACACGTTGGCGACGGTGTAGTCGGGGCGCTCGCGGCGGATCGTCTCCCACACCTTCTCGCCCTCGACGAGCTTGTTGTGCTGGCGCCACAGGAACACCTCGCCGAGCTCGCGGAAGTACCACCCGTTGCCGACCGCGCCGTGCCCCGACGGCGGGAGTCCGGTGAGGAACGTCGACTGCACCGAGCAGGTCACGGCGGGCAGGATCGGCTCCAGCGTCGCCCGCGAGCCCTCGTCGGCGAGCCGCCGCAGGCGCGGCATGTGCTGGAGCAGGTCGGGGGTGAGGCCGACGAGGTCGACGACGAGCAGCTGGGGGTGGGCCACGGCGGTGTCCTGTCCTGGGTCGGTGCGGGGGCGGGTGTCAGTCGAGGGACGTCAGGCCGAGCCCGACCAGCTCGTCGCGCACCCACGCGAGCTCCGCGGCGAGGCCCGCCGCGAGCGCGTCGTCGTCGGCGGGGGCGCCGTCGGGCAGGACGGACCAGGTGTAGGTCTCGACCTCGAGGTGGTCGGTGCGGGCGGTGTCGCCGCCGAGGAGGGCGGCCAGGGACGCGCGCATCTCGTCGCGGCTGTTGCGCAGCGGCGGGGCGGGGTCGGCGTGGACCGGCACGTGGAAGTGCACCCGCCACGGCGACCCGTCGTCGAGCGGGCGCCGCCCGCCGAGTGCGTCGGGCAGGTCGTCGCGCGCGGCGAGGCGCTGGCCGGTGCGCTGGCGCACCTGGTGGAGGAAGCGGTCCTCGGAGTACGACGTCAGCGCGTCGCGGGCACGCGGGTCGGCCGGGTCGTCGACGACCAGGGCGGCCGCCGGCTGCACCTTGACCACGTCGAGGCCCGCGGCGTCGAGCCGGGCGAGCGCGTCGGTCGCGTCCTCGAAGCCGACGGCGAGGTGGCACAGGTCGAGGCAGACGCCGATCCGCTCGCGGTCGGCGGCGTCGAGCCGGTCGACCGCCTCGGCGATCGTCTCGATCACGCAGCCGGGCTCGGGCTCGAACGCGACGCGCACCGTGCGCCCGGTGTCGGCCTCCACCTCGGCCAGCCCTTCCGCGAGCGCCGTGAGGTGCAGCTCGGCCTGGGCCTGCCGGTCGGTGAGCCACGGGGCGCGCCAGGCCAGCGGCAGCGTCGAGATGCTGCCCCGGGCGGCGTCCTCGGGCAGCAGCGCGGCGAGGACGCGCGCCACGTCGAGGGTGTAGTCGAGCCGGGCCCGCTCCGCCCAGGTCGGGTGGTAGACGCGCTTCTTGACCACCTCGTCCTGGAAGGCGGCGTAGGGGAAGGCGTTGAGGGTGACGATCTCGACGCCGTGCGCATCGATCGCGTCGCGGAGCCGGGAGACGGCGTCGAGGTCGGAGGCCAGGCGTCGCGCGGCGGCGGCCGGCAGCCACATGCCCAGGCCGACCCGGTCGGTGCCGAGGTGGCGGCGCAGCCGGTCGCCGTAGGTGCCGACCTGCGCGATGAGGCCCTCGACGTCCTCGGCGGGCAGCACGTTGGTGCCGTAGCCGAGGTGGACGACGGTACCGTCGGGGTGGCGCAGCCTCATGTCAGTCCCGCGAGCCGCGCAGGATCGAGTTGCCCTCGAAGGTCGCCGAGGCGTCGCCGGCGCCCGTCCCGTCGGTGCCGCCCGTCGCGTCGGGGTCGATCATCAGCCGGCCGCTCTGGGCGAAGAACTCCACGGGGTTGCGCCACAGCACGCGGTCGACGTCGTCGGAGGAGAAGCCCGCCTCGAGCATCGCCGCACCGGTCTTCGCGGTCTTGAGGGGGTCGCTGCGGCCCCAGTCGGCGGCGGAGTTGACCAGCACCCGGTCGAGCCCGCGGCGGTGGAGGATCGCGACCATGCGGTGCTCGTCCATCTTGGTGTCGGGGTAGACCGAGAAGCCCATCCAGCAGCCGGCCTCGTCGACCTGGTCGACGGTGACCTCGTTGAGGTGGTCGACCACGACCATCCCGGGGGCCAGTCCCGACTCGGTGACCAGCTCCAGGGTGCGGCGGGTGCCCTGCTCCTTGTCGCGGTGCGGGGTGTGGACCATCGCCGGGAGCGCGAACTCGACCGCCAGCTCCAGCTGCCGCACGAACGCCTTCTCCTCCTCGACCGTCATCGAGTCGAACCCGACCTCGCCGACCGCCACCACGCCGTCCTTGGCGAGGTAGCGGGGGAGCACGTCGAGCACCTCGGCGCACCGGGGGTCGTTGGCCTCCTTGGGGTTGAGCGCGATCGTGCAGTGGTGGACGATGCCGAACTGCGAGGCGCGGAACCGCTCCCAGCCCACCAGCGCGTCGAAGTAGTCGGTGAACGAGCCGACGTTGGTGCGCGGCTGGCCCAGCCAGAACGCCGGCTCGACCAGCGCGCGGACGCCCGCGGCGTGCATCGCCTCGTAGTCGTCGGTGGTGCGCGAGGTCATGTGGATGTGCGGGTCGAAGATGCGCATCAGGAGTCCTTCTGCTTCTCGGGCTGCTTCTCGGGCTGCTTCTCGGGGGAGGCGCCGCAGGCGTCGAGCACGACCTGCACGTCGGGGGGTACGTCGCGCCCGGCCGCCTCGCGCTCGCGCTGGTAGCGCTGCACCATCTCGGCCAGCTCGCGGTCGGCGCGCCGGGAGAGGCCGGTGACCGACGCGACGGGGACGCCGGTGAACAGGCACTTGAGGACGCCCTGGCGCCACGCGTCGTCGTCGAGCCGGTCGCTGTGCGGTCCCATCGCCGCGGCGACGAGACGGGTGTCGTTGGTGCGCAGCGCGTCGAGCAGCAGGTCGGTGCCGTCGACCTCGTCGGGTGCTCCGGCCAGGGCGTGGAGCACGGCGCGCTTCTCGTCGTTGTCGCCGTAGCGGTAGACCTCGCCCAGCTCGGCGAGGAGGTCCGCGGCGTCGAGCGACCGCGCCGCCTCGACCACCAGCCGGACGCGCACCGCGTCCTCCAGCAGCACGCCGTCGGCGCCCGGCAGCGGTCCACGACCGGTCGTGCGCGCCGCGGCGGGGAACGTCCGGCCGAGCCGGGACGGGTCCTCGGCGACCTCGGCGTTCATGGCCTCCCACCGGGCGCGCGCGGCGTCGTCGAGCGCGCTCCGGATGGCGTCGTGGTCGGCGAGCGGACGGATGTCGGTCACGGCGTGGGTCCTTCGCTCTCGGCGTCCGCGAGGCGCGCCAGCGAGGCGCGCAGGGCGGCGATCTGACGTGCGGCCACCGTGGGCGCCGCGTGGGAGTGGCGGGGCAGCTCGACGCTGGCCAGGCCGGCGAAGCCGGTCGCCACCAGCGCGCCGAGGACGGCGTCGAGGTCGAGCGTGCCCTGGCCCAGCTCGAGGTGCTCGTGCACGTCGCGGACCATGTCGTCGACCTGCACGTTGCCGATGAGGCTGCCGGCGACGGCGACGGACGCCTGAGGGCTGCGCGGCTCGTTGCACACCAGGTGGCCGAGGTCGAGGGTGAGCCGGAGGTGGTCGGGCTCGCCGAGCCGCCGGCGCAGCTCGAGCGCCTCGTCGACGGTGTCGACGTGCATGCCGGGCTCGGGCTCGACGCAGACGACGACCCCCAGCTCGTGGGCGAGGTCGAGGACGGGGCCGAGCCCGTCGGTGAGCCGTCGCCAGCCCTCCTCGGCTCTCGTCCCCTCGGGCAGCACGCCCGACCAGCACGACATCGCCTCGGCGCCGAGCTCGGCCGCGATCCGCACGGCGCGGGTCAGCAGCTCGATCCGCGGGCCGCGGTCGCCGTCGCTGACCAGGGTCGGCTCGTGCTTGCGCCACGGGTCGAGCACGAATCGCGAGCCGGTCTCGATGACGACGGCCAGCCCGTGGTCGGCCAGCGACTTCGCGGCGCGGGCGGTCTGGGCGCCCGCGTCGTCGGCGAACGGGTCGAGGTGCGGCTGGTCGAGGGTGAGGGCGACGCCGTCGTAGCCGAGCCCCGCGATCACCTCGCAGGCGTCGGGGAAGCGGTGGCCGGAGAAGCCGTTGCTGCCGTAGCCCAGGCGCAGGGGGCTCCGTCCCGCCGCGCTCACGTCGGGCTCCAGCGGCGCGAGAGCGCCCGGTAGGCAGGTCCGGCGCCGACGACCGTGGCGGCGGCCGGGAGCCGGCCGCGGCGCGCCAGCCACGCGCCCTGCAGCAGGGAGAACCCCCCGATGCCGGTGCGGGTGGCGGCCCGCGCGGCCTCGGCCGTGGGCCGCCGCACCGCGCGGGCCTGGGCGCGGCCGACGACGACGGCGTAGGCCGCCGACAGGCCGACCCCGGTGAGCCGGGCGAGGCGACCCGTGCGCGCCTCGTAGAACGCGGCATGGGCCGTCGCGGCGGCCCCCACCAGCGTGGCGGCGGTCGCCGCGGCCGCGACCTCCGGACGGGTGCCGTGCACCTCGCCACGGCTGAGCCAGGTGAGGCCGGCGGTGTGGGCGGTCATCGCGAGGGCGGGCTGCCACGCTGCAGCGGGCGAGGCGTGGGCGCCGAGCAGGACGTCGAGCCCTCGTGTCGAGGCCATCGCCAGCGGCCCGAGCGGCGTGTCCTTGGCGGCCGCGTCGTAGCCGACCACCATCAGCGCGAGCGGGGCCGCCACCGCGACGGCCGAACGTCCGCCGAGCAGCGCGGCGACACCGAGGCCGGCTGCGCCGAGGCCGGCGGCGACGGCGAGGGCGGTCTCGGCGCCGACCCGACCGGACGGGATCGGGCGCTCGGGGCGCTCCTCGGCGTCGACGCCGCGGTCGCACCAGTCGTTGAGGGCCATGCCCGACCAGTAGAGGCACGTCGAGGCGAGTGGCATCGCCCACCCGCGTCCCGCGACCCCGGCATGCGCGGCACCGGCCCACGCGTCCCCCGGGATCGAGAGCGCGGCGGGGGCACGGGTCAGCTCGACGAGGTCGGCGAGCCTCACGTCGCCACCCGGTCGGCGCACGCCGTCGACCAGGAGAGCAGGGCCTCCCACTGCTGGGCGAGGCGGTGCTCCTGCGAGCCCAGCGGCTGCTTGAAGAAGAACCCGAGCGCGGACAGCGGCCCGCTCTCACCCACCGCGACGGCGCGGCCGGTCAGCCGGGCGAGGTCGAGCACGAGCGGCGCGGCCAGCGCCGAGTCGCAGCCCTCCCAGGTGAACTGCATCGTCATCCGGGTGCCGAGGAAGCCGTCGAAGCGGACGTGGTCCCACGCGGTCTTCCAGTCGCCGAGGTCCTCGACGTAGTCGATGTGCATGGGGCCGGGCACCGGGTGGCCGAGCATCGACTCCAGGCCCGAGCGCTTGGTGCTGGTCTTGCTCTCGCGGGCGGCGGGGTCAGAGAGCGTGGAGCCGTCGCCGCCGCCGAGCAGGTTGACCGAGGTCCACGACCGCACGGCCAGCGAGCGGGTGGAGAACATCGGCGCGAGGGCCGACTTCACCAGCGTCTCGCCGGTCTTGCCGTCGCTGCCGGCGTAGGCCGCGCCGCGCTCGTCGGCGAGCTCGCGCAGCGCGGGCACGTCGATGCCCGGGCTCGGCGTGAAGGCGACGTAGGCCGCTCCGGCGAGCACGGCGGCGCAGGCGTAGACCGAGCTCGTCGACAGCGGTGCGCGCCCCTGCGCCCAGGCGTCCTGCAGGCCGGCCCAGTCGGCGGCGTCGGGTCCGGCGTCGTGGGGCGCCTCGGTGCTGGAGACGTCGACGACCACGACGTGGTCGAGGCCGGCGCCGAAGTCGCGGATGTCGGCCGCGAGGCGCTCGACGTCGGCGCGCTGGTCGCCGGAGTGGCCGCGGACGCCGGCTCGCAGCCGCGCCTCGGCGTGCTCGAGCTCCGAGGTGACCTGGCGGGCGAGGACGCCGGGCACGACGCCGCCGGCCACGAGGCGCTCGGCCTGCTTGACCAGCGGGAGCGTGTCGACGTCGTGGCCGCCGACGACGATGTCGGCGTAGGCCGCCAGGCCCCGGGCGTCGAGGTCGGGGTGGGAGCACACGCAGCCGGTCTCGTCGGTCAGGTGGGCGGCGAGCGCGCTCAGGCCGATGGTCGCGGTCGTGGCCAGTGAGCCACGCGCGCCGATGAACCAGATCCCGAGGGTGCCGGCGGGGCCGGATCCCTCGGACGGGGGAGGAGGGGAAGGGACCACCCGACGAAGGTAATGCACGTCACACCCGCGTCACAGGGGGTGTCCGGGACTTTTGCGTGCCGCCGCTCAGAAGTGGCGCGGTGACGCGGGGTGCAGCGCGAGCGCCGAGCGCGAGACCACGTGCGCGTCGCAGTGGCGCACCAGCTCGGCGTACGCCTCGGCACCCATCAGCTCGACGAGCTCGGGCTCGTGGGTGAGGTAGACCGGCTCGGGCGCGACGTGGGCCTCGGTGTTGCCCGAGCAGTACCAGTCGAGGTCGTGGCCGCCGGGTCCCCAGCCGCGGCGGTCGTACTCGCCGATGGAGACCTCGGTGTAGCTCGTGCCGTCCTGCCGCTCGACCTCGCGGAACTGGCGCCGGATCGGCAGCTGCCAGCACACGTCGGGCTTGGTCTCGAGCGGGTTGCGCCCCTGGCGCAGCGCGAGGCCGTGGAGGGCGCAACCGGCGCCGACGTGCCCGCTCGCGTTGCTGAAGTCGGTGCGGTTGTGGAAGACGCACGCCTGCTGCCCGTCGACCTCGACCACGCGCGTCTTGCGCTCGCCGTCGTCGTCGGTGTCGACCCAGTCGGACGTGCGGACCGCCCGCCCGGGGTGCAGCTGCCAGTCGTCGGGGCCGAGCTCGGCGACGAAGGCCTTGACCCGACGCTCGTCGTCGCGGTCGGCGAAGTGGGCGCCCAGGGTGCAGCAGCCGACGTCGGGGGCGTCGGCGTAGATGCCCTGGCAGCCGTTGCCGAAGATGCAGGTGTAGGCGGAGGTCAGCCACGTGAGGTCGCAGCGGAAGACCTGGGCGTCGTCGGCCGGGTCGGCGAACTCGACGTACGCGCGGGGGAAGACGAGGTCGACTTCGGGCACGTGGCAAGCCTAGTAGCGTTGCGGGTATGCGCCTGGGCGTCCTCGACATCGGCTCCAACACCGGCCACCTGCTGGTGGTCGACGCGCACGGCGGGGCGGCGCCGCTCCCGGCGTCCTCCCACAAGCAGCCGCTGCGCCTGGCCGAGCACCTCGACGAGGAGGGCGCGGTCACTGCCGAGGGCATCGACGCCCTCACCGACTTCTGCGCCTCGGCGACGCGGATCGCCGAGGACAAGGGGTGCGAGGAGATGCTCGCCTTCGCGACCTCCGCGGTGCGCGACTCGGTCAACGCCGACGAGGTGCTCGCCCACGTCGAGGAGCACAGCGGGGTCCGGCTCGGCGTGCTGTCCGGCGAGGACGAGGCGCGGTTGACGTTCCTGGCCGTACGCCGCTGGTTCGGCTGGTCGGCCGGCCGGCTCGCCGTCTTCGACATCGGCGGCGGCTCGCTGGAGATCGCCGGCGGGTCGGACGAGGCGCCCGACGTCGCCTGGTCCCTCCCGCTCGGTGCCGCCCGGGTGGCACGGACGTGGTTCGGCGGCGGCCGGCCCTCCGACGAGGAGGTGCGCGAGCTGCGCAAGCAGGTGCGGGCCGAGATCGCCCGCGACGCCGGGCACCTCCTGCGCGGGGGCTCGCCCGACCGGGCTGCGGCCACCTCGAAGACGTTCCGCTCGCTCGCGCGCATCTGCGGCGCCGCGCCGAGCGGCGACGGGCAGCTCGTGCCGCGCTCGATCGAGCTGCAGGCGCTGTCGAGCTGGATCCCCAAGCTCGTCGACATGTCGCCCGCCGAGCTCGCCGACCTGCCGGGCGTCTCGCCGAGCCGCACCCACCAGATCGTGCCGGGCGCGATCGTCGCCGAGGCGTGCATGGACATCTTCGACCTGACCGCGCTCGAGGTCTGCCCCTGGGCGCTGCGCGAGGGCGTGATCCTGGAGCGGCTCGACCAGATCTCCATCGTCACGAGGCCGCGCTGACGATGGCTCCCCTCATCGGACTCTCGACCGCCTCGGTCTACCCCGAGTCGACCGCGCACGCCTTCGGATGGGCCGCGCGGCTGGGCTACGACGCGGTCGAGGTGATGGTCGGCATCGACACCCTCAGCCAGGAGGTCGACGCGGTCAGGAAGCTCAGCGAGCACCACGAGGTCCCCATCTGCGCCGTCCACGCGCCGTGCCTGCTCTTCACGCAGCGGGTCTGGGGCACCGACCCGTGGGTCAAGCTCGAGAGGTCGGCCGAGATGGCCGAGGCGGTCGGCGCCGACGTCGTGGTGGTGCACCCGCCGTTCCGGTGGCAGAAGGACTACGCCGCCGGCTTCGTCGAGGGCATCGCCTCCCTCGAGGCGCGCACGGGCATCGCCTTCGCGGTCGAGAACATGTATCCGTGGCGGGCGTCCTCGCGCCGCGGCATGGAGATGTACCTCCCCGGTTGGGACCCCAGCGCGGAGGACTACGCCCACACCACCATCGACCTCTCCCACGCCGCCATCGCCCGCAGTGACGTCGTCGCGATGGCCGACCGGATGGGTGCCAGCCTGCGCCACGTCCACCTCACCGACGGCACGGGCTCGGGCAGGGACGAGCACCTCGTGCCGGGCCGCGGCGTGATGGGCGCCGAGGGGTTCCTGCGCCACCTCGCCGGCACGGGCTTCGCCGGCCACGTCGTGCTGGAGATCAACACCCGGCGCGCCGCCGACCGCGCCGAGCGCGAGGCCGACCTGGTCGAGTCACTGGAGTTCGCCCGCGCGCACCTGGCCGTGGCGACGCCGTGAGCGCGCCGGCCGCCTCCCGCTCCGCCCGGGGTCGGCGCCCCGGCGCTCCCGACACCCGCGCCGAGGTGCTCTCCGCCGCGCGGGCGTCGTTCGCCGAGAAGGGCTTCCGCGGCACGACGATCCGCGCCGTCGCCGCCGCGGCGGGTGTCGACCCGGCGCTGGTGCACCACTACTTCGGCAGCAAGGACGACCTCTTCGTCGCCGCCCTCGAGATCCCGGTCGACCCGCGCGAGGTGCTCGCGCCGGTGGTCGCCGCCGGCCCGGACGGCGCCGGCGAGCGGCTGCTGCGGGCGTTCCTCGGCGTCTGGGACGACCCGGAGGTCCAGCCGGGGCTGCTCGCGATGGTGCGGTCGCTGGTGGCCGACGACTCCGGCGGCCTGGTGCGCGACGCGTTCATCCCCGTCGTGGTCGGGCCGGTGCTCGCCGGGCTCGTGCCCGACCGCCCCGAGGTGCGGGTGCCGCTCGTGGCCAGCCAGGTGGTGGGCCTGATCGTCGCGCGCTACCTGCTCGCCGTCCCGGCGATGGCCCAGATGCCGGCGGACGACGTCGTGGCGCGCGTCGGCCCCGTCCTCCAGCACTACCTCACCGGCGACCTTCCCTAGCCGCGCCCGCGCCCGGTCGAGGGGTTGACGGGTGCGAAGCCGTGCGCGCACAATTCAACACATGATGAAAAACGTGGTGGAGGTGCGCGACCTCGTCGTCGTGCGGGGCGAGCGCGAGGTGCTGCCGGGCATCTCCCTCGACGTGTGGCCCGGGGTCACCGGGCTGCTCGGGCCGAGCGGCTGCGGCAAGACCACCCTGATGCGGTGCCTGGTCGGGGCACAACGGGTCAGGTCGGGCGCCGTCGAGGTGCTGGGGGAGCCGGCGGGCAGCCGCCCGCTGCGCACGCGGGTCGGCTACGTGACGCAGGCCGCCAGCGTCTACGACGACCTGACCCTCGGCGAGAACCTCACCTTCTTCGCCCGCGTGCTCGGCGTCGACCGCGACCAGGTGGACCGGGCGGTCGCCGCGGTCGGGCTCGACGACCACCGCGACCAGGTCGTGGGCCGGCTCTCCGGCGGCCAGCGCAGCCGGGCCAGCCTCGCCGTCGCGCTCCTCGGCACGCCCGACCTGCTGGTGCTCGACGAGCCGACGGTCGGGCTCGACCCGGTGCTGCGGCGCGACCTGTGGGAGCTGTTCCACCGCATCGCCGACGGCGGCGCCGCCGTGCTGGTCTCGAGCCACGTCATGGACGAGGCCGAGCGGTGCCACCGGCTGCTGCTGATGCGCGAGGGCCGGATCATCGCCGACGGCTCGCCCGAGGAGATCCGCACCCGGACCGGCGCCCGCGACGTCGAGGAGGCGTTCCTCCACCTCGTCGAGCAGCGCGGGGACGCCGCATGAGCACCCGCGTCACGCTCGCCGTCGCCGGTCGCGTGCTGACCCAGGTCCGTCGCGACCACCGCACCCTGGCCATGCTGCTGATCGTCCCGTGCGTCCTGATCACCCTGCTGTGGTGGATGTTCGAGGACGTCCCCGGCGACGCCTTCGACCGCTTCGGTCCGGGCCTGCTGGCGATGTTCCCCTTCATCGTCATGTTCCTGGTGACGAGCGTGACGACGCTGCGCGAGCGCTCCTCCGGCACCCTCGAGCGGCTCCTGACGATGCCGATGGGCAAGCTCGACCTGCTGCTGGGCTACGCGCTGGCGTTCGGCCTGCTCGCCGCGGTGCAGTCGGTGCTGGCCGTGGCCGTGAGCGTCGGCCTGCTCGGACTGGACGTCGAGGGCCCGGTGTGGCTGCTCGGCGTGGTCGCGGTGGCCGACGCCGTCCTCGGCACCGCGCTCGGCCTGCTCGTGAGCGCCTTCGCGACCACCGAGTTCCAGGCGGTGCAGTTCATGCCGGCGTTCGTGCTGCCGCAGGTGCTGCTCTGCGGGCTCTTCGTGCCGCGCGAGGCGATGCCGACGGTGCTGGCGGCGATCAGCGATGTGCTCCCCATGTCGTACGCCGTCGACGCGATGCAGGAGCTGGTCGGCGCCGCCGACGTCGCCGCGGTGTGGCGCTCGGTCGCGGTGGTCGCGGGCTTCGCGATCGCCTCGCTCGCGCTCGGCGCGGCCACCCTCAGGCGCCGGACCCCCTGACCCGGCTGAAGAGCCACCCGCCCACCGCGAACAGGGCGGCGTACATCGCGGTCAGCATCACGACGTCGGCGATCGAGCCCGCCGTGTCGTCGGCGACGACCAGCACGACGGCCATCGCGCCCGCCACGACGGTGGCCACCGCCGCGCTGCCCAGGGCGAGCACCATGCCGCGCGGTCGGAGGCGGGTGGCCGCCGCGACGACGAGCAGCGCCGCCGGCGCGGCCAGGTAGAGCCAGTCGCGCTCGCCGTCGCCCACGATGCCCAGGGCGCCGATGCCGAGCAGCAGGAACGCCACGGTGCCGGCCGACACGGCCAGCGCGAGGGCGTACGTCGCGGTGTCGGACGGGAGCCGGGAGGGGCGGCGGGAGGTCATTCCTCGACGCTAGGAGGGGGCGCGCTCGGGCGGGTGGAGGAGCCGTGAAGGTGTGGTGGAGGGTCGGCGTAGCCTTGCCGCCATGTCGTTGCTCCGCCAGCCGATCCTCCTCCTCGCCCGCAGCCAGGGGGTCCAGCGGCTCGTCTCCACGATGCCCGTGTCGAGCTCCGTGGTGAGGAGCTACGTGCCCGGCGAGACGACGACCGACGCGGTCGCGGCGACCTCCACGCTCGTCGAGGACGGCCTGCGGGTCTCGCTCGACTACCTCGGCGAGGACACGACCGACGCGGCCCTGGCCGACGCCACCGTCGCCGCCTACAAGGAGCTGCTCGCCGACCTCGCGGCCAAGGGCCTGGCGCCCCAGGCCGAGGTGTCGGTCAAGCTCACCGCCATCGGTCAGTCGCTGCCCGACAACGGCCACAAGGTGGCGCTCGAGAACGCGCGCGACATCTGCCGCGCCGCCCGCAACGCCGGCACGACGGTGACCCTCGACATGGAGGACCACACCACCACCGACTCGACGCTGGCGATCCTGCGCGAGCTCCGCAAGGACTTCCCCGAGACCGGGGCGGTGCTGCAGGCGATGCTGCGCCGCACGGAGGCCGACTGCCGTGCGCTGGCCTACGAGGGCTCGCGGGTGCGGCTGTGCAAGGGCGCCTACATGGAGCCCGAGCGGGTCGCGTTCCAGGACCGCGCCGACATCGACAAGTCCTACGTGCGGTGCCTCAAGGTGCTGCTCGGCGGCCAGGGCTACCCGATGATCGCCACCCACGACCCGCGGATGGTGAAGATCGCCTCGGCGCTGGCGAGCCGCTTCGGCCGCCGCCCGGGCACCTACGAGTTCCAGATGCTCTACGGCATCCGGCCCGAGGAGCAGAGGCGACTGGCCGCGGCGGGCGAGAGCGTGCGCGTCTACATCCCCTACGGCACCGAGTGGTACGGCTACCTGATGCGCCGCCTCGCCGAGAAGCCCAGCAACCTCGCGTTCTTCGCGCGCTCGCTGGTCTCGAAGAAGTAGCCGACGCAGTAGATTGCCGACATGAGCACAGGGATCATCGGCGCCGGCGTGATGGGGGAGACCCTGCTGTCCGGGCTGGTGCGCGCCGGTCGGCGGGTCGACCAGCTCATGGTCGGCGAGAAGCGGGCCGAGCGGGCCCGTGAGCTCGAGGAGCGCTACGGCGTCGCCGTGGTCTCCAACCGCGAGGCCGCCGCCAAGGCCGACACCGTGGCACTCGTGGTCAAGCCGCAGGACATGGCCGACGTCCTCGAGGAGATCGCCCCCGAGCTGCGGGCCGGCCAGCTGCTGGTCTCGCTGGCCGCCGGCATCACGACGGCCTACATCGAGTCGCGGGTGCCCGACGGGGTCGCCGTCGTCCGCGTCATGCCCAACACCCCGGCGCTCGTCGACGAGGGGATGGCCGCGATCGCGCCCGGCTCGCACTGCGACGACTCGCACCTCGCCGAGGCCGAGTCGTTGATGGCGTCGACGGGCAAGGTGCTGCGCATCCCCGAGAAGCAGATGGACGCGGTCACCGCGATCTCCGGCTCGGGCCCGGCCTACATCTTCTTCGTCGTCGAGTCGATGATCGAGGCGGGCGTGCACCTGGGGCTGCCCCGGGCCACCGCGACCGACCTCGTCGTGCAGACGCTCGTCGGCTCCGCCGCGATGCTCCGCGAGACCGGCAGCCACCCCGTCGTGCTGCGCGAGCAGGTCACCTCTCCCGGCGGCACGACCGCCTCCGCGCTGCGCGAGCTGGAGGTCCACCGCGTGCGGGCCGCCTTCCTGGCGGCGATGGAGGCCGCGCGCAACCGATCCCGTGAGCTGGCCGAGGGCAGCTGAGTGCCGAGGTGGGAGTAACGTCCGCCGCATGGAGTGCGACGGGCCTGCGTCAGTGGTGTTCGACCAGACCCTGACGGAGTACGACTTCGGTCCCACCCACCCGATGTCGCCCGTGCGCGTCGACCTGACCATGCGCCTCGCCGACGAGCTCGGCGTGCTGGACGGCCTCAAGCGCGTCGACGCCCCCGTGGCGACCGACGAGCAGATCGCCACGGTGCACGAGCGCGGCCTCATCGACGCCGTCACGCGGGCCGGGGCGACGCCCGGCTTCGAGGACGCCGCGCGGGGCCTCGGCACGGACGACGACCCCGTCTTCGCCGACATGCACCGCGCCAGCGCCCACGTGGTGGGGGCGACCCTGGAGGCGTGCCGCCAGGTGTGGAGCGGGGAGTCGCTGCACTCGGTCAGCATCGCCGGCGGCCTGCACCACGCGATGCCCGGCAAGGCGAGCGGGTTCTGCATCTACAACGACGTCGCGGTCGGGATCACCCAGCTGCTGGCCGACGGCGTCGAGCGGGTCGCCTACGTCGACATCGACGTCCACCACGGCGACGGCGTCGAGAAGGTCTTCTGGGACGACCCGCGCGTCCTCACCGTCTCCCTGCACGAGACCGGGCAGATGCTCTTCCCCGGCACCGGCTTCCCGAGCGACGTCGGCGGCAAGGGCGCCGAGGGCACCGCCGTCAACGTGGCGCTGCCGCCCGGCACCTCCGACGCCGGCTGGCTGCGCGCCTTCCACGCGGTCGTGCCGCCCGTGCTGCGCGAGTTCGCGCCCCAGGTGCTCGTCACCCAGCACGGCTGCGACTCCCACATGAACGACCCGCTCGCCCACATGATGCTGAGCGTGGACGGCCAGCGCGCGGCCTACCTCGCGCTGCACGAGCTGGCGCACGAGGTGGCCGACGGGCGCTGGGTCGTCACCGGCGGCGGCGGCTACGCCGTCGTCGACGTCGTGCCGCGCGCGTGGACGCACCTGCTGGCGATCGTCGCGGGCTCCCCGCTCGACCCCGAGCTGTCGACGCCGCCCGGGTGGCGGGCGTACGTCGAGGAGGTGCTCGGGGCCACCCCGCCGCACCGGATGACCGACGGCCGGACCCCGGCCTACCGCGACTGGGCGTCGGGCTACGACCCCGAGACCTGGCTCGACCGGGCCATCAACGCCACCCGCAGCGAGGTGTTCCCGCTGCACGGCCTCGACCCGCTGCCCTGACCCGGCTTGACCCGGAGGGCGGTCGATGCAACCCGACACGCCGACGTCCCACAAGTTTCTCCAGCGTTCCTCTTCCCCACGCGTCACGCGAGCCCTATTGTCAGCGGGAGCGGCACGCCTGTGACGCCGGTGGGGAAGCCGGCGCCGTTCCGCGCAGAAGGATCGGTGCACACACGATGGCTGACAACACCCCAGGCGACCTCTCCGAGGCGCATTTCCTGACCATCGCCGAGGTCGCGGCCCGCATGCGGGTCTCGAAGATGACGGTCTACCGGCTCGTGCACGGGGGTGAGCTCCCCGCCGTCCGCGTGGGCCGCTCGTTCCGCGTCCGCGAGGACGACGTCAACGACTACCTCCGCAAGAGCTTCTACAACGCCGGCTGAGCCGCCGGATCCACGGGTCCGACTCGATTCCGCGGTCCTCGCACCCGGCAAGTAGGGTGTGCGGGTCCGACCGACGCACACGTCGGTCGCAAGGAAAGGTCTGAATCACGTGGGTTCTGTCATCAAGAAGCGGCGCAAGCGCATGGCCAAGAAGAAGCACCGCAAGCTTCTCAAGAAGACGCGCGTCCAGCGGCGCAAGCTCGGCAAGTAACACCCCTCGACCATGGGGCGGGTCGTGCTGGTCACCGGGATCTCCCGGGACATCGGGCGACGATTCGCGCGCGCCGCGGCTGCCGACCCGTCCATCGATCGAGTCATCGGCGTGGACGCCGTCCCGCCGCGTGGTGACATCGGCGACGTCTCGTTCGTCCGGGCTGACATCCGCAACCCGGTCATCGCCAAGGTCATCGCCAAGGAGGACGTCGACACCGTCGTCCACATGAGCCTGATCGCCACGCCCGGCTCCGCCGGCGGGCGGGGGACGATGAAGGAGCTCAACGTCATCGGCTCCATGCAGCTGCTCGCTGCGTGCCAGAAGTCGGCGACCGTCGAGCGGCTGGTCGTGAAGTCGACGACCACCGTCTACGGCTCAGGTCCCCGCGACCCGGCGATGTTCACCGAGGACATGGGGCCCAAGCGCCTGCCCTCGTCGGGCTACGGCAAGGACGTCTACGAGATCGAGGGCTACGTGCGCGGCTTCGCCCGCCGACGTCCCGACGTCGACGTCACGATGATCCGGGCGGCCAACGTCGTGGGCCCCCACGTCACCAGCCCGCTCACCGGCTACTTCCGGCTGCCCGTGATCCCGCGGGTGCTGGGCTTCGACCCCCGCCTGCAGCTGCTGCACGAGGACGACCTGATGCGGGTGCTGCGCCACGCGGCGACCAGCGGCATCCCCGGCACCTTCAACGTCGCCGGCGACGGGGTGATGACGCTGAGCCAGGCCGTACGCCGCCTCGGCAAGCCGTCGGTCGCCCTGCCGGGCTTCGCCGTCGGACGGCTCGGCGCCACCATGCGACAGGCCCGCGTCTCGGACTTCTCCCCCGAGCAGCTGGGGTTCCTCACCTACGGTCGAGGGGTGGACACCACCCGGATGCGCACCGAGCTGGGCTTCGAGCCGCGCTTCACCACGGCCGAGGCGTTCGCCGACTTCTGCCGCGAGCTGGTCCCCGCGCGGGAAGGGGCCTGACGTGCCCGAGGAAGCCCGGCGCCCCGCCGGCGACGACGCCGTCGTCATCCCGATCGGCACCGGCGGCCGACCCGGCCGCGGCACCGGCCGCACCCGGCCGTCCTCGGCGGCGCGCGACCTGGCCCCGTCCCCGCGCAGGTCCGGCGGGAGCGGGACGGCCGGCAAGCCGACGGGCAAGACGGCGGGCAAGGCGGCGGGCAAGGCGGCGGGCAAGGCGACGGGCGGCCCGGAGCACGCGGCGGGCGCCGCCGCCAGCGCCCCGGGTGACGAGCCACGCGGTGCGGCGACCGGGGCCGACGAGCCCGCCGAGGCCCCGACCACCGGGATCCCGCTCGGCGACTGGGTGGCGGCGTTCCAGGGCGCGGCCCACGAGGTCTTCGGCGCCGACTGGGAGCGACGCCTCGCCGAGCTGATGGCGTTCTGCCGCCGGCGCCTCGAGGGCGACTACGAGGTCGACGACTACGGCTTCGACAGCGAGCTGACCGAGCGGTTCTTCATGGCCGCGCTGCGCCCGGTGGCGGAGAAGTGGTTCCGGCTCGAGGTGCGCGGGCTCGACAACCTGCCCACCGAGGGCGGTGCGCTCGTGGTCTCCAACCACTCCGGCACGGTGCCCCTCGACGGGCTGATGACGATGCTGACCGTGCACGACCGCACCGGCCGGTTCCTGCGCCCGCTCGGGGCCGACCTGCTCTTCCGGCTGCCGTTCGTCAGCTCGCTGGCACGCAAGGGCGGCGCCACCCTCGCCTGCACCGAGGACGCGGAGCGGATGCTGTCCGGCGGCGAGCTCGTCGGGGTCTGGCCGGAGGGCTTCAAGGGCATCGGCAAGCCGTTCAGCGAGCGCTACCGGCTCCAGCGCTTCGGGCGCGGCGGGTTCGTCTCGGCGGCGCTGCGCACCGGCGTGCCGATCATCCCGCTGTCGGTGGTCGGCGCCGAGGAGATCTACCCCATGGTCGGCAACGTGCCGTCGCTGGCGCGGCTCCTCGGGCTGCCCTACATCCCGATCACGCCGTTCTTCCCGTGGCTGGGCCCGCTCGGCCTGGTGCCGCTGCCCTCCAAGTGGATCCTGGAGTTCGGTGAGCCGATCCGCACCGACGCCTACGAGCCGGGCGAGGCCGATGACCCGATGCTGGTCTTCAACGTCACCGACCAGGTGCGCGAGACCATCCAGCACACGCTGTTCAGCCTGCTCCGCGAGCGCGGCGGCGTCTTCGGCCAGGAGCCCGGCTAGGGCAACAGCCCGCCGGTCGCGTTGCCGAGCGTGCCGCCGGTGAGCCCGTCGAGGGTGCCGGTGACCTCGCCGATGAGCCCGCCGGTGGCGTCGTCGACGCCGGAGGTGAGCCCGCCCAGGGCGCCGCCCGTGGCGTCGTCGAGCTGGCCGGTGAGGGCGCCGGTGGTGTCGGTGAGGCTGTCGGTCGTGTCGGTGAGCGGGTCGGGGATGCCGTCGGTGGGGTCCTTGACCGGCCTGGTCGGCTCCGGCTTGGTCGGCTCCGGCGTGGTGGGGTCGGTGCCGGTCGGGACGGTGCCGGTCGGGACGGGCAGCGAGGGGGTCGGCGTCGGCCTGACCGAGGTCGAGGGACCGGGCGTCGGCACGCCCTGCTGCGGGTCGAGCGCCTCGGGCACCCGGATCCCGGTGAGGTCCTGTCCGGAGATCGGGGCGCCCTCGAGGCTCAGGTCGTCGACGTCGAGGCCGGCGACCAGGTCGTCGAGGGTGCTGGTGAGGAGGAACTCCGGCGTCGTGGTGATGCCGCCCGCGCAGCCGCGGCAGGTGGTGCTGACCTCCAGGTCGAGGTCGGCGAGGGTGCGTCCGGCGGCCAGCAGGGCGTCGCGGGCGCTGGCGGGCAGCTCTCCGTCGAGCCGCTCGAGCCGCTCCATGCTCGTGACGGTGAAGTCGCGGGCGAGCTGCGCGTCGCGGTCGCTGCCGGTGTCCTCGTAGGCCGACAGCAGGCTGCGCACGCCCTCGCTCGACTGGTCGGTGAACGCGTCGAGGGTGTCGGGGACGAGCCGGTCGCGACCGGCCGCGTCGCCGGCGGCGAGCTCCTCGACCTCGGCGAGCCGGGTCCTGGCCTGGGCGAGGAGGGCCCGGCCACGGCCGGCGTCGTCGTCGGCGAGACGCACCTGGGCCGACTCGATCCCGCGCTTGACGCCGTAGAGCGACTCGCCCGGCAGGGCGGACTGGGCAGCGACGGCCATCGTGGCCGCGGAGCCGACGAGGGCGGCCCCGCCGAGCAGGGCACCCACGGTGCGGCGGCGCGTGCGCGACGGGGCGGGCATCGCCAGTCGCTCGGGTGCCGCGGGCGGCCCGGCGAGGACGGTGTCGGCCTCGGCCATCAGGCGCTCGCGCAGCGCCGCGACGAACTCGGGCCTCGGCTCCACCGGTGGCACGTCGCGCAGGTCGGCGACGACGTCGAGCAGCGGGGCGTACTGCCGGGCCTCACGCTCGGTGAGCTCGCGGCCGGCGTCACGCGACAGGAGCGCCTCGAACTCGTCGGCGCGCCGACGAGTCGGGAAGGCGGGCGTCATCACGGTCGTCCTGTCTCACTGCTGGCCGGTCCTCCCAGAGGGGGGAACGAGCCAGGAGGGGCCGGGGTTACGGGGCGGGTCATGGGTCCCGCATCCCCTCTGGCATCAGCTTGGCCAGGTTGCGCACGCCGCGCAGCTGCAGCTGCTTGACCGCGCCGTCGGAGCGGCCCAGGGCCAGTGCGGTCTCGGCGACCGTGAAGCCCTGCAGGAACCGCAGGACGAGGCACTCGCGCTGGTCGGTGGGCAGCTCGGCGAGCGCCTCGAGGAGCACCTCGTTGGTGAGGCTCGCCAGCACCGCGCCCTCGGGACCCTCGGTGGCGTCGTCGTGCGGGGTCATGTCCTCGGTGGTCATCTCGAGGCGGGTGCGCCCGGCCTTGAAGTGGTCGGTGGTGAGGTTGCGCGCGATCGTCATCAGCCAGGCGCCGAAGTCCTTGCCCTGCCAGCGGAAGCTGGTGATGCTGCGCAGCGCGCGCAGGAAGGTCTCCGAGGCGAGGTCCTCGGCGAGCGTCTGGGAGCGGGTGCGGTGGTGGAGGAACCGGTAGACCGAGGCCTGGTAGTGGTCGTAGAGGAGGCCGAACGCCTCCTTGTCGCCCGAGCGCGCGAGCTCCACCAGCGCGATCAGGCGCTCGCGGTCGGCCTCGTCGCCCTCCGAGGACGCGGCCCGGTCCTCGTCGCCCACGCGTCCGGGTCCGCCGGAGGAGCCGCCCAGCGAGTCGCCGGAGGGGCCGCCGACCGAGGCACCCCGCGCGGCCGTCTCGGAGAGCAGGACGCGACCCGTGGGGCGACCGGCGGGTTGGAGGGCCGGGGACGCGGCGAGGGCGGCGAGGACCGCGCGCCGGAGCGCGGCCATGCCTTCGTCGAAGGCATGCGGTAGGTCGTTCGTCGACCGCATGCGGTGTCCCCTCCCGGTCGCAGCGAGTCCCACGATAGGTCGCTGCGGGGGTGTTGGGAACCCGCGGGCAACTGCCGGTTACCGGGTCACGACGCGCGGCGTCCGCGCAGGCCGACACCGGCGGCTACGGCGCCCGTGACGGCACCCGCGGCCGCTGCGCCCAGGAGTCCGGCGCGGGCAGCCTTGCGGCCGGTGCGGTAGTCGTGGACGCGCCAGCCGTGGGCCCTGGCGTGGGTGCGCAGGCGGGCGTCGGGGTTGATGGCGCACGGGTCGCCGACCAGCGACAGCATCGGGAGGTCGTTGCTGGAGTCGGAGTAGGCCGAGCAGCGGGCGAGGTCGAGGCCCTCGCGCACGGCCAGCGCCCGGATCGCCTCGGCCTTGGCGGGGCCGTGCAGCAGGTCGCCGACGAGCCGGCCGGTGTAGACGCCGTCGACGTGCTCGGCGACCGTGCCCATCGCGCCGGTGAGCCCGAGCCGCCGGGCGATGACGCTCGCGATCTCGATCGGCGCCGCCGTCACCAGCCACACCCGCTGGCCCTCGTCGAGGTGGAGCTGGGCCAGGGCGCGCGTGCCCGGCCAGATGCGGTGCGCCATGCCCTCCTCGAAGATCTCCTCGGTGAGCTCCTCGAGCTCGGCGGTGGTGTGGCCGGCGATGAAGGACAGCGCCGAGGCACGCGCCTCCGCGACGTGCTCGGGGTCTTCGATGCCGGCGACGCGGAAGTAGGCCTGCTTCCACGCGGCCGAGGCGATCTCGCGGGTGGTGAAGAACTGGCGGCGGTAGAGGCCGCGGGCGAGGTGGAAGATGCTCGCGCCCTGCATCACCGTGTTGTCCACGTCGAAGAACGCCGCCGCGGTGGGGTCGAGCGGGGTGAGGAGCGCGTTCTCGACGTCGGCCGAGGCCGCCGCGGCCTCGCCCGCGAGGGCCGAGCGCTGCTGCAGGTTGAGGCGCCGGGATCGCTCGGACGGGGTCACCCGGCCAGCCTAGCTGTGGAAGGATCGGTGCATGCCGCGCGACGACATCTCCGCGTTGGTGGCCGAGGCAGCCGCCGACGTCCCCGACCGGCAGGCCCTCGTGGAGAGCGGCGGACGCTCCCTCACGTGGTCACGGCTCGAGGACGAGGTCGGCCGCATCGCGACCGGCCTGGGAGCCAGGGGCATCCGCGCCGGCCAGCGGGTGATGATCGCGGTCGGCAACCGCATCGAGTTCGTCACGACCTACCTCGGCGTGCTGCGGGCGCAGGTCGTCGCCGTACCGGTCAACCCGCGGTCGACGGCCGGCGAGCTCGCCCGGATGGTCGCCGACTCCGGCACCCGGCTGCTGGTGACCGACGAGACCGCGCTCGACGTGGTACGCGAGGCGCTGGCCGGGCTCGACCCCGAGCTCGCCAGGCCGCTGGTCGTGGTCACGGGCGCCGCGCCCGGCGACGGCGAGGTGGCCTTCGATGACCTCCGCGCCGACGTCGTACGCCCCGTCCCGCCGCTGCCGGACCCCGAGAAGCTCGCCGCCCTGCTCTACACGGGCGGCACCTCGGACCTCCCGCGGGCCGCGATGCTCAGCCACCGGGCGCTGCTGGCCAACATCGAGCAGGTCGCGGCCGTCGAGCCGCCCATGATGCACGGCGACGACGTGGTGCTCGGCGTGCTCCCGCTCTTCCACGTCTACGGGCTCAACGCGGTGCTCGGCGGGGTGCTGCGCCACCGGGCGCGGCTGCTGCTGGTCGAGCGGTTCGAGCCGCAGGCCGTGCTCGACCTCATCGACGACGAGGCCTGCAGCGTGGTGCCCGTCGCCCCGCCCGTCTTCGCGCGCTGGCTGCCCGACGAGCACCTGCGCGAGCGGCTCGGCCCGGTCCGGCTCGTGCTCTCCGGCTCGGCGCCGCTCGAGGCGGCGGTGGTCGAGGAGTTCACCTCCGTCACCGGGATCCCGGTGCACCAGGGCTACGGGCTCACCGAGGCCGCGCCGGTGGTGACCAGCACGTTGTGCAGCCGCGACCCGCGTCCCGGGTCGCTCGGTGCGGCGCTGCCGGGCATCGAGCTGCGGCTGGTCGACGAGACCTGGGGGCAGGTCGAGGGCGAGGACCCCGGCGAGATCCAGGTGCGCGGCGCCAACCTCTTCAGCGGCTACTGGCCCGACGGCGCCGACGGCCCCGACGAGGAGGGGTGGTTCGGCACGGGCGACGTCGGCTTCCTCGACGCCGACGGTGACCTCTTCCTCGTCGACCGCATCAACGACCTCGTCATCGTCAGCGGGTTCAACGTCTACCCGACCGAGGTCGAGGACGTCCTGCGCGAGGTCGACGGCGTCGCCGACGCCGCGGTCATCGGCGTGCCCGACGAGACGACCGGTGAGGCCGTCGTGGCCTACGTGGTCGCGTCCGCCGACGCCGAAGCGCCCGCCGACCTCGAGCACGCCGTCCGCTCCCACGCCGAGGAGCGGCTCGCGCGCTTCAAGCAGCCCTCCCGCGTCGAGGTCGTCGAGGCGCTGCCCGTCACGCTGACCGGCGCGGTGCAGAAGGGCCGGCTGCGCACCCTCGAGCGACGTCGTACGCGGGGGCTGCTCGCGTGACGGCCCCCCGCGTCACCCTCTACACCCGTCCCGGCTGCCACCTGTGCGACGACGCCCGCGAGGTGATCGCCCGCGTCTGCGCCGACGTCGGCGAGTCCTTCGAGGAGGTCGACATCACCACCGACGGCGACCTCGAGGACCGCTTCAGCGAGGACATCCCGGTGACCTTCGTCGACGGCCGGCAGCACGACTTCTGGCGGGTCGACGAGACGCGCCTCCGCGCCGCCCTCGGGGCCTGACCCGATCTGTCGCGCCCGCTGGGTCGCCTGATCTGTCGGAGTCCCCGCTCGAGCGGGGACTCCGACAGGACCGTGGAGCATCCGAGCCACCAGGTGGCGTGGAACTGCCACGATCTCCGCGAGGGCGCCGTTCCGGCCGGGGGAAGCGGATCGGGGCGCCGCGTGTTGGGGGAGGGGTGAGGCTCTCCCTCCTCGACCGCTCCCGGACCCGCCGCGGGCTGCCCGACTCCGCCGCGATCGACGCCACGGTCGAGCGGGCGGTGGCGGCCGAGCGGCTCGGCTACGACCGGTTCTGGGTGGCCGAGCACCACGGCGTGCCCGGGATCGCGTCGGGGTCGCCGGCCGTCCTGCTGGCGGCGATCGGGGCGCGCACCACCCGGATCCGGATCGGGTCGGGCGGGGTGATGCTGCCGCTGCACCAGCCCGTCGTGGTGGCCGAGCAGTTCCTCGTCCTCGACGCTCTGCATCCCGGCCGCGTCGACCTCGCGCTCGGCCGCTCGCTGGGCTTCACGCCGCCGGTGCGCCGCGCCCTGCGCCGCGACGTCGAGGACCCCGACACCTTCGAGACCGACCTCGTCGAGCTGCGTCGTCACCTCGACGGCACCGCCGAGGTGACCGCGCGTCCGGCCACCGGCCGGCGGGTGCCGATGCACCTGCTCGCCACCGGTCGGGGACTCGAGGTGGCGGCCCGCCTCGGCCTGCCGGTCGTCGTGGGCGGCCCGATCCTCGACTCCGACGAGCTCGCCGACGCGCTGGCGGCCTACCGCCGCTCGTTCCGCCCGCACGAGGACAGCCGACCTCGGGTGACGGTCGCGCTCGACGTGCTGCTGGCGGACGACGACGCGACCGCGCTTGACCTCGCCCTGCCGGAGGCGTGGGCGATGGCGATGTCGCGCCAGGCGGGCGAGTTCCCGCCGCTCGACAGCGTCGCCGACATCCGCGCCGCCGAGTGGACCAGCCAGGTACGCCGTCGCGTCGAGGCGTCGCTCGCGCGCGCCGTGGCCGGCAGCCCTCACACAGTCCGCCGGCGCATCGAGGAGCTGGCCGAGCGCAGCGGCGCGGACGAGCTGCTGGCCAGCACCTCGACGTACGACCGCGAGGCCCAGCTCGCGTCGGACCGGATCCTGCGCGACGTCGTCGGAGGGTGACAGCGCCGCGCGCGACGCCGGGCACGAGGTGGCCGTCGCGGGGTCCGGAGGGCTCGTCCCCCAGATCGAGGAGTCCGGTTTCACCGCGTTCGCGACGAGCCCCCAGCCACACCACGACCAGGTGTCCGCGAGCCAGGGGCGCACCCCGCTGGCGGTGATGGACGCCCGCGCGACCGAGCGCGAGTTCGCCGACAACTTCGCCGACCGGGGAGCGCGCCGGATGGCGCTCGCCGTCCCCGACGTGATCCGCGCGTGCGGCCCCGACCTCGTGCTGCGCGACGAGACCGACCTGGGCACGACCGTCGCCGCCGAGCTGCTCGACGTGCCGGTCGCCACCCACCTCGTGCTCGCCGCCGGCCTGCTGCTCCGTCCGGAGCTCGTCGCGCCCCGGCTCGACGCCGTACGCGCCGAGCACGGGCTGGCGCCGGACCCCGGGCTCGCCAGGCTGACCTCGGGACTGGTGCTGAGCGACGCGCCGCCGTCGTTCCGGAGCCCGCAGTCGCCGCTCCGGCTCGAGCCGACCCACTACCGCTCGACCGACGCGCCGTCCGACGACCGGCGCACGGACCGGCCGCGCATCTACGTCACTCTCGGCACGATCTTCAACGCCGC
Source organism: Nocardioides sp. Z24_21 (assembly GCF_058134345.1). NCBI lineage: Bacteria > Bacillati > Actinomycetota > Actinomycetes > Propionibacteriales > Nocardioidaceae > Nocardioides > Nocardioides sp. Z24_21. Next base: position 520,557 of record NZ_JBYTTH010000002.1, read on the forward strand.
GTCGGGCGATCTCTCCGAGCGCATCCTGGCCGGGCTCGCCACCCTCGGCGTGGACGTCGTGGCCACGGTCGGGCGACGGACCGACCCGGCCGACCTCGGTCCCCAGCCGCCGCACGTGCGGGTGGAGCGCTTCGTCGCGCAGCACGAGGTCCTGCCGCACGTCGACCTGGTCGTCTCGCACGGGGGCTCGGGGAGCCTGATGGCGACGCTCGCCCACGGGGTGCCGTCCCTGCTCCTGCCCCTGGGGGCCGACCAGCCGCACAACGCCGGGCGCGCCGCCGAGCTGGGCCTCGCCGCCGTGCTCGACGCCTCCACCGTCGGGCCCGCGGAGGTCGCGTCGGCCGCGCGCGAGCTCCTCGCCGACCGAGCGGTGCGGGAGCGGTGCCGCGCCGTCGCCGGGGAGCTGCGCGCCCTGCCCGACACGTCGCTCGCCGTCGCGGCGCTGGAGCGCGCCGCGTCCTGACTCGCGCCACGAGCCGTGCCGGAGGCGCGTCCGTGTAGTGCCTCCGGCACCCGCGCGCAAGTCGGGAGACCCCCGCGTGAGGTGGCTCTTCTCACATGTGGTAGCCCGCACTCCTGCCGTTTTGTTCTCCCGTTCACAAACTCCTACAGTGGCGGGGTCCACGCGAGGTTCGCTGGGACTGGAAAGAAGCAGCTGTGACCGCACGGACCCCCGACTCCTCCCGGGACATTCCCGAGGCGACCGTCGCCAGGCTTCCCGTGTATCTGCGAGCCCTGACCGGCCTTGCCGAGGGCGGCACCACCACCTGCTCCAGCGAGGAGCTCGCGGCGACCGCGGGCGTCAACAGCGCCAAGCTCCGCAAGGACCTGTCCCACCTCGGCAGCTACGGCACCCGCGGCGTGGGCTACGACGTGGAGTACCTCCGCTACCAGATCGCCCGCGAGATCGGCCTGACCCAGGACTGGCCCGTCGTCATCGTCGGCATCGGCAACCTCGGCCACGCCCTGGCCAACTACTCCGGCTTCCGCAGCCGCGGCTTCCGGGTCGTCGCCCTCCTCGACGCCGACACGGCGCGACACGACGAGGTCGTCGCCGGCCTCGAGGTCCGCTCCTTCGAGGACCTCGAGTCGATCGTGTCCGAGAACGCCGTCTCGATCGGTGTCATCGCGACCCCCGCCGTCGCCGCCCAGGCGGTCGCCGACCGGATGGTCGCCGCCGGCATCACCAGCATCCTCAACTTCGCCCCGGCCGTCCTGACGGTGCCCGACGGCGTCGACGTGCGGAAGGTGGACCTCTCCATCGAGCTCCAGATCCTCGCCTACCACGAGCAGCGCAAGTCGGTCACGCCCGGATCGGAGGTCGTGTCGTGAGCGTGCTCGTGGTGGGGATCTCCCACAAGTCCGCCCCGGTCGGGCTCCTCGAGCGGCTCGCCCTCGACGGCGACGGCACGGTCAAGCTGATCGACGACGCGATGGCCGGCGAGCACGTCTCGGAGGCGACGGCCATCGTGACCTGCAACCGCCTCGAGGTCTACGCCGAGGTCGACCGCTTCCACGGCAGCGTGGAGGACCTGTCGGGTCTCCTGGTCGCACGGGCCGAGCAGCCCGCCGAGGCGCTGCTGCCCCACCTCTACGTCCACTACGACGAGGGCGCGGTCTCCCACCTGTTCCAGGTCGCCGCGGGCCTCGACTCGATGGTCGTCGGGGAGGGCCAGATCCTCGGCCAGACCCGTGAGGCGCTGCGCGTCGGGCAGGAGAACGGCACCGTCGGCCCGGCGCTCAACACGCTCTTCCAGCAGGCGCTGCGCGTGGGCAAGCGCGCCCACGCCGAGACCGACATCGACCGTGCCGCCCCCTCTCTGGTCACCGCCGCCCTCGAGCGCAGCTCGGTGTCGGTCGCCGGAGCCCGCACGCTCGTGATCGGCGCCGGCGCGATGGCCTCCCTCGCGGTCGCCCACCTCTCGTGCAGCGGCGCCGCCAGCATCGCGGTGCTCAACCGCACGGCCGCCCGCGCCGACCGGCTCGCCGACGAGTACGGCGCCGCGTCGGTGCCGCTGACGGCCCTCGGCGAGGAGCTGGCCACCGCCGACCTCGTCATCTCGTGCACCGGCGCCCCGGAGCCGCTGGTCCGCCTCGGCGACGTGGTCACCGCGCGCGGCTCGAGCGACCGGCCGCTCACCGTCATCGACCTGGCCCTGCCCCACGACGTCGACCCGTCGCTCGGCGACCTGCCCGGGGTCGAGCTGATCAACCTGGCCGGGCTCGCCGACGAGCTGCGCGGCCTCGAGGCCACCGCCGGCGTCGACGACGTGCGCACCATCGTCGGGCAGGAGATCAGCGCGTTCCTCGCCGTACGACGCCAGGCGAGCGTGACCCCCACCGTGGTCGCCCTCCGCTCGATGGCCACCTCGGTCGTCGACGCCGAGATGGACCGGCTGTCCACCCGACTGCCCGACCTCGACGACGCCACCCGCGCAGAGGTCCTGCACACCGTGCGCCGGGTCGCCGACAAGCTCCTCCACGAGCCCACCGTCCGGGTCAAGGAGCTCGCCGACGCCGAGCCGGCCGTGTCCTACACCGCCGCGCTCGCCGAGCTGTTCCGCCTCGACCCCGAGGCCGTCGACGCCATCTCACGAGCGGAGGGACAGCAGTGAGCACCCCACGACGTTCTTCTCCTCCGCTGCGCTCCCCCGAACGACGCCGCGAGGACCCCGCATGAGCAGCCAGCAGACCCGGCCGCTGCGCCTCGGCACCCGCGCCTCGGCCCTCGCCACCACCCAGTCGGGGCTCGTCGCCGAGCTCGTCCGCCGACGGCTCGGCCGCGAGGTCGAGCTCGTCGAGGTCTCCACCGAGGGTGACCGCAGCGCGGCCCCGCTCGCCCAGATGGGCGGCACGGGCGTGTTCGTCAGCGCCCTGCGCGACGCCCTCCTCGACGGACGTGTCGACTTCGCGGTGCACTCGCTCAAGGACCTGCCCACCACCCCCGCCGACGGCATCGCCCTGGCCGCGATCCCGCCCCGGGAGGACCCCCGCGACGCCGTGGTCGCCCGTGACGGCCTCACCCTGGGCGAGCTGCCGGCCGGCAGCCGCCTCGGCACCGGGTCGCCGCGCCGCGTCAGCCAGCTCGCGGCCCTCGGCCTGGGCCTGGAGCTGGTCGGCATCCGCGGCAACGTCGACACCCGCATCCGCAAGGTCCGCAGCGGCGAGGTCGATGCGATCGTGCTCGCCCGGGCCGGCCTGTCCCGTCTCGGCCGCCTCGACGAGGCCACCGAGGTGCTCGACCCGCTCCAGATGCTGCCGGCACCCGGTCAGGGAGCCCTGGCCGTCGAGTGCCGCTCCGACGACGCCGAGCTGGTCGAGGCGCTGGCACGACTCGACGACCCAGCCACCCGCGCCGCGGTCACGGCCGAGCGCGCGGTCCTGTCCACCCTCGAGGCCGGCTGCTCGGCTCCGCTGGGTGCCCTGGCCGACGTCGTCGAGGGAGAGGCCGGCGAGGAGCTCTGGCTGCGCGCCGTGGCCCTCTCCGAGGACGGCGGCCTCTCCGTGCGCAGGAGCGCCACCGGCCCGGTCGACGAGCCCGCACGACTCGGTACACGCCTCGCGAGCGAGATGCTCGACGAGGGAGCAGCAGACCTGATGGAAGCACCACCAGTGAGGAATCAGCACGCATGACGCGAGTACAGACCCCCCAGGCCAGCACCGCGCCCACCCCGGCCCAGGGTTGGGTGTCGTTCGTCGGCAGCGGACCGGGTGACCCCGGCCTGCTCACGGTGCGCGCCGTGGAGCTCCTCCAGAGTGCCGAGGTGATCGTCACCGAGGCCCCCGAGCACGTCGCCCTGGTCCGTTCGGTCCTCGGCCTCGTCGAGGGCCCGGACGGCTTCGAGGCAGGCCCCGAGATCGTCGACGGCGGCTTCGGCGAGGACGGCCAGCCGCTCACCCACGCCGCCCGCGCCAAGGTCGTGGTGCGCCACGGCAAGAAGCAGCGCGTGGTCCGCCTGATGACCGGCGACCCGTTCCTCTACGCCTCCGGTCCCGAGGAGGCGCAGGCCTGCGTGAAGGCGGGCGTCGGCTTCGAGGTCGTCCCCGGCGTCTCGTCGGTGAGCGCGGTCCCGGCCTACGCCGGCATCCCGCTGACCACCAAGCGCCACCGGGAGATGGCCGTCGTCACCTGCGGCGAGAAGGTCGACTGGAGCGTCTACGCCGACGACCGCACCCTCGTGCTGCTCTCCGGCGTCGGCAGCATCGGCGAGACCGCGGCCGCCCTCGTCGAGGCCGGCCGCTCCCCCGAGACGCCCGTGGCGATGACCCAGGTCGGCACCACGACCGAGCAGCGCACCCTCATCTCCACCCTCGCCAACGTGGCCGCCGACGTGCGGGCCGCCCGCGTCGCGCCGCCGGCGATCACGGTCATCGGCGACGTCGTCGACCTGCGCCAGACGCTGTCGTGGTTCGAGACCAAGCCGCTCTTCGGCTGGCGCGCCCTGGTGCCCCGCACCAAGGAGCAGGCGGGCTCGCTCTCGCGCCGCCTGCGCGAGTACGGCGCCGTGCCCGAGGAGGTGCCGACCATCTCGGTCGAGCCGCCGCGCAACCCGCTCCAGATGGACAAGGCCGTGCGCGGCCTCGTCGAGGGACGCTACGAGTGGATCGCCTTCACCTCGGTCAACGCCGTCAAGGCCGTGCGCGAGAAGTTCGAGGAGTACGGCCTCGACGCCCGCGCGTTCTCCGGGCTGAAGATCGCCGCGGTGGGCGACAAGACCGCCCAGGCGATCGCCGACTGGGGCCTGCGCGCCGACCTGGTGCCGTCCGGTGAGCAGTCCGCCGCCGGCCTGCTCGAGGAGTGGCCGCCCTACGACGAGGTGCTCGACCCGATCAACCGGGTCTTCCTGCCCCGCGCCGACATCGCCACCGAGACCCTCGTCGCCGGCCTGGTCGACCTCGGCTGGGAGTGCGACGACGTCACGGCCTACCGCACGGTGCGCGCCACGCCGCCGCCAGCGCCCGTCCGCGACGCGATCAAGACCGGCAAGTTCGACGCGGTCGTGTTCACCTCGTCCTCCACGGTGCGCAACCTCGTCGGCATCGCCGGCAAGCCGCACCCCTCGACGGTCATCGCGGTCATCGGCCCGCAGACCGCCAAGACCGCGGAGGAGCACGGCCTCCGGGTCGACGTGCTCGCTCCCACGCCCGACGTGGAGGTGCTCGTCGACGCGCTGGCCGACTTCGGTGCCGCCCGGCGCCTGGCGATGGTGGAGGCCGGCGAGCAGGTGACCCGCCCGAGCGAGCGCACCGCGTCCGGGCGCCGCAAGGCCCGCGCCAAGTAGTCGACCGACACCCGCAGCCGCCGCTGGGGAAGGATGGACCCGTGACCGACGACCACCACGTCCAAGGACCGACCATCCGCCCCCGGCGGCTGCGACGCACGCCCGCGCTGCGCCGGATGGTCGCCGAGACCCACGTCGTGCCCAGCTCGCTGGTCCTGCCGGTCTTCGTGCGCGAGGGACTGGCCGAGCCGCACCCGATCTCGTCGATGCCCGGCGTCGTGCAGCACTCGCGCGACTCCCTCAAGCAGGCGGTCACCGAGGCGGCCGAGCTCGGCCTCGGTGGCGTGATGCTCTTCGGCATCCCCGAGCACAAGGACGCGACGGGCTCCGGGGCGATCGACCCCGGCGGGGTGCTCAACCTCGCCATCACCGACGTCGTGGCCGAGGTGGGCGACCAGCTCACCGTCATGTCCGACCTCTGCCTCGACGAGTTCACCGACCACGGCCACTGCGGCCTGCTCACGCCGGACGGCGAGGTCGACAACGACCAGACCCTGGCCGCCTACGCGCAGATGGCCCTCGCCCAGGCCGCGGCCGGCGTCGACATGGTCGGCCCGAGCGGGATGATGGACGGCCAGGTCGCGGTCGTGCGCCGCGCGCTCGACGTCGCCGCGCACAGCGACGTCTCGGTGCTGGCCTACTCCGCCAAGTACGCCTCCGCCTTCTTCGGCCCGTTCCGCGAGGCCGTGGACTCCTCGCTGGTCGGTGACCGGCGCACCTACCAGCAGGATCCGGCCAACGCGCTCGAGGGCGTCCGGGAGGTGCTCCTCGACGTCGCCGAGGGTGCCGACATCGTCATGGTGAAGCCGGCCCTGCCCTATCTCGACGTCGTGCGCCGGGTGCGCGACGCGGTCGACGTGCCCGTCGCCGCCTACAACGTCTCCGGCGAGTACGCCATGCTCGAGGCCGCCGCGGCCAACGGCTGGATCGACCGGGAGGCGGCGATCCTGGAGACGCTCACCTCGATCCGTCGCGCGGGCGCCGACGTCATCCTCACCTACTGGGCCTCCGAGGCCGCCCGCCTGCTGCGCCGCTGACCTGGTCCGTCGACCGCTCGCGGGTCAGGGGTTGAGCAGGGCCGCGATGCAGGCGTCGAGGCGGAGCGGGTCGGACACCAGGCACTGGGCGTGCGCCTGCGCCCAGGTGAGCGTCTGACCGATCGGCTGCGTCGGGACGAGCGTCGGGACCGTGGTGGGCACCGAGGTCGGGGTCTGGGTCGGGGTCTGGGTCGGGGTCGCCGTGGGGTCCTTCGTCGGCGACTGCGTGGGCGTCTGCGTCGGATTCTGGGTCGGCGTCTGGGTGGGGGTCTGGGTGGGCGTCTGCGTCGGATTCTGCGTCGGCGTCTGGGTGGGCGTCGGGTCCTTGGTGGGCGACGAGTCGCCGCCCCCGCCGCCACCGTCGTCGACGCCCTGGCCGCCGCCCGCGCCGTCGTCCCTCCCGCCGCCCTGGCCGCCGCCCCGGCCGGGGCCGCCGGTCGAGGTGGTGCTCGGGGAGGCGGAGACGGTGCCGGGGGGCAGGCTGAGGCTCGGGACGGCACTGAAGTCGCCGTCGAGGTAGGCCCGCATGACCTCCAGCACCAGGTCGACGTAGTCGTTGGAGTGGTTGTAGCGGTAGACCGAGGCACGCTGGCCCTGCTCGCCCGACAGGTCGTCGTCGCCGGAGCAGAGGTAGACGGCCGTGGCGAGCGCGGCGTCGTCGACGTCCTGGGGGTCGCGGGTGCCGTCGGCGTCGCCGTCCACGCCGACGACCGACCAGGTCGAGGGGATGAACTGCATGGGCCCCACCGCGCGGTCGAAGCGGGTGTCACCGTCGTACTGCCCGGCGTCGGTGTCGACGATGCGCTGGGTGTCGCCGGTGCCGTCGAGCGCGACGCCGACGATGCCCGGGCGGGCCACGCCGTCCTCGTCGAGGGCGCTGCCCCCGAAGCGGCCGTGGTCGGACTCGACGCGCCCGATGGCGGCGACGAGCTCCCACGGCAGGTGGCACCCCGGGTCGGCCTTGTTGATCACGGCCTCGGCGCGCTGGTAGGCCGACAGCGCCGCCTGCGGGATGTCGCCCGCGGTGTCGGGGGAGAGGGTGGCGGTGCGGCTCACGGCGTCGCCCACGCTGGCGGGCGCCTCGATGGCGGCCTCGGGCAGCGCGGTGCCGTCGGGGAGCGTGCGGGAGCCGTCGGGGTCGGCGGTCGCGGTGCCGACGCCCGCACCGGTGAGGCTCGCCGTCCACGCCGCGGAGAGCACCGCCAGCGGGACGATGGCGATCGCGCGGCGCAGCCTGGCCGGACCCGCCATGCGCACCCCCTCGGTCGTCGTTCCCACCAAGTTACGCGTGCGCGGGCTGTGCGCCAACCCACACCCGGCCACCGGGGGCGGGCGCCGACTGGGTATCCCTTGCACACCTGCGTGACAATGACCCGGTGACCCCCGCGACCACATCCGCGACCACCACCTCGAGCACAGCGGCCAGTGAGGCCTGGTTCGAGCGTGCCCGTGCTGTGACGCCCGGCGGCGTGAACTCGCCGGTCCGCGCGTTCACCGCGGTCGGTGGGACGCCACGCTTCATCACCTCCGCGTCCGGGGCCTGGCTCACCGACGCCGACGGCAACGCCTACGTCGACCTGATCTGCTCGTGGGGCCCGATGCTGCTCGGTCACGCCCACCCCGAGGTGCAGGCGGCCGTGGCGGCCGCCGTGGCTCGCGGTACGTCCTACGGCACCCCCACCGAGCCCGAGGTCGAGCTGGCCGAGGAGATCGTGGCCCGCACCCCGGTCGAGCGGGTACGCCTCGTCTCCTCCGGCACCGAGGCGACCATGTCGGCCATCCGCCTGGCCCGTGGGGCGACCGGTCGCGACCTCGTCGTGAAGTTCGCCGGCTGCTACCACGGCCACGTCGACCCGCTGCTGGCCGAGGCCGGCTCCGGCGTGGCGACGCTCGCCGTCCCCGGCACCAGCGGGGTGCCGGCCTCGTCGGCTGCGGAGACGCTGGTCCTGCCCTACAACGACCGCGAGGCGGTCCGGGCGGCCTTCGAGGTCCACGGCCCGCGCATCGCCTGCCTGATCACCGAGGCCTCGCCCGGCAACATGGGCGTCGTCCCGCCGGCCCCGGGGTTCAACGCGTTCCTCGCCGAGACCTGCCGGGCGCACGGCGCGCTGTTCATCAGCGACGAGGTGATGACCGGCTTCCGCGCCACCGCGCAGGGCGGCTGGGGGCTCGACGGGGCGATCGAGGGGTGGACGCCCGACCTGATGACCTTCGGCAAGGTGATGGGCGGCGGCTTCCCGGCCGCGGCCTTCGGCGGCCGGGCCGACCTGATGGCCCACCTCGCGCCCGAGGGCCGCGTCTACCAGGCCGGCACGCTCTCGGGCAACCCGGTCGCGACCACGGCCGGGCTCGCCACGCTGCGGCTCGCGACCCCCCAGGTCTACGAGCAGCTCGACGCCACCGCGCGGACGATCCGCGCCGCCGTGGCCGAGCACCTCGAGGCGGCCGGCGTCCCCCACGTGGTCCAGACGGCCGGCACCATGTTCTCGGTGTTCTTCCGTGAGGCGCCGGTCCGCGACTTCGCCGAGGCGAGCGGGCAGGACACCGCGGCGTACGCCGCGTTCTTCCACGCGATGCTCGACCGCGGCGTCTACCTGCCGCCCTCGGCCTACGAGGCGTGGTTCGTCTCCGCCGCCCACGACGAGCGGGCGGTCTCCACCGTCATCGAGGCCCTGCCGGCCGCCGCCGCCGCGGCCGCAGCGGCGGGAGGTCACTGACATGGGTGTCCAGACGATCGTCCACCTGCTGCGCCACGGTGAGGTGCACAACCCCGACGGCGTGCTCTACGGCCGGATGGACGGCTTCCACCTCTCCGAGCTCGGCCAGCAGATGGCACGGCGCGTCGCCGCGACCATCGGCGACCGCGACATCGTGCACCTGCGCACGTCGCCGCTGGAGCGGGCGCAGGAGACCCTCGCGCCCCTCGCGACCCGGCTCGGGATCACCCCGCAGATCGACCCACGGGTCATCGAGTCCGGCAACAAGTTCCAGGGCGTCGACTTCAGCGCCGGCGCGATGACGTTCGTCAAGCGCCCCGACCTGCTGCGCCACATGTACAACCCGTTCCGACCGTCGTGGGGCGAGCCCTACGACGAGATCGCCGGGCGGATGGTGGCGGCGGTGCACGACGCCCGCGACGCGGCCGTCGGCCACGAGGCGGTGGTGGTCTCCCACCAGCTGCCGATCTGGACGACGCGGCTGTTCCTGGAGAAGCGCAGCTACCTCCACCACCCCAAGACCCGCCAGTGCACGCTGTGCTCGCTCACCAGCGTCGTGTTCGACGACGACCGGATGGTGCAGATCCGCTACTCCGAGCCGGCCGGCGACCTGATCCCGGTGGCCGACCGGTCCGCGCCGTTCTCCGCCGGTGGCGCTCCCCGGGAGGACCGGCCCTGACGCTCGTCCGCCCCCTCCTGAGGCTCCTCGTGGGCCTGGCCTGCCTGCTCGCGCTGGTGGGCTGCTCCAGCCTGTCCGGCACCGGCGACAAGGGCTACATCTCCGGCACCGGCGTCCCGACCGAGGTGGCCCCCGCCGACCGCGGCGAGCCGGTCTCGCTGACCGGCACCGACCTCGACGGCGAGGAGGTCGACCTCGCCGACCTGCGAGGCGCGCCGGTCGTGGTCAACGTGTGGGCGTCGTGGTGCCCGCCGTGCATCCGCGAGCAGCCCGACCTCAACGAGGCGGCCGAGGCGCTCGGCGACGACGTGGAGTTCCTCGGTCTCAACATCCGCGACGCCTCGCGCGACGACGCGGCCGCCTACGTCCGCGACCTCGAGGTGCCCTACCCCTCGATCTACTCCGCCGACGGTGCCGCCCTGCTGCCGTTCGCGGGCACGCTGACGCCGCGCTCCATCCCGAGCACGGTCGTCCTCGACCGCGAGGGCCGCGTCGCCGCCTCGGTCAACGGCCGGGTGCCGACCACGCAGACGCTGGTCTCGCTCGTCGAGGCGGTGCTCGATGAGTGACTGGTTCCAGGAGACGGCGCTGTCCGGGTCGATGGTGCTCGCCCTGCCCGTCGCCCTCGCTGCCGGCCTGATCTCGTTCTTCAGCCCGTGCGTCATCCCGCTGCTGCCGGGCTACCTGTCCTACGCCACCGGCATCTCCGGCGGCGAGCTCGACCAGGCCCGCCGCAGCCGCATGGTGCTGGGCGCGACGCTCTTCGTGCTCGGCTTCTCGGTCGTCTTCGTGCTGCTGGGCAGCCTCACCGGTGCCGCCGGTGCGTGGCTGTTCACCCACACCCGCCAGCTCAACCTGGTGCTGGGCGTCATCACGATCCTGCTGGGCGTCGCGTTCCTGGGCGCCTTCGGCTTCCTCCAGCGCGACTGGCGCATCCACAAGGTGCCCGCCGTGGGGCTCGCCGCCGCACCGCTGCTCGGCTTCCTGTTCGGCGTCGGCTGGACGCCCTGCGTCGGCCCGACGCTGGCGGCGATCAACGTGCTGTCGGTCAACGAGGCCACCGCCGGCCGCGGCGCGCTGCTGTCGGCCGTCTTCGCGCTCGGCCTCGGCCTGCCCTTCATCGCCGCCGCGCTGGCCTACCGCCGGATGCTCGGCGCGTTCGCCGTCATCCGGCGCCACCAGGTGCTGGTCGTACGCCTCGGCGGGGTGATGATGATCGCCGTCGGCATCCTGCTCGTGACCGGCTGGTGGGACCGCATCGTGCAGTGGCTCCAGCTGCAGGTCGTCCAGGGATTCGCGGTGCCGGTGTGACCGACCTCCAGCAGCGACCCTCCGACGACCGGCAGGCCACCGCGCTGCCCACCGACCTCACCGCTCGCGAGCTCGGCCGGTGGACGTGGCGCCAGCTGACGTCGATGCGCACGGCTCTCGTGCTGCTCCTGCTGCTCGCGCTCGCCGCGATCCCGGGGTCGGTGATCCCCCAGGAGAACATCGACTCGCTGGCCGTCAGCCAGTGGCGCGACAACCACCCGCAGCTGGCCCCGATCTGGGACCGGCTCGACCTGTTCAACGTCTACGGGTCGGTGTGGTTCGCCGCGATCTACATCCTGCTGATGATCTCGCTGATCGGCTGCATCATCCCGCGCCTGTTCGTCTACGCCCGCGCCCTGCGCGCCCGGCCGCCCAAGGCCCCCCGCCACCTCTCCCGCCTGCCGGAGAGCACGTCGTACACCACCGACGAGGACCCCGACGTCGTGCTGGCCCGGGCCGCAGACGTGGTGCGGAGGCGTCGCTTCCGCGTCGACCACGTCGCCGGGTCCGACGCGGTCGCCGCCGAGCGCGGGCACCTCCGCGAGGCCGGCAACCTGCTGTTCCACCTCGCCGTCATCGTCGTGCTGGTCGGCGTGGCCGCCGGGAGCCTGTTCGGCTACAAGGGCGGCGTCATCCTGCTCAACGGCGACGACTACGGGTTCTCCAACAACCTCACCCAGTACGACGACTTCGCGCCGGGCGCGCTCTTCGACCCCGACGTCATGGAGCCGTTCTCCTTCAGCATCACCGACTTCGACGTCGACTGGCTCACCGAGGGCGAGCGGGCCGGGATGGCCCGCGAGTTCGTCGCCGAGATCGACTACGAGACCGAGCCGGGCGGCGAGACCAAGCGCTACGACCTCCGGGTCAACCACCCGCTGACCATCGGCGGCACCGACGTCTTCCTCATCGGCCACGGCTACGCGCCCGTGATCACGATCCGCGACGGGGAGGGCGAGGTCGCCAAGAGCGGCCCCGTGGTCTTCCTGCCGACCAACGCGCAGACCTTCGAGTCCTTCGGCGTGGTCAAGGCGCCGTTCGCGCGCCCGGGCCAGATCGGGCTCGAGGGCGCCTTCTACCCGACCTTCGCGATGGGACGCGACGCCGACGGCAACCTGACCATGCCCGCCTCGGTGTGGGGCGACGCCCTCGATCCGTTGCTCTCGATGAGCCTCTGGACCGGCGACCTGGGCCTGGTCGACGGCAGCGCCTCGTCCGTCTACGTCCTCGACAAGGCCGACGCCACGCAGGTGATGAAGGCCGATGGCCAGCCGTTCCGGCTCGACCTGCGCCCCGGCGAGACCGTGACGCTTCCCGACGGGCTCGGCACCGTGACGTTCGAGGGGCTCCAGCGCTGGAACAAGATCCAGATCAGCCGGTCGCCGGGCAAGCTGGTCGCCCTGGCCGGGGTGGTCCTCGCGCTGCTGGGACTGCTGGGCTCCCTCTTCGTGCGCCCGCGGCGCCTGTGGGTGCGCGCGCGCCGGCAGGACGACGGGAGCACACTGGTGGAGCTGGCCCGGCTCGACCGGTCGTCGGCGGGCGATCCCGAGGACGGGGCCGCCGAGCTGGCCGCGATCGTCGACGACCTGCAGCACCCGACCGGCACCACCCGGACGAACAGCACCACCACCACCACCACCAAGGATGAGGAGCAGTCGTGACCGACGCACAGTGGGAGGTGTTCAGCTACCAGGGCGTCATCGCCGCCGCGGTGCTCTACTTCCTCGCCATGCTGGCCTACTTCTTCCAGCTGGCCGGCCTGCGCACCGTGGGCAGAGCCGAGCCGGTGGCGGCAGGCGTCGGTGTGGGAGCCGGACGCGGCACCGAGTCAGTCGGCGCCGGGCCGAGCACCGGGCCGAGCACCGGGCCGAGCACCGGGGCCGCCGACGGCGGACGCCGCACCGAGGTGGCCGCCCGCCTCGGGCTGGTGCTGACCGTCTTCGCGGTCCTCGTGCACCTCGTCGCCCTCGTCGCCCGTGGCCTCGCGGCGGACCCCAACCGGGTGCCGTGGGGCAACATGTACGAGTTCACGATCTCCGGCACCTTCGTGGTGGCGCTGATCTTCGTGCTGGCCACGCTGCGTCTCGACATCGAGTGGCTCGGCCCGCTGGTGACGACGTTCGTCGTGGCCGCGCTCATGGCGGCCTTCCTCGGCCTCGACGACGCCCTGCTGCCCCTGCCCGACGCCCTGAACTCGCCGTGGCTGGTCATCCACGTGGTCTCGGCGGTGATCGCGACCGGGGCGTTCACCATCGGCGCGCTGCTGTCGGGTCTCTACCTGGTCAAGGCCCGCTCGTCGGCCACCACCGGCTACCTCGCCCGGGTGCCCGAGCCCAAGGTGCTGGACCGGCTGTCCTACCGGATGCACGCCTTCGGCTTCCCCGTGTGGACCTTCGCGGTCCTCATCACCGGGCCGATCTGGGCCCACCAGGCGTGGGGCGCCTACTGGAACTGGGACCCGAAGGAGGTGTGGGCCTTCATCACCTGGGTGGTCTACGCCGCCTACCTGCACGCCCGCGCGACGGCGGGCTGGCGCGGGCGCAACGCGGCGATCCTGGCGCTGGTGGGAGCCGCGACGCTGTGGTTCAACTTCATCGGCATCAACTTCTTCAGCAGCACCAGCCAGCACTCCTACGCCGAGGGCGCCGCGCCGGAGACGTCAGTCGTCGTCGGGGTCGCGCGGACGGTCGAGTCCGCGGAGGAAGTCGGGGTCGTCGTCGGGTCCGATCACCCGCGGGCGCGGTGACGTGCCGCCGTCGAGGCGGCGCAGCGTCAGCCTGACCAGGAACCACACGACGATCGCGATGGCGGCGACGACGAGCAGGACCTTCAGCATTCCTCCAATGTAGTGGGGGGCGCCTAGTCTGGTGTCGTGAAGGAGTTCGTCGTCTACACCGCCATGCGGGTCCTGTTGTTCCTGGCGTCGTTCGGCGTCGTCGTCGGCGTCATGGCCCTGTTCCTCGATGGCCGCTACAACCTGTTCTGGGCCGTGATCGCGGCCTTCCTGATGTCGGGCATCGCCTCCTACTACATCCTCGACCGCCAGCGCGAGGCCTTCGCCCGGCGCGTCGAGGAGCGCGCCGCGCGGGCGTCGGCGGCCTTCGAGGCCCGCAAGGCGCGCGAGGACGAGGAACGTCCCGGCGCCGAGCGAGACTGAGCCGGGACCGATCCACGTTGGCGCCGCTGCGGGTGGACCGGCGCCGGGCGCTCGCGTGGCGCCTGCGCCGTCAGCACCTGCTCGTCGGCGCCGCCGACGCCACTGAGGTCGTCCGGACCCTGGCCGCGGTGTCGGTCTTCGGCGCCGACCCCGACCTGTCCGTGCGCCGGCGCCTGGCGGTCCCCGGGGAGCCGGGGGAGGTGCAGCGGGCCCTGGCCGACGGCCGGCTCGTGCGGACCATCTCCTTCCGCGGGTCGGTGCAGCTGATGGCACCCGAGACCGCCGGCGTCTACATCGCGCTCCGCTCGGCGGGGCGGCAGTGGGAGCTGCGGAGCTGGGTCGAGCACTACCGGCTCGCGCCCGAGGACTGGCCCGACCTGCGCGCGATCGTCCGCGAGGTGGTGGCCGACGGGCCCGTCTCCCCGCAGGCGGTCGCCGACGTCCTCGCCGGCTCGGGGCGCTTCGCCCACCTCGCGCGCGAGTTCGCCGAGCCCAACCACACGTTCCTCAAGCCCTTCGCGTGGCAGGGTGACGTCGTGCTCGGCCCGGACCTGTCCGCACTCGACCTCCAGAGCCCCGCGGCCGCGCCCGGGTGGGCCGGTGTCCCCGACCTCGAGGAGGCCGGCCCGCAGGCCGTGCTGGAGTACGTCGACGCCTACGGGCCCACCACGCCGGCGCACGTCGAGCGCTGGCTCGGCGGGGGCCTCAGCGCCGGCCGACGGCGCCTCCAGCGGTGGTGGGACCAGGTGGGCGACGACCTCGTCGAGGCGGACGTCGAGGGGGAGCGGCGGTGGCTGCTCGCCGGGCACGCCGACGATCTCGCGTCCGCGCGCCCGGAGCCGACCGTGGTGCTGCTGCCCGGCAAGGACGACTGGGTCATGGGACCAGGCACCGACGACACCTGGGTGGTGCCGCCCGCCCTTCGTCCGGCGATGACCCGCGGAGCCGCCCCGGTCGTGGCCGACGGCACCGTCGCCGGGACGTGGCGGGTGCGCGGCGACGTGCTGGAGGTGGACGCGCCGCCGGCGCCCGGCCTGGCGGCCGAGGCGACCCGGCTGGGCGCGCTCCTCGGTGCCGACCTGGAGCTCAGAACCCCGTGAGGTTGTAGGGCTGCTCGTCGAGGTCGGCCATCGCGGCGAAGCGTCGGACGGCCTCGTCGGTGCCCTCGACGCGCCCGGCGCGGCGGAGCTGGGGCACCGGCACCGTGCCGAGGAACAGCGAGCCCAGGGTCTCCGCGGTCACCCGGACCTCGCCGGCCCCCTCGCTGGGGACGACCGTGGCGACGCCGGCGGCCGACGTCACCTCGAAGGTGCCGGCCGCGTGGCCCTGCGGGTCGTCGACCTCGAGCACGACCGTCCCGTCCGCCGCCCAGGGCCGCGCCGCGAGCGCGCGGGGGACGTCGAGGACGCGCAGCCACAGGAACTCCCGCAGCGCGGTGGTGCGCACCCGGTTGAGGTCGCTCAGCGCCCACATGAGCGGGTCCTGGGGGTGGAACATGCCGAAGGAGACCGTCCTGACCCGGTCGAGGCCGGCCAGGAACGACCACAGCCCGAGCTGCGCCTCGGTGGTGAGCGCGGCCATCTCCTCCACGTTCACGGAGTCCTTCTCGCCGTGCTTGTAGATGGCGAAGCCGTCGACGCGCCCGTCGTCGCCGACGTGCACGGCGGTGCGGATCCTGCGGTTGCTGCCGCTGCCGTTGAAGTCGTAGGCACCGGAGTGCATGTCCTCGTACTGCGTGGGCCACTCCACCGACCCGCGCTGACGGGCGTGGAAGGCGGTGAAGACCGCCTCGACGTGGGGCCAGGCGTCGGCCGGCTCGAGCAGCTCGACGCGGCCGGGGTCGACGAAGGACCGGAAGGCGAAGCCGGGCGAGGTGTCGACCTCGACGCCGTGCTGGAACGTCGCCGGACCGAAGCCCCACCGGCCGTAGATCGTGGCCTCGGACGCGGTCAGCGCCGCGACCGGGATCCGCTGCTCGACCGCGTCCGCGAGGTCGGCCTCGATCATCCGCCGCAGCAGGCCGCGGCGACGGTGCGCCGGGCTGGTGGTGACGTCGGTGACCATCCGCAGCGGCAGCAGCTCGCGGCCGGCGTTGAGGGTCTTGTCGAGGCTGGCGTAGGTCGCGACGGGCATCGGGCCGGAGCCGAGCTCGGCGTCGGGCAGCCAGGCGCCCCGGACCGTGACCCGGTCCGTGCGGTAGTGCCCGATCCCCCGCTCGACCAGCTCGTCGTCGGGTCGAGGGTCGCGGAAGCCGCGCAGCACAGCGCCGACCCAGCCACGGAGCCGTGCGACGGCCGGCTCCGCGTCGTCGGAGAGGTCGAGGATGGCGAAGTCGTAGTCCACGCCTCAACGCTAGTCAGCGCGGGCGGCGCCCCGCCAACGGGTTACGGCGTCAGGAGAGCACCAGCAGCGGGCCGGCGACCAGCAGCGACCAGAGCAGCTCGGCGGCGCCGGTCGCGGCCAGCACCGGGACGAGCCCGCCGCCGGTGGCCCCGCCGAGCACGGCCCGGGTCGGGGGCAGCGCGCGGGCCAGGAACGCCAGGCCGAGGAGCGCCCACCAGGTGGTGGCGGCCGCGACGGCCACCACCGCGGCGGCGGCGACCAGCACCAGGAACGCGTAGGCGTAGCGGGTGCGCTCGTCGCCCAGGCGCACCGCCAGCGTGCGCTTGTCGGCGAGCGTGTCGGTGGGGATGTCGCGGAGGTTGTTGGCGACGAGGATGGCGCACGCGAGCGCCCCGATGCCGACCCCGGCGTAGAGCGCCGCCCACTCCCACGTCCGGGTCTGCACGTAGGTGGTGCCGACGACCGCCACCAGGCCGAAGAAGACGAAGACCATCACCTCGCCGAGGCCGAGGTAGCCGTAGGGCCGCTGCCCGCCGGTGTAGAACCACGCGGCCACCACGCACACGACCCCGACCGCGACGATCCACCACGCGGTCGTGGCGGCGAGCACCAGGCCCGCGGCCGCGGCCACGCCGAAGGCGGCGAAGGCGGCGGCCTTGACCGCACCCGGTGACGCCGCCCCCGAGCCGACGAGGCGCATCGGGCCGACGCGGTCGGCGTCGGTGCCGCGCACGCCGTCGGAGTAGTC
The DNA here is from genome assembly GCF_058134345.1 of Nocardioides sp. Z24_21. Lineage (NCBI taxonomy): Bacteria > Bacillati > Actinomycetota > Actinomycetes > Propionibacteriales > Nocardioidaceae > Nocardioides > Nocardioides sp. Z24_21. The sequence goes on from NZ_JBYTTH010000002.1 coordinate 537,831, forward strand.
GTTGGCGTAGTTGACCCCGACCTGCAGCGCCAGGCTCACCACCAGGGCGAGCAGCGCCTTCCACCACACGGCGTGGTCGACGTACGCCGCGACGCCGGTGCCCGCGAGCACGGGCGCGACCGCCGCGGGGAGGGTGCGCGGCCGGGCGCCGGCGAGCCAGTCAGCGGAGGAGGTCACCGGTGGATTCTGGCAGGGGCCCGTCGGGTTCGAGCATCGTGGGCGGCCCGCCGGCGGCCGCGTCCTCCGGCGCAGGCCCGTCCGCGCGCGCGTCGGCCAGCACGTCGGCGGGCACGTGCTGCTCGAGGAAGCGGCGGCCCGCGTGCGCGGACACGTGCAGCCCGGCCGCGGCGACGACGACGATCACCGCGATCGTCAGCCAGCCGAAGGCCCCCCACTCCATCGCGAGGAAGCCGTAGACCGCGGGCGCCCAGAACCGTCCGAGGGTGCCGCCGAGCTCCGAGACGCCCTGGTAGTCACCGCGGCGACGGGGGTCCATCAGCTCGGCCTCGAGCGTCCACCCCGATGCGGAGAGGTAGAGCTCGGCCCAGGTCAGGACGACGTGACCGAGGAAGAACAGCGCGATGGTGAGCCACCCGGTCGTCTCGTGGGTGGCCAGGGTGACCAGGCAGGTCAGGACGAAGAAGACCGTGGAGAGGCGGACGGCGCGCAGGGCGGTCGTGACGTCGCGGATGCCACGCGACGCCAGGCGCGGCAGCACGATGCACATCACGGTGTTGGTGCCGAAGAGCACCGCCACCAGCACCTTGGGGGCGTCGGTCTCGGTCACCAGCCACACCGGGATGACGGTGTGGAGCAGCACCTGGTTGGTCCACATGACACCGGTGAAGAAGGTGACGGCGATCCAGCTGCGGTTGCGGATCGCCGGGATGCCCTCCGGCTTGGCCCGTGGCTCGGAGCTGCGGACGTCGTGGGTGGCGTCGGGCAGCCGGGGGATGGCGGCGCTGTTGCACAGGAACAGCACCGCGCTCAGGAGCGGCGCCCACCGCAGCGCCTCGGTGCCGAACGCGATCGCCCCCGCCCCGAGGAACGCGCCGATGCTGAAGCCGACGTTGAGCGCGGAGTAGAGGTAGGCGCGCGACTCCACTCGCTCCGACGGGGGGAGGATGTCGATGACGTACGCCCCGTGCGCCGTGCCGCCGAGGGTGCCGGCGACCTCCATCGCGACGGCCAGCGCGACGTACTCGGGGAAGCTGTCGATGAACGGCCACGCCAGGAAGAGCGCACCTTGGCAGGCGGCCGACAAGGTCCACATCCGCTTGGGGCCGAAGTGGTCGACGAGCTTGCCCATCGGCACCGCCACCACGAAGCTCGCGATCGCGGCGATGGTGAGGCCGATGCCCACCTGGCCGAGGGAGAGCCCCACCACGAGGGTGAAGAACACGGCCGATCCCGCGAGGAACGTGCCGTCGCCGGAGGCGAAGAGGAGGGACTGGACCGACAGCCGTCCGGCGAGGGTGGAGGGGGGAGTGGCGTAGTTCTTCAGTGCGGTGAGCATCGCCGGCCATCCTCTCCCGCAGCACCGACGCCCGTCCTGCGATTTTCGGTCGCGTGCGTCACGCCCCGCCTCGTGCGGGGGCTAGATCGCGATCACGACGCCGGCGATCGCGGCGTTGGCCAGGTTGGCGAGCGCGCCGGCGACCAGCGCCCGCACCCCGAGCTGGGCGATCACGCCGCGGCGCTCGGGAAGCAGGGAGCCGAGGGTGCCGATCTGGATGGCGATCGAGGCGACGTTGGCGAAGCCGGCCAGCGCGAACGTCACGACGGCGACGGTGACGGGGGAGAGGCTGTCGATCTCGGGCCCGAAGTTGGCGAACGCGACGAACTCGTTGAGCACCGTCTTCTCGCCGATCCAGCCGCCGGCCTGGCCCGCCTCCGACCAGGGCACGCCCAGCAGCCAGGCGAGCGGCGCCAGGCACCAGCCGAGGATCCCCTCGAAGGTGAGGTCGTCGATGCCGACCCAGGACCCGACGGCGCCCAGGATCCCGTCGGCCAGGGCGATCAGCGCGACGAACGCGATGAGCAGCGCGCCGACGGTGACCGCGATCCGCGCCCCGGCCAGGGTGCCGTGCCCGATGGCGTCGATGACGTTGGTCGACTCCTCGTCGCGCACCGCGCGCACGTCGACCTCCTCCTCGGCGTCGACCGGGGTCGCGCCCTCGAGCTCGTCGTCATCCGGCGTGCTGTCGGGCCACATCACCTTGGCCATCAGCAGCGAGGCGGGGGCGTTCATCACGGTCGCGGCGAGCAGGTACTCCAGGGGAGCCCCCAGCAGCGAGTAGCCCACGAGCGTCGAGCCGGCGGCGGCCGCGAAGCCCGCGGTCATCACGGTGAACAGCTGCCCGCGGCGCAGCGAGCGGAGGTAGGGCGCGATCATCAGCGGCGCCTCGGACTGGCCGAGGAAGATCACCGTCGCGCCGTACATCGACTCGACCTTGCTGATCCCGAGCAGCCTGGAGAGCGCGCCGCCCAGCAGCCAGGTGGCCCACTGCACGACCCTCAGGTAGTAGAGCAGGCCGATCAGCGCGCCCAGGAAGATGATCACCGGGAGCACCTGGAGGGCGAAGATCGTCTGGTCGTCGTCGCCCACCTCCAGCAGGGGGCCGAACACGAAGGTCGTGCCCTCGCCGGCGTAGCCGATGAGGGTGGCCACGCCGTCGGAGACCCACTCGAGGGCGTCCTTGCCCGGGCCCCACCGCAGCACCAGCGCCGCGAAGGCGACCTGGAGGGCCAGCGCGACACCGACGGTGCGCCACGAGATGCCGCGCCGGTGCGTGGACAGCGCGACCGCGATGAGCAGCAGCAGCGCCAGGCCGAGGATCCCCCGCAGGTCCGACATGGCCCTACTCCGGCCGGCGGTCCTGGTCCGGGGCCTCGCCCTCAGGGCGGCCTTGCGCCATCCGCCCGGTGTCGCGGGTGATGCGCTCGGCGCGGCGCCGCTCGAAGAGGAGGATGGCGACCACCACCCCCACCATCACGACGACGGTGACGACCAGCCGGAAGGCGTCCATCCCCCACCATGGCACGCTGACCACGTGGACACGAACCCGCACGACACCACCCGCGACGACCTGCTCGACTGGCTGGAGAGCAAGCGCCGCCACGTCCGGCAGCAGGTCGAGGCGATGCGGATCGAGGACCGGCGCGTCTCGACCCTCCCGTCGGGGTGGACGCCGCTGGGGCTGGTGCACCACCTCACCCACGACGTCGAGCGGCTGTGGTTCCGTGCGGCGGTCGGCGGCGAGCAGGTCGCCCTCCCCGTGGGCTACGACGGCTGGCGGCTCCCGATCGACCTGAGCGACGACGACGTGCTGGGCGCCTACGAGGAGGAGTGCCGGCTCGCGACCGAGGTGATCGCCCGGCGGCCGCTGGACGCGCCGCTGGCGTGGTGGTTCGAGGGCGAGGACCCGCCCTACTCGACGATGCGCGAGGTGCTGCTGCACGTGCTCGTGGAGACCGCGACGCACGCCGGACACCTCGACGCGTGCCGCGAGCTCGCCGACGGCGGCCAGCGGCTGGTGCTCGACCGGCCGGAGTGAGCGGCGCGGGGTGGGCCCCGCCGGCCCCTCAGGCCCCGGGCACCACGCGCATGTCGCGGTCGGCGCCGCCGTCGAGCGCCCGCAGCGCCTCCTGGTAGGCCGCGCTGTCGTGCGCGGCGACGGCGGCCTCGACCGAGTCGAACTCGATGACGACGGTCCGCGTCGCCCGACCGTTCTCGAAGGTCGCCTCGGGCACCCCCCGCACGAGGAACCGCCCACCCGCGGCGACGAGCGCCGGGCCGGCGAGCACGGCGTAGGCCGCGACCTTGTCGGGGTCGTGGACGGCCGTGTAGGTCGTGATCCAGTACGCGCTCATGCGCGCGACCCTACGACGTGGTGCCCGTCGCGCTCGGCGCGGGCGAGCGACTAGCGTTCGGCGTGTGAGTCTCCTGCGTCCCTCCGGCGAGCCCTCGGTCGCGATCAGGCAGCTCTCCCGGTGGCTGGAGGCCGACACCCCGGCCCCGCTGCTCATCGAGACGTCCGGGTCCACGGGGCGGCCCAAGGGCGTCGTGATCCCGCGCCGCGCGGTGCTGGCCAGCGTGGACGCGTCCGCGCGGCGGCTCGGCGCGACCGGCCGGTGGCTGCTCGCGCTCCCCTCGTCGTACGTCGCCGGGGTGCAGGTGATCGTCCGGTCCCTCGTCGCCGGCCACGAGCCGGCGGTCGTCGACGGCCTCGACGTCGCACGGGCGATCGAGGCCGGCCCCGCCGGCGTCCCCACCTTCGCCTCGCTGGTCCCCACCCAGCTGCACCGCATCGTCGCCGACCCCGTGCAGGTCGCCGCGCTCGCCCGCTGTGAGGCCGTCCTCGTCGGCGGAGGCGGGCTCGACCCCGACGTGCGCCGGCGGGCCGAGGACCAGGGCGTCCGCGTCGTCGGGACCTACGGCTCCTCGGAGACCTCCGGCGGCTGCGTCTACGACGGCGTGCCCCTCGACGGCGTCGGGGTGGCCATCGGTGCCGAGGGACGCGTGCGGATCTCGGGCCCCACCCTGTTCAGCCACTACGACGACGACCCGGAGCTGACCGCCGAGTGCGTCGTGGACGGCTGGTTCCTCACCTCCGACGCCGGGCGCCTCGACGCCGACGGCCGCCTCGAGATCATCGGCCGCCTCGACGACGTCGTGGTCAGCGGCGGGGTCAAGATCCCGGCCGCCGCGGTCGCCCGGCGGCTGCGCGAGCACCTGCTGGTGGAGGACGCCGAGGTCATCGGCGTCCCCGACGCCGAGTGGGGCCAGCGGCTGGTCGCCGTGGTGGTCGGCAACGTCCGCGAGGCCGAGCTGCGCGACTGGGTCAGCCTGGTGCACCCCCGGTCGTGGGCCCCGCGGGAGTTCAGGTGGGTCGAGAGCCTGCCGTTGCTGCCCAACGGCAAGGTCGACCGCCAGGCGCTCCGGGACCACCTGTGATGGACGAGCCCTACGTCTTCTCGATCCCGCTGCGCACGAGGTTCCGCGGCATCACCGTGCGCGAGGGCGTGCTGCTGCGCGGACCGGCCGGGTGGGGGGAGTGGTCGCCGTTCCTGGAGTACGACGACCCCACCTCGCGCCCGTGGCTCGTCGCCGCCCGCGAGGCGGCCGACGAGGGCTGGCCGGAGCCGCTGCGCGCCCTCGTGCCCGTCAACGTGACCGTCCCCGCGACCGACCCCGACCGTGCCCACGCGATCGTCACCGCCGGCGGCTGCCGCACCGCGAAGGTCAAGGTCGCCGAGCGGGGTCAGGTCCTCGCCGACGACCTCGCACGGGTCGAGGCGGTGCGCGACGCGCTGGGGCCCGGCGGCTTGGTGCGCGTCGACGCCAACGGGGCGTGGGACGTCGACGAGGCGGTCCGCGCGATCGACGCCCTCGACCGCGCCGCCGGCGGCCTGGAGTACGTCGAGCAGCCGGTCATGGCGGTCGAGGACCTCGCCGTGGTGCGCCGCCGGGTGGACGTGCCGGTGGCCGCCGACGAGTCGATCCGCCGCGCGGAGGACCCCTACCGGGTGCGCGACCTCGAGGCGGCGGACATCGCCGTGCTCAAGGTGCAGCCGCTCGGTGGGGTGCGCGCCTGCCTGCGGATCGCCGAGGACATCGGCCTGCCCGTCGTGGTGTCCAGCGCCGTCGAGTCGAGCGTCGGCATCGCGGCCGGGGTCGCCCTGGCCGCCGCGCTCCCCGAGCTGCACCACGCCTGTGGGCTCGCGACGGTGCAGCTGCTCACCGACGACGTGGCGACCGAGCCGCTGCTCCCGGTCGACGGGATGCTGCGGGTCGAGCGGCCCGAGGTCGACGAGTCGGCGCTCGTGCGGCTCGCTGCCGCGCCCGACCGGGTCGCCCACTGGCGCGAGCGGCTCGCGGCGGTAGGGCAGGATCGGACCCCGTGAACCCCTCCACCCGCCTGGCCCGCGACGTCGTCACCGCCCTGCGCGGGGCCCGGGTGACGGAGGTCGTGCTGGCCCCGGGGTCGCGCAACGCACCGCTGTCCTTCGCCCTCTACGACGCCGCGCAGGCCGGCGGTCTGCGCCTGCACACGCGCATGGACGAGCGCACGGCGGCGTTCCTCGCGCTCGGCCTCGCCAAGGTCAGCGGCCGGCCGGCGGCGGTGTGCTGCACCTCGGGCACTGCGGTCGCCAACCTGCTGCCCGCAGTCGTCGAGGCCGCGCACGCGGCCGTCCCGCTCGTCGTGGTGACGGCCGACCGCCCGGCCCGGCTGCGCGGCACCGGCGCCAACCAGACGACCGACCAGGCGGGCATCTTCGGGGAGTTCGCGCCGACCCTCGACGTCGCGGCGGCCGACCTCGACGACCTGCTCGCGTTCGTCCGCTCGCACGAGCACCGGCGCCCGGTGCACCTCAACGTCCAGCTCGACGACCCGCTGCTGCCCGACGACGGGTGGGACGGAGGCGACGTGCCGGCGTGGGCCGCCACCGCGGCCCCGCGGGCACCCCGGCCCCTGGAGCTCGCCCTCGGCCCGCGCACCGTGGTGGTCGCCGGGGACGACGCCGGCCCGCCCGCGCGCCAGCTCGCCGAGAGCGCCGGCTGGCCGCTGCTCGCCGAGCCGAGCAGCGGCTGCCGCACCGGTGACGCCGTGGTGCGCACCTACCGGCTCCTGCTCGGCGGCGACCTCGGCCGGCGGGTCGAGCGCGTGGTCGTCCTCGGCCACCCGACCCTGTCGCGCCCGGTGTCGCGGCTGCTGGCCCGCGGGGACGTCGAGGTGGTCTCCGTGCGCCCGCGCGGCATGTGGGCCACGCGTCCGTTCCCGGTGGCCGTCGAGGTCGACGCCCACGACGGCGTGCGCGCGGCCGGCACCGACGACGCGGCCTGGCTCGAGGAGTGGCGCCTCGCGGACCGGTCGGTCTCGCGCGGGCTCGACCGGCTGCTGGCCGCCGAGCCCGACCTCACGCCCTACGAGGTGGCGGGCGCGGTGAGCCGTGCGCTGCCGCCCGGCGGGCTGCTGGTGGTCGGGGCGTCCAACCCGATCCGCGACCTCGACCTGATGGTCGCCCCCTACGAGGTGGGCGGGCGCCGCAAGGTGATCGCCAACCGCGGCCTGGCGGGCATCGACGGCACCGTGAGCACCGCGATCGGCGCCGCACTGGGCCGACCGCGGTCGACGCGCGCGCTCGCGCTGATGGGCGACGTGACCTTCCTCCACGACACCACGGGCCTGTTCCTGGGCCCGCGCGAGGAGCGTCCCGACCTCACGCTCGTGGTGGTCAACGACGACGGCGGCTCGATCTTCGCCACGCTCGAGCAGGGTGCGCCCGAGCACGCCGACCGCTTCGACACCCTCTTCGGCACCCCGCACGGCGTCGACGTCGCCAGCCTCTGCGCGGCGGCGCGGGTGCCCCACCTGCGGGTCACCGGGCTGCCCGAGCTCGAGCAGGCCCTCGCCTCGCCCAACGGCGGGATCGAGGTGGTCGAGGCGCGGGTGCGCCGCGACAACCGCGCCGACCTCGACACAAGAATCCGCGCGCTGGCCCCCTGAGGGGCCAACGCGCGGATCCGGTGGTGCGACGTCGAGCAGTCGATCAGGCCTGCGGGGTCTCCCACACGCGGACCCAGTCGACGTACATGTGCTGCGGCAGCTTCTTGTCGCTCATCTCCAGCGCCTCGTAGTCGGAGGCGAGCAGGCTCAGGATGAGGTACTGCTGCGTCTTGGAGACGCGGGCCGACGTGCGCCAGGTCTCCTTGCCGTCGATGCGGAAGATGATCGTCTTCGGCGTCCACTGGACCGAGAAGACGTGGTAGTTCTTCGACCAGCCGTCGCCCTTGTTCTTCAGGAACGACTTCGAGTCCTTGATCCACGAGCCGGTCTTGATCAGGCGCTTGCCCTTGTACCAGTGGATGAAGCTCGTGAGGCCACCCTGCGGGTGCTTGTCACCGAAGTACTCGATGATGTCGATCTCGTGGCCGTCGCTGCCGGGGCCGTTGCCACCGACGGGCTGCGACCAGAAGCTGGAGTGCTGGCCCTGCGACTTGTGCATCTTGATGCGCGCGGCGGCGACGCCGTACTTGTAGTCGAACATGCCCTCGGTGCCGATGTGGCCGTTGAGGCGGTAGGAGATCTTCTTCTTGAGCTTGCGCGAGGCGGCCTTGCACTTCGTCTTCGTGGACGTGTCCTTGATGACGCTCAGGCGCACGGTGCCACCGGAGACCTTGACGGCCTTCGGGTCGCCCTTGGAGCACTTGCGCTTGCTGTCCGGCTCGTAGTCCTGGCCGCGCATGCTCCACGCCGGGCCGAGCGAGCTGCCCGAGAACTCGTCGGTGAACGTGGGGGTCAGCCACTGAGCGGTGTCGGCGGTGCCGCTGGTGACCTTCTTGAGGCCCTTGAACTTCTGGGCCGTGGCGCGGTAGGTCACGGCGGCGCCGCCGCTGGACACCGCGGCGGTGAAGTTGGCGTCGCCCGACTTCTCCTGCTTGGCGGTGCCGACCTTCTTCCACGAGGTCCCGTCGAGCCGCTCGAGGACGACCTTGCGGCCGACCTTGACCGGCTTGATCGTGGCGGTGACGGCGGCCTTGGCCTGGTCGGCGCTGGCGGTGCGCTTGCCCTGCTGGACGATCTGTGGGAGCACCTCCAGCGAGATCTTCTGGCCGGCCTTGGCGGTCACCGACGTCGACGCGGGCCTCGCCGCGGAGTCGGTGGCCGAGCCGGTCTCGACCGTGAGGAGCAGGGACGCGGGCAGGAGCAGCGCGACAGCGCTGCCTGCGAGCACGCGGCGTGCAGACATGTAGGACTCTCTTCGTGTCGGGTGCGATTCGGTGTTTCCCCCAGGGCACTCCACCCGTCGGAGGCTGCCCCACCCTAACCTCGTGCCCAGTCAGTACGGCGATTCGCCGTGCCGTCCGCGGACGTAGGGTCGGCCCATGAGGATCACGAAGTTCGGTCACGCCTGCGTGCGGGTGCAGGGCGACGGCGGCGTCGTCGTCATCGATCCGGGGGTGTTCACCGACCCGGAGGCGCTCGTGGGCGCGGACGCCGTGCTGATCACCCACGAGCACGCCGACCACGTGCACCCAGACCACCTCCGCGGGATCGACGTGCCCGTCTGGACGATCGCCGCCGTGGAGCGGGCGCTGCGCGAGCACGCGCCCGAGGTCGCCGAGCGGGTGACGGTCGTGCGGCCCGGCGACCGCCTCGAGGTCGCCGGCACGGCGGTGGAGGTCGTGGGCGAGAAGCACGCGGTCATCCACCCCGACTACGACCGCTTCGACAACTCCGGCTACGTCCTGGAGTCCGGCGGGTCGAGCGTCTACCACCCGGGCGACGCGCTCACCCCGCCGGGCCGGGCCGTCGACGTGCTGCTCGCCCCGGTGAGCGCGCCGTGGCTCAAGCTGAGCGAGGCCGTCGACTTCGTGCGGGAGGTCGGCGCGCCGACCTCGCTGGCCATCCACGACCGCATCTACAGCGACATCGGCCTCGACTTCGTCGCCACGCACATGGGCAACCTGCTGCCCGACTCGCAGGCCTACGTGCGCCGCGAGCCGGGTCAGGACCTCTGACCGGAGCAGTCCCGAGCGCTCAGCCGGCGCCGAGCGCGTCGCGCACCGGCACGAACTTCGCCTGCGACTCGGCCAGCTCGGCCTCGGGGTCGGAGCTCGCCACGATGCCGCAGCCGGCGAAGAGCCGCACGCCGCCCTCGACCACCATCGCCGAGCGCAGCGCGATGCCCCACTCGCCGTCGCCGGAGGCGTCCATCCAGCCGACCGGGCCGGCGTAGCGGTCGCGCGGCATCCCCTCGATCTCGGTGATGAGGCGCGTCGCCACCGCGGTCGGGGTGCCGCCCACGGCCGCCGACGGGTGCAGCGACTCGGCGAGCTGGAGCGACGTGGCGGCGTCGTGGACGACGCCGTTGACGTCGGTGGCCAGGTGCATGACGTTGGGCAGGTGGAGCACGAACGGCGCCTCCGGCACGTTCATCGACGAGCAGTGCGGCTCGAGGGCGTCGGCCACCGAGCGCACGGCGTACTCGTGCTCCTCGAGGTCCTTCGACGACCGGGCCAAGGTGGCGGCCAGGGCGAGGTCGCGCTCGTCGTCGCCGGTGCGGCGGATCGTGCCGGCCAGCACCCGGGAGGTCACCAGGCCGCGCTCGCGCCGCACCAGCATCTCGGGGGTCGCGCCGAACAGGCCGTCGACGTGGAAGGTCCAGCACATCTCGTACTGCGCGGCGAGGCGGTGGAGCGGCCAGCGGACGTCGACCGGCTCGTCGGTGGTGGCGATCAGGTCGCGCGCCAGGACCACCTTCTCCAGGTCGCCGTCGGTGATGCGCCGCACCGCGTCGGCCACGACCGACATCCACTCCTCGCCGTTGCGGGCGCCGTCGGAGAACACCAGTCCGACCGGCGGCTCGGGGGCGGGTGCCGGGGCCAGGTCGGGCGCCTCCACGGAGACGGTGGTGAGCCAGGTGCGGTCGCCGCGACGGCCGACGACGACCTGCGGGATCACCAGCACGGAGTCGCCCGGCTCGTCGGCGAACGCGAAGGCGCCGAAGCACACCAGCCCGGTGCCCGGCTCGGCGACGCGGTCGTCGACGTCGGCGCGCGCCACGGTCTCGGCCCACCACTTGACCGCGTCGCTGAAGCGGGTCGGCCCCGAGGTCTCCAGGCGGGCGGCGACGCCCCAACCGACCAGGCCCTCGCCGCGGCGCAGCCAGCTGACCGGCTCGTCGCGCGGCAGCAGGTCGAGGAGGGGGAGGTCGGCCAGGTCCACGGGGACGGTGCGCACGACGAGCGGCGCAGCAGGTCCGGGGCCGGACGCGGGGGTCGTCACGAGGGGGGAGCCTACGCCGCGGCACGGAGGACGAGGACGACAGATCGGCCAAACGGCGAACAGGAGAGGCGTGGGTCACCTACGTTGCCCCGGTAGCCGTCTCACCTAGGAGCCCGCAGGTGCCTGCCCACGAATCTCCTCTCGCACGGTTGGAGCGCCACGCGCGCAACCGCGCGCTGGAGGTCGCCGTCGCCGAGCTGCGAGACGGCGCGTGGACCTCGCTGACCTGGAACGAGCTCTACCGGCGGGCCATCGACGGCGGCGCCGGCATGATCGAGGCCGGCGTCGACCCCGGCCAGGTGGTCGTGATCCGCGTGCCGACGGGCATCCGCCAGCTCGAGATCGAGCTCGCCACCCGCGTGGCCGGGGCCGTGCCGCTGCTCCTGCCCGAGCGCCTGGACCCCGAGGGCGTGCGCCACCTCCTCGACGGCGTCCAGGTCCGTCTGGTCGTGGTCGACGACGAGCGGCGGCTGGCCCTGCTGCGCCGCGCCCCGCTCGACGGGGCCCAGCTCTTCGAGTGCGACGAACCCTCGTGGGAGCGGCTGCGCGCCATGGGGCTCGAGCGGCGCAAGCGCCAGCCCGACCTGCTGGGGTGGGTGGCGGGCGCCCGCGCCGACAGCTCCTCCGCACCCGTGCTCGGCCTGCCCCGGGACAAGGGCCTGCCCTGGCTGTTCCGGCCCGAGGCCTCCGGCGCGCTCTCGGACCTGACCGCCGCCGACGTCGTGCTGCTCGTCGGCGAGGCGACCGGCCGCTTCACCGCGGTCGCGCGCGACGCCCACCTGACGGCGGGGTGCACCCTCGCGTGGATCGAGTCGGCCGCCGACCTCGAGGGCGCCCTCGCCCACGTCTCGCCGACCCACCTGCTGCTCGACCACGTCACCGCCCGGGCGCTGGAGGGCCTGCTGGAGGCCGCGTCGGTCGACGGGTCGCCCTGGCACGCGACGCCGCGCGAGGTGCTCGACGCCGTGTCCGCCCAGGTGGCCGAGGCGCGCCTGGGCTCGCGGGACAGGAGGCTCGCGGCGGAGGCGTCCGCGCTCGCGCCCTGGTGGGGCGGCCGGCTGCGCGTGCTGGTCATGGACGCCCGGGTCAACCGGACGGTCAGCGCGCTGGCGCGGACGTCGGGCTTCCGGATCGGTCGCGTCGCGCACCACCCCTCGGTCCGGCTCGACCTGTCGCGCGAGCCCGCCGTGGTCGCGGCGCCCGCGGCGCCCGCCGTGGAGGCCGCCTCGACGGCCCTGCCCCGGCGCGGCCGCGCGGGCGCGGCCATCGACCCGGCGTTCTCGCTGACCGGGCCCCCCGGCCCCTGACCCCGGCCCTGACCCAGGCCCTGACCGCGGTCCGGCTCAGGAGCGGTAGACGATGACCTTGTCGCCGATCCGGACGTGGTCGAACAGCCACGCCACCGCGGCGCGGTCGCGCACGTTGACGCACCCGTGGGAGGCGCCGTTGTAGCCGTTGGCCGCGAAGTCGGGGGAGTAGTGGACGGCCTGGCCGCCGGAGAAGAACATCGCGAACGGCATGGGGGTGTGGTAGAGGCTGGAGACGTGGTCGCGCGACTTGCGGAACACCGCGAACGCCCCCTCGCGCGTGGGCAGCTCGTCGGAGCCGAAGCGCACCTCGACGCTCTTGAGGACCACCCCGTCGACGACCCAGCGCAGCGACCGCGACGTCTTGTCGACGCACATCGCGCGGCCCGAGAGGCAGCGTGGGTCGAGGGCCGGGCCGGTGGGCACGATGTTGAAGAGCTCGGCCCGCGTCGGCGGCCGGGTCATCGCGGTCAGCCGGGAGAGGGTGCGGCGGTCGACCTGTCCGGTCACCGGGATCCGGCGTTTGGCCTGGAACCCCTCGACCGCCTCGACGGTGGTGCGGCCGTAGCGGCCGGTCACCGGGCCGTCGTACCAGCGCAGCTGCTTGAGCCGGGCCTGCACCTGGCGCACCCGGAGGCCGGTGTCGCCGTGCTGGAGCAGCGGCGGCCCGGGCGTGTAGACGTTGTGCAGCGCCTCGGTGGTCGGCTCGGTCGTGCGGGCCACGATCGCGCGCCAGGTGCGCTCGTCGACCACCCCGTCGTCCCGCCAGTCGCGGCGGCGCTGGAAGGTCGCGACCCCGTCGCGCGTCTCGCGGTCGAAGCGGCTGGTCACGACCTCGGAGTGCAGGTCGAGCTGGTGCAGGCGGCTCTGCAGCACGCGCACGCGCCACCCGCGGTCACCGAGCCGCATCGGGGTGAACGCGCGGGCCGGAGAGGTGGACGAGGAGGTGGACGCGGAGGTGGAGCCGGGCTCCGCCGCGGACGCCGCGGTGGACGCGCCGACGGCGGAGAGACCGCTCAGCGCGCACAGCAGCGCCAGGGCGAGCGCGAACGAGCGACGGCGTGACATGTGGATCCTCCCCCGGAGCCGATGACCCCCTCGATCATCGACACTCACGATCATAGGGAGGTGCCCCGACACCCCCACCTCGCCTCCCGGGGCCGGGACGCCTACGCTCGCCGCGTGGCCCGCGCTGACCTGGACAAGCAACCGACCGACGTACGTCGCATGTTCGACACCGTGGCCAAGCGCTACGACCTCACCAACGACCTGATGACGGCCGGGATCCAGCGGTCCTGGCGCCGGTCGATGGTGGCGGCCGTGGCGCCGCAGCGCGGCGACCTGGTGCTCGACCTGGCGGCCGGCACCGGCTGCTCGAGCGAGCCGTTCGGGGCCCACGGGGCCACCGCGGTGCCGTGCGACTTCTCCGTCGGCATGCTGCAGCAGGGCAAGAAGGACCGGCCCACCCTCCCGTTCGTCGCCGGCGACGGCACGCGGCTGCCGTTCCTGGACGACACCTTCGACGCGGTGACGATCTCCTACGGCCTGCGCAACTTCGTCGACCCGGTCGCGGGACTGAAGGAGATGCTGCGGGTCACCCGGCCCGGCGGGCGACTCGTGGTGTGCGAGTTCAGCACCCCGACCAACGCGGCCTTCCGGGCCGCCTACCTCGACGGCTTCATGCGGGCCCTGCCGCGCATCGCGGCGCTCACCGCGAGCGCGTCCGACGCCTATGTCTACCTCGCCGAGTCGATCCTCGCCTGGCCCGACCAGGAGGGGCTCGCGGCGATGCTCGCCGAGGCCGGGTGGCAGCGTCCGGAGTGGCGCAACCTCACCGGTGGCATCGTCGCGCTGCACCGCGCAACCGCCTGAGAATTAGGGCACGGCCCCGTCACCTAAATCCGCAGGTCAGGGGCGGGTTCGGAGGTGCGACCCCGGGGTGACGCATCCGGCGCACGAGTCCTAGACTGTGGGTCGCGCCACTCGTGAAGCCGTTCACAAGGTCACGTGCCCCAGATGGGCGTGGTGCTGGTCCACCGGAAGGGAAGCGATGGAGCTCTACACGCCGATCCTGGCGCTGGCACTCATCGCGGCGGGCTTCGCGGTCTTCTCCGTGATCATGAGCGCCGTCGTGGGTCCCAAGCGATACAACCGGGCCAAGCTCGACTCCTACGAGTGCGGCATCGAACCGACGCCGCAGCCCGTGGGTGGCGGCAGGATCCCGGTCAAGTACTTCATCACCGCGATGCTCTTCATCGTCTTCGACATCGAGATCATCTTCCTCTACCCGTGGGCCGTCCACTTCGACCAGATGGCCCTCTTCGGCCTCGTCGAGATGGTCCTCTTCATCGGCACTGTGTTCGTGGCCTACGCCTACGTGTGGCGCCGCGGCGGACTGGATTGGGACTGACATGGGACTCGAGGAGAAGCTGCCGAGCGGCGTCCTGCTCACCACCGTCGAGGGCGTCGCGGGCTACATGCGCAAGGCGTCGTTCTGGCCGGCCACCTTCGGCCTGGCCTGCTGCGCCATCGAGATGATGACCACCGGCGGCCCCAAGTACGACCTCGCCCGCTTCGGCATGGAGGTCTTCCGGGCCAGCCCGCGCCAGGCCGACCTGATGATCGTCGCCGGCCGGGTGAGCCAGAAGATGGCACCCGTCCTGCGCCAGATCTACGACCAGATGCCCGAGCCCAAGTGGGTGCTCGCGATGGGCGTGTGCGCCTCGTCCGGCGGCATGTTCAACAACTACGCGATCGTGCAGGGCGTCGACCACGTGGTCCCCGTCGACATGTACCTGCCCGGGTGCCCGCCGCGCCCGGAGATGCTGATCGACGCGATCCTCAAGCTGCACGACCAGGTCCAGCACACCAAGCTCGGCGCCAACCGCCGCGAGGAGGTCGCCGCACTCGAGACCGACGCCCTGCGCGCGCTGCCGACCTCGGAGATGAAGGGGCTGCTGCGATGACCGAGAAGCCCGACGAGAAGGCCGCCGGCAAGGCCGCCGACGAGTCCGACGACAAGACCGACTCCAACGAGGCGGCGCGTCCGGCCGAGGAGCGCAACCTCGAGAACGCCAAGGCCCAGACCGGCACCGGCACCGGCGTCGAGCAGCGCGCGCCCGAGCAGTCGCCGGAGAACGTGCCGGCGCCGACGGGTGAGATGCACGCGGTCGGCGTGCGCCACGGCATGTTCGGTGTCACCGGCACCGGCGACACGTCCGGCTACGGCGGCCTGGTCAAGGCGATCCGCTTCCCCGAGGCGTCCCCGAGGCCCTACGGCGGCTGGTTCGACGAGGTGGCCGACGCGCTCCAGGAGCGCCTCGAGGCCGCCGGGCTCACCTCGGCCATCGAGAGCGTCGTGGTGCACCGCGGCGAGATCACCTTCCACGTCCGTCGCGAGGACCTGCCCTTCGTGGCGCAGATGCTCCGCGACGACGAGGCTCTCCGCTTCGAGTTCTGCTCCGGCGTCAGCGGGGTCCACTACCCCGACGACACGGGGCGCGAGCTCCACGCGGTCTACCACCTGACGTCGATGACCCACAACCGGCTGATCCGGGTCGAGGTCACGGCGCCCGACAGCGACCCGCACGTGCCGAGCCTGGTGAGCATCTACCCGACGCTCGACTGGCACGAGCGCGAGACCTACGACATGTTCGGGATGATCTTCGACGGTCACCCCGCTCTGACCCGGGTGCTCATGCCGGACGACTGGCCGGGCCACCCGCAGCGCAAGGACTACCCCCTCGGCGGCATCCCCGTCGAGTACAAGGGCGGGTCCATCCCTCCGCCCGACCAGCGCAGGAGCTACAACTGATGGCTACCGACAACGACCTCTACGCCACCCCGGGCGAGACCAGCCAGGGCCGCGTCTTCACCGTCACCGGCCAGGACTGGGACTCGATCACCCAGAGCATCAGCGAGTCCGCCGACGAGCGGGTCGTGGTCAACATGGGTCCGCAGCACCCCTCGACCCACGGCGTGCTCCGGCTCATCCTCGAGCTCGAGGGGGAGACGGTCACCGAGGCCCGGTGCGGCATCGGCTACCTCCACACCGGCATCGAGAAGAACATGGAGTACCGCTCCTGGGTGCAGGGCGTCACCTACTGCACCCGCATGGACTACCTCTCCCCGTTCTACAACGAGGCGACCTACGTCCTGGGCGTGGAGCGGCTGCTCGACATCGAGGACCAGATCCCGGAGAAGGCGCAGGTCATGCGCGTGCTCCTGATGGAGCTCAACCGGCTCTCCTCCCACCTCGTCGCGATCGCCACCGGCGGCATGGAGCTGGGCGCGCTGACGGTCATGACCATCGGCTTCCGCGAGCGCGAGCTGGTGCTCGACCTGTTCGAGCTGATCACCGGCCTGCGGATGAACCACGCGTTCATCCGCCCCGGCGGCGTCGCGCAGGACCTGCCGCCCGGTGCGCTCGACGAGATCCGCGACTTCATCGCGCTGATGAGGAAGCGGCTGCCCGAGTACGCCGCGCTGTGCAACGCCAACCCGATCTTCAAGGGCCGCCTGGAGGGTGTCGGGCACCTCGACCTCGCCGGCTGCCTGGCGCTGGGTCTCACCGGCCCGGTGCTGCGCTCGACCGGCTACGCCTGGGACCTCCGCAAGACCCAGCCCTACTGCGGCTACGAGGACTACGACTTCGAGGTCCAGACCTGGGACACCGCCGACTCCTACGGCCGCTTCCGCATCCGGCTCAACGAGATGTGGGAGTCGCTCAAGATCGTCGAGCAGTGCGCCGACCGCCTCGCCGGCCTCGAGGGCGCGCCCGTGATGGTGGGCGACAAGAAGATCGCGTGGCCCAGCCAGCTCGCCATCGGCAGCGACGGCATGGGCAACAGCCTCGACCACATCCGCCACATCATGGGCGAGTCGATGGAGGCCCTGATCCACCACTTCAAGCTGGTCACCGAGGGCTTCCGGGTCCCGGCCGGACAGGCCTACGTCCCGATCGAGTCGCCCCGGGGCGAGCTGGGCGCCCACGTCGTCTCCGACGGCGGCACGCGGCCCTTCCGCGCCCACTTCCGCGACCCGTCGTTCACCAACCTGCAGGCGACGAGCGTGATGAGCGAGGGCGGCATGGTCGCCGACGTCATCGTCGCCATCGCCTCCATCGACCCCGTGATGGGAGGAGTCGACCGATGAGCGCCGACCACAGCCTCGAGCGCCCTGGCCTCGACGAGAAGACCTGGGCCGAGCTGCGCGAGATCGCGGACCGCTACCCCGAGAAGCGCTCGGGCCTGCTGCCGATGCTGCACCTCGTGCAGTCGGTCGAGGGCCGGGTCACGCCCGAGGGCATCGAGGCCTGCGCCGAGGTGCTCGGCATCAGCGCCGCCGAGGTCAACGGCGTGGCGACCTTCTACACGATGTACAAGCGCAAGCCGGTAGGCGACTACCACGTCGGCGTGTGCACCAACACGCTGTGCGCGGTGATGGGCGGCGACCTGATCTTCGAGCGGCTCAAGGAGCACCTCGACGTCGGCAACGACGAGACCACCGAGGACGGCAAGATCACCCTCGAGCACGTCGAGTGCAACGCCGCGTGCGACTACGCCCCGGTGATGATGGTCAACTGGGAGTTCATGGACAACCAGACGCCGGAGTCGGCCGTGGAGGTCGTCGACGACCTGCGTGCCGGCAAGGAGGTCCGCTCCACCCGCGGCCCGCGCCTGTGCACGTGGCGCGAGGCCGAGCGGGTGCTCGCCGGCTTCCCCGACGACCGCGCCGACGAGGGGCCGGCCGCCGGCCCCGCCTCGCTGGCCGGGCTCGCGATCGCCCGTGAGAAGGGCTGGACGGCTCCGGAGGGAGAGAGCAAGTGACGGACACACTGACCCCCGTCCTCACCGCCAACTGGGACGCCGAGCGCGCCTGGACCCTGGCGTCCTACGAGGAGCACGGTGGCTACGCGGCCGTCGACAAGGCGTTCGCGATGTCGCCCGACGACGTGATCAACGCCGTCAAGGAGTCCGGCCTCCGCGGTCGCGGCGGCGCCGGCTTCCCGACCGGCATGAAGTGGGGCTTCATCCCGCAGGACAACCCCCGGCCCAAGTACCTCGTCGTCAACGCCGACGAGTCCGAGCCGGGCACCTGCAAGGACATCCCGCTCATGATGGCCAGCCCCCACACGCTGGTCGAGGGCGTCATCATCAGCTCCTACGCGATCCGCGCCCACACCGCGTTCATCTACGTGCGCGGTGAGGTCCTCCACGTCATCCGCCG
This sequence comes from Nocardioides sp. Z24_21, assembly GCF_058134345.1. NCBI lineage: Bacteria > Bacillati > Actinomycetota > Actinomycetes > Propionibacteriales > Nocardioidaceae > Nocardioides > Nocardioides sp. Z24_21. Next base: position 556,159 of record NZ_JBYTTH010000002.1, read on the forward strand.
CCTCCAGCGCGCGGTGCAGGAGGCCTACCTGGCCGGCCACCTCGGCAAGAACATCCACGGCTCGGGCTACGACCTCGACCTCATCGTGCACGCCGGTGCCGGCGCCTACATCTGTGGCGAGGAGACCGCGCTGCTCGAGGGTCTCGAGGGCCGTCGCGGGCAGCCGCGGCTGCGCCCGCCGTTCCCGGCCGTCGCCGGCCTCTACGCCAGCCCGACGGTGATCAACAACGTCGAGTCGATCGCCTCCGTGCCGAGCATCATCGCCAACGGCGCCGCCTGGTTCGCCGGGATGGGCACCGAGAAGTCCAACGGCTTCGGCATCTTCAGCCTCTCGGGCCACGTCACCAACCCCGGTCAGTACGAGGCGCCGCTCGGCATCACCCTGCGCGAGCTGATCGACCTGGCCGGCGGCATGCGCGAGGGCCACGAGCTCAAGTTCTGGACGCCCGGCGGCTCCAGCACCCCGCTGCTGACGCCCGAGCACCTCGACGTGCCGCTCGACTTCGAGGCCGTCGGCGCCGCCGGCTCCATGCTGGGCACCCGCGCCCTGCAGCTCTTCGACGAGACCACCTGCGTGGTGCGTGCGGTGCTGCGGTGGACCGAGTTCTACAAGCACGAGTCGTGCGGCAAGTGCACCCCGTGTCGCGAGGGCACGTGGTGGCTGACCCAGACGATGGCCAGGCTGGAGAACGGGCAGGGCAGCGAGGACGACCTCGACCTGCTCCTCGACCAGTGCGACAACATCCTCGGCCGCGCGTTCTGCGCCCTCGGCGACGGTGCCACGAGCCCCATCTCGAGCTCGATCCAGCACTTCCGCGACGAGTACCTCGCGCACCTGACCCACGGCGGCTGCCCGTTCGACCCGGCCGCCTCGACCGCCTTCGCACCGGTGGGAGCACCCGCATGAGCACGACCGACAAGGCGCCGGAGAAGATCGACACCGACCTGGTCACCCTGACCATCGACGGCGTCCAGGTCAGCGTCCCCAAGGACACGCTCGTCATCCGCGCCGCCGAGCAGGTCGGCGTGCAGATCCCGCGCTTCTGCGACCACCCGCTGCTCGACCCGGTCGGCGCGTGCCGCCAGTGCCTGGTCGACATCCCCGACGCCGGCAACGGCCGGGGATTCCCCAAGCCGCAGGCCTCGTGCACGCTTCCGGTGGCCGACGGCATGGTCGTCAACACCCAGGCGACCAGCGAGGTGGCCGACAAGGCGCAGCAGGGGATCATGGAGTTCCTGCTGATCAACCACCCGCTCGACTGCCCGGTGTGCGACAAGGGCGGCGAGTGCCCTCTGCAGAACCAGGCGATGAGCAACGGCCGCGGTGAGAGCCGGTTCTCCGAGCACGGTGGGATCAAGCGCACGTTCCCCAAGCCGATCAACATCTCCGCCCAGGTGCTGCTCGACCGCGAGCGCTGCGTGCTGTGCGCGCGCTGCACCCGCTTCTCCGAGCAGATCGCCGGCGACCCGTTCATCGCCCTCGCCGAGCGCGGTGCGCTCCAGCAGGTCGCGATCTACGAGCGCGAGCCCTTCGAGAGCTACTTCTCCGGCAACGCGATCCAGATCTGCCCGGTCGGCGCGCTCACCTCGGCCGACTACCGCTTCCGCTCGCGCCCGTTCGACCTGGTCTCCGTGCCCGGCGTCGCCGAGCACGACGCCTGCGGCTCCGCGATCCGCATCGACCACCGCCGCGGCAAGGTGATGCGCCGCCTGGCCGGCAACGACCCCGAGGTCAACGAGGAGTGGATCAGCGACAAGGACCGGTTCGCCTTCCGCTACACCCAGCTCCCCGACCGGATCACCTACCCGCAGGTCCGCGACAACGGCGAGCTGCGTCCGGCCTCGTGGCCCGAGGCGTTCGCCGTAGCCGCGCGCGGCCTGCGTGACGCCGGCGCCGCCGCCGTGCTCACCGGTGGCCGGCTGACCGCCGAGGACGCCTACGCCTACGCCAAGTTCGCGCGCGTCTCGCTCGGCACCAACGACATCGACTTCCGGGCCCGCCCGCACAGCGCCGAGGAGGCCGCTTTCCTGGCTTCCCACGTCGCGCTGGCCGGCGACGTCACCTACGCCGACCTCGAGGCCGCACCCGTCGTGGTGCTGCTCGGCCTCGAGCCCGAGGACGAGGCCGCGGCCATCTTCCTGCGGCTGCGCAAGGCGGCGAAGCGTGGGCGCACCCAGGTCGTGTCCGTCGCGCCCTACACCTCCCGCGGCCTGGCCAAGATGAACGGCCGGCTCGTGCCGGCCGCGCCCGGCACCGAGGCCGAGGTGATCGGCTCGCTCAAGGACGCCGAGCACGGCATCACCAACGACGCCGTGATCCTCGTCGGCGAGCGGCTCGCCCAGACCCACGGCGCCCTCGCCGCCGCCGCCGAGCTCGCCGCCGGCACCGGCGCGCGGATCGCCTGGGTGCCGCGCCGCGCCGGCGACCGCGGAGCGGTCGAGGCGGGCGCCCTGCCCCACCTGCTGCCCGGCGGTCGTCCCGTCGCCGAGGCGTCCGCCCGCGTCGACGTGGGTGCCGCCTGGGGCGTGGACGGGCTGCCCGTCAAGGCCGGACGTGACGGCAACGCGATCGTGGCGGCCCTCGCCAAGGGCGAGCTCGGTGGCCTCGTCGTCGCGGGCGTCGACCCCGACGACACGGCCGACCCGGCCGCGTTCCGCGCCGCGCTCGACGCCGCCGGCTTCGTGGTCAGCCTCGAGCTCCGCGAGACCGACGTGACCCGCGTCGCCGACGTCGTCCTGCCGGTGGCGCCGGTCACCGACAAGGCCGGCACCTTCGTGACGTGGGACGGCCGGGCCCGCGCCTTCGACGCGGTCTTCGCCAATCCCTCCTCCCTCCCCGACCTGCGCGTCCTGTCCGGCATCGCCGACGAGCTCGCCGCGCTCGGGCAGGGGCGTCCGCTCGGCTTCCGCACGGTGGGCGAGGTGCGCGAGGAGATGCAGTCCCTCGGTCCGTGGGACGGCGCCCGCCCGGCGCTGGAGGCCGGCAAGGCCCCGCGTCCGGCCAAGCCGGTCCGCAAGGGCGAGACCTCGTTCGCGCTCGCGACCTGGAAGCAGCTCATCGACCTCGGCTCGCTGCAGGACGGCGAGGAGCACCTGCGCGCCACCGCCCGCAGGCCCGTGGCCCGCGTGAGCCGTGCGTCCTACGAGTCGGTGCTCGGCATGCTCGAGGCCCAGCCCGGCGGCGAGCAGCTCGTCACCGTCACCGGCGACCGGGGCAGCGTGACGCTGCCCGTCGAGGTCGCCGACCTGCCCGACGGCGTGGTCTGGGTCCCGGCCCGGTCCTTCGGCCGCGGCGTCCTCGCCGAGCTCGCCTCGCCCGGCAGCCCGGTCACCCTGAAGGGAGCCTCACGATGACGATGCTCGCTCCGCTGGCGGCGGACCTCCCGGACCCCGGCCTGGCCGCCTTCGGCCAGGACCCGTGGTGGGTGATCGCGCTCAAGGCCGTGCTCATCTTCCTGGTCCTGGTGCTGCTGACCCTGTTCAACATCTGGTTCGAGCGCCGGGTCGTGGCCCGGATGCAGCACCGCCCCGGGCCCAACGTCAACGGTCCCTTCGGCCTCCTGCAGTCGCTGGCCGACGGCGTCAAGCTCGCGCTCAAGGAGGACATCGTCCCCAAGGCGGCCGACAAGGTCGTCTTCCTGGTGGCGCCGATCATCGCGGTCGTGCCCGCCTTCGTGACCTGGGCGGTGATCCCGCTCGGGCCCGAGGTCAACTTCTTCGGCCACCGGACCCCGCTGCAGCTCACCGACATGCCCGTGGCGGTGCTCTTCATGCTCGCCATCGCCTCGATCGGCATCTACGGCATCGTCCTCGGCGGCTGGTCGTCCGGCTCGACCTACTCCCTGCTCGGCGGTCTGCGCTCGAGCGCGCAGATGATCTCCTACGAGGTCGCGATGGGCCTCGCGCTCGTGGCGGTGTTCCTCTACGCCGGGTCGATGTCGACCTCGGAGATCGTCGCCGCACAGGACCGGCTCTGGTTCGGCCTGATCCTGCTGCCGTCCTTCGTCATCTACGTCATCTCGATGGTCGGCGAGACCAACCGCGCGCCCTTCGACCTCCCTGAGGCCGAGGGCGAGCTGGTCGGCGGCTTCCACACCGAGTACTCCAGCCTCAAGTTCGCGCTGTTCTTCCTGGCCGAGTACATCAACCTCGCGACCGTGTCGGCCATCGCCACCACGCTCTTCCTCGGCGGCTGGGCCGCGCCGTGGGGCATCGAGCACGTGTGGGAGGGCGCCAACAGCGGCTACTGGCCCCTGCTGTGGTTCTTCGGCAAGGTCTTCTGCTTCATCTTCCTGTTCGTGTGGCTGCGCGGCTCGCTGCCCCGCATGCGCTACGACCAGTTCATGGCGCTGGGCTGGAAGGTGCTCATCCCGGTCTCGCTGGCCTGGATCGTTGCCGTCGCGACCATCCGCGTCATCTCGCTCGAGGGCAACATCAACCGCACCTACCTCGTGGCCGCGATCGCCGTGCTGCTGGTCCTCACCGTCGGGCTGATGTTCGTCGGGGACAAGACGCCCGAGGACGAGCCCGTCGAGGCGCGCGAGGAGCCGCACGACGCGTTCGCCGGCGGGTTCCCCGTGCCGCCGATGCCGACCGGCGGTGCCGTCCGCGGCGGCGCCCAGCCCCTCACGTTCGCCCAGAGCCGCACCACCGTCACCGCCGCAGCGGAGGAGAACCATGAGTGAGTCGTCTCAGTCCGGGCAGGGCTCCAAGGGGATCAAGGAGAGCCTCTGGGACCCGATCGCCGGGTTCGGCGTCACCTTCCGAACGATGTTCAAGAAGGTCGTCACCGAGCAGTACCCGTTCGAGAAGGTGCCGACCGCTCCGCGCTTCCACGGCCGGCACCAGCTCAACCGCTGGCCCGACGGGCTGGAGAAGTGCATCGGGTGCGAGCTGTGCGCCTGGGCCTGCCCGGCCGACGCGATCTACGTCGAGGGCGCGTCCAACGTCGACCTGCCCGACGGCTCCGGTCGCTTCAGCCCCGGCGAGCGCTACGGCCGCGTCTACCAGATCAACTACCTGCGCTGCATCCTGTGCGGGCTCTGCATCGAGGCGTGCCCGACCCGCGCGCTGACCATGACCAACGAGTATGAGCTCGCCGACGACAACCGGGCCGACCTCATCTACGAGAAGTCCGACCTGCTGGCCCCGCTCCTGCCGGGCATGGAGGAGCCGCCGCACGCGATGCGCCTCGGCGACGACGAGGGCGACTACTACCGGGGGGCGACCCGATGAACCACCCCACGCAGTTCTCGTCCTCCTCCGCTTCGCTCCTCCGTCCGACAACTCCGAGGGGACCCCGATGAACCACCCCACGGAGTTCTCGTCCTCCTCCGCTCCGCTCCTCCGTCCGACAACTCCGAGGGGACCCCGATGACCTTCTGGATCCTCGCCCCGATCATGGTCGCGGCCGCGCTGGGCATCCTGTTCGTCCGCAAGGCCGTGCACGCCGCGCTGCTGCTCGCCGTGGTGATGATCAGCCTGGCGTTCCTCTACGCCGTGCTCGACGCGCCGTTCCTCTTCGCGGTGCAGATCATCGTCTACACCGGCGCGATCTTGATGCTCTTCCTGTTCGTGATGATGCTCATCGGCGTCGACGCCACGGACTCCGTCGTGGAGACCATCCGCGGCCAGCGCGCGATGGCGATCGTGCTGGGCCTGATGTTCGGGATCGTGCTGGTCCTGGGCCTCAGCCAGGTCACCCTCGGCACGGTCGTCGGCCTCGACGAGGCCAACGCCGGGGGCAACGTGCCCGCGATCGCCAACATCCTGTTCTCCCGCTACGTCTTCGCCTTCGAGGCGACCAGCGCGCTGCTGATCACCGCAGCCCTCGGCGCGATGGTGCTCGCCCACCGCGAGCGCCTCACGCCCAGGGCGACGCAGGCCGACCTCGCCGCCCAGCGGCTGCGTGACTACGCCGAGCACGGCAAGCACCCCGGTCCGCTCCCCGCGCCCGGCGTCTACGCCCGCCACAACGCGGTCGACACCCCCGCGCTGCTGCCCGACGGCACGCCGGCCGAGTCGTCGGTCTCGCGCGTGCTCGTCGCCCGCGGCACGGTCCGCTCGGCCCCGGCGTTCGCCGACGACATCGTCGACGTGCGCCGCCAGATCGGCGACCCGAGCGCGATGCCGGAGACCTCGGGCAAGGCCGGCTCGCCCGCCACCACCGAGGAGGACGTCGTCAAGCACGCCGACAGCCACGCCGCCGGTGACCCCGTCGTCGGCACGGACAAGGACACGGACCAGTGACCCAGTACATCGTCCTCTCGGCGATCCTGTTCACCATCGGCTGCGTGGGCGTCCTGACGCGCCGCAACGCCATCGTGGTGTTCATGTGCGTCGAGCTGATGCTCAACGCCTGCAACCTGGCGTTCGTGGCCTTCGCCCGCCAGCACGGCAACCTCGACGGGCAGATCACCGCCTTCTTCGTGATGGTCGTGGCCGCTGCCGAGGTCGTGATCGGGCTCGCGATCATCATGACCATCTTCCGCACCCGACGCTCGGCCTCGGTCGACGACGCCAGCCTGCTGAAGTACTGAGGGAGCACTCGTGAACCTGTTGTCCCACTCGGTCCTCGCCGCAGGGCTGCCGATGGCCGAGGGCGCCAGCGCGCCGATCGTCGCGCCCGACACCGGTGCCGGTGGCGTCTTCGACCTGCTGTGGCTGGTCATCGCGCTGCCGCTGCTCGGCGCGGTCCTGCTGCTCGGCGTCGCGCCGTTCCTGCCCGCCTCGCTCAAGGCGGCCGTCGACAAGCACGGCCACCTCCTCGGCACCGCGACGACCGCGCTGTCGTTCGTGGTCAGCCTCGTGCTCTTCGTCGCGCTGCTCGGGCGCGAGGACGACGCCCGCCAGATGGGCCAGCACCTCTGGACGTGGTTCGAGACCGGCTCGCTGACGGTCGACATGGACCTGCTCTACGACCCGCTGTCCGCGCTGTTCCTGCTGCTCATCACCGGCGTCGGCTCGCTGATCCACGTCTACGCCATCGGCTACATGGAGCACGACCCGCGCCGCCGCCGCTTCTTCGGCTACCTCAACCTGTTCGTCGCCGCGATGCTCACGCTGATCCTCTCGGCCAACTTCGTGGGCCTGTTCCTGGGCTGGGAGGGAGTCGGCCTGGCGTCCTACCTGCTCATCGGCTTCTGGCAGCACAAGCCGTCGGCCGCGGCCGCGGCCAAGAAGGCCTTCGTCATCAACCGCGTGGGCGACATCGGGCTGTCGCTGGCGATCGCGCTGATGTTCGCCACCTTCGGCACCACCGACTTCGGCGCCGTCAGCGAGCTGGCCGGCGAGGCCGGACAGGGCACGCTCAACGCCCTGGGCCTGCTGCTCCTGCTCGCCGCGTGCGGCAAGTCCGCCCAGGTGCCGCTGCAGGCGTGGCTGCTCGACGCGATGGAGGGCCCGACCCCGGTCTCGGCCCTGATCCACGCCGCGACCATGGTCACCGCCGGCGTCTACCTCGTGGTGCGGTCCAACTTCATCTACGACCTCACGCCCGTCGCCCAGACCGCTGTGGTCATCGTCGCCACCGTCACGCTCCTGTGGGGCGCGATCCTCGGCTGCGCCAAGGACGACATCAAGAAGGCGCTCGCCGGCTCCACGATGAGCCAGATCGGCTACATGATGCTCGCCGCCGGCCTCGGCCCGGTGGGCTACCCGTTCGCGATCTTCCACCTGCTCACGCACGGGTTCTTCAAGGCCAACATGTTCCTCGGCGCGGGCTCGGTCATGCACGGCATGAACGACGACGTCGACATGCGCCACTACGGCGCGCTCAACAAGGCGATGCCGATCACCTTCGTGACCTTTGCGATGGGCTACCTCGCGATCATCGGGTTCCCCGGCTTCTCCGGCTTCTGGTCCAAGGACAAGATCATCGAGTCGGCCCTGGCCGACAACCTGCTGATCGGTCTCCTGGCGCTGCTCGGCGCCGGCATCACCGCCTTCTACATGACGCGCCTGATGCTGATGACCTTCTTCACCAGCAAGCGCTGGGCGCCCGACGTGCACCCGCACGAGTCGCCCAAGGTGATGACGGTGCCGCTCGTCGTGCTGGCCGCGCTCTCGGTCCTCGGCGGCGTCCTGCTGCTCGGCGACTGGATCGTCACGTGGCTCGAGCCCGTCACCGGGCACGCCGAGCACCACGAGCCCCCGCTGCCGGCCATCGTGATCACGCTGATCATCACCGCCGTCGTCGCGCTGGGCGTGGCCGCGGCATGGTTCCTGGTGGGCAAGCGGGAGGTCCCGCGCGAGGCGCCGCGGGACGTGTCGTTCGCGACGCGGGCGGCCCGGGCCGACCTCTACGGCGACGCCATCAACGACGCCGTCGTCGTGCGTCCCGCTGCCGAGCTCGTCGGCGGCCTGACGACGTTCGACCGGGTCGGCGTCGACGGGGTCATCGAGGGCGGCTCGGCGGCCGTCGGCGGCCTGTCCAGGACGCTGCGCCGCGTCCAGAACGGGTTCGTCCGCTCCTACGCCCTGTCGGTCCTCGGCGGTGCGCTCCTCCTCGTCCTCGCCCTCCTGGTGGTGAACCTCGGATGAGCACCCTCCAGAGCCCTCCGCCCTCCCCGCTCAGCTCCTCCGTCGAACACCCCTGCGAGGACCCCGCATGACTCTCACGATCCTGATCCTGCTGCCGCTGGTCGGCGCGCTCGTCACGGCCCTGGTGCCGCACGCGGTCGCCCGGCTGGTCGGCCTCGGCTTCGCCGCCGCGACCCTGGTCGCCGCGGTCGTCGCCGCGACGCAGTACGACGTGGACGGCGGCATGCAGCTCACCGAGACCCACACGTGGATCGAGTCGCTGGGCGTCCACTACGCGCTCGGCCTCGACGGCCTCGGCCTGCTGATGGTCCTGCTCACGGTCGCGCTCGTGCCGATCGTGATGCTGGCCGGCTGGAACGAGTCGGACGCGGCGGGCAACAGCGGGGCGAGGGCCTTCTTCGCCTGGACCCTCGGCCTCGAGGCCATGTCGCTGGCCGTCTTCACCGCCACCGACGTGCTGCTGTTCTACGTCGTGTTCGAGGCGACGCTGATCCCGGCCTACTTCCTGATCGGCGGCTTCGGCCGGGCCGGCCGCGGACGCGCCGCGACCAAGTTCCTGATCTACCAGCTCGCCGGCGGGCTCATCATGCTCGCCTCGGTGATCGGGCTCTACGTCGTCTCGGCCGACGCCGGCAACCCGAGCTTCCTGATCAGCGACCTGGCCGCCCTCGACATCGACGAGACCACGCAGCGCTGGCTGTTCGTCGGCTTCTTCATCGCCTTCGCGATCAAGGCGCCGATGTTCCCGGTGCACACCTGGCTCGCCGACACCACCGAGAGGGCCACCACCGGCACCTCCGTGCTGCTGGTCTGCATCCTCGACAAGATCGGCACCTTCGGGATGCTGCGGTTCTGCCTGGGGCTGCTGCCCGAGGCCTCGCAGTGGGCCACCCCGGCGGTCGTCGTGCTGGCGCTGATCTCGATCATCTACGGCGCCCTCGTCGCCATCGGCCAGGACGACGTCCTGCGCCTGATCGGCCTCACGTCGCTGTCGCACTTCGGCTTCATCGTGCTGGGCATCTTCGTCTTCAGCCCGACCGGCGGGTCCGGCGCGATCCTCTACATGGTCAACCACGGCATCGCGACGGCGCTGATGTTCCTCGCTGCCGGGTTCCTCATCCGGCGCACGGGCACCGCGTCGATCCGCGAGATGGGCGGGGTCGAGAAGGCCGCGCCGGTGCTGGCCGGCTTCTTCCTCGTCGGCGGCCTCGCCGCGGCGGGCCTCCCCGGCCTGTCGCCGTTCGTCTCCGAGATGCTCGTCATCATCGCCGCGTTCGACTACCACTGGGTGGTCGGTGCGGTCGCGGTGCTCGCGATCGTCCTGGCCGCGTTCTACGCGCTCTGGATGTACCAGCGCACGATGACCGGCCCCGGTCGCGTCGACACGGCCCCCGTGGCCGACCTCGACCGGCGTGAGACCGGCATCCTCGCCCCGCTGCTGCTCGCACTCGTGCTGTTCGGCTTCTACCCGATGCCGCTGCTCGACGTCATCAACCCGTTCGTCAACGACTCGCTCGCGAGCGTGGGCATCGGCCAGGAGGGTGGTCCCCAGTGACCGAGTTCGTGAAGCCCATCGTCGACTACTTCGAGCTCTGGCCGCTGCTGGTCGTCTTCGGTGTGGCCTGCCTCGGCGTGGTCGTCGAGGCGTTCCTGCCGCGCGGGATCCGCTATCCCGCGCAGGTCGTGCTGGCCCTCGGTGGTCTCGTGCTCGCCCTGGTGGGCGTCGTGCTCGTCGCCCAGGACGTCCCGACCTACGACGGCGACGCGGCGCGCGGCGTGCTCGCCATGGGCGGCACCATCGCGGTCGACGGGCCGAGCCTCTTCATCTGGGGCCTGGTCCTCGCGCTGGCGATCGCGGGCGTGCTGCTCTTCGCCGAGCGGCACCTCGACGGCGGGGTGTCGGCGTTCGCCGGCCAGGCCGCCGCGGTGCCGGGCACCGACGCCGAGACGGCCTCGATCGCGGCCAACCGCGAGCACACCGAGGTCTACCCGCTGATGATGTTCGCGGTCTTCGGCATGATGCTGTTCCCCGCGGCCAACGACCTGCTGACGATGTTCGTCGGCCTCGAGGTCCTCTCGCTGCCGCTCTACCTGCTGAGCGGACTGGCGCGCAGGCGTCGCCTGCTCAGCCAGGAGGCCGCGCTCAAGTACTTCCTGCTCGGCGCCTTCTCCTCCGGCTTCTTCCTCTACGGCGCCGCGCTGCTCTACGGCTTCGCCGGCTCGCTCGACTTCGCCGCCATCAACGAGGCCGTCCGCAACGACGTGGGCAACCAGAGCCTGCTGCTGATCGGCACCGGCCTGCTCGCCGTGGGTCTGCTGTTCAAGGTCGGCGCCGTGCCCTTCCAGGCATGGACGCCCGACGTCTACCAGGGCGCGCCCACCCCGGTCACCGCGTTCATGGCGGCCGGCACCAAGGTCGCGGCGTTCGGCGCGCTCATGCGGCTCTTCTACGTCGCCCTCGGCGCCGACCGCTGGTCGTGGCAGCCGATGCTGTGGGTCATCGCCATCCTCTCGATGTTCGTCGGCGCGGCGCTGGCCATCACGCAGAGCGACATCAAGCGCCTGCTGGCCTACTCCTCGATCGCGCACACCGGCTTCATCCTCACCGGCGTGGTGGGCCTGCAGGCCGCCGACCAGCTGGCCCCGGGCGAGATCACCTCGCTCCAGGCCGTGCTGTTCTACCTCGCGACCTACGGCTTCGCCACGATCGGTGCGTTCGCGGTCGTGAGTCTGGTCCGCGACGGTGGCGGCGAGACCACCGCGATCGACCGCTGGGCGGGCCTGGGCAAGGAGTCCCCGGTCGTCGCCGCGGTGTTCGCCCTCTTCCTGCTGGCGATGGCGGGCATCCCGCTCACCTCCGGCTTCGTGGGCAAGCTGGCGGTCTTCTCCGCGGCGCTCGCCGCGGGCGCGTGGCCGGTGGTCATCGCGGCCGTGATCGCGAGCATCATCGCCGCGTTCCTCTACGTCCGGGTCATCAAGGTCATGTACTTCGACGAGCCCGTCGGCGACGGTCCGAGCGTGGCCTACCCGTCGGTGCTCACCGCGGCGACCATCGCCGTCGGAGCCGCGGTGACCCTCGTCCTCGGCGTGGTGCCGGGGCCGGTGCTCGACCTGGCGGCGGTTGCGGGAGAATTCATCAGGTGACCGACTCGCCCCTCGCCATGCCCGTCGTCGACGCCGCCCTCGAACAGCGGCTGGTCGAGCGGATGACGCGCATCGAGGGCATGCTCGCCGACCACTGCCGCGGGCGTGCCCGGTTCGTCTCCGAGGCGGCGGCGCACCTGATGATGGCCGGCGGCAAGCGCTTCCGTCCGCTCCTGGTGCTGCTGGCCGCCGAGGCCGGCCCCGACCCGGATGCCGAGGCCGTCTACACCGCCGCGTGCGTGGTCGAGCTGACCCACGTCGCCTCGCTCTACCACGACGACGTGATGGACGAGGCGGCGCTGCGCCGCGGGGCGCACACCGCCAACGCGCGCTGGGACAACAACGTCGCGATCCTCACCGGCGACTTCCTCTTCGGCCGCTCCTCCGAGCTCACCGCGGCGCTCGGGCCGGAGGCCGTGCTGATCCAGGCGCGCACGTTCACGCGCCTCGTCGAGGGCCAGATCATGGAGACCGTGCCGCCGGGTCCGGGGGAGGACCCGCTCGCGCACTACCTCGACGTCGTGGCCGGCAAGACCGGCTCCCTCATCGCCACGTCGGCGCGCTACGGCGCGATGTTCAGCGGTGCGCGTCCCGAGGTCGTGGAGGCGCTCAGCTCCTACGGTGAGATCGTCGGCTCGGCGTTCCAGCTCACCGACGACATCCTCGACATCGCCTCGGAGTCCGACACGTCGGGCAAGACGCCGGGCACCGACCTGCGCGAGGGCGTGCCGACCCTGCCGGTGCTGATGGCGCAGGCCTCGACCGACCCGGCCGACGCCCGCCTGCTCAGCCTGCTCGGCCGCCCGCTCACCGACGACGCCGAGCACGCCGAGGCCCTCGAGCTGATGCGCCGCCACCCGGCCATGCAGCAGGCGCGCGACCACGTCCTCAGCGAGGCCGCCCGCGCGAAGAAGCTCCTCGAGGCCCTCGACCCCGGCCCGGTCCGCACCGCCCTGGAGTCCTTCGCCGACATCGTCGCCACGCGGACGTCCTGACCCACGCTCCTCCGACGTCACGTCCGCGCGAGGGCGGCGCGGATCAGCGAGGCGTTGTCGGGCGCTCGCGCGCCGTCGGGGAGCGTCAGGGTGTCCTCGAGCCCGATCCGGGTGTCGAGCCCGAGGCGGCGTGCGTGCACCAGCACCGGCCACGCGCTGCGGTCCTCACCGTGCAGCAGGACGGGGACGGCGTTCGCGGCGTCGTCGAGGATGGCGAGCATGCGGTCGGCCAGGTCGAGGCACCGTGCCGCGTCGGGCTCGTCGGGGAGCTCGAGCAGCACGCGCACGCACCGGTCCCGCGATGGCCACGCCAGCCAGGCCTGCAGGGCGGCCTCGGTCCACAGCCCCGCCTCGACGCCGACGCCTCGCCCCAGGAGGGCGTCGGCGACCTGCTCGGCGCCGTCCTCGTGCCAGTTGACGGAGGCGAAGTCGGGGAGCACCGTCCACGAGCCGATCGCGGCGAGGCGGTCCTCGACCCCCGGTGCGGCCCAGGCCCCGGTGGTGATGCCGACCGGCGTGCCGGGTGACGCTGCGCGGATCGCCTCGAGCGTCTGGGCGACCGCGTCGGCGCGGAACGTGTCGCGACCGGACGCGTCCTTCTGGTGCACGTGCACCATCTCGGCACCGGCTCCGGTCACGGCGACCGCGTCGTCCGCGAGCTGGGCGGGAGTCACCGGGAGGGCGGGGTGCTCGGTGGGCATCCGGGGACCGTTGAGGCAGGCCTTCAGCATGTCGGCAGGCTAGCGAGGTCAGCCGACGTCGAGCCACGCCCTGCGACGGTCCTGATCGCTGGTGCGGCGGCGTCCAGGGTCAGCCGCCGCCGGCTCCTCCGTCTCCTCCGCCCGCGACCTGGCTGCCGGTCCTGGTGGCCTTCACGGGACCGCGGCGGGCGTTCTCGACCACCAGAGCGATGAGTACGACGAGGAGGACCACGACGAGGTAGGTCATCTCGCGCGCCGCCTCGGCCGCGAGGAGTCGCACGGTGTCAGGCGCACAGGCATGGGGCCCCCAGGTGTCGGTGGGCCGGAGTCTGCCACCGCACCGGCTTCAGCGCGAGGGGCAGGCACGCCGCAGCGGATCGTTGCCTCGGGCGCCCGCCCGCGCTGGCTGTCGGCGCCGTCGCTGGTTCATCAAGGTATGCAGACGAACCGGCACTCCCCATGGCGAGCTGACCATGGGAAGTGCGGGTTCGACGACATACCTTGATGAAGCAGCGTCGTGGTCGGCCGGGGGCCTGGGGTGCCGGGTGGGGGGTGCACCACGGGAACACACTCCCCGCGGTCACCCGAGCAGCCCCACTAGGACCGCTTGAGCACGCCCGGGTCGGCCCGACCCCCGTGATGGGGGCGTCAAGGGGAACTCGGCTCGGGCCCGGCGTGGGGTTTGACCTGACAGCCACTCCCGGCCCGGGGAGCGCAGGCCTTCGTGGGCGGGTCCCTGCGGGCCACCCCGGTTTGCCGGATCCCCGCCGCTCGCCGGTTGCACGTGTCTCGGGCCATGGGCGTCCGACCCGGTCGAGGAGCAGTGGGAGTCCGAGGGTCGACGGAGGTGTACGCCGACCCGGCCCCGGATGCCTTCAGCGACCCCAACGTGGAGCTGCGCCGCCTCGCTCACACGGCGCTGGCCTCCGCCGCCAGGCGCAGCTGCCGGCGATGGTGCTTGATCGCCTCGACGGTGAAGATCGCGAGCGCGACCCAGACCATGCCGAAGCCGATCCAGCGGCTGGCGGGCATGTCCTCGCGGAACACGAGGATGCCGAGGGCGAACTGGAGGGTGGGTGCGAGGTACTGGAGCAGCCCGAGCGACACCATCGAGACCCGGTTGGCAGCTGCCCCGAAGAGCATGAGCGGGATGGCGGTGATCACGCCGGTGGTGGTGAAGAGGAGTGCGTGCCCGACGCCGTGGCCGCCGAAGGTGGACTGACCGGCCGCGACGAGCCAGGCGACGTACGCCGCCGCGAAGGGCGCGATGACCAGGGTCTCCAGCGTGATGCTCTCCACCGCGCCGGCGCCCGCCTGCTTCTTGAGCAGGCCGTAGGTGCCGAAGGAGAACGCGAGCAGCAGCGCCACCCACGGCGGCTCGCCGTAGTCGACGGTGAGCACGACGACGGCGAGGAGGGCGATCGCCATGGCGATCCACTGCAGGCGCCGCAGGCGCTCGCCGAGGAGCAGCACGCCCATCAGCACGGTGACGAGCGGGTTGATGAAGTAGCCGAGGGAGGTCTCGACCACGCGGTCGTTGTTGACGCCCCAGATGTAGGCGCCCCAGTTGACGGAGATGACGAGCGCCGCGCAGACGAGGAGGAGCAGCCGCCGCCGGTCGCGCAGCAGCGCCCGGAAGTGCCCGACGCGTCGCGCCAGCACCAGGATGACGAGCATCGTCAGCACCGACCAGACGATGCGGTGGGCCAGGATCTCGATGGCACCGGCCGGCTCCAGCAGGGTCCAGTAGAGCGGGAAGGTGCCCCAGAGCGTGTAGGCGAGCGCGCCGAAGACCACTCCGCGACGGCTATCTGGCACTCACGGAGTCTAGGGCGGCCCCGTCACCTACGATGGGCGCGGTCGGGGTCCGGGGACTCCGACCGCACCAGACAGTCACACCATCGAGGGGGAACTCACCATGCGGATCTTCCGCACCGTCCTGGCGGCGCTGGTCGCCGCCCTGCTCGTCGCCGGCGTGCTCAGCACGGGCGCAAGCGCCGGGTCGGCGCCCAAGCGGATCATCGAGGAGGTCCCGCCGCGCACCAAGCAGGTCTCCTACAACGCCTTCAAGCTCAAGGGCACGGTCATGGAGCCGCAGGCTGACGGCACCCTGCTGCCCTACGCCAACCAGAAGGTGAAGATCCTCAAGAAGAAGTGCGGCTCCTGCAAGTGGAAGACCGCCAAGAAGGTCAAGACCAACGACAAGGGCGTCTTCAAGACCCGCATCTACGCCCCGGAGCGCGGCCGCTGGAAGTGGCGCTCCAAGGTCGACCGCTCCAACGGCTTCGGCAACACCAAGGGCAACGTCTGGACGCTCTACTTCGACTGAGCGCCGCTCGCCCTCACCGGCCGACCACCACCTGGACGATCAGAGGATCGTCCAGGTGTCGCCACCGCCGATCAGCCCCGCCAGACGAGCGGTGCGGTCGGCGGTGTCGCCGTTGGTGGCCTCCTCGACGGCGGCGGTGACCTGCGCGCGGGCCTGGTCGTCGTAGGTCGGGCGCTCCACCTGGCGGAAGATCCCGATGGGCGCCTGGTGGAGGTAGTCGGCGGCGGTCAGCCGGCTGATGGCGAACGCCGTCGACGGGTCGGGGCTGTGGGCGTCGTGCACGAGCAGGGCGTCCTCGCCGACGTCGGCGACCAGGGCGACCTTGACGCCACCGGTCTCGGGGTCGCGGACGACGCCCTTGGCGCCGCGGCCGTCCTCGAGCGGGGCGCCGAAGCGGATCGGCTCGCCGTGGACGAGCGGGATGATCGCGTCGGCCTTGGTGTCGGGCGACTTGATGGCGTCGAACGCGCCGTCGTTGAAGATCGGGCAGTTCTGGTAGATCTCGACCAGCGACGTGCCGCGGTGGGCCGCGGCCGCGGCCAGCACCGAGGTGAGGTGCTTGCGGTCGGAGTCGATGGTGCGAGCCACGAACGTCGCCTCGGCGCCGAGTGCCAGCGACACCGGGTTGAACGGGTGGTCGACCGACCCCATCGGCGTCGACTTGGTGACCTTGCCGGCCTCCGAGGTGGGGGAGTACTGGCCCTTGGTGAGGCCGTAGATCCGGTTGTTGAACAGCAGGATCGTCATGTTGACGTTGCGGCGCAGGGCGTGGATCAGGTGGTTGCCGCCGATCGACAGCGCGTCGCCGTCACCGGTGACGACCCACACCGACAGGTCCTCACGTGCGGTGGCGATGCCGGTCGCGATCGACGGCGCCCGGCCGTGGATCGAGTGCATGCCGTAGGTGTCGAGGTAGTAGGGGAAGCGCGACGAGCAACCGATGCCGGAGACGAAGACGATGTTCTCGCGGCGCAGGCCGAGGTCGGGCAGGAACGACTGGACGGCCTTGAGCACGGCGTAGTCGCCGCAGCCGGGGCACCAGCGCACCTCCTGGTCGGAGGTGAAGTCCTTGCCGGTCTGCGGGCCCTCGCTCGCCGGCACCGACTCGGTGCCGGAGCGGAAGGCGGGCAGGCCGAGGTCGGTCTGGCTGGTCACTGGATGTGCTCCTTCTGGGTCGGCTCGCCCCACACGCCGAGGTCGATCTCGATGCCCTCGGCCTGGCCGACGAGCTCGCCGATCGCGTGGGCGAGCTCGGTGGCCTTGAGCGGCAGGCCGCGGACGTGGTTGTAGCCGACCGCGTCGACGAGGTACTTCGCACGCAGCAGCAACGAGAGCTGGCCGAGGTTCATCTCGGGGACCAGCACCTTGTCGTAGCCCCGGAGGACCTCGCCGAGGTTGCTGGGGAACGGGTTGAGGTGGCGCAGGTGTGCCTGCGCGACGTGGTAGCCGGCCTTGCGGACGCGGCGTACGCCGGCGCCGATCGGGCCGTAGGTCGAGCCCCACCCGAGGACGAGCACCTTCGCCTCGCCTGACGGGTCGTCGACCTCGACGAGCGGGATCGAGTCGGCGATCCGGTCGACCTTGGCCTGGCGGGTGCGGACCATGAAGTCGTGGTTGGCCGGGTCGTAGGAGATGTTGCCGTGGCCGTCGCCCTTCTCGAGGCCGCCGATGCGGTGCTCGAGACCTGGGGTGCCGGGGATCGCCCACGGGCGGGCGAGGGTGGCCTCGTCGCGCAGGTAGGGCCAGAACTCGGAGGTGACGGTGTCGTCGTCGTTGGTGACCGTGTAGTTCTTCTCGGTGGCGAAGTCCGGATCGATCACGGGCAGCTCGTCGACGGCCGGGACCCGCCACGGCTCGGAGCCGTTGGCGAGGTAGCCGTCGGAGAGCAGGAGCACCGGGGTGCGGTAGGTGACGGCGATCCGGGTGGCCTCGACCGCAGCGGCGAAGCAGTCGCCGGGGGACTGGGGTGCCACGATCGGCACGGGGGCCTCGCCGTTGCGCCCGAACATCGCCTGCAGCAGGTCGGCCTGCTCGGTCTTGGTCGGCAGGCCGGTCGAGGGGCCGCCGCGCTGCACGTCGACGACGACGAGCGGCAGCTCGGTCATCACCGCGAGGCCGATCGCCTCCGACTTCAGCGCCACACCGGGACCGGAGGTGGAGGTCACGCCGAGGTGGCCGGCATAGGACGCGCCGATGGCTGCGCCGACGCCGGCGATCTCGTCCTCGGCCTGGAACGTCGTCACGCCGAACGACTTGTGCTTCGACAGCTCGTGGAGGATGTCGGAGGCCGGCGTGATCGGGTAGGTGCCGAGGAACAGCGGGAGCCCGGACTGCACACCACCCGCGACCAGGCCGTAGGCCAGCGCGAGGTTGCCCGTGATGTTGCGGTAGGTGCCGGGCGGCATGGTGGCCGGCTTGATCTCGTACTGCACGGCGAACGTCTCGGTGGTCTCGCCGAAGTTCCACCCGGCCTTGAACGCCGCGAGGTTGGCGTCGCGGATGGCGGGCACCTTGGCGAAGCGCTTGGTCAGGAACGCCGTCGTCGGCTCGGTGGGGCGTCCGTACATCCACGACAGCAGGCCGAGGGCGAACATGTTCTTGGCGCGCGAGGCGTCCTTGCGCGAGAGGCCGAAGTCCTTGACCGCCTCGACCGTCATCCCGGTGAGGTCGACGGGGTGCACCGCGTAGGCGTCGAGGCTGTCGCCGTCGAGCGGGTTGGCGGTGTAGCCGGCCTTGGTGAGGTTGCGCGCGGTGAAGTCGTGCGTGTCGACGATGATCGTCGCGCCCTTGTGGAGGTCGCCGAGGTTGGCGCGCAGCGCCGCCGGGTTCATCGCGACCAGCACGTCGGGTGCGTCGCCCGCGGTGAGGATGTCGTGGTCGGCGAAGTGCACCTGGAACGACGAGACCCCCGGCAGGGTGCCCTGGGGCGCCCGGATCTCGGCCGGGAAGTTGGGCAGCGTGACCAGGTCGTTGCCGAATGCGGCGGTCTCCTGGGTGAACCGGTCACCGGTCAGCTGCATGCCGTCACCGGAGTCGCCCGCGAACCGGATGATGACGCGATCCAGCTGCTTGACCTGCTTGTCGGTGTGGGTCACCTCTTGCCCTGCTTCCTACGTGTCGGGGAGTCCTCGCCCAACTGCCCACAGTAGTCGCGGATCGGGCGTTTTCCCGCCGCTCCCCACGTGATGGACGCCTCGTCGCCCTCCCCTCCGACGGGGGTGGACGAGCGCGGCGACTCGCCCGATCCGTGGGCAATGTGAGGCAGGTCAATAAAGTCATGTATGTTTCTCGACATTGCACACCGATCGAGAAAGTCGAGCATCCCCCATGCAGATCCGTTCACGTACCGCTCTCGCGGCCGCAGTCGGGGCCACGTTGTCCGCACTGGCCCTGTCCGCCTGCGCCCCCGGTGGCGCCAGCAGCTCCGACGAGGATGCCGCTGAGACCATCCACATCGTCGGGTTCGCGGTCCCCGAGGCCGCCAACAAGGCCATCGCCGAGGAGTTCGCCAAGACGCCCGACGGCGAGGGCGTGGAGTTCCAGACCTCCTACGGTCCTTCGGGGGACCAGAGCCGCGCGGTCGCCGCCGGTCTCAAGGCCGACTACGTCCACATGTCGGTGCCCACCGACGTCACCCGCCTGGTCGACGAGGGCCTCGTGGCCGACGACTGGGACGCGGGCGACAACAAGGGCGTCGTGTCCACCTCGGTCGTCGCGTTCGGCGTGCGCGACGGCAACCCCAAGAACATCAAGACGTGGGCCGACCTGGTCAAGCCCGGCGTCGAGATCGTGACCGCCAACCCCGCCTCGTCGGGCGCCGCGCGCTGGAACGCCCTCGCCGCCTACGGCCAGGTCATCAGCGACGGCGGCACCGACGAGGAGGCCACCGCCTACGTCGACAAGTTCTTCAAGAACGTCGTCTCGCTCCCGGGCAGCGGCCGCGACGCCACCACGGCGTTCCTCGGCGGCACCGGTGACGTGCTCATGGCCTACGAGAACGAGGCCATCCTCGCCGCGCAGAACGACGAGGCCTTCGAGTACATCATCCCGGAGACCACGCTGAAGATCGAGAACGCCGGCGCGATCCTGAAGGACGCCTCCGAGCCGTCGCAGGCGTGGCTGGACTTCGTCCTCTCCGACGAGGGACAGAGGCAGTTCGCCCTGACCGGGTTCCGCCCGCTCCGCGACGACGTCGACTACGGCGGCACCGTCGAGGGTGCGACGGACCCGTCCAACCCGTTCCCCGAGGTGCCCACCCTGCTGACGGTCGACGAGGACTTCGGTGGCTGGGACGAGGTGTCGACGAAGTTCTTCGACGAGGAGAACGGCATCATCTTCGAGGCCATCCTCAACGCCGGTCTCTCCCTCGAGTGACACCCCGGTCACCCCATCACCTCCACCATGACCTCTCCTGAGATCGCAGCGGTCCGACCGGCGAGGGCTCCTCGCCGGTCGGGTCCGCGCTCCACGCTCACGCGGTCGTCGGGTCTCGGGCTCGGCATCGCCATGATCTGGTTCAGCGCGCTGGTCCTGATCCCCCTGGCGGCGGTCGTCGTCACCGCCGTCGACGGCGGCTGGGACGTCTTCTGGGCGACCATCACCAACGGCCAGACCGCCGCCGCCATCAAGCTCACCGTCTTCACCGCCCTCGGCGTCACGGCCGTCAACGTCGTGATGGGCCCGCTCATCGCCTGGGTGCTCGTGCGCGACCGGTTCTGGGGCAAGTCGGTGCTCGAGGTGATGATCGACATCCCCTTCGCGCTGCCGACCATCGTCGCCGGCCTGGTGCTGCTCTCGCTCTACGGCACCGACAGCCCGCTCGGCATCGACATCGCCAACCAGCGCCCGGCCGTCTTCCTCGCGTTCTTGTTCGTCACGCTGCCGTTCGTCGTGCGGATGGTGCAGCCGGTGCTCGAGGAGCTCGACCTCGACGTCGAGGAGGCCGCGGCGTCCCTCGGCGCGAGCCGGTTCACCACGTTCCGCCGCATCATCCTGCCCAGCCTGACGCCGGCCATCACCGCCGGCGCCGCCCTGTCCTTCGCCCGCGGCGTCAGCGAGTACGGCTCGCTGGTGCTGCTGTCGGGCAACCTCCCGTTCAAGACCGAGGTCACCTCCGTGCGCATCCTCAGCAGCATCGAGAACGACAACGTCCCGGCGGCCGCGGCCGTCGCCACGGTGCTGCTGGCGATCTCGCTCGCGGTGATCGTGCTCCTGGACCTGATCCAGAGGCGGGTGGCCGCACGTGGCTGACACCCTCGTCCACGACGTCGAGGCGGTCGTGCCGCCCGTCGAGGAGCGCCGCCGCCCCCCGCGCGTGCGCAAGACCCCGACGACCTACGTGCTGCGGCTCATCGTCACCGCCTACCTGTTCCTCCTGGTCGCCTGGCCGGTGTCGCTGGTCGTGACCCACACCTTCGCGAACGGGTGGGAGTCGATCGCCTCGCTGCTGTCCGACCCCGACATGGTGGTGGCGCTCCAGCTGAGCGCCTACGTCGCCGTGTGGTCGGTCGTGATCAACACGCTCTTCGGCGTGGGGATCTCGCTGCTGCTCGTGCGCCAGGAGTTCCCCGGCAAGCGACTGCTCAACTCGCTGCTCGACATCCCGCTCTCGGTGTCCCCGATCGTCGTCGGCCTCGCCCTCGTGCTGGTCTACGGCGGCCGCAACGGGTGGCTCGGGCCGACCCTCGCCGACTGGGGGTTCCAGGTCATCTTCTCGACGCCCGGCATCATCATGGCGACGACCTTCGTGGCGCTGCCGCTGATGATCCGCGAGCTCGTCCCGGTGCTCGAGGAGATCGGCACCGACCAGGAGCAGGCCGCCGAGAGCCTGGGGGCCAACGCCCTCCAGCGGTTCTGGCGGATCACCCTGCCGTCCATCAAGTGGGGCATCGTCTACGGCGTCGTGCTGACCCTGGCCCGCTCGCTCGGCGAGTTCGGTGCGGTCAAGGTCGTCTCGGGCAACGTCCTCGGGCAGACCCGCACGGCCACCCTCGCGGTGGAGGAGAAGTACCTCAACTTCGACCAGCAGGGCGCCTACGCGACCGCCTTCCTGCTCGCGATGGTGTCGGTGGCCTGCATCGTCGTCGTCGCGATCATCCGTCCCAAGAACCGCCACTGAGCCGACCCGGCGACCACGTCCCGGCCACCCCCGAGCCACCAGAAAGGCATCACCCCATGAGCATCGAAGTGTCAGGGCTGAACAAGAAGTTCGGCGACTTCGTCGCGCTCGACGACGTCAGCGTCACCATCCCGACCGGCCAGCTCACGGCGCTCCTCGGCCCCAGCGGCGGTGGCAAGTCGACCCTGCTGCGCATCATCGCCGGCCTGGAGAAGGCCGACACCGGCACGGTGAGCATCGCGGGCGTCGAGGCGACCCACCTGCCCGCCCAGAAGCGCAACGTGGGCTTCGTCTTCCAGCACTACGCGGTCTTCAAGCACATGACCGTGGCCAAGAACGTCGCCTTCGGTCTCGAGATCCGCAAGCGCCCGAAGGACGAGGTCGAGCACCGGGTGCGCGAGCTCCTCGAGCTGGTGCACCTCTCGCAGTTCTCGCACCGCCTCCCCTCGCAGCTCTCCGGCGGCCAGCGCCAGCGCATGGCCCTGGCCCGCGCCCTCGC
Source organism: Nocardioides sp. Z24_21 (assembly GCF_058134345.1). Taxonomy (NCBI): domain Bacteria; kingdom Bacillati; phylum Actinomycetota; class Actinomycetes; order Propionibacteriales; family Nocardioidaceae; genus Nocardioides; species Nocardioides sp. Z24_21. The sequence goes on from NZ_JBYTTH010000002.1 coordinate 578,486, forward strand.
GGTGGAGCCGTCGGTGCTGCTGCTCGACGAGCCGTTCGGCGCGCTCGACGCCAAGGTCCGCAAGGAGCTGCGCGACTGGCTGCGCCGTCTCCACGACGACGTGCACGTCACGACCGTCTTCGTCACCCACGACCAGGAGGAGGCGCTCGAGGTCGCCGACGAGATCGTGGTGATCAACGAGGGACGCGTCGAGCAGGTCGGCACCCCCGACCAGCTCTACGACGAGCCGGCCAACGACTTCGTGATGTCGTTCCTCGGCGAGGTCACCCACCTCGGCGGACTCTCGCTCCGGCCCCACGACATCGAGCTGGAGCGCACCCCGTCACTGGCCGGCAGCGTGGAGGGGACGATCCACCGCCTGGTGCGCATCGGCTTCGAGGTCCGGCTGACCGTGCTCACCGTCGACGGCGACGAGGTGTCGGTCGTCGTGACCCGCGCCCACGCCCGCGCCCACGGCCTCGAGGAGGGGAGCACCGTCTGGCTCACCCCTGCGGCGGGCGCGACCGTGGTGCCGCGGATGGCGGCGGCCGTCTGAGCGTGCGGCGGCGCGGCGGTGCCGGCGAAGCCGCGCGCGCCCGCTCGGCGGGTTAGCGTGCCCGGGTGGACCCCACGACGACCTCGGACGAGCTGTGGTCCGCCGTCGAGACCTTCGACGCCGAGGCCGCGGAGCTCGCGATCGCCCGGCTGCTCTGGGACGTGCCGCTCTCGGCCGCGGTGACCGGTGTCGTCCTCCCGTTCCTCGAGGAGGTCGGCGACCGGTGGGAGGCGGGCACCCTCTCGGTCGCCCACGAGCACTTCGTCAGCGACATGCTGCGACGCAAGCTCACCGCGCTCACCGCGGTGCCCCCGACGCCGGTGCTCCAGGACGCCTCCGCGGCCGCGCCGGTCGTCCTGCTCGCCTGCCCGCCGGGCGAGCGGCACGACATGGTGCTGCTGTGCGTCGCGCTGATGCTGCGCGAGCGGGGCGTACGCGCCAGGTTCCTCGGGGCGGACACGCCCGTGCCTGCCATCCGCACGGCGGCGCGTGCCGCGGGCGCCGACGCGGTCGTCCTCGCGGCGCGGCGCCCGACGACGTTCACCGCCCACGCGTCCGCGCTGCGCAGGCTCGCCGCCGACCACCCGGTCTACGCCGCCGGGCGCGGGGCCGACGCGCAGACCCTCGAGGAGATCGGCGCGCGACCCCTGCCCGCCGACCCGGTGCGCGCGGTCGTGGTGCTCGTCGGCGAGCTGTCCGAGCTCAGCGGTAGTTGGTGAACTGCACCGCGAAGTCGTAGTCCTGCGCCTTCACCAGCTGCTGCACGGCCTGGAGGTCGTCGCGCTTCTTCGACGACACGCGCAGCTCCTCGCCCTGCACCTGCGCCTTGACGCCCTTGGGGCCCTCGTCGCGGATCAGCTTGGAGATCTTCTTCGCGTCCTCGGAGGTGATGCCCTCCTTGAGCGCGATGTCGATCTTGGAGACCTGGCCCGACTGGCGCGGCTCGGAGGCGTCGAGGATCTTCAGGCTCTGGTTGCGCTTGATCAGCTTGTCCTGGAAGACGCTGAGCACCGCACTGGCCCGGTCGTCGGCGGAGGCGGTGATCTCGATGGCCTTCTCGCCCTTCCACTCGATGGAGGCGCCGGTGCCCTTGAAGTCGAACCGGGTGGCGATCTCGCGGGCCGCCTGGCTGAGCGCGTTGTCGACCTCCTGGCGGTCCAGCTTGCTCACGATGTCGAAGCTCGAGTCGGCCATTGAGTGCCTCCTTGGGGGGCTCGCGCCGGGTGCCCCGGCGATTCGTTGTCATGTCCGTGCCTTGCTATTGTTCCGCACGCCCCGGCAGGTTGCCCGAGCGGCCAAAGGGAGCTGACTGTAAATCAGCCGGCATTGCCTACAGAGGTTCGAATCCTCTACCTGCCACCGGACGGACTCCGTTCCGGTCGCGAGACCCCCGCACCGCGTGCGGGGGTCTCGTGCGTTCGTGGGCGGGCGCTGCTTGACTGCCCGGGTGAGCACCCCTCCCGACGACGCCTGGCTCGACGCGGAGTGCCGCCGCCTGATCGAGTTCGGCCGCCGCGCCGTGCACCCTGCCGGCGGCGCCGCGTGGCTCGACGACGAAGGGGCGCCCGACCTCGAGCGGCCCGTGCACACCTGGATCACCGCCCGCACCGTCCACGTCCAGTGCCTCGGCACGCTGCTCGGCGTCGAGGGCGCGGACGCCGTGGCGGCCGGTGCGCTCGCCGGGCTGCACGGGGTGCTGCGCGACGCCGACCACGGTGGCTGGCACGCCGCCGTCGGTCCCGACGGCAGGCCCGACGGCACCGGCAAGTCCTGCTATGCGCACGCCTTCGTGATGCTCGCCGCGTCGACCGCCGTCGTCGCTGGGCTGCCCGGGGCGGATCGGTTGCTCGACGAGGCGACCGGCGTCTTCGAGGAGCGCTTCTTCGACGACGACCTGGGCCGCGTGGTCGACGAGTGGGACCGCGCCTGGACCACCGTCGCGCCCTACCGCGGGCTCAACTCCACGATGCACGCGGTGGAGGCGATGCTCGCGGTCGGCGACGTCACCGGCGACGACGTGTGGCACCGGCGCGCGGCCCGGCTGGCCGGCCTGGTGCTCGACCTGGCGCCGGCGTACGACGGCCGGCTCCCGGAGCACTTCGGTGCCGACTGGTCGGTGGACCTCGAGCTCAACCGCGACCGGCCCGGCGACCCGTTCAAGCCCTACGGCGCGACCGTCGGCCACGGACTCGAGTGGTCGCGGCTGCTCCTCCACCTCGAGGCGACCCTGGGAGACGTCGCGCCGGCCGGTCTCCTCGACACCTCGCGGCTGCTCTTCGACCGGGCCGTCGCCGACGGCTGGCACGCCGACGGCGAGCCCGGCTTCGTCTACACCACCGACTGGGACGGGCGGCCGGTCGTGCGCGAGCGGATGCACTGGGTCGCGGCCGAGGCGATCGCGGCCGCCGCGGCGCTGCACCGGCGCACGGGGGAGGACGCCTACGCCCAGCGGTACGCCGAGTGGTGGGACTTCGTCGTCGCGCACGTGCGCGACGCCGGTCGGGGCTCGTGGCACCACGAGCTCGACGCCGCCAACCGTCCGCAGGCCAGCGTCTGGCCGGGCAAGCCCGACCTCTACCACGCCGTCCAGGCGACGCTCCTGCCCCGGCTGCCGCTCGCGCCCAGCCTCGCCAGCGCCCTCGCGACCGTGGGTCCGCACCGGGGATGAGCGACCGGCCAGCCCGCGGGCATGATGGGTGCATGAGCGACGTCCAGCCCCGCATCCTGGTCGTCGGCGAGGCGCTCGTCGACGTGGTGCCCGGGCCCGACGGGGCGCCCCGCGACCATCCCGGCGGCAGCCCCGCCAACGTGGCGCTCGCCCTCGGCCGGCTCGGGCGCGACGTACGGCTGGTGACCCTGCTGGGCGACGACGCGCGCGGCGCGGCCGTGCGGGCCTGGCTGGAGGCCGGCGGCGTCGAGGTCCTCGCCTCGCCCACCGGCTCGGGCCGCACGTCGAGCGCGGCGGTCACCCTGGACGACTCCGGCGCCGCCACCTACGACTTCGACCTCGACTGGGACCTTCGCGCGGTGCCCGACGTGCCGTGCGACGTGCTGCACGTCGGGTCGATCGCGACCGTCCTCGAGCCGGGTGCCGACACCGTGCTCGCGACGTTCCGCGCGCACCGCGGCCGGGCCCTGCTCTCCCTCGACCCCAACGCCCGCCCCGCGATCACCCCCGACCGCGCCGGGCCCGCGGCCCGGGTCGAGGAGCTCGTCGCCCTCGCCGACGTGGTCAAGGTGAGCGACGAGGACCTCGCGTGGCTCCAGCCCGGCGACGGTCCGGTCGCGACCGCCGCGCGCTGGGCGGCGGCCGGACCGGGCCTCGTCGTGGTCACCCGCGGCGGTGCCGGCGCGATCGCCGTACGCCCCGACGGGACGACGCTCGAGGTGCCCGGCGTGCCCGTCGCCGTGGCCGACACCGTCGGAGCCGGCGACACCTTCAGCGGCGTGCTTCTCGACGCGCTGGTCGCCCTCGGGGCGCACGGGCCCGGAGCCGGCGACGCGCTGCGCGCCCTCACCGACCGCGACCTCCTCGACGTCGTCACGACAGCGGCCGTCGGTGCGGCCATCAACGTCTCCCGGCCCGGTGCCGACCCGCCGACGCGGGCGGAGCTCTCCGCCGCGTTGGGCACCGACTGCGAAGCCGGGCGGGAGTGAGCGCGGAGCAGATCCACGAGATCGGGAGACGACGGGCCTGGGTGATCTGGCTGGTGGCGCTCGCCGTCTACGTGCTGGCGGTGTTCCACCGCAGCTCGCTCGGGGTCGCGGGGATCATCGCGTCCGACCGGTTCGACATCACCGCCACCGGCCTGGCCGCGTTCACCGTGCTGCAGCTCGTGGTCTACGCCGGGATGCAGGTGCCGGTGGGGGTCTTCCTCGACCGCTACGGCTCACGCACGATGCTGCTGGTCGGGCTCGCGCTGATGACGGCCGGCCAGCTCGCCTTCGCGTTCTCCACCTCGTTCGCCGGGGCGGTGGCGGCGCGCGCGGTGGTGGGGGCGGGCGACGCGATGGTCTTCGTGAGCGTGATCCGCCTCGTCACGATCTGGTTCCTGGTGCGGCAGGCGCCGATGGTCACCCAGGTCACCGGCCTGGCCGGGCAGCTGGGCGCGATCGCCGCGGCCGGCCCGCTGTCCTTCCTGCTCGACGAGCTCGGCTGGACCCGCACGTTCGCGATCACCTCCAGCGTCGGCCTCGTGCTGCTCGTCGCGGTGCTCGCGCTCGTCAAGGACTCGCCCTACCGCCGCAGCGAGGTCGTCGTGATCAAGCTGCGGGCTCTGGCGCAGTCGGTCCGCACGGTGTGGGGCAACCCCGGCACGCGGCTGGGGATGTGGTCGCACTTCGCCTCGCAGTTCTCCGCCACGGTCTTCACGCTGCTGTGGGGCTTCCCGTTCCTGGTGCAGGGACTCGGCTGGACCTCGCGCGCGGCCAGCACGCTGCTGATGGCGATGACGGCCTGGACGGTCGTCAGCGGCCTGGTGCTCGCCCGGCTGGTGGGCCGGCTGCCCTACTACCGCTCGTGGATCGTGGTCTCCGTCGTCCTGGCGATGGTGGTCCCGTGGACCGCCGTCCTGCTGTGGCCGGGAGTGGCGCCGACGTGGCTCGTGGTCGTGATGGCCTTCGCCACCGCGAGCGGTGGTCCGGCCGCGATGGTGGCCTTCGACCTCGCCCGCTCGTTCAGCCCGGCGCATGAGACCGGGCGCGCCAACGGGCTGGTCAACATCGGCGGCTTCACCGCCTCGCTGCTGACGATGGCCCTCATCGGCCTGGTGCTCGACCTGTCGGCGTCCGGCGGCATGGGGTCCTACACGCTCGGCGACTTCAAGCTGGCGATGGCCGTGCAGTACGCGTTCTGGACCCTCGGCATCGTGCAGACGCTGCGCTACCGCCGCCGCGGGCTCGACCACCTCGCGCGGGTGCACCCCGGCTCGGTCGAGCAGCTGCGGGCCGGCAAGCCCTTCGTGCATCCCGGCATCGGCACCGAGGGCGTCTAGCGAGCCCGACGTGCGCTCAGCCGATCTCGCCGTCCCCGTCGGAGTCGAGGTCGCCGGTCGGGTCCTCGGCCGTCGGGTCCTCGAGGAAGTCGCCGCCCACGGGGTGGCCCTGCCACGACACCAGCTCCCAGCCGGTGCGGGGGTCGCCGTCGAGCACGATCAGCGCGGTGTTGTGCAGCGGCTGGTGGGCCGGCGGGGCCTGCGGGCTGGGCGCCGTCCGGGTCGAGGCCCAGGTGCGCAGCGCGGCCCCGTGGCTGACGACGAGCACGGCCTCGTGGCCCGCCTCGGCGATGGTGCGTACGGCCGCGTCGTAGCGGGCGAGGAATTCCTCGCCCGTCTCGCCGCCGGGCATCCGGTGGTCGAGGTCGCCGTCGAGCCACGCCGCGACGGCTCCGATGTAGCCGGCGACGGCGTCGTGGTCGTTGCGCATCTCGAAGTCGCCCGCGGCGATCTCCTGCAGGCCGTCGAGCTGCACCGGCTCGAGGCCGCGCGCCTGCGCGGTGGGGGCGGCGGTCTGGTGGGTGCGCACCCGGCTGGAGACGTAGATCGCGTCGATCCGTTCGTCGGCGAGGGCCTTCGCGGCCGCCACGGCCTGGGCGCGGCCGAGGTCGGTGAGGTCGAGCCCGGGGTGGGCGGTGTCGAGCTCGCCGGAGACGTTGGCGTGCGTCTGGCCGTGGCGCATGAGCAGGAGTCGCAAGGGGGGGATCCTCGGGAGGCTAGGAGTTGAACGGGGACGTCTTGCTGGAGGCGAGCTCGCGCGCCTGCTCCAGGGGCACGTCCTCGAGCGCGGCCTCGATGTCGGAGCCGATGTGGCTCACCTCGGCGCCCCGCTCGATCAGCACCTGGGTGTGCACGAGGCGGTCGTCGTAGGCGTGGACCATCGTGAAGCCCTGGCCGGCGTCGACACCCGAGACGAAGCGGTCGACCGGTGCGGGGTCGAGGGTGTAGCAGCTGGCCGCCGTCACCGAGACCGGCACGCCGCCGAACGTCGACCACGTCGGCAGGTGCAGGTGACCGGCGAGGATGCCGCGCACGTCGGTGCCGGCGATCACGTCGGCCAGCGCCTGCTGGTCGTGCAGCTCGATCAGCTCGGCGGCGCGCACCATCGGCAGGGGCAGCGGCGGGTGGTGCATCGCCAGCAGCGTCCCGTGCTCGGCGGGGGTGGCGAGCACGTCGGCGAGCCACGCCAGCTGCTCGGGCAGCAGCTCGCCGTGGTGGTGGCCGGGCACGCTCGTGTCGAGGGCGACGATGCGCAGCCCGTCGACGTCGTGCACCCGGTCCTGGCACCCGGCGTCGTCGGAGTCGAACATGCCCCTGGCGAACGGCGCCCGCTCGTCGTGGTTGCCCATCGTCCACACCACCGTCGCGCCGATCCCGGCAGCGAACGGCTCCACGATCGAGCGGAGGGTGGCGTAGGCGTCGGGCTCGGCGCGGTCGGCCAGGTCGCCGGTGAAGACCAGCGCCCGGGGCGCGGGGCGCACCGCCGCGAGCCGCTCGAGCGCGCGGCGCAGGTTGGCGACGTTGTCGATGACGCCGTAGTGCAGCGCTCCGCCGCCGATCAGGTGCGGGTCGCTCAGGTGCGCGACGACGTGCCGCGGGGCGGCGTACTGACCGAGCTGCTTCACACCGAGCAGCCTAGGGCCGGGCCGGGAGGATGCGCCCGGTCACCTCGCCGAGGGTGATCCGGCCGCCCGCGGTGCCCGGCGCGGTGTAGCGCAGGGTCACCTCGTCGCCGTCCTCGAGGAACGTACGCTCGCGCCCGCCGGCGGTGAACGGCTCGGTGCCGCCCCAGCTCAGCTCGAGCAGGGAGCCGCGCTGGCCGGGCTCGGCGCCCGACACGGTGCCCGACCCCCACAGGTCGCCGGTGCGCACAGAGGCGCCGTTGACGGTGGTGTGGGCGAGCATCTGGGCCGGCGACCAGTACATGGTGCGGTAGGGCGGACGCGAGACCACCTCGCCGTCGAGCACCACCTCCACCTCGATGTCGAGCCCGGCAGGGCCCTCGACGCGGAGGTGGTCGAGCACCTCCGGGTCCTGTCCGGGCAGGTCGGTCCAGGCGGCGTCGAGCGCCGCGAGCGGGGTCACCCACGCGCTGATCGAGGTCGCGAACGACTTGCCGAGGAACGGGCCGAGGGGCACGTACTCCCACGCCTGGATGTCGCGCGCGGACCAGTCGTTGAGGCCGACGACGCCGAAGGTGTGCCGCGCGAAGTCGGCGGTGGCGACCCGCCCGCCCAGCGCGGACGGCACCCCGACCACGAAGCCCAGCTCGGCCTCGATGTCGAGACGCCGGGACGGGCCGAACGTCGGGCGCTCCTCCGTCGGCGCCTTGCGCTGCCCGCAGGGTCGTACGACGTCGGTGCCGGAGACCACGACCGTGCCCGAGCGGCCGTGGTAGCCGACGGGGAGGTGCTTCCAGTTGGGCAGCAGCGGCTCCTGGTCGGGGCGGAAGATCCGGCCGACGTTGGAGGCGTGGTGCTCGGAGGCGTAGAAGTCGACGTAGTCGCCGATCGTGAACGGCAGGAGCATCGTCACCGAGTCGACCGGCGCCAGGGCCGGCTCGACGAGGTCGCGCTCGGTCTGGTCGGTCAGCAGCCCCGTCACCCACGCGCGGGTCGACTCCCAGACGGCGGGCCCGGCCGCCATGAACGGGTTGAGCGTCGGCTGGTCGAACAGCTCGTGGGTGTCGACCATGTCGGCGGCCGCGACGACGCTGAGGTCGAGCACCTGGTCGCCGATGCGCACCGCGACCCGCGGGCGCTCGCCGGAGCGGGCGAAGACGCCGTAGGGGAGGTGGTCGACGTCGAACCCGGAGCCCGCGGCTCCCTCGACCCAGCTGCTGCGGCTCATGCGTTGTCCTCCACCAGTCCGAGGGCGATCAGGTCGTCGAGCGGCTCGGGGACCGAGCAGGAGCCGAAGGAGGTGAACCAGCGGCGGGCCGACGCCACGCCGCCACCGGCCAGCGCCGCCGTGAGCGCGGCGCCGTCGCGCACCTCCAGGGCGGCCGTCGCGTCGTCCACGGTGCCGCCGTCCCACAGCGCCCTCGTGGCCGCCAGCAGGTTGAGGAAGCCGTGCGCGCCGCCGCCCTGCGGCTCGTGGCGCACCGCCCGGTGCAGCCCGGCGGTGGCCTTGAACGGCGTCTCGCGGTCGAGCGCCGCGTCGACCCACCCGGCGACGGTCGCGGAGCCGGGGACGAGGTCGTGGTCGACGTGGCCGAGTCGGAGCTTGAGGCGGTGCCCGCACGCGGCGACCTCGTCGGCGGCGGCCAGCCAGGTCGGGGTCACCGGCCCGGGCAGCTCGACGTAGAGGGGGACGTCGTCGGCCCCGGCGGCGCGCAGTGCGGCGTCGATGCGGCGCACGTTGCCCACCGGGTCGTCGACGTCGCGGACGGCGATCTCCACGGCAGCGACGTGCAGCCCGAGGCGGCCGGCCGCGCCCAGCGGACCGGCGAGCTGGCCGGCGCCGCCGGTCACCACGACCGACAGCGGGCCGCCGAAGCCCCGGACGAGCGGCAGGTCGATGTCGCGGAGCACGAAGCTGCCGACCAGGTCGGCCCACCACTCCTCGCGGCGCGCGGTGTGGGCCGCGGTCGCCTCGTGGAGGGGCGCGTCGCCGGGAGGGAAGATCGCGGCGTCGTCGACGAGGCCGCGCCACTCCTCGGGCCAGACGGACGCTCGCCGGGTGGGTTCGGAGGGTGCAGGGCTGGGGGACACGGGGCTACTCTAGCCACCAGATAACGGACGCTGACGTCCGGTAATCGGATGAACGGAGCGCACTGATGGCCCACTACCGAGCACTCGGACGGCTGCCCCGCCAGCGGCACACCCAGCTGCGCGACGACGACGGCCACCTCTTCCGCGAGGAGCTGATGGGCGAGGAGGGATTCTCCTCCGACTCCTCGCTGCTCTACCGCCGGGGCGTGCCGAGCGCGATCACCGACAGTCGGGTGTGGGACCTCCCCGACCAGTCGCGGATCCCCAACCACCCGCTCAAGCCGCGGCACCTCCGGCTGCACGACCTGCAGACCGGCACCTGCCCGGTCGAGGGCCGGCGCCTGGTGCTGGGCAACAACGACGTGCGGATCGCCTACGTGCTCACGGGCACCGACCCGTCCCCGCTCTACCGCAACGCCATCGGCGACGAGTGCGTCTACGTCGAGTCCGGCAGCGGCACGGTCGAGACCCTCTTCGGGGTCGTGCCCTACCGCACCGGCGACTACGTCGTCATCCCGCGCGCGACCGACCACCGGTGGGTGCCCGCCGAGCCGTCGCGGCTCTACGCCGTCGAGGCCAACAGCCACATCCACCCGCCCAAGCGCTACCTGTCGCGGTTCGGCCAGCTGCTCGAGCACGCCCCCTACTGCGAGCGCGACCTCCACGGCCCGGCGGAGACCTTCGAGGTCGAGGGCACCGACGTCGAGGTGCTGGTCAAGCACCGCACCAGCGCCGGGATCGTCGGCACCCGCCTGACCTACGCCACGCACCCCTTCGACGTGGTGGGCTGGGACGGGTGCCTCTACCCCTACACGTTCAACGTCGAGGACTACATGCCGATCACCGGCAAGGTCCACCAGCCGCCGCCGGTGCACCAGGTCTTCGAGGGCTGGAACTTCGTGATCTGCAACTTCCTGCCCCGCAAGGTCGACTACCACGAGCTCGCGATCCCGGTGCCCTACTACCACTCCAACGTCGACTCCGACGAGGTGATGTTCTACGTCGGCGGCGACTACGAGGCCCGCAAGGGCTCGGGCATCGGCATCGGCTCGATCAGCCTGCACCCCGGCGGCCACGCACACGGCCCGCAGCCCAGCGCGATCGAGGCCTCGCTGGGCGTGCAGTACTTCGAGGAGTCGGCCGTCATGGTCGACACCTTCGCCCCCCTCGAGCTCGGCGAGGGCGGCGTCGCGGTGGAGGACCCGGCCTATGCCTGGACCTGGGCGGGCCGCGGCCCCGATGCTTCCGGCGAGGACGGCGGACCGGCGGTCTACAGCAACACGTGACGCTCCGGGCGGGCGCCCACTCCTTCGGGTGATCGTTAGCGTGGCGAGCATGACGACCGCCGACCTGCCGCCCTGCGTCCTCGTCCTCTTCGGCGCCAGCGGCGACCTCGCGTCGCGCAAGCTGTTCCCGGGTCTCTACCGCCTCGCCGCGGCGGGCCGGCTGCCCCGGGACTTCGCCGTCATCGGCAGCGGGCGCCACGCGCCCGACTCGGACGACGACTTCCGCGACGAGGTGCTCGACGGGCTCCGCGACTCGGTCGACGACCTCGACGACGACCTCGCGCGCGACCTCCTCGACCGCTTCTCGTTCCGGGCCTCCGACGCCGACGACGGCGCCGACCTCGCCGCGCGGGTGCGCGAGGTGGAGGAGGGCCTCGGCGACGACGTGCTGCGCCTGGTGTACCTCTCGGTCCCGCCCGCGGCGATGCCCGGCATGGTCGCGATGCTGGGACGCGAGGGCCTGGCCGACGGCGCCCGGCTGGTGATCGAGAAGCCCTTCGGCCTGGACCTGGCGTCGTTCGAGGAGCTCGACCGCGACGTCCACGAGGTCTTCGAGGAGGACCAGGTCTTCCGCATCGACCACTTCCTCGGCAAGGAGGCCGTGCAGAACCTGCTCGCGCTGCGCTTCGCCAACGCCCTCTTCGAGCCGGCGTGGAGCCGCGAGAGCATCGCCTCGGTGCAGGTCGACGTGCCCGAGACGCTGGCGATGGAGGGTCGCGGGTCGTTCTACGAGTCCACCGGCGCGCTGCGCGACATGGTCTCCACGCACCTGTTCCAGATCCTCGGCGCGGTCGCCCTGGAGGACCCGGGGGAGTGGTCGGCCGCGGCCGTACGACGTGCGCGCGCCGCGGTGCTCGCCGACGTACGCCCGCTCGACCCGGCCCGGGTCGTGCTCGGGCAGTACGACGGCTACCGCGACGAGGACGACGTCGACGACGACTCCGACGTCGAGACCTTCGTCGCGCTGGAGGCGTGGGTCGACAACGACCGCTGGCGCGGCGTCCCGTTCCTCCTGCGCACCGGCAAGGCGATGGCCGAGACGCGCCGCACGGTGACGCTCCGCTTCCGGGAGCCGGACTCGACGGTGTTCGGCGACGGCCTGGCCCCCGACGAGCTCGTCCTCGAGCTCACCGACGAGGCGCAGATCCACGTCGACCTGCTCGGCAAGCGCCCCGGCCCGGAGATGGAGCTCGCCCCGGCGGCCATGCGCCTCGACCTGGGGGAGGAGCTCCCGCACGACGAGCCGCTCGAGGCCTACGAGCGGCTGCTCCTCGACGTGCTCCACGGCGACCACACCCTCTTCGCGCACGCCGACGAGACGCGGCGGCTGTGGCAGGTGTGCCAGCCCGTGCTCGACGACCGGCCGGCGCCGCTGCCCTACGAGCAGGGCTCCTGGGGGCCGGACGCGGCGCTCGCCCTCCCCGAGCACGGCTGGCGCCTGGGCCGCGACGCCGATGGCGAGTGACGCCCGGGCCCCCGGCGGACCCGCCGCGCCCATCGCGGACCACGGTCTGATCGGCGACCTCCGCACCGCAGCCCTCGTCGCGACCGACGGCACGATCGACTGGTTCTGCCCTGGCCGGTTCGACGCGCCGAGCGTCTTCGCCTCGCTGCTCGACCCCGACGGCGGGTCGTGGCGGCTGGCACCCGACGACCCCGACGCGCGCAGCCAGCAGTACTACCACCCCGAGACCAACATCCTCGTCACCCGCTTCCTCACCGAGCGCGGGGTCGTGGAGGTCCAGGACTTCATGCCGGTGCTGCGCGCCCACGACCCCGACCACCGGCAGCGCCTGGTGCGCCGCGTGGTCGGGCTGCGGGGCTCGGTCGAGCTCACCATGGAGATGACGCCCCGTCCCGACTACGCGCGCACGGAGCCCGACCTGGATGTCGAGGACGGCGTCGTGCGCTTCGCCGACGGCGAGGTCGACCTGGCGCTGTCGAGCACCCTCGACCTCGACGTCGGAGCGAGCACCGCGTCGGCCCGGGTGGCGCTCGCGACCGGCGAGTCCGCCCTGTTCGTGCTCGAGGTGCTGACGCCCGGCGAGCCCGCCCGCGGCTGTGCCCCGTCGGACGTGTCCGAGCTCTTCGACGCCACGGCGGCCTACTGGCGCGGCTGGCTCTCGCAGTCGACCTACACCGGGCGGTGGCGCGAGTGGGTGGACCGCTCGGCGCTCACCCTCAAGCTGCTGTGCCACGAGCCCACGGGCGGGATCATCGCCGCGCCGACGACCAGCCTCCCCGAGAGCATCGGCGGGTCGCGCAACTGGGACTACCGCTACGTGTGGGTGCGCGACGCCGCGTTCAGCGTCTACGCCCTGCTGCGCCTGGGCTTCACCGAGGAGGCGGGCGCGTTCGTGCGCTTCCTCTCCGAGCGGCTCGGCGAGGCCGCCGGCGACGGCGCCGACGAGGACCTGGGCCCGCTCCGGGTGGTGTACGACCTCGACGGCGCCCTGCCCCACGAGAGCGAGCTCGACCACCTCGCCGGCTACCGCGACTCCCGCCCGGTGCGCATCGGCAACGCTGCGGTCGACCAGCTCCAGCTCGACGTCTACGGCGAGCTGATCGACTCGGTCTACCTCTTCGACAAGCACGGCCGCGGGATCAGCCACGACGCCTGGAGCGACCTGCGCCGGATCGTCTCGTGGCTGATGGACAACTGGGAGCGTCCCGACGCGGGGATGTGGGAGATCCGCTCGGAGCCGCGCACCCACACGACCTCGCTCGTGATGAGCTGGGTGGCCGTCGAGCGGATGATGCGCGTGGCCCGGCGCCGCGGCCTGCCCGGCGACCTCACCCGCCTGGCCGCGACCCGCGACGAGATCTACGAGCGGGTGATGACCGAGTGCTGGAACGACGACATCGGCGCCTTCACCGCCGTCGCCGGCGGCGACGTGCTCGACGCGGGTGCGCTGCTGATGCCGATGGTGAAGATGCTGGCGCCGGACGACCCGCGCTTCCTCTCCACGCTGGCCGCCATCGAGGAGCGGCTGGTCTCCGACAGCCTGGTGCTGCGCTACGAGCCCGAGGCCTTCGGTGACGGCGTCCCGGGCACCGACGGCACCGTCGACGCGGAGGGCACGTTCTCGCTGTGCTCCTTCTGGTACGTCGAGGCGCTGACCCGCGCCGGTCGCCTCGCCGAGGCCCGCCTGGCGCTGGAGAAGATGTTCACCTATGCCAACCACCTCGGCCAGTACGCCGAGCAGGTCGCGCTCAACGGCGAGCAGCTCGGCAACTTCCCGCAGGGCTTCACCCACCTCAGCCTGATCAGCGCCGTGATCAACCTCGACCGCAGCCTCGACGGCTGAGCCACCGGCCGGTCATCCGCGGTCGCCGCGCACCGGAGTGCTGCTGCGGCCCTGTGCGCGACCGGCGAGCTCTGCGTCCAGCGTCTCCTGGGCGACCCGCATGCTCTCCGCGTACGCCGGCTCGCGCAGGCGCTGCCACATCACGTCCTCCGGCACGTCCTCGACCTGGCTGACCACCCACCAGATGTTGCCGAACGGGTCACGGATCCGGCCGCCGCGCTGACCGAACGCGCTGTCGGCGAGCTCGGTCACGACCACCGCGCCCGCCGCCACTGCGCGCTCGAACGTGGCGTCCGCGTCCGGCACGAAGACCCGGAGCAGGCTGGGCATCGGCGGCCACTCCGGCCGGCGGTCGAAGGCCAGGACGACCGTGTCCCCGACCCGCACCTCGCCGTGGCCGATGGACCCGTCCTCGACGGCCACGCGGGCGAGCTCCTCGCCCCCGAGGACCGTGGTGGTGAAGTCCAGGAACGCCCCGGTGTCCTCGGTGACCACCCACGGGGCCACCGTCGTGTAGCCGGCCGGCGTCGTCGCGTCGTGCTCCATCGTCCGCCCTCCTCCTCGCTCGTCTGGTGCGCTCGGCACCACGCTAGGCAGGAATCAGGTCGGGTGCGGTCCTGATGCGAGCGGGCTCAGGAGGTCCAGGCGCGCCAGAGGGCGGCGTACTCCCCGTCGAGCTCGATGAGCTCGTCGTGGCTGCCGAGCTCGACGATGCGACCCTCGAGGACCACTGCGATGCGGTCGGCATCGTGGGCGGTGTGCAGGCGGTGCGCGATCGCCACGACCGTGCGGCCCGCGAGGAGGCTGTTCATCGAGCCCTCGAGGGTGCGCGCGGTGCGCGGGTCGATCAGCGAGGTCGCCTCGTCGAGCACGAGCGTGTGCGGGTCGGCGATGATCAGCCGCGCCAGGGCGACCTGCTGCGCCTGGGCCGGGGTGAGCGCGAAGCGCCCCGAGCCGATCATCGTGTCGAGCCCGTCGGGCAGGCGCTCGACCCACGACAGGCCACCGACGGCGGCCAGCGCCCGGCGCACGGCGTCGTCGGAGGAGTCCTCGCGCGCCAGCACGACGTTGTCGCGCACGGAGCCGATGAAGACGTGGTGCTCCTGGGTGACGAGCGCGACCTCGGTGCGCAGCACCTCGAGCGGCAGGTCGACCAGGTCCACCCCACCCACCCGGGCCGAGCCGGTGCGCGGGCGGTTGATCCCCGACAGCAGCCGCCCGAGCGTCGACTTGCCGGAGCCGCTCGGGCCGACGACCGCCAGTCGCTCGCCGGTGCGCAGGTGCAGGTCGACGCCGTGGAGCACGTCGTGGCCCTCGCGGTAGGCGAAGCGGAGGTCCGACCCGACGAGCTCGGCGCCCTCGGGCAGCTTGTCGCCGGGCTCGCGGTCGGGCGGCACCTCGGCGATGCCGAGCAGCCGGCTCGTCGACGCCGCGCCCACCTGGAGGCGGTCGACCTCGCCGATGACCGCGTCGAGCGGCTCGGCCAGCGCGACGACGTAGAGCAGCGCGGCGGTGATCTGCCCGAGGTCGACCCATCCGCGGCTGTAGCCGTAGGCGCCGACGACCAGCGTGACGACCTGCGGCACCTGGAACGCCGCGTTGAGGGCCGCGAACAGCACGTTGCGCAGCGTCATGCCGTAGCGCTCGGCCTGCCCCGACACCGCGATGTCGTCGGAGCCCGCCGCCACGCGAGCCCGCGAGAGCCCCAGTGCCTCGACGGTCCGCGACCCCTCGACGGTCTCGGTGAGCGTGGTGTTGATGCGCGAGTAGGTGGCGCCCTCGGTGATGTAGGCCTTGGGCGCGCGGCGCAGGTAGGTGCGCACGGCGGGGGCGCAGAGCGCGAAGACCACCAGCGCGGGCACCGCCAGCAGCAGCGAGTTGAGCAACATCGCAACGATCGAGAGCACGACCGTCATCAGCGAGATCAGCAGGCGCGGCACGCCCCACTGCACCGAGCGGGCCATCGTGCCGACGTCGCGGGTGACCCGGGTGACGAGGTCGCCGGTGCTGGCTCCCTCGACGCGGCCCACGGGCAGGCGCAGGATCGTGCGGACGACGTGCTCGCGGGCCGAGGCGAGCAGGTCCTGGCCGAAGTAGGTCGACGTGCGCTGCGCGCCGAAGGTGAGCAGCGCCTGGAGGACGACCACACCGACGACCGCCAGGGCGATGGTGTCGAGGCCGCCGGCGCCCACGCCCTGGGTGTCCACCCGGTTGACGAGCGAGCCGAGCAGGCGCGGCACCACGAGGGCGGAGCCCGCGGCCAGGGCGTTGAGCACGACCAGCAGCACGAAGGTGCGCTTGCGGCTGCGCACCAGGTCGACGAGGAACGCCAGCACCGCGCGGTTGCCCGACACCGGCCAGCCGCGCACCGGGTTGCGCGAGGCGTCGTAGACGTCCTCGGCGCGCTGGCGCCGCAGCTCGTGGCGCTGCCACAGGGCGCGGTTGCGCTCGCGCAGGCCGGCGTGCTCGGGCGGCAGCAGCTCGTCGGGGATCGCGGGCGGGTCGGCGGCCCGGTCGCGCCAGGTCTCGGCCGAGGTGGCGAGCAGGTCGGTGCTCATCGGACCGGCTCCTCCTCGTCCATCTGGGGGTCCAGCTGGGGGTCCATCTGGTCGTCCAGCTCGTCGTCCATCTCTCGCGCGACCACGCGCCGGTAGCCGTCGTGGCCGGCCAGCAGGTCGGCGTGGGTGCCCTCGGCGACGACGGTGCCGTCGTGCAGGAGCACGACGCGGTCGGCGTGGTGCAGCCACAGCGGCGAGACCGTGGTGACCACCGTCGTACGGCCGCGCCGGGTCTCCGCGACGCGCTCGGCGATGCGCGCCTCGGTGTGGGCGTCGACGGCGGAGGTCGGCTCCACCAGCACCAGGATCGGCGCGTCTGTGGCCAGCGCGCGCGCCAGCACCACCCGCTGGCGCTGCCCGCCGGACAGGCCGCGGCCGCGCTCGTCGAGCTGGCCCTGCCAGCCCTCGGGGAGCGCGTCGTAGACGTCCTCGGCGTTGGCGACGCGCAGCGCGTGCTCGGCCTGCTCACGGGTGAGCCGGCCGTGGGGGTCGACGGCGTCCTGGAGGGTCCCGGCGAAGAGCTGGCTGGTGGTGTCGCTGACCAGCACCTGGCGGCGTACGTCGTCGAGCGTGGCCCGCGAGAGGTCGACGCCGCCGAGGGTGACGCCCCACTCGCGGGTCGCCCGCTCCTCGTCGCGCGCCGCGATGCGGGCCCGCTCGGCTGCCCGCTCGGCCCGCGAGCGACGCGCGGCGCGGCCCTTGGTGCCCTCCTCCTCCACGGCCGGGACGGGCTCGGTGTCGGCGGGCAGGTAGCGGCCGAGGCGGTCGGCGAGGGCAGCGCTCTGCTCGGGCACCGCGCTCACGACGACGGTCAGCACGCCCGGCTCCACCGTCAGCCCGCTCGCGGTGTCGTGGAGCGCGGCGGTGCCGTCGAGCGCGACCGGCTTGGACGGCTCGCGCCACGGCGGGCGCTGGTCGAAGATCGCGGTGGCCTTGCGGGCGCTGACCAGGGAGCGCACGCCCTTCTGGGCGAACTCGAAGAAGGTGCGGATCGGCCCGACCATGAAGAGGCCGTAGCCGAGGAAGGTGATCAGCTCGCCCACGCTCAGCTCGCCGGCCCGGACCTGCCGGGTGCCGAGCCACACCAGGGCGACCAGGAAGATGCCGGAGAGCAGCACGCCGACCGCCTCGACCACGGCCTGCCAGATGCCGGCGGCCACGCCGGCCTGCCGGGCCGACTGGGACTGGCGGTCGTAGTTGGCCCCGAACGTCTGCTCCCCGCCGATGCCGCGGAGGATCCGCAGGCCGGCCACGATGTCGGTGGCCAGCGAGGTCAGGTCGGAGGTGCGCGAGCGCTCGAGCTGCTGGCGGCGGTGGAGCGGTCGCAGCAGGGGGAGGGCGGCGCCGACGAGGAGCGGTGCCGCGACCAGGGTGAGCAGGCCGAGCTGCCACGACATCGTGAGCACGATGAACGCGACGGTGAGGTAGGACGCGACCTGGCCCAGGGTGCGCGCCACGATCTCGGTCAGCGCGCCGAACTCGTCGGAGTCGCTCGACGCGACGCTCAGCACCTCGCCGGTCGGTGCCCGCCGGGGCAGCACGTGCCCCATCTGGGCCACCTTGCGGGTGACCATCTCGAGGGTCCCGTAGAGCGCGACGAGCCAGCTGCGCACGACCAGCGTGTGGGACACGATGCCGAACACGCCGCCCACGACGACGACGGCGAGCAGGAGGCCCGCCCAGCCGAGGAGCGCCGACTCCGAGCCGCCGACGATGCCCTGGTCGACCGCGCGACCGAAGATCCACGGCCCGAGCGTCATCGGGAGGAACCACAGCGCGTAGCAGAGCGCCGAGAGCGCGATCAGCGCCTTCTGCTGCCCCAGGACCCATCGCAGGAACGCCAGCGGCGACCGGGTGTCGGGGTCCGGCGTGGGTGCGTCGTCGGAGCCGGTGTAGAACGTCGCGATCCGGGGTGGGTAGTCCTGC
This sequence comes from Nocardioides sp. Z24_21, assembly GCF_058134345.1. Taxonomy (NCBI): domain Bacteria; kingdom Bacillati; phylum Actinomycetota; class Actinomycetes; order Propionibacteriales; family Nocardioidaceae; genus Nocardioides; species Nocardioides sp. Z24_21. Next base: position 596,806 of record NZ_JBYTTH010000002.1, read on the forward strand.
ATGTCGTGTCTGACACTAGGCGCCGGGAGTGCCCGGCGACGAACCCTTAAACCGTGACGGTGCCCACGCGGACCGGCCCCGTGCGCCGCTCGCGTCCCGAGGCGGGCCGAGTCCGAAGACCACCTGCGCCGGGTCCACCCCTACGGGTACCGTGGCGCACGATGACCGATGTCGAGGTGCTGGCACCGCGTGAGGTCCCGCTGGGAGGTCCCCGGGCCATGCGCGTACGCCGCACGCTGCCGCAGCGCCAGCGCTCGCTGATCGGCGCCTGGTGCTTCGTCGACCACTACGGCCCCGACGACGTCGACGAGACCGGCGGGATGGTGCTCCCCGCCCACCCGCACACCGGCCTGCAGACGGCGAGTTGGCTCTTCGGCGGCGAGCTCGAGCACCGCGACTCCGTCGGCAGCCTGGCCACCGTTCGACCCGGCGAGCTCAACCTGATGACCGCCGGCCGCGGGATCAGCCACACGGAGGTCTCGACCCCCGGCACGACCATGCTCCACGGCGCCCAGCTCTGGATCGCCCTGCCCGACGGCAGCCGCCACGTCGAGCCCCGCTTCGAGCACTTCGCTCCCGTGCCCGTCCGCGGGCCCGGCTGGGAGGCCCGGGTGTTCATCGGCTCGCTCCTCGGCGCGAGCTCGCCCGTCGAGGTGCACACCCCGCTCCTCGGCGCCGAGATCATGCTCGCCCCGGGCAGGTCCTTCGACGTCGAGGTCGACCCCACCTTCGAGCACGGCGTGCTGCTCGACGTGGGCTCGGTCGACGTCGACGGCCAGGAGCTCGCGCCGAGCGACCTCGGGCACGTCCCCGCGGGGCGCTCCACCATCACCCTCACCGCGGCCGAGGAGGCGCGCGTGCTCCTCCTCGGCGGCCCGCCCTTCGGGGAGTCGATCGTCATGTGGTGGAACTTCATCGGCCGCAGCCACGACGAGGTCGCCGGCTACCGCCAGGCGTGGCAGGACCAGGTCGTCGTCGGGGACGGCGTGGTGGCCGACGGTCGCGACGTGGCCCCGGGCCGGTTCGGCGTGGTCGACCTCGACCTGCAGCCCATCCCCGCGCCGCCGCTGCCCAACGTCCGGCTCAAGCAACGCGGCTGAGCCCGGCTGGGCCCGGTTGTCCCCGGCGTGCGCGAGGATGCCCGCATGGAGAGCGGAGTCGGTCCCGTGGTCGGCGCCGACGGGGTGGCGCGCTGCCCCTGGGGTGCCGGCGACCCGGTCAACCGCGACTACCACGACACCGAGTGGGGCCTGCGCGTCGACGGCGAGGCCGCGCACCTCGAGCGGCTCACCCTCGAGGCGTTCCAGTCGGGGCTGTCGTGGCGCACCATCCTCGACAAGCGCGAGCGCTTCCGCGCCGCGTTCGCCGGCTTCGACGCCGACACCGTCGCGGCCTTCGACGAGCGCGACGTCGAGCGGCTGATGGCCGACGCCGGCATCGTGCGCAACCGCCGCAAGGTCGAAGCGGCCGTCACCAACGCCCGCGCCACCGTCGCCCTGCGCGAGCACGGCGGGCTGGAGGCGTTCATCTGGTCCTTCCGGCCCGAGCCCGGCCCGGCGCCCCGCACCACCGCCGACGTCCCCACCACCTCGCCCGAGTCGGTCGCGCTGTCGGCGGCGCTGAAGAAGGCCGGCTTCGCCTTCGTCGGGCCGACGACGATGTACGCCCTGATGGAGGCGATCGGGCTCGTCGACGACCACCTCGCCGGGTGCCACCGGCGGGGGTGCGCCGGCTGACCTGGCACCGGAGAGCCTGTCGGCGGCACGACGCGCTGGCTAGTCTCACGCGCATGACAGCAGCCGGGCGCGTCCACGCGTTCACCCCCGACGACGCCCTCGCCGACCTCGACGCGACCGGCCTGGTCGAGGCGCTGCGCTCCGGCTCGGTCTCGGTGCCAGAGGTGGTCGAGGCCGCCATCGCCCGCACCGAGCGGGTCGACGCCGCGCTCGGTGCCGTGGCGTACGCCGCCTACGACCGGGCTCGCGAGGAGGCGCGCCACCCCCGCGGCGGCTGGTTCGCCGGGGTGCCCACCTTCGTCAAGGACAACGCCGACGTGGCCGGGATGCCGACCCAGCACGGGTCCGACGCGTTCACCGCCGAGCCGCAGGCCGCCGACGGCGACTTCGCCCGGATGTACCTCGCGACCGGGCTGATCCCGCTCGGCAAGACCCAGCTCTCGGAGTTCGGCTTCTCCGGGGCCGCCGACCACGTGCGGCTCGGCCCGGTGCGCTCTCCGTGGAGCACCGACCACTACGCAGGCGCCTCGTCCGCCGGCTCCGCCGCCCTCGTCGCGGCCGGGGCGGTGCCGATCGCCCACGCCAACGACGGGGGCGGGTCGATCCGGATCCCGGCCGCGGTCAACGGGCTGGTCGGCCTCAAGCCCACCCGCGGCCGCCTGGCCCAGGACCGGATGATGCGCGAGATGCCGGTGCAGATCGTCTCCGACGGCGTGCTCACCCGCAGCGTCCGCGACACCGCGGCGTTCTACCGCGAGGCCGAGAAGATCTGGCGCAACCCGCTCCTGCCGCCCGTGGGCGACGTCACCCGCCCGAGCCGCGCCCGGCTGCGGGTCGCGGTCGTCACCGAGGGCATCGGCCGTTCGTGCAGCCCCGAGGTGCGCGAGCTGACCCTCCGCACGGCCGCCCTGCTCGAGCAGCTGGGTCACCACGTCGAGGAGGTCGACAACCCGGTGCCGGCGAGCTTCCCCGACCACTTCGTGCGCTTCTGGGCGATGCTGGCGCTGGTCATCGCCCGACGGGGCAAGAAGGACTTCGGGCCCACCTGGGACCCGTCCCGGCTCGACAACCTCACCCTCGGCCTGGCCCGCCACGCCGCTCGCAACCTGCACAAGCAGCCGTTCTCGATCGCGGTGCTGCGCGGCTCGCAGCGCCTCGCCGCCCGGCACCGGGCGTCGTACGACATCACCCTGACACCGACCCTGGCGACCGAGACGCCCCGGGTCGGTCACCTGCGACCCGACCAGGACTACGACGAGATCATGGCCCGCCTGATGGACTGGGTGGCCTTCACGCCGCTGCAGAACGCCACCGGCGAGCCGGCCGTCTCCCTCCCGCTCGCCACGACCGCCGCCGGGCTCCCCCAGGGGATGATGCTGGGCGCCGGAGCCGGGCGCGAGGCACGCCTGCTCGGGCTGGCCCTCGAGCTCGAGGAGGCCGTCGGATGGCCGCGGATCCACGCCGCCTGAACGGGGTCCGGACTGGCCCGGGAAGGCTCCGCGGGAGCCGATTTCTCATCGTGGCGGGGCGTGTGTATCGTTCTCCGTCGTTGCCCCTTTAGCTCAGTCGGCAGAGCGTCTCCATGGTAAGGAGAAGGTCTACGGTTCGATTCCGTAAAGGGGCTCTGGGTCGGATCTCCTCCGGGAGCCCGGCCTCCGCGGCGGGGTAGCTCAGGTGGTTAGAGCACACGGCTCATAATCGTGGTGTCGCGGGTTCGAGTCCCGCCCCCGCTACCACCAGTGTCCAGCAGCTCCGCACCGCACCACCCGCAACCCAAGGATCTCCCATGGCCAGCAAGTCTTCTGACGTTCGCCCCAAGATCACGCTCGCGTGCACCGAGTGCAAGGAGCGCAACTACATCACGAAGAAGAACCGTCGCAACGACCCCGACCGCATCGAGCTGAAGAAGTTCTGCCCGCGCTGCCGGCAGCACACCGCTCACCGCGAGACCCGCTGAGGCCGTTCGCCGACGACCGTCCTTCGTCGCACCCCGACCCGTCCGAGCACTCGGACGGGTCGCTGTGCGTCCGGGCCCGGTCGCCGCGCCGGCAGGGTGTCCTAGGCTCGGGCCATGCCTGTCGACCCCTCGCTGGTGGGGCGCGAGTTCCCCGCGCCGGCGCCCCTGACCGTGACCTCCGAGAGGGTCGGCGCGTTCGCCGCCGCAGTCGGCCACCCGGGCGGGGCCGGTGAGCAGGTGCCGCCCACGTTCCCGATCGTGCTCGCCTTCGACGCCATGCAGGCCTTCCTCGACGCCGAGCGCATCGACCTGCACCGCATCGTCCACGGCGAGCAGCGCTTCGCCTACGTACGCCCCCTCGCGGTCGGCGACGAGCTCAGCGCGACGCTGAGGGTGACCGGGCTGCGCCAGATCGGCGGCGCCGACATCATCGCCACCGCCAGCGAGATCACCGACGCCACCGGCGCGGTCGTGTGCACCGGCAAGGCCACCCTCGTCCACTCCGCCGGCGCGGAGGCGGCGCAGTGACCGCCCGGCTGGAGGCCGGCGCCTCCCTCGAGCCCCGGACCTACACGATCACCCGGGCCGACCTCGTCGCCTACGCCGACGCCAGCGGCGACCACAACCCGATCCACCAGGACGAGGCGGTCGCGCGCAGCGTCGGCCTGCCCGGCGTGATCGCCCACGGGATGTACACCCTGGCCCTCGTCGGGCGGGCGGTCGCGGAGTGGACCGACGGCGCCGAGGTCGTCGACCTCGGCGCGAAGTTCACCAGCCCGGTCGTCGTCCCCGCTGAGGGCGGGGCCGAGGTCGTGGTGGGCGGCACCGTGAAGTCGGTGGCCGACGGCCTCGTCACCCTCGCGCTCGAGGTGACCTGCGAGGGCACCAAGGTGCTCGGCATGCCCAAGGCCGTGGTGCGCGGGGCCGGCGCCGGTGACTGACCTGCGCGACCACACCACCCTGCGGCTGGGCGGCCCCGCCCGGGAGTGGGTGCGTGCCGCCACCGAGGCCGAGCTCGTCGCGGCCGTGGCCGACGCCGACGCCGCCGGCACCCCGGTGCTGCTGCTGGCGGGCGGGTCCAACCTCGTCGTGGCCGACGCCGGCTTCGACGGGCGGGTCGTGCAGGTCGCCACGACCGGGGTCACGGCCGACACCGACACCTGCGACGTCGACGCGCTCGCCCAGTGCGGCGGCGTCGTGCTCACCGTGGCGGCCGGTGAGGACTGGGACGCGCTCGTGGGCCATGCCGTCGCGCAGGGGTGGGCGGGCGTCGAGGCCCTCTCCGGGATCCCCGGCGCGGTCGGCTCCACGCCGATCCAGAACGTCGGCGCCTACGGCCAGGACGTCTCCCAGACCATCTCCCGGGTCCGCACCTGGGACCGCGTCGACCGCACCCAGCGCACCTTCGCCGCCGCCGACTGCGGCTTCGGCTACCGCCACAGCCGGTTCAAGGCCGAGCCGGGGCGCTACGTCGTCCTCGAGGTGACCTTCCAGCTGCGCCAGGGCGAGCTGTCCGAGCCGATCGGCTACGCCGAGCTCGCCCGCACCCTCGGCGTCCAGCAGGGGGAGCGGGCCGCCCTGGCGGCCGTGCGCGACGCCGTGCTGGCGCTGCGCGGCGGCAAGGGGATGGTGCTCGACCCGGCCGACCACGACACCTGGAGCGCGGGGTCGTTCTTCACCAACCCGGTCCTGGCCCCCGAGCAGGCCGCCGCCCTGCCGGCCGACGCCCCCCGGTGGGAGCAGCCCGATGGGACCGTCAAGTCGAGCGCCGCGTGGCTGATCGAGCACGCCGGCTTCACCAAGGGCTACACCAGCGCGGCGGCGGGGGAGCGCGTACGACTGTCGACCAAGCACACCCTCGCCCTCACCAACCGCGGCGGCGCCACGACCGAGGAGCTGCTCACCCTGGCCCGCGAGGTGCGCGACGGGGTGCGCGAGCGGTTCGGCATCACCCTGGTCAACGAACCCGTGACGGTCGGCTGCTCCCTCTGACCCGCACCCGGGGCCGCGGGTCTCCTCACGCCAGCCAGGCCGCGATGTCGCGGCGCGCGGCGGCCACCACGTCGGACGGCGCCCGCGAGGCCTCGAACGACATCTCCGCCAGCCGCGCCAGCGTCGCGTCGTCGAGCTCGTGCGCGGCCCGCATGGTGGCGTACTGCCCGGCGAGCCGGGAGCCGAACAGGAGCGGGTCGTCGGCACCGAGGGCGACCGTCGCGCCCGCCGCCAGCAGCTGGGGCAGGGGCACCGACGTCAGGTCGGAGTAGACCCCCAGCGACACGTTGGAGACCGGGCACACCTCCAGCGCCACCCCCGACTCGACCACCCGGTCGAGCAGCGCCGGGTCCTCGACGGTGCGCACGCCGTGGCCGAGCCGCTGGGCGCCCAGGCTGTCGAGGCACGTACGCACGTGGGCCGGCCCGCGCAGCTCGCCGCCGTGCGGAACGAGCAGGAGCCCGGCGCGCTCGGCGATGCGGAAGGCGCCCTCGAACTCCTCGGTGCGCCCGCGGCGCTCGTCGTTGGACAGCCCGAAGCCGACCACGCCCCGCCCGGCGTACTGCGCGGCCAGCCGGGCCAGGGTGCGGGCGTCGAGCGGGTGCCGGGTGCGGTTGGCGGCGATGACCACGGCCATGCCCAGCCCGGTGCGCTCGGCGGCGTCGCGCACGCAGTCGAGGACGAGCTCGGTGAACGCGGTGATGCCACCGAACCGCGCGGCGTAGCCGCTGGGGTCGACCTGGATCTCCAGCCAGCGGCCCCCGTCGCGCACGTCGTCCTCGGCGGCCTCGCGCACCAGGCGGCGCACGTCGTCGGGCGTGCGCAGCACCGAGCGCGCCACGTCGTAGAGGCGCTGGAACCGGAACCAGCCCTTCTCGTCCGCCGCGCTCAGCTGCGGTGGCCAGTCCTCCACCAGCGAGTCGGGGAGCACGATCTGGTCGCGCTCGGCGAGCTCGAGCAGCGTGGCGTGCCGCATCGAGCCGGTGAAGTGGAGGTGCAGGTGGGCCTTGGGCAGCTGCGAGACGTCGCGCCGGGTCTCCCTACGCCCCGCCCCCGCAGCACCCGCCATCCCAGCATCGTAGGCGGACCCGGTGCCCGCTCCGCGCCCGGTGCGGCGCCTCGGTTCGACTGGGACTGGGCCCGCCCCGTATGCTTCCGGACTGGTGGTTTCGCCACATGCTTCGGCATGCCCCCAGCGATGGGGACGAGACCACCGGAGGGCACTAGCTCAACTGGCAGAGCATCGGTCTCCAAAACCGAAGGTTGGGGGTTCAAGTCCCTCGTGCCCTGCGAGGAACACTGCACAGCAACAACGAGAAGGTGGAGAACGTGGCCGACGGCAACGCGGTTCAGGACCGGCGCGACTCGCGCGGCGACGACCGTGGGCGCACCAGCCCCGTCACGTTCCTGCGCCAGGTGGTGGCCGAGCTCCGCAAGGTGGTCTGGCCCACCCAGCAGCAGCTCGTCACCTACTTCTTCGTGGTGCTGGTCTTCGTCATCGTGGTGATGGCGCTCGTGACCGTCCTCGACCTGGCTTTCGGAAAGCTGGTCTTCGAGGTCTTCACGGGCAACAGCGCCCAGTGACGAGGTGGGCAGTGACCACCGCTCGCAATCCCGCCGGGTGATCCCGGCCCCCGGTCCCGACCGGGGCCAGCAACGACCTACGGAGTGAGACGTGTCTGAGAACAATGACGTGGACCAGGTCGACGACCAGGTCGAGTCCGTCGACGAGGCGACCCCGGAGGACGCCGTCACGGACTCCGTCGCGGACACCGAGACCGGCGAGGTGAGCGACCAGGTGAACGACCAGGTGAGCGACGACGTGGCCGCCGAGGCCGCCGCCGAGGCGACCGACGCCGACGAGACCGACGAGACCGAGGCGGAGCCCGCCGAGGAGTCCGCCGAGGAGTCCGCCGACGACCCGCTCGAGGCGTTCCGCCGTGAGCTGTGGGCCAAGCCCGGCGACTGGTTCGTGGTGCACACCTACTCCGGCATGGAGAAGCGGGTCAAGCACAACCTCGAGAACCGCATCATCTCCCTCAACATGGAGGACTACATCCACGAGATCGTGGTCCCCACCGAGGAGGTCGCGGAGATCAAGAACGGCCAGCGCAAGATGGTCACCCGCACCGTGCTCCCCGGCTACGTCCTGGTCCGCATGGACCTCACCGACGAGTCCTGGTCGGCCGTGCGTCACACGCCGTCGGTCACCGGCTTCGTGGGCCACAGCCACCAGCCCGTGCCGCTGAGCATGAGCGAGGTCGAGGACATGCTCGCGCCGGCCGTCGTGGCCGTCGCCGAGGCCGAGGCCGCCGCGGCGGGCGAGAAGGGCGCGTCCACCACCCCGCGCAAGCCGGTCGAGGTGGCCGACTTCGACGTCTCCGACTCCGTGATGGTCGTCGACGGTCCGTTCGCCACGCTCCACGCGACGATCACCGAGATCAACGCCGAGTCGCAGCGCGTGAAGGCGCTCGTCGAGATCTTCGGCCGCGAGACCCCGGTCGAGCTCTCGTTCTCGCAGATCCAGAAGGTCTGACGATTTCGTCGGTCCGCCGTGCGGGCCCGACACTGAAGTAGCGACAACCCGTGGCAGGGGGCATCGGCCCTCGTCAGGACCACAAGAGAGAAAGAAGAAGGCAATGCCTCCCAAGAAGAAGATCGCCGCACTGGTCAAGGTGCAGCTGCAGGCCGGCTCGGCCACCCCGGCTCCGCCGGTCGGTACGGCGCTCGGCCCGCACGGCGTCAACATCATGGACTTCTGCAAGGCCTACAACGCCCAGACCGAGTCCATGCGCGGCAACGTGATCCCCGTCGAGATCACCATCTACGAGGACCGCTCGTTCGACTTCATCACCAAGACCCCGCCGGCCGCCGAGCTCATCAAGAAGGCCGCCGGCCTCTCGAAGGGCTCCGGCGTCCCGCACAAGGACAAGGTCGGCAAGCTCACCAAGGACCAGGTCCGCGAGATCGCCGCGACCAAGCTGCCCGACCTCAACGCCAACGACATCGACGCGGCCATGAAGATCGTCGAGGGCACCGCGCGCTCGATGGGCGTCACGACCGACTGATCGAGGTCGCGGGCAGCACTCCAGCTCCGACCGTGGGAGAGCCGCGCTGGCTCGCCTAAACCACATCCTTCGCACCACAGAAACGAGAAGACCATGCAGCGCAGCAAGACCTACCGCGCGGCCGCAGAGACGTTCGACAAGGACGAGCTCTACGCGCCGCTGGCCGCCATCAAGATCGCCAAGGGCGGCTCCAAGAAGAAGTTCGACGAGACGATCGACGTCGTCATGCGCCTGGGCGTCGACCCGCGCAAGGCCGACCAGATGGTCCGCGGCACCGTCAACCTCCCGCACGGCACCGGCAAGACCGCCCGCGTCCTCGTGTTCGCCAACGCCGACAAGGCCGAGGCCGCCCGTGAGGCCGGCGCCGAGTTCGTCGGTGGCGACGAGCTGATCGAGAAGGTCGCCGGCGGCTGGCTCGACTTCGACGCCGTGGTCGCCACCCCCGACATGATGGGCAAGGTCGGCCGCCTCGGTCGCGTGCTCGGCCCCCGCTCGCTCATGCCCAACCCGAAGACCGGCACGGTGACCCCCGACGTCGCCAAGGCCGTCACGGACATCAAGGGCGGCAAGATCGAGTTCCGCGTCGACCGCCACTCCAACCTGCACTTCATCATCGGCAAGGCCTCCTTCTCCGAGGTCGCGCTCGCGGAGAACTACGCCGCCGCGCTCGAGGAGGTGCTGCGTCTCAAGCCGGCCAGCTCCAAGGGCCGCTACATCAAGAAGATCACCGTCTCCACCACGATGGGTCCCGGCATCCAGGTCGACCCCAACCGCGTCAAGAACGTCGCGTCCGAGGACGAGGCCGCCCAGGCCTGACCCCGGTCCGACAGCCCGGCCCGGTCACCCCTCACGGGGTGACCGGGCCGTGCTGCGTCTTCGGCCGTGTCTTCGGCCGTGTCTCGGTGCTGGGGCGGGATGTTCGTTTGCCCGTGCGACCCTTGGGTAGAAGCCCCACGGCACCCGCCACCGGATCATCGTCCAACCCCGTCCCAGGAGACACACATGCGCGTCACGCCCCTTGCCCGCCGACTCGGCTCCGCCGCCCTGGTCCTGACCCTGGGGACCGGGCTCGCCGCGTGCAGCGACGACGCGGGCTCCTCCGACTCCCCGAGCTCGGCGACCGACGAGAGCACCGACGAGAGCACGGATGAGAGCACCGACGAGAGCACGGACGAGGGTGCCGGCGAGGCGTCCCTCACCGAGCTGTCGGCCGAGGAGTTCTACCCGTCGGTGATGGAGGCGATGCGCGAGGCCGAGACGTTCACCTTCGAGACCACCTCGGGGACCGCCGGCCAGACGCAGACCATGGCCGGCGAGGCCCGCTTCGGCGACGACGGCATGGAGATGAAGGCGTCGAGCACGGGCGCGCAGGCGATGGAGATGATCCTCATCGGCAAGGCGATGTACATGAAGTCGAAGGATCTCGGCACCGGCGACAAGTGGCTCAAGATCGACCTGAGCGACCCCAACTCGCTGTTCGGCATGCTCGGCAAGGCCACCGACCCCGAGGTGATGTTCAAGTCGATGGAGGCGCCGAAGAAGCTGGAGCTCATCGGCACCGAGGACGTCGACGGCGTCGAGGCCAACCACTACCGCATCACCCTCGACCCCACCCAGTACCTCGAGGCGATGGAGTTCCCGCCCGCGATGGCCGACATGCTCCCCGACGAGCTGGTGACCGAGATGTGGGTCGACGCCGACAACCTGCCGCGCAAGTTCAACCAGACGATCGAGATCCCGGCCGTCGGTGGCGGCAAGCCGACGACCTCGACCAGCGAGGGCACCTACGCCGACTTCGGCACCGACGTGGAGATCGAGGAGCCCCCGTCGAGCGAGGTCACCGAGCAGCCCGGAGTGTGAGCCCGGCGACGGGCGGGTCCGCCCGGGATCAGTCCCGGAAGACCCGCTCGTCGATCAGCTGCTCCTTGACCTCGGTGCCCTCGGGCTCGTAGCGGCCCTGGTCGAAGCGGGTGCGGAACTGCAGCACGGCCCCGTCGCGGCCGAACCGGTTCTTCTCCACCGTCAGCACGGCGTACTCGCGGAACCGATCGGCGTTGCCGAGGTCGTAGGTCAGGTGGTGGCGCGCGACGATGTCGAACTTGTTGTTGAGCACCAGCACGACGTCCGCCTCGTAGGCCAGGGCGCTCGACCCGCGCAGGTCGTTGGCGCGCATCCGCCTGCCGGAGCGCAGCGCGTTCTTCTCGGCCGCCGAGATGGCCAGCACCGGGGCGGAGATGTCGATGGCGAGGTCCTTGAGGCCCTCGACCACCTCGGTCGTGCTGTTCTCCTCGTCGGCGTGGCCGGACAGCACCTTCTGCAGGTAGTCCACGACGACGAGCGGGGTGGTGCCCGACAGCTCGCGCACCGCCTCGATGGCGGCCTGGATCGCGGCGAGGTCGGTGCGGGTGCCGGTGGAGCGGTGCACGAAGAGCAGCTCGGAGTAGTGCGCCACCCGCGCCAGCGCCTCGACGCCCGACGGCACCGACTCGAGGCGGTGCTCGAGCGAGCTCACCCACAGGTCGTCGAAGATCGAGCGAATGCTGTTGACCCGCACCTGGTCGGAGTCGTCGAGCTCGCCCGCCTCCATCGCGAGGAGCTTCTGCGTCAGGTCCTCGGCGTCGTGCTCGAAGGAGAAGTAGAGGACCGGTCGGCCGCTCGCGGCGTTGTTGCGGGCGATCTGGAGGGCGAAGGTGGACTTGCCGAGACCCTGCGGGCCGGCGAGCAGCACCAGTGAGCCGGCGCGCATCCCGCCGCCGATCAGGGGGTCGAGACCGCCGAAGCCGGTCTTCCAGAGGCGGCCGGCCGCGTTGCGCCCGGTGAGCATGCGTTCGTCGCTCCGGGCCAGTGAGGCCCCGACGGTCATGAGCTGGTGGTCCACGCGGCAATGGAAGCAGTGTTGGCGCCCCCTCGTGGGAGGATTGGGCGCTTTGGCTCCGGCTGCCCGCCGATTTGTCGCCCCCGTGCCCGGCGCGTACTGTGGCACTCGAAACCAGAGACCGCAGGTTGTCATGGGCTCCTCGCCCACGACTGAAGGTCCGCAGCAGCGGGCGGCCGGCGCAGGTGACAGAGCAGCGGCAGTCATGCCGCCCACGCCCTGAGCCTGTGCTCAGGGCGTTCGTCGTCTGTGGGACCGACGCCGGTGGTCAACCCCGGAAGGAGACCCATGGCGCGGCCAGAAAAGACTGCCGCCGTCGCAGAGATCGTTGAGTCCTTCAACGACTCCGCCGGCGCTGTGCTGACCGAGTACCGCGGGCTCACCGTGAAGCAGCTGCAGGACCTGCGGCGAGCCCTCGGCGAGAACGCCAACTACGCCGTGGTCAAGAACACGCTGGCCAAGATCGCCGCCACCGAGGTGGGCATCGACGGCTTCGACGACCTGCTGACCGGCCCCACCGCCATCGCCTTCATCAATGGAGACGTGGTCGAGGCCGCCAAGGGTCTGCGTGACTTTGCCAAGGCAAACCCCGCCCTCGTCATCAAGGGCGGAGTCCTCGACGGCAAGCCCCTCGACGCCTCCGAGATCGCCAAGCTGGCCGACCTCGAGTCGCGTGAGGTGCTGATGGGCAAGCTGGCGGGCGCGATGCTCGCCTCGCTGTCCCAGGCCGTCTACCTGCTCAACGCGCCGATCGCCCAGGCCGCCCGTCTCGCGGGTGCGCTGCAGGCCAAGGCCGAGCAGGACCCCTCGATCCTCGCAGGTGGTGCCGGCACGCCGGCTGCTCCCGCTGCCGAGGACGCTCCGGCCCAGGAGGCCCCCTCGTCCGAGGGTGCCGCCGACGCCGAGGCGAGCGACGAGTCGGCCGACGCGGCCGCCGAGTCCACCGACGCCTGACCAGGCCGACGTACACCACCTGAAACCCCGGAACGGCCGCACACCGCGACCGCACCACAGACGAAAGGTTTGCCATCATGGCGAAGCTCAGCACCGACGAGCTCCTTGACGCCTTCAAGGAGATGACCCTGATCGAGCTCTCCGAGTTCGTGAAGCAGTTCGAGGACACCTTCGGCGTGACCGCCGCCGCCCCCGTCGCCGTGGCCGCCCCCCCGGCCGCCGGTGGCGCTGCCGGTGGCGACGCCGCCGCCGAGGAGAAGACCGACTTCGAGGTCGTCCTCGAGGCCGCCGGCGACAAGAAGATCAACGTCATCAAGGAGGTGCGCGCCCTGACCTCCCTCGGTCTGAAGGAGGCCAAGGACCTCGTCGAGGCCGCCCCCAAGACGATCCTCGAGAACGTCGACAAGGCCGCCGCGGACAAGGCCAAGGAGGCCCTCGAGGCCGCCGGCGCCACCGTCACCGTCAAGTGACGATCCGCGTCTGACACCTCGCTGCTCCGCAGCAACCGTCGAAGGGCGGTCACCCCGGGTCCGGGGTGGCCGCCCTTCGTCATCCCCCGCAGGCGTCCTCCTCCACGACCAGGTCCACGACCGGTCCGCCTCGCCGCTCCCGGTCCCATCCGAACGGACCGGATCGGCGCGTTCTGCTTGACCACGGGCCCTCCGGCGTTCATAGTCATGGCCAACGCGTGGCATGACCCGATGGGAAATCGTCCCCGCGTTTGTGGCATGCCCACAGTTGCGCTATCGTGTGTTGTTGCGCCTGCCCTCAGATGCCCGACGCCTTCCGGACGGCCGTCGTGGTGGTCGGCAAGCGCCGATCACTTGCTCATCTGTGAGGACACCTCTTGGCCGCGCGCAGCTCTGCTGGTAACCACCGTCGCACCTCTTTCGCAAAGATCACCGAACCTCTCGAGGTTCCCCCCCTCATCTCGCTCCAGACGAGCAGCTTCGACTGGCTGGTCGGCGGCGAGCGCTGGGAGGCGGAGGTGGCCGCCCGTCGGGCTGCCGGTGAGGACGTCTCCGAGAAGACCGGTCTGCAGGAGATCTTCGAGGAGATCTCCCCGATCGAGGACTTCTCCGAGACGATGATGCTCTCCTTCGACAATCCCGTCTTCCTCGACGAGAAGTACACCGAGGAGGAGTGCAAGGAGAAGGACTTCACCTACTCCCGCCCGCTCTACGTCTCGGCCGAGTTCATGAACCACGAGACCGGCGAGATCAAGGGCCAGACGGTCTTCATGGGCGACTTCCCCATGATGACCCGCAAGGGCACCTTCATCATCAACGGCACCGAGCGCGTCGTGGTCTCGCAGCTGGTCCGCTCGCCGGGCGTCTACTTCGAGTCCAGCCCCGACAAGACGTCCGACAAGGACATCTTCACCGCCAAGCTCATCCCGAGCCGCGGTGCCTGGCTGGAGTTCGAGATCGACAAGCGCGACCTGGTCGGCGTCCGCCTCGACCGCAAGCGCAAGCAGAACGTCACCGTGCTGCTCAAGGCCCTCGGCTGGACCACCGAGCAGATCCGCGAGGAGTTCGGCCAGTACGAGTCGATGATGCTGACGCTCGAGAAGGACAGCGTCCGCTACGAGACCGTCTACGACGAGCTGCAGAAGAAGGCGCGGGGCGAGGCCCCCACCGCCGAGCAGGTCAACGACGAGGTCACCCGCCTCGCGCTGCTCGACATCTACCGCAAGCTCCGCCCGGGCGAGCCGCCGACGGCCGAGGCCGCGCAGACGCTGCTCAACAACTACTACTTCAACCCCAAGCGCTACGACCTGGCGAAGGTCGGGCGCTACAAGATCAACAAGAAGCTCGGCCTCCAGGAGGCGTTCGACCAGCAGACGCTGACCATCGACGACGTCGTGGCCGCCATCCGCTACGTCGTGCAGCTGCACGACGCGGGTGTCCAGGCCGAGGCGCCCGACCTGCTCGACGCCGCCGGCAACGTCGTCGAGGGCCCCGACGGTGCCCCCGTCAAGGTCCAGGCCGACGACATCGACCACTTCGGCAACCGCCGCATGCGCACCGTGGGCGAGCTCATCCAGAACCAGCTCCGCACGGGCCTGGCCCGCATGGAGCGCGTGGTCCGCGAGCGGATGACGACCCAGGACGTCGAGGCCATCACGCCGCAGTCCCTGATCAACATCCGTCCCGTGGTCGCTGCGCTGAAGGAGTTCTTCGGCACCTCGCAGCTCTCGCAGTTCATGGACCAGACCAACCCGATCGCCGGCCTGACGCACAAGCGTCGCCTCTCGGCCCTCGGTCCCGGTGGTCTGTCCCGTGACCGCGCCGGCATGGAGGTCCGTGACGTCCACCCGTCGCACTACGGCCGCATGTGCCCGATCGAGACCCCGGAAGGCCCCAACATCGGCCTGATCGGGTCACTGGCCTCCTACGGCCGGATCAACCCGTTCGGCTTCGTCGAGACCCCCTACCGCCGCGTGGTGAAGGGTGTCGTCACCGACGAGATCGACTACCTGACGGCCGACGACGAGGACCGCTACGTCATCGCCCAGGCCAACGCCCCCCTCGACTCGAAGATGAAGTTCGTCGAGGAGCGCGTGCTGGTCCGCCAGAAGAACGGCGAGGTCGACGCCATCCTGGCCGAGGAGGTCGACTACATGGACGTCTCGCCGCGCCAGATGGTGTCGGTCGCGACGGCCCTGATCCCCTTCCTCGAGCACGACGACGCCAACCGCGCGCTCATGGGCGCCAACATGCAGCGCCAGGCCGTGCCGCTGATCACCAGCGACAGCCCGCTGGTCGGCACCGGCATGGAGTACCGCGCCGCCGTCGACGCCGGTGACGTGGTCGTCGCCGACAACGCCGGTGTGGTCAAGGAGGTGTCCGCCGACGCCATCGAGACGATGAACGACGACGGCACCTACCAGACCTACCGTCTGGCCAAGTTCCGTCGCTCCAACCAGGGCACCTGCATCAACCAGCGTCCGCTGGTCAAGGCAGGTGACCGCCTCGAGGTCGGCACGCCGATCGCCGACGGTCCCTGCACCGACGACGCCGAGATGGCGCTGGGCACCAACCTGCTCGTCGCCTTCATGCCGTGGCAGGGCCACAACTACGAGGACGCGATCATCCTCAGCCAGCGCCTGGTGCAGGAGGACGTCCTCACCTCGATCCACATCGAGGAGCACGAGGTCGACGCCCGCGACACCAAGCTCGGGCCCGAGGAGATCACGCGCGACATCCCCAACGTCTCCGAGGAGGGCCTGGCCGACCTCGACGAGCGGGGCATCATCCGCATCGGCGCCGAGGTCACCACCGGTGACATCCTGGTCGGCAAGGTCACGCCCAAGGGCGAGACCGAGCTCACGCCCGAGGAGCGCCTGCTCCGCGCGATCTTCGGCGAGAAGGCGCGCGAGGTGCGCGACACCTCGATGAAGGTGCCCCACGGCGAGTCCGGCACGGTCATCGGCGTGCGCGTCTTCGACCGCGAGGACGGCGACGACCTGCCTCCGGGCGTCAACCAGCTGGTGCGCGTCTACGTCGCGCAGAAGCGCAAGATCTCGGTCGGCGACAAGCTCGCCGGGCGCCACGGCAACAAGGGCGTCATCGCCAAGATCCTGCCGATCGAGGACATGCCGTTCATGGAGGACGGCACGCCGGTCGACGTCGTGCTCAACCCGCTGGGTGTGCCGCGACGCATGAACATCGGCCAGATCCTCGAGCTGCACCTGGGCTGGCTGGCCAAGCAGGGCTGGGACCTCAACCTCTCCGGCGAGAAGGGTGAGTCCGACTGGAAGAAGCGCCTCATCTCGATCGGCGCCGACCAGGCCGCGCCCAACACCAAGGTCGCGACCCCGGTGTTCGACGGTGCCCGTGAGGACGAGATCACCGGTCTGCTCGGCTCCACGCTCCCCAACCGCGACGGTGAGCGGATGGTCAAGGAGGACGGCAAGGCCAACCTCTTCGACGGTCGCTCGGGTGAGCCGTTCCCGGCGCCGGTGGCGGTCGGCTACATGTACATCCTCAAGCTGCACCACCTCGTCGACGACAAGATCCACGCTCGCTCGACCGGCCCCTACTCGATGATCACGCAGCAGCCCCTGGGCGGTAAGGCCCAGTTCGGCGGCCAGCGGTTCGGCGAGATGGAGGTCTGGGCGATGGAGGCCTACGGCGCCGCCTACGCCCTGCAGGAGCTGCTGACGATCAAGTCCGACGACGTGCCGGGCCGCGTGAAGGTCTACGAGGCCATCGTGAAGGGCGAGAACATCCCCGACTCCGGCATCCCCGAGTCGTTCAAGGTGCTCGTCAAGGAGATGCAGTCGCTCTGCCTCAACGTGGAGGTGCTGTCGCAGGACGGCTCCACCATCGAGATGAAGGACGCCGAGGAAGACGTCTTCCGGGCTGCCGAGGAGCTCGGCATCGACCTGTCCCGCCGCGAGCCCAGCTCCGTCGAAGAAGTCTGAGTCACCGGTGCGCCGGCCCCGGCCGGCGCACCGCCCTCAGTCCCACGCTCCACTTTCCACGTACTAACGAAGGACTGCAGCCATCGTGCTCGACGTTAACTTCTTCGACCAGCTTCAGATCGGCCTGGCCACCGCGGACGACATCCGCACGTGGAGCCACGGTGAGGTCAAGAAGCCGGAGACCATCAACTACCGCACGCTCAAGCCCGAGCGTGACGGCCTCTTCTGCGAGAAGATCTTCGGTCCCACCCGGGACTGGGAGTGCTACTGCGGCAAGTACAAGCGCGTGCGCTTCAAGGGCATCATCTGCGAGCGCTGCGGCGTCGAGGTGACCCGTTCGAAGGTGCGCCGCGAGCGGATGGGCCCCATCGAGCTCGCCGCTCCCGTGACCCACATCTGGTACTTCAAGGGCGTCCCCTCGCGCCTGGGCTACCTGCTCGACCTGGCGCCGAAGGACCTCGAGAAGGTCATCTACTTCGCCGCCTACATGATCACCTCGGTCGACGAGGACGCGCGTCACCGCGACATGGACTCCCTCGAGAACAAGGTGGGCCTGGAGCGCGAGCGCCTCGAGAAGCGTCGCGACGCCTCCGTGGAGGACCGCGCCAAGAAGCTCGAGGAGGACCTCGCCACCCTCGAGGCCGAGGGTGCCAAGGCCGACGCCAAGCGCAAGGTGCGCGACGGTGCCGACCGCGAGATGAACCAGCTCCGCGACCGCGCCAACCGTGAGATCGCGCGCCTCGAGGAGGTCTGGGACACCTTCAAGAGCCTCAAGGTCCAGGACCTGCTCGGCGACGAGCTGCTCTACCGCGAGATGAAGACCTGGTTCGGCAAGTACTTCGAGGGCCACATGGGCGCCACGGCGATCCAGAAGCGCCTCCAGGACTTCGACATCGAGGCCGAGGTGGAGTCGCTGCGCGACACCATCGCCAACGGCAAGGGCCAGCGCAAGGTCCGCGCCCTCAAGCGGCTCAAGGTCGTCGACGCCTTCCGCAAGACCGGCAACCAGCCCATCGGGATGGTGCTCGACGCCGTCCCGGTGATCCCGCCGGACCTGCGCCCGATGGTCCAGCTCGACGGTGGCCGCTTCGCCACCTCCGACCTCAACGACCTCTACCGCCGCGTCATCAACCGCAACAACCGCCTCAAGCGGCTGCTCGAC
This sequence comes from Nocardioides sp. Z24_21, assembly GCF_058134345.1. Lineage (NCBI taxonomy): Bacteria > Bacillati > Actinomycetota > Actinomycetes > Propionibacteriales > Nocardioidaceae > Nocardioides > Nocardioides sp. Z24_21. Next base: position 614,979 of record NZ_JBYTTH010000002.1, read on the forward strand.
CTCGGTGCCCCCGAGATCATCGTCAACAACGAGAAGCGGATGCTGCAGGAGGCCGTCGACAGCCTCTTCGACAACGGTCGTCGCGGTCGTCCGGTCACCGGCCCGGGCAACCGGCCGCTGAAGTCGCTGTCCGACATGCTCAAGGGCAAGCAGGGTCGCTTCCGTCAGAACCTGCTCGGCAAGCGCGTCGACTACTCCGGTCGTTCGGTCATCGTCTCGGGCCCGCAGCTCAAGCTCCACCAGTGCGGCCTGCCCAAGCAGATGGCGCTCGAGCTCTTCAAGCCGTTCGTGATGAAGCGCCTCGTCGACCTCTCGCACGCGCAGAACATCAAGTCGGCCAAGCGCATGGTCGAGCGCGCCCGCCCGGTCGTGTGGGACGTCCTCGAAGAGGTCATCACCGAGCACCCCGTGCTGCTCAACCGTGCGCCCACCCTGCACCGCCTCGGCATCCAGGCCTTCGAGCCGCAGCTGATCGAGGGCAAGGCCATCCAGATCCACCCGCTCGTGTGCGGCGCGTTCAACGCCGACTTCGACGGTGACCAGATGGCCGTGCACCTCCCGCTGTCCGCGGAGGCGCAGGCCGAGGCCCGCATCCTGATGCTCTCGACCAACAACATCCTCAAGCCCTCGGACGGCCGTCCGGTGACCATGCCCTCGCAGGACATGATCATCGGCCTGTTCTGGCTGACCACGGACCGCGAGGGCGAGCCCGGCGAGGGTCGCGTCTTCTCGTCGCCGGCCGAGGCGATCATGGCCTTCGACCGCCGTGAGATCTCGCTGCAGAGCAAGATCAGCATCCGCCTCACCGACGTGGTGCCCCCGCTCGACCTCGAGGTCGGCTCGGACTGGGAGGAGCGCACCGCGCTCCGGCTCGAGACCACCCTGGGCCGGGTCTACTTCAACGACACCCTCCCGGCGGACTACCCCTTCGTCAACGAGGAGGTCGGCAAGAAGCGCCTCGGCTCGATCGTCAACGACCTCGCCGAGCGCTACACCAAGGTGCAGGTCGCGGCCTCGCTCGACGCCCTCAAGGACGCCGGCTTCCACTGGGCCACGCGCTCGGGTGTGACCGTCTCGATCGACGACGTCACCACGCCCGACAACAAGGCCGAGATCCTGGGCCGCTACGAGGCGCAGGCCGAGAAGGTCCAGAAGAACTACGAGCGCGGTGTGATGACCGACGACGAGCGTCGTCAGGAGCTCATCGAGCTGTGGACCCAGGCTGCGGCCGAGGTCGGTCGCGCGATGGAGGCCAACTTCGACCGCGCCAACCCGATCTACATGATGGTCGACTCGGGTGCCTCCGGAAACATGAACCAGATCCGGCAGGTCGCGGCCATGCGTGGACTGGTGGCCAACCCGAAGGGCGAGATCATCCCGCGCCCGATCAAGGCCAACTTCCGCGAGGGCCTGACGGTGCTCGAGTACTTCATCGCCACCCACGGCGCCCGCAAGGGCCTCGCCGACACCGCGCTCCGCACCGCCGACTCGGGCTACCTGACCCGTCGTCTGGTGGACGTCTCGCAGGACGTCATCATCCGTGAGGACGACTGCGGCACCGAGCGCGGCCTGCCCAAGCGGATCGACGACGAGCACGTGGAGACCTCGGCCTACGCCCGGTCCGCGGCCGTCGAGATCACCCACCCGGAGACGGGCGAGGTGCTCGCCGCCGCCGGTGAGGACCTCGGCGACGTCAAGATCGGCGAGCTCGTGGCCGCCGGCATCACCGAGGTCAAGGTCCGCTCCGTGCTGACCTGCGACGCCCGCACCGGCACCTGTGCCAAGTGCTACGGCCGCTCGCTGGCCACCGGCAAGCTCGTCGACATCGGCGAGGCGGTCGGCATCATCGCCGCCCAGTCGATCGGTGAGCCCGGCACGCAGCTGACGATGCGTACCTTCCACACCGGTGGTGTGGCCTCGGCCGACGACATCACGCAGGGTCTGCCCCGTGTGGTCGAGCTCTTCGAGGCCCGCTCGCCCAAGGGTCGTACGCCGATCGCGGAGTCCGCGGGACGCGTGAAGATCGAGGAGACCGACAAGGCCCGCGTCGTCGTGGTCACCCCCGACGACGGCTCCGAGGTCCAGGAGATCCCGGTGTCGAAGCGCTCGCGCCTCAACGTCGAGGACGGCGACCACATCGACGTGGGTCACCACATCACCTCCGGTACGCCCGACCCGCAGGACGTCCTGCGCATCCTGGGTGTCCGCAAGGCCCAGGAGCACCTGGTCGACGAGGTCCAGGAGGTCTACCGCTCGCAGGGCGTGGCGATCCACGACAAGCACATCGAGATCATCGTGCGGCAGATGCTGCGGCGCGTGACGGTCATCGAGTCCGGTGACACCAACCTGCTCCCGTCCGACCTGGTCGACCGGGTGCGGTTCGAGGAGGAGAACCGGCGCGTGGTCTCCGAGGGCGGCAAGCCGGCCTCGGGTCGTCCGGTGCTCATGGGCATCACCAAGGCCTCGCTCGCGACCGAGTCGTGGCTCTCGGCGGCCTCCTTCCAGGAGACCACCCGGGTGCTCACCGACGCCGCGATCAACGGCCGCTCCGACAGCCTGCGAGGGCTGAAGGAGAACGTGATCATCGGCAAGCTCATCCCGGCCGGCACCGGCCTCGAGCGCTACCGCAACATCCGGGTGGAGCCGACCGAGGAGGCCCGCGCCGCGGCCTACTCGGTCACCGGCTACGACTCCTACGACTACGACTTCGGTCCGTCGTCGCAGGCCGTCGCACTCGACGACTTCGACTTCGGTTCCTACCAGAACTGAGGCGGTCGACGCAGGCCCCGGCTCCTCACGGAGCCGGGGCCTGCGCCCATTTCTGCCCCGCTCGGTGCGCCTGAGAGAATCCCGTCGTGACACCCCCCTCCTCCCGCCCCACCTCGGCCGACGTGCTCGTCGTCGGCGCCGGTCCCGCCGGGTCCGCCGCCGCTGCGTGGGCCGCCCGTGCCGGGCTCGACGTCGTGCTGGCCGACGCCGCCACCTTCCCCCGCGACAAGACCTGCGGTGACGGACTGACTCCTCGTGCCATCGGGGAGATGCAGCGGCTCGGGCTCGAGGACTGGCTGCGCGCCCACACCGTCAACCAGGGCCTGCGCGCCCACGGCTTCGGCCAGACGCTGCTGCTGCCGTGGCCGGGCGGCTCGCTGCCCGACTGGGGCTCTGCGGTCGCGCGCACCGAGCTCGACGACCACCTGCGCACCGTCGCGATCAAGAGCGGCGCCCGCGCCGTCGACGGCGCCCGCGCGGTCGGGGTGCGCCGCGAGGGCGACCGGGTCGCTGCCGTGGAGCTCCGCGACGCCGAGGGCACCTACGAGGTCGCCTGCCAGTGGCTCGTGGTCGCCGACGGCGTCCGCTCGCCGCTCGGCAAGCTGCTGGGCCGCGAGTGGCACCGCGACACCGTCTACGCCGTCGCCGGCCGCGCCTACGTCGACTCCGAGCTCTCCGACGACCCGTGGATCAGCTCCCACCTCGAGCTGCGCGACGAGGAGGGCGCGCTGGTCTCGGGCTACGGGTGGATCTTCCCGCTGGGCGACGGCACGGTCAACCTCGGCGCCGGCACCCTGGCGACGAGCAGGCGTCCCGCCGAGGTGGCCATCAAGCCGCTGATGCAGACCTACGCCGACACGATCGGCGCCGACTTCGGGCTCTCGGGCGAGCTCCGGATGCCGACGTCGGCGCTGCTGCCGATGGGCGGCGCGGTCAGCAACGTCGCCGGGCCCAACTGGGCGCTGATCGGTGACGCCGCGGCGTGCGTCAACCCGCTCAACGGCGAGGGCATCGACTACGGCCTGGAGACGGGCCGTCTCGTCGCCGAGCACCTCGCCAGCGGCACCGGGCTCGATGAGGCCTGGCGATCGACCCTCGTCGAGCACTACGGCGAGGCGTTCTCGATCGCCCGCCGCCTCGCCGGGATCGCGACCCAGCCGAAGGTCGTCTCCACCCTCGGCCCGGCCGGGATGCGCTCGGACTGGCTGATGACGCTCGCGCTGCGCTGGATGGGCAACCTCGTCGACGACGCCGACCGCGACCGCGCGGCCCGGGTCTGGCGCTGGGCCGGTCGTCGCTCGATGGCGCGCGACGCGCGACCGCCGTTCGCGTGAGCCGCGAGCGCACCTACCGGGCCGCCGTCGCGCTCGGGAGGGTGGGGATGCGCGCCCTGCGGATGCAGGTGACCGGGTTCGGGGCGGAGCACGTGCCCCGCCGCGGGCCGGTGCTGCTGGCTTGCCACCCACGTGTCCTACCCCGACTTCGTGTTCGTCCAGGAGGGGGTCCACTCGTCGGGGCGCCACGTCCGGTTCATGACCCGCCACGACGTGTGGCAGGTGCCGGGGGTGGGGCGGGCGATGAGCGCCATGCGGCACATCCCCGTCGACCGCGCCGCGCCTGCCGGGGCGTACCTCACGGCGCGCAGGCTGCTCCGCGAGGGCGAGGCGGTCTGCGCGTTCCCCGAGGCGGGGATCAGCTACTCCTACACGGTCCGCTCGCTGATGCGGGGGGTGGCCAGCCTGGCCCGGGAGACCGGCGTGCCCGTGGTGCCGGTCGCGCTGTGGGGCGCGCAGCGCGTCTACTCCGTGGGGGTGCCGGACGAGCGCGGCCGCGAGCCGCGTCCCGACCTCACCCGCGGCCGCCGCATCGACGTGTCCTTCGGTCCGCCGTTGACGATCGGCCCCGACGAGGACCTCACCGAGTGGACCTGCCGGCTGGGGGAGGTGCTCACCGAGCAGCTCGAGGAGCTGCAGCGGCTGCCCCACCACCGTCCGCGCCCGGGCGAGCACGCGCCGTGGTACCCCGCCCACCTCGGCGGTCACGCCCCGACGCGGGACGAGGCGGCCCACCTCGACATCGTGCCGCGCGCGGCGATCAGGCCGACGTGGGGGCCGACTCACGAGACCGGCGACGCGACCCCAGCCAGCCGAGCGGGTTGGTGAACGGCTCGAGCACCCGCCGCACGGGCGGCAGGGCGAGCAGGAGCGCGAGCCCCACCGCGCCGATCACCGTCACGACGAGCCCGGTCACCGGGTAGGAGTCGGTGACCTCCGGCCAGCCGAGGGCCTTGACCGTCTTGATGACGAAGCCGTGGAACAGGTAGACCACCATGGTCGCGGTGCCCATCGTGGTGAGCCAGCCGAGGTTGCGACGCGGCACCAGCGCCATCGCCGAGAAGGCGCCGACCAGGCCGACCACCATCACGGTGAGCCGGGTCTGGAACACGATCTCGTTGTCGATCGGGATCTCCGCGTAGCCGGTGTCGTACCAGAGCAGCGCCGTCTCGGCCCAGGAGTCGGTGTAGAGGGCCATCACGCCGATCCCGACCAGCATCGGGACGGCGGCCACCCGCACCCAGACGTCGTCGAGGTGCGCGAGGTGGCGCGGCTTGAGGTGCAGGCCGAGCACGAAGAACGGCAACAGGCCCAGGAAGCGGGGGATCATCAACGAGTCGTCGTTCCAGAGCCCGCCCAGCAGGCTGACGATCACCGACAGCGGCAGGAACAGCCAGTGCCGCTTGAGGATCGGGGTGCACAGCCGCCACATCAGCAGCACGATGAGGTACCACATCGTCCAGTGGGGGATGAGCCACAGCGGCCCCTCCACGCCCTCGTCGGCGACCTCGCGGCGGTAGTAGAACAGCGCCGGCTCGAACAGGAGGTAGGGGATGAGGAGGGTGTGGACGAGGCTCTTCAACCTGCGCCGGTCCCACTCGAACGACTTCGAGAGGTAGCCGCTGATGAACACGAAGGCCGGGATGTGCCACAGGTAGATGAAGTCGTAGAGCCAGTGGCTGCCCGCGCTCGCCTCGACGAGTCCGATCGAGTGCCCGACGACGACGAGCGTGACCAGCACCATCTTCACGTTGTCGAGCCACGGATCGCGAGACGGGTGGGACACGGCGCACACCGTACTTCACTAGGTTGGGGGCCATGGGAGCTCTGCCGAGGCGTCAGCGGGTGGCGGCCTACGCCGTCATCCTCCGCGTGCGCGGTGGGCGGGTCGAGATCCTGCTCAGCCGCCTGGCGCCACGGGTGTCGCGCTCCGAGCTGTGGACGCTGCCCGGCGGCGGCGTCGACCACGGGGAGGACCCCCGGGACGCCCTGATCCGCGAGGTGGAGGAGGAGACCGGGCTCGCCGCGACGGTCGGCGACCGGGCCCGGGTCTACAGCGCCCACATGCCCCGCTCCCCCCGGGACGGCGCGCTCGTCGACGCCCACGCCATCCGGCTGGTCTATGAGGGCTGGGTGCCCCCGGACTCGCCCGTGCCGCGGGTCGTGGAGGTGGACGGGTCCACTGTCGAGGCGGCCTGGAAGCCGCTCGACGACGTCACCTCGGGCGCCGTCCCGGTGTCGTCGGTGGTGGCCGAGGCCCTCGTCGACCACCAGCCGTTCCGCATGCAGCGGGTCGCGGCGTACGCACTCGTCACACGCCGCCGCGACGGCGACGAGCAGGTGCTCCTGACCCACCTCTCCCGCACCGCCGCGCACCCCGGGAAGTGGACGCTGCCGGGCGGCGGCGTCGACCACGGCGAGCACCCGGCGGTCGCGCTGGCCCGTGAGGTCGAGGAGGAGTGCGGGCTCGCGTGCGAGGTCGGTGCGCTGCTGGGGGTGCACGACACCCACTTCTCGGGCACCGCGCCGTCGGGGCGGATCGAGGACTTCCACGGCGTGCACCTGCTCTACCGCGCTACCGTCGCCGACGGTGACCCGCGGGTCGTCGAGGTCGACGGCACCACCGACGCCGTGGCGTGGGTGCCCACGGCCGCCATCAGGTCCGGCGAGGTCGAGGTGCTGGACGTCGTCAACCATGCGTTGGGAGCCGAGAGTGACTGAGAGCGTCTTCACCTACGCCGCGCCCGGGCTGAAGTTCGGCCGCGGAGCCAGCGACGAGCTGGGCTGGGACGTCCAGCAGCTGTGCCGCGACGTTCCGGGCGACGGGACCCGCCGGGTCCTGCTCGTCACCGACCGCGGGGTCGCCGCCACCGGACACCCCGACCGGATCGCCGACGGCATGCGCTCGCGCGGGCTCGAGGTCGTGGTCTACGCCGACGCGCGCGTCGAGCCCACCGACGCCTCCCTCGAGGCGGCCGTCGCCGCGGCCCGGGGGTCGGGTCCGTTCCACGCGGTGGTCGCGGTGGGCGGCGGCTCGTCGATCGACACCGCCAAGGCCGTCGACCTGATGCTGACCAACCCGGGTGACCTCCTCGACTACGTCAACGCGCCGGTCGGCGGCGGCCGCGCCCCCGAGCGCCGGCTCCTCCCGCTCGTCGCCGTGCCCACGACCACCGGCACCGGCGCGGAGTCGACCACCATCTGCGTGCTCGACGTGCTCGCCCTCAAGGTCAAGACCGGGATCTCCCACGCCCGCCTGCGGCCCACCCTCGCCATCGTCGACCCCGACCTGACGATGACCCAGCCCGCGATGGTCACCGCCTCGGCGGGCATGGACATCCTGTGCCACGCGCTGGAGAGCTGGACGGCCCGGTGGTTCGCCGACTTCGAGGCCAAGCGGCCCGAGCAGCGCGTCCCCTACTGCGGCGCCAACCCCATCGCCGACATGTGGGCCGAGAAGTCGCTGTCGCTCCTCGCCGGCTCGTTCCGCACCGCCGTCCGCGACGGCACCGACCGGGAGGCGCGCGAGCAGATGGCGCTCGCCGCCACGTTCGCCGGCCTCGGCTTCGGCAACGCGGGCGTGCACGTGCCGCACGCGTGCGCCTACCCGATCGCCGGTCGGGTCCGCGACTACCGCCCCGAGGGCTACCCGGCCGACGAGCCGATCGTGCCCCACGGCATGGCGGTGGTGATGACGGCGCCGGCCGCCTTCGCCCTCCTGCACGACGCCGCCCCGGAGCGGCACCGTCGGGCGGCCGAGCTGCTCGGGGGCGAGGGCGAGCCCCTGCCCGACGTGCTGCGGGCGCTGATGCGCGACGTCGGGCTCCCGAGCGGCCTCGCCGAGCTCGGCTACGGCGCCGCCGACGTCGACGACCTGGTCGAGGGAGCGCTCAAGCAGCAGCGCCTGCTGGCCACCGCCCCGATCGAGGTGACCTCCGACGACCTGGCCACCGTGTTCCGCGACTCCCTCGAGCACTGGTGACCGCCGGCCCGCCCGGGGGCGAGTCGGCGCATCCTGACGGTCACAGACCCTCGAGTCGGCGCATCCTGACGCAGGCGAGGGTCGAGTCGGCTCATCCTGACGGTCAGGACGCGCCGCCTCGACGGTGTTTGGGGGTCAGGACACGCCGCCTCGACGGCGTTTGGGGGTCAGGCGGCGGCGAATGAGCGGCTGACCCCTCCGTCACTAGGATGAGGGCATGAACCCCCGCCACCGCCGACTCGTGATCCCGGTGGCACTGGGGGCGCTGATCCTCATCGTCGTCCTCGCCTCGATCCTGTGAGCGACGAGCTCGCCACCGTCCGCGCGGCGATCCTGGACGCCGACGGGCTGGTCCGGGCGCTGGCGAGCGGACGCCGCAAGGGTCGTCCGGCTCCGGTCGTGGGCGGTCGAGAGGTGCGTCGGGTCGAGGTGCGTGCGGTCGACCTCAAGGCGGGCCGCCACCTCCAGGTGACGTCCTACGACGACACCCAGGCGCACGCCACCAACCACCGTGTGGGCGAGGCGGCCGAGGCGGCGGTGGACGCGCTGCTGGCGGAGCCGTTCGCCCACTGGCACGTCGACACCGCCACCGCGACCCACCAGCTGCGAGTCACCAAGAAGGGCGTGCCGCTGCTCCACACCGCGAGCCGGTCCGAGGCGGTGGCGCCCTCACGTGACCACGACCGGCTCAAGGACCGACTGCTCCCCGAGGACCACCCGGTGCTGGTCGCGCTGGGGATCAGCGACTCGCAGGGCCGCATCAAGCCGACCCGGCAGGCGAAGTACCGCCAGGTCGAGGAGCTCGTCCGGCTGCTCGACGCCAGCCTCACCGAGGCCATCGCCCAGGGACACGTGCGCACCCCGACCCCGGACGACCCGCTCCGGGTGGTCGACCTCGGCTGCGGCAACGCCTACCTCACCTTCGCCGCGCACGCCTACCTCGCCGACCGGCTCCCGGTGCGGATGACCGGCGTCGACGTGAAGCAGCAGTCCGCCGACCACAACTCGCGGGTCGCCGCCGAGCTGGGCATCGAGGCCGACTTCGTCGTCGGGTCGATCGCCGAGGCCCGCCTGCCCCGGCCGCCCGACGTGGTGCTCGCCCTCCACGCCTGCGACACCGCCACCGACGACGCGCTCGCCCGGGCGGTGGAGTGGCAGGCGCCGCTGGTGCTCGCCGCCCCGTGCTGCCACCACGACATCGCCGCCCAGCTGAGGGCGACGGAGCCGCCGGCGCCCTACGCCATGCTCACCCGTCACGGCATCCTCCGCGAGCGCTTCGCCGACACCCTCACCGACGCCCTGCGCGCCTCGCTGCTGCGCCGCGAGGGCTACCGCGTCGACGTGGTCGAGTTCGTCGAGAGCGCCCACACCCCGCGCAACACGTTGCTGCGCGCGGTCCGCACCGGAGCCGACGGCACCGAGGCCGCCCGCGAGTACGACGAGCTGCTGGCCGCGTGGGGCGTACGACCCCGCCTCGGCGACCTGCTGGACCCACGGCCCGTCGATGCATGACCTGCGTCGTCTCGCGATCGGGCTCGCGGTGGCGGCGCCCTTCCTGCTCGGCGCCGCCACCGGCACCGACGACACCGACCGCTCCCGCGCCGCCTTCCGCTTCGCCGACCCCGAGGTCGTCGAGTCCAGCGGGCTGGTGGTCCTGCCCGCCGGCCGCGGCTCGCTCGCGGTCACCACCAACGACTCGGGCGACTCCGGACGCGTCTTCGCCGTCGATCCCGCGACCGGCGAGACCGTCGGCGTCACGTCGTGGGACCGCGACCCGACCGACGTCGAGGCCCTCGCGCCGGCCGGGCCCGGGCACGTCTGGGTCGCCGACATCGGCGACAACCGCCGCGCCCGCGACCACGTCGAGATCCTCCGGGTGCCGGTCGGGCCCGGGGACGTCGAGGCCGAGCCGGTGGCCCACCGCCTGGTCTACGCCGACGGCGCCCAGGACGCCGAGGCGCTGGTCCGGCACCCGCTGTCGGGCCGGCTGTTCGTGATCAGCAAGGGCGTGTTCTCCGGCACGGTCCGCGCCGCGCCGCGCCGCCTGCGGGCCGACCGGTCCCACCGCCTCACGGCGGTCGCCGACGCCCCCGGGCTGGTCACCGACGCGGTGTTCCTGCCGGGCGGCGGCGGGGTGGTGGCGCGCACCTACACCCACGCGCACCTGATGGCCTACCCCTCGTGGCAGGTCGTCGCGTCATGGCCGCTGCCGGTCCAGGACCAGGGCGAGGGCATCTCGATCGACGGCCGCGAGCTGCTCCTCAGCACCGAGGGCGCGGGCTCGGAGGTGCTGGCGGTCGCGCTGCCGCGGGTCGCCGACGCCGTCGAGCTGCACGCCCCGGTGTGGACCGGCCTGCGGCTGCTCGCGACGGCGTACGCCCTGCCGCTCTAGCCCTCTGTGTCGGCCTCGGTGTCGGTGAGGGCGGCGTCGAGCGCGGCCTGGACGTGCAGCGTGGTGCAGGGGAAGACGGGGAGCTCGACGTCGGCCTGCGAGACCAGCAGCTCGAGCTCGGTGCAGCCCAGCAGCACGCCGCCCGCGCCGGCGTCCCACAGCTCCTCGATGATCGAGACCACCCGGCTGCGCGTGCGCGGCAGCACGACGCCGTGCACGAGCTCCTCGTAGATCGCGTCGTTGAGGAAGTCGTGGTGCGAGGCGTCGGGCACCACGACCGACAGGCCGTGGCTGGCGAGCCGGTCGACGAAGAACGTCTCGTCCATCGCGACCTTGGTGCCGATCAGGCCGACCTTGTCGATGCCCGCGGCGCGCACCGCCTCGGCGACGACGTCGGCGAGGTGCAGCACCGGGATGTCCACGGCCGCCTCCACCTGGTCGGCGACCTTGTGGAACGTCGTGGTGCACAGCAGCAGGAAGTCGGCGCCCGCGCGCTCGACGCCACGCGCGGCGTCGGCGAGGAGCGTGCCGACCTGGTCCCAGCGCTCGTCGTCCTCGAGGTCGGTGACCTCGGCGAAGTCGACGGTCGTGAGGGCGAGCCTGGGCGAGGACAACCCGCCCACCCGCTCCCTCATTCCGAGGTTGAGGTCGCGGTAGTAGACCGCGCTGCTCTCCCAGCTCATGCCGCCGACGAGTCCGATGGTCTTCACGCGCGGAAGTCTCCCATGCCTCAGGACCGGTGCACCTTGTGTGCCGCTGCTTGGGCGCGCGGCTTGATCACCAGCTCGTCGATGTCGACGTGGGACGGCCGGGTGGCCACCCAGGCGATGGCGTCGGCGACGTCCTCGGCGAGCAGCGGCTGGTCGACCCCGGCGTAGACCGCGTCGGCACGCTCGCGGTCGCCGCCGAAGCGCACCAGCGAGAACTCGTCGGTGCGGACCATGCCGGGGGCGACCTCGCTGATCCGGATCGGCTCGCCGTTGAGCTCGAGGCGCAGCGTCTCGGTGACCACCTTCACGCCGTGCTTGGCAGCGGTGTAGCCGCCGCCCCCCTCGTAGGCCCAGCGCCCGGCGGTCGAGCCGACGTTGACGATCACCGCGTCACCGCTGGCGCGCAGGGCCGGGAGCAGCGCCCTGGTCACCCGGACCAGGCCGAGCACGTTGACGTCGTACATCCACGCCCACGCGTCGACGTCGGCGCTGTCGACCCGGTCGGTGCCGAGCGCACCGCCGGCGTTGTTGACCAACACGTGGCACGTCGGGACCGTCGCGGCGAGCGCGTCGACCGACGCCTGGTCGGTGACGTCGCAGGTGACAGCCCTGCCCCCGATCTCCGCGGCGAGCTCCTCGATGCGATCGGTGCGGCGCGCGGCGCAGACCACCTGGAAGCCCTGGGCGGCCAGGGCGCGCGCGGTGGCGGCGCCGATGCCGCTGGAGGCGCCGGTGACGACGGCGGTGCGGGGCTGGGTGCTGTTCTCGGTCATGGGCCCATCCTGCCAAGATGTGCCGGTGATCATCGCGGCGGCCGACGGTTCGGCACTCGGCAACCCCGGTCCCGCCGGATGGGCGTGGTACGTCGACGACGGGTGCTGGGCGTCCGGCGGCTGGCCGCACGGCACCAACAACATGGGTGAGCTGATGGCCGTGCTCGACCTGCTCCAGCAGACCGCCCACCTCGACGAGGAGCTGCGGGTCTACTGCGACAGCACCTACGTCATCAACGCGATCACCAAGTGGATGAAGGGCTGGAAGCGCAAGGGCTGGAAGAAGGGCGACGGCAAGCCCGTCATGAACGTCGAGCTGATGAAGGCCCTCGACGCCGCCATGGAGGGCCGCGACGTCGACTTCGTGTGGGTCAAGGGCCACGCCGGCCACGAGCTCAACGAGGCCGCCGACCAGCGGGCCAACGCCGCCGCGATGGCCTACCGCGACGGGCGGGTGCCCGACCCCGGTCCCGGCATGCCCGACAGCTCGACGGCGCACCCGGCCGCGGCCGTCGGGCAGGTCGAGCCCGAGCCCGACCTGTTCTCCGGCCTCGCCGCCGACGACCTCGACGCCGCGCCCTCCGACGAGGAGCACGTCGTGGCGATGGAACGCGCCCTGCTCGGCGACGAGGTGCGCTCCGACCGGGCCGCGGTCGCGGCGCTGCTCCACCCCGACTGGCAGGAGATCGGCTCCTCCGGCCGGCTGTGGGACCGCGCCGAGATGCTGGCCGAGATCGGCCCGCTCTCCCGTCCGGTCACCCTCGACGTCCTCACCGTCTCGCGGGTGGCCCCCGACGCGATCCTGCTGGTCTGGCGGGCGTCCGGCGACGACGGCAGCCGGCTGCGCAGCTCGCTGTGGGTGCGCACCGGCGGGCAGTGGCAGCAACGCTTCCACCAGGGCACTCCTGAGGCCTGAGGCCCGCGCCTCAATGTCTCGTCAAGCGACTGCGGGGACGTGGTCGCTCGGATGGGATGTGCCAGTGCGATACCTCCCTTCCAGCGCCCGCGGGCTCCTCGCCGCCACGCTGATGTCCCCGATCCTCGTCGCCCTGGGCCTGTCAGCCCCGGCCTTGGCCGCGACGTCCACCTTCGCCAACACCAGCGCGATCTCGATCCCCAGCCTGGGAGTGGCCAGCCCTTACCCGTCGACCGTGACCGTCAGCGGCATGGCGAGCAGGGTGAAGTCCGTCGAGCTGACCCTGACCCGGTTCACCCACGGGTACTCCTACGACGCGCACGTGATGCTCGTCAGCCCGTCGGGCCGCAACCTGACCGTCATGTCCGACATCTATTCACTCAGTGGCGAACGCACCTTCACCTTCGCCGACGGCGCCCCCACCCTCGCCAATGGCTCGCCGTCCGGACGCTACGCCCCGACCGACGCGGACGAGGCCAACATCTTCCCGGCGCCTGCTCCCGCCCGGACCGGGGTGGCGACCTTCGCCGATGCGTTCGGTGGGACCGACCCCAACGGCGCCTGGCAGCTGTTCGTCTACGACGACATCGCCGTCGGCGCAGGCAGCATCGCGTCGTGGAGCCTGACGATCGACGCGGGCATCCCGCAGGTGGTCACCTTCAGCACGACCGCACCCGCCCCGGCCCGCGTGGGTGAGACCTACACGCCGGTGGCGACGTCCGACGCCGGATTCCCGGTCACGTACGCCGTCGACCCGGCCACCACCAACGAGGCGTGCCGACTCGCCGACGACGACCAGACGCTGTTCTTCCAGCACAGCGGCACCTGTGTCCTCGCCGCGACCGCGCCGGGCGACGTCGACCACGACCCCGGTCGCGCCACCCAGACCATCGCCGTACGCGCCGCGAGGTCCGACCTGGCCACGCTGGCGATCAGCCCGCAGGGTGCCTCGACCACCGCCGGTGACACCGTGCCCTACAGCGTGCAGGGCACCGACTCCCACGGTCTCCCCGTCCCCGACCAGCAGGCGACCATCTCCTACGCCCCGGCCGGCGGGGGCGCCTCCACCATCTGCGCCGACGCCGCCTGCGCCCCGAAGCAGGCCGGCACCTACACGGTGACCGCCTCGGCGCCCGGTGCCGACGGTCCGGTCACCGCGAGCACCACCCTCACCGTCCTCGCCGACGACGTCGCGGCCCTGCAGATCAGCCCCGAGGGCGCGACGACCACCGCCGGCACGCCGCTGCAGTTCACGGTCGGCGGCACCGACCGGTTCGGCAACGCCATGCCCGACCAGACGGCAGCGAGCGACGTCGTCGCCACGCCCGTCGGTGGTGGCGCGCCCGTCGCGTGCGCGGCAGGCCGGTGCGACCTGACCGTCGCCGGCGTCTACTCCGTCAGCGCCGCCCAGACCGGCGCCGACGCGCCGGCCGGCGACGCGACCACCCTCACCGTGACCCCCGCCGGACTCGACCGCGTCGAGCTGGCGGGCGACGACACGACCGCCGCCGGCACCCCGGTCGTCTTCACCGTCACCGGCTACGACGCCTTCGACAACGTGCGCACCGACGGCACGCCGACCGTCACGGCGACGCGTGGCAGCACGACGACCACCTGCCCCAACGGCGTCTGCTCGCCCACGACGGCCGGGACGTGGACTGTCGAGGGCGCGATCGGCGGTGAGACCGACACGGCCTCGCTCGAGGTCACCCCCGGACCGTTGGCCTCCCTCGCCGTCACCCCCGACGTCACCACCGTGACCCCTAGCACGGACGTCGCCTACACCGCCATGGGCGCCGACACCTACGGAAACGCCCTCGGCGACCGTACGGCCCAGAGCACCTTCACCATCCAGCGCGGACCTGCGCCGGCGGTGGCCTGCGCCGCCGCGGTCTGCACCCCGTCCGCCACGGGCAACCACCGCGTCACCGCGACCGTCGGGTCCGTCTCCGGCGCCGCCACCCTCGTCTCGGCGCTGCCGTCGGTGACGGTCGAGTTCGGGGTCCTGCCGGACGCGACCTACGGTGACGGCGTCCCGCTGTCGGCCACCGTCGCCAGCCCCGACGGGACGCCGACCGGCACCGTGCAGTTCAGCCTCGACGGTGAGCCGGTCGGCGCACCGGTCCCGGTCGACGGCGACGGCACCGCCTCTGCCCCCGCCCTCGCGGGCGTCCGGGCCGGCGTGCACCGGATCGGCGCCACCTTCGCAGCCGTCCCGGTCGGCGCGTACGACGGTGCCACCGCGGTGCAGAAGGTGGTCGTGGCCAAGGCCCCGACGACGACGACCCTCGAGGTCGGCGCCACCCTGACGGCGAGCGTGGCGTCGGCCGCCGGCACGCCCGACGGCTCGGTGACCTTCGCCGTGGACGGCGCCGACCGCGCCACCGTCGCGCTGAGCGGCGGCACGGCCACGTGGGCCGGTGACCACACCGGCGGCGCGGACTCCGTCGTCACCGCGACCTACTCCGGCAACGCCGACCTCCTCGCGTCGGCCGCTTCCACCGCACGACAGGACCCGAAGGTCGTCGCGACGGTCGGGGGCGGCGCACGCAACGGCTGGCACGCGTCGCCGGTCACCGTCACCTTCACCTGCACGCCGGGCTCCGGCGCCGTGACGTGCCCGGCTCCGGTCACGCTCGGCGCCGACGGTGCCGGCCAGACGGTCTCGCGCACCGTCGTCGCCGCCGACGGCGGCGTCGCCGTGGTGACCAGCGCGCCGGTGTCGATCGACCGGACCGCGCCGACTGCGCGCGTCACCGGGGTTCGCGCCGGCCGCGTCTACAACGGCACCGTGCCCGAGGCGGCCTGCGCCGCCGCCGACGCCCTGTCCGGCCTGGAGAGCTGCACGGTCAGCACCAGCGGTCGGCTGGGTGACGCATCGGCCACGGTGACGGCCACCGACCTGGCCGGCAACACCACGACGACCACGATCGCCTACGTCGTGCGCGACCTCTGGGTGACGCGCAGCACCCAGGTCAAGGGTGCCTGGACGGTGCCGATCGGCAGCCGCCGGACGATCCAGCTCGTCAGCAGCGGCATGCCGACCGTCACGGGGGGCAAGGGCCTCGTCGTGCGGACCTTCCGCTTCGCCGGTCGCGCGGACGGCGTGGGCCACTGGACCACGCGCGTCCGGGTGCCGCTGGGCGTCCGGCCGGGCCGGGTCGCGACCCTGCGGATCACGCACGGCGACGGAACCCGCGAGCGGGTGAGGATCCGCGCGGTCCGCGGGCGCTGACCGGCGCTCCGCACCACACCGCACCACACCCCACCGGCCCACCGGGTCGCAGTGACCGACGGCAGCCCGGTGGGCCGTGGCACACTCGTCCGGTGCCTCCCGCCAAGATCTCCGCCTCGCTCGCCCTCCTGGGCGGCATGCTCTGGGTCGTGCGCGCGGTGCTCGGTGGCGGCGACGACCCGTTCCTGGGCACCCTCCACTTCGTCGGCCTGGCCTGCCTGCTGGTCGCCTCGGCGATCTTCGGCACCACGCTGGTCAGGAGCGACGCCGTGGCCATGCGCGCCGTCGTCGGCCTCGCCTCGGGCCTGCTCACGCTGTCGCTCATCGAGGCGTTCCGCCCGGCCGGCACGCCCTGGTACGACGGGTTCTGGGGGATCGTGGCCGCCCTGATCGGCGCGATCGCCCTCGTGCGCGGTCGCGGTCGCAGCACCGGGCGCTCCACGCGCGGCGCCCACGCCGGCTGACCCCCGACCGACCCCGACCGACGCCCGAACGACGCTCGGCCGACGCAGACAGGCGCCCGCGGGAATCCCTCGGCGCCCGCCGCGGTTGTGCCGGAGGTGCCCTGACCGGGGCGCGCGAGCAGGGACGTCCCTCGAGGAGGCAACGTGGGCGAGCGGGTGGCGATGATCAGCCTGCACACCTCACCGCTGGACCAGCCCGGCACGGGCGACGCCGGGGGGATGAACGTCTACGTGATCGAGCTGTCGCGCCGCCTGGCCGCGCAGGGGATCGCCGTCGACGTCTTCACCCGCGCCACGTCCTCGACGCTGCCGCAGGTCGTCGAGGCGGCCGACGGGGTGCTGGTGCGCCACGTCGCCGCGGGACCGTTCGAGGGGCTCACCAAGGCCGAGCTGCCCGGCCAGCTGTGCACGTTCGCCCGCGAGGTGCTCCGCACCGAGGCGATGCAGCCGCCGGGCCACTACGACGCGGTCCACTCCCACTACTGGCTCTCCGGGCAGGTCGGCGCACTGGCGCGCGACCGCTGGAACGTCCCGCTCGTGCACTCGATGCACACCATGGCGAAGGTCAAGAACGAGGCGCTCGCCGACGGTGACACCCCCGAGCCGCTCTCCCGCGTCATCGGCGAGGAACAGGTCGTCGCGGCCGCCGACCTGCTCGTCGCCAACACCGACACCGAGGCCCGCCAGCTCGTCGACCTCTACGGGGCGAGCCCCGACTCCGTCGAGGTGATCCATCCCGGCGTGGACCTGACGGTGTTCGCTCCGCAGGGGCGCGAGCCGGCCCGCCGCGAGCTCGACCTGCCGCTGGACGCCGTCGTGCTGCTGTTCGCCGGCCGGATCCAGCCGCTCAAGGCGCCCGACGTGCTGCTGCGGGCGGTCGGCGTGCTGCTCGATCAGGACCCGTCGCTGCGACACCGGCTCGTCGTGCCCGTCGTGGGCGGGCCGTCCGGCTCCGGGCTCGAGCACCCGACCGCCCTCGCCGACCTGGCCGCCGACCTCGGGATCAGCGACGTGGTGCGGTTCGTCCCACCGGTGAGCCAGCGCGAGCTCGCGATGTGGACCTCCGCGGCCACCGCGGTCGCCGTGCCGTCCTACAACGAGTCGTTCGGGCTGGTCGCCGTCGAGGCGCAGGCCACCGGCACGCCGGTCGTGGCGGCCTCGGTCGGCGGCCTCACCACGGTGGTGCGCGACGGCGTGAGCGGCCTGCTCGTCGACACCCACGAGCCCCGCGACTGGGCGGCCACCCTGCGCCGGCTGATCGACGACCCCGCGCTGGCCGAGCGCCTCGGGCGCGGCGCCGTGGCCCACGCGCAGGACTTCTCGTGGGAGCGCACCGCGGCGCGGACCCTGGCGGCCTATGAGCGTGCGGCCGGCCGCATGCGTGCTGAGATGGCCTCGTGAGCACCGCCGACGCCCAGCCCGACAACCGACCAGACACCCCACCCGACGCGCGGCCCGACACCCCGGCCGACGCGGCCGCCGCCGTCGTGCGCGCCTACCTCGCCGCCAACGGGATCGAGCACACCGAGACGACCCGCGAGGGCATCGCCGGCGCCCGCTTCTCCTTGACGCTGCCGGGGGAGAAGAAGCTCCAGACCCCGGTCCGGCTCGACGTCGGCGCCCACGCGCTGGGCGTGCACGCCTTCGTGTGCCGCAACCCCGACGAGAACCACCCTCGCGTCCACCGCTGGCTCCTCGAGCGCAACCTGCGGATGTACGCCGTCTCGTTCGCCGTCGACCGCCACGGTGACATCTACCTCGAGGCGCGCCTGCCCCTGGCGTCGGTCGAGCCCGACGAGCTCGACCGCATCCTGGGCTCGGTGCTCGCCAACGCCGACGAGTCCTTCAACGCGATCCTCGAGCTCGGCTTCGCCTCCTCCATCCGCAAGGAGTGGGAGTGGCGCCTCTCGCGGGGCGAGTCGACGCGCAACCTCGAGGCCTTCCGCGGCTGGCTCGAGGCCGGCTCCGACTAGGGCGTCGGCCGCGGCTTGCGCCGCGTCATCAGCACGCCCGTGATGGCCAGCGCGCCACCGACGAAGGTCAGGGCCGGCGGCACCTCGTCGATGGTCAGCCAGGCGATCAGCGTCGCGATCCCGGGGACCAGGAACGTGGTGAGCGACAGCGCCCCGGCGTCGGTGTGGGTCAGCGCGTAGGCCCAGGTGGTGAACGCGACGGCGGTCGGGAAGACGCCCAGGTAGACGATCCACCACAGCTCGGCGCCTCCGCCGGCGACGATCGACGGCAGGTCGCCGGAGAACGGCAGGCAGATCAGTGCCCCCGTCAGGAACGAGACGAACACGACCTGCACCGGCGGCAGGCGGCGCAGCAGCACCTTCTGGGTGAGCACGCCGACGGCGTACATCACCGCGGCGACCAGGACGAGGCCCACGCCGAGGAGGCTGGCGTCGGTGTCGCCCGACGAGCCCTTCGCGA
Source organism: Nocardioides sp. Z24_21 (assembly GCF_058134345.1). Taxonomy (NCBI): domain Bacteria; kingdom Bacillati; phylum Actinomycetota; class Actinomycetes; order Propionibacteriales; family Nocardioidaceae; genus Nocardioides; species Nocardioides sp. Z24_21. The sequence goes on from NZ_JBYTTH010000002.1 coordinate 633,987, forward strand.
TGACGGCCACGCCGGCGAACCCGACGACCATCCCGCCGAGCAGCCAGGCGTGCAGCCGCTCGCCGAAGAGCGGCACCGCGAGCAGCGCGACGATCACCGGGCCGATCTGGATGATCATCGCGGCGGTGCCGGCGTCGACGTGGCGCTCGCCGGCGTTGAGCGCGAGGTTGTAGACGCCGAACCACCCGACGCCCCCCGCGGCCAGCAGCGCCCACTCGCGCCGGGTGGGACGCACCCAGCCGCGGCGCAGCACCAGTGGGAGCACCACGAGGGCGGCCACGAGGAGACGGCCCGACCCGAGGGCGCCGGGGCTGATGTCGTGGGCGACGTGGCGGATCACCACGAACGCCGAGGCCCACATCACGAGGGTGACCGCACCGGCGGCGACGGGCAGCCAGGGCGCCGGGGCGAGGGGCGCGGTCGGCTGGCTCGAGGCGGTGCTGGTGGTCGTCACGAGTCAAGGCTAGGTACGGTCATGACGTCCCACCAGCGCATTTCGGACGTCGCACGCCGACATCCCGCCGCATCACAGGTCGAGCTTGTAGCCCAGGCCGCGGACGGTGACGAGGTACCTCGGCTCGCCCGGGTCTGGCTCGAGCTTGGCGCGCAGCCGCTTGACGTGCACGTCGAGGGTCTTGGTGTCGCCGACGTAGTCGGAGCCCCAGACGCGGTCGATCAGCTGTCCGCGGGTGAGCACCCGACCGGGGTTGCGCAGGAACATCTCCAGCAGCTCGAACTCCTTGAGCGGCAGTCGCTGCTCGGTGCCGTCGACCGTCACGACGTGCCTCTCGACGTCCATCCGGACCGGCCCCGCCTCGAGGGTGTCGGGCATGAGCTCGGGCTCGTGGCCCCGGCGCAGCACGGCCCGGATGCGGGCCACCAGCTCGCGAGGGGAGTAGGGCTTGGTGACGTAGTCGTCGGCGCCGAGCTCGAGGCCCACGACCTTGTCGACCTCGTCGTCCTTGGCGCTCACCATGATCACCGGCACCGACGACGACTGGCGGATCTGGCGGCAGACCTCCGTGCCGGGGAGGCCGGGCAGCATCAGGTCGAGCAGCACGATGTCGGGACCGAAGCGGTCGAACTCGGTCAGCGCGGCCCGGCCGTCGGCGGCGATCGCCACCTCGTAGCCCTCCTTGCGGAGCATGTAGGCCAGCGCGTCGCTGTAGCTCTCCTCGTCCTCGACGACCAGGACGCGGGTCATGCGGCGGTGCTCATCTGGTGGTCTCCTGCTGTGCTCTGCGTGCTGGGGGATCTGCGGGATCTGCGGGATCGGGGGTGGCATCGGGGGCACTCGCGGGTCGCGCCGGGGCGACGACCTCGACCGGGGTGGTGGTGCGGCCGGTGCCCGGCTCGGGGCCGCGGGGGAGGGTCAGGGTGAAGGTGGACCCCTGCCCCTGCACCGACCACACGGCGATGTCGCCGCCGTGGGTGGCAGCGACGTGCTTGACGATGGCGAGGCCGAGGCCGGTGCCGCCCGTGGAGCGGTGCCGGGCCGGGTCGACGCGGTAGAACCGCTCGAAGATGCGCTCGATCTCCCCGGCGGGGATGCCGATGCCCTGGTCGACGACCGAGATCTGCACCTGCTCGCCCACGGAGCGGCTGGTCACGACGACGCGCGAGCCCTCGTTGGAGTAGGCGACGGCGTTGGCGACGAGGTTGCTGACGGCCGCGCCGATCTGCTCCTGCGAGCCGAAGACCGCCAGGCCGGGCTCGCCGCGCGACTCGACGGTGATCTGCTTGGCGGCGGCCTCGGTGGCGCTGGTGTCGACGGCGGTGGCCACAGCGGCGTCGAGGTCGACCATGACCGGGGTCTCCAGCGGGTCGTGGCCCTGGAGGCGGGACAGCTCGATGATCTGCTGGACGAGCCGGGAGAGCCGGTCGCTCTCGGTGAGCATCCGGCCGGCGAAGCGCTGCACGGCCTCGGGGTCGTCGGAGGCGTCGGCGACGGCCTCGGCGAGCAGCCGGATCGCCCCCACCGGGGTCTTGAGCTCGTGGCTGACGTTGGCGACGAAGTCGCGGCGCACCTCCTCCACCCGGCGCTCGCGCGTGCGGTCCTCGACCAGGGCCAGCACCAGCCGGGCGCCGAGCGGCGCGACGCGGGCGGTCAGCGTCCGGGTGACCCGGCCGTCGGGGGCCGCGATGTCGAGGTCGCTCTCGCGGATCTGGCCGTCGCGGCGCACCTGCGCGACCAGGTCGAGCAGCTCGGGGACCACCACCGTGTCGCCGCGCACCAGTCCGAAGGCGTAGGCCGGGGCCGAGGCCTTGACGACGTGGTCGGACTCGTCGACGACGACCGCGCTGGAGCGCAGGATGCTGAGCACGGCGGCGACGCCCGCCTGGACGACCGGCTCCTCGGTCTCGGGCGGGGTGCGGCGCTGCCGATCGCTGATGTGCCAGGCGAGCACGGCGCCGCCCGCCATGATGGCTCCCGCGAGCGCGGCCAGGGCAGCCTGCGTCGTCGGGTCCACGCCCGCCATCGTACGCAGCGCGAGGTGGCCGCGGACCCGATGGACAGGGGGCCACGGAGTGTTCATCCCGCGTTCACCGCGCACGCCCGTCTGTTCGCTTGGGGTGCCTACCGTGCGCGGCATGCGTGAGGCATTCCATGACCAGCTCGACGGCATCTTCGCCGACCTGTCCGACATCTGCGGGCAGGTCGAGGTCGCCGTACGCGAGGCCACCAAGGCGCTGATGACCGGCGACGTGCACACCGCCGACCAGGTGATCGGCAACGACCGGGCGGTCGACGCCGCGCGCGAGCGGGTCGACGACACGGCGTTCGCCCTGCTCTCGCTGCAGCAGCCGGTCGCGGGCGACCTGCGGATGATCGTGTCCGCCCTGCGGATGGTCAGCGAGCTCGAGCGGATGGGGGACCTGTCGGTGCACGTCGCCAAGATCGCCCGGCTACGGGTGCCGGCCGTCGCCGTGCCCGACGAGCTGCGGCCCACGATGGAGCGGATGGCGCTGACGGCCGAGGACATGGTGCGGCGGGTGCGGAGCATCATCGTCGACCGCGACGTGGAGGCCGCGATCGAGCTCGGGCGCGACGACGAGGTGATGGACCAGCTGCGCCGGCGCAGCTTCACCGAGCTGCTGTCGACCGACTGGCGCCACGGCGTCGAGGCGGCGGTGGACGTCGCCCTGCTGGGTCGCTACTACGAGCGCATCGCCGACCACGCCGTCTCGGTCGCCAACCGGGTGGTCTTCGTCGTCACCGGCGACCTGCCGGCGCGCGCCTGACCCACGCCTGCGGCGGACCGGGGTGCGAAGGGTTCAGCGACCCTGGTTGGCGACGGCCGCGGCCGCGGCGGCGGCAGCCTCGGGGTCGAGGTACTCCCCGCCCGCGACGGTGGGGCGCATCTGCTCGTCGAGGCGGTAGACCAGCGGCATCCCGGTGGGGATGTTGAGCCCGGCGATGTCGGCGTCGCTGATCTGGTCGAGGTGCTTGACGAGCGCGCGGAGGCTGTTGCCGTGCGCGGCCACGAGGACGGTGCGGCCGGCCTGCAGGTCGGGCACGATCTCGGCGTCCCAGTAGGGCAGGAAGCGCGCGATGACGTCCTTGAGGCACTCGGTGCGGGGCAGCTCCTCGCCGAGGCCGGCGTAGCGCGGGTCGTCGGCCTGGGAGAACTCCGAGGAGTCGTCGATCGGGGGCGGCGGGGTGTCGAAGGAGCGGCGCCAGAGCATGAACTGCTCCTCGCCGTACTCCTCGAGCGTCTGCTTCTTGTCCTTGCCCTGGAGTGCACCGTAGTGGCGCTCGTTGAGCCGCCACGAGCGCTTCACCGGGATCCAGTGGCGGTCGGCCGCGTCGAGCGCGAGGCAGGCGGTGCTGATCGCGCGACGCTGCAGCGAGGTGTGGACGATGTCGGGCAGGACGTCGGCCTCGCGCATCAGCTCGCCCCCGCGGACCGCCTCGCCCCGGCCCTTGTCGGTGAGGGGCACGTCGACCCAGCCCGTGAACAGGTTCTTGGCGTTCCACTCGCTCTCGCCGTGGCGGAGCAGGACGAGCGTGTGCGTCATGAGACGTCGAGGCCTTCCCAGTAGGCGTCGTCGTTGTCGGGGACGACGGGGACGTTGAGGGAGATGCGCTCCCCGTTGCCGAAGTCGACCGACAGCGGCAGGAAGTCGCCGGCCTCGAAGTCGCCGGTCAGCACGATCGCGGCGGGGGGCTCGGCGAGGTTGACGAACCCGCCCGGTGCGACGGCGACGGGGTCGAAGTCGGCGGGCTCGACAGGCGCGCCCTCGGCGCCGGAGACCCCGGTGAGGGTCTGCTCGTCGCTCAGGTCGTTGTTGGAGAGCGACGCGATGAACGTGCCCGACCCGGGGTTGCCGGAGACCACGACCGCCGAGAGCACGTCGACCGTGCCCTCCCGGTTCTCGGCCGCACCGTTGACGTCGTACTCGCGCTCGGTCGCGGCGTCGAAGCCACAGGAGGACAGCGGCGCGGCGAGCGCGAAGACCGCGGCAGCGGTCGCGAGAGGTCGAAGTCGCATGGCCCACAGCCTAGCGCTGGCTCAGGCCAGCCCTGCGGTCCGCCCTGCGATCAGGACGCCGACGACCACCAGGGCGGTCCAGGCCCCCGCCAGGAGGAGCAGGCGTGGGGTGCCGGTGCGCAGCGCGAGCAGCATGGGCAGGGACCTGTCGCCCTCCAGGTGGTCGTGCACCAGGCCCGGCAGCGCCACCAGCACGTGCACGCCCAGTCCGAGCGCGGCGGCCAGCACGACCATCGCCGGCGTCGGCGGCGTCGGGGAGCCGACCCCGCCCCAGCCGCCGTAGGCCAGGAACGCGGGGTAGAGCGCGAAGCTCGCCATCCACGGGGCGAAGGACAGCGGTCGGTCGTGCAGCAGTCGGTCGCCGAGCGCCGAGAGCGCCAGCAGCGCCAGGTAGGTCGCCGCGGCCCGGCGACCGTTGGCGACGGCGAGGGGCACGACCAGCAGCACCGCGCAGGAGAGCGCGAACCACACCGTGCCGGCGTCGAGGCGACCGCCGGCAAGCGGCTTGCCGGGCCGGTGCCGGGCGTCGCGCTCGCGGTCGGCGAGGTCGTCCGCCCAGCCCAGGAGCGACTGCCCCACCAGCACCGTGGCGCCGACCAGTGCGACCTCGCGAGGCGCACGGCCCGCCACGGCCGCCGCAGCCGCCAGCGCGGCGGCGGTGAGCAGCGCCTGGCGTGGGTGCGCCGCCCGGACGAGCAGCAGCGACGGGGTCGTCGAGAGTGCCCGGAGCATGCTCCGCAGTATGCCCAGCGCCGCGCCCCGAGCGGGGCCGCACCACAGCGCGGGCCGTTCTGTCAAGCCCGGATAGGGCCTCTGACCTGCGCAAACGCGACAAGAGCTGCTTCGGACCCGTGTTAGAATGCTCACCTAGGAAGGGGAACTGAACATATGACTTTCACCGTTGGCGAAACGGTCGTCTATCCCAATCACGGGGCCGCGGTCATCGAGGACATCGAGATGCGGACGATCAAGGGAGAGGACCGGCAGTACCTCGTCCTCAGGATCGTCGCACAACAGGACCTGGTCGTGCGCGTCCCGGCCTGCAACCTCGACCTCGTCGGCGTCCGCGACGTCGTCGACAAGGAGGGCCTCGACCGCGTCTTCGACGTGCTGCGTGCGGCCCACGTGGAGGAGCCGACCAACTGGTCGCGGCGCTACAAGGCCAACCTCGAGAAGCTGCACTCCGGCGACGTGATGAAGGTGTCGGAGGTCGTGCGCGACCTGTGGCGCCGTGAGCGTGACCGTGGCCTGTCCGCCGGTGAGAAGCGGATGCTGGCCAAGGCCCGGCAGATCCTGGTCTCCGAGCTCGCGCTCGCCGAGAAGACCAATGAGGACAAGGCCGAGGCGATGCTCGACGAGGTGCTCGCCTCCTGAGCGTGGACGACGCTGACCGAGGCCCCTGGGACGACGTTCCCAGGGGCCTCGGCGTCGTTCTGGACGAGGACCGCGGGGCCCTGCCCTACGAGCTGATCCACGGCGAGGCACTGGTGGCGTGCGCCGCCTGGGGCCTCGGCGACGCCGGCGTCGACCTCGTCGACGGCGGTGTCTCGTGGGCCGAGGTGGTGGAGTCCGGGCGCGACGTCGTCCTCCACGACGCCCTGTGCCCGATGACCCCGCCCGACTTCATCGACGCCTGCCTCCAGCGGGCGCGCGAGAGCGGTCACCCGGTGGTGGGCACCCGCCCGGTGACCGACACGGTGAAGGTGGTCTCCGACGGGGTCGTGGGGCAGACCCTCGACCGCGACTCGCTCGTGGCCGTCGCCTCGCCGCTGGTGATCCCCGCCGCCGTGCTGGCCTCCCTGCCGCGGCGCCCGGCCAGCGACCTCGCCCGTGCCGTGGCCGACCTCGAGGCCGCGGGCCACCCGGTCGAGACCCTGCAGGCGCCGCCCGAGGGCCGCCGCGTGTCCTCGCCCGACGACGTACGCCTGCTGGCTGCCCTCACCCAGCGCCCGGCGTGAGCTCCGAGGCGAGCGCCACGTCCTCGGGGAAGGTGACCTTGAGGTTGAGGGCGCTGCCCTCGACGGCCGCGACGACGATGTCGGTGTAGGCCGAGACGCAGGCCGAGGTGTCGGTGCCCTCGAAGCCGTCCGCGTCGGCCCCGCGGTAGGCCGCCAGCACCGCGTCGGCGCGGAACGCCTGCGGGGTCTGCACGCCGCCGACCTGCTGCGCGACGACCGTCCGGTCCGGTCCGAGCAGCTGGGTCACCGGCACCACGGGGATCGCGCCGCCCACCTCGCGGGCGGCGGAGACCACGGCCGCCCACAGCCCACGCCCCGCCAGCGGCCGCGCGCCGTCGTGGACCACGACCACGTCGACCTCGCCGGACTCGATGTCGGCGGCCAGCACCCGCAGGGCGGCCCACTCCGAGGCGTGCCGGGTGGCCCCGCCGTCGACGAGCAGCACCTCCCGGTCGCCGAGGTGGGGCGCGATCGCCGCCGCGACCGGGGGACGCTCCTCGGGGCGCACGACCAGCACGAGGCGGCGTACGTCGGGCAGCGCGAGGGCGTCGCGCACCGACCACGCCAGCACCGGGACGTCGCGCAGCGGCAGCAGCACCTTGTTGACCTCGGCCCCGACCCGGCTGCCCGAGCCGGCGGCGAGGATGACGACAGCGATGGACACCGGCGCCTCAGCGGGTGAGCAGCGCGGTGGCGATCGCCGCCACGCCCTCGCCGCGGCCCGTGAGACCGAGGCCGTCGGTGGTGGTGGCCGACAGGCTCACCGGCGCTCCGAGCGCGTCCGACAGGGCTACCTCGCCCTCGCCGCGCCGCGGGCCGAGTCGCGGGACGTTGCCGATGACCTGCACCGCGACGTTGCCGATCTCCCAACCCTCGTCGCGCACCCGTCGGGCGGTCTCCGCGAGCAGCGCGGCCCCCGCGGCTCCGGCCCACTCGGGGGACGAGGTGCCGAAGTTGCTGCCCAGGTCGCCGAGCCCGGCCGCCGAGAGCAGGGCGTCACAGGCGGCGTGGGCGGCGACGTCGGCGTCGGAGTGGCCCTCGAGCCCGGCCGGCTCGTCGGGCCAGGCCAGGCCGGCGAGGTGCATTGGCACACCGGCGACGAGGCGGTGCACGTCGGTGCCGATGCCGATGCGCGGGGCGGGATGGGAGGAGGTCACGTCGGCATCATGCCGGACGCCCGTCACAATGGACCGCGTGACCGCTCGCCGTCCGCACTGGATGCTCGCCGGAGTCGTCGCGGGCCTGGCCGGCCTCGCGACCAGCTACGCGACCGCGATGGTGCTCACCATCCGCGAGGCGCCGCTCGTGGCCGTGGCCGAGCTGGTCATCCGGCTCACCCCCGGCCCGATGGTGGAGGCGGCCATCTCCGTGCTGGGCCAGTTCGACAAGACGTTCCTGGTCCTCGTGATCCTGCTCCTGCTGCTCGTCTGCTTCGCCGTGGCCGGGCTGCTGGCCCGCGGCGGCTGGTACCGGCCCCTGCTGGTCTGGCTCCCGCTGGCCGCTGTCGGCCTGGCCGCCGTCCTGACCCAACGCCAGGCGAGCGCCGTCGACACGCTCCCCGTGGCGGTCGGCCTGCTCACCTGGGTCACGCTCCACTCCGCGCTCACCGACGCCCTCGAGCGCGGCCGGCGCCGCCCCGACCTGGAGTCGCGCGAGCGGCGCGTCTTCCTCATGGTCGCCGGAGCCGTGTCGGTGGCGGCACTCGGCATCGCCGTCGCCGGCCGGGTCGTCGGCGCCGGGCGCCGCAAGGTCGAGGCCAGCCGCCGGCTGCTCCGCATCCCCGGCGTCACGCGGCGCGAGGCGCCGGCAGACACCTCAGTGGGCCTGGCCGGCATCGCGCCGTGGCAGACGCCCAACGAGGACTTCTACCTGATCGACACGACCATCGCGAAGCCGGTCATCGAGCCGGAGGAGTGGTCGCTGCGCATCCACGGGCTCGTCGAGCGCGAGCTCACCCTCGACTTCAGCTCCCTCGTCGCGCGCCGGATGACCGAGTCGTGGATCACGCTGTCCTGCGTGAGCAACGAGATCGGCGGCGGCCTCGTCGGCAACGCCCGGTGGAGCGGTGTGCGCATCGCCGACCTGCTCGACGGCCTGGGCGTCTCGCCCGAGGCCGACTGCGTGCTCCAGACCTCCCACGACGGCTGGACCTGCGCGACGCCGCTCGAGGCGCTCACCGACTACCGCGACGCCCTGCTGGCCGTCGCGATGAACGGTCGCCCGCTGCCGATCGAGCACGGCTTCCCCGTGCGTACGATCGTCCCGGGCTTGTACGGCTATGTCTCGGCCACCAAGTGGGTCGTCGACCTCGAGGTGAGCACCTTCGCCCGCTCGACCGGCTACTGGACCACCAAGGGCTGGTCGTCCGAGGGGCCGGTCAAGATCGCCTCGCGCATCGACGTGCCGCGGGCGGGCGCCGAGGTGGAGGCCGGCCCGGTGTCCTTCGGCGGTGTCGCCTGGCACCAGCACACCGGGATCGAGTCGGTCGAGGTGCAGGTCGACGGCGGCCCGTGGACCCCCGCCGAGCTCGGCCGGGTGCCGTCGGCGGACACCTGGGTGCAGTGGGCGCTCACGATCGACGTCCCCGAGGGCGACCACGAGGTGCGGGTCCGCGCCACCGGCAAGGACGGCCAGACCCAGACCAGCGTCGTACGCTCGCCCGACCCCGACGGCGCCACCGGCTGGCACACCGTCGACTTCCGCGCCGTCTGAGGCGCTGACAGAGGCGCTGACAGAGGCGCGAATGGTCGAGTGGGCGCGTTCTGACGCCTGACGGGGGTCGAGTGGGCGCGTTCTGACGCCTGACGGGGGTCGAGTGGGCGCGTTCTGACACCCGACGGGGGTCGAGTGGGCGCGTTCTGACACCTGACGGGGGTCGAGTGGGCGCGTTCTGACACCTGACGGGGGTCGAGTGGGCGCGTTCTGACACCTGACGGAGGTCCAGTCGGCGCGTCCTAACCGACGAGCGTCAGGATGCGCCGACTCGACGTCGTCTGAGGGTCAGGACGAGCCGACTCGACGGGGTCTGAGCGTCAGGATGCGCCGACTCGACGTCGTTTGAGGGTCAGGACGCGCCGACTCGACACGAGCTCGGGGGGTCCGCTCAGCCGTTGCGGATGACGTACGCCGTCCCGCCGGAGGCCGCGATCCACAGTTGCTCGAACTGGGCGCGGTCGTAGACGCGGCGCACCTCGGCGTTGGTCGCGCCGGCGGGGTCGTTGACCACGACGTCGCCGTCGGCCTCGAAGCCGACGATCACCAGCAGGTGGCCGTTGCTCGCCGAGATCGGGGCGCCGGCGAGCTGGTTGCGGCCGAAGGCGATCGACACCACCAGCGGCACGCCGGCGACGATCTGGTCCTCGGCCTCGCGCAGGTCGCGCATCCGGGTGACATAGGAGTCGCCGGCGACGAGGGTGGCGGCGTAGGCGGTGTTGAACGCCCAGTTGCCGGTGCCGCGGTAGCCGTGGTCGTAGACCATCTTGGCGGTGTGGTCGACCACGGCGTCGGCGTGGCCCGGCGTGATCCCGGCGGGCGCGGGGGAGATGCCGTAGTAGGCGAGGACCATCGCGGTCGAGGTGGGCGAGCACCACGCCTCGCCGCCGCCGCCCCAGGCGGGGTAGTGGCCGCTGTGCACCATCTGGGAGTAGGTGGGCACGGGCAGCACGGTGCCCGCAGCGCGACCGGGCTGGGAGGTCGGACGCGGCGCCGAGGCGTCGGCGGAGGCGACCGCGCCGATGCGCTCGAGGCTGACCGCCTTGGCCGAGCCCTTCGGCCGCAGGAGCGTGACGCGGACCTGCCACGACGTCACGGCGCCCGCGGCGTACCAGGTGTCGGCGCTGACCCGGCCCAGGTCGTCGGCCTGGCCGGAGTAGGTCGCCCGCTTCACCGGACGGTTGCCGCGCGCCCAGTCGGCCACGGTGTCCCACGACCCGGTGCGCCCGCTCGCGTCGCGGGCCCGCAGCTCGACCCGCACCATCGTCCGGCCGGGCGTGGTGGCCTCCCACGAGGGGATGACGGCGCTCGCGCCGAAGCCGGGCGTCGCCCACGGCGACGTCCAGGTGCCGGCCTCGTAGGCCTTGCCGGCGACCGTGCGCGGCGTGGCGCGCAGCATCGAGACCTGCCCCCGGCCGAGCTTGAGACCGCGGCGCTTGCCGGCCTTGAAGTCGGCATAGCTGCTCCACGACGTCAGCTGCACCTGCGCCGTGGCGCGCGTGCGCGCGTCGGAGCCGTCGGAGCCGCCGGAGCCGTCGGAGCCGTCGGAGCCGTCGGCCGCGACGGCAGCGGGGACCAGCGAGGCGGCCACCAGCAGGGGCAGGGCGAGGGTCGCGAGACGTCGGAGCACCGTTCGACGATAACCCGAGAAGTCCCACGCGTCTCAGGAGTCACAGGAGCCCGCGGTATGCGGTGGCCGGCGAAGCCAGCGGATCGCCCCGCTCGCCCTAGACTTGCCCGGTGACTCTCAGGCTCCACGACACCGCGACGCGCGAGACCCGCGACTTCGTCCCGCTGACCCCGGGCAAGGTCGGCATCTACGTGTGTGGGCTGACCGTGCAGTCGGAGCCGCACGTCGGCCACGTCCGGTCCGCGGTCAACTTCGACGTGCTCCGCCGCTGGCTCGAGGCCACCGGCCACGAGGTCGACTTCATCCGCAACGTCACCGACATCGACGACAAGATCCTCGCCAAGTCCGCCGAGCTCGGCATCCACTGGTACGCCCTCGCGTCGGCGATGAAGCGCGAGCTCGACGCGGCGCTGGCGGCCATCAACGTGCTGCCGCCGACCTACGAGCCGGGCGCCACCGGCCACGTCCCGGAGATCGTGGAGCTGATCGAGGAGCTGATCGCCCGAGGGCACGCCTACGCCGCCGACGACGGCAGCGGCGACGTCTACTTCGACGTCCGCAGCTGGCCGGCCTACGGCGAGCTGACCCGCCAGGGGGTGGACGACATGGAGCCCGCCGGCGACGCCGACCCCCGCGGCAAGCGCGACCCCCGCGACTTCGCCCTCTGGAAGGGCTGGAAGGCCGACTCCGAGCCGCGCACCGCGTCGTGGCCCTCGCCGTGGGGCCGCGGGCGACCGGGCTGGCACATCGAGTGCTCGGCGATGGCCGGCAAGTACCTCGGCCCCGCCTTCGACATCCACGGCGGCGGCGTCGACCTCCGCTTCCCGCACCACGAGAACGAGCAGGCGCAGTCCCGGGCGGCCGGGCGCCCGTTCGCGTCCTACTGGCTGCACAACGCCTGGATCACCACCGCCGGCGAGAAGATGAGCAAGTCGCTCGGCAACTCGATGCTCATCCCGTCGGTGCTCGAGCGGGTGCGCGGCGTCGAGCTGCGCTACTACATGGTCTCGGCCCACTACCGCTCCCACGTCGAGTTCAGCTTCGAGGCCCTCGAGGAGTCGGCGCGCGCGTTCCGCCGCATCGAGGACTTCCTCGAGCGCGCCTCGGGCGTGGTCGGCACCTGGTTCGCCTCGGTGCCCGACGCGTTCACCGCGGCGATGGACGACGACCTCGGCACCCCCGCCGCCGTCGCGGTGATCCACGAGTCCGTCCGCGAGGGCAACCGGCTCCTGGCCGCGGGGCCGTCGGAGGAGCTGGGGCAGCGCTTCGGCGAGGTGGTCGCCATGCTCGACGTGCTCGGCCTCAACCCCGCCGATCCCGTCTGGGCGTCGACGGGCGGCTCCGACGAGACGCTCACCGGCGTCGTGGACGCGCTGGTGCGGGGACTGCTTGAGGAGCGGACGGCGGCGCGCGAGGCGAAGGACTGGGCCCGCGCCGACGCCATCCGGGACCGGATCAAGTCGGCCGGCTTGGAGATCGAGGACACCTCGACCGGCCCACGGTGGACGATCGTTATGGGGAGTGTGTGACGTGGCTGGCAACTCGCAGCGCAAGGGCGCCATCAAGAAGACCGGCAAGGGCAACCCCACTGCGGGGTCCGGCGGTCGCGTGCGGCGCGGCCTCGAGGGCCGCGGACCCACGCCCAAGGCCAAGGACCGGCCCTACCACCAGGCGCACAAGGCGGCCAAGCGCGCCGAGCGCGACAAGGGCACCCGCCCCAAGCGGCGCACCGGCTCCGAGGCCGAGTGGGCCGCCGGGCGCAACTCCGTCGTCGAGCTGCTGCAGGCAGGCGTGCCGGTCGCGGCCGTCTACGTCGCCGAGGGCGCCGAGCGCGACGGCCGGATGCGCGAGGCGTTCAAGCTCGCCGCCGAGCAGGGGCTCAACCTGCTCGAGGTCACCCGCAACGAGATGGACCGGATGACCGGCGGTGCCGTCCACCAGGGACTCGCGGCGCGGCTCCCGGCCTACGAGTACGCCCACGTCGACGACCTGCTCGAGCGTGCCGCGGAGGCCAAGGAGCCGGCGCTCGTCGTCGCCCTCGACTCCGTCACCGACCCCCGCAACCTCGGTGCGGTGATCCGCTCGGCGGCCGGGTTCGGCGCGCACGGCGTGCTGATCCCCGAGCGCCGTGCCGCGGGGATGACCGCCTCGGCGTGGAAGACCAGCGCCGGTGCCGCGGCCCGGCTGCCGGTCGCGCAGACGGTCAACCTGACCCGCCAGCTCAAGGCCTACCAGGACGCCGGCTGCATGGTCGTCGGCCTGGCCGCCGACGGCGACATCTCGCTGCCCGAGCTGGTCGCCCCCGGCGGCCTCGCGGAGGGCCCGCTCGTGGTCGTCGTCGGCTCCGAGGGCAAGGGCCTGGGCCGGCTGGTCGCCGAGACGTGCGACCAGATCGTGTCGATCCCGATGTCCGGCCAGCTCGAGTCGCTCAACGCCGGGGTCGCCGCCTCGGTGGCGCTCTACGCGATCTCGCAGGCCCGCGCCGAGCGATGACCCCCACCCAGCGCCGGCTGCTGGTCGGCGTCACGCTGGCCGCGCTGAGCCTGGCGCTGGGGCTCGCGGTCGCGGTCTCGCTGTTCCTCACCAGCAGCCGCACCGTGGTGCTCGTCGGCCACGACACCGTCGTACGCCCCACGCTGACCCCCGACGCGGTGGTGCAGACCGGGCCGCTGCTGCCCGACCTCCGCTTCCGCGACGTCGGCCCGCTCGGTGTCACGCTCGCGCTCGGCAAGACCGAGGTCGGCTCGATTGAGGAGCTGGTCGAGCGCTACGCGCTGATCGCGGCCGACCCCACCGCACCGATCGACAAGGTCCAGGACGTCGTCGTCGACATGGCCGTCTCCGCGGCGCTGCGCGGGCTGGCGGTCGGCCTGTTGCCCGGCGTCGTCTTCCTGCTGCTGGGTCAGCGACGTCGCGGGGAGCTGGTGCGCGGGCTCCGCACCAGGCAGGGCGTGCTCGCACTCGTCCTGGTGCTCGCCCTGGTGCTGCTGCTGTGGCAGCCGTGGGAGCGCGAGGAGCAGACCCAGGAGGACGGCGCCGACTGGCAGACGCTGGCCGAGCTCGTCGGCCCGGACGTGCGACTGCCGGCGGAGGTCCGCGACATCGAGGTGCGCGCCGGCCCGGTCGCCACCCAGAGCAAGCGGCTGGTGCTCAGCGCGGTGGACACCTACGACAAGAGCAAGGAGTTCTACTCCACGGCCGCCGAGGCGGCGGCGGGCCTCGTCGAGGAGGGCCTGCGCACGCCCGGGGACGACGAGACGGTCGCGCTGCTGGTCAGCGACCGCCACGACAACATCGGCATGGACCGGGTCGCGCGCGCCATCGGTGAGGCGGCCGGCGCGAGCGTCGTGCTCGACGCCGGCGACGACACCTCGACCGGGCAGCCGTGGGAGGCGTTCAGCCTCGACTCCCTCGACGGGACGTTCGAGGACTGGGAGCGCTTCGGCGTCGCGGGCAACCACGACCACGGCGACTTCGTCGGCGCCTACCTCGCCGACCTGGGCTGGACCATGCTCGACGGCGAGGTCGTCGACGCCCCCTGGGGCGGGACCCTGCTCGGCGTCGACGACCCACGCAGCAGCGGCCTGGGCAGCTGGCGCGACGAGTCCGGGCTGAGCTTCGCCGAGGTGGGCGTCCGGCTCGCCGACGAGGCCTGCGCCGCCGCCGAGGACGGCGAGCGGGTCAGCACCGTGCTGGTCCACGACGCCAACCTCGGTCGCGAGGCGCTCGCCCGGGGCTGCGTCGACCTGGTGCTCGGCGGGCACACGCACGTGCAGTCCGGCCCGGACGCAGTGGAGGGCGAGGACGGCGGCACGGGCTACGCGTGGACCAACGGCACGACCGGCGGGGCGGCGTACGCCATCGCGCTGGGCAGCAAGCCGCGCCGCGACGCCGAGGTCAGCCTGGTCACCTACGCGGAGGGGCGCCCGATCGGGCTGCAGTGGGTGCGGCTGCGCACCGACGGCACCTGGCAGGTCGGCGAGTGGGCGCCGATCACTCCGGCCGCCGCGGTCACACCTGACCCGTGATCGCCTCGTCGGGCTTGGTCGTGAGGAAGCGGTCGATGTAGTCGCGAGCCGTCGCGTGGATGTCGACCTCGTCGCCGGCCTGCTCCGAGAGGTACCAGCGGTGCTCGAGGATCTCGTGGAAGACCTCCGCCGGTTCGAGCTTGCCGGTCGCGTCGGGCGGGATCATCGCCATGATCGGCTCGAAGATCTCGTGCATCCAGCGGCTCGCCACGACGTGGCGGTCCTCGCGGCCGAGGTCGTTGTGGGCGGTGTAGGACGCCAGGTCGTTGAGAAGCCGGCGGGCCTGGTTGTCCTCCACGGTCATGCCGGTCAGGTCGCGCAGCTCGCGGGTGTGGTGGCCGAGGTCGACGACCTTGGGCTGGATGCGGATGGTGTCGCCGCCGAGGTCGGTGACGATGTCGAGCTCGTCGACGTCGAAGCCGAGGTCGTTGAGCCGCTCGACCCGCCGCTCGATGCGCCACATCTCGTCGCCGCCGAACTCCTCGAGGTCGGTCAGCTCGCGCCACAGCGCCTCGTAGCGGGTGCGCAGGTGCTCGACGATCGCGAACCCGTCGATGGGTCGCTTCACGGCGCCGCTCGCGCTCAGGTCCATCAGCTCGGCGAAGATGTTCTCGCAGCCCACGGTGATGTCGTACTCCCGCAGCCGGTCGTTGACGGACTCGTGGAGCTCGCCGGTCTCGGCGTCGACCAGGTAGGCGGCGAGGGCGCCGGCGTCGCGGCGGAACAGCACGTTGGACAGCGACACGTCGCCCCAGTAGAAGCCGGCCAGGTGCAGGCGGACCAGCAGCACGACGATCGCGTCGATGAGCGTCGGGACGTGCTCGGCGTCCATGCCCCGGCCGAAGAGGGTGCGGTAGGGCAGTGAGAAGCGCAGGTGCTGGGTGACCAGCGCGGCGGGCAGCTCCTCGCGCTCACGCGTCGCGCGTCCCGTGACGACGCCCTGAGGCACCACGGACGGCATGCCGAGCCGCTGGAGGTCGCGCAGCATCCGATACTCGCGGAAGGCGATGTCGCCCGTGGTCTCCTTGACCGCGTAGACGCGGGTGCCGAGCCGCACGATGCGCACGACGTGGCGCGACAGGCCGCGGGGCAGGGGCACGACCACGTCGTCGGGCCACTCCTCCAGTGGGAGGTGCCAGGGCAGGCGGAGGATGGCCGGGTCCGGCCGGTTGGCGACGATGCGCATGGCCATACGGGCACGCTACTCGCTGACGAGGTCCCCCACGTCGACGCGGGGGCCGGCTCCGGGCCGAGCCGGTGAGCCGTCGTGGTGCGGGAGGTGGAGGAGGCTCACGCGCGCCGTTCTGCCTCGCCTAGGATTGCCGCGCGCTCACGGGCGCACGCCGGTGTAGCTCAGTTGGTAGAGCGCATTACTTGTAATAATGATGTCGCGGGTTCGATTCCTGTCACCGGCTCCAGTCCAGCCCGGCCCAGTCCGGCCGTCACCGGCTCGACGCCGCTCGACGGCTCAGCGGAGCTGCTCGACCTCGAACTCGCAGGCTGGGTCGGCGATGGCGTCCTGGGCGTCGATGAGCCGCAGCTCGCGGTCGCCGGAGTCGAGGGTCTGCCGGAGGATCGCGAAGACCGAGGAGGCCGTGCGCGCCAGCGCGTCGGCGGGCGAGCCGGTGGTGCGCAGGTGCGCGGTGAAGAGCGCCGCGGTGATGTCGCCCGACCCGTTGGCCTTCATCGGCAGCCGCGGCGTGGTGACGAGCCAGGCGCCCTCGCCGGTCACGGCGATCATCTCGATCACGTCGTCCGGCGCACCGTGGCGATGGACCGAGGTGACCAGGACGGTCTCGGGCCCGAGGCCCCGGACCTCCTCGACGGCGGACAGGATGTCGTCGAGCGAGGACGGCCCGCTCAGCGCGTCGCGCCCGGTGATGAAGCCGAGCTCGAACTGGTTGGGCGTCAGCACGTCGGCCAACGGGATGACGGTGGAGCGGTACTTGGGCGGGATCGCCGGGTTGACGAAGCACCCGGAGGTGGCGTTGCCCATGACCGGGTCGCAGGTGTAGGTCGCGGCGGGGTTGGCGGCCTTGACCCGGGCCACGGCGTCGACGATGACGTCGGCGATCTCCGGTGAGCCTTGGTAGCCGGACAGGATCGCGTCGCAGGTCTCGAACGCGCCCCTCTCCTCGATGCCGGCGATCACGTCGGCGACGTCCTGGGCCGGGATCATCGGCCCCCGCCACGAGCCGTACCCGGTGTGGTTGGAGAAGTTGACCGTCAGCACCGGCCACACCTCGTGCCCGAGGCGCTGCAGGGGGAAGACGGCCGCAGAGTTGCCGACGTGGCCGTAGGCGACGTGGGACTGGATCGAGAGGACGCGCACGAGCCGAGACTAGTTCAGACGCCTCAGGCGACCTGGAGCGACCGCTTGGACAGGCCCATCCAGTAGCCGTCGATGACCTGGATGCCGGGCCGGTCGGCCGTCGTCGCCGCGCCCAGCGTCACGAACAGGGGTGTGTAGTGCTCGACGGTGGGGTGGGCGTAGGGCATGCCCGGGGCCTTGGCCCGGTAGTCCGACAGGGTGTCGACGTCGCCACGCGTCAAGGCGTCGGCGGCCCAGAGGTCGAAGTCCACCGACCAGCCCGGGGCCGGCGCGTCGATGCGGAACTCCTCGAGGAACGGCAGGCCGTGGGTGAGGAAGCCGGAGCCGATGATCAGCACGCCCTCCTCGCGCAGCGGGCGCAGTCGCTCGCCGAGCGCCATGAGGCGCTGGGGGTCGTCGGTCGGCAGCGACATCTGCAGCACCGGGATGTCGGCCTCGGGGTACATGATCCTCAGGGGCACCCAGGCGCCGTGGTCGAGTCCGCGCGAGGTGTGCTGGTGCACGGGCTCGCCGCTCGGCATCATCGCCGCGACGCGCTGGGCCAGCGCAGTGGCGTCCGGCGTCTCGTAGGTCATCCGGTAGTACTTCGGCGCGAAGCCACCGAAGTCGTAGACCAGCGGCGCGCCGCTGGCGCTGAGGCTGACCGGCGCGGACTCCCAGTGGGCGCTGACGATCAGGATCGCCGTGGGACGGGGGAGGTCGCCCGCCCACGCCGCGAGCTGGCTCGACCAGGTCGGGTCGTCGAGCAGGGGCGGCGCACCGTGGCCGATGTACAGGGCAGGCATGGGAGTGGTCATGACATCCTCAATAGTACGGGATTCAACTATATTCCGGAAGCCGCCAGTCGACCGGCTCCGCCCCCTGCTGCTCGAGCAGTCGGTTGACGGTGCTGAAGGGCTTCGAGCCGAAGAAGCCGCGCCGCGCGCTGAGCGGTGAGGGGTGGGGCGACTCCACGCACGGCACCTCGCCGAGGAGCGGACGCAGCGACTGGGCGTGCCGTCCCCACAGGATCGCCGCGCACGGACCGCCGCGCTCGGCGAGGGCGGTGATCGCCCGCTCGGTGATCGGCTCCCAGCCCTTGCCCCGGTGGCTGTTGGAGTCGCCCGGCCGCACGGTGAGCGTGCGGTTGAGCAGCATGACGCCCTGGTCGGCCCACGCCGACAGGTCGCCGTGACGCGGGGGCACGATCCCGAGGTCGTCGCGCAGCTCGACGTAGATGTTGACCAGGCTGGGCGGCAGCGGCCACACGTGCCGCTCGACGGCGAAGCTCAGCCCGATCGGGTGCGCGGGGTTGGGGTAGGGGTCCTGCCCCACCACCAGGACGCGGACGTCGGCGAGCGGGCGCTGGAACGCACGGAGGACCAGGTCGCCCGCCGGCTGGTAGCCGCGCCCGGCGGCCACCTCCTCGCGCAGGAACCGACCCATCGCCGCGATCCGGTCATCGACCGGGGCCAACGCCTCCGCCCAGTCGGGCGCCACCAGCCCCTTCTCGACCAGCCCCGCGAGCGCGCTCATCCGCTCACCCCGCGCACCGGGCGCTGGAGCCGGTCGAGGAACGCCACCAGCAGCGCCTCGCGCATCGACGGGGAGGCGACGTCGAGCATCGCGTTGACCTCGGCCATCCGGACGGGCAACTCGAGCTCCCCGGCCGCCGACCCACCCACCAGCCCGGACGCGGCGAGGAGGCCGTCGAAGTCGTCGTCGCCCAGGGAGGAGGGGTCGAGCGCCTCGATGAACGCCACCACCCCGGCGTCGACCGTGACCGGCCCGGCCTCGCGGGCCGCCGCGACCGACGCCGACAGCGCGCCGGCGAAGTCGGCCACGTGCGCGAGCGTGCCGGCGCTCACCGACAAGTGGATGCTCGCACCGTCGTCGCCGTGGGAGAGCTGCGGCTGGACGTACCAGCCCCGCGAGACGAGCTCGTCGGTCAGGGTGAACGGGTCGCAGGAGTCGTCGGTGGCCAGGGCGACCAGCGTCGAGTCGGGGTCTGCCACGAGCCGCAGCGCGGGCTGCGCCTCGATGCTCGCGACGATCGCGTCGACGGCCGACAGCGCGCGGTCGGCGAGGGCGAGGTAGCCCTCGTCCCCGAGGTGCTGCACCACCGCCCAGGTGCCGGCCACGGGCCCGCCCGAGCGCGTCGACTGCGTCGTGGCGTTGAGCATCGTGTAGCCCGGCCACGCGGCCGAGGCGAAGTACTGCGGCCGGCGCAACGGCGCGTCGCGGTGCAGCAGGAGCGAGGTGCCCTTGGGGGCATAGGCGTACTTGTGGGTGTCCACCGAGATCGACGTGACGCCGTCGACAGCGAAGGTCCACGGCGCGACCGCGCGGCCGAGCCGGGCGGCGTACGGGAGCACCCAACCGCCGATGCACGCGTCGACGTGGCAGCGGACGCCGCGGGCGGCTGCGGCGGCGGCGATCTCGGTGACCGGGTCGACGACCCCGTGGGCGTACGACGGCGCGCTGGCCACGACGAGCACCGTGTCGTCGCCGATCGCCTCGGCCATCGCCCGCGCGTCGGCCCGGTGGCCGGGACCGGCCGGCACGAGCACGGCCTCCACCCCGAAGTAGTGCGCGGCCTTGTGGAACGCCGCGTGCGCGGTGGTGGGCACCACCATCCGCGGCCGGACCACGTCGGGGCGGCTGTCGCGGGCTCCCTGGACGGCCAGCAGGATCGACTCGGTGCCGCCCGAGGTCACCGTCCCGACCGCCGACTCCGGTGCGTCGAGCAGGCCGCACGCGAAGCCGACCAGCTCGTTCTCCATCTGGAGCAGGGAGGGGAACGCCGTGGGGTCGAGCGCGTTGGACGCGGCGTAGGCGGCCACCGCCTGCCGGGCGACCCGATCTACCTCGGGCTCGCCCGAGTCGTAGACGTAGGCCAGCGTGCGGCCGCCGTGGACGGGCAGGTCGCGGGCCTGGAGGGCCGCGAGCCTCTGCATCGGGTCACTCACGCAGCACTCCCGGGGGCTCCTTGGGCGGCCGCCACGTCGGCGGGCTCGAGGTCGTACTGCCGCAGCCAGTGCAGGCTGGCGAGAGTCAGCGCCGCCGGCACGAGCGAGAACCCCAGCGCGATGGCGGTCAGGGCCGAGTCGGGCTGGCTGAGGTCGCGGCCCTCGCTCGAGAGGTAGCCGCCGAGCGCGAGCATCAGGGCGAAGACAGCCGTCCCGAGCGCGAGCCCCAGCGTCTCGCCGGCCGTCCAGACGCCGGTGTAGACGCCGGCACGGTTCTCGCCGGTGCGGGCCGCGTCCACGGCCGCGACGTCGGGCAGCATCGCCATCGGGAAGACCTGGCAGCCCGCGTATCCCACCCCGACCAGCCCGGTCGCCACGAACGTCCAGAGGTCGTTGCCGCCACGCGACAGCACCGCCAGCGTGGCACCCGTCGCGAGCACCACCGATGCGGCGGCGTAGCCCTGCTTCTTGCCCACCCGCTCGCCCCAGTGCGCCCACAGCGGGGTCAGCAGCAGCGCCGGGCCGACGAAGCAGACGAAGAGGATCGTGGCCGCGCCGCTGCGGCCGAGCAGGTCCTCGGCGACGTAGGCGACGCCCGCCAGCATGCAGCCCGTCGCCAGCGCCTGCAGCACGAACGTCGTCAGCAGCACCCGGAAGTCGCGGGCGCGCGCCACGATCCGCAGCTGCTCGCCCAGCGACCCGCCCCCGGCGACGACGGCGCCGATCGGCGCCCGGCGGGTGCCCCACCACGCCCCGAGGACGCCGGCCAGGATGACCACCGACATGACCACGCCCATCACCCGGTAGCCGTCGCGGCCGCCGACCGCGTCGCGGATCACCGGTGCGCTCGCCCCGGCGAGCATGATCGTCAGGGCCAGGATGGCCACGCGCCAAGTCATCAGCCGGGTGCGCTCGTCGTAGGACGAGGTGATCTCCGCCGGCATCGCGACGTAGGGCACCTGGAAGAACGCGTAGGCCGACGCCGCGAGCACGAAGAACAGCAGCACCCAGCCCGCCTCGAGCCACCTCCCGTCCAGGTCGGGAGCCGCGAAGATCAGCGCGAACGCCCCCGCCAGCATCAGCCCGGCGCGCAGCAGCCAGGGCCGCCGGGGACCGTCGGGATCGACCGTGCGGTCGCTGATCCGGCCGGCGACCGGGTTGAGCACCACGTCCCAGGCCTTGGGCAGGAACACGATCACGCCGGCCCAGATCGCCGCGATGCCGAGCTCGTCGGTGAGGTAGGGCAGGAGCATCAGCCCGGGGACCGTGCCGAAGGCGCCGGTCGCGACCGAGCCGCTGCCGTAGCCGATGCGGACGGCGCGCGACAGTGCGGTGGCGCCGACCGGGTCGCTCATCGTCCACCCAGCGCGCGGGAGCCCGCCGAGCCGTAGCGGCGCGTCGGGTTGGAGCCGATCGCGCCGGCCGCGGGGGCGGAGCCGGCGGCCTTCTTCGTGGCCTTCTTCGTGGCCTTCTTCGTGGCCTTCTTCGTGGTGTTCCTCGTGGCCTTCCTCGCGGGCTTCGCAGCGGTCTTCTTGGCCGTCTTCGTGGCAGCCGCCTTCTTCGCTGCCGCCTTGGTGGCCGGCGTCCTCGTGCCGGCCTTCTTGTTCGCGGCCTTCTTCGCAGCCGCTGCGCTGCTCGTGCTCCGGGGGGCCGGCTTCGTGGTGGCCCGGGCGCTCGGTGCCGGCGGGGCGGTCGCGGGGAGCGGTCCGCGCGACCACCGCGAGACCCACTCGTCGATCGCGGTCCAGGTCGTCGCTCGAGCCGCCCGGCCGGTGAGCATGCCGAGGTGGCCGCCGGGGACGACCTCGAAGCGCACCTCGGGCGAGCCGGTCAGCAGCGGCACCACGGCGCGCACGGCCGGGAGCGGCGCGATGCCGTCGGTGTTGCCCGCGAAGACGAGCGTCGGCACCGAGATCTCGGCGAGGTCGACCTCGCGGTCGCCGACCGGCATCCGGCCCGTCGCGAGCGCGTTGCCCTTGACGAAGCGGTGGTAGAGCTGGCCGAAGGTCCGGCCGGGGTAGGCGGTCATGGTGGACGTGAATCGCGTGACCGCCTCCTTCTGGGCGAGGTAGTCGGTGTCGTCGAGGTGCGTCAGCACCGCCAGCGGCTTGGTGAGGACCTTCTGCGCCGAGACGGCGGTGAACGCCCAGTTGACGAGCGGGGTCGGCACGCCGCCGAGCGCCCGGTAGGCCAGGGTGACGAGCCCCCTGCCCTGCGTCAGGTTGAGCAGCGGGCGCACCGGCGCCACGAGCGGCACCTTGGTCACGTCGACCGGGGAGCCCACGATCGTGATCGAGGCGATCGGCAGGTCCTTCCGGTCGGCCGCGACGAGGAGGGTGAAGATGCCGCCGAGGCTCCATCCGACGAGGTGCACGCCGCGGCCGCCGGAGTGCTGGTGGACGGCCTCGATCGCGGCCGGCAGCACCTCGTCGACCCAGTGCTCCACGCCGAGGGACCGGTTGCGGAACGAGACCTGCCCGTACTCCACGAGGTAGGTCGGGCGCCCCTGCGTGACCAGGTGCTCCACCAGCGAGCAGTCGCGGCGCAGGTCGTAGCAGAGCGCCGGTGCGGCCAGTGGGGTCACCAGCAGCACGGGGTCGCCGGTCTGGGGGACGTCCTCGGCGGGTCGGTAGTGGTAGACCTCGCGCAGCTCCCCGTCGTCGATCAGCGTCCGCGGCATCGGTCGCAGGTCTGCCAGCCCGCCGTAGAGCAGCGTCTGCGCGACATTTCCGGCCGCGGCGACCACCTGGTCGGGCTTGGGGATGAGGTCCATGGAAGAAATCTACGCAGGAGGTGCATCCGGTGGCGGGGTTCGTGCGGAGAAGGGTGCGACGGGCGCCAACGGGCGCCCCTGACGGAAGGACCCAGCTCATGTTGCGACGCGTTCCCGCCATCCTCGCCACGTCGGCCCTCGCCCTCGGTGCGATGGGGGCCACCGCGCCCGCCGCCAGCGCGAAGCCCGCGGGCGAGGACAGCCTCGCCGCCCTCCTCACCTCCGACGGCAACAAGTTCGACAAGAACAACAAGGACTTCGACATCCTCACCGAGGCCGCCCTGGCCGTCATCGGCGCCAAGCCCGACTCCCCGGTCGCGCTGCTCGCCGACGGCTCCAAGCGCCTCACCGCCTTCGCCCCGACCGACGAGGCCTTCCGCCAGCTGGCCAAGGACCTGTCCGGCAAGACGATCAAGAGCGAGAAGAAGGTCTTCGACGCGCTCGTCGAGCTCGCCGGTGTCGACACCATCGAGACCGTCCTGCTCTACCACGTCGTGCCGGGCGCGACGCTCACCAGCAGCAAGGTGCTCAAGTCCAACGGCGCCAAGCTGACGACCGCCCAGGGCGGCAAGGTCACCGTCAAGGTCAAGACCAAGCCGCGGGTGAGCATCACGCTCAAGGACGGCGACCCCAACGACCGCGACCCCAAGGTCGTGCTGAAGGCCCTCGACCTCAACAAGGGCAACAAGCAGATCGCCCACGGGATCGACCGGGTGCTCCGCCCGATCGACCTCTGACGACCGCTCCAGCGGCGACGGACGACCGAGCACGACACGAGGCAGCCAGACGGGCGGGGGGCGACGATGACCATCATCCCGTTCCCCGCCCGCGGGCCTCGCCGGTACGGTGACCCGGTGGTGACCGGGACGATGTCGTTCGACGACGAGCAGGACGAGGACGTCCTGACGCTCGCCGCGCGGCTCGTCGCCGGCGACGAGGGTGCCCTCGAGGAGATCTACGACCGCTGGTCGGCCCTGGTGCACACGTTCGCGCTCCGTGCCCTCCGCGACGTCCACGACGCCGAGGACGTCACCCAGCAGGTCTTCGTCGCCGCCTGGCGCAGCCGCCACACCCTGACCCCGAGCCCTGCCGCACTGCCGGCCTGGCTCGTCGGGATCGCCCGGCACAAGGTCTCCGACCTGCGGGCGTCCCGCGCTCGCGACGCCGACCGGCTCGCCGCCGTGGTGTCGCTCCCGGGCGCCCGCGACGACGCCGTGCAGTCGGCCGACGACGAGGTCGCCGAGCGGCTGGTCGTGCGCCAGGCCGTCGAGGACCTACCCGACCCGCGCCGGACGATCCTGCTCCTCGCCTTCTGGGAGGACCACAGCCACGCCGAGATCGCCGAGAAGATCGGCCTCCCGCTCGGCACCGTGAAGAGCCACGTGCGACGTGGCCTGATGAAGCTCCACCAGCAGCTGGAGGGGGTGCGCCATGAGTCACGTTGATGCCGAGCAGCTGGCCGGGCTCGCGCTCGACCCCCGCGACGGGCCGCCCGACGTGCGCGAGCACGTCGCGACGTGCCCCGAGTGCGCGGGAGTGGTCGCGGCGTTCACCGGCGCCCGCCGCCGCACGGGTGCCGACGCGCTCGTCGCGCCGCCCTCGCGGCTGCGCGAGCGGGTGCTGGCCGAGGTGCGTGCCGGCGACGGATCGGACCCGATCCCGGGGGCCCCGTCCCACCCCGACCAGCCGGGGACGTCGGAGCAGCGGCCGGGCCGGCGCGACCGGTCCGGTCAGCCCGACCGGGCGTCCGGACGCCGCGGCGTGCCGATGTGGCTCGCCGGGATCGCCGCCGCCCTCGCGCTCCTCGCGGGCGTCGGGCTCGGACGCATCGGCACGGCCGAGGAGACCCCCGAGGCCGTCGAGCCGCCCGGCGACGGCACCGTCGTCGCGGCCGCGTCCCTCACCGCCCTCGACAGCGACGCCCAGCGCGGCGAGGCCAGCGCCGTGCGCCACGACGACATGTTCACCATCCGGGTCTCCGCGAGCGAGCTCGGCGACGATCCGGGCGTGCGCGAGGTGTGGCTGATCAACGTCGACGGCAAGCGGATGATCTCGATCGGCCTGCTCGCCGCGGGCGACGAGGGCGAGTTCGCCGTACCGATGCGACTCATCGACGAGGGCTACCGCATCGTCGACATCTCGATCGAGCCCGACGACGGCGACCCCACGCACTCCGGGGTGAGCCTCGCCCGCGGCGAGCTCGCCTGATTCCCCTCCATCGGGACGGGCCGTCCTCGACAACGCGCCGCCGGACGGCTAGGAACGAGGCATGAAGTGGAGGCACGCGATCCTCGGCGGCACCGTGGCGGCGGCGGCCGCCACGACGGTGCACGACCTCGTCCAGACCAAGCACGCGATCATCCGCAACTTCCCGGTCGTCGGGCACGCCCGCTTCTTCCTGGAGAGGTTCGGGCCCGAGCTGCGCCAGTACATCGTCACCAGCAACGACGAGGAGCGCCCCTTCAGCCGTGACCAGCGACGCTGGGTCTACGCCAGCGCGAAGCTGGAGAACAACTACTTCGGCTTCGGCACCGACAACGACGTCGAGCGCGTCGAGGGCTACCCGATCATCAAGCACCGCACGTTCGCCGGCCCGGGCGCGGCGACCACGCCGCACGCGCAGGAGGAGATCGTGCTGCCGTGCGCCAAGGTGATGGGTGCAGCGCTGGGGCGTACGCACGCCTTCCGCCCGTCGTCGGTCGTCAACATCTCCGGCATGAGCTTCGGCTCGCTCTCGGGCAAGGCCGTGGAGGCGCTCAACCGGGGCGCGGCGATGGCCGGATGCCTGCAGAACACCGGCGAGGGGGCGCTCTCGCCCCACCACCGCCACGGCGGAGACATCGTCTTCCAGATCGGCACGTCCTACTTCGGCTGCCGCGACGAGCGCGGCCGCTTCGACCTCGACCGGCTGGTCGACGTCGTGCAGTCGGCGCCGGTGCGTGCGATCGAGGTCAAGCTGAGCCAAGGGGCCAAGCCCGGCCTCGGCGGCATGCTGCCGGGGGAGAAGGTCAGCAGGGAGATCGCGGAGATCCGCGGTATCGAGGAGGGCAAGGACTGTGCCTCGCCGAGTCGCCACTCGGTCTTCCACGACATCGACTCGCTGCTCGACTTCGTGGAGTCCGTCGCCCAGGCGACCGGCCTGCCGGTCGGCATCAAGTCGGCCGTCGGCAACCTCACCATGTGGGAGGAGCTGGTCGAGGCGATGGCGTCGGGCAGCGGCTCGGCGCGGCGCGGCGTCGACTTCGTCAACATCGACGGCGGCGAGGGCGGCACCGGTGCGGCGCCGATGATCTTCGCCGACTCCGTGGCCTACCCGTTCCGCATCGCCTTCAGCCAGGTGTGGCGGCGCTTCGCCGCGGCCGGGCTCAGCGACGACGTGGTGTTCATCGGGGCCGGAAAGCTGGGTGTGCCGGAGAACGCGGTGGTCGCCTTCGCGCTCGGCGCCGACATGGTCAACGTCGGTCGCGAGGCGATGATGTCCATCGGCTGCATCCAGGCCCAGAAGTGCCACACCGACCACTGCCCGGTCGGCATCGCGACGCAGAGCCCGCGCTACACGCGCGGCCTGGACGTGAGCCTCAAGAGCGTCCGCGCCGCCAACTACATCCGCTCGCTGCGCCGCGACCTGCTCAAGGTCTCCGAGGCGGTGGGCGTCGTGCACCCGGGGCTGATCGGCCCGGGCGACATCGACATCGTCGACGGCACCCGCACCGCGGTGGGGCTGGCGGAGGTCTACGGCTACGACCCGGCGTGGCCGCGGCTGGGCGCCGACCTGGTGCGCGGGATCGAGGAGATCATGGTGGCCCAGGACGAGACGACGCCGTCGCGGCGCGCCCCGGCCTGAGCGCCCCCGGGGTCGGCGTCGACGGGAGCCCGTGGGGGCTAGCGGGCGCTGGAGCCCCGCACCGTCTTGTCGTGGTGGTCGGGCAGCTCCTCGAGCTCGCGCAGGAAGTCGGCGGCCCACTTGGCCACGTCGTGCTGGACGACCGTCTTGCGCAGGGCGCGCATCCGGCGTGAGGTCTCCTTGCTGCCCGCGGCGTACGCGTCGAGCAGGGCCGCCTTCATGCCGTCGATGTCGTAGGGGTTGACCAGCCACGCCTGGCGCAGCTCCTGGGCGGCCCCGGCGAACTCCGAGAGCACGAGCGCCCCGTCGTCGTCGAAGCGGCACGCGACGTACTCCTTGGCGACCAGGTTCATCCCGTCGCGCAGCGGGGTCACGACCATGATGTCGGCGGCGCGGTAGAGCGCGGCCATCTCCTCGCGCGGGTAGGACGAGTGCATGTAGGAGATCGCTGGACGGCCGATCCGCCCGTGGTCGCCGTTGATCCGCCCCACCAGGAGCTCGATGTCGTCGCGCAGGATGCGGTACTGCTCGACGCGCTCGCGCGAGGGCGTGGCCACCTGGACGAAGACGGCGTCCTCGACGTCGATCTGGCCGTCGCGGACGAGCTCGCCGAAGGCGCGCAGGCGGGAGTGGATGCCCTTGGTGTAGTCGAGCCGGTCGACGCCGAGGAAGATCCGGCGGGGGTTGCCGAGCGCCTCGCGGATCTCGGCCGCCCGCTCCGCCACGCCCTCGGACCGGGCGAGCTCCTCGAAGCCGGCGGTGTCGATCGAGATCGGGAAGGCCGTCGCCCGCACCGGGCGGCCGTCGGGCAGGTAGATGGTGTCGCGGTGGGTCTTGTGGCCGACGCGGCTGCGCACCAGGCGGACGAAGTTGGCCGCGGCTCCCGGCAGCTGGAAGCCGATGAGGTCGGCACCGAGCAGCCCCTCCAGGATCTGTCGGCGCCAGGGCAGCTGGGAGAACAGCTCGGCCGGCGGGAACGGGATGTGGAGGTAGAACCCGATCCGCAGGTCGGGGCGCTGGGCGCGCAGCATCTGCGGGACGAGCTGCAGCTGGTAGTCCTGCACCCACACGGTGGCGCCCTCGGCCGCGACCTCGGCGGCCCGGTCGGCGAAGCGCTGGTTGACCGTGACGTAGGAGTCCCACCACTCACGGTGGAACTCCGGCTTGGCGACCACGTCGTGGTAGAGCGGCCACAGCGTGCCGTTGGAGAAGCCCTCGTAGAAGTCCTCGACCTCGCGCGCGGTCATCGACACCGGCACCAGCGAGAGGCCGTCCTCCACGAACGGCTCGAAGTCGTCGTCGTCCGCCGATCCCGGCCAGCCGATCCAGGCGCCGTCGTTGGAGCGCAGCACGGGCTCGAGGGCCGTCACCAGCCCGCCGGGGGAGCGGCGCCACGAGTCCGTCCCGTCGGGGAGGCGTACGCGGTCCACGGGAAGCCGGTTGGCCACGATCACGAGGTCTGCCTGCGGGGCTTGGCTCACGGCGCAACCCTAGCGACGAACCCGAGGCGCGCAGACCACCCCGCGGTGTCGTGCCGCCACGGTGGCGGCGGGGCGCGCGAGAGCCGCGGAGGTTTTGTCCAGACGACTCGCCGCATGCGAATGACATGGTTGTCGTTCGTCGCCTAGACTCGTGCTCGTCCGCCCGGTCACGGGCGACGTGGGGTCGAGGAGGGGATGGCAATGGACGCCGCCAAGCACATCGCAGCCGAGCAGGAGACTGCGGCGGGGCTGAGCCAGCGCGACCGCGACATCCTCGAGTTCGAGCGGCACTGGTGGAAGTACGCCGGCGCCAAGGAGCAGGCTGTCCGCGAGAAGTTCGACATGTCCTCGACCCGCTACTACCAGGTGCTCAACGCCCTCATCGACCGCCCCGAGGCGCTCGAGGCCGACCCGCTCCTCGTGCGCCGGCTGCGCCGCCTGCGCGCCTCCCGACAGCGCCAGCGCTCCGCGCGGCGGCTCGGGTTCGAAGTCTGACGCCGCACCCGCCCACTCACGATTGGTCACCTTCCCCATGACCTCCTTCCCCAGCTTCCCCAGCTTCCCCAGCCCCGGCCGCACCCCGACGCGACGTCGTGACGAGCGCGGCGTCGCCTTCCCGTCGCCGCTCGTCATGCTCTCGGTCCTCGCCGTCGCGATGGCCTCGATCACCTTCGTCGCCACCCGCGACCAGGCGCCGACCGAGCGCCGCGTCGACACCGCCACGATCGCCAGCTCGACCACGGCGCCGTCGGCCGAGCCGGCCCCGACGCCGTCGGAGAAGCCGAAGCCCAAGCCCAAGCCACAGGTCGAGCGCGGCGAGGTCTACGTCGAGGTCTACAACAACTCCGGCATCCGCGGCCTCGCCGCGGCGACCGCCGCGACGGCCACGGGGGTCGGCTGGGCCGTGGTCGGCGAGGACAACTGGCAGGGCCTGATCCCCACCAGCACGGTCTACTACCCGCCGCGGCTCAAGGCTGCGGGCAAGCAGCTCGCGCTCGACCTCGGCATCACGCGCACGGCGCCCGCCGTCGGCGTGATGAAGCGCGACCGGCTCACCGTGATCCTCACCGCCGACGCCCCGCGCTGACCCGGCCCGGCGCGCCGCTCCCCACACCCCGGGGCGGCCGGCTGCCGCGCGCGAGCGGACCACATGGTTGGGTTGCCCCATGGAGTTCACCTCCGCCGACGCGCGCAGGCACTACGACGCCGTGCGCGAGGTCCTCGCCGGCACGGTCGTCGGCCTCGACTTCGACGGGACGCTGTCGCCGGTCGTCGACGACCCCGAGGCGGCCCGGCTGCACGCCGGGGCGCCGGGAGTGCTGCTCGACCTCGCCGAGGCGGTGCGCGCCGTCGCGGTGATCACCGGCCGGCCGGCGCGCCAGGCCATCGCCATGGGCGACCTCGACGCGCTGGGCGACGCCATGCTCGACCGCGGTGCCGAGCTCTTCGTCTTCGGCCAGTACGGCAACGAGCGGTGGTCGGCCAGCGAGCCGCGGATCAGGTCGCCCCGCCCGCCCGCCGGCCTGGCGAGCTTCGAGCGCGAGCTGCCCGGGGTGCTGCGGCGCGCCGGGGCCGCCGACGCCTACGTGGAGGAGAAGGGCCTCGCCGTCGCCGTGCACACCCGCCGGATGGACGACCCGACCGGTGCCTTCGAGCGCCTGGTCGAGCCGATCACCGCCCTCGCCCGGCGCCACCGGCTCGGCATCGAGCCCGGCCGCAACGTGATCGAGGTCCGCTCGGCCGAGATGCACAAGGGCCAGGCGCTGCGCACGTTCGTGGCCCAGCAGGAGGCCGCCGGGGTCGTCTTCGCCGGCGACGACCTGGGCGACGTGGAGGCGTTCGAGGCCGTCCGCGCGCTGCGCTCCGGCGGGCTGCCCGGCCTGGTGGTGTGCTCGGCCTCGAGCGAGCAGCCGGCCCTGGTGCGGTTGGCCGACGTGGTCGTGGACGGTCCCGACGGTGTCGTCGAGCTGCTGTCCTCCCTGGCGTCGCCCTCGCTGGCCTGACGGCCCCACAGACGGCTGTCCGCATCGTGGACACGATGTGCACATCGTGAGACAGCCTGCCTAGGCTGAGCCTGCTCATCACGAGGGACTGAGGGAACGGCCCGACGAAGTCCCGGCAACCACCCGTGTGCCTCCTGTCCGGACACCCCTCCGGCAGTCACGGGAGCAGGTGCCAAATCCGACCCCAGCGAGAGTCGCGGGGACAGATGAGAAGGAGGACTTCATGAGCACCCTGCTGGACGAAAGCACCACCGAGTCGCCCCGGTTCCGCGAGCGCGCCTTCGGCAACGCCCGCGCCCTTGCCTGCCGCGAGTGCGGCCACGAGGTCGTCCTGGGCCCGTCGTACGCCTGTCCGGAGTGCTTCGGGCCGCTCGAGGTGGCCTACGACTTCCCGGCCGTGACCCGCGAGGAGATCGCGGCCGGCCCGCCCAACATCTGGCGCTACAAGGCGCTGCTGCCGGTGCCGTCCGACATCGAGCAGAGCCCCAACACCGAGCCGGGCTTCACCCGCCTGCTGCAGGCGAACAACCTGGCCCGCGAGCTCGGCCTGGAGAAGCTGTGGGTCAAGGACGACTCGACCAACCCGACCAACTCCTTCAAGGACCGGGTCGTCGCCTGCGCGCTCAGCGCCGCGCGTGAGCTCGGCGCCAAGGTCTTCGCCTGCCCGTCGACCGGCAACCTGGCCAACGCCGTCGCCGCCGCGGGCGCCCGCGCCGGCATCAGGACCGTCGTCTTCATCCCGAGCGACCTCGAGAAGCCCAAGCAGGTCAACTCGGCCGTCTACACCGACCGGCTGGTGGCCGTCGACGGCAACTACGACGACGTCAACAAGCTCGCCTCGGAGATCGCCGGCGAGGAGGAGGGCTGGGCGTTCGTCAACGTCAACGTGCGGCCGTTCTACGCCGAGGGCTCCAAGACGCTGGGCTACGAGATCGCCGAGCAGCTCGGCTGGCGGCTCCCCGACCAGGTCGTCATCCCGGTGGCGTCCGGCTCGCAGCTCACCAAGGTCGACAAGGCGTTCCGCGAGCTGGTCGCGCTCGGCCTCGTCGAGGACAAGCCCTACAAGATCTTCGGCGCCCAGGCGACCGGCTGCTCGCCGGTGTCGGTGGCCTACAAGGCCGGCACCGACGCCATCCGCCCGGTCAAGCCCGACACCATCGCCAAGAGCCTCGCCATCGGCAACCCGGCCGACGGGATCTACGTGCTCGACATCTGCCGCCGCAGCGGCGGCGCCGTCGAGGACATCACCGACGACGAGGTGCGCGAGGGCATCCTGCTGCTGGCCCGCACCGAGGGCATCTTCACCGAGACGGCGGGCGGCACCACGGTGGGCGTGCTCAAGAAGCTCGTCGAGACCGGGCAGCTCGACACCTCGCTGGAGACCGTCGTGATCAACACCGGGATGGGCCTCAAGACCCTCGACGCCGTCGCCGACCGGGTCGGACCCGCCGCCACCATCGCACCGTCCTACGACGCCTTCGTGGCGTCCGGCGTGCTCTGAGAGGAAGATCAGCACATGAGCGAGCGCAGCGAGCGGACCATCCCCGACAGTGAGACACGTGCCTCGTGCGCGCACGGAGCGAAGGGGGTGCGCGCATGAGCGTGTCCGTCCGCATCCCGACGATCCTGCGCACCTACACCGGCGGTGAGTCGGAGGTGAGCGCCGAGGGCGACACCCTCGCGGCCGTCCTCGACGACCTCGACGCGAGCTACGCCGGCATCAAGGGCCGCATCGTCGACGAGGCCGGTCACCTGCGCCGGTTCGTCAACGTCTACGTCGGCAACGACGACGTGCGCTTCCTCGACGACCTCGACACCGCGACCCCCGACGGGGTGCAGATCTCGGTGATCCCGGCGGTCGCGGGGGGCTGAGCCCGACGACCGCCCGCGGACGTCAGGGCGCTCGTACGTCGACGACGGTGGCGTTGCCGCGGGAGTCGATGCGCAGCTCGGCGAGCGCGCCGTCGCGCAGCTGGTCCTCGACCTCCCGCGCGCGGTCCTGCGGCAGGAACCAGCTCTCGATCCCGCAGCGGACCTGCCACGACCGGTCGTCGCACGCGAGGTAGGGCCCCTGCGCGGGCCGGGTGCGCGTCCACCGGTCGCCGACCCACACGCCGTCCTCCTCGACGAGGGCGAGGTAGGCGTCGCCGGACTCGCCGTCGTCCGGCGCGTCGAGGCGCAGGTCGGGGTAGTCGAGGGCGACGTAGGCGCCGCGGAACGGATCGATCGGATCGAGCGGCGCCACCCGCACCACGTAGCTGTCGCCCGCCACCCGGGCGGAGAGCTGGGGCGCCACGGCCGCACCGACCAGCGCCAGCTGGCACGCGGCCACCACCGCGACGGTCAGGGCGGGGGGCAGGTTGCGGGTCATCGGTCCGTCTCCTTCGGGGTGGTCGGTAGGGGGCCGGCCGCGTCGAGGGCCTGGGCGAGCTCGCGACGGGCCCGGTCGAACAGGAAGCCGGTGCCGAGGATGACGGTGCCGAGCACCACGAACAGCCAGGCGCCGGTGACGATGGGGGCGAAGACCGCGAAGCTCTGGGAGGTCGTGAACACGACCAGCCCCAGCATCGCCATCCAGGTGAGCGTCGGGTGGTCGCGCACGGTCCCGACGGTGACGACGGCGACGGCCAGCACGGCGTAGGCGAGGATCGAGATCGCGGCCCGCGCCCAGTCGGCTCCGTCGACGCCGGAGGTGTCGGCGCCGGTGTCCCAGAGACTGAGCGCCCCGGCCACCAGCAGCACCGCGAGGGCGCCGACCGGCTCCAGGACCGGCGCCCCGCGCCGGAGGACGCCGGCGGCAACCGTGGCCACCGCGGCAAGGGCGAGGGCCATCACCAGCCAGGTCGACCAGGCCGGTCCGTCGCCGCCGGAGCCGGGGATCGCGGCGACGAACAGCGCCAGCAGGGCCGCGCCGCCGGCGACGGTGCGCCAGGTCCACGCGAAGGCGTCGACCCAGCCGTCGTGCAGGACCGCCAGTGCGGCGGCGAGCACCGCGCCCCCGCCGAGCAGCACGACGACGGTCGTGCCGTCCTGGGCGTCCCACAAGGGCTGCATGAACCACCAGGTGACGCCCGTGGCGACGCCGACCAGGAACGGCGCGTGGGCCCGGGTCGTATAGGCGTGGAGGAGGGCTGCGACGGACCACAGTCCGACGAGGCGCGGCTCGTAGGCCGGGACCTGCAGGGACTGTGCGGCCTGGAAGACGAGCGCACCGGCGCCGAGCGCGGCGAGGAGCCGCAGCGCGCCGACGAGCGGCGGTGAGGCGCGCCGCGCGGCCAGCGCCTCGCCGCCCACGAGGAACGCGAGCCACAGCGCCGCCACGGTGGCGAAGCGGGCCGCGGGGGAGAGCTGGTCGAGGTTGGCGGCGACGAGCCAGACGAGTCCGACGCCGACGAATCCGGCGCCGAGGTGGAGCAGCACGCGGCCGACGCCGACGCGGGCGTGGGGCTCGGCGCGATAGCGCGAGGACAGGAGCGCCGCCTGCTCCTCGGTGAGGATCCCCTCCGCGGTCCAAGTGGCGATCTCGCCGCGGAGCCAGGCGTGCTGGCGCGGCGCGACCGCTCGAAGGGCGGGAGGCGGTGCCGTTGCAGGGGACGCGGTGTCGGTCATGGCCCTACCGTGGCGTGGACCGGTCGGGTTGTCCTGAGTACATCGACCCATCTCGCCCTGCCGTTCGGTCACGGACCTCCCCCGGAGCCGTCGTACGCCCGGTGGACCGGGGCACGCGGTGTGGGGGATCACGTCCGGAGCCGCAGGTCAGGCTAGGGTCTGCGGGTGCGCACCACTGCCCGACGAGCCAGCCAGGCCGTCAAGAAGGCGGCCCAGAAGGCAGGCCGGATGCAGGCATCGCCCGTGCCTGCCCAGCCCGAGCCGCCCGACCCCAGGGCCGAGCGCCGTCGCCGGCTGCTGGCGAGCAACCTGACCGAGCTGGCCATCGAGTTCCGCACCGACAAGTGGGGCGTGCACCGCTACACCCCCCACTACGAGCGCCACCTCCAGCACCTGCGGGGCGAGTCGTTCACGCTGCTCGAGCTCGGGATCGGCGGCTACAAGAAGCGCCGCAAGAGCGGTGCGTCGATGAAGATGTGGCGCTGGTTCTTCCCCAAGGCCCGCATCGTCGGCCTCGACATCGAGGACAAGTCGTGGCTCACCCGGGGCCACATCCACACCTACCTCGGCGACCAGACCGACCCGGAGGTCCTCCAGCGGATCATCGACGAGCAGGGGGCTCCGCTGGTCGTCATCGACGACGGCAGCCACATCCCGGCCCACGTCCGCGAGTCGTTCCGCATCCTGTTCCCGCTGCTGCCCGACGGGGCCATCTACTGCATCGAGGACACCCAGACGTCCTACTGGCCGGCATGGGGCGGCCAGCTCGACCCGCGGGCGCCGGGCACGTCGATGGACCTGGTCAAGGACCTCATCGACGGGCTCAACCACGAGGAGTTCCTGCTCGAGGGCTACCAGCCCACCTACACCGACCAGTGGGTCCGGGCCGTGCACTGCTACCACAACCTCGTGATCATCGAGAAGGGCGACAACCGCGAGGGCACCAACCGCGACCGGGTCGCCCACGAGCTCTACGGCGCCTCCGAGCTGCCCGAGGACCCCGACCCTGCATGAACGTCCTGCTCGCCACCAGCGGTGACCTGCCGCAGGGGGAGCCCGGCGCGGCCGTCCTCGACGCGGTCCTGCGCGAGCGCGGGCTGGACGCCGCCTGGGCGCGGTGGGACGACCCAGCGGTCGACTGGGACGCGGCCGAGCTGGTCGCCGTCCGCTCGACCTGGGACTACGTCACCCGGCACCGCGAGTTCCTCGCCTGGGCGGCCTCGCTCGACCAGTCGCGCCTGCTCAACGGCGCCGACGTGTTCGCGTGGAACCACGACAAGCGCTACCTGACCGAGCTCGGCGACCTGCCGGTCGTGCCCACCCTGCTCGCCGACGACCGGGCCGCGCTCGCCGAGGGCGTACGCCGCTTCGGCGCGGCGGTCGTCAAGCCGCGGGTGGGAGCCGGGGGAGCGGGCCTGCTGGTGGTCACCGACCCCGACGACCCGCGCCTGGGCCGGCCGGTGCGCAGCCAGCCCGACTCCCCCGAGGTCGACGGCCCGTGGGTCGTCCAGCCGCTCGTGGAGTCGATCCGCACCGACGGCGAGGCGTCGGTCCACGTCCTCCACGGCCGTGTCGGCCAGCGCTTCGACAAGCGGCCCGGCGGGGGCGACGTCCGGGTCAACGAGGAGTTCGGCGGCAGCGTGCGCCCCGTCGAGACCGGCGACGTCGCCGACCTGGTGGAGCGGGCGTACGACGCCATGGCTGCGCGCTTCGGCCGCCCGATCGACTACCTCCGGGTCGACCTGCTGCGCTGGGACGGCGAGTGGGTGGTGAGCGAGCTCGAGCTGATCGAGCCCGGCCTCTACCTCGACGTCTCGCCCGCCAACGCCGCGCCGTTCGCCGACCTCGTGGTGGACCGCCTGCGGCGCTGACGGACGCGCTGGAGCGACCCGGGGTCAGGAAATGGCCCGAACGGGCTATACGAACGGCCTCATCGGGGGGCGCGCCGACCACGCGCCCGCCCCGAGGATGAGCCCATCCTGCGCGCGGTGTCTCAGCCGACGATGCGAGCGGCAGGCCGAGAGCCGTCGCGCCTGCGGGCGTACGGCAGGGTGTGGAGGAACGACGTGGGACTGCCGCGCAACAGCGCACGCGGAGAACGAGGCGCCGCTGCCGTCGAGTTCGCCCTCGTCGTGCCCCTGCTCATCGCGCTCGTGTTCGGGATCGTCGACTTCGGATGGGCGATCAACCGCTACTCCGCGGTGGGCAACGCCGCCCGTGAGGGCGCCCGCGTGGCGAGCCTGGGTGCCACCAGTGCCGAGGTGTCCTCGGCCGTCAACGCCGCGATGAGCGGGATGGGTGGAGGCGGGACCGCCACGGTAGCCGTGACCTGCGCCAAGCCGACCGGCGTGAGCTGCGCGTATGCAAGTGCCGCTCCAGGTGACACCGCCATCGTGACCATCAGCTACCGAGCGGACTGGTTGACCCCGATGGGGTCGGCCTTCGCGAGCAAGATGTCAATGTCCAAGGAGAGCCGGATGAGGATCGAATGACGATGAAACGACGACCCCGCAACGAGCGCGGGGCGACAGCGATCCTCGTGGCCCTTCTTGCCGTGGTCCTGTTCGGCGCCGCCGCGCTGGGCGTCGACTACTCGAGCCTGGTGATGGAGCGGCAGAAGCTGCACGACCACATCGACTCCGCTGCACACTCCGGCGCGTTCGAGCTGCCGAGCAACGGCTTGCAGGCCAAGAGCGCCGCACGGAGCATCGCCCTCGAACAGGACAGTGCCATCAACCCGGCGGTCAACCTGTTCTGCGTCGTCGCGTCGACCGGTAGCTCTCCGTACCTGCCGAGCACGGCGCAGATCCCGAGCACCTGCTATCCGGGACCGAGCCCGTACAACTACGTCAAGTATCCCGCCATGCGGTGCAACGCGGCGATCTGCGCGATCCCGTGCCCCGACACCGGGGTAGGCATCACGTGCAACACGGTGCAGGTGAGCGACAACAAGACCGTCGACTTCAAGTTCGCGCCGGTCATGGGCATCGACTCGGGCCGGACGGGAAGCGTCGCCTCGGCTGCGTGCAAGGGGTCGTGCGGTGCGGAGTCGCCCA
Source organism: Nocardioides sp. Z24_21 (assembly GCF_058134345.1). Taxonomy (NCBI): domain Bacteria; kingdom Bacillati; phylum Actinomycetota; class Actinomycetes; order Propionibacteriales; family Nocardioidaceae; genus Nocardioides; species Nocardioides sp. Z24_21. The sequence goes on from NZ_JBYTTH010000002.1 coordinate 670,854, forward strand.
ACCCGATGGACATCGTGGTGCTGGCCGACCGGACCCTCTCCATGAGTGAGTCCAACCGGCGAGCCATGGTGACCGGCATCGAGGACGCGCTCAAGACGATGAATCCTCAGATGCACTACGTCGCGCTCGGCGCGCTGCACAAGTCGGTGGGGACGGACAACAACTGCTTGACCCAGCCGTGGCCAGCCCCCCGGGCGAAGAAGTCCTCCGAGACGAACAGCCAGTACCAGGCCTTCGTCCAGGGGGAGATCGTCAAGGGCAAGTGGGTGGCGACCCCGTTCAGCAACAACTACCTGACCGCGTCGGCGACGCCCACGCTCAACACCGCCAGCCCGCTCGTGAAGGCTGTGAAGTGCATCAGCAACACCTCTTCGCCGGTCGAGTACCGCACCCATCTCGCCAGTGCGTTGAAGGGTGCAGCGCGGTACCTCCTCGGCAAGGACCCCAACAACCTGGGTTCGCTGCCATCCACCCGCGAGGGGACGGTCAAGAAGGTCATCCTCTTCGAGACCGATGGCAAGCCGCAGGAAGTCCTCAACGCCCACTCGGGCGGGCTGTCGCTCAACACCGCCGGCGACATGGGCGTGGGCGGCGAGTCCGCCAGCCAGCTGCGGCAGGCATGCAAGAACGCCACCGACGTCGCCACTCAGGCGAAGGCGGAGAAGGCACTCATCATCACCGTGGGTTTCGGTGAGGCCAACACGGCGAGCTGTGGGTCGAGCACCGTCACCCCCTACGTCCGCGATGCCCTGGCCGCGGCGGCCTCGCCCCACCCCGCCACTGGCCTGCCCTCGCAGGCCAACAGCGACTGCAGCACCCCCGCCGAGCGCACGACGGAGAACTCGGACGGCGACTTCTACTACTGCGCTGTGTCGGGATCCGAGCTCGGGCCGATCTTCTCGACCGCGATCAGCTCGCTGGCCAACGGCATCAAGCTCATCAGGATGCCGTAGCCGACCCTCACACCTGCCAGCGCCACCCGGCAACCGCCGGGTGGCGTTTGCACTCTCGGTGGGCGAGTGCTAAACATGAGGTTGGCACTCTCGTCACGAGAGTGACAACGACCTGGGTGACGCTGAGGTCCGCAGAAGCCGGCGTGAATGGATCGCCGGCGGAGCGGATCGTCCGTCGCGGGCAGCCCGCCCGGCGTCGACACACAGACTCATGTCGATAGGAATCGCACGCGATATGGCCAAGCTGATTGCTTTCAACGAGGAGGCCCGCCGCGGCCTCGAGCGAGGAATGAACACCCTCGCCGACGCGGTCAAGGTCACCCTCGGCCCCAAGGGCCGCAACGTCGTCCTGGAGAAGAAGTGGGGCGCCCCCACGATCACCAACGACGGTGTCTCGATCGCCAAGGAGATCGAGCTGGAGGACCCCTACGAGAAGATCGGCGCCGAGCTGGTCAAGGAGGTCGCCAAGAAGACCGACGACGTCGCCGGTGACGGCACGACGACGGCCACCGTCCTGGCCCAGGCCATGGTCCGCGAGGGCCTGCGCAACGTCGCGGCCGGCGCCAACCCGATGGGCCTCAAGCGGGGCATCGAGGCCGCCGTCGCCGCCGTGTCCGAGCAGCTGCTCGCCATGGCCAAGGACGTCGAGACCAAGGAGCAGATCGCCTCGACCGCCTCGATCTCCGCCGCCGACACCACCGTCGGCGAGATCATCGCCGAGGCGATGGACAAGGTCGGCAAGGAAGGCGTCATCACCGTCGAGGAGTCCAACACCTTCGGGCTGGACCTCGAGCTGACCGAGGGCATGCGCTTCGACAAGGGCTACATCTCGGCCTACTTCGCGACCGACCTCGAGCGCATGGAGGCCGTGCTGGAGGACCCCTACATCCTCATCGCCAACTCCAAGGTGTCGACGGTCAAGGACCTGCTGCCGCTGCTGGAGAAGGTCATGCAGTCCGGCAAGCCGCTGCTGATCATCGCCGAGGACGTCGACGGCGAGGCCCTCTCGACCCTGGTGGTCAACAAGATCAAGGGCACCTTCCGCTCCGTGGCCGTCAAGGCCCCGGGCTTCGGTGACCGCCGCAAGGCCATGCTGCAGGACATCGCCATCCTCACCGGTGGCCAGGTCATCTCCGAGGAGGTCGGCCTCAAGCTCGAGTCCGCCGGCCTGGAGCTGCTCGGCCAGGCGCGCAAGGTCGTCATCACCAAGGACGAGACCACCATCGTCGAGGGTGCCGGCGACCAGGGCCAGATCGAGGGCCGGGTCAACCAGATCCGCGCCGAGATCGAGAAGTCCGACTCCGACTACGACCGCGAGAAGCTCCAGGAGCGCCTCGCCAAGCTGGCCGGCGGCGTGGCCGTCATCAAGGTCGGCGCGGCCACCGAGGTCGAGCTCAAGGAGCGCAAGCACCGCATCGAGGACGCCGTTCGCAACGCGAAGGCCGCCGTCGAGGAGGGCATCGTCGCCGGCGGTGGCGTGGCGCTCGTCCAGGCCGCCGACATCGCGTTCGGCAAGCTCGAGCTCACCGGCGACGAGGCGACCGGTGCCGAGATCGTCCGCAAGGCGACCGAGGCCCCGCTCAAGCAGATCGCCGTCAACGCCGGTCTCGAGGGTGGCGTCGTCGCCGAGAAGGTGCGCAACCTCGAGGCGGGTCACGGCCTCAACGCCGCGACCGGTGACTACGTCGACATGATCGCCGAGGGCATCATCGACCCGGCCAAGGTCACCCGCTCGGCGCTGCAGAACGCCGCGTCGATCGCCGCGCTGTTCCTCACCACCGAGGCCGTCGTGGCCGACAAGCCCGAGAAGACGCCGGCCATGCCCGGCGGCGACATGGGCGGCATGGGCGGCATGGACTTCTGATCGACTGATCAGGTCCACCAGCTCCACCAGCCAGAACCAGCAGGGCCCCCGCTCCGGCGGGGGCCCTGCTGCTGCCATCTCCGGTCGTGTCGGCGCAGGTGGCACCCTCTGTGAGCCCCGCCGGGGAACCCGGCCACCCGCCACCACGTCGGACCGGAGAACGGGAGGCCCGCGCCGCCCGTACGACGAAAGGGATGCCCGCCATGAGCCGACACACCACCCGACGCCACCCGGCCCACCTGCTCCCCGCAGGGGCCGCGGGCCTCGTCCTCGCCCTCACGCTCGCCGGCTGCGGCGCGGAGGACGACGACGCGCCCACGTCCGAGCCGACCGCGAGCGAGTCCACGAGCCAGACCGAGACCCCGACCGAGACCTCGACGGAGCCGCTGGTCCTCACCGCCGACGGCTCGAGCGCCGGCAAGTGCGCCATGCCCTCCGCGGAGGTCCTCGCGACGTTCGACACGGCGTTCGAGGGCACCGTCACCTCCCTGGCCGACGGGACGGCGACGCTCGAGGTGGAGCAGTGGTACGCCGGCGCCGAGACGCCCACCGTCGTCGTCGAGGCACCCAGCAAGGCGCTGGGGGACCTGCTGATGGCCGTCGACTTCCAGGAGGGGCGCACCTACCTCGTCAGCGCCGACGACGACCGGGTCACGCTCTGCGGCTTCACCGCGGAGGCCTCCCCGGAGCTCGAGGCGCTCTACGACCAGGCCTTCGACGCCGCTCAGTGAGGGGCCCTGGGAAGGGCACCGGCCCCGAGTGAATCGCCGAGTCGGCGCATCCTGACACCCATTGCGTGCAGGATGCGCCGACTCGGCGGCGTCTCGGAGTCAGGATGCGCCGCCTGAACCGTTGGGGGACCGGGCCGATCGGCCCGGGGCGCAGCCGCGTCAGGGGCGGGTCAGGGGCCCATCCGGCCCCGGCAGTCGGCCCCTAGCGAGCCTGATCGCGGCGCGCGTAACTTCGTGAGCACATCGCACAGGGCCCGAGCTGTTCGGTGGGTTTGGGTTGGTTCCTCGACCACCAGGAGCACACGATGAGCGCCACGACCGCACCCCGGAGCCCGGGCAACCCGTGGGTGATGCTGGCCCTGGCCACGATCGGGTTCGCGGTCAACTTCTGGGCCTGGGCGCTGATCAGCCCGCTCGGCCCGCTCTTCCTCAAGCAGGGCGCCGACAGCCCGCTCGGCCAGCTCAGCCAGTCCGAGGTGTCGCTGATGGTCGCCGTCCCCGTGGTGGTCGGCTCGCTGGGCCGCATCGTGGTGGGCGCGCTGACCGATCGCTACGGCGGGCGGCTGATGTTCCCGATCGTGTCCGGTGTGTCCATCGTGCCGGTGCTGTTCCTGGCCTACTTCGCCCTCGACTCCTACCCGCTGGTGCTCCTCGGCGGCTTCTTCCTCGGCATCGCCGGCACAGCGTTCGCCGTCGGTGTCCCCTTCGTCAACGCATGGTTCCCGCCGGAGAAGCGGGGCCTGGCGGTCGGCATCTTCGGGGCGGGCATGGGCGGCACCGCGATCAGCGCCCTGACGACCGTCCCGCTCTGGGAGAACCTCGGGCGGACCGCCCCCTTCCTCATCACCGCGGGGGTCCTGGCGGTCTACGCGGTGGTCGCCTGGGTGGTCATGCGGGACGCACCCGGCCGGGTCCCGCCCAGCACCAGCCTCGGCGCGCGGGTGTCGGCCGACGCCCGCCTGCCGATCACCTGGCAGGCCAGCGTGCTCTACGCGGTCGCCTTCGGGGGCTACGTCGCCTTCTCGGTGTTCCTGCCGACCTACCTCAAGACCGCCCACGGGCTCGAGCCGGCCGACGCGGCCAACCGGATGGCGGGCTTCGTGGTGGTCGCGGTCGTGATGCGGCCCGTCGGCGGCTGGCTGTCGGACCGGCTCGGCTCCATCCCCGTGCTCGCCGCCGGCTTCGCCGTGGTGGCCGTCTGCGCCGCGGTCGCCGCGCCCAACCCGCCCGTGACTGCGGCCGACGGGAGCTACCTCACCCTCGGCACCGCCACCTTCCTGCTGATGGCCGCGGCCCTCGGCTCCGGCTCCGGCGCGACCTTCGCCCTGATCGCGCAGGCCACGCAACCCGCCCGCGTCGGTGGCGTGACCGGGCTGGTGGGCGCGGCCGGCGGGCTCGGTGGCTTCGTGCCGCCCCTCCTCATGGGGTGGATCTACGGCCAGACGGAGTCCTACGCCATCGGGCTGTGGCTGCTCGCCGTGACCTCCGCGCTGACCCTGGTGCTGACCGTGACCCTCGTCCGCCGCACCGCGGCGGAGTCGGCCGCCGCCGCCGGCGTCGCCGCTTGAGCGGATCGACCTCACGAAAGGGCCCGACGTGACCGACCTCGAGAACCAGCTGCAGAAGGCGCTCATCGGCGGGCGCCGCTTCTTCACCAAGGCGCAGGTGAGCGAGGACGACCGCGTCCTCTACGCGCAGGGCGGTCGTGAGGGCGACGTGTTCTACCGCGACCGCTGGAGCCACGACAAGGTGGTGCGGTCGACGCACGGGGTCAACTGCACCGGGTCGTGCTCGTGGAAGGTCTACGTCAAGGACGGGATCATCACCTGGGAGGCGCAGCAGACCGACTACCCCAGCGCCGGGCCCGACCGCCCGGAGTACGAGCCCCGCGGCTGCCCGCGAGGGGCGGCGTTCAGCTGGTACACCTACAGCCCCACCCGGGTGCGCTACCCCTACGTCCGCGGCGTGCTGCTCGAGATGTTCCGCGCCGCCAAGCAGCAGTACGGCGACCCGGTGGTCGCCTGGGGATCGATCGTCCAGGACGAGGAGCAGGCTCGGGCCTACAAGTCGGCGCGCGGCAAGGGCGGCCTGGTGCGGGCGTCCTGGGACGAGGTCACCGAGATCGTGGCGGCCGCCCACGTCTACACGGTCAAGCGGTGGGGCCCCGACCGCATCGCCGGCTTCTCGCCGATCCCCGCGATGTCGCCGGTGTCCTACGCCTCCGGAGCGCGGTTCCTCGAGCTCGTCGGGGCTCCCATGCTGTCGTTCTACGACTGGTATGCCGACCTGCCCAACGCCTCGCCCCAGATGTTCGGCGACCAGACCGACGTCCCGGAGTCCGGCGACTGGTGGGACGCCGGCTACCTGATGATGTGGGGCTCCAACGTCCCGCTCACCCGCACCCCCGACGCCCACTGGATGACCGAGGCGCGCTACCGCGGCCAGAAGGTGGTCGCGATCGCGCCCGACTACGCCGAGAGCGTGAAGTTCGCCGACGAGTGGGTGAGCCCGGCGCCGGGCACCGACGGTGCACTGGCGATGGCGATGGGCCACGTCGTGCTCAAGGAGTTCTTCGCCGAGAGCAGCACGCCGTTCTTCGAGGCCTACACCAAGCAGTTCACCGACCTCCCGCACCTCGTGTGCCTCGAGCCCGCGGCAGGCGGCGGCTACCGCCCCGGCAAGTTCCTCGTCGAGGGCGACCTCGGGGGGACCAGCGAGAACGCCATGTGGAAGCCCGCCGTGGTCGACGCCACGACCGGCGACGTCCGCATCCCGCACGGCTCCATCGGCGACCGCTTCGGCGAGGCCGGCGTCGGGAGGTGGAACCTCGAGCTCGGCGACCTCGACCCGGCGCTGAGCATGTACCGCGACCACCAGGGCGGGACCCGCGAGTCCGTCGAGGTCGAGCTGCCGCGCTTCGACGCCGCCGACGGCAAGGTCGTGCGCGAGCGCCGGGGCGTGCCGGTGGCGCGGGTGGGCGATCGCGTCGTCACCACTGTGCTCGACCTCCTGCTCGCCCAGTACGGCGTCGCCCGGCCCGGCCTGCCGGGCACCTGGCCGCGCACGAGCGAGTCCGACGCGCGCGGCTACGACGACCCGGCCGTGCCGGCCACCCCGGCCTGGCAGGAGCAGCACACCGGGGTCCCGGCCGCCCAGGTCGTCCGGCTGGCGCGCGAGTGGGCGCGCAACGCGGTCGACACCGAGGGCCGCGGGATGATCCTGCTCGGTGCGGGCGTCAACCACTGGTTCCACTCCGACCAGATCTACCGCGCCATCCTGGTGCTCACCACGATCACGGGTGCCCAGGGCCGCAACGGCGGCGGCTGGGCGCACTACGTCGGCCAGGAGAAGATGCGCCCGCTCATGGGCTTCCAGCACATGGCGTTCGCGCTGGACTGGCACCGCCCGCCGCGCCACATGAACCAGACGGCGTACTGGTACGTCAACACCTCGCAGTACCGCTATGACACCTTCACCGCCGACGACCTCGACTGCGGCACGGGCATCTTCGCCGGCCGCACGGTGATGGACCTGCTGGCCCAGTCCGTGCGGCTGGGGTGGTCGCCCTCCTACCCCACCTTCGACCGCAGCAGCCTCCAGCTCGCCGACGACGCGGAGGCGGCGGGGATGGAGGCGCCGGCGTACGTCGCCCGGGAGCTCAAGGAGGGCCGCCTGCGCTTCGCGGTCGAGGACCCCGAGCACGAGGACAACCATCCCCGGCTGCTGTCGCTGTGGCGCTCCAACCTGCTGGGGTCCTCGGCCAAGGGCAACGAGTACTTCCTGCGCCACCTGCTCGGGACCGACTCGTCCGCCACTGCCGTCGAGGCGCCGCCGGACAAGAGGCCGCGGGACGTCGTCTGGGCGGACCGCGCGGCCGAGGGTCGGCTCGACCTGCTCCTGACGATCGACTTCCGGATGACGTCGTCGACGATCCTCAGCGACGTCGTCCTGCCGGCGGCGACCTGGTACGAGAAGCACGACCTCTCGACCACCGACATGCACCCCTACATCCACTCGTTCAACCCCGCGATCGCGCCGCCGTGGCAGACCAGGTCGGACTGGGACGCGTGGAAGACGATCGCGAAGAGGTTCTCCGAGCTCGCCGTCGACCACCTCGGCACGCGTCGCGACGTGGTGGCCAAGCCGCTGTGGCACGACACCCCGGAGGCGATGGCGTCCGAGCACGGCGTGGTGCGGGACTGGAGGATCGGTGAGGTGGAGCCGGTGCCCGGCAGGACGATGCCGGTGATCGCCGTGGCCGAGCGTGACTACACGGCGGTCTTCGACAAGATGACCACGATCGGCCCGCTCCTGGAGAAGGCCGGGATGGTGACCAAGGGGGTCTCGTACGACCCGGCGCGCGCGGTGGAGGCCCTGCGCCAGCGCAACGGCGTCGTCCACGGCGGGGTCGGCGACGGCCAGCCGCGTCTGGAGACCGACGTGCAGATGGCCGACGCCATGCTCCACCTCTCCGGCGTCTCCAACGGGCACCTCGCCACGGAGGGCTTCCGCTTCCTCGAGAAGCGCACGGGCACGGGGCTCGCCGACCTCGCGGCGGAGCACGAGGGGAAGCAGATCACGTTCGCCGACACCCAGGTGGCGCCGGTCCCGGTGATCACCTCGCCGGAGTGGTCGGGCTCGGAGTCGGGCGGGCGGCGCTACAGCCCGTTCACGATCAACATCGAGCGCAAGAAGCCCTTCCACACCCTGACCGGGCGCCAGCAGTTCTACCTCGACCACGACTGGTTCCTCGGGATGGGCGAGATGCTGCCGGTCTACCGCCCGCCGCTCAACATGACCGAGCTGTTCGGTGAGGTGCCGGTCGGGGAGCAGACCGAGCTCGGCGTCTCGGTGCGCTACCTCACCCCGCACAACAAGTGGGCGATCCACTCCGAGTACCAGGACAACCTGTTCATGCTCTCGCTCTCGCGGGGTGGCCAGTCGGTGTGGATCTCCGACCGCGACGCGGCGAAGGTGGGGATCGGCGACAACGACTGGATCGAGATGGTCAACCGCAACGGCGTCGTCGCGGCCCGCGCGATCGTGAGCCACCGGATGCCCGAGGGCACCGTCTACATGCACCACGCCCAGGACCGGCTGATCGACGTGCCGTTGACCGAGCGCGACGGCAAGCGCGGCGGCATCCACAACAGCCTCACCCGGGTCCTGCTCAAGCCCAACCACATCGTCGGCGGCTACGCCCAGCTGGCCTACTTCTTCAACTACATCGGCCCGATCGGCAACAACCGCGACGAGGTCACGATGATCCGCAAGCGGACCGCGCCGGTGGCGTACTGAGCGGGACGGGAGACGACTGACATGCGCGTGATGGCACAGATGGCCATGGTGATGAACCTCGACAAGTGCATCGGGTGCCACACCTGCTCGGTGACCTGCAAGCAGGCGTGGACCAACCGGGCCGGCACGGAGTACGTCTGGTTCAACAACGTCGAGACCCGCCCCGGGTTGGGCTACCCCCGGACCTACGAGGACCAGGAGGAGTGGCAGGGCGGCTGGGTCCGCAAGCGCGACGGCCGGCTGGCGCTCCGGGCGGGCGGGCGGATGAAGAAGCTGCTCACCATCTTCTCCAACCCCAAGCTGCCCTCGATCGAGGACTACTACGAGCCCTGGACCTACGACTACGAGACGCTGACCAGCTCACCGCAGTCCGACACGTTCCCTGTCGCCCGCCCCCGCAGCCTCATCTCCGGCGAGCACATGAACGTGGAGTGGTCGGCCAACTGGGACGACGACCTCGGCGGCTCGCATGAGCATGCGGCCCGCGACGTGATGCTCAAGGGCATCGAGGACAAGGTGCGCCTGGAGTTCGAGCAGACCTTCATGTTCTACCTCCCGCGCATCTGCGAGCACTGCCTCAACCCGTCGTGCGCCGCGTCGTGCCCCAGCGGCGCGATCTACAAGCGTGAGGAGGACGGCATCGTCCTGGTCGACCAGGACCGCTGCCGCGGCTGGCGCATGTGCGTGTCCGGGTGCCCCTACAAGAAGGTCTACTTCAACCACAAGACCGGCAAGGCCGAGAAGTGCACGTTCTGCTACCCCCGGGTCGAGGTCGGCATCCCGACCGTGTGCTCGGAGACGTGCGTGGGCCGGCTGCGCTACATCGGCCTGATGCTCTACGACGCCGACAAGGTGCTCGAGGCGGCGAGCATCGAGGACGAGCACGAGCTCTACGACGCCCAGCGCGCGTGCTTCCTCGACCCGCACGACCCCGAGGTCCGGCGGGCAGCGGAGCGGGCCGGCATCCCGGGCGACTGGGTCGACGCCGCCGGGCGCTCGCCGGTGTGGGCACTGATCAACACCTACGAGGTCGCCCTGCCCCTGCACCCGGAGTACCGCACGATGCCGATGGTCTGGTACATCCCGCCGCTGTCGCCGGTCGTCGACGTCGTACGCGAGACGGGGGAGGACGCCGAGGACCGGGGCAACCTGTTCGCGGCCATCGACACCCTCCGCATCCCCGTGGAGTACCTCGCCAACCTGTTCACCGCCGGCGACCCCGCGCCCGTGGACCGGGTGCTGAAGAAGCTCGCCGCGATGCGGTCCTACATGCGCGACATCAACCTCGGCCGCGACCCCGACGAGTCGATCCCGGCCGCGGTCGGCATGACCGGCGAGCGGATGTACGAGATGTTCCGGCTGCTCGCCATCGCCAAGTACTCCGAGCGCTACGTGATCCCGCCGGCCCACGCCGAGCAGGCGCACGCGCTCGAGGAGCTGGCCACCGACTGCCCGGTCAACGACTACGGCGGCGGACAGCAGGACCTGTTCGGCGAGGGATCGGGCTACCCGACGCCGGTCGCAGTCGACAACTTCCGGATGCTGCAGGACCGCCAGACCTCCGACACGCTCGCCGCACCCGACGACAAGGGCACGCGCGTCAACCTGCTCAACTGGGACGGCAAGGGCACCCCGGCCGGGATGTTCCCGCCGCGCGACGGCGAGGCCGGGTCGTGATGCTCCGGCGCCGGTCGCGCCGACCCGACCCGCGGGCCGTCCGGGTCTGGGCGGTCTGCTCGGCCCTGCTCGACTACCCCACGACCGACCTGGTCGACTCGCTCGACGACCTCGAGGCGCTGGTGCCCGGGCACGCGCAGCTGGTCCCGCTCATCGAGCACGCCCGGCGCACCCCGCTCGACCGGCTGCAGCAGGACTACGTCGCCACCTTCGACCACACGCGCAAGTGCGCGCTCTACCTCACCTACTTCGCCTACGGCGACACCCGCCGGCGCGGGGCCGCGCTCCTGGGCTTCAAGGACGCCTACCGCCGGGCCGGCGTGGAGTGGGACGACGCGCTCGGCGAGCTGCCCGACCACCTGTGCGCGGTGCTGCAGCTCGGGGCGACCGTCGACGCCGAGGTCGCCCGGACGCTGCTCCTGGAGCACCGCGCCGGCGTGGAGATGCTGCGCCTGGCGCTGACGGGCTGGCGCAACGACGACGGCTCGACGGGGTCGCCCTGGGCGGCGGCGCTGGTGGCCCTCTGCGACACCCTCCCCGAGCTCGCCGGCACCGAGGCCGACGCCGTACGCCGTCTCGTCGAGCAGGGCCCGCCGGCCGAGGAGGTCGGGCTCGCCGGCTACGCCGCCGACCCGGCCCTCACCGGAGGACCCGCCCTCATCTCGTCCGCCACCATCCCCGTAGGAGCCCCCCGATGAGCGTCTTCCTGTGGGTCATCGTCCCCTACCTGTGCCTGGCGGTCTTCGTCGTCGGCCACGTGTGGCGCTACCGCTACGACAAGTTCGGCTGGACCACCCGCTCCTCGCAGCTCTACGAGGAGCGGCTGCTCAGGCTGGGCTCGCCGCTGTTCCACTTCGGCATGCTCGGCGTGGTCGCCGGCCACATCATCGGCCTGCTCGTCCCGCGGTCGTGGACCGAGGCGGTCGGCATCGACGACGAGCTCTACCACTACATCGCAGTGATCGGCGGGCTGATCGCCGGACTGATGGCGCTGACGGGCATGGTCATCCTGATCTACCGCCGCCGGACCGTGGGCCCGGTCTTCTCCGCCACCACCGGGATGGACAAGGTGATGTACGCCTTCCTCGGCGCGGCCATCGTGCTGGGCATGTGGAACACCATCGCCGGCTCGATCTTCAGCCTGGGCGGTGAGTACAACTACCGGGAGGGCGTCTCGGTCTGGTATCGGTCCTTTCTCGCCTTCCAGCCCGACGCCGACCTGATGGCCGACGCGCCGATCGGCTTCCAGCTCCACGCCCTGGTCGCCTTCGGCCTGTTCGCGCTGTGGCCCTTCACCCGGCTCGTGCACGTGTTCTCCGCGCCCGTCGGCTACCTGACGAGGCCCTACATCGTCTACCGCTCGCGCGACGACATCCCGCTGGGGACCGCAGCGCCGCCCCGCGGCTGGGACCGGGTGGGCTGAGCCGTGTGCCACTACTGCGGCTGCCGCCAGATCCCGCTGATCCGCGACTTCATCGCCGAGCACGAGCTGGTGCTCGAGCTCGGCATGCGGGCCCTCGAGCAGGCCGGGCACGGCGCGTTCGAGCAGGCGGGCTCCACCGTCGAGGCGATGCGCGCCGAGCTGCGCAGCCACTGGCAGGGGGAGGAGGAGGGGATCTTCGCCCTGATGCGCACCGACGAGCTCTACCGCCAGCACATCGACCCGCTGGTCGACGAGCACCGCGAGCTCGGCGCGCTGCTCGCCGGCCTCGACCTGGGGCGTGCGGACGACCGCGACCTCCTGCACCACCAGATGACCGAGCTGCGGATCCACATCTCCAAGGAGGAGGACGGGATCTTCCCCGTCACCCTGGTGGAGTTCAGCGGCCCGGAGTGGGACGCTGCGATCGCCGCGTGGGAACGCGCGCACCCGGGCAGGACCGTCTCGACCCGCTGACGCCCCAGGAGGATCCATGCAGATCACGTCGTTGACCGCGCTCGCCGTCCAGCAGCTGGAGACGGCCCGCACGGCGAGCGCCGGCCGCTCGGCCGTGACCGTGCACGGCGGGCGCGAGCACGACCTGCGTCAGACGGTGATCGCGATGACGGCCGGCACGCGTCTCGGCGAGCACGAGTCGCCGGGCGAGGCCACCCTGCAGGTGCTGGAGGGCGAGGTGAGCCTCCACGCGGGCGAGGACACCCACGAGCTGCGTGGCGGCGACCACGGGGTGATCCCGCCCGTGCGCCACGACCTGGTCGCGCGCACTGACGCCGTGGTGCTGCTGACGGTGGCCACCCGCGCCTGAGCGGCCGTCCGGGCCCTACGGTGGGCCCATGACCGCCGGCCTGCTCCTCGCCGCGGGCGCCGGGCGGCGCTTCGGCGGCCCCAAGGCGCTGGCCCGGGACGAGGACGGCACCTCGTGGCTGCTGCGCTCGCTGCAGGCGCTGCGGCCCTGCGCGGAGATCGTCGTCGTGCTGGGCGCCGAGGCCGAGCGCGCCGCGGCGCTGCTGCCCATGTCGGTCGCCCGGATCCGGGCCGACGACTGGGCAGAGGGGATGGGCGCCTCGCTGCGCGCCGGCCTGGAGGCGCTCACCCCCACCGGGCACGAGTCCGTGCTCGTCTCGCTCGTCGACCTGCCCGACGTCGACGGTGCGGTCGTCGCCCGCCTCCTCGGCGCCTCGCGCGGGCCCGCCGACCTCGCGCGGGCGGCGTACGACGGGGTGCCGGGGCACCCGGTGCTCCTCGGCCGCGACCACTGGCCGGGCGTGGTGGCCTCCGCGCGTGGTGACCGCGGGGCGCGCGACTACCTGGCCGCCCACGACGTCGCGATGGTCGAGTGCGGCGACCTGGCGACCGGCGCCGACGTGGACCGCCGCTGAGAGGCGTCCGTGACCTGACCGCGTTCCAACGTCGAGCCAACGTGCCGGGTCGTAGCCTGACCCGCATGGTGCATGGGATCGACTCCGCCGCCGACGTCGCCGCCCGGCTGGGCGCGACCGGCTACCTCTGCGACGACGAGCTGGCGACCGTCGTGTTCCTCGCCGCGCGGATGCAGCGCCCGCTGCTGCTCGAGGGCGAGCCGGGCACCGGCAAGACCGCCCTGGCCGAGGCGCTCGCCGAGAGCCTCGACCTGCCCCTCGTCCGGCTGCAGTGCTACGAGGGCATCGACGCCAGCCAGGCGCTCTACGACTGGGACTTCCCCCGCCAGATCCTGCACCTGCGGGCGCTGGAGGCCGGCGGCGAGGTCGATCCCGACGAGGCCGAGAAGAGCCTGTACGACGAGCGCTTCCTGCTCGCGCGCCCCGTCCTCGCCGCACTGCGCCAGGCCCCGGCGGTGCTGCTGGTCGACGAGGTGGACCGCGCCGACGACGAGTTCGAGGCGTTCCTGCTCGAGGTGCTCTCCACGTGGCAGGTGACGATCCCGGAGTTCGGCACGGTCACCGCCCCCGAGCCGCCGCTGGTGGTGCTCACCTCCAACCGCACCCGCGAGCTGCACGACGCGCTCAAGCGCCGGTGCCTCTACCACTGGATCGACCACCCCGGGCTGGCGCGCGAGGTGGAGATCGTCCGCTCGCGCGCCCCCGAGGTCGGCGAGGAGCTCGCCCGGCAGGTCGTCGGCGTGGTCCAGGAGCTGCGTGGTCGCGACGACCTGCTCAAGCCGCCGGGCGTCGCCGAGACGCTCGACTGGGCGCGCGCACTGACCCACCTCGGCGCGACCGACGTCGACCTCGCGTCCGCGGCCACCACGCTCGGCGCGCTGCTGAAGTATCGCGAGGACGCCGACCGGGTGCGGGCCGCGCTCGACCGGATGCTGTCGAGATGAGCGAGATGAGCGAGGTGCGCCACGCCGCCGACGAGGTGCTGCTCGCCTTCACCCGCGCGCTGCGCGCCTCCGGCGTGCCGGTCACCCAGGACCGCGCGCACGGCTTCCTCGCCGCGGTCGCCGCGGTCGGCGCCGACGACCGGCAGGCCACCTACTGGGCCGGGCGCGCGACGCTGTGCGGCTCGCCCGACGACCTCGCCCGTTTCGAGGCGGTCTTCGCCGCGTGGTTCGACCCGCGCGACGGCCTGCCACGCGCCCACCCCCGCGAGGCGTCGCGACCCTCCACTGCCCACCTGCTCCCCGAGGCGGAGGGGCCGGGCGGGTCGGGGGAGTCGGAGGAGGACGTGGTGCGGGCCATGGCGTCGGAGGCCGAGGTGCTCAAGCACCGCGACGTGGCGACGCTCGACGCCGCGGAGAGGCGGCGGCTGGCCGCGATGTTCGTCCGGCTGTCGCTGCACCCGCCGGTGCGGCGCACCGCCCGCCACCGCCGCTGGCGCCGCGGACGCCTCGACGCCTCGCGCACCCTGCGCAACTCGCTGCGCCACCTCGGCGAGCCCGGTGAGATCGCCTGGCGCAGGCGGGGCACGCGCCCGCGCCGCGTGGTGCTGCTCGTCGACGTCAGCGGCTCGATGAGCGCGTACGCCGACGCGCTGCTGCGGCTGGCCCACCGGCTGACCCGCTCGGCGCGGGCGGAGGGGGGCACCGTGGAGACCTTCACCGTCGGCACCCGGCTCACCCACGTCACCCGCGCCCTGGGCACGCCCGACGCCGACCGCGCGATCGTGGCGGCGGGTGAGGTCGTGCCCGACTGGTCCGGCGGCACCCGGCTGGGGGAGACCCTGCGGGTCTTCCTCGACCGTTGGGGGCAGCGCGGGATGGCCCGCGGCGCCGTCGTGGTCGTCTTCAGCGACGGCTGGGAGCGCGGCGACGCGGGCCTCCTCGGCGAGCAGATGGCACGCCTGCGGCGCGTCGCGCACCGCGTGGTCTGGGTCAACCCGCACCGCGGCAAGGCGGGCTACGAGCCGCTCCAGGGCGGGGTGGTGGCGGCGCTTCCGCACTGCGACGACTTCCTCGCCGGGCACTCCCTGGCGACCTTCGCCGACCTCACGGAGGTGATCGCCCGTGCGTGACGTGCTGGCCGAGCTGCTGCAGTGGTGGGAGGCCGGCGAGACGGTCGGGGTCGGCACCGTGGTGGCGACCTTCCGCTCCGCGCCGCGCCCGCCGGGTGCCTCGATGCTGGTGGGCCCCGACGACACGGCCGTCGGATCGGTGTCGGGCGGCTGCGTCGAGGGCGCGGTCTACGAGCTCGCCCAGTCGGTCGTGGCGAGCGGCGCGCCCGTGCTCGAGCGCTACGGCGTCTCCGACGACGACGCCTTCGCCGTCGGCCTGACCTGCGGGGGCATCCTCGACGTCTTCGTCGAGCCGGTCTCGCGCGAGAGGTTCCCCCAGCTCGGCGAGGTGGCGGCCGACATCGATGCCGGGCGCCCCGTGGCCCTCGCGACCGTGATCGAGCACCCCGACCCCGACCGGGTCGGGCGGCGCCTGGTGGTGCGGCCGGAGGGCCCGGCGCAGGGCAGCCTCGGGTCCTCGCGCGCAGACGCCGCGGTCCACGACGACGCCCTCGGCCTGCTCGCAGCGGGCAGCAACGCGACCCTGACGTACGGCCCCGACGGGGAGCGGCGCGGCGAGGGGATGCGGGTGTTCGTGTGGGGGTTCGCCCCCAAGCCCCGGATGCTGGTGTTCGGGGCCATCGACTTCGCGGCCGCCGTGGCCAAGGTCGGCTCGTTCCTCGGCTACCACGTCACCGTCTGCGATGCCCGTCCCGTGTTCGCGACGACCTCGCGCTTCCCGGGCGCCGACGAGGTCGTCGTGGACTGGCCCCACCGCTACCTGCGGGCCGAGGTCGACGCCGGCCGCGTCGACCGGCGCACCGTGCTGGCGGTGCTGACCCACGACCCGAAGTTCGACGTGCCGCTGCTCGAGATCGCGCTCCGCCTCGACGACGACGTGCGCCCCGCCTTCATCGGCGCCATGGGCTCGCGGCGCACCCACGAGGAGCGACTGGCTCGCCTCGTGGAGGCCGGTCTCGGCGACGCCGAGCTGTCGCTGCTGTCGTCCCCGATCGGGCTCGACCTCGGCGCGCGCACACCCGAGGAGACGGCCGTGTCGATCGCGGCGGAGATCGTGGCGCGCCAGTGGGGCGGCTCGGGCGAGCGGCTCGCGTCCACCCGGGGCCGGATCCACCACGACGACTGACCGGACCCGGCGCCCGGCCGCGCCGATTGGTCGCCCACGCGCGCCTCGCCTACTCTCGACGGGATGTTTTTGCTGCCCCCGCTCCACCACGTCCTCGTCCGCCTGAGTGCCCTGGCCGCCACCGTCGTCCTGCTGGTCGCCGGGTCGATGATCGCCGGCTCCCCGGCGCAGGCACTCGAGGAGGCACGGCCACAGGCCGCCGACCGGGTCCCGGCCGGCCGCTTCAGCATGGCCACGCTCAACCTGAAGAAGGGCATGAAGGTCCGTGGCATGCGCCACGACATCGGCCGGGTGCTGCAGAGCGGCGCCTCCGTGATCGGGTTCCAGGAGCGCCTCGCCAGCCGCCCCGCGCTGCGGGCGAGCCTGCCGAAGTCGTGGACGTTGCTCATGCCCAGCGGACCCACGGGCACCGACGACAACCCGATCGCCTTCGACAAGGACGTCTGGAAGCTGCAGCGCACCCGGTCCGCCCTCCTGACCGGCACCACCTGGCGGCGCCCGCAGACCGGGCGGACGGCGCACGACCAGTACGGCGTCGTGGCGGTGCTCCGCCACCGCGTCAACGGCCACGTCGTCCGTGCCGTGAGCTTCCACCTGCCCAACCACCTCCACAACCGCCGCACCGGCGGGCCCAACTACGCCAACCGCGCCGGCGTCGAGGCCATGTGGCGGATGGCGGCGCGGGTCCGCGAGCTGAAGCAGGACGCGCCCGAGCCGCACCAGTTCGTGGCGCTGTGCGACTGCAACGTCACCGAGAACCGCGACACCACCGACGACCTCGTCAAGGGGCGGATCACCAGGCCGCTGCGCCTCGAGACCAACTACAGCGCCACCGGCCGCACGGGGTCGGGCATCGACTACGTGATGGCCGAGCGCAGGGCGGACTTCCGGATCGACTCCTCCCGGACCTACCGTCACCTGGTCACCGACCACCCGGGCATCGTCGCCACCTTCACGCGCGCGCGCTGAGGCCCGTCGGCGCGGGGCGTCGCACGACGACTACGGGCCGACGCCCACTCCGGCCTCCACCACCCCCTCGACGTAGCCGGCCGGACGGCCAGGCGACCTGCTCGTCGACCCGGCGACCGAGCGCCAGCGCCGCCTCCACGTGTCGCGGCTGGTCGCCGGACAGCGACGTGATCGACGCTCGGGAGACGCTCGCCGACGGCGCGTGCCAGCCGAACGCCCTCCGGGGACAGGTGCGGGCCGGTCTCCGTGGTCCGGTGCCACTGCGGGTGAGGGAGTGTCGCGGGACGATCAGGGACTTCATCCAGTCGGACTGTACGGCGTCGGAGCGGTCGCGCAGGCGGTCGTCCAGCGAGCACGGCACGGAGGTCGTTCGGTGCGCTGACTGGGTGTGTCCCTCGCTCAGGCGCCGCTGGGACCCGTATGCCGTAGCCCTACATCATGCTGATCACATCACCGGCGACCGCGATGTCCAGACCGTGTGAGTCCTCGCCAGAGGGTGTGGCTTTGTCCGCACCCGATGGACTCTCCGCAGCAAAGTACGCACCATCCGGGTAGTCCCCGAGGTACTTCGGGTGGGAGGCATCATCGTCGCTGCTACGCACTGACCCATCTCACCTCGGCACGGCTTCCGGATCTCGGCTGATACGCGCACTGCGCGCGGCGGCACCCGCGGCCGCTTCGATGGATCGAGCGTCGTTGAGAGGTGTCCGAGCGCTATGGTCGCCGCGTGGTTGCCCCTGCATCCCAGCACCAGACACTTCCCTCACTGTCGACAGATCGTCTCGTGCTTCGACCCGTCGAACTCGGGGATCTGGATCTGATGGTCGCCCTGAACTCCGATCCAGCAGTCATGACCTACATTCGAGGGCGCGGCGCGACCCCAGATGAAACCGCCGCAGAGTGGCGGAAGCGCCTTGACCACCAAAGCGATGCAGCGCGCGGACTCGGATACTGGGCCGGGTTCCATGCTGGCGTCTTCGTGGGATGGTGGTCGGCGTCGTCATTCGAAGGACGTCCCGAGATCTCTGGCATCGGCTACCGACTGCGAGCCTCGGGCTGGGGCCGCGGACTTGCCTCGGAGGGCGCCACCGTAATGATCCGACAGGCGTTCGCGTGCCGCGACATTGACCGGGTGTTCGCCTCCACCATGGCAGCGAATGCCGGGTCGCGCCGCGTGCTGGAGAAGTTGGGGATGACGAAGTACGCGTCGGGTGCGGTGTCTCAGGACAGGCAAGAGATACCTGGCTGGGAGCACGGCGAGGTGGCCTACGAACTTACCCGCGCCAAGTGGTCGCGTCCCACACTGGATAGGAACTAATCGTCCGTTGTCGCACGGCCTGTCATCGGCATGGCGGACGCACGAGTCGCGGCAGATCCGGGCGAGCATAGCCGCCCTCAAGGCGGCAGATCCGGGCGAGCATAGCCGCCCTCAAGGCGGCCTGTGCGGGACGCCCCTCGACGTCGTGCCTGTCAATCGCCTTGTGCCCAAGCGGCGACCGGCAAGGACAGGTACACCCCAACCTCTTTCGTCCCGCTGGCTTTGACCACCGCGTCGCAGAGCCGGTCACACCGCTCCTGACGTGTCTCGGCACGACTTGCGAACCACTTCGACCCAACCTCGATGACGATGTCCAGCCCGCCGGAATCGAAGGGGCCTCGTTGGCGGAATCGGACGTCCACATCACCTGGCTGCAGCATGCCGTCGTACGGCTCCTCAGGACAATCAACAGCGAGTGAGACCGCGTGCGGGAGAGCCTCGGCGAGGGCCCGCAACTGTGCGGTGGCGATCAAAGGGTCGTGGGTGACCTCGACGATGGGCATGGGGTGACGCTAGTTCCCCACATGGACGGGTGCGTCCTCTCGCGGCAGTTCCCGCGCACTATCAGCGGCAGATGAGTGCGTTGCCGTCTCGTCACAAGAGACGACGCGCGTGAGGCTGACCTACTGCCCGACTCGGCCGTCGATGCACTCGCGCAGCAGGTCGGCGTGCCCGCAGTGCCGGGCGTACTCCTCGATCCGGTGGACCCACAACTCACGCACCGCGATACCACGTTCGCCGATCCGCTCAGCCGGGTCCGGATGTTCGGCCAACGCTAGGTCAGTAGCGGCCTGCTCCCGAGCAAGATCGTCGAGGGCGCCGTCGACCGTCGTCTGCTCGCCGACGGCTTGTTCGAAGTCGGCATCACACTCGCCGTACATCTTCGGCGCGGGCTCCCCCGGCACGATCCAGTTGCGCCAGTCCCGTTCCGCCTCGGCCAGGTGACGCAGGAGTCCAAGCAACGACATGGTCGACGGCGGCACCGAGCGGCGCGCCAACTGCTCGGGACTCAACCCCTCGCACTTCATCAACAGGGTCAAGCGATAACTGCTCAGGTAGTCCTGCACCGTCGCCAACTCGCCATCCGGGCTGACGCCGTCACTGTAGCGGGGATCATCCGCCGGATCTGCCCACATGTCGGGGTAGACGCTCGCCTGACTCCAGCGTTCGGGTACGTCCTTCATCCGCCATGGTGTTGGCCAGGAGCGCGCGCCGCAAGCGATCCAACCTTCCGCACAGCGGCAGATCCGGGTATCCCGATTCTGGACTTCTACAGGCGGCTGCGCATGTCAGGACAGGGGTACTGAGGACACGTCTTGCACTCGTGACACGAGTGCTCAACCAGACCGACACCCACAACCAACAGGCGGGTCGTCGGCCACCTTCGGCGACCACGTGCAGGAGATCACACAATGGCCACTGTTCACGGCGGCGATGCCGTCAAGGGCCTCGCCATCCAGGCAGCTGGTTGGATATTGGTCCTGCTGGGACTGGCCGCGCTGGTACTTCCCGGGCCGGGTCTGCTCGCGCTCTTTGCCGGGATGGCACTCCTTGCGACGCAATACCGGTGGGCCGAACGCCGACTCTCCCCGGTGAAGAATGCCGCGCTGAGAACGGCGGCCGACAGCGTCGCCTCATGGCCACGCATCTGCGCGTCACTCGTCGGCGTGGTCGCTCTCGTCGCCACTGGCATCGTCTGGGGGTTGCGACCACCCGTTCCGGGCTGGTGGCCGATAGCCGACCGCTGGTGGCTCCTCGGCGGATGGGGCGCCGGCTCCACCCTCATCTTCTCCGGACTCGTCGCCGGGGCCATGGTCGTGTACTCCTACCTGAACTTCCGTGGGAGCGGACAGGATGGAGCCTCTAAGGACCAGCTTGGCCCGTGATCCCGGGTTCACCTTCACGACCTTGTGACACCAGAGACGCCGAGGGCGCGGGAGGTGCGCCGCGCCCATCGGCAGATCTGCGCATCGCGGCAGATGAGTGCGTTCGGCGGACCGCTGCTGCGTCGCGGGACGTCCAAAACCGACATGCCACCAAGACGGTGCACCCCTACCCTTGCGTCATGGAGTTCCTGACGGTGCCGAAGGCTAAACCGGGTGACAAGGTCGCGATCGTGTCGCCGTCGTTCGCTGCGCCCGCGGTGGCTCCCGCGATCCACGAGCAAGCCATGGAACGCCTGCGGACCGTGACCGGGCTTGAGCCCGTGGAGTACCCGACGACTCGCAGACTCGGCGCGACTCCGAGCGATCGCGCGGCGGACATCAATGCGGCGTTCGCGGACCCCAGCATCAGGGCCATCCTCTCGACCCTCGGAGGCGACGACCAGATCACCGTGGTTCCGCACCTGCGTCCCGACCTGGCCATCGCCGACCCCAAGCCGTTCTTGGGTTACAGCGACAACACCAACATCCTGAACTGGCTGTGGACCCACGGCGTACCCGGCTTCCACGGTGGGTCAACACAGGTGCACCTCGGTCCTGGTGCCGGGGTCGACCCCGTTCACGAGCAGTCGTTGCGCGCGGCGTTGCTGACAGGCGAACAACTGGAGATCGTCGAGCCGGGCGAATCTGAGGACATGGGCATCGACTGGGACGACCCGCGCTCACTCCGCGAGAACGGGGTGCGGGAACCGACCGAACCATGGACTTGGGCTGGGCCGCAGCAGACGGTGACCGGTCGCACCTGGGGCGGATGCGTCGAAGTCCTCCAATGGCTCCTTACCGCCGGGCGCTTCCCTGCCGACTCGACCGTCCTCGACGGCGGCGTGCTGCTCCTAGAGACTTCTGAGGAACTCATCTCTGCGAGGCAGTTCGGGTGGGTCCTGCGTTCACTTGGCGAGCGCGGAGTCTTGGAGACCGTGCGCGCGGTGGTGGTCGCGCGCCCGCCGACGATGAACTTCGACGTTCAGCCCCCCGCCGACGAACGACAGAAGATGCGAGACGAGCAGCGGGTCGCGGCCGTCAGCATCGTCGGGCGATACAACTCTAAAGCGTGCATCGTTGTCGGTCCCCCGTTCGGTCACACGCGACCCCAATGGATCCTGCCCTACGGCGGCACCGTCACGATCGATGGCCACCGCCAGGCGATTCTTGCCGACTACCGCTGATAACCAGTAGAACGGCGGGGCGATCTCGAGCGCCTCATCAGCAGGCCGAGCCGTCATCGTGCGTGGCTCGCTCATCGGCAGATGAGTGCACTGGCCGCGGCATGTCCGGGCGTTCAGAGGTCGTCGTCAGACCAGTCAGCGAGTCGGCTGATGACGTTGCCTTCTCGGTCAGTGACGACCCATTGCCCGCCGGGCTCTGGAGTGAAGTCGTCGGGCGGCAGATCCCTGGTGGCGGAGGCGATCAACTCGACGCCTGAGTCGCACACGAGGTACGGCGTGTTGGCGGGGAGAGCGAGTAACCGCCTTCTGAGGCGGTCAGGCGACTCGATCCCGATGACCTCGGCAAGTTCGTCCCAGTCGTTGGGGCTCATGACGATCTCAACGGTGCGACTCGTGCCTGAATCGTCCACGTAGGAGACCTCGATGCCCCCGGGCCCCCCCGCGGGGACGCCCACGTCTCCAGCGACGCCAGTAGTCGGTCCCACGCGGGCACGTAGTTCATTTCCTCAGCATCTCAAGCCGAACCGAGTCACCTGTGCTCTTGCCCCCAGCAGGTGCGAGGCGGACATCCCAGCATCGGTGCGCTTTCAGGCGGTTAGAGCTGCGCCGGCAGGTGGCGGAGTGACGTGTGGTCGATCCCTCAGGCCGGGTGCTCGCTGTCCGCTGCGGTCGCCTCCCAGGCATGCCCGTCCGGGTCGGTAACGACGGCTGTGTATCCCCAGGGTCTGGCTTCGGGGGCTGAGATAGATGTTGCCCCGACAGCGACCGCCGTTCGGTGCCAGGAATCGACGTCGGAACGGTCTGTCAGCTCGAGACTGAGAATGCACTCACTCGCGGTAGGTGGGCTGATTGGCCGACCGTTGAGGACGTAGCGAAAGCCGTCAGTCGGAACCAGAATGACAGCGAATCCCTGGACGTCGATGACCAGCGGCTCGGGCACCCCATCGTCGGCTGTTGTGCCGGGAGTGTCCAGGCCGAGGTCACGGTAGAACCGGTACGACCGCTCGCGGTCGGCGATGGGTAGAGCGATTGACTTCATGGCATGAGTGTGGCTGAGCACCCGCGCGTCCGACTAGCGCCGGAGTGACGCACTCGTCGCGGCAGATCCGGGCGAGCGTAGCCGCCCTCATCGCGGCAGATCCGGATGTGTGAATGTGAGTCGCCCAAAGGCAGGACCACGGCGTGGGTGCCGTTCAGCGGCGGGCGCCCCGTCGCAGGATCGGGCGGTGCATGAAGCCGTGCACTCTCGACGAGAAGCCTGCCGCAAGCGAGGCGAATCCAAGTGCAGCGAACCCCGCGCCAACCAGTGGTTCCCCACTCTCTACGCTCCACATACCGAGCGCGAGCCATCCAGCGCCGAAGAACAGGTCCAGGGCCTGCGGTCGCGTCATGGCGAGACAGTCCCACACCTGACTCCCCACGCCAAGCGTCGCTCCGCAGCCGCGACAATGCCCGCACCCTCACATCGGCAGATCCGGTAACTGGCGTCGCCAATAGGGACACACCCAGTGAGACGTGCCGGTGGCCCCGCTACCGGGTGGATGGCGGGGTGTGGGGCGGGGTCATGGTCGGCGGGGGTGGGGGATGCCGGGCGGGTGGGGGTCGTCGACGATCCTCGTGGTGCCGGTGGGGTCGCGGCGGTAGCGGTGGCCGTGGGGGCTGGTCCACTCGAACGTGCCTGGGCGCGGTGGTCTCGTAGCGCCAGGCGGTGTGGGTCTTGAGCCGGTGGTGGGATCGGCACAGGGCGGCGAGATTCTGCGTAGCCGTCGGCCCGGGCTGGGGCCGGCCGTCTGCTGCGGCGTCGTGGTCGAACTCGGTGACGTGGTCGATGTCGCAGCCGCGGGCGGGGCGGGTGCACCACGGGAACACGCAGGTGCGGTCCCTCAGAACGACTTGCTCGCGGATCCGGTCGGGGATCGCGTAGCCGGGCGCGGTGAGGTGGGCATTGAGGTCGATGACCGGCCTGATCGTGACCTTCGTGCGCGAGTCGGCGCACCAGTCCTTGACCTGGTCGAGCAGGACGAGCCGCTGGCCCTCCTCCAACCGGCCGGTCGGACCGAACACGGTGGTGTCGCAGATCGTGGCGTCGACGTGAGCGTGGAGCACGACCTCCCGCGCGACCGGCAGGCCGTCATCGGTCCGCGTCGCTGTGGTGGTCCGGGTGCCCTGGTGGTGGAGGTCGAGGGCGGTCTGGGTGCGGGCGAGGTCACCGAGGGCTGCGGCCCGTCGCGCGTCGAGCGGCTCGGGTGAGCCGAGCGCGGCCAGGGTCGCGGCGCCGTGCGCGAGCGCGCGGTCGAGGTCGAGGGCGTCGGCGAGGTCGAGCTCGGCCTCGAACCGCATCGTGCCGGCGAAGTGCACGTGCTGGTCGTGGAGCGTCGCGTGACGCGGGTCGACGTCGAGGTAGCCGTCCTCGGGGTCGGAGGCCGGGTCGGGGGCGGCGAGGTCGTAGCGCTTGATGGTCTCGGCGACGAGCCGGTCGAGCTGGGCCGGCCCGATGCGGCCGGCGACGGCGGCGACCTGCGCGTCCACGTACGCCGCCGCCTGAACCGTCAGCGACGGTGTCGCGTGGATCGTGGCCTCGGCGACCGCCCGTGCCCGCCACGCCGGCACCCTGCCGGCGTGGACCTGCGCCCACAACCGCGGCAGCCGGTGGCGCAGCTCGAGGGCGTGGCCGATGAGCCGCTTCGCCGACACCGTCGAGACGCCAAGCACCGAGCCGAGCTCGGCGACGCAGAACTCCGCGACCAGCGGCGTGCCCTCGCCCGCGATGGGCTCCTCGTGCTCACAGCCGGGCACGGTGAACGACGCGGCGTGGTGGATCGACTCCGGCGGGTGCAGGTCGGCCCACTGGGCGGCGAGCACGAGCTGGTCGGCCGCGGCCCGCTCCTCGACGAGGCGACGCTCGCGGATCGCACGCAGCACACCGGCGGCGGTGAGCTCCTCGACCCCACCCGCGTGCGGCGCTGCCAGCGTCTCGATCATGTGTTCGATTATACACTCCGTTGCCGACGATGACCATGCCGCGCGCTCGACCCGTTGATGTCCGACCGACACGGCGGTCCGGCCCCCTGTGATCGCGATCACGCGGGGGCTAGGTTGGCCGCGACCACCGGGAGCCGCCATGACCAGCGATGACCTCCACGCCCGACGCGTGGACGCCGTGCGCGCCTGGACCCGCTTCGTCGAGGCCGGCGACACCGATGCGGTCCGGCCGGAGATCCTGCGCAGCTGGGAGCTGTCGGGCGTCGTGTCTCCCGACGTGACGCAGGCGCCGCTCGACGACGAGGGCGACACCGCCGAGCTCTGGAACGCCTCCCCGCTGCAGACCGCCGTCACCCGCGTGCAGGACGAGCTGCGGCGCACCGCCGAGGACGGCGACCTCGTCATCGCGATCACCGACGACCAGACCCGGATCCTGTGGACCTACGGCGGCCGGGTGATGCGCCGCAAGGCCGAGACCGTCAACTTCGTGCCCGGCGGGCGCTGGGACGAGCGCAGCGTCGGCACCAACGCGCTCGCGATCGCGGGTCGCACGGCCGCGCCCGCGATGGTCTTCAGCGCCGAGCACTACGCGGAGGTCGTGCACAACTGGGTCTGCTGGGCCGCGCCGGTGTTCGACCCCGCCACGGGGCGGCCGCTGGGCGTGATCGACCTGTCGACGACGTGGGACCGCAGCCACCCCATCGGCCTCGCGACGGCACGGGTGATGGCCCGGCTCATCGAGGGCGCGCTGCCCGCCGACCGGCGTACGACGCTCGCCGGGGACGCGGCGCCGGCCGAGCCCGGCCTCACCCTCACCCTCCTCGGCACCGCGCAGGTGTGGCTCGACGGCCAGCGCCTGCTGCTCAACCGGCGCCAGACCGAGATCCTGGCGCTGCTCGCCCTGCACCCGTCTGGCCTGTCGGTCGAGCACCTCCACGCGCTCCTCTACGGCGACGCCTCGGTGACCACCTCGACGCTCAAGGCCGAGGTCTCCCACCTGCGTGCCGCCCTGTCGGGCCAGCTCTCCTCGCGCCCCTACCGGCTCACGATGCCGGTGGCCACCGATGTCGAGGAGGTGCAACGGCTGCTGCGTCGCGGCGAGGTGCGTGCCGCGGTCCGGGCCTACGGCGGCGACCTCCTGCCCGGCACCGACTCGCCCGCGCTGGTGCAGATGGGCGACTACCTCGCCGTCAGCGTGCGCGAGGCGCTGCTGGCCACCCCCGACCCCGACGCGGTCCTGCGCTACAGCGAGCTCGCGCCGTACGACACCGCCGTGGTCGAGGCCTGCCTCGCCGCGCTCCCGGTGCACCACCCCGTCGCCCCGCTGCTCAAGGGCCGGCTCGCCAGCGCCCGCTGAGACCAGCCCCACGTCGAGGCGGTGCCCACCGACGTCGAGGTCGGCAAGGGCGGGTGGCTCTCCGTCACCCTCCTGGCCGGTGGGCCCGAGGACGGCAGCACCGGCGCCCCGGGGCCGGCTGGTCCACACCGACCAACCGGGTGCCAACCCGGCCCGACCTAGCGTCGGCGCCGAGTGACCCACCTCACACGCACGGAGGCGCCGCATGACCAGGATCCAACTCACCGTGGACGGAGCGGCGGTCTCCGACGACGTCGAGCCCAGGATGCTGCTGGTGCAGTACCTGCGCGAGCGGCTCGGCAAGACCGGCACCGTGATCGGGTGCGACACCTCCAACTGCGGGGCGTGCACCGTCCACCTCGACGGCACGAGCGTGAAGTCGTGCAACGTGCTCGCCGTGCAGGCGGCCGGGCGCACCGTCACCACGATCGAGGGGCTCGCCGACGCGGCCGAGGGCGACCTGCACCCGGTGCAGGAGGCCTTCCGGGAGTGCCACGGCCTCCAGTGCGGCTTCTGCACGCCGGGGATGATCATGCAGGCCGTCGACCTGCTCGCCGAGAACCCGCAGCCCACCGAGGAGGAGGTGCGGCTCGGCATGGAGGGCAACCTCTGTCGCTGCACCGGCTACCACAACATCGTCCGCAGCGTCCTCCACGCCGCCGGCCAGACGGCGGCGGGTGAGCCCGCATGAGCACCACGCAGGACCGCCCCGCGGCCGAGATCGGCAGGGACCGGCGCCGCAAGGAGGACCAGCGGCTGATCACCGGTCGCACCCGCTGGACCGACAACATCACGCTGCCGGGGATGCTCCACCTCGCGATGGTGCGCAGCCCCTTCGCCCACGCGCGGATCGTCTCCGTCGACGTCGAGGCCGCCAAGGCCTCGCCCAACGTGGTCACCGTGCTGAGCGGCAAGGACTTCGGTGAGGAGCTCGGCACCTGCATCAACGCCTGGCCGATCACCCCCGACCAGAAGACGCCGGCCCACTCGCCGATGCCCGCCGACCGCGTGGCGTTCGCCGGCGAGGTGGTCGCGGTCGTGGTCGCCCGCAGCGCCGCCGAGGCGCGCGACGCCGCGGAGCTCGTCGACGTGGAGTACGACGAGCTGCCCGCCGTCGTCGGCATCAAGAAGGCATTGGCGGACGAGGTCCTCGCCCACCCCGACCTCGGCACCAACAAGTCGGCCCTGTGGGTCTTCGACTCCCAGGAGGCCGGGACCGGCAGCGACGTCGAGGCGGCCATCGCCGAGGCCCGCACCAGCGGCATCGTCATCGAGCGCGAGTACCGCCAGCAGCGGCTGATCCCCGCCTTCATGGAGCCGCGCAGCGTCGTCGTCGACCCCACGGGCGAGCAGCTCACCATGTGGTCCGCGACGCAGATCCCGCACATCCTGCGGTTCGCCCTGGCCGCCACCACCGGCGTGCCCGAGTCGAAGATCCGGGTCATCGCCCCCGACGTCGGGGGTGGCTTCGGCGGCAAGCTGCAGACCACGCCCGAGGAGTGGATCGCCTGGGCCGTGGCGCGACGGCTGGCCAAGCCGGTCAAGTACACCGAGACCCGCAGCGAGAGCCTGATGGCGGCCCACCACGGCCGCGACCAGGTGCAGACCCTGACCCTGGCCGCGGACCGCGACGGCCGGGTCACCGGCCTGAAGGTGCACCTCGACGCCGACCTCGGCGCCTACGTCGCGATCGTCGGCGGCGGCGTGCCGGTGCTCGGCGCGTTCATGTACAACGCGATCTACAAGTTCCCCGCCTACCGGTTCGAGTGCCAGACGGTCCTGACCAACACCACGTTCACCGACGCCTACCGCGGCGCGGGCCGACCCGAGGCGACCTACGCGGTCGAGCGGCTGATGGACGAGCTCGCCGCGGAGGTCGGCGTCGACCCGCTCGAGATCCGCGAGCGCAACTGGATCACCCACGAGGAGTTCCCGTTCACCACCGTGGCCGGGCTCGAGTACGACAGCGGCAACTACGAGGCCGCCACCGCCAAGGCCCGGGAGTCGTTCGGCTACGACGCCCTCCGCGCGGAGCAGCGCGAGCGCCGCGAGCGCGGCGACCGGGTGCAGCTCGGCATCGGCGTGTCGACCTTCACCGAGATGTGCGGACTCGCCCCGAGCCGGGTGCTCGGCAGCCTCGACTACGGCGCCGGCGGCTGGGAGCACGCGAGCGTGCGGATGCTCGCCACCGGCACGGTCGAGATCGTCACCGGAGCCAGCGCCCACGGCCAGGGCCACGAGACGGCGTTCAGCCAGATCGTCGCCGACCGCCTGGGGGTCCCGTTCGAGGACGTCGAGGTGCTGCACGGCGACACCCAGATCGCCCACAAGGGCCTCGACACCTACGGCTCGCGCTCGCTCGTCGTCGGCGGCGAGGCGCTGGTGCGCGCCGTCGACAAGGTCGTGGAGAAGGCCAAGCACCTCGCGGCACACCTGCTCGAGGCCAGCGCGGACGACCTCGACTACGCCGGCGGCCGCTTCTCCGTGCGCGGCACCGACCAGGGGGTGTCGATCCAGGAGCTCGCGACCGCGGCCTTCGCGGCGCACGACTACCCCGAGGACATGGAGCCGAGCCTCGACGCCGACGCGACCTTCGACCCGGTCAACTTCAACTACCCGCACGGCACCCACCTGTGCGCGATGGAGGTCGACACCGAGACCGGTGCGGTGAGGATGCGCAAGTACACCTGCTGCGACGACATCGGCACGATCATCAACCCGCTGATCGTCGCCGGGCAGGTGCACGGCGGCCTGGTGCAGGGGATCGCGCAGGCGCTGTGGGAGGAGGCCGTCCACGACGAGTCGGGGACGCTGGTGAGCGGGTCGTTCGTCGACTACCTGCTGCCGACGTCGGCCGACACGATCTCCTTCGACGTCGTGCACACCGACGAGCCCAGCGTGTGCACCACCAACTCGCTCGGCACGAAGGGCGTCGGCGAGGCCGGGACCATCGCGTCCACGCCGGCGGTCGTCAACGCCGTCGTCGACGCCGTTCGACACCTCGGCGTCGCCGACGTCCAGATGCCGTGCACGCCCGAGCGCGTATGGCGCGCGATCCAGGACAGCAGGGAGGGCGGGGCCACCGAGACGCCCCCCGACGCGATGCCCCACTTCCAGGAGGGCGCGCTCAACCAGGACCCCACCTCCGGGGAAGGAGCAGCCCAGTGATCCCGGTGCAGTTCGACTACCTCGCCCCGACCTCGGTCGAGGAGGCGCTGGCCGCGCTCGGCCGGCACGGCGACGACGCCAAGATCCTGGCCGGCGGGCAGAGCCTGCTGCCGGTCCTGCGGATGCGGCTCAACGCCCCGGAGGTCGTCATCGACCTCGGCGGCATCTCCTCGCTGCGGGGCATCCGCGACGACGGCGACGCCATCGTGATCGGCGCGATGACCACCCACCACGGCGTGCGCGACCATGCCCTGGTCAAGGAGCACGCCCTGCTGCTGTCGAAGGCGGCGGCCGAGGTGGCCGACTCGCAGATCCGGCACCGCGGCACCTTCGGCGGGGCGCTGGCGCACGCCGACCCTGCCGGCGACCTCGGCGCGCCGGCGCTCGCGCTGGGCGCCCGGTTCGTCATCGCCGGCCCCGGCGGCACCCGCACGGTCGAGGCCGACGACTTCTTCGTCGACCTCTTCGAGACCGCGATCGGCGAGGACGAGATCCTCACCGAGGTGCGGATCCCCAAGCACACCGGTTGGGGCGCCCACTACGAGAAGTTCGTCCGGGTCGCCCACCAGTGGCCGATCGTGGCGGTCGCCGCGACGGTCCGCGGGTCGATCGACGAGGCGAAGGTCGGCCTGACCAACATGGGCTCCACCCCGCTGCGCGCCCGCGCCACCGAGGCGGCGCTGGCGGGCGCGACCGCCACCGAGGACGGCGTACGCGAGGCGGCGCAGCTCGCGTCGGAGGGCACCAGCCCACCGTCGGACCTCAACGGCGCGGCCGACTACCGGCAGCACCTCGCCCGTGTGCTCACCGGCCGGGCGGTGCTCACGGCGGCGGGGTCGTAGGCGTGGAGCTCAGCCACCGCTTCACCGTCCCGATCGGCGTCGAGGAGACCTGGGCGCACTTCAACGACATCGCCTCGGTCGCCGAGTGCTTCCCGGGCGCGCAGGTCACCGAGGCCGACGAGGAGTCGTTCGCCGGCTCGGTGAAGGTCAAGCTCGGCCCGATCGCCCTGCTCTACAACGGCAGCGGCACCTTCGTGGAGAAGGACCCCGCGGCCCACCGCTTCGTCGTCGAGGCCAAGGGCAAGGACAAGCGGGGCAACGGCACCGCCGGCGCGACCGTGACGGTCTCGATGGACGACGCCGGGGGGTCCACCGACGTCTCGGTCGCGACCGACCTGTCGATCACCGGCAAGCCGGCGCAGTTCGGGCGCGGGGTGATGCAGGACGTCTCCGACAAGCTGCTCGGCCAGTTCGTCGCCTGCCTGGAGCAGCGGCTCGCCGAGCCGGAGGTGGCCGAGCCGGCACCAGAGGCGGCGGCCGAGCCGGCTCCCCAGCCGGCGGTGGTGCCACCCGTGCCCCAGGAGCCGGAGCCGGAGCCGGAACCCGAGCCGGAACCCGAGGCGCTCGACCTCGGCAGCACGGTGCTCCCGGTGCTCGCCAGGTCCTACTGGAAGCAGGCGCTCGCGGTGGTCGTCGGCCTGCTGGTGCTGCGCCGGCTGCTCGGCCGGCTGCTCGGGAGGTAGGGGCTCAGAACACGTTGAGCGGGCGGTACTGGACCGAGATCCGCGGCCCGGCGTGGGCGACCTTGGGCACCGCGTGCTCCCACGTGCGCTGGCACGAGCCGCCCATCACCACGAGGTCGCCGTGGCCCATGGTGAGGGCGATCGACGCGCCACCGCCCCGCGGGCGCAGCAGCAGGCGCCGCGGGTCGCCGACGCTGACGATCGCGACCATGGTGTCGGCCGCGCGGCCGCGGCCGATCGTGTCACCGTGCCACGCGACGGAGTCGCGGCCGTCGCGGTAGTAGCAGCAGCCGGCGCTCACGAACGGCTCGCCGAGCTCGGGCAGGTAGTGCTCGCTCAGCTCGGCGCGGGCCTGCGCGAGCGCCGGGTGGGGCAGGGGGTCGGCGGCGAGGTAGGTGTGGACCAGCCGTGGCACGTCGACCACCGCGTCGTACATCTCGCGCCGCTCGGCGCGCCAGGGCACCCGCTCGACGAGGGCGCTGAAGACGTCGTCGGGCGCGGTGAGCCAGTTGCGCTGGACGTCGACCCAAGCGCCGCGGGAGAGCTGGCGGCGCTGGGGGGCGAGCCCCGCGTGCTCGGCGGGGGCGTCGGCGAAGAGGGACGTCTGGAAGTCCACGAGCACGACGATACCCCATGGATCGAACACGCGTTCGAACATCAAGAAATCGTCAAGGCTTCACCGTGGTCTGGCGCAAAGGGGAGACGCCGATCCGGCCCAGTCCTAGCCTGAGACGCATGGATCAAGTGGACCTGGCAGTCCCGCGTCAGCGGGCGCTGAAGCACGTCCAGGTCCGCGAGCACGTGCGGGGCCTGATCGAGGCCCAGCCCCCCGGCTCGGCAGCACCGTCCGAGCGCGAGCTCGTGGCCCGCTTCGGCGTCGCTCGGATGACCGTGCGCCAGGCGCTCGACGCGCTCGTCGCCGAGGGCCTGCTCGAGCGCATCCCGGGACGCGGCACCTTCGTCGCCCAGCCACCCAAGCCCGCGGGGCGGCTCACGTCCTTCACCGAGGAGATCCGCCGACGCGGGATGCTGCCGGAGTCGCAGACGCTGCTCGCCCGCGTGGAGCAGGCCGGGCCCGGCGTGGCCCGCGCCCTCGACATCTCACCCGGCGACCCCGTGCTCCACTGGCGCCGCCTGCGCCGCGCCGACCAGGCCATCGTGTGCGTCGAGGACGCCTACCTCAACGAGGTGCTGCTTCCCGGCTTCCTCCAGCACGGCACCCCGACCAGCCTCTACGAGGCGCTCGCCGCCCGCGGCCTGCGTCCGACCGAGGTCGAGGACTCGATCAGCGCCGACCGGGCCAGTGCCGAGGAGGCGGCGGTCCTCGAGATCACCGAGGGCGACCCGGTGCTGCGCCACGCCCGCCGCGCGGTCTCCGAGGGCCGCATCGTGGAGGTCTCGCGCACCTGCTACCGCCACGACCGGTTCACGGTCTACCTGCAGCTCACCGACCGCTGAGACCGGCGAGCTCCCGCTCCAGGTTGGCCCGGGCGGCGTCCTCCCACAGCTCGCGCGCCTGCGGCGTGGCGAAGAGGTGCGCGCGCCCGACGAGGTCGCGCAGCACCGCCGCCCGGCCGGCGCGGAAGTCGTCGTCGCCGACGTGCGCGAAGTCGGCCCGCACGCCCGCCGCGTAGGAGTCGTAGCGCGCCCGCGGGGCGGCCAGGATGCCCAGGTCGGCGTCGCTGAGCGCCGCGCCGGCACCGTCGCCGGGCCGGGGCCTGTGGTGCACGGTCAGGCGCACCAGCCGGGCCACCTCCCCGGCGTGGGCGGCGGGCAGGGCGCGCTCGGCCCACGCGGCGGAGCGCTCCTCGTCGTCGGGGGCGCCGTCGTAGACCGCGTCGTGGAACCACGCGGCGAGCCGGGTCGTGACGGGGTCGAAGGTGGCGCCCGCCCCGGCGAGGCGGTCGAGCCGGTCGAGCACCTCGTCGAGGTGCAGCAGGTCGTGGTAGCCCGGGCGGTCCCACGCCGCGAGCAGCTCGTCGCGCAGCGCCTCGTGGTGGGGCAGGGGCCAGCGCGCCGCGAGGCTCACCGCGCCGTCGCCGCCTGCAGCTCCCGGGCCTCGGCGTGGCCCGAGGCCATCGCCCACCGGATGGCGCGGGTGGCCGCGGCGCCCAGCACCCGGTTGGTGACGGGCGGCACCGGCGGGAGGCGCAGCTCGCGGCGGGCGTCCGCGGGCAGGAGCCCGATCGCGGCCGTGGCGAGCGAGAGGTAGCCCGGCCGCGCGGCCAGGGGCAGGTCGGGGTGGAGCAGCAGGAAGCGGATCGCCTCCTGGGCGGCCGGGGTGCCGCGGAGCTCGGGACCGTAGGCCGCCAGCGTCGCGCGCAGGTCGTCCTCCGACCGCGGGGCGTCGACGACGCCGAGGTGCTCGGCCGCGACGGCGGCCTGGGCGACGTACAGGTCGCGCTCGGCGCCGACGAGGCGACGGTGGCCGTAGCGGTCGTGCGCGACGAGGAAGCTGTCGATCTCCGCGGCGTGCACCCAGCCGAGCAGGTGGGGGTCGGAGGCGGCGTAGGGCGTGCCGTCGGGCAGGGTGCCGGTCACCGACTCGTGCGCGCGCTGGACGGCGCGGATCATCTGCAGGGCGTCCTGCTCGGCGCCGAACGTCGTCATCGCGATGTAGGTCGACACCTGCGCGAGCCGCCCCCACATGTCGCCGCGGTAGCCCGAGTGGTCGGCCACGCCCTGCATGGCGGCCGGGTGAAGCGACTGCAGCATGATCGCGCGGATGCCGCCGACGAACATCGAGGCGTCGCCGTGGACGCGGCCGATCGGGGAGCCGGGCTCGAACCAGCGCGGTCCGGGCGTGCCGTGCACGCGCCGCCGGTTGCGTGGGCCGTCAGGCCCGGCCACCTTGCGGAAGAGCTCGGCACCGAGGCGGTCGCGAAGGGTCACCCCGCCGAATCTAGCCACGGCCGCGAAAAGCCGGGCCGTCGTCAGGCGTCGGCCGGGAGGTCGCCGGCGTCGACGATCCGGTAGGCGTAGCCCTGCTCGGCGAGGAACCGCTGGCGGTTCTGCGCGAAGTCGGCGTCGACCGTGTCGCGGGACACGATCGTGTAGAAGTGGGCGCTGCGCCCCTCGGTCTTGGGCCGCAGCAGCCGGCCGAGGCGCTGGGCCTCCTCCTGCCGCGAGCCGAACGACCCGCTCACCTG
This sequence comes from Nocardioides sp. Z24_21, assembly GCF_058134345.1. NCBI lineage: Bacteria > Bacillati > Actinomycetota > Actinomycetes > Propionibacteriales > Nocardioidaceae > Nocardioides > Nocardioides sp. Z24_21. The sequence continues at coordinate 704,974 of NZ_JBYTTH010000002.1, forward strand.
GATCGCCACCTCGGCCGAGGGCAGGTCGATCGAGAAGTTGGCGACCTTGCTCACGACGAGCAGCCCGATCTCACCGGAGCGGAACGCGTTGAAGAGCCGCTGTCGCTCCTTGACCGGCGTCTCGCCCTTGATCACGGGGGCGTCGAGCATCTCGGCGAGCTCGTCGAGCTGGTCGATGTACTGCCCGATCACCAGGGTCGGCTGGCCCGCGTGCTGGTGCACCAGGCGGCGTACGACGTCGAGCTTGGCGTGGGTGCACGAGGCGAGGCGGTAGCGGGTGTCGGGGTCGCTCGTCGCGTAGGCCAGCCGCTCGCCGTCGGGGAGGCTGACCCGCACCTCGACGCAGTCGGCCGGCGCGATCCAGCCCTGCGCCTCGATGTCCTTCCAGGGGGCGTCGTAGCGCTTGGGCCCGATGAGCGAGAAGACCTCGCCCTCGCGGCCGTCCTCGCGCACCAGCGTCGCGGTGAGGCCGAGGCGGCGACGCGCCTGCAGGTCGGCGGTCATCCGGAAGATCGGCGCCGGCAGCAGGTGCACCTCGTCGTAGACGATGAGGCCCCAGTCGCGGGCGTCCAGCAGCTCGAGGTGCGGGTAGACGCCCTTCCGCCTGGTGGTCAGGACCTGGTAGGTCGCGATGGTGACCGGGCGGACCTCCTTCACCGAGCCGGAGTACTCGCCGATCTCGTCGGCGGTGAGCGAGGTGCGCGCGACGAGCTCGTCCTTCCACTGCCGCGCGCTGACGGTGTTGGTGACGAGGATGAGCGTGGTCGCCCGCGCCTGCGCCATCGAGGCCGCGCCGACGATGGTCTTGCCCGCGCCGCAGGGCAGCACGACGACGCCGGAGCCGCCGTCCCAGAACGACTCGGCCGCCTCGCGCTGGTAGGGCCGCAGGGTCCAGCCGTCCTCGGCGAGGTCGATGTCGTGCGCCTCGCCGTCGACGTAGCCGGCGAAGTCCTCGGCCGGCCAGCCGAGCTTGAGCAGCGCCTGCTTGAGGTTGCCGCGCTCGCTGGGGTGGACCGCGACGCTGTCGTCGTCGATCCGGGCGCCGATCATCCCGGCGACCTTCTTGGCGCGCAGCACCTCCTCCAGCACGGGCCGGTCGGTGGACGACAGCACCAGGCCGTGGACGGGGTGCTTCTCCAGGCGGAGCCGGCCGTAGCGGCCCATCGTCTCGGCCACGTCGACCAGGAGCGCGTGCGGCACGGCGTAGCGCGACCAGGTCAGCAGGGCGTCGACGACCTGCTCGGCGTCGTGACCGGCGGCGCGCGCGTTCCAGAGCCCGAGCGGGGTGAGCCGGTAGGTGTGGATGTGCTCGGGGGAGCGCTCGAGCTCGGCGAAGGGCGCGATCGCCTTGCGCGCCTCGGCGGCCGACGGGTGGTCGACCTCGAGCAGCAGCGTCTTGTCGGACTGGACGATGAGGGGACCGTCGTTCATCGGTGGCCTCGCGACCGGCTCATCCGGCGGCGGCCTTCTGGCGGGCGCGGAACGCGGCGACGTTGGCCCGCGACGAGCACCGGTCCGAGCAGTAGCGGCGCGACTGGTTGGGCGAGGTGTCGACGTAGACGTGGTCGCAGCGGGGCTCCGAGCAGGTGCCGAGCCGGGTCGCGCCCAGGTCGCAGACCAAGGTGGCCAGGCCCATCAGCGCCTCGCCGATGAGCAGCTCGGCGACCGACGCGGCACGGTTGGCGACGTGCATGTGGAGGTTGCCGGGGTCGTGGTCGGAGATCATCGGCGTCACCGGGTGCTGGGCGAGCAGGGCGTTGAGCGAGCTCACCACCAGCCGCACGTCGTCGACGTCGGAGGCCTCGAAGACCGGGCGCAGCTCGGCCTGGAACGCCTGCACGGACTCCACGTCGCCGGCGACCAGCGAGCGGTGCAGCCACGAGCGGTCGGCCAGGTGCTCGCGCAGCGCCTCCTCGTCGGGCAGCTCGGCGTTGACGAGCGCGGCAGCACGCTCGGCGTACCGGATGAAGTCCATGGTCCCAGTCTACGGACGCGATCACGCGGTGCGGACGCGTGTGATGCGGTGCACGGCGAACTCCCGCACGTCGTCGGCGCGGTGGTCGTAGGCCGAGAGCCGGCCGCCGTCGAGGCGTCGCGGGTCGACGACCCGCTCGCCGGTGGCGCCGTGGCTGTCGACGTAGCCGATGACGACCGTGCTGCCCGACTCGATCGCCTCGCGGAGCGCCGCCAGCGCCCCCGACGGCGTCGTCGTCGCCTCGGCGCTGCGCGGCCGGGACGACTCGGCCCGGTCGCCGGCACGGATGGCGGTCGCGACGGCCTGGACCTGCGCGGCCTGGCGCGCCTCGACCGCACCGGCGGGACGACGCCCGCGGCGCGCGCGGGCGCGCTGCAGGTCGGGTCGGCTCACCCGCACGGTGCCGTCGGCGGCCTCCACGACGGGCGCGGCGCCGAGCTCGCGCAGCCGCGGCAGGAGGACGTCGAGGGGGGACGTGGCGATCGCGACCGTCGGCGCGAGCAGGCGCAGGCCCAGGCTCCGCCCGCGCGGGTCGTGCACGAGTGCGGCCAGCGCCGCCTCGTCGTCGGCGCGCAGGAACGCCTCCGCGTGGCCGACGCGCACGCTGCCGAAGGTGCGCGCGACGTCGTCGACGAGGAACTCCAGTGGCTGCGGCACGGACGTCTGCGACACCGAGGTCAGGAAGTCGCGCACCTCCGCGCTGGACCACCCGGCATCGAAGCCGCGCCGCAGCGAGCCGGGGCTGAAGCGGTAGACGGTGGCGCCTCCCCGGGACTCGACGTCGGCGAGCAGGTGCAGCCGGCGGGCGACCTCGGTCTCGAGCGGGCCGGGCGCGACCGCGGTGAGGTCGGCCTGCAGCAGCACGTGGTCGACGGGCCGGGGCAGGTGGGGGTCGATCGCCGCGGCGGCCGCGGGAAGGTCGCCGGCCGCCACGTGCCGCCCGCTGGGCGGCAGCCCGCCCGCGCCGCTCACCCCGAGCGCGGCCGCCTCGGCCAGGGCGGCGGCGACCAGGTCGGAGAAGATCGTGGGCCGGCGCGGGCGCAGCCAGCCGATGCGCTGCACGAGCGAGGCGACGCCGGTGCCGACCGCCAGCACCTCGCCCTCGGGCACCTCGGCCAGCACCCGCAGGGCGAGCCGGCGCGCCTCCTCGGCGAGCCCGCTGGAGAGCTCGGGCGCGAGCGCGTTCCAGGCCTTGCCCGCCGCGTCGCGCGATCCCACGAGCGACGGCATCCGGCTGCTGGCCAGCCAGCCGCCGACCAGTCGGGCCCACCGCTCCGGCATCGGCAGGCCGGACCAGACGTCGAACTCGTCGGTCGGCAGCCACGCGGGGGTGCCGTCGCGGTCGGCCGCCTCGGCGACCAGGCCGGCCGCCAGGGCGACCTCGACGATCAGCGCGGCCCCGGCCTCGTCGACGTGGAGCTCACGCGCCACTGACTTGAGGTCGCGGACCGCCAGCCCGCCGCTGCGCAGGACGCTCGGCGGCTGCACGCCCCAGTGGTCGAGCAGCAGCTCGACGCGGCGGACGACGTCGAACGCCGCGCCGGCCGCGGTCCGTGCCACCAGGGCAGGGTCGCGGGGCGAGGTGGCGAGCACCGGCACGTCGTCCACCGGCTCGCGGGTGGTCCTGCCCCCGCGCAGCGCCAGGCCGACCTCGCCCGGCAGCACGACCGCGGCGCCCTCGCGGGGCACGAGCAGGCGCCGGCTCAGGAGCTCCTCGGCCGGCGAGCGGGCGTCGGCGGGGGAGGCGGTGCGGCGCGCCGAGCCGGTCGTGGCCTCACCTCCGTGCTCGTCGACGTGGTGCAGCAGCGCCGTCGCGGCCGGGGACAGCTCGGCGATCCGGGCGGCCACCTCGGCGGGGCTCGCCGGGTCGGGGCTCGAGGGCCGCAGGCCGCTGACCAGGCCGGGCATCCCGCGCATCGCGTCGGCCACGCCGGTGAGGGCGCGCACGCCGCCCGGTCCCTCCCAGGCCAGCGCCAGGTCGAGCAGTCGCTGCAGCGCCGCCGCCGTGCGCGCCTCGTCGGCGTTGACGATCGAGATCACGTCCGCCGAAGTGGTTTGACCTGCAACCAGAAGGGCATCAAGGACGAACAGCTCGAGTCGGTCCAGGCCGTCGAGGGCGCGGTGGATCGACGAACGAGTGGCAGCTCGCGAGGCCAGCTGCGAGGAATCCTGAGGGGCGGGTGTGGCGAGATCCGGACGGGCCCTGAGCAGCGCCACGAGACGCTCGTCGGGCCAGCTGCGCAGCTGGTCGGCGAGGGTACGTGCGGGTGTCGCCCGCTCTGAGCTGGACATCCCTTCTACGCTACTCGCCGGGTCGGCACCGCGGCCCCACATCTCGAGACGGGGCGAAGAGGGCCGACATGCTGGACGTTGATCTGCACCACGGGGCGTCGACGGACGTCGGGCGGGTGCGCAAGGTCAACGAGGACTCCTACCTCGTCGCGCCGCCCGTCTTCGTCGTCGCCGACGGCATGGGCGGCCACGCGGGCGGTGACGTCGCGAGCCAGATCGTGGTCGAGGAGTTCCAGAGGCTGGCCGAGGCCTACGACCCGCGCCGCGGCGCCGAGCTCGTGTCCGCGGCCTTCGCGCGGGCCCAGTCGCGGATCGTCGACTACGGCGACGCGCACCGCGCGCTCCACCCCGGCTGGCACGCCGGCACCACCGCCGTCGTGGCCGTGCTCGTCGACGACGCCGGGGTCACCAAGTGGCTCCTGGCCAACCTCGGCGACTCCCGGATCTACCGCATCGTCGACGGTCGCCTCGACCAGGTCAGCGTCGACCACTCGGTGGTGCAGGAGCTCATCGACGCCGGGCACATCACCGCCGAGCAGGCCTCGGTCCATCCCGAGCGACACGTCATCACCCGGGCGCTGGGCAGCCCCGAGGGGATCCGGCCCGACTTCTTCCTCCTGCCCCTCGGCTCGGTCGAGCGTCTCCTGCTGTGCAGCGACGGGGTGACCGGGATGATCGAGGACACGGAGATCGAGGGGATCCTCGACTCCGTCGACGACCCACGCGACGCCGCCGACACGCTGGTGCGGGCAGCCGTGGCGGCCGGGGGTCGCGACAACGCCACGGCGGTCGTCGTCGATGTGGTGGGATTGGTCAAGGACGCGACCTACGACTCCCAGCGCCAGCTGCAGAGTCTTGAATCCAAGCTGGGGGGACGACAGTGAGCACTGAGGCCAGGTTCGCACCGGGGGACTGGTACGCCGTGGTGGGAGACCGGGTGACGGTCCTGCTGCCGGGCAGCCAGCGCGGGCGCGTGGCCGGGCTGTGGGACCTCGCAGACTCCGGGGCCGGCGCCGACGCGCTGCTCGACGAGCTGCTCGCCGCCGGGCTCTCCTCGCTCGACCACTTCGCCCTCGTCGCCCACAGCGACGACGCGACGCGCCTGATCGTGCGCGGCGCGCCCACCGCGACGGTCGCCTCGGCCGGCGAGGACGAGATCGTGACGGCCGCACCCGGCGCCACCTGGGCCGAGCGGGTGCTCCCCGGGATCACCAGCGTGCGGGTCACCCTCACCGGCGAGGGCTCCGCCGACCACCCCCTCACCGCCGGGCTGGCCCGCGTGTCGGTGGTCGAGTTCGGTGCGCCGTCACCCGCCGAGGAGCCGGTCGCCGCCCCCGCACAGGAGCCCGACGTCGAGCAGCCTGCGCCCCTCGCCCCTGAGCTCCCCGTCCAGCCCGAGCCTCCCGCCGAGCAACCGGTCGAGCCCGCGGCGCCCGCCGAGCAACCGGTCGAGCCCGCGGCGCCCGCCGAGCCCCGTGTCGAGCCCGCCGCTCCCGCCGCTCCCGCCGGTGACCTCCTCGCGTCTCCCGCCGCCGGGGCGCCGATGGAGTTCGGCGCTCCGGGCGACGACCCGACGCCCACCGGCGAGACCCCCGTCGTGGCCGACGACTGGTCCGACCGCGACGGCCAGACGCAGGCCGGGGACCGGGTCGCCGACTTCGACCGTCCGCCCGTCCCGGGCCAGGAGATGGCTCCCGACGTCGTCGCACAGCCCGTCGCCTCGCTGGTCTTCTCCACCGGCGACGTCGTGGCCGTCGACCGCACCGTGCTGGTGGGCCGCGCCCCCGAGGCGCGGCGCTTTCCCTCCCACGAGCTGCCGCACGTCGTCACCGTGCCCAGCCCCCACCAGGAGATCTCCTCGACCCACCTCGAGATCCGCCCGGGTGCGGGGGCCGACCACGGCTCCGCGATCGCGACCGACCTGGGCTCCACCAACGGCACCGTCCTCGCCCAGCCCGGTCTCGACCCCGAGGACCTCAAGCCCGGCATCGCCGTCAGCCTGATCCCCGGCGCCGTCCTCGACCTCGGCGACGGTGTCACCATCCAGGTGACGAACCCCTGAGCAGCGCCCCGTGACCCACCACCCCCACTCCCTGACCTACCCCGTCGCCGAGCTCGACCGACGCTTCGTCGCGTTCGCGATCGACCGGCTCCTCGCCTGGGGCCTCATCGCCGCCGTCGGCGTCGTGACCGCGCTCGTGGTCTCCGACGACCCGTGGACGGTGGTGGGCGCGGTCGCCGGCGCGACCGCGCTGCTGTGGCTCGTCCAGGCGGTGGTGCTCGGCGTCAGCGGCACCTCGCCCGGCAAGGCGCTCACCGGGCTCCGGGTGGTGCACCACGGCACCGGCACCCCGATCGGCGTCGGGCCGGCCCTCCTGCGCCAGCTCGTGCTGGGGGCGGCCGGGCTCCCGACGTTCGGCATCGGCGTGGCCACCCTGGCCTGGACGGCCGTGGAGGACCGCGGCCGGCAGCGCCGTGGCTGGCACGACCACCTGGCGCACACCGTGGTGGTCGACGTACGCCCGGCCGACGAGGCCGACGACGCGTCGGTCCAGGAGGCCCCGCGCCACATCGTCAACCTCACCGCGATGCGACTGGTGCCGGCTCCGCCGGTGGAGCCGGTGCGCACGCCGGAGCGACCCGAGCACTCGACGCGCCGCCCTGCGCTCCCCGCCGACCCGACCGCCCTCGCCCCCGCCCACCGGTCCCAGTCCCAGCCGCAGCAGCCCCAGCCGGTGCAGCAGGCGCGGTCCGCGCCGCCGCAGTGGGCGCCGGCCCCGGGCCAGCCCGCCCAGCAGCCGGTCCCGGTGCCGCCCCGGCCGCCCGCCGCCGCGGCGATGCCGCCGGCCCCCGCGCGCTGGCGGGTGCACTTCGACAACGGCGAGAGCTTCGTGATCGCCGGGCTCGCGCTGGTCGGGCGTCGTCCCGAGCCGCGAGCGGGCGAGCAGGTGGCCCACCTGGTCCCGCTGTCCTCGGCCGACATGTCGGTCTCCAAGACGCACGCCCAGTTCGGCCCGGCATCCGACGGCACGCTCGTCGTCATGGACCGGGGGTCCACCAACGGCACGGTGCTCGTGCGCCAGGGTGTCTCGCGCCAGCTCGCCCCGGGCAAGCCCGCCGCGCTCGTCGACGGCGACAAGGTCGTCTACGGCGACCGCGAGATGGTCGTCTCCCGGGAGGGCTGAGCCCGTCCCCGCCGTCGTCGCCGCAGGCGGTGCGTCAGCGGGTCAGGGCGACCGGCACGCGGGTCACGCCCCCACGGGCGCCGCGCCACACGAGCATGCCGTCGTCGAGCTGGCCCGGCGTGACCGGCCCGGTGACGGTGACGGTGAAGTCGGCCGACTCGCCGGGGGCGAGGCGTACGGCGAGCGGCTGCACGCGCACGCGGTGGGAGGAGAAGCCGCGGGCCGTCACCGAGAAGTACTCCGGGCGGGTGCCGATGTTGGTCACCGTGCGCACCGCGCGCTGGCGACGCGCCGGCATCAGCACCGAGCTGGTGTTGAGCCGCGCGAGCAGGTGGCGGCGCAGCGCACGACGCCACTCCTGCGGTGCGACGTCGAGGGCGAGGTGGGCGGTCGGCGCCTGGCTGGGGAGGGCGCCGGTGCCCTGCGCGAGCGGGGAGGCGCCCGGGACGGGACGGGCCGACGTCACGAGCAGCGACCGGACGACCGCTGCCGACCGCTCGGGGTGCCGGGCCCGCACCAGCGCCGCGAGGCCGGCGGCGTGCGCGGTGGCGGCGGAGCTGCCGCTGAAGACGCCCCAGCTGCGGCCGGTGGACTCCGGCAGCGCGCCCAGCACGGCATCGCCGTCGGCGACGGCGTCGGGCTTGAGGGTGACGCCGCGCGGGTCACCCGAGGCGCTCCACCGGGCTGTGCGGCGGGTGCCGGGCCGTCCGGCGTCGCGCGCCATGCTCACCCGGGCGTCGGGGTGCCGGGCCACCCACCGGCTGAACGAGCGCCCCGCCCGCGCGGGGAGGTGGACGGTCGGCACGGCATGGAGGTCGGCGGTGATCGCGCCGGGACGCCGGTTGACGAGCACCATCGCCCGACCTCCGGCCTGCGCGACCGACTCGGACTTGTCGATGCGGCCGATGGCGCCGCGCTCGCACACCACGATCCGGTCGGCCACGAGGCGTGAGTCGAGGGCGCCGAGGCGGCACTGGGCGGCCGCCCGGCGCGACACGTCCGGGGCTGCCGCGCGCCGCGCGAGGACGGCGCGCGCGCTCACCCGGGAGGGCCGGCCGCCGCCGGTCCAGGAGCGGCCGTCGGGCAGCGTGACCCGGCCGCGGGACATCCGGCCCACCGCGGAGCCGACCGTCGTCACCCACGGCCCTGCGTGGGCGGCGTAGGCCGAGCCGCCGGTGTTGCCGGAGGCGCCGACGACCACGATGTCGGCCTCGGCGGCGCCCAGGAGCGCGAGCTGGAGGATGTCGATGCCCTCCCCGCCGGACAGGGCGAGGCTGAGCACGTCGACGCCGTCGGCCACGGCGGCGTCGACCGCGGAGACCACGTCGGCGGTGGAGCAGCCGTCGTCGGCGGGGTCGGGCGCGCCCCAGCAGGCCTTGTAGGCGGCGATCCGCGCCTGCGGGGCGACCCCGCCGAAGAAGCCGGCGTCCCGCTGGTCGACCCGGACGCTGACGCCGGCGTTGCCGGCCGCGACGGAGGAGACCTGCGTGCCGTGACCGAGGGTGTCGAGGGCCGAGAGCGACTCAGAGGTGCGCACCCGGTCGGCGCCGAAGCCGTCGACGTACCACCGCGCGCCGACGATCTTGCGGGTGCAGTCGTCGGCGCTCCAGCCCTGGCCCTCGACGCACGCGCCGGCGAAGGCCTCGGGGTCGGCGCCGAGCCCGGGGACCTCGGCGAAGGCGGGTGACTGCGGTGCGATGCCCGAGTCGACGACACCCACCACGACACCGGCCCCGCCGCGCAGGCGCGGGCTGGCGGCAGCGGCGCGGACGGCGGCCAGCGACGTGCGCCCGGCCATCGGCCGGATCGTGTCGGGCTCGACCGACGCCACCGCGGGCTGGTCGTCGAGAGCGGTCAGCTGCTGCTCCGTCAGCCGCACGGCGAACCCGTTGAGGGCCGTGGTCCAGCGGTAGACCGGTGCGCCTGCCCCGACGGCGGCGAGGACGGCGTCCTGCTCGGCGAGGAGGTCCGGCGCCTCGGCCCGGCCGGCGGACGTGCCGGCGCCCGCCAGGGTGACGAGCGTGAGCTCGCCGGTGGTGGAGGTGGCGGCGGTGGCGTCGTCGGCGAGGGCGGTGCCGTGGGCGGCGATCCCGGCGCCGAGCGCGAGCACGGCGCAGCCGATGATCCGTCCTGCCCGTCGTGCCCGCACGTGTCCTCCCGCTCCGCGACGTGGCCCCCGCCCCCAGCGCGGTGAGCCCCCGAGCGTCCCATGGTTCCAGCAGACATGTCACCAGATCACAGGCCCCCCGACAACCAGGTGGGCGCGACTCGTCGCCGCCCCCTATCCTGTGCCGGGCCGCGTGGCACCACGTGGCTCCGGACGTCGAGCTGAGTGGGGTGGACCGTGCCGACTGGCAAGGTGAAGTGGTACGACGCGGAGAAGGGCTTCGGCTTCCTGTCGCAGGAGAGCGGCCCGGACGTCTACGTCCACGCCGACGCCCTGCCCGAGGGCACCACCTCCCTCAAGGCGGGCACCAAGGTCGAGTTCGGCATCGCCCAGGGTCGCCGCGGCGACCAGGCCCTGCAGGTGCGGGTGCTCGACGCACCCGCCTCCGTCGCGCGCAACCAGCGCAACGCCCAGCGCAAGCGGCCCGAGGACATGGTCACCATCGTCGAGGACCTCATCAAGATGCTCGAGGGCGTCGAGGAGACCTACCGCCGCGGTCGGCACCCCGAGCGCGCGGCCGCCCGCGGCACCGCCAAGGTGCTCCGGGCCCTCGCCGACGAGCTCGACGCCTGACCGGGCACCGACCCCCGCCCCGGGGGTCCGCTCAGGCGCGGGCCGGCTCGGTGCGTGCGGGCCGGCTGAGCAGCACGAACGTCGCCCACGCCCCCAGCACGCCGGCCGCGATGCCCAGGCCGAGCTGCGGCATCAGCGGCATGGCGATGCCGACGAAGCCGCCGATCACCCACGCCAGCTGCAGCGTGGTGTCGGAGCGCGCGAACGCGCTCGCCTGGATGCGGCTGGGGATGTCGCGCTGGATGGTCGAGTCGAGCGACAGCTTGGCCAGCGACTGGGCGAGGCCCGCGGTCAGCCCGAGCAGCACCAGCGTCACCACCCCGTAGAACAGCGCGGCCAGCGTGGCCACCACGGCGTCGGCCAGCAGGGCGAGCACCACGGTCATCGCCGGGTTGAGGCGGCGCAGCAGCGACCCGATCGTGATGCCGAGCGTGTTGCCGAGGCCGGCCCCGCCGATCACCAGGGCGAGCAGGACCTCCGGTCTCCACTCGCCGATCGGGTTGTCGCGCAGCAGGAACGCCATGAACATCGTGAGGAACCCCGAGAGCCACCGGGGCCCGCAGTTGGCCCGCAGCGCGAACGCCACGGCGGCCGGGATGCGGGTGCGCGGCCGGTGCCCCGTGTGGTCCTCGTCGGCGGAGCCGGTGAGCACCATCTCGCCCTCGCCGTGGCTGGCGTCGACCTTCTCGGGCAGCCGGATGGCCCAGATCGTGGCGAGGACGAAGATCACGAAGCCGTAGCGCAGCGACCACTCCGGGCCGAAGGTGGAGGCGAGGATCGCCAGCGGTGCCGACACGCCGGCGCCGACCACGCCGGCGAGGGAGACCCGGGCGTTGGCCTTGACCAGCGTCAGGTCGGGGGGCAGCAGCCGCGGGACGGCGGCCGCCCGGGTCACGCCGTAGGCCTTGGACGCGACGAGGCAGCCGAGCGCGGCCGGGAACAGCCACGCCGACTCGGTGACGACCGCGGTCGCGAGCACCCAGCAGAGGAAGCCGCGGATGGCCATCGTCGCGCCGACCGCCCACCGGCGGCCGTGGCTGAAGCGGTCCAGGAACGGGCCGATGAGCGGCGCGACGATGGCGAAGGGCAGCATCGTCAGGCCGAGGAACAGCGCGACCTGGCCGCGTGCCTCGCCGGTGGGCACCTGGAAGAACAGCGTGCCGGCGAGCGAGATCGCCACCGCTGCATCGCCGGCGGCGTTGAACGCGTGCAGCTCGATGAGGCGGGAGAGCCCCGAGTCGCCGGCGCCCTCGGCGCGGGCGGCGCGCCGCGCCTGGGCGACCGCGAAGTGGCCGGCGCTGCCTGCGCCCCGCCCGACGACGCGGGCGCCGTGGCCGACGGCCCGCACGCCCCGGGCAGCGCCGGTGAGCGAGCGGCGCACGGTCCCGCGGCGGGCCGGGCCCGAAGCGTCCGCGGTCCGCGGTCCCGTGGCGGGGTCGGGGCGCTCGGACGTCACGGGACCATCTTGGCCTACCCGTCCGACGCCCGTGCCCGACATCCCGGTCCTGTCCCAGCGCACGTCCCGACGGGACAGGACAGCCGATCGTTTGCGATGATGCACCGGTGATCGCTCTCCCCACCCGCGCCGGCAAGGCCGACTCGGTCCTCGCCAAGGCCGTCGAGCTCGCCCGCAGCGTCGTCCTCGAGGTCGCCGACCCGACCGACGTGGGCGACCACCTCGGCGCGCGCGCCGAGGGGGAGCGCGTGGTCACCCACCACTTCGCCTGCCTGCGCGCCGGCTACCCCGGCTGGTACTGGTCGGTCACCCTCACCCGTGCCAAGCGCGGCAAGGACATCACCGTCAACGAGGTCGTGCTGCTGCCCGGCGACGACGCCATCGTGGCGCCGCCGTGGGTGCCCTACAAGGAGCGCCTCCAGCCCGGCGACCTGTCCCCGGGCGACCTGCTGCCCGTCGAGGACGAGGACGCCCGCCTGGTCCCGACCTACCTGGTGGGCGACGACCCGCTCGACGCCGACGACCGCGCGCAGGTGCGCCGGGTGGCCGACGACCTCGGCCTCGGGCGGGTGCGCACCCTGAGCCGTGAGGGCATCGACATGGCCGCCGAGCGCTGGTACGCCGGCCCGGGTGGTCCCGACTCGCCGCTGGCGAAGGGCGCCCCGGAGACCTGCTGGTCGTGCGGCTTCCTGGTGCGGCTCAGCGGCTCGCTGGCCGACCGGTTCGGCGTGTGCGCCAACGGCAACGCCAACGACGACGGCCGGGTCGTGACCTTCGACCACGGCTGCGGCGCCCACTCCGAGGTCAAGCTCGCGCGCAAGCAGCAGCCGATCCCGATGCCCGACCACGTCTTCGACACGCTGCTCGACGACGACCTCGAGCCGATCTGACCGGTCGGGCTCAGGCCCTGGCCAGCACCCACACCGCGTAGTCGTCGACCGGCTCGTGCAGCTCGTAGCTGCCGAAGCGGTGCACCACCCGCAGCCCCGCCGCCTCGGCGTCGGCGACGAACTCGTCTGCCGGGTAGGTGCGGCTCCCGGCCTTGACCGCCTCGAGGTGGAAGCCGACGAGCGCCCGCCCGGTGAGGGCGAGCAGGTCGCGGACCCGCTCGAGCACGCTGCGCTCGGTGCCCTCGGCGAGGAAGATCATCACGTTGCCGACGAGCACGGCGAGGTCGAACGTGCCGAGCTCGGCCGGGTCGAGCGCCAGCGCGTCGTGGGGGAGGACCTCGAGGTCGGCGTACGTCGCCCGTGACTGCTCGCGCAGCGCGGCGTCGGGCTCCGTCGCGACGACGTGGTGGCCCCGCGCGGCGAGCGCGGCCGCCACCCGGCCCATGCCCGAGCCGATGTCGATGATCCTGGCCTCGCGCGCGACGAGGGCGTCGGCCAGCCTGGCCTCGCCCTCCACGTCGGCGCCGCGGGCCACGATGTCGGCGAAGTGGCGGCCGTAGCCGCGGTTGTCCTCGCCGGCGAGCTCCCAGCGGGTCGGGGGCAGCGTCACGCCCGGTCCTGCCTCGAGGCGCGCTCCCTGCGCCGGCGCCGGCAGTACTCCAGCCCGCACAGTCCCAGCCCGAAGCCGGCCAGGCAGGTCCACAGCCACCAGGTGCGCCCGCTGTCCTCGAGGGCACCCCAGAAGGGCAGCAGGCCCAGGAACCCGAGCAGCCACAGGACCGTGCCGACCTCCGTCGTGCGGACGCCGTCGACGTCGAGCGGCTCGACCGGCGCGACGACGTAGGTCCGCCTGCCGATCTCGTGCCGCATCGGCTGCTCGTCACCCAGGTCCACGCCTCCACGCTACACGCGGCGGACACTCCCCCCGAGGGCGGCGCAGACGTGCCACACTGCGGTTTCGTGAGCGAGAAGACGCAGACAGCACCGCGGCGGCCGCAGGGCTCCGGCCTCGACGGGTTCTTCCAGATCACCGAGCGCGGATCCACTGTCGGTCGCGAGGTCCGCGGCGGTGTCGTGACCTTCTTGACGATGGCCTACATCATCGTGCTCAACCCGCTCATCCTCGGCTACGCGCCCGACTCGACCGGCGCCTTCCTCGGCGGCGGCGCCGAGCCGGGCAGCGGCATCGCGGCCATCGCGGCCGGCACCGCGCTGGTCGCCGGCGTGCTCACCATCGCGATGGGCGGGTTCGCCAACTTCCCGCTCGCTCTCGCGACCGGCCTGGGGCTCAACGCGTTCGTGGCCAACACGATCGCCCGCGAGACCACCTGGGGTGCGGCGATGGGCCTGGTCGTTCTCGAGGGCATCGTGATCCTGGCGCTGGTGCTCACCGGCTTCCGCAAGGCGGTCTTCCACGCCGTGCCTCAGCAGCTCAAGGTGGCGATCTCGGTCGGGATCGGCCTGTTCATCGCGCTCATCGGGTTCGTCGACGCCCGCGTCGTGACCCGCGTCCCCGATGCCTTCAACACGAGCGTGCCGGTCCAGCTCGGTCCGGACGGCCACCTCGGCGGCTGGCCGGTGCTGGTCTTCTGCCTGGGGCTGGCCCTGATGGTCGCGCTGTGGGTGCGCAAGGTGCGCGGGGCCATCCTGATCTCGATCGTCCTCACGAGCGTGGTCGCGGTCGTGGTCGAGGCGATCGGCGACCTGGGTAAAGTCTCGGCGGGAAACCCGAAGGGCTGGGCGCTCAGCGTGCCCACGCTGAGCGGCGACGTGGTGGCGCTGCCGTCCTTCGACACCCTCGGCGAGGTCGACCTCTTCGGAGCCTTCGACGACACCGGCACGGGGATCCTGGCCGCGCTGCTCCTGATCTTCTCCCTGATGCTGGCCGACTTCTTCGACACGATGGGCACGATGACCGCCATCGGCGCCGAGGCCGGCCTCAATGACGAGCACGGCACGCCGCCGCACGCGCAGCGCATCCTGGTCGTCGACTCGGTAGCCGCGATCGCCGGCGGTGCCGCCGGGGTCTCGTCCAACACCTCCTACATCGAGAGCGCCTCGGGCGTCGGCGAGGGCGCCCGCACCGGCCTGGCCGCCGTCGTCACCGGCGCGCTCTTCCTGCTCGCCACCTTCTTCACCCCCCTCGTCTCGGCCATCCCGTCCGAGGCCGCCGTCCCGGCGCTGGTGCTGGTGGGCTTCTTGATGATGCAGCAGGTCTCCGAGATCGACTGGCGCGACCTCGAGGTGGCGATCCCCGCGTTCCTCACCGTCGTCCTGATGCCCTTCACCTACTCGATCTCGGTCGGCATCGGCGCGGGCTTCGTGGCCTACGTGTTCATCAAGGTGGTCCTCGGCAAGGCGCGGGCCGTCCACCCGCTCATGTGGCTCGTCGCCGGGCTCTTCGTCGTCTACTTCGCCTACACGCCGATCGACCGCCTGCTGTCCTGACCCGAGTCCCGGGACTCCCCGCCCTCCGGGGAGGGGTGTGACCGACCCGACGCGGTCGTCACGGAATGGTTAGCAGAGGTAATGACTTATGCTAACGATATGCCGTCCCCCGACCTGCGCTCCGACGCCGGGCTCGCCTCCGAGCTCCGTGCCGGGGTCATGCGCCTGCGCCGTCGCCTCGCCGCCGAGCGCCACCCGGACAACGACCTGAGCATCCCGCAGATGGTCGTGCTCGGCCTGCTCGTGCGGATGGGCGACCAGACCGTCGGCGACCTGGCCCGCGCGGAGCGCGTCCAGCCGCCGTCGATGACCCGCACGGTCAACTGCCTCGAGGGCGACGGCTACGTCGAGCGCCGCCCCCACGACACCGACGGGCGCCAGGTCGTCGTGTCGATCACGGACGCCGGGCGCGCGGCCGTGCTGGCCGACCGCCAACGGCGCGACGCGTGGCTCGCCCAGCGCCTGGCCGGTCTGACCCGCGAGGAGCGTGCCGCGCTCCGCGACGCCGCGCCGATCCTGATGCGGCTCGCCGCCGCCGACTGACCACCTGACCGATGCACGACTGAGGAGTTCCCACGAGCCCCACGTTCCGTTCCCTCTCCAACGCCAACTACCGCCGCTACGCAGCCGGCGGGGTGGTGTCCAACACCGGCACCTGGATGCAGCGCGTCGCCCAGGACTGGCTGGTGCTCGAGCTCGCCGTCGGGTCGGGCGGCACCGCCCTCGGCATCACGACCGGGCTCCAGTTCCTGCCCGTCCTGCTGCTGACCCCGTTCGCGGGCCTGATCGCCGACCGGATGCCCAAGCACCGCCTGCTGCAGCTGACCAACCTCGGCATGGCGCTGCCCGCGGCCGTCCTCGGCCTCCTCGCCGTCACCGGCGTCGCCGAGGTGTGGCACGTCTACGTGCTGGCCTTCGTGCTCGGCTCGGCCTCGGCGTTCGACGGCCCGGCCCGCCAGTCGTTCGTCTCCGAGCTGGTCGATCCCGGCGACCTCACCAACGCCGTGGGCCTCAACTCGGCGAGCTTCAACGCCGCCCGGCTCGTCGGCCCCGGCCTGGCCGGCGTGCTCATCGCGGCGTTCGGTGGGGGAGCGGTCGCCACCGGCTGGGTGATCCTGCTCAACGCGGTGTCGTACGCCGCTCCGATCTGGTCGCTGCGCCACCTCGACACCAGCCGGATCGCCGCCGCAGCACCGGCCGACCGCGGCCCGGGCGCCCTCCGCGAGGGCGTGGCCTACGTCCGTGCCCGGCCCGACCTGATGCTCGTGCTCGGCCTGGTGTTCTTCGCGGGCACCTTCGGGCTCAACTTCCAGATCACGTCCGCGCTCATGGCGACCGAGGTCTTCGGCAAGGGCCCCCAGGAGTTCGGCCTGCTGGGCACCTTCCTGGCCGTCGGCTCCCTCACCGGTGCGCTGCTGGCCGCCCGGCGCAACCAGGTCCGCCACCGCCTCGTCGTCGGCGCCGCCCTCGCCTTCGGCGCGACCGTGATGCTGGCCGGGCTGATGCCCTCCTACCTCACCTTCGCCCTGCTCGCACCCGTCACCGGCCTCGCCGCGCTCACCTTCATCACCAGCGCCAACACCTACATGCAGCTGCACACCGATGCCGGGGTGCGCGGGCGCGTGATGGCGCTCTACCTGATGATCTTCATGGGCGGCACGCCCGTGGGCGCCCCCATCATCGGCTGGATCGGCCAGGAGTACGGTGCCCGGTGGACATTGCTGGGCGGCGGGCTGCTGACCATCGCCGGGGCGGCCCTCTGCGCGGCCCTCTACCTCCGGTCCCAGCGGGCGCGACGCGCGCACACCCCCCAGGCGAGCCGCCCGGACGCCCACGCGGCATTTTGACCCTGCCGTGAGGCCCGAGTAGCCTCAATCCTCGTGTCTGGCCCGTCCAGACCCATGCCCATGCTCGGAACTCGCGGCGTCCACTGCCGCGGCCCCGGCTGGCCACGGTATTCGCAACAGGCACACGCAACAGCGCAACACACCCGAGCCCGGCAACGCGCCGAGCCGTGAAGAGCAGACAGAGAGAGGGAACCACCCGGTGCCCACCATCAACCAGCTGGTCCGCAAGGGCCGCCAGGACAAGGTGTCCAAGAGCAAGACGCCTGCCCTGAAGGGATCCCCGCAGCGCCGAGGCGTCTGCACCCGCGTCTACACGACCACCCCGAAGAAGCCGAACTCCGCCCTCCGCAAGGTCGCCCGCGTGCGCCTGAGCAGCGGCGTCGAGGTCACGGCCTACATCCCGGGCGTCGGTCACAACCTGCAGGAGCACTCGATCGTGCTCGTCCGCGGCGGCCGTGTGAAGGACCTTCCCGGCGTCCGCTACAAGATCATCCGCGGCTCGCTCGACACCCAGGGTGTCAAGAACCGCAAGCAGGCCCGCAGCCGCTACGGCGCGAAGAAGGAGAAGTAATGCCTCGCAAGGGTCCCGCTCCCAAGCGCCCCCTCGTCGTCGACCCCGTCTACGGCTCCCAGCTGGTGACCCAGCTCGTGAGCAAGGTCCTGCAGGACGGCAAGAAGGCCGTGGCGCAGCGCATCGTCTACACCGCCCTCGAGGGCTGCCGCGAGAAGACCGGCACCGACCCGGTCGTCACGCTCAAGCGCGCGATGGACAACGTCAAGCCGGCCATCGAGGTCAAGTCCCGCCGCGTCGGCGGCGCGACCTACCAGGTCCCGGTCGAGGTCAAGGCCAACCGCTCCACCACGCTCGCGCTGCGCTGGCTCGTGGGCTACGCG
This sequence comes from Nocardioides sp. Z24_21, assembly GCF_058134345.1. Classification (NCBI taxonomy): domain Bacteria; kingdom Bacillati; phylum Actinomycetota; class Actinomycetes; order Propionibacteriales; family Nocardioidaceae; genus Nocardioides; species Nocardioides sp. Z24_21. The sequence continues at coordinate 722,701 of NZ_JBYTTH010000002.1, forward strand.
GCCGACCGCCGCGAGAAGACCATGTCCGAGCGCCTGATGAACGAGATCCTCGACGCGAGCAACGGCCTCGGCGCCGCTGTGAAGAAGCGCGAGGACACCCACAAGATGGCCGAGTCCAACAAGGCCTTCGCCCACTACCGCTGGTGACGGCGAGGGGCCGCACCCGCTCCCCGCGGCGTACGGCCCCTCTCCCCACGAGCTCCCACCAACTTCCGAGGGACTGAGACACAACAGTGGCTGTCGACATCACCACCGACCTCAACAAGGTCCGCAACATCGGCATCATGGCGCACATCGACGCCGGCAAGACGACCACCACCGAGCGCATCCTGTTCTACACCGGCATCACCTACAAGATCGGTGAGGTCCACGAGGGTGGCGCCACGATGGACTGGATGGAGCAGGAGCAGGAGCGCGGCATCACCATCACGTCCGCCGCGACGACCTGCTGGTGGAAGAACCACCAGATCAACATCATCGACACCCCCGGCCACGTGGACTTCACCGCCGAGGTCGAGCGCTCGCTGCGCGTCCTCGACGGCGCCGTGGCGGTCTTCGACGGTGTCGCCGGTGTCGAGCCGCAGACCATGACGGTGTGGCGCCAGGCCAACAAGTACTCGGTCCCCCGCATGTGCTTCGTCAACAAGCTCGACCGCACCGGCGCGGACTTCTTCCGCTGCGTCGACATGATGGTCGAGCGCCTCAACTCCACCCCGCTCGTGCTCCAGCTGCCCATCGGCGCGGAGTCCGACTTCCTCGGTGTCGTCGACCTGGTCGGCATGCGTGCCCTCACTTGGCGCGGCGAGACCAAGATGGGTGAGGACTACGAGGTCGAGGAGATCCCGGCCGCCCTCGCCGAGCAGGCCGCGGAGTACCGCGAGAAGCTCATCGAGACCCTCGCCGAGGCCGACGACGAGATTATGGAGAAGTACCTCGGGGAGGGTGACGACGGCTTCGCCGTCGAGGAGCTCGAGGCAGCCATCCGTCGCGCGACCCTGTCCGACAAGGTCAACCCGGTCCTGTGCGGCACCGCGTTCAAGAACAAGGGCGTCCAGCCCCTGCTCGACGCGGTCGTGAAGTACCTCCCCTCGCCGCTCGACATCGACGCCATCGTCGGTCACTCGCCGCGTGACGAGGAGGAGTCGATCTCCCGCAAGCCGTCCGACGACGAGCCGTTCGCCGGCCTGGCCTACAAGATCGCCTCCGACCCGCACCTCGGCAAGCTGATCTACGTCCGCGTCTACTCGGGCAAGCTCGAGGCCGGCTCGACCGTGGTCAACTCGGTCAACGGCAAGAAGGAGCGGATCGGCAAGGTCTACCAGATGCACGCCAACAAGCGTGAGGAGATCGCGTCGGTCGGCGCCGGGCAGATCGTGGCCGTCATGGGCCTCAAGGACACCAAGACCGGCCACACGCTGTGCGACCCGAACAACCAGGTCGTGCTCGAGTCGATGACGTTCCCGGCCCCGGTGATCGAGGTCGCGATCGAGCCCAAGACGAAGAGCGACCAGGAGAAGCTCGGCACCGCGATCCAGCGCCTGTCCGACGAGGACCCGACCTTCACGGTCAAGACCGACGAGGAGACCGGCCAGACGATCATCGCCGGCATGGGCGAGCTCCACCTCGAGATCCTCGTCGACCGCATGAAGCGCGAGTTCCGCGTCGAGGCGACCGTCGGCAAGCCGCAGGTGGCCTACCGCGAGACCATCCGCAACAAGGTGGCCAACCACAGCTACACCCACAAGAAGCAGACCGGTGGTTCGGGCCAGTTCGCGAAGGTCGTCATCTCGCTCGAGCCCAACATCGACCCGGAGACGGGCACCGGTGCGGGCTACGAGTTCGTCAACAACGTCACCGGCGGTCGCGTGCCGAAGGAGTACATCCCCTCGGTCGACCAGGGTGGCCAGGAGGCCATGGAGTTCGGCGTCCTCGCCGGCTACCCGATGGTCGACGTGAAGTTCTCGCTCGAGGACGGCGCCTACCACGACGTCGACTCGTCCGAGCTCGCGTTCAAGATCGCCGGCAACCAGGCCTTCAAGGAGGCCGCACGCAAGGCCAAGCCGGTGCTGCTCGAGCCGATGTTCGCCGTGGAGGTGACCACCCCGGACACGTTCCTGGGCACCGTCATCGGCGACATCAACTCGCGCCGCGGCCAGATCCAGGCACAGGAGGAGCGTCACGGCGACATGGTCGTCAACGCCCTTGTGCCGTTGTCCGAGATGTTCGGGTACGTTGGCGACCTGAGGTCCAAGACCTCCGGTCAGGCGTCGTACTCGATGGAGTTCGACTCGTACGCCGAGGTTCCCACGAACATCGCCGACGAGATCGTCAAGAAGGTCCGCGGCGAGTAATCGCGCCGGATCCTCGGCATCAGCACCACCCCACACCCACGAGTCAAGTAACAACAACCAGGAGGAGCCCCAGTGGCTAAGGCGAAGTTCGAGCGGACCAAGCCGCACGTCAACATCGGCACCATCGGTCACATCGACCACGGCAAGACGACGCTGACCGCGGCGATCACCAAGGTGCTGCACGACAAGTACCCGGACCTCAACGAGGCTTCGGCGTTCGACCAGATCGACAAGGCTCCCGAGGAGCGGCAGCGCGGCATCACGATCTCGATCGCGCACGTCGAGTACCAGACCGAGGCGCGCCACTACGCGCACGTCGACTGCCCCGGTCACGCCGACTACATCAAGAACATGATCACCGGCGCGGCGCAGATGGACGGCGCGATCCTCGTGGTCGCCGCCACCGACGGCCCCATGCCGCAGACCCGCGAGCACGTGCTGCTCGCGCGCCAGGTCGGCGTGCCTGCCCTGGTGGTCGCGCTCAACAAGTGCGACATGGTCGACGACGAGGAGCTCATCGAGCTCGTCGAGATGGAGGTGCGCGAGCTCCTCTCCGAGTACGAGTTCCCGGGCGACGACATCCCCGTCGTGCGCGTGGCGGCCTTCCCGGCGCTGCAGGGCGACGCCAAGTGGGGCGACTCGATCGCCGAGCTCATGCAGGCCGTGGACGACTACATCCCGACCCCCGAGCGCGACACCGACAAGCCCTTCCTCATGCCCGTCGAGGACGTCTTCACGATCACCGGTCGTGGCACCGTCATCACCGGTCGCATCGAGCGCGGCATCGTCAAGGTCAACGAGGAGGTCGAGATCATCGGCATCCGCGAGGGCTCGCAGAAGAGCACCGTCACCGGTGTCGAGATGTTCCGCAAGCTCCTCGACGAGGGCCAGGCCGGTGAGAACGTCGGTCTGCTGCTCCGTGGCACCAAGCGCGAGGACGTCGAGCGCGGCATGGTCGTGATCAAGCCGGGCACGACCACCCCGCACACCAACTTCGACGCCTCGGTCTACATCCTGGGCAAGGACGAGGGCGGCCGCCACACGCCGTTCTTCAACAACTACCGCCCGCAGTTCTACTTCCGCACCACGGACGTGACGGGCGTCGTGACCCTGCCCGAGGGCACCGAGATGGTCATGCCGGGCGACAACACCGAGATGTCGGTCGAGCTCATCCAGCCCATCGCCATGGACGAGGGCCTGCGCTTCGCCATCCGCGAGGGTGGCCGCACCGTCGGCGCCGGCCGCGTCACCAAGATCACCAAGTGATCCCCGCCGGTCGCTGACCGGCACCCGCACCACCCGAGACCCCGTCTCCCGTCAGGGAGGCGGGGTCTCGTGCATCTTCTCGCCGTCGGTGCTGGCCGCTAGCGTCGGCGCCATGACTCTGACCCTGGGCATGATCACGATGGACACCACCGACGCCCTGTCACTCGCCTCCTGGTGGGCCGAGCAGACCGGTGCCACGGTGGGCGAGACCAACGACGGCCACTACGTCCTGGTGAGCGGCGGCGGACTGCCAGGCCTGCTCGCCTTCCAGAAGGTCGACGACCCGACCCCCGGCAAGAACCGGATCCACCTCGACCTCACCGCGCACGACCTGGACGCCGAGGTCGACCGCCTGGTGGCCGCAGGCGCGACGCTGATCGAGCGCCGGGGGGACGACAGCTTCCGCTGGGTGACGCTGGCCGACCCCGACGGCAACCAGTTCTGCGTGGCGGCCGCTTCGGACGCATCGGGGCTCGACCCGTCCTGAGCCGCAGCGCAGGGCAGGATGGGCGCCATGGGGTTCACCAAGGCAGAGCTGGAGGCGTTCCGCGACGTCGAGGTGCCCGACCTGCTCCCGGACGCCGACCAGCCGCTGCGGCTGCTGTTCGTCGGCATCAACCCCGGCCTGTGGACCGCCGCCACGCAGTCGCACTTCGCCCGCCCCGGCAACCGGTTCTACCCCGCCCTGCTGCGGGCCGGGATCATCCCGTGGCCCATCGCCCCGGCGGCCGGCATGAGCGACGAGGACCGCGACGAGCTGCGCCGGCGCGGCATCGCCATCACCAACGTGGTGCCGCGGGCCACGGCCCGGGCCGACGAGCTGACCCCGGTCGAGCTGAAGGAGGGCGGGCGGCGGCTCCGCGAGCTCGTCGCGGAGCGGCGCCCCACCGTCGTGGCTGTCGCCGGCATCACCGCCTACCGCACCGCGTTCGGCGAGGCCGGTGCCCGGGTCGGTGAGCAGCCCGGGCGCTGGGGCGTGTCGCGGGTGTTCGTGGTGCCCAACCCGTCCGGCCTCAACGCCCACGAGACCGTGGAGACGCTCGCCAGGGCGTACGCCGAGGCGGCCCTGGCCGCGGGGGTCGTCGAGCACCTCCCGCGGCACTGAGCCGCACGCGCGGGCCCAATCAGCCCATGTCGACGCCCTCGAAGTCCTCGGGCGTGTAGTCGCGCTGCTCGACCAGGACCATCCAGTTGCCCGAGTTGTCGCGCATCAGGGCCTCGACGCCGTAGGGCCGCTCCTGGGGCTCCTGGAGGAACTCCACGCCCTTGGCGCGCAGGCTGTCGTAGGTGGCACGGCAGTCGTCGACGGTCAGCCCGACGCCGGGGAGGCCGCCCTCGTCCTGGGCCCGGTTCATGGCCTCGATGAGGTAGTCGGGGAGCGGACCGCCCGGCGTCGTGAGGTGGAGGTTGACCTCGGGCTGGCTCGGGTGCACCACGGTGGTCCAGCGGAAGTCGGGTCCGAGCTGGAGGTCGTCGCCGACCTCGAAGCCCAGGACGTCGGTGTAGAAGGCGAGCGACTCGTCGATGTCCTTCACCCAGACGGACACGAGGGAGATGTTGGTGATCATGCGGCGAGCCTAGGGACGCGGGTCGTCGTCGCGCTTCTCCTGCGTTGCGGTGCTGCTACCGCGCTCGACGAGCCTCGCCATGAACACGTAGCAGCCGGGAATGCGGGGGTTGCCCTGCGCTGCGTAACGCTCCTGGAACTCGCGCGGGCTCTCTCCGACGATCTCGCGGAACCTCGAGCTGAACGAGCCGAGGCTGCTGTAGCCCACGGCGTGGCACACCTCGGTGACCGTCAGGTTCGCCGACCGCAGCAGGTCCTGCGCCCGCTCGACCCGGCGCTCGGCGAGGTACGCCCCGGGCGTCACGCCGTAGGTCATGGCGAAGGACCGGATGAAGTGGTAGCGGCTCATCCCGGCGATCGAGCCGAGGCGGCCGAGGTCGAAGGGCTCCGCGAAGTGCCGGTCGAGGTGGTCGCGCGCCCGACGCAGGTGGACCAGGACGTCGCCGGGCACGCGGCGCTGTTCGCTCACCTGACCGGCGGCGACCGTCATCGGCGCCTCACAGGGCGCTGCCGACGTACTTGGTCTCGAGGTACTCCTCGATGCCCTCGAAGCCGCCCTCACGACCGAACCCCGAGTGCTTGACGCCGCCGAACGGTGCCGCGGGGTTGGACACGATGCCCGTGTTGACCCCGACCATGCCGAAGTCCAGCGCCTCGCTGACGCGCAGCACCCGGGCGTGGTCGCGGGTGAACACGTAGGCCACCAGGCCGTACTCGGTGTCGTTGGCGCGCCGCACGGCCTCGGCCTCGTCGGCGAACGTGGCGACCGGCGCGACGGGACCGAAGATCTCCTCGCGGAGCACCCGGGCGCCCGGGGGGACGTCGACGAGCACGGTCGGCGGGTAGAAGTGGCCCGCCCCCTCGGGGACCTCGCCGCCGACCAGGGCGCGGGCGCCGGACGAGACGGCGTCGTGGACGAGCTCGTGGACACCCGCCCGCGCCTTCTCGGTGATCAACGGGCCCACGTCGACCCCCTCGCGGGTGCCGTCGCCGACCGTCAGGGCACCCATGCGCTCGGCGAACCGGCGGGCGAACTCCTCGGCCACCGACTCGTGCACCAGGAACCGGTTGGCCGACGTGCAGGCCTCGCCGATGTTGCGCATCTTGGCGAGCATCGCGCCCTCCACCGCCGCGTCGAGGTCGGCGTCGTCGAAGACGAGGAACGGGGCGTTGCCGCCCAGCTCCATCGACACCCGCAGCAGCTGGTCGGCGGCCTGGGCGACGAGGACCTTGCCGACGGCCGTCGACCCGGTGAAGGTCAGCTTGCGCAGCCGGGAGTCCTTGATGATCGGCTCGCACAGCGCGCCGGAGTCGGAGGTGGTCACCACGTTGAGCACTCCGGGCGGCAGGCCGACCTCCTCGAGCAGCGCCGCCAGGGCGAGCATGGTGAGGGGCGTCTCCGCGGCGGGCTTGACGACCATCGTGCAGCCGGCGGCGACGGCGGGTCCGATCTTGCGGGTGCCCATCGCCAGCGGGAAGTTCCACGGGGTGATCATCAGCGTCGGTCCGACGGGGCCCTTCATGGTGATCAGGCGGGTGTTGCCGCTCGGCGCGGGGGAGTAGCGGCCGTGGATCCGCACCGCCTCCTCGGCGAACCAGCGGAAGAACTCGGCGCCGTAGGCCACCTCGCCCCTCGCCTCGGCGAGCGTCTTGCCCATCTCGAGGGTCATCAGCCGGGCGAAGTGGTCGGCCCGCTCGGTGAGCAGCTCGAAGGCGCTGCGCAGGATCTCCCCGCGCACCCGGGGCTCGGTGGCGCGCCACTCGGCCTGGGCCTCGGCCGCGGCCGCGAGGGCCCGCTCGCCGTCGGCCGGCGTGGCGTCGGCGACGCGCGCCAGCACCTGCTCGTCGGCGGGGTTGCGCACCTCGAGGGTGCCACCGCCCTCGGCGTCCACCCACGCCCCGCCGATGAGGAGCTGGGTGGGAACGGTCTCGATCACGGGGGCGGTCATGGGGTCCTTCAGGGGGTCGGTCACGGCCATCACCCCACCCTGCCACCGACCGCGTCGTCGAAGGCGTCCTCGAAGATGTCGAGCCCCTCGGCGAGCAGGTCGTCGTCGATCGCGAGCGGCGGCAGGAACCGGAAGACGTTGCCGTAGGTGCCGCAGGTCAGGGTCACCAGCCCGCGAGCCGAGCAGGTGCGGTGGACGGCCGCCGCGAGCGCCGGGTCGGGCGTACGCCCGGGGCCGTCGGCGACCAGCTCGACCGCGAGCATCGCTCCCCGGCCCCGGATGTCGCCCACCCGGTCGGGGTGCCGCTCGGCGAGGGCACGCAGCCGCGGCACGAACGCCGCCTCGACCTGGCGCGCCCGGCCCGGGAGGTCCTCGGCCTCCATCGTCTCGATCGCGGCGAGGGCCGCCGCGCAGGCGACCGGGTTGCCACCGTAGGTGCCTCCCAGGCCGCCGACGTGGACCGAGTCCATCACGTCCGCCCGCCCGGTCACCGCGGCCAGCGGCAGCCCTCCCGCGATGCCCTTCGCGGTCGTCACCAGGTCGGGCACGACGCCCTCGTGGTCGCAGGCGAACCAGTCGCCCGTGCGGGCGAAGCCGGTCTGGATCTCGTCGGCGATGAGCAGGATGCCGTGCTCGCGGCACCACTCCGCGACGCGGGCGAGCCAGCCGGGCGGCGGGACGATGAAGCCGCCCTCGCCCTGGATCGGCTCGATCAGCACGGCGGCGCAGCTGTCCTCGCCGACCTGCGTGTGGACCGTGGCCACGAAGGCGTCGAACGCCTCCTCGGCACAGGCCTCCGCGCCGCCCGGCCAGCGGTAGGGGTAGGCCATCGGAGCGCGGTAGACCTCGCCGGCGAACGGCCCGAAGCGGTGCTTGTAGGGCATGGTCTTGGCCGTCAGGGCCATCGTGAGGTTGGTGCGGCCGTGGTAGGCGTGGTCGAACACCACGATCGCGTCGCGGCCGGTGTGGTGGCGCGCGACCTTCACGGCGTTCTCCACGGCCTCGGCACCGGAGTTGAACAACGCCGAGCGCTTCTCGTGCTCACCGGGCGTGAGCTCGGCCAGCTTCTCGCAGACCGCGACGTACTCCTCGTAGGGCGTGACCATGAAGCAGGTGTGGGTGAAGTCGGCGACCTGGCGCTGCACGGCCTCGACGACGCGGGGCGCGGCGTTGCCGACGCTCGTGACGGCGATGCCCGAGCCGAAGTCGATGAGCTGGTTGCCGTCGACGTCACGCAGGATGCCCCCGCCCGCCTGCTCGACGTAGACGGGCAGCGTGGTGCCGACCCCGGCGGAGACGGAGGCGAGCTTGCGGGCGTGCAGCGCCTGCGAGCGCGGGCCGGGGATCTCGGTGGCGAGGATCCGTTGCTGGGAGAGCGGGGTGCGGGTGTCACGGGGCGTGGTCACGAACGGTCCTCCAGGTGCCAGGGAGAGCCGTAGCCCTCCGGTCTCGGTGCGGCGAGCAGGTCGAGGAACGGCTTCGGCGCCATGGCCTCGGGGCCGAGGACCCCGCTGCCCGACCAGGTCCCGTCGGCCAGCAGCTCGAGGGCGACCACCGGGTTGATCGCGGTCTGCCAGACCACGCACTGCGCGCCGTAGTCGCGCATCGAGTCGGCGTTGTCGACGACGTGGTAGAGGTAGGTCGAGCGCGGTCGGCCGTCCTTGCCTGTGCCGCTCACCCAGACGCCGGCGCAGGTCTTGCCCTCCATCCGCGGCCCGATGGTCGCCGGGTCGGGCAGGCAGGCCGCGACCACGTCACGGGGGGAGACCTCCACGCCCTTGACGGTGACCGGCTCGGTCGAGTCGAGGCCGAGGGTGTGCAGGGTGCGCAGGATGCCGATCATCTCCTCGCCCAGGCCGTACTTGAAGGTCACCCGGTCGGCCTCGATCCAGCGGGGCATGAGGAGCACCTCCTCGTGCTCGACGTGCACGCACTCGACCGGCCCGATCCCCTCCGGGAAGTCGAAGACCTCCGGCTCCGAGAAGGGCGGCAGCGTGGAGAACCCCGACTCCAGGTCGCCGCCGCCCCTCTCGCGCTCCCAGACCACGGGAGGGTTGAGGCACTCCTCGATGATCGTCCACATCGAGAAGCCGGGGGCGAACACCTCGTTGCCGTCGTCGTCGCGGATGACGAGGTTGGCGCCGTCGCGGGTGCCGATCTCGTCGATGTGGTCGAACAGCTCGTCGGCGGCGTAGCGCGCCAGGACGTCGGAGAGGCCGGGCTCGACGCCGATGCCGAGCAGGGCGAGCCGCCCGGCCGCCTCCCACTCGGCGGCCCGGGCGAACTGCTCGTCGCCGAGCTTGACGCCGACCTTCTCGTGGGGTGCGTCGGGGTGGGGCACGGACAGGCTCATCGCCATGTCGAGGTAGTCGGCCCCGGCGGCGAGTGCCCCGGTGAAGATCGGCATCACGAACCGCGGGTCCACGGCGTTGAACACGTGGGTGGCGCCCACCCGGCGGGCGAGCGCCGCCACGGCGTCGGTGTCGGAGGCGTCGACCTGGGCGGCGCTGAGGCGCTCGTCGCCCGGGCGACGTCCGCGCGCCGCGGCGACGGTGCGCTCGGCCCGCGCGAGGTCGTGGTCGGCCACCACCCAGGCCTCGAAGAAGTCGCGCTCGACGGCGATCCGGGCGGCGGCGTCGCCGACGCCACCTGCCCCCACCATCAGCACCCGCATCGGTTGGGCCACGTCGTCGTCTCCTCGGTCTCGGGGTGGGGATCAGCTCGTGTGCTTCGACGAGCGCAGCGAGCTCACGACCTGTGCGCCCACCACGAGCAGGACGGCCAGCACGAACATCGAGAAGCCGATGACGTTGGCCTCGGCCGGGATGCCGCGCCGCGAGGCGACGTAGACGAACTTGGGGAACGTCGACTCGTTGCCGGAGACGAAGTTGGTGATGATGAAGTCGTCGAACGACAGCGAGAAGGCCAGCATCGCCGCGCCGAGGATGCCCGGCAGGATCAGCGGGAAGGTGACCTTCCAGAAGGTCTGCAGCGGGCTGGCGTAGAGGTCCTGCGCGGCCTCCTCGATGCGGGGGTCGAGCGACTGGATGCGCGCCCTGACGGTCACGACCACGAAGCTCAGGCAGAACATGATGTGGGCGAAGACGATCGTGCCGAAGCCCAGGCTGATCCCGACGTTGGCGAAGCCCTGCACGAAGATCGTGAGCAGTGCCGCGCCCATCACGATCTCGGGCGTCGCCATCGGCACGAAGATCAAGATGTTGCTGGCCTGCTTGCCGCGGAAGCGGTAGCGCACCATCGCCAGGGCCATCATCGTGCCCAGCACGGTGGCGACGAGGGTGGAGATGGCGCCCACCTGCAACGAGGTCACCAGCGACTCGCAGGCCCCCGGGACGCCGCACGGGTCCTTCCAGTGCTCCCAGGTGAACCCCTGCCACACGATGTTGGTCTTGCCGTGGTCGTTGAAGGAGAACGCGAAGGTGTAGGCCACCGGCAGGAAGAGGTAGACCAGCACCAGGATCGCCGCCAGGACGGCGAAGTGGTTGGCCAGCCACAGCTGCGCCCGCTTGGCGGCCGAGGGCCGGTAGGGCGCGGAGGGCGCGGCGCTCTCCTGCGCCGGCGCCGGGGGTCGTGTCGTGGTGGCCATGTCAGACCAGCTCCTCGGTGCCGAAGCGGCGGACGTAGAGGAACACCATCGCCAAGATGGCGGCCATCAGCGTGAACGAGAGGGCGGCGGCGACGGGATAGCCGCCGGGGATCGCGAGGAACTGGTCGTTGATGACGTTGCCGACCATCTTCCCGCGCTGGGGGCCGAGGAGCTCCATGTTGACGAAGTCACCGGCCGCGGGGATGAACGTCAGCAGGGTGCCGGCCATGACGCCCGGCATCGACATCGGCAGGGTCACCGTGCGGAAGGTGGTCAGGCCGTTGGCGTAGAGGTCGCCCCCGGCCTCGATGACGCGTGGGTCGGCCCGCTCGAGCGAGGCGTAGATGGGCAGCACCATGAACGGCAGGAAGTTGTAGGTGAGGCCGGCGACCACCGCGACGGGGGTGTTGATGATGGCCCCGCCGGGCAGCACGTGCAGGAAGTTGAGCACGGTGGCGACCGGGCCCTCGTCGGCGAGGATCTGCGACCACGCGAACGTGCGGAGGATGAAGGAGGTGAAGAACGGCGCGACGACGCAGATCATCATCAGGCTGCGCCACCGCCCGGCCTTGAACGCCATCGCGTAGGCGAGCGGGTAGGCGATCACGAACGCCAGCAGCGTGGCGAGCCCGGCGTAGAGGAACGAGCGCGCGAAGTGCGGCGCGTAGTCGGTCAGCGCGCTCGCGTAGTTGGCGAAGTTGAGGTCGCGGTAGTAGTAGCCGGGGAAGCCGGCGTAGCGGCTCTGCAGGCTGACCGAGGCCAGCTGCACCAGCGGCAGGATGAAGAAGACGCCGAGCCACAGCACGCCCGGGAGCAGCAGGAGGTAGGCCGTCCAGCCGCGCTTCCTGGTCTCCGGGGCCGCCGGGGCCGGGGCGATCGACGTGTCGCCCGCCGCCACGTGGGCGAGCCCGCTCATGGGGTCGCCACGGGGACGCCGAACGCGTGACCGGGGTTCCAGGTCAGCCAGACCTCGTCGCCCGGGCGCAGGTCGAGCGGCTCGACGTCGAGGTTCTGCTCGTAGCAGCTCCACGTCGTCCCGCTGGGCATGTCGACGAGGTAGCTGGTCGCCACGCCGAGGAACGACACGTCGCGCACCACGCCCTTGACGTCGTTGCCCACGCCGTCGGGCTGCGTGCGCGACACCGTCACCTTCTCCGGGCGCACGCCGAACACGACCTGGCCGTCGTGCACCTGCGAGCGGTTGCGGAGGATCTTGACCTTGGTGCCGACGACGTCGGCGACGAGGTGGTCGCCGTCGGTGCCCTCGACGGTCGCCACACCGGTGTTGGCCTGGCCGACGAAGTTGGCCACGAACTGGGTGCGGGGGAGGTCGTAGAGCTCCTCGGGCGGGCCCAGCTGCTCGATCCGGCCCCTGTTCATCACCGCGACCGTGTCGGCCATCGTCATGGCCTCCTCCTGGTCGTGGGTGACGTGGATGAAGGTCAGCCCGACCTCGGTCTGGATGCGCTTGAGCTCGACCTGCATCTCCCGGCGCAGCTTGAGGTCGAGCGCGCCCAGCGGCTCGTCGAGCAGCAGCACCTCGGGGTGGTTGACCAGGGCCCGCGCGAGCGCGACCCGCTGCTGCTGCCCGCCGGAGAGCTGGGCGGGCTTGCGGCCGGCGAACTGGCTCATCTGCACCAGCTCGAGCGCCTCGTCGGCCCGCTGTGCGGCGTCCTTGTCCTTGCGGCGCTTGGGGCCGAACTCGACGTTGTCGCGGATCGTCAGGTGCGGGAACAGCGCGTAGGACTGGAACACCGTGTTGACCGGCCGCTCGTAGGGCCGCGACCCGGTGAGGTCGGTGTCGCCGATCATCACCCGGCCGGCGGTCGGCTGCTCCAGCCCGGCGACCATGCGCAGGGTCGTGGTCTTGCCGCAGCCCGAGGGGCCGAGCAGGGCGAAGAACGAGCCCCGGGGGACGGTGAGGTCGATGTCGTCGACGGCGGTGAAGTCGCCGAACGTCTTGGTCACGCTCTCGAGCCTGAGGTCGCCGCGCGCCTCGCGGAATCCAGCCATGTCAGTTCCCCATCACCTTCGTGGACCACAGGTCGGCGAACTCGATGTCCTCGTCGGCGTCGAGCGCGCGGAACTGCTGGATGTTGCTCTCGGAGATGAAGTCCGCCGAGGGGAAGATCCACGGGCTCTCGGCCAGCTCGGGGTCGAGCTTCTCCATCTCGGCCTGCGCACCCTCGACCGGGCACACGTAGTTGACCCACGCGGCGACCTGGGCGGCCACGGCCGGGTCGTAGTAGTAGTCCATGAGCTTCTGGGCGTTGCTGCGGTGCGTGGAGGTGATCGGCACCATCAGGTTGTCCGACCAGAGGGTGCCGCCGGACTCGGGGATGGTGAACGTCCAGCTCGGGTCGTCGGTGTCGTAGGCGAGGACGAAGATGTCGCCGCTCCACGTGATGCCGGCGACGGCGTTGCCGCTGGTGAGGTCCTCCATGTAGGAGTTGCCCTTCACCTTGCGGATGTAGCCCTCCTCGATCTTCTGCTCGATGAAGTCCAGCGCCTTCTCGAACTCCGCGCGGCCCCAGTCGCTGTCGATGTCGACGCCCTGCGACTGCATCACCAGCCCGGCGGTGTCGCGGAACTCCGACAGCACCACGACACGGCCCTTCAGGTCGTCGGTCCACAGGTCGTCGAGCGACTTGAGCTCGCGGCCGACCTTGTCGCGGTTGTAGCCGATGCCGGCGAAGCCGCTCTGCCAGGTGACGGAGTAGTTGCGGCCGGGGTCGAACGAGACGTCCTTGAGCGGCTGGAGCAGGTTGTTGACGACCCGGGGCATCTGGATCAGCTGCAGCGGCTGGCACAGCTGGTCGCGGATGACCCGCCCGGCCATCCAGTCGGTGAGGGTGAAGATGTCGCGGTCGATGCTCTGGCCGGCGCGCAGCTGCGGGGCGACCTTGGCGTAGTAGGAGTCGTTGTCGTCGACGTCCTCGGTGTAGCTGACCCGGATCCCGGTCTGCTCCATGAACGCCTCGAGCGTCGGTGAGCGGGTCTCCTTGCCGTTCATGTCGAGGTAGGCCGTCCAGTTGGCCCAGTTGAGGATCTTCTCGGTCTCCGAGACGTCGGTGGGCAGGTCGAGGCTGGTCAGCCCGCCGGACGCCGGCGGCGCGGGCGGGGCGCAGCCGGTCAGCGCCACGCCGGCGCCGGCGGCGACCCCGGTGCCCAGCAGTGCCCGTCGGCTCAGGCCGCCGCCGGCCGCCGCCGTGAGCGCGGCGGCGGGCGGTGAGAGGGGGCGCCGGGAGCGCCGGGTGATCGGTGCCATCAAGAAGTCCTCCGCTCGTCCCCCGAGTGGTCTGGTGTGGTGCTGCTGGTGGTGCCGGCCCGCATGCGGTTCACGACTCGATCACGACTCGATCACGACTCGATGTTGGCCATGACGTGCTTGACGCGGGTGTAGTCCTCGAAGCCGTACATCGACAGATCCTTGCCGTAGCCCGACTTCTTGTAGCCACCGTGCGGCATCTCGGCGACGAGCGGGATGTGGGTGTTGATCCACACGCAGCCGAAGTCGAGGGCCTTCGACATCCGCATCGCCCGACCGAAGTCCCTGGTCCACACCGAGGAGGCGAGGCCGTAGTCGACGCCGTTGGCCCACCGGATCGCCTCGTCCTCGTCGGCGAAGCGCTGCACGGTGATCACCGGCCCGAAGATCTCGTTCTGGATCGCGTCGTCGTCCTGGCGCAGCCCCGACAGGACCGTGGGCTCGAGGAAGTAGCCGTCGCCGAGGTCGGTGCGTCGGTTGCCCCCGGCCGCGACCGTGGCGTGCGAGGGCAGGTCCTCGACGAACCGGCTGACCCGCGCCAGCTGGGTGGCGTTGTTGACCGGGCCGAAGAGGGCGTCGGCGTCGTCGGGCAGGCCCACCGGCGCCGAGGACCGGGCGTAGTCGGCGAGCGCGGCGACGAAGTCGTCGTGGATGCCGGGGGCGACGAGCACGCGGGTCGCGGCCGTGCAGTCCTGCCCGGCGTTGAAGTAGCCCGCGATCGCGATGCCCTCGACCGCCGCCTCGATGTCGGCGTCGTCGAACACCACGACCGGCGCCTTGCCGCCGAGCTCGAGGTGCACGCGCTTGACCTGCGGCGCGGCGCTGGCGGCCACCTCGGCGCCGGCCCGGACCGACCCGGTGATCGCGACCATGGCCGGGGTCGGGTGCTCGACCAGCAGGCGACCCGTCTCCCGGTCGCCGGTGACCACGTTGAGGGTGCCGGCCGGCAGGTGCTCCGCGGCGAGCTCGGCCAGGCGGAGCGTGCTCGTCGGCGTGGTGTCGCTCGGCTTGAGGACCACGGTGTTGCCGGCCGCGAGCGCCGGGCCGATCTTCCACACCGCCATCAGGAGCGGATAGTTCCAGGGCGTCACCTGGCCCACCACGCCGATCGGCTCGCGCCGGATCCACGACGTGTGCCCGGCGAGGTACTCCCCGGCCGCCCGGCCCTCGAGCACCCGGGCCGCGCCGGCGAAGAACCGGAGCTGGTCGACCATCGGCGGGATCTCCTCGGTGGCGGTCAGCGCCTTGATCTTGCCGGTGTTCTCCGACTCCAGGGCGATCAGCTCCTCGGCGTGCTCCTCCACGGCGTCGGCGATCGCGAGGAGGGCCTGCTGGCGCTCGCTGGGCGTCGTACGCCCCCACTCGCCGAAGGCGCGCTCGGCGGACGCGTAGGCGGCGTCGACCTCCTCGGCCCCGCTGACCGGCGCGTGCGCCACGACCTGGCCGGTGGTCGGGTCGACGACGTCGCTCGTCGCGCCGGCGCTGCCGTCGACGTAGGTGCCACCGATGAAGTTGCGCAGGGTGCGTGGGCTGGTCACGAGTGTCCTCCCGGGTCGGGTTCGGTGAAGGGAGGGTAGGACCTGGCAGCGAGCCATCGCCACAGTTCTCACCGACGAATGTGTGGGAAACGCAGAATTAACGGCCTCGACACACGGATTCCGCGCTGTCCGACTTGCGGACGACGGGCCGCCACCCCCACCATTGCGCCATGAGCGAGCCAGGGGAGCACGTGCATGGGTGAGGGACAGGTCCGCCTCGACGACACCGCCAAGCGCATCATCGAGCTGCTCCAGGAGGACGGCCGGATCTCCTACGCCGCCATCGCGAAGGCGGTGGGGCTGTCCGAGGCCGCCGCCCGCTCGCGGGTGCAGAAGCTCCTCGACGCCGAGGTGATGCAGGTCGTCGCCGTCACCGACCCGACGCAGGTCGGGTTCGCCCGGCAGGCGATGATCGGCGTCCGCACCGAGGGCGACCCCCTGCAGGTGGGGGACCGGCTCGCCCAGCTCAGCGAGGTCGACTACGTCGTCACGACCGCCGGCAGCTTCGACCTCCTCGTCGAGGTGGTGTGCGAGGACGACCCGCACCTGCTCGACGTGATCCGTCAGGTCCGTGAGCTCGAGGGCGTGGTCTCCTCCGAGACCTTCGTCTACCTCAAGCTCAACAAGCAGCACTACAACTGGGGAACGAGATGAGCCTGCACCCGTACGACGAGTCCTTCGACCACCAGGCCGCCGGACGCGACCACCTCTGGCTGCACTTCACGCGGCACTCGACCTACGAGGACGGCGGGGAGATGCCGCTGATCGTCAAGGGCGAGGGGCACAAGATCTGGGACAGCCACGGCCGCGAGTACATCGACGGCCTCGCCGGCCTCTTCGTGGTCCAGGTCGGCCACGGCCGCGAGGAGCTGGCCGAGGCCGCGGCCCGGCAGGCCAGGGAGCTGGCCTTCTTCCCGCTGTGGTCGTTCGCGCACCCCCGCGCGGTCGAGCTGGCCGACCGGATCGCCGCGATGGCGCCCGGCGACCTCAACCGGGTCTTCTTCACCACCGGCGGCGGCGAGGCGGTGGAGTCGGCCTGGAAGCTCGCCAAGCAGTACTTCAAGCTCACCGGCAAGCCCGGCAAGCACAAGGTCATCTCGCGCGCCGTCGCCTACCACGGCACCCCGCAGGGCGCGCTCTCGATCACCGGCATCCCGCCGCTGAAGGAGATGTTCGAGCCGCTGGTGCCCGGCGCCCACAAGGTGCCCAACACCAACTTCTACCGCCGCCCCGAGCACGTCGGCGACGACGAGAAGGCGTTCGGCCGCTGGGCAGCCGACCGCATCGCCGAGGCCATCGAGTTCGAGGGCCCCGACACGGTCGCCGCGGTGTTCCTCGAGCCCGTGCAGAACGCCGGCGGCTGCTTCCCGCCGCCGCCCGGCTACTTCGAGCGGGTCCGCGAGATCTGCGACGAGTACGACGTGCTGCTGGTCTCCGACGAGGTCATCTGCGCCTTCGGCCGGGTCGGCCAGATGTTCGGCGCCACCGAGTTCGGCTACCAGCCCGACATCATCACCTGCGCCAAGGGCATGACCTCCGGCTACTCGCCCATCGGCGCGATGATCGCCAGCGAGCGGCTCTTCGAGCCCTTCAAGAAGGGCACGACCGCCTACGCGCACGGCTACACGTTCGGCGGCCACCCGGTCTCCTCCGCGGTGGCGATGGCCAACCTCGACATCTTCGAGCGGGAGGGGCTCACCGACCACGTGCAGCAGAACGCCCCGGCGTTCCGCGCCACCCTCGAGAAGCTGCTCGACATCCCGATCGTCGGCGACGTGCGCGGGCACGGCTACTTCTACGGCATCGAGCTGGTCAAGGACCGCGAGACCAAGGAGACGTTCGACGACGCGGAGTCCGAGCGGCTGCTGCGCGGCTACCTGTCCGGCGCGCTGTGGGAGGCCGGGCTCTACTGCCGCGCCGACGACCGCGGCGACCCGGTCATCCAGCTCGCGCCGCCGCTCATCATCGGCCAGCCCGAGTTCGACGACATCGAGCAGCGGCTGCGCTCGGTGCTCACGGGCGCGCTCGCGCACCTCTGAGGACTGCCTCCCGGCCGGCCGAGGCTGATGTGCGTCCGGCCGGGGGGAGCGGGGAGGATGGGGGCGTGAACGACGTCGTACGCCCTGCCCGCCCGCACCGCAAGCTCACCGAGGACGGGCGCCGGATGCGCGAGGTGCTCACCTACTCGCGCCGCGGCAGCCGCTTCACCCCGCGCCAGGCCGAGTCCTGGGCGGCCCACCACGCCGACTGGGTGATCCCGGAGGACGCGATCGACCGCCCCGGCTTCTCGCTCACCGAGTGGTTCGGTCGCGACGCCCCGTTGATCGTCGAGATCGGCTCGGGCATCGGTGAGGCCACCTCGGTGCTCGCCGCCGCGCGCCCCGAGCACAACGTCCTCGCGCTGGAGGTGTGGCTGCCCGGCATCGCCGACTCGCTCTGGCGGGTCGCCGAGGCGGGCGCCGACAACGTGCGCTTCTGCGCCGTCGACGCCGTCTGGTCGCTGGAGAACCTGCTCGGCCCGGGCAGCGTGGAGGAGCTGTGGACCTTCTTCCCCGACCCCTGGCGCAAGACCAAGCACCGCAAGCGGCGCCTGGTCAATCCCGCCAACGCCGCGCTCGCCTCGTCGCGGCTCGTGCCCGGCGGCGCCTGGCGGCTGGCCACCGACTGGGCCGACTACGCCGTGCAGATGCGCGAGGTGCTCGACGCGGAGCCGACCCTCGAGGGCGGGCCCGTCGAGCGCTGGGCCGAGCGCCCGGTCACCAGGTTCGAGCGCAAGGGCCGCGACGTCGGACGTGACATCGTCGACCTCTGCTACCGGAGGTCCGTGCGGGACTGATCGAGCACGAGGCCGGCCTCCCGGAGCAGGTGCTCGAGCCGCAGTCGCTCGGCGTCGCGCTCGGTGCCCTCGGGCAGCTCGCTCATCAGGTCGGGCACCTCGAGGGTCCGCGCCGCCTGGGCGAGCAGGTCGTCGTAGGCCGCCAGGATGCCGCGCCGTCGCGCCATCGGGGTGCCCGGGGCCGGGGCCAGCGCCACGCGGCGCACCCGCCGCACGTCGGCGGCCAGCTCCTCGATCGCCGGCGCGGACGCGACGGACGGCGACGACGGGGGAGGGGGCGGGGCGAGGCGCCGCCGCAGCCGCCGCACGGCCCGGTCGAGCTCGGCGGGACACACGGCGGCGCCCATGACGCCGGCCAGCGCCACCGTGCAGAGGACGAACACGACCATGGCGGTCATGTCTCGACGGTAGGTCGGGCCCGCGGGACGGGCAAGAGTCGCTGCGGACCGCGATCCCGCGTAGACTGGACACTGCTTCCGGCACCGCTCGCGCGGCGTCGGGGAGCCCCCGGAGCCGGACCTCGTCGGACCCGTCGCCTGCGATTTGGCGTGGGTGTGCGGAGTCTGTCAAGATGTTCCGGTTGCTCCGGCGGGTCGCCGGGGTGCGGCACCACTTGACTTCTGAATCGCGTCTCCTTGATCGAGCCAGTCGTCTGCGTGCGCCGCACCAGGTCACATGGTGATCGGAGACCCGACCAGATCCGACAACCGTCGGGTGCCACCCAGAGCAGCACCGATCCCCAGGGGTCGTGTCACGAAGCCCGATGTTTTCAGTCGGGGGTGCGACACGCCCGACCGCGGGGGTCGGAGGGTGGAGGAGAGACAGGCGGCGCTCGCCCACCAGGGGCGAGGGACCGAAACCAGACCAGGCGTACGAGATCGAAGAGGACAGGGACCTATGGCGGGACAGAAGATCCGCATCAGGCTCAAGGCCTATGACCACGAGGTGATCGACACCTCGGCGCGGAAGATCGTGGACACCGTCACCCGTACGGGTGCGAAGGTCGCCGGCCCTGTGCCGCTGCCGACCGAGAAGAACGTGTACTGCGTCATCCGTTCGCCCCACAAGTACAAGGACTCCCGCGAGCACTTCGAGATGCGCACCCACAAGCGCCTGATCGACATCATCGACCCGACGCCGAAGACCGTCGACTCGCTGATGCGTCTCGACCTGCCTGCCGGTGTCGACATCGAGATCAAGCTCTGAGGCGCGACATGGCTAAGACTTTCGAACGCAACGTCAAGGGACTGCTGGGCACCAAGCTCGGCATGACCCAGCTCTGGGACGAGAACAACCGCGTCGTCCCCGTGACCGTCATCGCCGCGAGCACCAACGTGGTGACCCAGGTCCGCCAGCCCGAGGTGGACGGCTACAACGCCATCCAGGTCGGCTTCGGCGAGATCGAGGCCCGCAAGGTGAACTCGCCCGAGACGGGCCACTTCACCAAGGCCGGCGTCACCCCCCGCCGCCACGTCGCGGAGATCCGCACCGCCGACGCCGCCTCCTACACCGTGGGTCAGGAGCTCGGGGTCGACACCTTCGCCGCGGGCGACGAGATCGACGTCACCGGCACCAGCAAGGGCAAGGGCTTCGCCGGCACGATGAAGCGTCACGGCTTCTCCGGCGTCTCGGCCTCCCACGGTGCCCACCGCAACCACCGCAAGCCCGGCTCCATCGGCGCCTGCGCCACCCCGGGTCGCGTGTTCAAGGGCACCCGCATGTCGGGCCGCATGGGCAACGACACGGTCACCACCCAGAACCTGACGGTGCACGCCGTCGACGCCGACAAGGGCCTGATCCTGCTCAAGGGCGCCGTTCCCGGCCCCCGCGGCGGACTCGTGGTCCTGCGCTCGGCGGCCAAGAAGACGCAGGAGGCCTGAGCATGGCTGTCAAGACCGTCAAGGTCGACCTCCCCGCCGAGATCTTCGACGTCGAGGTCAACATCCCCCTGATCCACCAGGTCGTCGTGGCCCAGCAGGCCGCTGCGCGCCAGGGCTCGCACTCCACCAAGACCCGCGGCGAGGTCCGCGGCGGTGGCCGCAAGCCCTACAAGCAGAAGGGCACCGGCCGCGCCCGCCAGGGGTCGACCCGCGCCCCGCAGTTCGCCGGCGGTGGCACGGTCCACGGCCCGCAGCCGCGCAGCTACGACCAGCGCACCCCCAAGAAGATGAAGGCCGCCGCCCTGCGCGGTGCCCTCTCCGACCGGGCCCGCAACGACCGCGTCCACGTGGTCGACGGCCTGGTGTCGGGCGACAAGCCCTCCACCAAGGACGCGCTGGCCGCGCTGACCTCGCTGACCGACCGCGTGGGCTACCTCGTGGTGCTCGAGCGTTCCGACGCGATCACCTGGCTCTCGCTGCGCAACGCGCCCGAGGTCCACATCGTCGCCGTCGACCAGCTCAACACCTACGACGTGCTGGCCGCTGACGACGTGGTCTTCACCAAGGGTGCCTACGACGTCTTCGTGGGTGGCGCCTCCGCTGCTCCGGCCACGAAGTCCGAGAAGACCGAGCAGGCCGCGCCCGCCGCGACCGAGCAGGCCGCCGACGAGCCGGCCCTGCCGGCCGGCGCGAAGGCTCCGCTCAAGAGCGGCAAGAACCCCAAGGGCTATGAGGTCCAGGGCCTGCAGTCCGGCAGCTACCTCGTCGAGGGCGACGCCGGCTACGACGTCTCGGGCGGCGACTTCTGGTTCAAGTCCGTCGAGGACGCCGAGGCCGCTGGTCTGACCCGCGCCGAGGAGAAGGAGAGCGACAAGTGAGCACCCTGCACAAGGACCACCGCGACGTCCTGATCGCCCCGGTCGTGTCGGAGAAGAGCTACGGCCTGCTCGACGCCAACAAGTACACCTTCATCGTCCACCCGGACGCCAACAAGACCGAGATCAAGATCGCGGTCGAGAAGGTCTTCGACGTCAAGGTCACCTCGGTCAACACGATCAACCGCCAGGGCAAGACCCGTCGCACCCGCTACGGCCTGGGCAAGCGGCCCAACACCAAGCGTGCGATCGTCAGCCTCGCCGAGGGTCACCGCATCGACATCTTCGGAGGTCCGGTCTCCTGACCGGGCTCCTGACTAGGAACTGATATGGCTATCCGCAAGTACAAGCCGACCACCCCGGGCCGTCGTGGCTCGTCGGTGGCCGACTTCGTCGAGATCACCCGGTCCACGCCCGAGAAGTCGCTGACGCGCCCGCTGCCCAAGAACGGTGGTCGCAACAACCAGGGTCGCATCACCACCCGGCACAAGGGTGGCGGCCACAAGCGCGCCTACCGCATCATCGACTTCCGTCGCTACGACAAGGACGGCGTCCCGGCCAAGGTCGCTCACATCGAGTACGACCCCAACCGCACCGCGCGCATCGCGCTGCTGCACTACGCCGACGGCGAGAAGCGCTACATCGTCGCGCCGCGCGGCCTGACGCAGGGCACGCCCGTGGAGTCCGGCCCCAACGCCGACATCAAGCCCGGCAACAACCTGCCGCTGCGCAACATCCCGGTCGGCACGACCATCCACTGCGTGGAGCTGCGTCCGGGCGGCGGCGCGAAGATCGCCCGCTCGGCCGGCAACTCCGCCCAGCTGGTCGCCCGTGAGGGCAGCCGCGCCACGCTGCGCATGCCCTCGGGAGAGATGCGCTTCGTCGACGTGCGCTGCCGCGCCACGATCGGCGAGGTCGGCAACGCCGAGCAGTCCAACATCAACTGGGGCAAGGCCGGCCGCATGCGGTGGAAGGGCGTTCGCCCGACCGTCCGCGGTGTCGTCATGAACCCGGTGGACCACCCGCACGGTGGTGGTGAGGGCAAGACGTCCGGTGGACGCCACCCCGTCTCCCCCTGGGGCAAGCCCGAGGGCCGCACGCGCAAGCGCAAGGCCAGCGACTCCCAGATCATCCGTCGTCGCAAGTCCGGCAAGGGTAGGAAGTAACCGACATGCCTCGCAGCCTCAAGAAGGGCCCCTTCGTCGACGACCACCTTCAGAAGAAGGTGGACGCCGAGAACGAGAAGGGCAGCCACAACGTCATCAAGACCTGGTCGCGCCGGTCGATGATCGTGCCCGACATGATCGGTCACACCATCGCTGTGCACGACGGTCGCAAGCACGTCCCCGTCTTCGTGACCGACTCCATGGTCGGCCACAAGCTCGGGGAGTTCGCCCCCACCCGCACCTACCGCGGGCACGTCAAGGAAGACCGGAAGGGACGCCGTCGATGAGCACCACCGAGCGCAGCCGCACCAGCGCGCGCCGCGAGTCGCTGCTCGGCGACCAGCCGGGCGCGTACGCCAGCGCCCGCTACGTGCGGATCACCCCGATGAAGGCCCGCCGTGTCGTCGACATGGTCCGCGGCCTCCCGGTCGACGAGGCACTGACCCTGCTGCAGTTCGCGCCGCAGGCCGCCTCCGAGACCGTCTACAAGGTGCTCGAGAGCGCCGTCGCCAACGCGGAGACCACCGAGGGCCTCAACCGGGCCGACCTCGTGCTCTCCGTCGCCATGGTCGACGAGGGCCCGACGATGAAGCGTTGGCGTCCCCGTGCCCAGGGCCGGGCCACGCGCATCAACAAGCGCACCAGCCACATCACCCTCGCGGTGCAGCCGGCCGACGTGCTGGCCACGAAGAACGGCCGCGCCAACAAGAACGGAAGGGGTGCCTGATGGGTCAGAAGATCAACCCCAACGGCTTCCGCCTGGGCATCTCCACCGACCACAAGAGCCGTTGGTACGCCGACAAGCTCTACAAGTCCTACGTCGGTGAGGACGTCGCCATCCGCAAGCTGCTCTCCAAGGGCATGGAGCGGGCCGGCATCTCCAAGGTCGAGATCGAGCGCACCCGTGACCGCGTGCGCGTCGACATCCACACCGCCCGCCCGGGCATCGTCATCGGTCGCCGCGGCGCCGAGGCCGACCGCATCCGCGGCGAGCTCGAGAAGCTCACCGGCAAGCAGGTGCAGCTCAACATCCTCGAGGTCAAGAACCCCGAGGTCGACGCGCAGCTGGTCGCCCAGGGCGTCGCGGAGCAGCTCTCGGGCCGGGTGCAGTTCCGTCGTGCCATGCGCAAGGCGATGCAGACCTCGATGCGCTCGGGTGCCAAGGGCATCCGGATCCAGTGCTC
Organism: Nocardioides sp. Z24_21; assembly: GCF_058134345.1. Lineage (NCBI taxonomy): Bacteria > Bacillati > Actinomycetota > Actinomycetes > Propionibacteriales > Nocardioidaceae > Nocardioides > Nocardioides sp. Z24_21. The sequence goes on from NZ_JBYTTH010000002.1 coordinate 746,188, forward strand.
GGGTCGCCTCAACGGCGCCGAGATGTCCCGCACGGAGTTCTACCGCGAGGGCCGCGTGCCCCTGCACACGCTCCGCGCCGACATCGACTACGGCTTCTACGAGGCCCGCACCACCTTCGGCCGCATCGGCGTGAAGGTGTGGATCTACAAGGGCGAGGTCGCCGGCACCCGTGCCGAGCGCCAGGCCCAGCAGGCCGCCCGCGCCGGTGCCCCCGGCCGCGGTGGCCGTCCCAACACCCGTGGCGGCGACCGTCCGAGCCGTGGCTCGCGCGGCGACCGCGCCCCTCGTGCCGAGGCCCCCGCCGAGACGTCTGCGGCCCCGGCCGCCGAGGCGGCACCGAGCACCGGACAGGAGGCCTGACCTCATGCTGATGCCCCGTCGCGTCAAGCACCGCAAGCAGCACCACCCCAAGCGTCGTGGCGCCGCGAAGGGCGGCACCACGCTGGCCTTCGGTGACTTCGGCATCCAGGCGATCGAGGGTCACTACGTGACCAACCGGCAGATCGAGTCGGCCCGTATCGCCATGACCCGCCACATCAAGCGAGGCGGAAAGGTCTGGATCAACATCTACCCGGACCGTCCGCTGACCAAGAAGCCGGCCGAGACCCGCATGGGCTCCGGCAAGGGCTCCCCCGAGTGGTGGGTGGCCAACGTCAAGCCCGGCCGCGTCATGTTCGAACTCTCCGGCGTCGACGAGACCGTTGCCCGCGAGGCCATGCGCCGCGCGATGCACAAGCTCCCGATGAAGTGCCGGTTCATCTCCCGTGAGGCCGGTGAATTCTGATGGCTACCAAGCTGAACGCCCACGAGCTCGACGAGCTCGACGCAACCGCCCTCGAGGCCAAGCTGCGCGAGGCCAAGGAGGAGCTGTTCAACCTGCGGTTCCAGGCCGCGACCGGCCAGCTGGAGAGCAACGGCCGGCTGCGCGTGGTCAAGAAGGACATCGCCCGCATCTACACCGTGGTGCGTGAGCGCGAGCTCGGCATCCGCACCACCCCGGGCACCAACGAAGAGGCGAAGGCATGAGCGAGAACACTGCCACCCAGTCCGCTGAGCGCAAGCAGCGCAAGGTCCGCGAGGGCCTCGTCGTGAGCGACAAGATGGACAAGACCATCGTCGTCGCCGTCGAGGACCGCGTGAAGCACGCCCTCTACGGCAAGGTGCTGCGCAAGACCTCGCGTCTCAAGGCGCACGACGAGACCAACCAGTGCGGCATCGGCGACCGGGTCCTGATCATGGAGACCCGCCCGCTCTCGGCCACCAAGCGCTGGCGCCTCGTCGAGGTCCTCGAGAAGGCCAAGTGACCTGAGGCCCCGGCCTCGAGCTCCACATCTTCCACACATCAGTTCGGCCAGGCTCGCTCCCCGCTGAGGGGGCGAGAACCAGCTCGACAACCAGGAGAAATCAATGATCCAGCAGGAGTCGCGACTCAAGGTCGCCGACAACACCGGTGCGAAGGAGATCCTCTGCATCCGTGTTCTCGGTGGCTCTGGGCGTCGCTACGCCGGCATCGGTGACGTCATCGTCGCCACCGTCAAGGACGCGATCCCCGGTGGCAACGTCAAGAAGGGCGACGTCGTCAAGGCCGTGGTCGTGCGCACCGTCAAGGAGCGTCGCCGCGCCGACGGTTCCTACATCCGTTTCGACGAGAACGCCGCCGTCATCCTCAAGAACGACGGTGAGCCGCGCGGCACGCGCATCTTCGGTCCCGTCGGCCGCGAGCTGCGCGAGAAGCGCTTCATGAAGATCATCTCGCTCGCCCCGGAGGTGTTGTGAGAGATGGGTAAGCACATGAACATCAAGAAGGGCGACACCGTCAAGGTGATCGCCGGCAAGGACAAGGGTGCCCAGGGCAAGGTCATCTCGGTGCTCCGCGAGGAGGACCGCGTGATCGTCGAGGGTGTCAACCTCGTCAAGCGCCACACCAAGTCCGTCCAGCAGACCAACACCACCGGCGGCATCATCACGCGCGAGGCGCCCATCCACGTCTCCAACGTGATGCTCGTCGAGGGCGACGGCGTCACCCGGGTCGGCTTCCGCCGCGACGAGGTCACCAAGCGTCGTCCGGACGGCTCGACCTACGCCGCGTCGCGCTCGGTCCGCGTGTCCCGCAAGAGCGGCAAGGAGATCTGAGATGGCCGAGACCCAGACCACTGAGATTCCCCGTCTCAAGGCGCGCTACCGCGAGGAGATCGTCCCCGCGCTGCGCTCGGAGTTCGAGATCGCCAACATCATGCAGGTGCCCGGCCTGACCAAGATCGTGGTCAACATGGGCGTCGGCGAGGCGGCTCGCGACTCCAAGCTGATCGAGGGCGCGATCCGCGACCTCACCGCGATCACCGGCCAGAAGCCGGCCGTGACCAAGGCCCGCAAGTCGATCGCCCAGTTCAAGCTGCGCGAGGGCATGCCGATCGGCGCCCACGTGACGCTGCGCGGCGACCGCATGTGGGAGTTCCTCGACCGCCTGCTGTCCCTGGCGCTGCCCCGCATCCGCGACTTCCGCGGCCTCTCGCCCAAGCAGTTCGACGGGCGCGGCAACTACACCTTCGGTCTCACCGAGCAGGTCATGTTCCACGAGATCAACCAGGACAGGATCGACCGGTCCCGCGGCATGGACATCACCGTCGTGACCACCGCCACCAACGACGACGAGGGCCGCGCGCTGCTCAAGCAGCTCGGCTTCCCGTTCAAGGAGAACTGACATGGCGAAGACTGCGCTCAAGGTCAAGGCCGCCCGCAAGCCGAAGTTCGCTGTCCGCGGCTACACCCGCTGCCAGCGCTGCGGCCGCCCGAAGGCCGTCTACCGCAAGTTCGGCCTGTGCCGGATCTGCCTGCGGGAGATGGCCCACCGCGGCGAGCTCCCCGGCGTCACCAAGTCCTCCTGGTAATTCACTCACACACGTTGAAGGTCCCGAGGCCGCGAGCCGCGGGAAACCACGACGAGAAAGAACCCCATCATGACGATGACTGACCCGATCGCAGACATGCTCACGCGTCTGCGCAACGCCAACCAGGCGTACCACGACGTGGTGTCGATGCCCTACAGCAAGATGAAGGCCGGCCTCGCCGAGATCCTCAAGCAGGAGGGCTACATCACCTCCTACGACGTCGCGGACAACGTGAGCGCCGAGGGCGAGCCCGCCGTGGGCAAGACGCTGACCGTGACCCTCAAGTACGGCCGCAACCGGGAGCGCTCCATCGCGGGCGTGCGCCGCATCAGCAAGCCCGGCCTGCGCGTCTACGCCAAGAGCACCAACCTGCCCAAGGTCCTCGGGGGCCTCGGTGTCGCGATCATCTCGACGTCGCAGGGACTGCTGACCGACCGCCAGGCGAACCAGAAGGGCGTGGGCGGCGAAGTCCTCGCCTACGTCTGGTGACCCGGACCATCTGAGACCAGGAAGAGAGAGAAGCATGTCGCGCATTGGCAAGCTCCCCATCGCGGTCCCGTCCGGTGTCGACGTCGCGATCGACGACTCGCTGGTGACCGTCAAGGGCCCCAAGGGCACCCTGTCGCACACCATCGCGTCGCCGATCACGGTCGCCAAGGGCGAGGACGGCATCCTCGAGGTGCAGCGTCCCGACGACGAGCGCAACAGCCGCTCGCTCCACGGCCTCACCCGCACGCTGATCCACAACATGGTCGTGGGCGTGACCGACGGCTACGAGAAGAAGCTCGAGATCGTGGGCGTGGGCTACCGCGTCCTGCCCAAGGGGCCGACGCAGCTCGAGTTCCAGCTCGGCTACTCGCACCCGATCATCTTCGACGCCCCTGAGGGCATCACCTTCACCGTCGAGGGCCCGACCAAGCTCGGTGTCGTCGGCATCGACAAGCAGCTCGTCGGAGAGGTTGCGGCCAAGATCCGCAAGCTCCGCAAGCCCGAGCCCTACAAGGGCAAGGGCGTGCGCTACGCCGGCGAGCACATCCGCCGCAAGGTCGGAAAGGCCGGTAAGTGACATGGCGATCTCGCTGTCCAACAACAAGCACACCGCTCCGCGCGTTCGTGCCCGTCTGCGCCGCCAGGCGCGCGGGCGCAAGCGGATCCACGGCACGACCGAGCGTCCGCGCCTGGTCGTGACCCGCTCGGCGCGTCACATCACCGTGCAGGTCGTCGACGACCTCGCCGGTGCGACGCTGGCCTACGCCTCGTCGATGGAGGCCGACGTCCGCAACGCGGGCGGCGACAAGACCGACCAGGCCAAGAAGGTCGGCGCGCTGGTGGCCGACCGGGCGAAGGCGGCAGGCATCGACGACGTGGTCTTCGACCGCGCCGGCAACAAGTACCACGGCCGCATCGCGGCCCTGGCCGACGCCGCCCGTGAGGGCGGCCTCCAGTTCTGATCGCCCGACACCCAAGAATGACGATTAAGGAGCAAGTCTCATGAGCGGAGCCCAGCGCGGACAGCGCGGTGGCGAGCGCCAGTCTGGTGACCGTCGCGGACGCGACAACGGTCGCAACCAGGCTGACAAGACCGCCTACATCGAGCGCGTCGTGGCGATCAACCGAGTCGCCAAGGTCGTGAAGGGTGGTCGTCGCTTCAGCTTCACCGCCCTCGTGATCGTCGGCGACGGTGAAGGTCTGGTCGGCGTCGGCTACGGCAAGGCGAAGGAAGTCCCCGCGGCGATCGCCAAGGGTGTCGAGGAGGCCAAGAAGCACTTCTTCAAGGTCCCCCGCATCCAGGGCACGATCCCGCACCCGGTGCAGGGCGAGAAGGCTGCGGGCGTCGTCCTGCTGCGTCCCGCCGCCCCCGGTACCGGCGTCATCGCCGGTGGCCCGGTGCGTGCGGTCCTCGAGTGCGCCGGCATCCACGACGTGCTGAGCAAGTCGCTCGGCTCGTCCAACCAGATCAACATCGTCCACGCGACCGTCGAGGCGCTGCGGATGCTCGAGGAGCCCGAGGCCGTGGCTGCTCGCCGCGGCATGCGGGTCGAGGACGTCACCCCGGCCGCGCTGCTCAAGGCGCGCGCCGAGGGCGCTGCGGAGGTGTCGGCCTGATGGCACAGCTCAAGGTCCAGCAGAAGCGCGGGCTGGTCGGCCTCAAGGCCAACCAGCGCGAGACGCTGCGCTCGCTCGGTCTCAAGCGGATCGGCGACGTCGTCGTGAAGGAAGACCGCCCGGAGATCCGGGGCATGATCAACACTGTCCGTCACCTGGTGACGTTCGAGGAGGTGGAGTGACATGACGCTCAAGCTGCACCACTTGCGTCCCGCTCCGGGCGCCAAGACCGCCAAGACCCGTGTGGGTCGCGGTGAGGGCTCCAAGGGAAAGACCGCGGGCCGCGGCACCAAGGGCACCAAGGCGCGCTACCAGGTGCCGTCCGCCTTCGAGGGTGGCCAGATGCCGATCCACATGCGCCTGCCCAAGCTGAAGGGCTTCAAGAACCCCTTCCGCGTGGAGTTCCAGGTCGTCAACCTCGACCGCCTCGGCGAGCTGTTCCCCGACGGCGGCACCGTGACCGTCGAGGACCTGGTCGCCAAGGGCGCCGTTCGCAAGAACCAGCCCGTCAAGGTCCTGGGCCAGGGCGACATCTCCGTCGCCGTCCAGGTCAGCGCCGACGCGTTCTCGAGCTCCGCCAAGGAGAAGATCGAGGCCGCCGGCGGCTCCGTGACCGTGGCCTGAGGTCACGATCTCGCTCATCCGGTGAAGGCCTGGCCGCACAGTGGGAACTGTCGGCCGGGCCTTCGTCGTTGAGCGGGGAAGCGGGTCCCACCCCGGCTGTTAGGCTTCCCCGGGCCCTCCGCCGTACGACGGCGAGGGTGTCTCGTCCGCCCGCCGACCCCGGTCGGGCACCCATACGAAAGAGGAACCAGTGCTAGGCGCGTTCGCCAACGCTTTCCGGACTCCGGACCTGCGGCGCAAGCTGCTCTTCGTCCTGCTGGTCATCACGATCTTCCGGCTCGGCTCCCAGGTGCCCACCCCCGGTGTGCACGTCGCCAACGTGCAGGCGTGCATCAGCCAGCTGGAGGAGGGCGGCCTCTACAGCCTGATCAACCTCTTCTCGGGCGGTGCGCTGCTCCAGCTCACCATCTTCGCGCTGGGGATCATGCCGTACATCACGGCCTCCATCATCCTGCAGCTGCTCGTCGTGGTGATCCCACGGCTCGAGGCGCTGAAGAAGGAGGGACAGGCCGGGCAGACGAAGATCACCCAGTACACGCGCTACCTCACCCTGGGCCTCGCCGTCCTCCAGGCGACCGGCATCGTCGCCCTCGCGCGCAACGGCGCCCTGCTGCAGGGCTGCACGCGCGACCTGCTCCACGACGACGGCACCGCCACGTTCCTCGTCATGGTCATCACCATGACCGCCGGCACCGCCGTGATCATGTGGCTCGGCGAGCTCATCACCGACCGCGGCATCGGCAACGGCATGTCGATCCTCATCTTCACCCAGGTCGTCGCGACCTTCCCGGCCGCGCTGTGGGGCGTGCAGACCTCGCAGGGCTGGGTCACGTTCGCCATCGTCATGGTCATCGGCCTCGTGCTGGTCGCGGGCGTCATCTTCATCGAGCAGGCCCAGCGCCGCATCCCGGTGCAGTACGCCCGCCGGATGGTCGGGCGCAAGATGTTCGGCGGCAACTCGACCTACATCCCGCTCAAGGTCAACCAGGCCGGCATCATCCCGGTCATCTTCGCCTCCTCGCTGCTCTACCTGCCGGCGATGGCGGTGCAGTTCAACCCCGAGAGCCAGAACCCCGTGCTCGACTTCATCGGGACCTACTTCGTCAACGGCGACCACCCGCTCTACATGGCGACCTACTTCCTGCTGATCATCTTCTTCACGTACTTCTACGTCTCGATCACCTTCAACCCTGTCGAGGTGGCGGACAACATGAAGAAGTACGGCGGCTTCATCCCCGGGATCCGGGCGGGCAAGCCGACCGAGGACTACCTGTCCTACGTCCTGTCCCGCATCACGTTCCCTGGAGCGCTCTACCTCGGCCTGATCTCGTTGGTCCCGCTCGTCGCGTTCGCGATGATCCAGGCCAACCAGAACTTCCCGTTCGGCGGCACGTCGATCCTGATCATGGTCGGTGTCGCGCTCGACACCGTGAAGCAGATCGAGAGCCAGCTCCAGCAGCGCAACTACGAAGGATTCCTGAAGTAGATGAGACTCATCCTGATGGGCCCCCCGGGAGCCGGAAAAGGCACGCAGGCCCGCTTCGTGGCCGACCACTTCGGCATCCCGGCGATCTCGACCGGCGACATCTTCCGGGCCAACGTCACGCAGGGCACGCCCCTCGGCGTCGAGGCCAAGCGCTACATGGACGCCGGCGAGTACGTCCCCGACGAGGTCACCAACCTGATGGTGCGCAACCGCATCGGCGAGGACGACGCCGCGCCGGGCTTCCTGCTCGACGGCTACCCCCGCACCCTGGCCCAGGTGGGCGAGCTCGACGAGATGATCGCCTTCACCGGTCACCGGCTCGACGCGGTCGTGGTGCTGACGGTCGACGCGGAGGAGCTCGTCCAGCGGCTCCTCAACCGCGCGGTGACCGACGGTCGCACCGACGACACCGAGGACGTCATCCGGCGCCGCCAGGAGCTCTATGCCGAGCAGACCGAGCCGCTGATCGAGGTCTACCGCGAGCGCGGCCTCCTGGTCGAGGTCGACGGGATGGGCGAGGTCGACGAGGTCACCGAGCGCATCTTCGGTGCCCTCGACGTCGTCCCGCAGAGCTGACGGTCGGGCGCACCCATGGGCTTCCGCGATCGCGGGATCGAGATCAAGACCCCTGAGCAGATCGACCTCATGCGGGTCGCCGGGCTGCTGGTGGGGGAGACGCTCGAGCTGCTGCGCTCGGCGGTCCGGCCCGGGGTGACGACGCTCGAGCTCGACACCCTCGCCGAGGCCCACATCCGCGACCACGGCGGCGTGCCGTCGTTCAAGGGCTACAGCCACCCGCCCTTCCCGGCGACGATCTGCGCGTCCGTCAACGACGAGGTCGTGCACGGCATCCCCGGGCCGCGCACGCTCGCCGACGGCGACGTGATCTCGATCGACTGCGGGGCGATCGTCGCCGGCTGGCACGGCGACGCCGCCGTCACGGTCCCCGTGGGCGAGGTGGCCGACGACGTGGCCGAGCTGCTGCGCGTGACCGAGGAGTCGCTCTGGCGCGGGATGGCCGCCGCGCGGCTCGGCGGGCGGGTCTCCGACATCAGCCACGCCGTCGAGTCCTACGTGCGCGCCCAGGGCCGCTACGGCATCCTCGAGGACTACACCGGCCACGGCATCGGCACCGAGATGCACATGGCGCCCAACGTGCCCAACGTCGGGCGCCGCGGCCGCGGTCCGTCGATCGTGGAGGGCCTGGCGCTCGCGGTCGAGCCGATGGTGACCCTCGGCAGCAAGCACACCGACCTCCACGAGGACGAGTGGACCGTCTCGACGGTCGACGGCTCCTACGCCGCCCACTTCGAGCACACGTTCACCGTGACCCCCGAGGGGGCCTGGGTGCTCACCGCGGTCGACGGGGGCCGCGAGCGGCTCGCGGCGCTCGGCGTCCCATTCGGCGGACGCTGACCCCTGGGGTTCGTGCCCACCGTGACGGGCGTGACAGACTGACGCGGTTGGAGGGGAGTATTCCCTGGTAGTGGTGTCGTCAGTACGGCGTCCGCGCGAGCGGCGCCCGGTGCCACTGGTCCGCCCGGTCGGGCGGGCGGAAGAGACCTCTGGCGTCCGTGCCGTGCGCGGACCCCGATCTCGCCTCATCCCTAGGAGCAAGCAGCGTGGACGTACCCACCTGGGTCTGGATCGCCACTGGCGTGGTGACCCTCGCGATCTTCACCTTCGACCTCGCCGTGGTCGGCCGCCGGCCGCACGAGCCGAGCATGAAGGAGTGCGCGACCTACCTGTCGATCTACGTCGGCCTGGCCATCCTCTTCGGCCTCGGCGTCTGGTACACATCAGGCGGCACGCCGGCCCTCGAGTTCTACTCCGGCTGGCTGGTGGAGTACTCGCTCTCCATCGACAACCTCTTCATCTTCATCATCATCATGGCCAAGTTCGCGGTGCCGCGTGAGCTCCAGCAGTACGCCCTGATGATCGGCATCGTGATGGCCCTGGCCATGCGGGCGGTCTTCATCGCCGTCGGCGCCGCGGCCATCAACAACTTCAGCTGGGTCTTCTACCTCTTCGGCCTCTTCCTGGTCTACACGGCGGTCAAGCTGGCCAAGGAGGGCTCGGAGGACGAGGACGACGAGTTCGAGGAGAACAAGCTCGTCGCGTTCGTCGAGCGTCGCTTCCCCGCGACCTCGGAGTGGCACGGCCGGAAGCTGGTCGTGAGCGGGGAGGGCGCGAAGAAGATGATCACGCCGATGCTCATCGTGATCATCACCCTCGGCACGACCGACCTGCTGTTCGCGCTCGACTCGATCCCGGCCATCTTCGGCATCACCAAGGAGCCCTACCTGGTGCTCACGGCCAACATCTTCGCGCTGATGGGCCTGCGCCAGCTCTACTTCCTGATCGGCGGCCTGCTCCAGCGCCTGATCTACCTGTCCTACGGCCTGGCGTTCCTGCTGGCCTTCATCGGCGTGAAGCTGTTCTTCCACGCGCTCCACGAGAACGAGCTGCCGTTCATCAACGGTGGCGAGCACCTCGACTACGCCTGGCTGGAGATCCCGATCTGGCTCTCCCTGGTGGTCATCGTGGCCACGCTGGCGATCACCGCGGTCGTGTCGCTGTGGGCCTCGAGCCGGATGTCGGCCCAGGAGCAGGACGCGGCCACCGGCCCGCGCCGCGACTGGGAGGACGACTGACCGCGGCCTGACGGCGCGACCCGCGGGTCAGGACACGCAGGCGCTCGCACTGGGCGAGTTGTCCGACCCGCGGGTCATCCGCACGTCGAGGCACACCGGGTCGTCGGTGCGGACCAGCAGCCGCCTGCGGGTGGTGGTGCCGTACTCGTCGGTGTCGTCGCGGTGCCAGCCGAACGAGTCGCCCGGCTCCACCGGCACCGGCGGGCGCCACTCGAACAGCACGCCGCGAGGTGTGCGGGTGCCGTTGAGGGTGACGGCCTCGGTGATCACGTCGGGCACCACGTCGGCGGGCGTCTGTGACGCGGTCGGCACCACCACCCCGGGGTCCTCCCCACGGTCGTCGCCTCCGAACACGAGGAGGGCGAGCACCACCGCGAGGACCGCCGCTCCGGCGCCGGCCCACACCAGTGCGGGCACGCGGCCGCGCTGCTCGTCCTCGTCGTCGCTCACGGGCGCGGGGACCTGCGCGGCGATGCGCCGCGGGCCGCTCGCCGAGATCACGGTGACCGGCTTCATCGCCGTGGCGTCGTCGGTGTCCCCGGCGTAGGCGGTGGCCCCGACGGCCGGTGCGGTGCTCACGGACGAGTCCGGGCGGTCGCCCTCGACGGCCACAGGCGTGCGGGGCCAGCCGGCGGCCGCCTCGATCCGCTGCAGGGCCCGGGCGAGCTCGAGCGCACTTGAGGGCCGGTGGTCGGGGCGCTTGGCCAGGCACTGCTGCAGGAGCCGGTCGAGCGCCGGCGGGACGTCGGGGCGCTGGGTGGCCGGCGCGGGGGCGTGCAGGATGCGGGCGCTGAGCGCCCGCGTGGAGTTGTCGCCCGACGGGATCGAGAACGGCGAGCGTCCCACCAGCAGGTGCCAGATGGTGGCGCCGAGCGAGTAGACGTCGGAGGCGACCGAGCCGTTGGAGCGCCCGTCGAGCAGCTCCGGCGGGGACCAGGGATAGGAGATGCGGACGTCGTTGTCGCCCTCGACGTCGGCGATGTGCCCGGCGATGCCGAAGTCGGTCAGGGCCGGCTCGTGATAGCTGGTGACCAGCACGTTGCTCGGCTTGATGTCGCGGTGCAGGATGCCCGAGCGGTGGGCGGTCTCGATGGCACTCGCCAGCTTGATCCCGGTGGAGACGGCGTCGACGGGCGCCATCGGGTTGGCGCGCACCCGCACGCCCAGGTCGGGCGGCGGGCAGTAGCGCATCACCAGGAACGGACGGCCGCCCTCGGCCGTCACCCCGGCGGTGATCACCGAGACGATGTAGGGGTGGTCGGCCAGGCGCGCCATCGCGTTGGCCTCGGCGGTGAAGAGGTACTTCTCCCGGTCGGTCAGCGGCACGTCGGGGCGCACCACCTTGACCGCGACCCGCTGCCGCGGCCACTGCTGCTCGTAGAGGAAGACGTCGGCGAATCCGCCGCTGCCCAGGTGCTCGACGAACGCGAACCCCGGGATGGTGGGGGCGCTCACCGGGCGACCGCCCCCGACTCGAAGCGCACGCTGTAGACGTGCGCCAGGTCGAGGACGCTGCCGGGCTCGAGGACGTAGGCGTCGCCGGGACGCATCCGCTCGGGGTCGCGGCCCGGCAGCGCGACGGTGGTGCCCCCGCGGCTCTCGAGGTCGCGGGCGACGACGTCCCAGCCGTCGAGCTCGATCTGCAGGTGGCGGCGCGAGACGAAGGAGTGGTCGGAGGGCAGATGGACGAGGTGGGGCCAGTCGGTGCTGCCCTCGGGCGGCGCGGGCTTGCGGCCCAGGATCACGCCGCGGTCGAGCGGCACCACCTCGCCGGTCGGGAGCCGCAGCCCGCCCAGCGGCGGGCGGTCGACGCGACGGGGCTCCTGCGGGGCGACGCGCTGGTGGCAGACCCGGCACTGCGGCGCGGCCGGCGGAGTGAGGTGGCCCAGCGGGCAGCTCACCGCCAGCACGGTCGGGACCGTGCCGTGCGCCAGGTGCGAGGGGCGCAGCGTCGTCGACCCGTCGTGGTCGTCGGACGCCCCGGCGGGGCCGGGCGCGGGCCGGATCGTGGTGTGCGCGCCCTCCTCGATCCGCTGCATGACGAGGGGATCGGGCTCGGAGGTGTCGGCCAGGGAGCCGGTGTCCTCGACGGGGCGGCGTACGCGGGTGCGCGGCGGCGGTCCGTCGGGTCCCTTGGCGGCGAGGATGTCGGCGGGGATCCCGTCGATGAGGGCCTCGGCCGCGGCCGGCGGGTCGCCCACGTCGGCACGCGGCGCGGGAGCGGTGCGGGTCGAGACCGGCGTGAGCTCGACGCGGTCGGCGGCCACGACCCCGCCCACGAGGCGTCGGGTGGGCGCGAGGCCGTCGGGATCGGCGCCTCGGTCGATGCCCAGCACGCGGGAGGGGCCGGCGAGGCGTACGTGGCCGGAGCCGCGCGACAGGGTGCTCGAGGCACCCGAGGTGAAGTCGGCGAGGGCCAGGGCGGGCGGGTCGCCCGCGAAGGCCCTCTCCGCGATGGCCAGCACCCGCTCCGCGACGCTCGCGCCCGATGGTGCGGTCGGCGACAGCGCGTCCCAGATGTCCTGGAGCACCTGCTCGTCACCGGGGTCGGTGAGCAGCACCCAGTGCGCCCCCCGCCCGACGAGCACGCCGGTCCCACTGGCGTACCGCGCTTCCACGATCAACCTCGGCTCCCCTCGCGCACCCCCACGGCGCCATCATCACCCATCACGCCAGTCCCGCGCACATGGTCTGGACTTCTCGTAAACTTGTCGAACCCCGAGGGCATACTTACCCTCCTCTGGGGGATCGCGGCGGGCGCACCTCCGATTCGTGGGGCCGAGGGGGGACCGACGTGGCACGTGGGGGCGCTCTGCGTCGACACCGGGCGGGCATCGCCTCAGGTGTCGCTCTGGCGATCACCGTCACCGCCGTCGTCGTCTACGCCGTGACCGCCGACGGCTACAAGGCGCACGAGGCCGAGCTCAACGACGGCGGCGTGTGGGTCGTCAACGGCAAGCTGGGCTGGTCGGGTCGGCTCAACAAGCCGATCAACCAGCTCGACGGCGTCGTGCCCGGCGACAACGGCAAGGCCCGCCTCGACGTGGTGCAGGACGGCGCCGCGGTCGTCACCCTGGATGCCGGCACCAGTCGCGGCCAGGCGATCGAGACCAGCAGGCTGGAGGCCCAGGACGGCGGCTCCGCCGCGGTGCCCGCGACGGGCGACGTCGCGATGGCGGGCGGCACCCTGGCCACCGTCGACGCCGAGACCGGCGAGGTGTGGGCCGTGCGCTACGACGACCACCTCGGCAAGCCGCTGGTGAGCGCCGTCGACCGGCAGGCCGAGCCGGTGGCCGAGACCGGGGAGGGCGCCGCCCTGGCCGTCAGCCAGGCCGGCACGGTGGTGGTGACCTCGACCGAGGAGGGCACCCTCACGGCCCTGTCGCCCACCGACGCGACCTTCCGCAAGCCCCGCACCACCGACCTCCCCGGCGATGCCGGCCAGGTGTCGGAGGTCACCACCGTGGGCGAGCGCGTCGTGACCCTCGACGCCGACGCCGGGGTCCTCAGCGTCATCGGCGGTGCCACCGTGCCCGTCCCGCCGGGCAGCCGGCTGCAGCAGGCCGGTCCTGCCCACGGCACGGTGCTGGTGGGCGCGCCCGAGGGACTGCTGAGCGTCGACCTCGACTCCGGGGACGTCACCACGGTCTCGGGCAGGTCGGGAGCCCCCGCCGAGCCGGTCCGCCTCGGCGCGTGCGTCTACGGCGCCTGGTCCGGCGGCCTCGGCGCCCTCGCGGTCCAGTGCGGCTCCGCCGAGGTCAAGGAGGACGACCTCGGTGGCAACGCCACCAGCCTGGCGTTCCGGGTCAACCGGGGCGAGATCGTGCTCAACGATGCCAACAGCGGCACGGTGTGGGACGTCCAGCAGGACAAGCCGATCCGCATCGACAACTGGGAGGCGTTCACCTCCAAGAAGAAGAACAAGGACGACGACGAGGAGAACGAGAACCAGGCCGAGGCCGACCGGCGCCCCCCGCGCGCCAAGCCGGACTCCTACGGCGTGCGCGCCGGGCGCACCACCGTGCTGCACCCGCTCGACAACGACTCCGCGCCCGCCGGACGGCTGCTGAGCATCGTCGACGTCGACCAGCCCTCCGGCGGCGCTCGCGTCGAGATCAGCCCGGACGGCCAGACCCTCGTGCTGCAGATGCCCGAGGACGCCCGGCCGGCGCGGTTCGACTACTTCATCGACGACGGCCGCAACGGCCTGTCCGCACACGCCACCGTCGACATCGAGGTGCGCGGCGCCCAGCAGAACGAGCCGCCGGCCGTGCGCGCGGGGTGGACCAAGCCGACCTACAAGGTGCCGCACGGCGGCGAGCTCGCGGTCCCGGTCGTCGCCGACTGGCGTGACGACCGCGACGGCGACACGTTGCTCCTCGACTCGGCGCGGGCGGTCGGCGGGGACCAGTCCGGAGCGGCCGCGCGCACCACGGCCGACGGCCGGATCCGCTTCACGGCCCCGAGCGGCCCCGCGGATGGCCCACAGCTGGTGCGGGTGGAGTTCGCGGTCACCGACGGGCGCTCCGCCCCGGTCAGGAAGTCGATGAGCTTCCAGGTGCAGGCGCCGAAGGACCAGAAGTCCTATGCGCCGCAGGCCGAGCCCGACGTCGTACGCGGCGAGGTCGGCAAGCCGATCAAGATCAGGCCGCTGCTCAACGACCTGCCCGGATCCGACCCCAACGCCCCCGACGCCGAGCTCTCGCTCGGCGGCAAGGTGCCGCAGCAGCCCAACGCCAAGATCGTCTCCGACCTCGACGCCGGCCAGCTGACGTTCACCGGCGAGCGCGCCGGCACCTACTTCCTCAGCTATGACGCCGGCTTCGGCAACGCGCCGCTCGACCAGGGCATGATCCGCGTCGACGTCAAGGCGCGCCCCAAGCGCTCGGCCGACCCGGTGGCGATGCCGGACACCCTCACCGTCTACGGCCAGGCCCCCGGCATCGTCGACGTGCTGGCCAACGACCTCGACCCGGGCGGCGGCCTGCTCGTGGTGCAGCGCGCCACCGCCGACCTCGACGAACAGCTCGACGTGGCGATCATCGACGGACGCTGGCTGCGGATCTCCGCGGTGCAGCCGGTGCTCGCCCCGACCACCCAGACCGTCTCCTACACGATCAGCAACGGTGCCAGCTCGGGCGTGCGCGGCGAAGTGGTGCTCACCCAGCGTCCCGCCCCGGCGGACAACACGCCGATCACCGTCAGCGACAAGGTCGTGGTGCGTGCCGGTGCGGCCGTCGCGGTGCCCGTGCTCGACAACGACGTCTCGCCCGCCGGCGACCGGCTGACCCTGCTCAACGACCTCGCGAGCACCGGCACCCCCGGCGAGCTCGCCGTCGTCGCGCCCATCGACGTCACGGGCGACGTGGGGCGCGCGTTCGTGTCGGGCCGGGTCGTGCGCTACGTCGCGCCGGAGACGGTCGAGGAGCGCGACACCTACAGCGTCACCTACGTGGCACAGAACCTGGAGGGCAAGCGCGCCGACGGGGTGCTGAAGGTGACCGTCGTGCCCGCGGACGAGGCCAACGACGCGCCGGAGCCCCCGACCCTGGAGGGCCGCGTCGTCTCCGGCGACGTGGTCAAGGTCCGCGTGCCCGGCGTCGGGGTCGACCGCAACGGGGACCCCGTCACGGTCACCGGCATCACGTCGGCCCCGCGGCTGGGTCGGATCGAGGGCGTGGGCGGCAACTTCCTGGAGTATCAGGCCTACCCGCGCACGGTCGGCACCGACGAGTTCACCTACTCCGTCGTCGACTCCCAGGGCGCCTTCGCGACCGGGACGGTCCGGGTGGCCGTGGTCGAGCCCGGTCAGCCCCAGCCGCCGCTCGCCGTCGAGGACCGGCTCACCGTCGAGCCCGGCCGCACGGCGACGTTCGACCCGCTGGCCAACGACTTCATCGCCTCGGGCGACTCCGTGGAGATCGAGATCCTCGACGGTCCCCAGGGCGCACGCCTGGACCCGGACACCAACCTGGTGACGGTGCCCGCGCCCGGCTCGGCGACCGCGCCGCCGACGGTGCTCGTCTACCGGGTCACCAACGGCATCGACGAGTCGCGCTCGACGATGACCCTGAACACTGCCGACGACTACGACAACCCGCCGGTCGTCTACGACGCGTTCGGGCGCGCCGACGAGAGCGAGAGCGTCGTGGTCGACGTCCTCGAGGGCGCCTACGACCCCGACGGGTCGGTCGACGACCTCGAGCTCGTCGACGTCACCGGCGACCCCTCGGCGCGCGTGATCGACGGGGTGCAGGTGCGCGCCGACCGGGGCCCGGCGCCCAAGGTGCTGCCCTTCCAGGTGCGGGACGCCGACGGCGCGGTCGCGGCCGCGGCCGTCTACATCCCGCCCACCGGCGACCAACTTCCCTACGTCCTGCCCGACGCCCTCATCGAGCTCGATTCGGGTGAGAGCACGACGGGCCGGATCTCCGACTACATCGCGGCGCCCGACGGCAGGCAGGTGCGGCTCGCGTCCGGCCGGCGCTCCTACTCCGCCTCGCCCAGTGCCCTGAGTGTCGGACCCGACGGCGACAACCGCTTCACCCTGTCGGCGCCGGCCGGCTTCCGCGGGCCGGGCTCGGTCCTCGTGGAGGTCACCACGGCCACCGGCGCCGGCGGCAACGAGGACACGTCCACGACCCAGGACGGGGTCACGGCCGTGCTGTCCATCCCGGTGCTCGTCGGCGACGACACCCCCTCGCTCGAGTGCCCGACGAGCGCGATCCCGATGTCGGCCGGTCAGCGCTACGATCTCGACATCGCGAGCTACTGCAAGGTCTTCACCGTCGATCCGCGAGACGCCGCCTCCCTCGAGTTCAGTGCGGAGTGGAGCCAGGGACTCGACGGGGTGGAGGTCGCCAGCCCCCAGGGGTCGATCGTCGCGGTCACCGCCTCCGATGCGGCCACCGAGGGTGGCGATGCCGTCCTGGCCGTGCGTGCCGGCGACAGCAACGTCCAGGAGGTGCGCTTCCGGCTGGCCCAGGCGCCGCCGCCGCGGCTGCTGCCCATCCGGGTCGAGACCATGGAGGCCGGCCAGACCCGCACCTACGACATCGGCTCCTACCTCGAGGCGGGGGTGGCCGACCCCCAGCCGCAGGTCGTGTCGGTGCGGAGCACGGGCAACTCCGCGGTGAAGGCCAGCGTCGACGGCAGTCGCCTGACGTTGCGCGCCGCGCAGGACGCCCGGGGCGCCGATGCGGCCTTCGACCTCGTGGTGAGCGACGTCGCCACGTCCGACCCGCCGGCGAACCGCCGGGCGCAGGGACGCATCCAGTTCAAGGTCGTCGGCGTGCCCGAGGCACCCGGTGAGCCGCGGCCCTACCCGCTGTCCGACGAGGTGGGCACCATCAAGATGGGATGGGCCCCTCCGGGCGACGACGGCGGGGCGCCGATCCTCCACTACTGGGTGCGCGAGGAGAAGACGGGCACCCGGCAGCGGTGCGACACCAACGAGTGCGTCTTCCGCAAGCTCAAGACCGGCGGCAACTACAGCTTCCGTGCCCAGGCGGTCAACCGGGTGGGGTCGAGCGAGTGGAGCGACGTGTCGCGCTCGGCGCGGGCCGACACCCAGCCGGGCCGGGTCCGGAACATCCGGATGGCGAGCCGTGGCGACGGCCAGATCACGGTGGCGTGGGACAAGCCGGCCACCGACACCTCCCGGATCCTCGACTACACCATCACCTGGCGCGGCGGACAGGACGTCGTACCGGGCAGCAGGACGTCCTACACCGCCGTCGGGCTCGACAACAACCAGCGCTACGACTTCACCATCAAGGCCCAGAACCAGGTGGGCTACTCCCTCCCGCGCACGTCGGGCGAGATGCAGTCCCTCGGCACGCCGGCCGCACCACCCGCTCCCTCGGTGGCCGACCTGGAGTCGGGCACCAACCAGACGTCCATCCGCATCTCCTGGCAGGCGGTGCTGCCGGAGGGGCCCGGGCCGACCGTCTACACCGTCAACTACACCGACGGGCAGAGTTCCGGCGCCGTCCCCGGCTGTCAGCGGACCGCGTCGCTCGTCTGCACGCACACCGGCGTGCCCTACGACGGCCTCACGTACACCTACACGGTGGTGGCGGCCAACCAGCCGGGCGACGAGCCGGGCAATCGCTCGCAGGCGAGCGCCGGCACGTCCATCCAGGCCGTCGGCCGCCCGGCGGCGTGGGGCTCCTTCCAGGCGGTGGCGACGGGGGCCAACCAGGAGGTCCAGCTGCAGTACACCGTGCCGGACTCACGCGGCAGCACCAGCAAGGTCGAGATCCTCGTCGCCGGTGGGGTCGCCCGGACGTTCAACCAGCAGACCGGCGCGGTCACCACCCGTGTCCAGCTGCCCGGCAACGAGCAGCCCTATCCGGTGCAGCTGCGCGTGTGCAACGAGGACGCTCCGGCCGGCTGCACGGTGAGCGGGCAGGTGAACGTGCAGAGCTTCGGACCGCTGCAGGCCGACAACATCGCCTCGATCCAGCCGGTGCCCGACGGCCAGCGGCTCTCCTGGGTGGTGACCGGGACGTCCAACGGTCGCCCGGCCACGTTGACGGTGTCCTCCGCCGACCGCAACCAGACCTTCCAGGTGCCTGCCGGGCAGTGGTCGGTCCAGACGCAGAACCTGGACGTGGGCTTCCGGCACGGCGAGAGGGTCACCGTCACGCTCGCCGACGGCGCCAACGGCCGCGGCCCGGTCTCCCGCAGCGCCGACGGTTCGACGGCCGCGCCCCCCGAGCCCGAGATCGTCATCTTCCGTGGAGACAAGTGCTCGACCCGCGCCGACCGACCCGCCGACGTCCCGGACTGCGGCTCGCGCGGCTGGACCGGGGACACCTGCGAGGACGACAACTGCGCGTTCATCAACTTCAGCGTCCGCGGGTTCCTCTCCCGCTACACCTGCACCATCCAGCGCCGGTTCCGCTCCGACATCTCGTTCGCCGTCGACCCCGCGGAGGCGCGCGGAGGCAACGCCTACCACTACGGCGCGCTCGTCGCCGGGCAGGTAGCCCTCAACTGCACGACGCCCGACTACCGCCCCGACCAGGGCAACTACCAAGCGGGTGGTTCGGGCTGGAAGGACTGGTGACCGCTCACCGGCACCGCCCCCGACCCCTGCACGCCTGACCCACCGCCCCGACACCCGCCGCTCCGACACCCGCCGCAAGGAACCCGCATGACGATCAGCCACGAACAGGCCGAGTGGTTCAAGTCGACCTTCGACCAGCTCACCGACAACATGGAGAAGGCAGTCCTCGGCAAGCGCCACGTCGTGCGACTGGCATTGACCTGCCTGCTCTCCGAGGGGCACATCCTGCTCGAGGACTTCCCGGGCACCGGCAAGACCATGCTCGCGCGCGCCCTCGCCAACACCGTGCAGGGCAGCCACGCCCGCATCCAGTTCACCCCCGACCTGCTGCCCTCCGACGTCACCGGCGTCACGGTCTACGACCAGCACAAGGGCACCTTCGAGTTCCACCCCGGGCCGATCTTCCACACGATCGTGCTGGCCGACGAGATCAACCGGGCCTCGCCCAAGACGCAGTCGGCGCTCCTGGAGGTGATGGAGGAGGGGCGCGTGACAGTCGACGGCGTCGCGCACCCGGTCGGCCAGCCGTTCCTGGTGATCGCCACCCAGAACCCCATCGAGCAGGCCGGCACCTACCGCCTGCCCGAGGCCCAGCTCGACCGCTTCCTGATGAAGACCTCGGTCGGCTATCCCGACCGCCAGGCGACCGTCGAGCTGCTCAACAACGCCGCCGTGCGCGACCGCGCCGCCCTCGTCACCCCGGTGATCACCGCCGCCACGATCGCGCAGATGAGCGGCCTGGCCGACGAGGTCTACGTCGACCCGGCCGTCGTGGGCTACGTGGCCGAGCTCGCGGAGGAGTCGCGCCGCCAGCCGCACGTCAAGCTCGGTCTGTCCCCGCGCGGGTGCCTGGCGTTCGTGCGGGTCGCCAAGACGTGGGCCGCCGCCGACGGTCGCGACCACGTGGTGCCCGACGACGTCAAGGACCTGGCCGAGCCGGTGCTCTCGCACCGCCTGCTGCTCGACGCGGAGGCGCAGTTCAGCGGCGTCGACGTGCAGACGGTCGTCTCGCGCCTGCTCGACGCCGTGGCCCCGCCGACCGACCGCGTGGGGGTCTGAGCCCTCGATGAGGCAACGGTTGAACGACGCGCTCGAGGTCCTCAAGCCGATCGGCTGGCTGGTCCTCGGCCTGGGCCTGGGCGCGCTCCTGGTCGCCGCGTTCACGCAGTGGCGTGAGCTGGCGGTCCTCGGCGTGGGCTGCCTGCTGCTCGTCGTCCTCGCGCTGCCGTTCCTGCTCGGTCGCACGTCGGTGTCGGTCGACCTCCGGCTCCAGCCCGAGCGCGTCGCCGCGGGGGAGTCGGTCGCGGCGGGTGTGCTGGTGGTCAACCGGGCGTCCTCGCGGCTGGTCCCGACCACCCTCGAGGTCCCGGTCGGGTCGGCGGTGCACCGCTACGGCATCCGCTCGCTGGCGCCGGGTGCCGCCCACGAGGAGTCGTTCACGATCCGCACCGAGCGCCGTGGGGTGATCGCGGTCGGTCCCGCGATGACCCGGCGCGGCGACCCGATCGGCATCTTCTCCCGCGACGTGGTCTGGACGCCGGTGCGCGAGGTGCTGGTCCGTCCGCCGCTCGTGCCGATGGAGTCGCTCGGCGCCGGCCTGCTGCGCGACCTCGAGGGCGTCTCCACCGACGCGGTCAGCCAGAGCGACCTCGCCTTCCACGCCCTGCGCGAGTACGTCCCCGGCGACGACCTGCGCCACATCCACTGGCGCTCCTCGGCCAAGGTGATGGCCTCGACCGGCGAGTCGGCCCTGCTGGTGCGCCAGTACCTCGACACCCGGCGCAGCCACGCCACGATCGTCGTCGACGACCGGCTCGACTCCTGGTCGGACCCGGACGACTTCGAGACCGCGATGAGCGTCGCGGCGTCGATCGCCGTGCGGGCCGTGCTCGACGAGTTCGACGTGTCGTTCGTGTGCGGCAGCCGCGCCTCGTCGGGGTCCGACGGCCACCTCGCGCTCGACGCCGTCTGCCGCGCCGACCTCGGCGAGCGCGGCATCGTCGAGTCGGGGCGGCAGGCCAGCATGCTGGCGCCCGACACCAGCCTCGCGTTCCTCGTCGGCGGCAGCGAGTCGCCGTTCACCGACCTGGTGCGCGCCTCCGCCGCCTTCCCGCCGGAGGTGCGCCGCTTCGGCATCGTGATCGACCCCCGGGGCAACAGCCGCGTGACCGAGACCCTCGGGCTGCCCGTGCTCCACCTCGCCGCCAAGGAGGACCTCGGCGGCCTGCTGAGGTGGAGCGTGCGATGAGCCCCGAGAGCACCACGACCGGCACCCGCACCCGCGTGCGGCCCCACGCGCTCGTGCCCGACCTCCACTCGTGGGTCGACATCGCCTTCACCCTCGCGCTCGCCGCGGTGGCGCTGCTCGCGTTCGGCACCTCCTTCACCGGCGCGACCTACCTGGTCGTCGGGATGCTGGGTGCCGTCATCGCGGTCGTCGTCACGCACCTGACCCGGGCGGCCGGCTGGCCGGTCGTCTCGGCCGTCGTCATCTGCCTCGTGCTGTTCCTCGTGCTGGGCGGGCCGCTCGGCCTGCGCTCCCTCGGCGACACCTACACGCTGCCGGGGCCCACGACGCTGGCCCGGGTCGTCGACCAGGCGGTCTTCGGGTGGAAGGACCTGCTGACCACGCTCCCGCCGGTCGACGGCGACGGCCCGCTGCTGGTGCTGCCCTGGCTGTCCGGGATGGTCGCCGGACTGGTCGGCCTCGCCCTCGCGCAGCGGCGGCCGCGGCGGCCCTGGCTGGCCGCGCTCCTGCCCGTCGCGGGGATGACGGTGGTGCTCGCCGCCGTGATCCTGCTCGGCGTGCGCCGTCCCCAGTCCCTCCTGCTTCAGGGCTGCGTCTTCACCGCCCTCGCCCTCGCCTGGCTCGCCCTGCGCGCCCGCCGGGCGAGCGCGACCGTCCACGGCGGCACCACGTCGTACGTCCGCGGCATGGGCGCGGTGGCGATGCTCGCGCTCGCGGCAGCGCTCGCCCAGCCCGTCAGCGCGATCGTCGTCGGCGACGACTCCCGGCGGGCGGTGGCCCGCAACTGGGTCGAGCCCCCCTTCGACATCGGCCGCTACCCCTCCCCGCTGGCCGGATTCCGCAAGTACGTCGACCTCAAGGGCCGCGCCGACCCCGCCAACGTCTACGACAAGACGCTGCTCGACATCGAGGGCGTCCCCGCCGGGACCCGGGTCAGGTTCGCCGCGATGGACCGCTACGACGGGATGGTGTGGGGCGCCACCGACGACGCGCTGCCCGGCCCGGCCGACGACTCCTTCCAGCGGGTCTCGTCCACCATCGACAACCCCGTCGAGGGCGAGCCGGTCGCCGCGACGGTGACGCTGGGGGAGGGGTGGACCGGGGTGTGGATGCCCACGGTCGGCGCGCTGCGGTCGGTGTCGTTCGAGACCGGCGACGCTCGCGCCACGGCCGAGGTGTTCCGCTACAACCTCGCCACCTCGACCGCGGTGGTCCCCACGGGCCTCCAGAGCGGTGACCGCTACTCCTTCACCGCGGTGAGCCCCGACGACGAGCTCACCGACCAGACCGTGGGCTCGGCCGAGGTCGCCCCGCTCCCGGCCGGCGCGGCGTTCATCCAGGGCCCGAGCGAGAAGTGGACCGAGGGTGCGGGCAACGACCCGATGGACCGGGTGCTCGCCGCGGCCGAGCACCTGCGCACGGACGGCAGGTACTCCGACGGCATCGGCCGCACCGAGCGCATCTACGTGGCCGGCCACAGCACCTGGCGGCTGTCCGACGAGTTCGTCAACGCCCCGCAGATCGTCGGCAACGACGAGCAGTACGCCGCCACGATGGCGCTGATCGCCAACCACATCGGCGTGCCGGCGCGGGTCGTGCTCGGCGCGGTCGTGCCCGCCGGCGGCCGGGTCACCGGCAAGGACGTCTCGGCCTGGGTCGAGCTGCGCGCCGCCGACGGGTCGTGGCGGACGCTGCCCACCGAGGCCTTCATGTCCACCACCCCGCCGGCCGACCAGGTGCCCGAGACCGACACGCCGATGTCCGGCACCGTCATCCCGCCGCCCAACCCGATCCCGCCGCCGTCCGACGCGGGCGAGCAGAGCGACGCCGACCTCAAGGAGCGCAAGGCCACGCGCAAGAAGAAGGCCGACGAGGAGGAGGACGCCCTCATCCCCGGCCTCCCGGCGTGGGTCGGGCGGGTCGTGACCTATGTCGGGCTGCCGCTGCTCGCGATCGCGCTGCTGCTGGGCGCCGTCGTCGGGGTGAAGGCGCTGCGCCGGCACCGCCGCCGCAGCGCGGCCTCCCCGTCGGCCCGGTTCGTGGGTGCCTGGCGCGAGCTCGTCGACCACGCCCGCGACCTCGGGCAGCCGGTCCCGCTGGGGCCGACGGTCACCCGTCGTGAGCAGTCGGCCGGCATCGTCTCCGCGCAGGCAGCGGTCCTCGCCCGCCGGGCCGATGGCTTCGTCTTCGGTCCGAGCGCGCCCGAGGTCGCGGCGGCGACGACCTACTGGGAGTCCGTCGACGCCGAGCGCCGCGCCATGTCGTACGAGGTGACCCGGTGGCAGCGGCTGCGCGCCGCGGTCAGCCTCCGCTCGCTGCGGCGTACGACGTCGTCGCGCGACGGCGACGTCGGGGGTGCCGCACCGGGTCCGCCCCCCGCGCCCGGGCGTGTCACGGCGCTGGCCCGGCGGGTGCGCGGCCTCACTGATTGGCGTTCTCGCCGCGCGCCTGACTAAACTGGTGCGTCGGCCCAACGTGGGCTGTGTTCGTGGCGCCTCGCGGCTGCCCGGGACTTCGTGTGATCGTCGCTGACGCTCGCGCGTGCTCCGGGAAGAGGCACCCCCGGACCGCCTCACGAGGTCCACCGGCCACCTGCTCGCAGGTGCCGGGCGGTTCCCGGGCCACGGTAGACAACGAGACGACAGATTGTGGAGGACATGCCGAAGAAAGAAGGCGTGATCGAGATCGAGGGCACCGTCGTGGAGGCCCTTCCCAATGCCATGTTCCGCGTGGAGCTGGCCAACGGGCACAAGGTGCTCGCCCACATCAGCGGCAAGATGCGCCAGCACTACATCCGGATCCTCCCCGAGGACCGGGTCGTGGTGGAGCTCTCGCCCTACGACCTCACCCGGGGTCGGATCGTCTACCGCTACAAGTAAGTGATCGAGCCTGCGAGACCACCGATCTGCGCAGGCGCCAGCCGAGCAGCAAGGAAGTTGTTGACATGAAGGTCAACCCGAGCGTCAAGCCCATCTGTGACAAGTGCAAGGTCATCCGCCGTCACGGGCGGGTCATGGTCATCTGCGAGAACCCGCGTCACAAGCAGCGCCAGGGCTGAGCGATTCGCCCCGATCCGCCGGAGCCGGAGCGGGACGAGCAGCGCGAGCCGCGCAGCCGCTTGCGGCAAGCGGGCTTGAAGCCCAGCACGACAGCAACACCCCACAACGTGATCGCTAGGTCGGGCACCACCTGACCGAAGTCACCTCCGGAGCACTGGCCGGAGCCCACCCGAGGCGGGATGGGACGCGTCACGACCAGAAACCAGCGCAAGAACAGACAAGGAACAGCCACATGGCACGCCTCGTTGGTGTTGACCTCCCGCGCGACAAGCGCATCGAGGTCGCTCTCACCTACATCTACGGCATCGGCCGTACCCGCGCCCAGCAGCTCCTGGCCGCCACCGGCGTCGACCCGAACGCCCGGGTCCACACGCTCGGTGACGAGGAGCTGGTCAAGCTTCGCGACGAGATCGAAGCCAACTTCAAGATCGAGGGTGACCTCCGCCGTGAGGTCCAGGCGGACATCCGCCGCAAGATCGAGATCGGCAGCTACCAGGGTCGCCGCCACCGCATGGGCCTCCCGGTCCGCGGTCAGCGCACCAAGACCAACGCGCGCACCCGCAAGGGTCCCAAGCGCACCGTCGCCGGCAAGAAGAAGGCGAAGTGATCTGCTCCCCTCACCGGGCGCAGCGCTGATCACCTCAGTCCCCACGCAAGCTTCAAGACCAGACCTCATCAGGAGTTAGTGAATGCCTCCCAAGAGCCGCGCGACCAAGGTCCGCCGCAAGGAGAAGAAGAACGTCGCTCAGGGCGAAGCCCACATCAAGAGCACGTTCAACAACACCATCGTCACGATCACCGACCCGACCGGTGCGGTGATCTCGTGGGCCTCTGCCGGCACCGTCGGCTTCAAGGGCTCGCGCAAGTCCACCCCCTTCGCCGCCCAGATGGCTGCCGAGGCCGCCGGCCGTCGCGCCATGGACCACGGCATGAAGAAGATCGACGTCTTCGTCAAGGGCCCGGGCTCGGGTCGTGAGACCGCCATCCGGTCGCTGGGTGCCATCGGCCTCGAGGTCGGCACCATCCAGGACGTCACGCCCACCCCGCACAACGGATGCCGGCCGCCCAAGCGCCGCCGCGTCTGAGCCCGAGACTGAGAAAGAGAGACTGACACATGGCCCGCTACACCGGTCCCATGACCCGCAAGTCGCGCCGTCTCGGTGTCGACCTGGTCGGCGGCGACGCTGCCTTCGAGAAGCGTCCCTACGCGCCCGGCCAGCACGGCCGCGGCCGCATCAAGGAGTCCGAGTACCTGCTGCAGCTTCGTGAGAAGCAGAAGGCTCGCTTCACCTACGGCGTGATGGAGAAGCAGTTCGTCCGCTACTACAAGGAGGCCAGCCGTCGCCAGGGCAAGACCGGCGACAACCTCCTGCAGCTCCTCGAGTGCCGCCTCGACAACGTGGTCTACCGCGCCGGGTTCGCCCGGACGCGCCGTCAGGCCCGCCAGCTCGTCGTGCACGGCCACTTCCTGGTCAACGGCAAGAAGGTCGACATCCCGTCCTACCAGGTCACCGACCACGACATCATCGACGTGCGCGAGAAGTCGCTCGAGGCGACCCCGCTCATCGTCGCCCGCGAGACCCACGGCGAGCGCGTCGTCCCCGCGTGGATGGAGGTCATCCCGTCGCGGATGCGCATCCTCATCCACCAGGTCCCGGTCCGCGCGCAGATCGACGTGCCGGTCCAGGAGCAGCTGATCGTGGAGTTCTACTCCAAGAAGTGATCCACCGCCGGTGGCCGCCTCCGGGCGGCCACCGGCGCAGCTCGTCCCATTCCTTCTTCTCCGCCAACCTCATCAGGTTCGGATCCGTCAAATAGTGGGTGGATCCGGAAAGGAAAAACTCCGTGCTTATCGCTCAGCGCCCGACCCTCACGGAAGAGACCGTCGACGAGTTCCGCTCGCGTTTCGTCATCGAGCCCCTCGAGCCCGGCTTCGGCTACACCCTCGGCAACTCGCTTCGTCGTACGCTCCTCAGCTCCATCCCGGGTGCCTCGGTCACCAGCATCAAGGTCGACTCCGTCCTCCACGAGTTCTCGACGATCGAGGGCGTCACCGAGGACATGACCGAGATCATCCTCAACCTCAAGGGCATCGTCGTCTCCTCCGAGCACGACGAGCCGGTCGTGATGTACCTGCGCAAGTCCGGCGCCGGTGACGTCACCGCCGCCGACATCACCCCGCCCGCCGGCGTCGAGGTGCACAACCCCGAGCTCAAGATCGCCACGCTGTCCGACAAGGGCAAGCTGGAGATGGAGCTCGTCGTCGAGCGCGGTCGCGGCTACGTCTCCGCCGTGCAGAACAAGGGCGCCGACAACGAGATCGGCCGCATGCCCGTCGACTCGATCTACAGCCCGGTGCTCAAGGTGACCTACAAGGTCGAGGCCACCCGTGTCGAGCAGCGCACCGACTTCGACAAGCTCGTCATCGACGTCGAGACCAAGCCGTCGATCCGTCCCCGCGACGCGATCGCCTCGGCCGGCAAGACCCTGGTGGAGCTCTTCGGCCTGGCCCGCGAGCTCAACGTCGAGGCCGAGGGCATCGACATCGGCCCGTCGCCGGTCGACGAGCAGCTCGCCGCCGACCTGGCCCTGCCGGTCGAGGACCTGCAGCTCACGGTCCGCAGCTACAACTGCCTCAAGCGCGAGGGCATCCACACCGTGGGTGAGCTCATCTCCCGCTCGGAGCAGGACCTGCTCGACATCCGCAACTTCGGTGCGAAGTCGATCGACGAGGTGAAGGCCAAGCTCGTCGAGATGGGTCTCTCGCTCAAGGACAGCGCGCCCGGCTTCGACCCGCACGCCGCCCTCGCCGCCTACGGCGACGACGACGACGATGCCTTCATCGAGGACGAGCAGCTCTGACCTGCGGCCCCGGGCTCCCGGGGCCACCCATCAAAACCGACCGGCGCGCGCCGGTCGTCTACCCGGGTACCTGACACGGCCCGAGAGAAGGAAGGCACCACATGCCCAAGCCCAAGAAGGGCCCCCGCCTCGGCGGCAGCCCGGCCCACCAGCGCCTCATGCTCTCCAACCTGGCCACCGCCCTGTTCGAGCACGGCCGGATCACCACCACCGAGACCCGTGCGCGCCTGCTGCGCCCGGTCGCGGAGAAGCTGATCACCAAGGCCAAGCGGGGCGACCTGCACAACCGTCGCGAGGTCCTCAAGACCATCCGTGACAAGTCGGTCGTGCACACCCTGTTCACCGAGATCGCGCCGACCTTCGCCGAGCGTCCCGGTGGCTACACCCGGATCACCAAGATCGGCCCCCGCAAGGGCGACAACGCTCCCATGGCGGTCATCGAGCTGGTGACCGAGGCCTACAGCCCCAAGGCTCCCTCGACCAAGAAGACCGAGGCTGCTGCCGCGCCGGCGCCCGCCGCCGACGCCGCTCCTGCCGAGGTCGAGGCCGAGGACGTCGACGGTCAGACCGAGGTCGTGGAGACCGAGGCTGCCGACGCCGAGACCGCCGAGGCGCAGGCCCAGGGCGACGCTGCGGAGGTCGAGGCCGACGAGGTCCCGGCCGACGACGCCAAGGCCTGATCCACCGCTGATCGCGAGGCCCGCCACCCCACCGGGGTGGCGGGCCTTCGCGCGTTCGCGTGCCCGTGGGTCAGAGGCGGACGAGGACCTCGGCGGCGTCCAGGCTGCGCGGCTCGCCACCGGTGGCGACCAGGTGCCGGGTCGCGGCGACCACCGACTCGTTGACGGGGGTCGGCAGCCCCAGGAGGCGTCCCTGGAGCACGATCTCGCCGGCGAGGTAGTCGATCTCGGAGTCGCCGGTGCTGCGGGCCAGGCTCTGCCAGGTGGACCCGCCGCGCCGCTCGAGGTCGGGTCGGCGCTGCAGGATCGTCCCGCGCCGCTGCCGGTCCTCCTCGGCGGAGGTGACGCTGAGCCCGGCCGCCTCGAGGACGCGCTCGCCCTCCGCCTGGGCCAGCTCGGCGAGCTCGTCGGCCGCCTCGCCCTCGGCGAACGACGCGTCGACACCGTTGCCGAGGTTCATCACCAGCTTGCGGCGCTTCCTCGCCATGATGTCGTCGCGCTCCTCCGACTCGATGCGCGCGGCGCGGAGGTCGGCGGCCACGGCGGCGGTGGTGGCGTCGGCGCCGCCCGGGAAGCGGCCGATGTCGAGGATCGCCGGGGTCGGGTGGCACGCCGCGACCACGACACCGGGCTCGAGGTGGGTGGCGGGCAGCATCACGCAGACGGCGTACGTCCGGGCGAACAGTCGCAGGGCGGCGGTCTCGGTCGCGACGCCGTTGGTCGCGCAGACGACCGGGACGTCCTCGGGCGCGTGGGCGCGCAGGTCGGCGAGCGCGGTCGCGGCCTGGTGCGACTTCACCGCCAGCAGCACGACCGTGTCGTCGGTCCACACGACGTCGGCGGCCGTGTCGGTGGCCGGGGCGTCGACGCGATGGCGGCCGTCGCCGGCGTCGAGGACGAGCCCGTCGCGGCGGATCGCCGCCAAATGCTCTCCCCGGGCCACCAGGGTGACGTCACGCCCGGCCAGGCGGAGGTAGGCCCCGACGACCCCGCCGACGGCGCCCGCGCCGTACACCACGTATCGCATGCCCCGACCCTACGGAGGCCCGCACAGCGCCGCATCCGGTCAGCGGCGCAGGCGGTACCGGAGGTGGAGCACGCGGTCGCCCCGGACGACGACCTCCGGGTCGTCGAGGAGGGGGCCCGGATCGTCGAGGAGGTCGGCGATGAACCCGTCCACCGAGACCACGTCGTTCATCAGCACGGTGGTCACGGGGTGCCTCCGTGGCGGGGGCGCCACCCAGGATCGCGACCGACGAAGCCCATCAGCTGGTCGACGACGGGTGCGTCGTCGGCCACCGGGACCGCGGGGCCGTACTGGCCGGAGTCGCGCAGGAGCTGCTCGATCGGCCGCATCCCTGCCAGCAGGCGCGCCGCGAAGTCCTCGTCGAGCCGGGCCTCCTGGCCGCTCGCGCGGGCGAGGTCCCACGAGTGCATGAAGACGTCGGCGGTGTAGAACTGGTCGGTCGCGTCGGCGAGCCGGTGGCTGCCTGCCCGCGGATGGCTGAAGGGCTCGTCGCCACGCTCGTCGAGCAGCGCCTGGACGGCCGCGGCGTGGTGCTCCCACGCGGCGACCGGGTCGTCGGCGACCGAGGGGCCGGCGGGCAGCTCGACGCCGCCGCCGGCCAGGAAGTGGGGGAACCACTCCACGAGGTGGCCCACGACGTCGCGGGCGGTCCAGCCGTCCACCGGCGCGGGCGCGGACCAGTCGGAGGTCTGCGCCACCAGCCGGCCGAAGCCGTCGGCGACCGCAGCGTGGCGCCCGCCCGGGGCGTCGGGGAGTGCCATCAGAGCGCGCCCTCGGCGAGCATCCGGTCGATGGCGGCGTAGCCGTCGTTGACGCCGACCTCCATGCCGCTGCGCAGCCAGCCGTCGCGGGCCTCGAAGGAGTCGCACAGGCTGAACGCGTGCAGCCGGGTGCGTCCGTCGCCGAGGTCCTCGAAGGTCATCGTCTCGAGGGAGACAGCGTCGGGCATCCCCTCCCAGGTGAACGTCTGCACGATCCGGTCCTCGCGCACGGTGTGGAAGCACCCGCGGAACGAGGTCTCGAAGTCCTCGCGGCCGTCGCTGCCGCGCGCGGTGTAGCTCCAGCCGCCGCCGTTGCGGGCGTCCCAGTGGGTGATGTCGGCACCGACGCCGTCGGGGCCGATCCACTGCGCGTAGAGGACGGGGTCGGTGTGCGCGCGGAACAGCTGGGCGGGGGTGGCGTCGAAGTCGCGCCAGACGTGTATGGCGGGCACCTCGCTGTCGGGCTCGATGGCGGCCTCGGGGTAGCGGGTGGAGGCGTCGGTCTGCGTGCTGGTCATGATGTGGTTCCTTCCTGCGGGGTGGCGGTGGTGCCGGGTGCGGAGCCGTCGTCGTCCTGCATGCGGGCGAGCACGGCGTCGAGGCGCGAGAAGCGCTCCTCGGCCCGGCGTCGGTAGCGCTCGATCCACTTCGTCATGAGGTCGAACACCTCGGCTTCCAGGTGCACGGGGCGTCGCTGCGCCTCCCGGGTCCGCGTCACCAGGCCGGCGTCCTCGAGCACCTTCACGTGCTTGGAGACGGCCTGCAGGCTCACGTCGTAGGGCGCGGCCAGGTCGTTGACGGTGTGGTCGCCCTCGGTGAGGCGGGCCACCATGTCACGGCGGGTCGGGTCGGCCAGGGCGGCGAAGACCCGGGAGAGCTGGTCGGTCACGAGCACCTTCCTCAACTGATTGGTTGAATAGAACGTACGACGGCGCTGCCGGACTTGTCAACCATGTGGTTGAACAAAGGTGGGCGGCGCGAGTGGGCGGGCGGACGGCGCCTAGGATCGCTCCCGTGCGCCTGCGGATCGACTGTGCCTACGACGGGGCGGACTTCTCCGGCTGGGCGGCCCAGCCGGAGCGCCGCACGGTCCAGGGCACCCTCGAGGCGGCGCTCGCCACCGCGCTGCGGGTGCCGGAGGTGCGGGTGACGGTGGCCGGCCGCACCGATGCGGGCGTGCACGCGCGCGGGCAGGTGGCCCATGTCGACGTCGACGCCGACGTGCTGGCCGCCTCGGCGGGCCGCTCGAGCGACCCGCCGCCGACCGCCCTCGCGCGCCGCGTCGACGGCATCCTGCCCCCCGACCTGCGCGTGCGCCGGATCAGCGAGGCGCCGGCCGGCTTCGACGCGCGGTTCTCCGCGACCTGGCGCCGCTACGCCTACCGCATCGCCGACGCGCAGGAGCTCGCCGACCCGCTGGTGCGCGGCCACGTCCTGGACTGGGGCCGGCGTCTCGACCTCGACGCGATGAACGAGGCCTCCCGGCCGCTGGTGGGGCTGCACGACTTCGCCTCCTTCTGCAAGCAGCGCGAGGGAGCGACGACCGTGCGCACGCTGCTCGACCTCGACTGGCGGCGCGACGAGGCCGGCCGGGCGGTCGGCACGGTCCGCGCCGACGCGTTCTGCCACAACATGGTCCGCGCCCTCGTCGGCTGCCTGATCGCCGTCGGCGAGGGCCGCATGCCGACCGGCTGGCCGGCCGAGGTGATGGCCGGGCGGCGCCGCGACCAGGGCGTACGCGTGGTGCACGCCCACGGCCTCACGCTGGAGGAGGTCGGCTACCCCGACGACGACGAGCTGGCCGCGCAGGCCGAGCGAGCCCGAGCCCGACGAGAGGCGATCGATGCCTGAGCACTACTTCTCCGCCGACCCCAGCGTCCCCTTCGAGCGGGAGAGCTTCACCGCCGAGCTGTGGGGCAGCACGCTGACCTTCGACACCGGGTCGGGGGTGTTCAGCAAGGGTCACCTCGACCACGCCACGGCCGTGCTCTTCAAGGAGCTCGCGCCGCCGGTGCAGGGGCAGTTCCTCGACCTGGGATGCGGCTACGGCGTCATCGGGCTGGCGATCGCCAAGGCGGTGCCGCTGGCCAACGTGACCGGCGTCGACGTCAACGAGCGGGCCCTGCTGCTGGCCAACGACAACGCACGTGCCGCCGGCCTCGACTCCCGCTTCGTCGCCTGCCTGCCCGAGCAGGTGCCCGGCAACCAGGTCTTCGACGAGATCTGGTCCAACCCGCCGATCCGCATCGGCAAGGAGGCCCTGCACGAGCTGCTGCTGACGTGGCTGCCGCGCCTGGCCCCGGGCGGTCGGATGGTGATGGTGGTGGGCAAGAACCTCGGCGCCGACTCGCTCCAGCGGTGGCTCACCGAGCGCGGCTGGCCGACCGAGCGCCTGGCGAGCAGCAAGGGCTTCCGGGTGCTGGAGACGCGCCGCGCCTAGGGCCTCGCGTCGAGGAACATCTTGAGCCGGGTGCGGGTGCTGCCGGGGTCCTGCGGCAGCGCCCCGTTGATCGCGCGGCACACCCAGCCCAGGCGCATCGCCAGCGCCGCCGCGTCGCGGAGGTCGGTCCGGCCGTAGTGCTCCTCGTAGGGACGCAGGTAGGCCGCCAGGTGGGGCTCGAGGTCCTCGGAGCCCGCCTCGTCGTCGACGCCCCAGGCGATGACGCCCTCCAGCGTCACCGACAGCGTGAAGAACGGGTGCGAGACGCAGGCGTCACCCCAGTCGAGCACCTGGTGCACGCCGTCGCCGAGGAACACCTGGCCGTCGTGGAGGTCGTCGTGCTGCACCGTCTCGCGGATGCCGTGGGCCGCGAGTCGGTCGCAGAGCTCGGCGATCAGCGAGGCGTCCGGCAGGCGAGGGTCGGCACCGTCGAGCCCGGCCAGCAGGTCGGCGTACGCCGCGGGCAGCGTGTGGAGCCGCCGGTCGGGCAGGCCCAGGGCGAGCAGGGTGTCGACCTCGTCCTCGCAGGCGAGCTGGACCCGGGCGTAGGCGTCGAGCACGTCGTGCCAGCGGTCGAGGGACCGCTCCAGGGGCACCACCTCGCGCAACCGCGGGCCTGCGTCGGCCAGCAGCATCCAGCCCGTGCCGGGGTCGCTCGCGAGCGGGGCCGGCACCCGGCCCGCGGATCGCGCCGCGACGACGCCGGTGACGGCGGCCTCGTGCCGCATCGTGTCGTCGTTGGCCTTGAACCACACCTGCCCCGCGCCGGTCGTGACCCGCAGGACCGTCGACCAGTCGGTGACGTGGGTCTGCTCGATGCCCACGACCGGCGCGGTCGTGTCGAGCTGCTCGTGGATCCACGCGTGGGCGGCGTCGAGGAAGGCGGGGTCGCGCCACCGGTCGGCGAGCTGGCTCATGCCCGGCATTCCACCGCGCGGCGGCGCATCGGGCAACGGGATGAGGCGGCCGTCAGGCCGGCCGGGTCGCGACCAGCACGCCGATCTTGTCGATGCGGTGCTCGGGGTTGTCGAACTCGTCGGCCCAGTAGTTGCCCGCGGCGTGGTCCTCGGGCGTCGCGCAGGTGGACAGGGTGAGCATCGGCTGCGTCGCCGCCTCGCCCGGCCGCCCGGGCACCTCGGCACGCTGCGCGCGGAGGGACGCGGGCTGGCGGAACGACGTCCAGCGGGTCCGGCGCACCTCGTAGACGAAGACGGTGTCGCCGGTGCGCACCAGGATCCGGTCGCCCCTCCTGAGCGACGGCGAGTCGCGCAGGGGAGCGGCGCCGGTGAGCCGGTGCCCGGTGACGAGGTAGTTGCCGACCTCGCCGGGACCGGTGCCGCCGCGCGGCCCGCGCGGGGAGGCCATCTCGCCGGCGTTCTGCAGCGCGGTGCCGGGGCCGTCGTCGGGGGTGCCCCGGTAGCGCACGACGGGGAAGTCGCGCAGGCCGATGGCCGGGATCGTGACGAAGGAGCGACGCGGCTCCGGCACCGACTCCTCGACCTCCGGCTCAGCGGTGGGCTCGGTGGTGGGCTCGGTGGTGGGCGCCGGCCCCGGCGCGCTCGTCGCGGGCCGCTGCGCCGGCGCCTCGGCCGGCCCGCCGCCGCGGCGCGGGCCCTCGGCGGCGCATCCCGAGACCGTCGCGACGAGGGCGGCGGCGAGGAGGGCGAGGCGGCATCCCGGCACCCGTCCACCGTACGCAGCGGGTGGTCGGCCTCACCCGAGGCGGACCGGCAGCTCCTCCACCCCGTGGACGATGGCGAGCTCGCTGAACCGCAGGTCACGCGGGTCGCAGGCCAGCGCGAGGTCGGGGAAGCGCCTCGCCAGCGCGACCAGGGCGGTGCGCAGCTCGATGCGCGCCAGCTCCGCACCGACGCAGCGGTGCACGCCGTGGCCGAACGCGAGGGTGCCGGCCGCGGCGGTGGTGGGGTCGAAGCGGGCGGGGTCGACGTGCCGCGCCGGGTCGCGGCCGGCGCCGGTCAGCGAGACGATGACGATGTCGCCGGCTCGCACGACCTGCTCGCCGACCCGCACCTCGTGCCGGGCCACCCGCGGGAACGCGACCTGCACCGGGCACACGAAGCGGAGCAGCTCCTCCACGACGCGGTCGACCTCGCCGCGCTCGCCGCGCTGCAGCGTCGCCCAGGCGTCCGGGTGCTGGAGCAGCACCCACGTGCCGAGGGACAGCATGCTCGCGCTGGTCTCGTAGCCGCCGAGGAACACCCCGTCGGCCAGCCCGCCCAGCTCGACGTCGTCGAAGTCGGCGCCGTGGTCGGCGACCATCCGGGCGAGGAGGCCGTCGGGCACGTGGGGCGAGCGGCGCTCGGCGGCGACCAGGTCGATGAGGAACTGCCGGGTGCCCGCGGCGGTGTCGAAGATCCCGGCGCCGCCGTCTCGGAGGTCGAAGCGCGCGGCGCCGCGGTGGCGGAACTCGTCGCGGTCCACCTCCGGCATCCCGAGCAGGTCGCAGATGACGCCGAAGGGGACCGCGAAGCCGAAGCGGGCGACCAGGTCGACCTCGGGGCCGTGGGCGGCCATGTCGTCGAGCGCGGCCTCGACGACCCGGTCGACGTCGTCCTGGAGGTCGGCGAGGCGGCGCCGGGTGAAGTAGGGCGTCAGCACGTGCCGCAGGCGCTCGTGGTCGGGGGAGTCGGTCATGCCGAGCCCGCCGATGCGCTCGGCGGGGGCGTCGCGGTCCTGGCGGCCGATGAGTCCGCGCACGTCGTTGGCGAACGTCACGGAGTCGGCCAGCACCTCCCGCGCGACGTCGTAGCCCGTGACCAGCCAGACGCGCGTGCCGAGCAGGCTGGCCAGGCGGACGACGTCGCCGCGCGCCCGGCTCTCCTCGAGCCGCGGGACCGGTTGGACGCCGTGCCGCTCCAGGGGGAAGCGCACCCGGGCGGGCACCCGGCGGGCCGACGACAGCGCGAACCGGAGGGCGGTGGTGCGCAGCCGGGGAGCCGGCCGGGGCGGTGACAACGAGGGGGCCATGGGTCCAGTCCACACTGTTTGGCGCTCCACTGCCATCCGGCATGTCCCCGAGGCGTCCCGGGGCACCCCCGGGTGACCGCACCGGGCAGGATGGGGCCATGGCCTACGACGCAGCCCCCGAGCGGTACGACGGCACGACCGGGATGCACTACCGGGCGACGGGACGCAGCGGACTCAAGCTGCCGGCCCTCTCGGTGGGGCTGTGGCAGAACTTCGGCACCGACCGCCCCGAGGAGACGCAGCGGGCGATCCTGCGGCGGGCGTTCGACCGAGGGGTCACCCACTTCGACCTGGCCAACAACTACGGTCCGCCCTACGGTCGCGCGGAGGAGAACGTCGGCCGCTACCTCGCCGACGACTTCGCGCCCTACCGCGACGAGCTGATCGTCTCGACGAAGGCCGGCTACGACATGTGGCCCGGTCCCTACGGCCAGGGCGGCGGCTCGCGGAAGTACCTCCTGGCCTCCCTCGACCAGTCGCTGGGCAGGCTCGGGATCGACTACGTCGACATCTTCTACAGCCACCGCTTCGACCCCGAGACGCCGGTCGAGGAGACGATGATGGCGCTCGACGCGGCGGTGCGCTCGGGGCGCGCGCTCTACGTCGGCATCTCGTCCTACTCCGCGGCCCGCACGCGCGAGGCGGCGGCGGTCGCCCGCGAGCTCGGCACGCCGCTGCTGATCCACCAGCCGTCCTACTCGATGCTCAACCGCTGGATCGAGCAGCCGCGCGACGGCGATCGGAGCCTGCTCGACGAGCTCGAGGAGCAGGGGATGGGGTGCATCGTGTTCACCGCGCTGGCGCAGGGCCTGCTCACCGACCGCTACCTCGACGGCGTCCCCGACGACTCGCGTGCCGCCCGGTCCGAGTCCACGATCGCCGGCCTCGACGAGGAGACGCTCGGCCGGGTCCGATCGCTCCACGCGATCGCCGAGGGCCGCGGCCAGGAGCTCGCCCAGCTGGCGCTGCAGTGGGTGCTGCGCGACCAGCGCGTGACGAGCGCCGTGATCGGCGCCTCCAGCGTCGAGCAGCTCGACACCAACCTCGACGCGCTCGACGGCCCGCCGCTGACCGACGAGGAGCTGGCCGAGATCGACCGCCACGCCGTCGACTCGGGTGTCAACCTCTGGGCCGGGCAGACCGAGCAGTGAGCGGGGCCGAGCGCCGCGTCGTGGTCGTGGGCGCCGACGGGGCCGGGATGTCGGCGGCGCACCAGGCGCTCCGCACCGCCGCCCGGCACGGGGAGCGGCTCGCCGTCACGGTGCTCGACCGGGGCCACCACACCTCCTACAGCGCCTGCGGCATCCCCTACTGGATGTCGGGCGACGTGCCGACCCAGCAGGACCTGGTCGCCCGCACCGCCGCGGAGCACCGCGAGGCGGGCATCGACCTGCGGCTCGGCGTCGAGGTGGTCGGCGCCGACCTGGCGGCCCGCACCGTCACGACCGCCGACGGCGACGAGCTCGGCTACGACGAGCTGGTCGTGGCCACCGGCGCCCCTGCCGTCGTGCCCGACTGGGCGGTGCGCCCCGACGGCACGGCGTACGACGGGGTGGGCGTGGTGAAGACGCTCGACGACGGGGCCGCCTGGGTCGAGCGCTTCGCGGCCGCCGGCGCTGGTGCGCACGTGGTCGTGGTCGGCGCGGGCTACGTCGGCGTGGAGGTCGCCGAGGCCGCGCTCGCCCGGGGCTTCGGCGTCACCGTGCTCACCCGCACGCGCGGCATGTCGATGCTGGAGGAGGAGTTGTCCGACCGCGTCAACGCCGCCCTCGTCGACGCGGGGGTCGAGCTCGTCCTGGGAGCCGAGGTGACCGGCCTCGAGGTCGACGGCGACCGGGTGAGCGGGGTGCGCTGGGAGGGCGGGCGCGGCGACGCCGACCTCGTGGTGGTGGCGATCGGCGTCCGGCCCGCCACGGACTTCCTGGCCGGCAACGGCCTCGAGCTGTCGGAGGGCGGGGCGCTGCGCCCCGACCCCCACGGCCGCGTCGCCGACCACGTGTGGGCGGCCGGCGACTGCTGCGAGGTGCGCCGCCGGATCGACGACCAGTGGGTGTTCCGCCCGCTCGGCACCCACGCCGCCAAGATGGGACGCGCGCTCGGCGACAGCCTGGCCGGAGGCGGGCTGACCTTCGACGGCATGGTCGACACCTCGATCACCCGCTTCTCCGCGGGCGACGTGCACGTGGAGATCGCCCGCACCGGGCTGTCGCGGGCCGACGCCGCGGCTGCCGGGCACGACGCGGTGGCCCTGGTCACCGAGGGCACCACGGCCACCGGCTACATGCCGGAGGCCGAGCCGATCGCGATCTGGGTGATGGCCGACCGGGTGACCCGGCGGCTGCTGGGCGTGCAGGTCGTCGGCGGCCACGGCGCCGGCAAGCGCATCGACACCTCCGCCGCCGTGCTGTGGGCGGGCGGATCGGTCGACGACCTGGCCTGGATGGACCTGGCCTACGCGCCGCCGTTCGCCACCACCTGGGAGGTGCTGCAGATCGCGGCGCGTCGGGTGGCCGAGCGGCTCTGAGCAACCCGGGCGCGGTCTCGCGCCCGGGTGGGCGAGGATGCCGTCATGCACCTCGAGTTCGTCACCCTCGCCGAGCGCCCCGGTCTCATGGAGACCTTCTGGGACATGGAGACCTCCTGGCCGGAGTTCATGAAGCACGACCCCATCGGCAACGCCTACTACGCCGCGCTCGAGGAGTTCGCCGACTACGTGCTGGTGGTCCTCGACGACACCGGGCGGATGGTCGCCAAGGCGCACTCGGTGCCGTTCCGGCTGGACGAGGGCGAGCTGCCCGACGCCGGCTGGGACCACGCGATCCGCAGCGGCCTGCTGACGAGGCTGCGCGGCGAGGAGCCCGATGCCGTCTCCGCGATCGAGATCGCGATCGAGCCGGGCCTGCAGAGCACCGGGCTCTCCGGCCGGATCGTGGCCGCGCTGCGCGACAACGCCCGGCGGCTGGGCTATCCCGAGCTGCTCGCCCCGGTGCGGCCCAACGGCAAGACCGACGTCCACGAGCCGATGGCCGACTACGCCTTCCGCACCCGCGACGACGGCCTGCCCGTCGACCCGTGGCTGCGCGTCCACGTGCGCGCCGGCGGTCGCATCGACCGGGTCGCCCCCCGCTCGATGGTCATCCCCGGCACGGTCGGGGAGTGGCGCGAGTGGACCGGCCTGCCGTTCGACACCACCGGCCCGGTCGTCGTCCCGGGCGCGCTGGCCCCGGTGATGTGCGACGCCGAGCACGGCACGGCGACCTACGTCGAGCCCAACGTGTGGGTCAGGCACCCGACGGGCGCCTGAGGGGCCTCACGCCCCGTCGACGGCCTTGCGGACCTCGTTGACGCACAGGGCGATGAATGCCAGTGCGCACAGGGCCATCAGCACGTTGGAGTGGAGCTTGTTGCGCCACTCGGCGGGCGTCCGGTCGGTGTTGAGCAGCCACAGCAGGGTGATCGCCAGGAACGGCATGAAGAACGCCCCGAGCACGCCGTAGGCGAGGATCAGCCAGATCGGCTTGCCGAGGAACATCATCGCCATCGGCGGGAAGGTCAGCCAGAGGATGTAGACGCGGTACCACCTGCCGCCGGCGCGGGCCTCGGACGGATCGCCCTTGGTCACGTTGGTCATGAAGTCGGCGAACATCAGGCTGACGCCGTTCCACACGCCCACGAGCGACGACATCGCGGCGGCCCAGAAGCCGAGCAGGAAGAGCTTGCCGGCCCACTCGCCGTAGCGGTCCTGCAGCACCACGCCGAGGTCGACGAGGCCCTGGTCGCCGCTCTCGATGGCGACGCTGGTGGAGTAGAGCAGCTCGGCGCCGACCACCAGCGTGGCGAGGACGAAGAGGCCGGTGACGACGTACGCGACGGCGTTGTCGATGCGCATCACCCGCATGTAGCGAGGAGTGGACCAGCCCTTCTCGCGCAGCCAGTAGCCGTAGGCGGCCAGCGTGATGGTGCCTCCGACGCCGCCGGCGAGGGCGAGGGTGTTGACGAGGCCGTCGTCGGGGATCCGGGGGGCCAGGCCGGTGAGCAGCTCGCCGAGGTTGGGCAGCGTCAGCAGGGCCGCGCCGACCATCGTCACGAACATGATCCCGACCAGGGCGGCGAGCACCTTCTCGAAGACGCTGTAGCGGCCCGTCCACACCAGCAGCAGGCCGATCAGGCCCGACAGGATGCCCCACCACGTCGTGGTCAGGCCCCCGAGGAGCCCGGTGAGGGCCAACCCCGTGCCGGCCATCGCGGCGGCGCCGTAGACGAAGCCCCAGATCACGATGTAGGGCGCGAAGTACCACGTCGTCCAGGCGCCGAGCGAGCGCCAGCCCTCGAAGATCGTGCGACCCGTCGCCAGCGAGTAGCGCCCCGCGCCCTCGACGAGCACGATCTTCATGACGCACCCGACGACGACGCACCACAGCAGGGTGTAGCCGAACTTCTGGCCCGCGATGAGCGTGGCCACCAGGTCGGCGGCGCCGACGCCCGTCGCCGCGACGACGAGCCCCGGACCGATGATCCTCCAGCGGGGGACCGTCGACTGCTCCGCCGATCCGGTCGAGGTGGTGTCAGCCATGGACAGCACCATAACCGCGGTCTGGACCAGTGCGGCCCAGGATCGGACGGCGTGACGTCACAGGTCGAGGAGGAGGACCCGGTGGTCCGACACCTCGGGCTGCGTGACGATCTCGAACGTGCGCACCGCTCCGGGGTCGGAGACGAGGAGGTAGCCGGCATGACGCACCGGTTTGGCGTAGCGAGATGTTCGTGTGTCCGCGCAACCCACCAGATCGGTCAGGCCGAGGTCGCCCAGGATGGCGAAGGT
The DNA here is from genome assembly GCF_058134345.1 of Nocardioides sp. Z24_21. Classification (NCBI taxonomy): domain Bacteria; kingdom Bacillati; phylum Actinomycetota; class Actinomycetes; order Propionibacteriales; family Nocardioidaceae; genus Nocardioides; species Nocardioides sp. Z24_21. The sequence continues at coordinate 785,907 of NZ_JBYTTH010000002.1, forward strand.
CTCGCTGTCCGGCAGGACGTTGAGGTCACCGCAGACGACGACGAAGTCGCCGGGCTCACGCACCGACTCGACGCTCTCAGCCAGGCGCTCTGCCTGCGCGCGGCGGGCGGGAGTGTCGGCCTTGCCCGTGGCGTCGCGCAGTCCGTGCAGATGCCCGACGACGACCGTGCGTCCGTCCGGCCCTCGCAGTCGGGTCGCCTGGACCGCACGCGGCCGGTCCGTGTGCGGCCACGCGTCGCCGTGGTCGGTGTAGCCTCCGTGCACGAAGGCCTCGCGGCTGGCCGTCCGGACCACCGATCGCCGGGTGAACATGGCGAGGCCGAAATGCTGTCGGTGAGTGCCACCGTCGATGACCACCGGGCCGGTGTCGGACACCGTGAACCACGACTCGTGGTCGGGGAGCACCTCGGCGACGTCCTCGACGAGGTTCGCGCGCTGGGGGAGCGCCCGGTCCTGGTCCTCGAACCTGGTCCATCCGGCAGCGCCGGGCGTCAGGGTGGCTTCCTGCAGAGCCACCACGTCGGCGTCCGCCTCCGGGAGGTAGGCCGTCAGGGCATCGCACATCGCGCCACCCCAGGCGTTCACCGACAGGATCCTCACGACGGCCATCCTCGTGCAGCGCAGGTCGCGTCGCACTCGACTTTGCCCGGCGGTGGTGCCAGCACGTCGCCGACGTGGGTACGGTCAGCACAGCGTCGCGTGCTGGCGGCAGACCGTGCCGGGCATGGAGGCGTGCGAGTCGAAGGAAGGTGACGATCATGTCGTTCACCTCTTCGCCCTCCCGTGACTGAGGGTGAGAAGTCCAGGCTGGTGGCCTGGAGTCGAGAGATGCGCCGGGTCCATGACCGACTGCGCGAAGCGCTGGCGGTGACGCGCGAGGCCGTTGCCGAGGGTGATCCCTCCGAGACCGCAACCCGCGACCTCCTGCTGTTCTGCCACGGATTCTGCACGGCCCTGACCCAGCACCACGAGGGCGAGGACCGGGAGCTGTTCCCCGCGATCGCCGCCGCCCACCCGCACCTGCGGGAGACGCTGCGCTACCTCGAGCAGGACCACTCGATGATCGCGCACCTGTTGGGGGGCCTGCAGCAGGCGGTGGACCGGCGTGCCAGCCCACCGGAGCTCGAGCGCCACCTCGAGGGCGTCGCCGCCATCATGGAGTCTCACTTCGGCTACGAGGAACGCCAGCTCCTGAAGGTTCTCGACACCCTCGAGCTTCACGCAGAGGTGCGCACCGTCCTCGGCCCTTTGTGAGGATCAGGCACGAGGCCGTGCATGGCCGCCACCTGCCAGGGCGCTCGCAGGGCGGCCGATGCGTTGAGGGCCGGCTCTCGTGGGGCAGGGCGCGATCCCCACCCGTGCGTGCCGGTGGCCCCGCTACCGGGTGGGTGGCGGGGTGTGGGGCGGGGTCTGGGGACGGCTGGTGGCCCGCGCGTCACCCGTGGCGCCGTTGCTGGTTCATCAAGGGATGCAGACGAACCGGCACTTCCCATGGTGAGCTGACCATGGGAAGTGCGGGTCCGACGACATCCCTTGATGAAGCGGGGTCATGGTCGGCGGGGGCGTGGGATGCCGGGTGGGTCGGGTGGGTCCGGCTCGTAGATGCGGGTGGTGCCGGATGCGTCGCGGTGGTAGCGGTGGCCGTGGGGGCTGGTCCACTCGTACGCCCGGCGCGCGGCCGCTTGGTAGGTCCAGGGGGTGTGGGTCTTGAGTCGGTGGTGGGACTGGCACAACGCGGCGAGGTTGTCGCTCTGTGTCGGCCCGGGCTGTGGTCTGCCTTCGGCGGCGGCGGCGTCGTCGTGGTCGTAGGCGATGACGGGCTTGATCGTGACCTTGGTGCGCGAGTCGGTGCACCAGTCGCGGACGTGGTCGAGCAGCACCAGCCGCTGCCCTTCCACCACCCGAGCAGCCCCACTAGGACAGTCTCGTCCCCGCTGGGACACCTGGATCCGGGTGGTTGAGCGGGGTCGTGACCGCTCGAGGACGCCCGGTCGGCCCGAACCCGTCGGGGGCGAGTGCGCGGTCGAGGTCGAGGGCGTCGGCCATGTCGAGCTCGGCCTCGAACCGCATCATGCCCGCGACGTGCACCTCCTGGTCGTGCACGGTGGCATGACGCGGGTCGACGTAGAGGTAGCCGTCCTCCGGATCGGGCGCCGGCCCGAACCCGGCGAGGGGCGCAGAGCCGCGGTCCCGACCGCCCGCCAGGGCGGCCCGGGCGCCTCGCCGATATCCATGCGACGCCGCGGCAGGTCGCTTGCGACAATCCTCCCGTGGGTCACGTGGATGTTGCCGGAGTGCGCTACGAGCTGCCGGACGGGCGGGTGCTGCTCGACGACGTCAGCTTCCGCGTCGGCGACGGGCAGAAGGTCGCGCTGGTGGGTGCCAACGGCGCCGGCAAGACGACGCTGCTGCGCATCGTCACCGGCGACCTCAAGCCGCACGCGGGTGTCGTCACGCGGTCGGGCGGGCTGGGGGTGATGCGCCAGTTCGTCGGTCACGGGGGTGCCGACGAGACCGTCGCCGACCTGCTGCTCTCGGTGGCCCCGGCAGACGTACGCCGGTGGTCGCAGGAGGTCGCGGCCCAGGAGCTCCGGCTGATGGACGACGACAGCGAGCCGGTGCAGATGGCGTACGCCGAGGCGCTGGGCCACTACGGCGACGTCGGCGGCTACGACCTCGAGGTGGTCTGGGACAAGGTCACGACAGCGGCGATGGGGATGCCCTACGACCGCGCCAAGTATCGCGCCCTCACGACGCTGTCGGGCGGCGAGCAGAAGCGGCTCGTGCTGGAGTACCTCCTGCAGGGGCCCGACCAGGTGCTGCTGCTCGACGAGCCGGACAACTACCTCGACGTGCCCGGCAAGATCTGGCTCGAGGAGCGGATCCGCGAGTCGCCCAAGACCATCCTGTTCATCAGCCACGACCGCGAGCTGCTCGCCAACACCGCGACGCGGATCGTCACCGTCGAGCTCGGCAGCGCCGGCAACCTGGTGTGGACCCACCCGGGCGGGTTCGCGACCTACCACCAGGCCCGCGAGGAGCGCTTCGAGCGCTTCGAGGAGCTGCGGCGCCGCTGGGACGAGGAGTACGCCAAGCTGCGCGCGCAGATGCTGATGTACAAGCAGAAGGCGGCCTACAACTCCGACATGGCCAGCCGCTACCAGGCGGCCCAGACCCGGCTCAAGAAGTTCGAGGACGCCGGGCCGCCGACCGAGCAGCCGCGCGAGCAGCAGGTCAAGATGCGCCTCAAGGGCGGGCGCACGGGCAAGCGCGCGGTGGTGTGCACGGGCCTCGAGCTGACCGGCCTGATGAGGCCCTTCGACCTCGAGGTCTGGTACGGCGAGCGGGTGGGCGTGCTGGGCTCCAACGGGTCCGGCAAGTCGCACTTCCTGCGCCTCCTCGCCGCCGGCGGCAGCGACCCCGACGTCGAGCACCAGCCGGTCGGCGTGCCTCCCGCGCCGGTCGAGCACACCGGCAGCGCCAAGCTCGGCGCGCGGGTGCGGCCGGGCTGGTTCGTGCAGACCCACGAGCACCCCGAGCTGGTCGGGCGCACGCTGCTGGAGGTCCTGCACCGCGGCGACGACCACCGCGACGGGATGGGCCGCGAGGCCGCGAGCCGGGTGCTCGACCGCTACGAGCTCGCCCACGCCGGCGAGCAGCGGTTCGAGTCGCTCAGCGGCGGGCAGCAGGCGCGCTTCCAGATCCTGCTCCTCGAGCTGTCGGGTGCCACCCTGCTGCTGCTCGACGAGCCCACCGACAACCTCGACGTCCAGTCGGCCGAGGCCCTCGAGGCCGGGCTCGAGGCGTTCGACGGCACGGTGCTCGCGGTGACGCACGACCGCTGGTTCGCCCGCGGCTTCGACCGCTTCCTGGTCTACGGCGCCGACGGCGAGGTCTACGAGTCGGACGGACCCGTGTGGGACGAGGGTCGCGTGGCCCGCTCGCGATGACGCCCGACATCGTTGCCGTCGACCCCTCCGACGGCGCCGCCTTCGCTGCCTGGCACCACGTCTACGACACCTCGGCACGGCACGAGCTGGGCGACGTGGCGACGCCGTGGCGGTTGGAGGAGCTGCGGGCGGCGATGCAGGACGGCGGCCGCCACAGCTGGTCGGGCGCCTCGTCGGCGCTCGTGGACGGGCGGGTGGTGGGTGCGGGGTGGATGCGCACCCCGCTGCTCGACAACCTCGAGCTGGCCGAGCTCGACGTCCACGTGCTGCCCACCCACCGGCGCCGGGGGGTCGGGTCGGCCCTCCTCGCCCGGCTCGAGGACGAGGCCCGCGCCCGGCGGCGGCGCGTGCTCACCGCGCTGGCCTCGTGGCGCCACGACGCCGGTCCGGACGGTGACGGCCAGCCCGGCCCGGCCGTCGCGCGGGCGCGCGGCTACGACCTCGCCCTCACCGAGGTGCAGCGCGAGCTGCGGGTCCCGGTCGCCGACGACCTGCTCGCCGGGCTCGCGGACGACGCCGCCCGCGCCCACGCGTCGTACACCCTGCGGTCGTGGACCGGCCCGGTGCCCGACGACCTCCTGCAGGGCTGGGCGGAGATCACGTCGACGCTGGCGACCGAGGCCCCCACCGGCGACCTCGAGCTCGAGCCTGAGGCGGTCAGCACCGAGACGGTCCGCGAGCGGGAGGCCACGATCGAGCGGCAGGGGCGCACGAAGCACAACACCGTCGCCCTGTCCGAGGCGGGCGAGGTGGTCGCCTACACCGACCTGGCCACGACGCTCCACGAGCCCGGCCGGGCCTACCAGTGGGGCACGCTCGTGCGCAGGGAGCACCGCGGCCACCGCCTCGGCATCGCGGTGAAGGTGGCCAACCTGCGCCTGCTCCAGCGCGAGCGCCCCGACATCGTCCGGCTCACCGCCTACAACGCCGAGGTCAACCGGCACATGATCGAGGTCAACGAGGCGCTCGGCTTCCGGCCGGTCGCACGACTGGGCGACTTCCAGAAGAAGCTGGCCTGAGGCCCACCGCATCGGTCCCGCTCGCGGCGGGTACCGGGGATGCAGAGGCAAGGAGGCCCACGCATGAGCGATTCCAGCGACGCAGGAACCGGCCGGCCCGAGGGCGAGGAGCCCATCGGCGCCGAGATCGGGATGACCGACGAGCCCAACACCTTCGAGCCCGAGGAGGACGCGGAGGAGGATCCCACCCCGGACTCCAAGGAGGACCCCGAGGACGCCGAGGGGCACGGGGCCTGACGCCCCGTGCTCCCCTGACCGCATGACCACGCGCCGCGGCCTCTTCGTCGCGCCCTTCGACGCCCTGGCCGACCCGCGGGTGGTCGGCGACCTCGCCGCCGACGCCGAGGCGGCCGGCTGGGACGGCTTCTTCGTCTGGGACCACCTGCAGTACGGCGACCGGGTGGCCGCGGTCGCCGACCCGTGGACGTGCCTCCGCGATCGCCCTGCGCACCGAGCGGCTGCTGCTCGGGCCCATGGTGACGCCGCTGCCCCGCCGCCGTCCGCAGGTGCTGGCGCGCCAGGCGGCCAGCCTGTCGGTGCTGTCGGGCGAGCGCCTCGTGCTCGGCCTGGGACTGGGTGACGACTGGGTGGGGGAGTTCAGCGCCTTCGGCGACGAGCCCGACCCGAGGGTGCGCGGCCGGATGCTCGACGAGGGCCTCGGCGTCCTGACCGGTCTGCTCGCCGGGGAGCCCGTCGACCACGTGGGGGAGCACTACAGCGCGCGCCAGGCCCGGTTCGTGCCGGCGCCGCGGGTGTCGATCTGGCTGGCCGGTCGCTTCGGCAACCGGGCCCCGCTGCGGCGGGCGACGTCGTACGACGGCTTCTTCGTCATCGGCCTCGACGACCCGGGCGACCTCGACACCGTCGCCGGCGACCTCGCGGCGCACGACCCGGCGCCGGGCTTCGACCTGGTCGTCGACCTCCGGACCGACCAGGACCCCGCCCCGTGGCTGGACCGCGGCGCGTCGTGGGTGCTCACCCGGGTCGGGCCCTACCACCTCGACCTCGACGAGGTACGCCGCGTGGTGCGGGCCGGACCCGCTGAGGAGGGGTGCCCCCGCGCCCCGGGCGGTGCTAGCGTCGAACGATGCCGGCTCGCCGCCGCTCGTTCCGCCTGCGACTCGTCCCCGCCCTGGGCGTGCTGCTCGGGGTCACCGCGCTGCCCGCGGGTGCGAGCCCCGCGCCCGCCCCGGCGCCGCTGCCCGAGTCGGTCACCGTCACGGACGGCCGCACCTCACCGCCCTCGGTGGACATCTCGCAGGTCAGCCTCGTAGCGAGCTCGGGCAGCTTCACCGCTCAGTGGATGTGGATCACCGTGCCGCACCGGTTCCGGGACGGCCACCACCTCACGGTGTGGTTCGACATCGACGGCGACGCCGCGCCCGAGGGCCACCTCACCGTGCGGCTGCGGAAGGACCGCAGATGGCCCCGCCTGCTGCACGCCCGGCAGGCCTTTCGGATCGGCGGCGGCTGGACCGGCGCCGGGCGGCGGGTGCCCTGCGGTTCCGCGTACAGCGACCTGCCCGTGGGCGGCGCCTTCTCGTCCGACCGCTTCCTCAAGGTCACGCTCGACCTGTGGTGGTGCCTGCGGACGCCGAGCCCGCCCGGCGACGGGCCGCGGGGCGCGTGGCGGACCGCCGTACGGCTGGCCGAGGACGGCAGGAGCGACACCGCGCCCAGTGGCCGCAGGTGGAGCCCGCCGGTGCTGGGGTGGACGGGGTGCACCACCGAGTGCGACTGACGCGCGCGACCGTCTCCCGACGGTCTGCCGCTCACGCCTAGGGGGGAGGCAGCGTCTGTCCCGGGTCACGCAGGATGAGGCGCGTGCTGAGTCCCACCGCCCCCGTCCGCGTCACGGACGTCGCGGTGCCCGACCACCTGCTGCTCGGCCCCGACACGCACGGCGTCACCGCGTACGCCGGCGAGCTGGCCGCCGCCGCGCAGGCCCGGGTGGTGCGCGACGCCCGCGACCTCGCGCCCGGCTCGCCGGTGCACCTGCACCTGACCGACCGGCTCTTCGGTCGCGAGCCGGCCCGCGCGGCGGCCGTGGTGCAGCAGCTCGCGCGGCAGGTGCACCTGACGGTGACGCTCCACGACGTCCCGCAGCCCACCGACGGGCCGGTCTTCGCGGCCCGCGCGGCGGCCTACGGGCGGATCGTGCGGGCCAGCCGCGCGTGGGCGACCAACTCCTGGCACGAGCACGCGCTCGTCGACCGCTGGAGCGCCGCCGGCGCCCGCGGCACGGTCATCCCGCTGCCGGTCCGCGCCGCCCCTCGTGGGGCGGGGGAGGGCCCGACGGTCGTGGCGGAGCCGGTGGTCGGCGTCTTCGGCTTCGTCTACCCCGGCAAGGGCCACCGCCAGGTGGTGCGAGCCGTCGCGGCGCTGCGCCGCGCCGGCACGCCGGCCTCGGTGCGGGTGCTGGGCGACGCCGCGCCGGGCCACGCCGACGAGCTCGACTCGCTGGTGCGCACGAGCCGCGCCCGCGGCGTCCCCGTCGAGGTCGCCGGCCGGGTCCCCGACGACGAGCTGGTGGAGGCCCTGCGGGCGGTGGCGGTCGGCGTCACGGCCCACCGCAACGTGTCGGCCTCGGCCAGCCTCAACTCCTGGATCGCCGCGGGCCGGCGGCCCCTGGTCCGCGACGGGGCCTACGCCCGCGAGATGGCCGCACTCCGCCCCGGCACGATCACCCTGTTCGACGACTCCACCCTCGTGCCGTGCCTCGACGCCGCCCTCCGCCACCCGACCTCGACGTGGACCGCACCCGGCCTCGACCTCGGCCCGCACCTCGCGGACACCGTCGCGGCCTATCGCGCGTGGTGGGCCTCGGTGCGATGACCGCGCCGCCCTTCGGCACCAGCGTGCCGGGCAACCGCTGGGACCTCGCGCCCGCCGGGGCGCCGCGACGGCGGGTGTCGGTCGTGGTCACCCACTTCGAGCAGGGGCAGGCGCTCGCGCGCACCCTCGCCGCCCTGGCTCGGCAGACCCGGCCGCCCGACGAGGTGGTGGTCGCCGACGACGGGTCGCGGCAGGCCCCGGTCGTCCCACCCGGCGTGCGCCTGGTCCGCCAGCACGACGACGGCTTCCGGGCTGCCGCCGCGCGCAACCTCGGGGTCGCGGCCACGACCGGCGACGTGCTGGTGCTGCTCGACGCCGACACCACGCCCGAGCCGGGGTTCGTCGAGCGGATGGTCGCCCTCCCCGAGGCGCTCCCGGAGGCGCTGGTGGTCGGGCGGCGGCGGCACGCCGACCTGTCCGGCGTCGCGCCCGACGAGCCCGTCGAGGTGGCCGGCCCTGCCCGGGAGCTGGCGGAGCCGGCTTGGCTGCGCGAGGCGTACGCCTCCACCCGGGACCTGCTCGGCGCCGACGCGAGCAGCCACCGCTTCGTGATCAGCGCCGTCCTGGCGTGCACTCGGTGGTGGTGGGACGAGCTGGGTGGCTTCGACGAGACGTTCCGCGCCTACGGCGGCGAGGACTGGGACTTCGCCCACCGCTCGTGGACCGCGGGCGGGCTGCTGGCCCACCGGCCCGACGCCGTGGCGTGGCACGACGGCCCGGACGCCGGCGCACGGCCCCGCGCCCCCGATGCCCGCCTCGCCGAGACGGCGGCCGTGGCCGACCGGACGTCGGCGCCCGGCACGACGTGGCGCGGCCTGCTGCGCGGTCCGGCGGACCTCGTCGTGACCTGCGACCCCGGCCTCGGCGCCACGGAGCTGTTGGTGAGCGTCGACTCGCTGCTGGCGGCGCTCCCGCGCGCCGTCGTACGCCTCGAAGCCGCGCACCGGGCCCTCGTGGGCGACGACCCGAGGGTGGTGGCTGCCGAGGACGACCTGCCCGCGTCGGCACGGCTCCACCTCGAGGTGCGCCGCGGTCTCCACGGCGACGCCGCGGCGTGGTCGGCCCTGCTCGACGGCCTCGACGGCAGCACCGGCTCGCGCGTGCTCGCGGACGGGTGCGCCGAGGTGCACGACCTCCGGCTGCTGCGCCGGGCCGGCCGGTGGGGCCGGCCGGACCTCGCCCCACCGGGAGCCCCGCTCACCACGTCGCTGCGCCCGTGGGCCGGCGACGCGACGCTGGAGGCGTGGCTGGGCGGCTGGGCCGGCGCGCCGGACCCGGCGTAGGGTCCGACGCGCCGGCGGCCGCCTCAGCTGGTCGGCACGCCGCCCTCCGGCGGGCTGTCGTCGGCCTGGCCCGAGTCGTCGGTGGTGATCTCGGCGTCGCCGATGTCGGTCACCAGCACGTCGGTGAGCGGCTCGCCCACGCCGCCCTTCAGCTCGACCAGCCGCATGCCGGCGATGCCCATGTGGCTGTCGGCGCTGTAGCGGAACGGCGCGAGCTGCGGGCCCTCCCACTCGGCGCCGCCGTCCTCGATCGCCGCCACCAGGCCGTCGCGGGTCAGGTCCTCGCCGGCCGCCTCGAGGGCCTGGACGAAGGCGTAGGCCTGGGACATGCCGTAGATGCGGTAGTTGGTGAGCTCGCCCTTGCCGCCGTGCTCGTCCCACACCTCCTGCCACAGCTGCACCCAGGGGTCGTCGGCGCTGTCGACGCCGGGGATGTACTCGCTCGTCATCACCCCGTCGAGGGCGCCGGAGTCGCCGGTGACCGCGCCCTCGGAGAAGCGCTCGAGCAGCGAGCCGACCAGGGCCGGGTCGGAGCCGATGTTGGCGTAGAACCACTTCGGGGTGAACCCGGTCTTGAGCGCGACCAGCTGGCTCAGCGCCGTGTAGGAGGGCGTGTTGAAGGCGAGCACCAGGTCGACGTCCTCGGCCTGCAGGCCGGTGATCTGGGGGGCGACGTCGGTGTTGCCGGTGGTGTAGCGCTCGACCGCGACGATCTGGTCGTCGATGTAGCGCCGCACGCCCTTCTCCGCGTCCTCGCCGAGGTCGTCGTCCTGGAGGAACAGCCCGACCCGCGCGTCGGGCATGTTGTCGGCGACCCACTGGCCGATGACCTTGCCCTCGGACTCGTAGTCGGGCTGCCAGCCGAAGGTCATCGGGCGTGCCTCGACGTCGTCGCCCCACTGGAGCGAGCCGGAGGACACCATCAGCTGCGGCACGCCCTCGTCGTTGAGGTAGTCGGCGACCGAGGCCTGCGTCGGGGTGCCCAGGGAGCCGACCGTGGCGAAGACCTCGTCCTGCAGGACCAGCTCGTTGGTCACGGTGCTGGTGTTGGTGGGGTTGTAGCCGTCGTCCTTGACGATGTACTCGATGGTCCTGCCGTGCACGCCGCCGGCCTCGTTGACGTAGTCGAAGTAGGCCTTCGCGCCGGTGGGGATCTCCGCATAGCCCGGCGCCGCCACGCCGGTCAGGGGGAAGGTCGCGCCGATCGTGACCGTGTCGTCGGTGACGCCGGGGTCGGCGGCGGCCCCGCCACCGCCCCCGTCCCCGTCGTCGGAGTCGTCGCGCCCGCCGGCGCCGCACGCCCCGAGGACGAGCGAGGTCGCCAGCGCGACGGCCAGGGGTCCTGCGACCCGGAAGTGTCTGCTCATGCTGATGTTCCCTTCGATGAGGTGGTGCGATGGGTGCTGCGTCGACGCGCGAGGGCGCCGCGGAGGGAGCCGACGATCCCGGCGGGGGCGAGGAGGATGACCGCCACCGTGACCAGCCCGTAGACCAGTGGGGCCAGCTCGGCCGCGCGGATGTCGTCGAGCCCGGCGCCGCGGCCGAGGTCGGTGACGATGCCGGGCAGGAAGGTGAGGAGCCCGGCCCCGAGCAGCGCCCCGGTCAGGCTGCCGAGGCCGCCCAGCACGATCGCCGCGAGCAGGGTGAGGCTCAGGGTCAGGGTGAACGCGCTCGGGGCGGCGAGCTTGACGGTGAAGGCCACGATGGCGCCGGCGGCCCCCGCCGCGGCCGCACTGACCATGAACGCCGAGACCCGCGCACGCCCGAGGTCGATGCCGGCCAGCTCGGCGGCGACCTCCGCGTCGCGCACGGCCCGCCACCGGCGCCCGGTGCGCCCGGCGCCGAGATTGGCCAGCAGCAGGTAGACCACGACCAGCGTCAGCCACCCGACGTACGCCGTGAAGCGCGAGCGGGTGAGCTCCTGACCGGTGACGAAGAACGCGACGTCGAGCACCCACACCGGGATCTCGGGCATCACCACGCGCAGGCCCTGCTCGCCGCCGAGGGTCTGCTTGAAGTAGAGCGCGATGCCCGGGACGGCGACCGCGAGCGCCAGGGTGGCCCCGGCGAGGTAGGGCCCGTGCAGGCGCGCGGCGGCCAGCCCGACCACGGTGCCGACGGCCAGCGTGGTCAGCACGGCGGCCACGACGACGACGCTCAGCGGCATCCCCGAGTCGCGCTCGGGCAGCAGCAGGGCGGCGGTGTAGGCGCCGACCGCCATCAGCGCTCCGTGCCCCAGCGAGAGCTGTCCGTTGGTGCCGGTCAGCACCGTCAGCCCGCCGGCCGCGATGCCGAGGTAGGCCATGGCCGCGAGCTGGGTGTTGCGGTAGTCAGAGACGCTCTCGAGGACCACCACCAGCACCACGAGCGCAGCCAGCGTGAGCACGAGGTGGCGGCCGAGGGTGGAGCCCCAGATCGCCGCAGCCCGGGCGCGCATCAGACCCGACGCTCCGGGGCCTGGGCGAACAGGCCGCCGGGTCGCAGCGTCAGCACCAGCATGAGGATCGCCAGCGCCGCCAGGGGCACGAGCTGCGAGCCGACGTAGCCGCTGACGAAGCTGAGCGACACGCCCAGCACCAGCCCGCCGACCACCGCCCCGAGCGCACTGTCGAGCCCGCCCAGGACGGCCGCGACGAAGCCGAACACCACGACCGAGTCCATGTAGGCGGGGTGGACCAGGCTGCCGCCGGCGATCAGGAGGCCGGCGAGCGAGCCGACCACCGCCGCGAGGGCCCAGCCGAGGGTGAGCATGTGCCCGACCCGGACCCCGAGCAGCCGCGCCACCTCCTGGTCGAGGGCGGCGGCGCGCATCCGCAGTCCGACGTCGGTGAACCGGAAGAGGGCGACGAGCGCGACCAGGACGACCCCGACCGAGACGATCGTGAAGACGCCGAACCCGTTGAGCGCGATGGTCGTCCCGCCGACCTCGAATCCCCGCAGCCCGAACGGCGCCGGGAACGACCGGTAGCGGTTGCCGAAGACGACGGCCGCCAGGGCGTGCAGCACGATGAACAGGCCGAGGGTCAGGATGACCGCGTTGATCTCGGGTCCCCCCTCCGCCGGGCGGATCACCACCCGCTCGAGCACCGCGCCCAGGACCAGGCCCGACAGCAGCGCAGCCGCGAACCCCAGCCAGTAGCTGTGGCCCGCGTCGATGACCACGAGGGCCACGAAGGTGGTCACCATCGCCATCGGCGCCTGGGCGAAGTTGACGACGCGGGTGGAGCGCCAGATCAGCACGAGCGCCAGGGCGAAGGCCGCGTAGACCATGCCCAGCGTCAGGCCGGTCAGTGCGGTGTTGACGAGCTGCAGCACAGGGTCTCCTGGTCAGAATCCGAGGTAGGCGTGGCGGAGCTTCTCGTCGCCGGCGAGCTGGTCGGCCGGAGCGTCGGCGACCACGTGGCCGAGGCTGAGCACGACCCCGCGGTCGGCGACGGACAGGGCGCTGCGCGCGTTCTGCTCCACGAGCAGGACGCTGAGGCCCTCGGCGCGGACCAGGTCGCGGACCAGGCCGAAGAGCTGCGCCACGATGCGGGGCGCCAGGCCCAGCGACGGCTCGTCGAGCAGCAGCATCGTGGGCCGCGCCATCAGCGCCCGCCCGACGACCAGCATCTGCCGCTCGCCCCCGGACAGGGTCGTGGACAGCGCGGTGCGACGATCGCCGAGGACGGGGAACAGGTCGTAGACGCGGTCCAGGTCGCCGCGGCTGACCTTGCCACCGCGCCCGAGCCCGCCGAGGCGCAGGTTCTCCTCGACGGTCAGCTCGGTGATGACGCCGCGGCCCTCGGGCACGTGGGCCATGCCCAGCCCGGGCATCCGCTCGGCCGGCAGCCGGTCGAGCGGGCGGCCGGCGAGCTCCACCGTGCCGGAGCGGGCGCGGTGCAGCCCGGACACGGTGCGCAGGAGCGTGGTCTTGCCGGCGCCGTTGGCGCCGAGCACCGCGGTGATCTCTCCCTCGCGGGCCGTGAACGTGACGTCGTCGAGCGCCGTGATCGGGCCGTAGCCGGCGCAGAGGGAGGTGATGGCGAGCATCAGCCGACCTCCTCCCCGAGGTAGGCCGCGAGGACAGCCGGGTCCTCGCGCACCTGCTCGGGCGTCCCCTGGGCGATGACCCGGCCGAAGTCCAGCACCGTGATGCGGGTGCAGACCTGCATCACCAGGTCCATGTGGTGCTCGACGAGCAGCACGGAGGTCGTCCCCGCGAGCGTGGTCACCAGCTCGCCGAGCTCGTCCATCTCGGCCGCCGACAACCCGCTCGCCGGCTCGTCGAGGAGCAGCACCTCGGGGGCGGCGACGAGCGCGCGGGCGAGGGCGACACGCTTGCGGACGGGGTAGGGCAGGCTCGGCGGGTAGCGATCGGCGTACGCCGCGACACCGAGGTCGTCGAGCGTCGCGCGGGAGCGCTCGCGCAGCGCCCGCTCGTCGCGACCGGCCCTCGGAAGCGCGAGCAGCGAGCCGAGGAAGCCGGAGCGGGCGTGGTGGTCGGCCCCGACCATGACGTTGTCCAGCACCGTCATCCGGTCGAAGAGGCCGAGCCCCTGCAGGGTGCGGGCCATCCCGAGCCCCGGGAGGTCGCGGGGGCGCAGCCGGTCGATCCGCTCGCCGCGCCGGACCACCTCGCCGCTGTCGGGCTGCACGAACCCGCACGCCACGTTGAACAGCGTCGTCTTGCCGGCTCCGTTGGGGCCGATCACGCCGTGCACCTCGCGCGCCCCGACCGCGAGGCTGACGTCGCGGAGCGCGGTGAGCCCGCCGAAGGTGACGGTGACGTCGTTCAGCTGGAGCTCGTCCACGTGTGGCTCGACCCTTCCCGGTCCGGGACATGACGTAGACCACTGTCACCAGATCGGGCTGCGAGCACATTGGGCGGGCAGCACAGAACCGGAGGCCAATTCGGCCCCAGCGGTGGCGATCTGTGTGCGCCGGGTGCCACGGTGGGGCCGTGGACACACGGGTGAGCGACGAGCCGGCTCCGGCCTCCGAGCGGGTCGAGCGCGCCTGGCGCTCGATCCTGCACCGCTCCGACGAGGTGGCCGACGTGATCTCGGCGCGGCTGCTGGCCCGTGACATCGACACCTACGCCGAGATGAACGCGCACCTGCCCGACGACATCCGGCAGTCCTGCCGCGAGCACATCCGGCGCGGCCTGCAGGTGCTGTCGGGGATCGACTCGGCCAAGGCCTCGGCCGTCGAGCTGTGGCGCGAGACGGGACGGCGCCGGGCTCGCCAGGGCGTCCCGCTCGAGCTGGTCCTCAACGCCTACACGATGGGGGCGCGGGTGCTCTGGGAGGCGCTCGCCGAGGCCGCCGGACGCTCGGGTGCGGCCGACGTGCCCGACACCGACCTCCTCGTGGCGGCGCGGGCGGTCTGGTCCAACCTCGACGTGCAGAGCGCGGTCCTGATCGAGGCCTACCACCGCGAGCGCGACCGCGTGCACCGCCGCGACCAGCAGCGCCAGCAGACGGTGATGGACGGGCTGGCCGACGGTCGCGGAGGCGACCCCACCTTCGCCGAGACGGCCCGCGCCGCGCTGGGGCTCGACGCCCACGACGCGGTCGCCTGCGTGGTGGTCATCGCGGACCAGGGCGACGGCGACCCGGTCGGCCGGCTCGACGACCAGCTGCAGCGCCACGGCATCACCGCCCACTGGCACGTGCGCTCGGGCGCGGCCTACGGGCTGCTGTCGGGCCGGCTGCCGGACGAGCCCGGCCTCGTCCGGCTCATCGAGCCCGCCGGCGAGGGGCGGATCGCCGTCGCGTCGAGCGACGGCGTCCACGGCTTCGGCACCGCGTTCCGCCTGGCGATGCGCTCGGCGCGCACCGTACCGGCCGGTGGTGGGGTCGTCGGCGTCAGCGACCGGCTGCCGGAGGTGCTCCTCGCGGGCGACTCGTGCGTGACGCCGCTGCTGATCGTCGAGGCGTTCGGCGCCCTGCTCGACCACCCGCAGGTCGACACGCTGCTCGAGACGCTGCGCTCGCTCCTCGCCCACGACGGCTCACCCACGCACGCCGCCGAGGAGCTCTACTGCCACCGCAACACCGTCATGTACCGGATCAAGCAGATCGAGCGACTGACCGGACGCGACCTCACCGACCCGCGCGACAAGATGCTCCTCTGGCTGGCCCTGACCGCCCGGTCCTGACCGGCCGGGAGCGAGGGCCGCTAGAACGCGCTGATGCCCGTCTCCGCCCGCCCGATCAGGAGCTTCTGGATTTGCGAGGTGCCCTCGTAGAGGGTCATCACCCGCGCGTCGCGGAGGTACTTCGCGACCGGGAAGTCGTCGACGTAGCCGGCGCCGCCGTGCACCTGGATCGCGTCGTTGGCGGCGCGGACGGCCGCCTCGGAGGCGAAGAGCTTGGCCTTGGAGGCGGCGACGCCGTAGGGCTCACCGCGGTCGATGAGGTCGGCGCACCGCCAGGCCAGCAGTCGCGCGGCATCGGCGTCGAGGGAGATGCCGGCGATCAGGTCCTGCACGAGCTGGAACGACGCGATCGGCTTGCCGAACTGGGTGCGCTGTGTCGCGTAGGCCACCGAGGCCTCCAGGCAGCCCTGGACGATGCCGACGCACCCGGACGCGACCGCGAGCCGACCCTTGTCGAGGGTGCCCATCGCGATCCTGAAGCCCTGCCCGACCTCGCCGAGACGGGCGGAGTCGGGCACGCGCACGCCGTCGAGGAACAGCTCGGCGGTCGCCTGTCCACGCAGCCCGAGCTTGCCCGTCACCTCGCGTGCGGTGAAGCCGGGGGAGTCGGTCGGGACGAGGAACGCCGTCACGCCCCGCGGGCCGTCGTCGCTGGTGCGCGCGAAGACGAGGGCGACGTCGGCCCAGGTGCCGTTGGTGATGAAGAGCTTCTGACCGTCGAGCACCCAGTCGGAGCCGTCGCGCACGGCCCGCGAGGTCAGGTTGCCGGCGTCGGAGCCGGTGCCCGGCTCGGTCAGCCCGAAGCACCCCAGCGCGGTGGCCGAGGCGAGGCGCGGCAGCCACTCCTGCTTCTGCTCCTCGGTGCCGTGGAACAGGATCGACTTGCCGACCAGGCCGCTGCTGACCGAGACGATGCCGCGCAGGGCGGAGTCGGCCCGGCCGAGCTCCTCCATGGCAAGGGAGTAGGTGACGTAGTCGCCGCCGACCCCGCCGTACTCCTCGGGGATGGTGAGGCCGAAGAAGCCGAGCTCGGCCATCCGCGGCACGATCGCGAGGTCGACCGACTCGTCGCGGTCCCACTGCATCCGGTGCGGGACCGCCTCGCGCTCGAGGAAGTCGCGCGCGAGGGCGCGGAACGCCTGCTGCTCCTCGGTGAGGGAGAGGTCCACGTCAGCCGCCCCGCCTCACGACAGCGCCTCGACGCGGTCGTGGTCGGTGACCCGCTCGGAGAGCCGGGAGAGGTGGTGCCCGGCGTTGCCGAGCCACTGCTCGAGCACCGTCAGGTGTGCGGTGCCCACCCCGACGGCGTACTCCGCGGTCATGGCGATGCCGCCGTGGAGCTGGATCGCCTCCTGCCCGATGTGGCGCGCGGCGCGGGAGACCTGGAGCCCGACGCGGTCGGCGGCGTCGGCCACCGCCTCGCGGTCACCGCCAGCGATGGTCATCGTCGCCCAGTCGACCGCGCTGTGCGCGAGCTCCAGCGAGACGTACATGTCGGCGGCGCGGAAGGTGAGCGCCTGGAAGGTGTTGAGCGTGACGCCGAACTGCTTGCGGCTCTTGAGGTAGTCGGTGGTCGCGCGCACCTGGCTCTGCATGACGCCGAGCGCCTGGTTGGCCCCCATGATCCGGGTGAGGTCGCTGAGGGTCGCGACGCTCGCCGTGACGTCACGGCCGGGCTCGCCAAGCGGCGTCGCGGCGCTGGCGTCGAGCCGGACGGTGGCCGCCCGGGTGAGGTCGGCGGCGGCGTAGCCGGAGACCGTCGCCGCGGACGGCTCCACGAGGAAGGCCCCGGTGCCGCCGGCGGGCAGCGCGGCGGTCACGACGAGGAGGTCGGCCGACTCGCCGCCCATCACGGGGTCGGCCACGCCGTCGAGCGTCCAGCCGCCGTCGGTGACCGAGGCGCGCACGCCGTCGGCGCGTGAGGTCCAGCGCTCGCCCGGGGACGTGTCGGCGGCGGCCAGCAGGAGCTCGCCGGCGCTGAGCCGCCCGAGCAGGTCGGCCTTCTGCTCCGCGGTGCCGAGCGCGGCGACCAGGCCGCCTGCGTGCACCACGGCGGAGAGGTAGGGCTCGGGCGCGAGGACCCGGCCCAGCTCCTGGCACACGATGCCGATCTCGACGGGTCCGGCGCCGACGCCGCCGTCGTCCTCGCTGAAGGGCAGCCCGAGGATGCCCATCTCGGCCAGCCGTCCCCACAGCCCGCGGTCGAAGCCGGGCTCCTCGGCCACCGTGCGGCGGCGCCGGTCGTGGTCGGCGTACGCCGTCGCCAGGAGGCCGCGGACGGCCTCGCGCAGCGCCTGCTGCTCGTCGTCGTAGGTGAAGTCCACGTCGTCTCCTCAGAGTCCCAGGATGGTGCGGCTGATGATCTGGCGCTGGATCTCGTTGGATCCGCCGTAGATCGAGGCCTTGCGGAGGTTGAGGTAGGCCGGCGCCGTGCGCCGGGCCCAGCCCTCCTGCGGCGAGTCGTCGCCCGCCCGGGCGGCGAGCGACGCCGGGCCGGCGAGGTCGAGGGCGAGCTCGCTCACCGCCTGCTGCAGCTCGGTGCCCTTGAGCTTGAGGACGGACGAGGCCGGGTGCGGGGCGCCGTGCGAGGAGTGGGCCACGACGCGGAGCGCGGTGAGCTCGAGGGCGAGCAGCTCGGTCTCGAGCTCGGCGACCCGGGCGCGGACGAGCGGGTCGCCCATCCGGTCCGCGGCCGTGGTCTTCAGCCCGGCGAGCACCCGCTTGACGGTGCCGACGGGGGCGACGCCGACGCGCTCGTTGCCGAGGAGGAACTTGGCGATGGTCCAGCCGCCGTTGAGCTCGCCGACCAGCAGGTCGCCGGGCACGCGCACGTCGGTGAACCACACCTCGTTGACCTCGTGGCCACCGTCGATCAGCTCGATCGGGCGCACCTCCACGCCCGGGGTGGTCATGTCGATGAGGAGCATCGAGATGCCCGCCTGCTTCTTGACCTCGGGGTCGGTGCGCACGAGGGTGAAGATCCAGTCGCCGTACTGGCCCAGGGTGGTCCACGTCTTCTGGCCGTTGACGACCCAGTCGTCGCCGTCGCGCACGGCCGTGGTGCGCAGGCTGGCGAGGTCGGAGCCGGCGTCGGGCTCGGAGAAGCCCTGCGACCACCAGATGTCGAGGTTGGCGGTCGCGGGCAGGAAGCGCTCCTTCTGCTCCTGCGTGCCGAAGTGGGCGATGACCGGCCCGATCATCGAGGTGTTGAAGGCGAGCGGCGGCGGCACCCCGGCGCGCTGGAGCTCCTCGTGCCACAGGTGGCGCTGGAGGTCGGTCCAGTCCTGCCCGCCCCACTCGACCGGCCAGTGCGGCACGGCGAGCCCTTCGGCGTTGAGGGTGCGCTGGGCCGCCACGAAGTCCTCGCGGGCCAGGTGGCGCCCCTCCAGCACGGCGTCGCGGATCTCCTGCGGCACCTTGGTGGTGAAGACCTCCCGCATCCGGGTCCGGAACTCCGCGTCGGCGGGGCTGAGCTCGAGCTGCATGTGACTCCTCGGGGTGACGGGTGGCCCCATCATGTCCGCCCGGTGGTCACGGGTCGATGTTCCACGCGCACAACTCCCGCCCCCACTGGGTGGGGGCGGGAGTGCGGGGAAGGGAAGGGGAGGGGGAGGGAATGGGAGGGGGTCAGCCCTGGGTGGCGTCGGAGTCCAGGGTGACCGTCGCCTGCTTGGTCTGGCCGTCGCGGGTCCAGGTGATCTCCACCTTGTCGCCGGGCCGGTAGGACCGGATGGTCGCGACGAGCGAGTCGGCGCCGGTGATCCGGTGGTCGTCGATCGAGGTGATCACGTCGCCGGCACGGATGCCCGCGTCGGCAGCGGTCGAGCCGTCGGAGACTCCGGCGATCTGCGCACCGTCCTCGGCGTCGGTGACCCGCAGGCCGAGGCGCGCGTGGGTCGGGGTCTCGCCGGCGGCCATCTGGTCGACGATCGGCATGACCTCGTCGATCGGGATCGCGAAGCCGAGACCGATCGAGCCGGCCTCGCTCTGCCCGTAGGGGGACGGGGAGGCGGCCGAGCGGATGGAGGAGTTGATGCCCACCACGGCTCCGGTCATGTCGACCAGCGGGCCGCCGGAGTTGCCGGGGTTGATGGCCGCGTCGGTCTGGATCGCGGGGTAGGTGGTGGAGTTGCCCTGGTCGTCCGAGCCGACGTTGACGGGACGGTCGAGCGCGCTGACGATGCCGCTGGTGACGGTCGCGTCGAGGCCGAACGGCGAGCCGATCGCGACGACGCTCTCACCGACGCCGAGGTTGGCCGACTTGCCGATCGTCGCGGGTGTGAGGCCGGAGACGCCCTCCGCCTTGATCACCGCGGTGTCGGTCAGCGGGTCGGTGCCGAGGACCGTCGCGTCCGCTGTGGTGCCGTCGTCGAACGACACCCGGAGGCCGCCCTCCTCGGCGCCCTCGACGACGTGGTTGTTGGTCAGGATGGTGCCGTCGGCGGTGAGGACGATGCCCGAGCCCGAGCCGCCGCCCTGGGCGGTGGCGACGTCGATCTTCACGACGCTGGGCAGCACCTTCTGCGCCACCGACTCCACCGACCCCTCGGGGGCGGGGGTGTCCGCCTCCGAGGCGGGCGACGCGGGGGCCGACTGCGACGCGCTGGCGGGCTCGTCCTGGGTGGCGTGCCACAGCGCCGCGCCACCGAAGCCGGCGCCTCCGCCGACGAGCAGCGAGGTGGCGAGGACAGCGGCGGCGAGCCCGGCGCGACCGCTCGGGCGCCGCTGGGGCGGGGGTGCGGTCACGGGGTACTGTCCCGGCGGCGTGGCCGCGCCGGTGGCGGGGTGCACGCTGTCAGTGCTTCCTGGTCCCGCCGTGGCCTGCTGGAACGGGTTGTCACCGGCGGGGCGCGGGGTCTGCGGGCCGCCGTACTGGGAAGTGGGTCGCTCGGTCATGGCTCCACTGTGCGCCGGGACCCTGTGGATGCGCTGAGAGCCCGCTGTAAAGCCGCGATGACCTCGCGGCACCTCGCAAGGGCACGTCCGGCAGCCAGGTGTACGGCGCGGGCAACGGGGTAGACGGGTGGCGTCAGCACCGAACCGGGGGGATAACGATGGGCCAGACTCTGCAGATCCAGTGGGGCAGTCTCGACATGCTGCTCGAGGACATGGTCGCGATCCGCGACCAGGTGGACAGCATCGACACGTACGTCGGCACGCACGTGTGCAACGCGGCGGGCTTCGACTTCGAGCCCTTCGCACTCAAGAAGCTCGCCGATGCGATGGGCACGATGCGTGGCCACTTCACCACGGTGAAGAGCACGTTCGAGACGCGCTACGACGGGCTGCGCGAGGCGGTGGTCACCACGGCCAAGGACGTCTACGCGACCGACGACAGCATCAAGTTCGACATCGACAGGCTCACCGGCGAGCCCGGACAGGCCGGGGGCGAGGGCGCCGGCATCGAGGTGCGGCTGAAGAACCTCAAGGACCCCACGGACGTCCTCACCGCACCGCCTCCGGGCGAGCAGCAGTTCCCCAAGGACCACGACCAGCCGTTCCAGTCGGTCGTGACCGGCTGGGACGACGCGCGCGACAAGATCAACGAGTGCATCAAGTGGTGCCGCGACCACAAGATCGACATCTTCGACGAGCTTCCCGACAAGAGCCTGGAGGACTTCATCGTCTTCCCGCTGTCGGGTGACTACTACGCGATCCAGCAGAACGCCTCGGCGTGCCGCAACCTGTCCAAGGCGTTGAAGGACTACGCCTACAACTTCGGACTCCTCGCCATCAACGCCTCGGCGGCCATGAAGGGCCAGGCGGGTCTGACGCTGACGGCCCACATCGGTCTCTACGGCACCGTGATGACCGCGATCTCGGCCGTGGTGTCAGGACTGGCCAAGGTCTTCGACGAGCTGGCGGAGATGAGCGAGAAGATCGCCATCAAGGTGGAGAAGATCATCCGGGTGCTCGCCCAGAAGCTCTTCAAGCTGATGAAGTTCCTGCTCAAGCGCATCAACGCGGCCGTCGGGATCTTCGTGACGATCAAGGAGATCGCCGAGAAGGGCACGGCGTTCTTCACCGACCTCGTCGACGACGTCAAGACCGTCACGAAGCTCATCAAGGTGGCCTTCGGGCTCGCCGACGACGTGGAGGAGTGGGCCAAGGAGCAGGCAGACCGGATCAACACCGTCAAGCAGGTCGTCACCATCATCGAGAAGCTGCCGCACGCGCGCGGCAAGATGAGCCTCAGCGACCTGCCCAAGGACGTGACCGACGTCGAGAAGTCGCTCAAGGACCTCAAGACCGACTTCGGGGACCCCGAGGGCGAGGCCTTCGACGACCTCGAGGCGGCCGTCGACGAGGGCGTGAACGAGGCCGGCAAGACGGATCCCAGCGTCCACTACGACGAGGACTGCGTGCCCGACGACCCGCCCGCGGGCCAGCCCGGCATGTTCGGCCCGTCGGTCCTGCCGCCCGAGTGGCACCCCCCGATGGCGCCGCCGCAGGTGGCGGTGCCCGAGGACGACGTGCGCGTCCCGAAGGTCGCCGAGCGGGTGGGTGGTCGCTGATGGAGTTCTACGACGCCTCGAGCGCCGCTCCGCAGGACCCGATCGAGCAGGTCCTCGGTGACCTCGGCGCGGACGCCACGACGTCGGCCCTGCTCGAGCGCCTGCACGAGGTCGACGACCTGGTCGATCGCATCCTCGAGGAGGAGGGGGCGCAGCCGCTCGACGCCGACATCGTCGCGGCACTCGAGCAGATCACCGGGGCGCAGGACGCGCCCGACCACTTCCGGCGGGTGTACGAGCGGGTCGAGCGGCGGGCGACGACCTGGGACCGGTTCTGGCAGCGACCGCACGACGAATACCGTGGCTTCGAGATCATCCAGGCCGCGATCGTGCGGACGACACGAGAGACCGGCGAGACCCTCGCCCGACTCGACACGAAGGAGCAGCGTGACTGACCTGAGACGGGTGACGACGGCGTTCGCGGCCGTGGCCCTGGTGCTGGTGGCATCGGGGTGCGGCGGCGACGACGAGCCGGCGCCCACCGACCCGGGGAGTGCGACGAGCAGCCTGAGCGGCACCTCGTCAGCGGAGCCCACGGAGGAGCCCACGGAGGAGCCCACGTCCGATGGCGCCGCGGGTGGCGACGGCTATGCCTGCGAGGCGATCGACGTCCAGGTCGCCGGAGCGGACAACGGCGTGCCCCTCGAGGAGCCGTCGGGTGTCGGCGAGATCGGCGGCGACGAGGGCTGCTCGCTGTTCCAGAAGGACGAGCCCACGGTGGTGGAGGTCGAGCTCGTGACCGAGCCCGGCGACCTCGACCAGGAGGGAGCCGCCCTCCAGATCTCGGGCCAGGAGGAGATCGAGGACGTGACGGTCGGCGGCAGCCCCGCACTGCTCGTGAGAGGAGCGGGGAGCCCGGTCTACGTCAACCTCGCGACGCTCGCCGGCGACCGCCTGCTGACCATCAGGCTGCTCGCGCCCGGTGCCGAGCCGAAGCAGGTCGAGCAGTACGAGCAGGTGGTGCGCTCGGTCGCCGAGCAGGTGGTCGCGGCCGCCTGAGGCCCGGACACGACGAACGCCCCCGGCCGTGCGGCCGGGGGCGTTCGTTCGTACGACGGTGGAGCGGGGACTCAGGCCCAGCGCTCGGACGCGGGGGTGAAGGTCAGCTCGCGGTCGCCGGTGTAGATCTGCTTCGGGCGGGCGATCTTCTGGTCCTTGTCCTGCACCAGCTCCGACCACTGCGCGAGCCAGCCCGGCGTGCGGCCGATGGCGAACAGCACCGTGAACATCTCCGGCGGGAACTGGAACGCCTCGTAGATCAGGCCCGAGTAGAAGTCGACGTTGGGGTAGAGCTTGCGCTTGACGAAGTACTCGTCCTCGAGCGCGATCTTCTCCAGCTCCAGTGCGATGTCGAGCAGCGGGTTGGTGCCGGTGACCTCGAAGACGTCCTCGGCGGACTTCTTGATGATCTTGGCGCGCGGGTCGTAGTTCTTGTAGACCCGGTGCCCGAAGCCCATCAGCCGCTCGTTGCCGTCCTTCACCCCCTCGATGAAGGCGGGGATGTTCTCCTTGCTGCCGATGCGCTTGAGCATCCGCAGCACGGCCTCGTTGGCGCCGCCGTGCAGCGGGCCGTAGAGGGCGCCGATGCCGGCGGAGACCGCCGAGTAGGGGTCGACCTGCGAGGAGCCGACCGAGCGCACCGCGTTGGTCGAGCAGTTCTGCTCGTGGTCGGCGTGCAGGATGAAGAGGACGTCGAGGGCCTTGACCAGGCGCTCGTCGGCCTCGAACTTCTGCTCGCTCATCTTGAACAGCATCGACAAGAAGTTGGCGGTGTAGCCGAGGTCGTTGTCGGGGTAGACGTAGGGCTTGCCCTGCGCGTGGCGGAACGACCAGGCGCCGAGGGTCGGCATCTTCGCGATCATGCGCACGATCTGCATGTGCCGGTTGTCGGCGTCGCTGATGTTGCGGGCGTCGGGGTAGAACGTCGACAGGGCGCCGACCGAGGCCATCAGCATGCCCATCGGGTGGGCGTCGTAGCGGAAGCCGTGCATGAAGTTCTTCACGTTCTCGTGCACGAACGTGTGGTAGGTGATCTCGTGCACCCAGGCGTCGTACTGCTCCTTGGTGGGGAGCTCGCCGTGGATGAGGAGGTAGGCCACCTCGAGGAAGTTGGACTTCTCCGCGAGCTGCTCGATGGGGTACCCGCGGTACTCCAGGATGCCCTTGTCGCCGTCGATGTAGGTCACCGACGAGCGGCACGAGGCGGTGTTGACGAACCCGGGGTCGTAGGTCGCGAGTCCGGGCTGCTCCTCGTCGAGGCGGATCTGCCCGAGGTCCTTGGCCGCGATCGTGTTGTCGGTGATCGCGATGTCATACGTCTGACCGGTCCGATTGTCGGTGACAGTCAGGGAATCCTTGGCCGCAACGTCGGTCACGTCGGCTCCTGTTCATACGTCTTTGTACGTCTGTGGGGTCCCCTCAACCTAGACCGGCGTCCGCAACGACCGCGAATCAGGTGTCCAGACAGAGGGACGCCCATGATCCCTGCACGCCGTCACCGGCCGGCGACGCGGTGGGCGACGCGGGCGATGCGGCTGGTGCGACCCAGCCCCGCGTCCTCGCGTCGGTCGGCGGTGCGGTAGAGGCCGTACAGCGCGTGCACGCCTGCCCACCGCAGTGGCTCCGGCTCCCACCTCCGCACCCGGTGCCCGGACCACGGGAGCCGGGTCAGGTCGGTGTCGTGGCCGAGCACGAGGTCGCGCAGGGTGCGACCCGCCAGGTTGGTGGCGGTCAGGCCGGAGCCGACGTAGCCGCCGGCGTGGCCGAGACCGGTCGCGGGGTCGTACGCCACGCTCGCGCTCCAGTCGCGCGGGACGCCCAGCACGCCGCACCAGGCGTGGTCGAGCCGCACGCCGGCCAGCGACGGGAAGAGCGTCGTCAGGGTCGAGCGCAGCGACTCGACCGTCTGCGGCTGGGTGCGGCCGTCGACGTCGGTGCGCGAGCCGAAGCGGTAGGGGACGCCGCGCCCGCCCATCGCGATGCGCCCGTCGGCGGTGCGCTGGGCGTAGCAGTAGGCGTGCGCCTCGTCGCCGAGCAGCTCCGCGCCGCTCCAGCCGATCTCGTCCCACCGTGCCCGGTCGAGCGGCTCGGTGACGACGATGGCGGAGTTCATCGGCAGCCAGTCGCGGCGGTGCCCGGGCAGCCCGGCGGTGAAGCCCTCCAGGCAGCGCAGCACCACCGGCGCGGTCAGGGTGCCGCGGTCGGTGACGACCGTCCCGGCGGTGACCGACGTGGCCCGCGTGCCCTCGTGGATCCGCACGCCGCGCGCGCGGACGGCGCGCGCGACGCCCGCCACCAGCCGGGCGGGCTGCACCCGCGCGCAGTCGGGGTCGAAGTGCCCGGCGACGGCTCCGGCCACCCGGACCCGCTCGGCCACCTGCGCCGCGGTGAGCTCGCCGCCGAGCCGCCGGCGCTGGGCCTCCGAGCGCGCGACGGTGAGCACGCCGCTGCGCACGATGTCGGCCTCGATGCCCTCGCGGGCGGCCACGCCGATCACCTCGCCGACCGTCGAGCGCAACGCCTCGCGCAGGCGTCGTACGCCGTCCTCGCCGGCCACCGCGGCGTAGGCCCGGGGGCTGCCGGCGAGCTCGCTGGAGAGCCAGCCGCCGTTGCGCCCCGACGCCCCGAACCCGGCGAACTTCGCCTCGACGACGCGCACGTCGAGCGTCGGGTCGGCCTCGGCGAGGTAGAAGGCCGTCCAGAGGCCGGTGAGGCCCCCGCCTACGATGGCCACGTCGCACGACGCGTCGCCGGCCAGTTGGTCGGTGGGGGAGGGCAGCCCGACCTGCTGCCACCAGAAGGACACGCCGCCGTTGCGCACGCGCCCATTGTGGTCCCCGGCGTTTTGACCGCCCCGCGGGCGGGCCGTAGTCTTGATGGTCGCGACTCCTGCCGCGTCCGCTCCCTCCGGGACCGGGTGCAGATCCGGACGTCATCCTCCCTGAGTCGGGGGAGCGATCCGGGCCGTGTTCGTCAGAAGCCGCAGCAGCACCAGCCGGCCCTCGTCCGAGGGCCGGGACCAACGAACCAGAACGGGACACCGCCGTGCGCACGTACAGCCCCAAGCCCGCTGACATCCAGCGTGAGTGGCTCGTCATCGACGCCACCGACGTGGTCCTGGGCCGCCTCGCCGTCCAGACCGCCAACCTCCTCCGCGGCAAGCACAAGCCGACCTTTGCTCCTCACATGGACATGGGCGACTTCGTGATCATCGTGAACGCCTCCAAGGTGTCGCTGTCGGGGTCCAAGAAGACCACCAAGATGGCCTACCGCCACTCCGGCTACCCGGGCGGCCTCTCGGCCACCCCGTTCGGCGAGCTCCTCGAGAAGGACCCGCGCAAGGCCATCGAGAACGCGGTGTGGGGCATGCTCCCCAAGAACAAGCTCGGTCGCCAGATGCTGAAGAAGCTGAAGGTCTACGGAGGCCCCGACCACCCGCACCTGGCCCAGCAGGCCACTCCCTTCGAGATCACGCAGATCTCCCAGTGACGACTGAGGACGCACAGATGACTGAGAACACCACCGAGGTCGAGGAGACCTTCGAGACCGACGCCGAGGGCGTTGCCTACACGTCCGAGAGCGACGCCTCCGCGGACTCCCCGGCCCGCCCGGCGACCATCGCCCCCGGCGCGGCCACCGGCCGTCGCAAGGAGGCCGTCGCCCGCGTGCGCATCGTCCCCGGCACCGGCGAGTGGACCATCAACGGTCGCTCGATGGACAGCTACTTCCCCAACAAGCTGCACCAGCAGATCGCCAACGAGCCGTTCGTCGAGCTGCAGCTCGAGGGTCGCTTCGACGTGATCGCCCGCATCCACGGCGGCGGCATCGCCGGCCAGGCCGGCGCCCTGCGCCTCGGCGTGGCCCGCTCCCTCAACGGGATCGACACCGAGGCCAACCGCCCCGCGCTCAAGAAGGCCGGGCTGCTCACCCGCGACGCCCGCGTCGTGGAGCGCAAGAAGGCCGGTCTCAAGAAGGCCCGCAAGGCCTCGCAGTTCAGCAAGCGCTGATCCAGCCTGCACCTCGAGGCCCGCACCGTCCTACGACGGTGCGGGCCTCGTCGCATGTGCGGCCTCGGTGGCGCGTCAGGCACCGACGGCCCGTAGGCTGCCGGGCCATGACGCGACTCTTCGGCACCGACGGGGTCAGGGGCCTGGCCAACGCCGACCTCACGGCCGAGCTTGCCCTCGACCTCTCCGTCTGTGCGGCGCACGTGCTGGCCGACCGCGGTGAGTTCGAGGGGCACCGGCCCCTGGCGGTGGTGGGCCGCGACACCCGCATCTCCGGGCAGTTCCTCGAGGCGGCGGTCGTGGCCGGGCTCGCCTCGGCCGGCGTCGACGTGCTGCTGCTCGGCGTGCTGCCCACCCCCGGGGTGGCCTACCTGACCGACCGCCTCGGCGCCGACCTCGGCGTGGTGCTCTCGGCCTCGCACAACCCGATGCCCGACAACGGCATCAAGTTCCTCGCGCGCGGCGGGCACAAGCTCGACGACGTCATCGAGGACGCCGTCGAGCGCCGGATGGGCGAGCCGTGGGAGCGGCCGACCGGCGGCGACGTCGGCCGCGTGCGGGTCTACGACACCGCAGTGGAGGAGTACGCCGCCCACCTCGAGAGCACGATCAGCCATCCGCTGGCCGGGCTCACGGTGGTGCTCGACTGCGCCGAGGGGGCGGCGCACGCCGCAGGCCCGCGTGCCCTCGAGGACGCCGGCGCGACCGTGATCGCGATCCACGCCGACCCGGACGGCATCAACATCAACGACAACTGCGGCTCCACGCACCTGGAGTCGCTGCGCGCCGCGGTGGTCGAGCACGGCGCCCACGCCGGCTTCGCGCTCGACGGCGACGCCGACCGCTGCCTGGCCGTCGACGCCGAGGGCAACGTCGTCGACGGCGACCAGATCCTCGCGATCCTCGCCCTGTCCATGCGCGAGCAGGGCAAGCTCGCCAAGGACACCGTCGTCGCGACGGTGATGAGCAACCTGGGCTTCGTGCAGGCGCTGCGCGCGGCCGGCGTCGGCGTGCGCCAGACCAAGGTCGGAGACCGCTACGTCCTCGAGGCGATGCGGGTCTCCGGCTACAACCTCGGCGGCGAGCAGTCCGGCCACGTCATCCTCAGCGACCACGCCACCACCGGTGACGGCATCCTGACCGCGCTGCACGTGCTGGAGCGGATGGCGACCACCGGCAGGTCGCTGGCCGACCTCGCCTCGGTGGTCCACCGGCTGCCGCAGGTGCTCCTCAACGTCTCGGGCGTCGACAAGTCGCGCGCCGACGAGGACGCGGTGGTCGCCGCTGCCCTCGCCGAGGAGGAGGCGCTCCTGGGCGACCGCGGCCGCATCCTGCTCCGTCCCTCCGGCACCGAGCCGATCGTGCGGGTGATGGTCGAGGCCCCCAGCGAGGACGAGGCGCAGGACGTCGCCTCCCGGCTCGCCGAGGTCGTCCGCCGGGAGCTCGCGCTCCAGCCGTACTGATCGAGCACGTGGGTCGAGATCGTGTGACGACGCGATCTGAATGAGGTCGGCAGGCGAAGACCACCGGGGTTGAGCGGGGATGTCCCCGCTCAACGGCCCGGATCCGGGTGTCCTAGCGGGGACGGGACGTGTGTAGTGGGCCAGCCAGACTCGCGCGGGAGCGTGGCGGTGCTGGAGCGGGGATGTCCCCGCTCAACGGCCCGGATCCGGGTGTCCTAGCGGGGACGGGGCGTGTCTAGTGGGCCAGCCGGCCTCGCGCGGGAGCACGGCGGGCGTCGAGCAGCGCCGTGCGCAGCCAGCTGCGGAGCGGTGAGTCGGTCGTCATCCGCCGACCCTGCGCAGCGTGACGCCGGGCGCACGCCGTTAATCGGGGTGAACCGGCAGGCCCCGCCGACTACCGTCGCCGCCGTGGGCGTCGACATCGAGCAGATCGACCCGCGCAACGAGGCGGCCCTCCGCGCGTGGTGGGAGGTCGGGCGAGCGGCGACGGCCGAGCGGCCCGGCATGCCGTGGCCGGTGTGGGAGCAGAGCCGGGTCGCCCTGCCGGCGCCCAACCCCGAGCGGGGCGTCACGATCATCGGGGCGATCCACGGCCGTGAGATGGTCGGGGCCGGCCTGCTCACCCGGACGCTCAAGGACAACCTGCACTCCGCCATGGCGTTCGTCTACGTCCGCCCCGACCGCACGCGGCAGGGCATCGGGCGCCGGCTGGCCGAGGAGCTCGAGGTCGTGGCCGCGGGCGACGGGCGTACGACGATCCAGGGGGAGGCCTACGTCCCGCCCGGCGGGTCGGGCCCGGCCGAGCACTTCGCCCGGGCGATGGGCTACGACGTCGCCAGCCGCGAGTCGATCAAGGAGCTGGCGCTCGCTGACTACCGTGCCCGCCGCGACGAGCTGGTGGCGCCTGCGCCGGTGCCCGACGGCTACCGCGTCGTCACCTTCGACACCGTGTGCCCCGAGGAGCACCTCGCGTCGTTCGGCCGGATCCTCGGCATGCTGATGTCGGAGATCCCGCTCGGCGAGCTCGACCTCACGGCGTCGGACTGGACGCCGGAGCGGATCCGCGAGGCCGAGCAGCGCCAGGTCGCGATCGGCCGCCACGTCCACACGGCGTTGGCGATCGCACCGGACGGCTCGGTGGCGGGTGTCTCCGACGTACGCGTCGACGACAGCGACCCGGCCCACGGCCAGGTCGGCATCACCCTCGTCGACCCGGTCCACCGCGGCCGCCGGCTCGGCCTGGCGCTCAAGGTCGCCACGCACGACCTCGCCCTCGCCACCCATCCCGGCCTGGTCTCCCTCGACACCTCCAACGCCGAGGTCAACACCTGGATGAACGCCGTCAACGACGCGCTCGGCTACCGCACGATCGAGACGCTGCTGGAGCTGCAGAAGCGGCTCTGAGGCCACTCAGAGCTTGCGCAGCCGCACGTAGCGCACGGAGTGGTCGGCGTCCTTGCGGAGCACCAGGTTGGCGCGGGAGCGGGTGGGGGCGACGTTCTGCACGAGGTTGGGCCCGTTGGTCGAGTCCCAGATGCGGGTGGCCTGGTCGACGGCCTCGTCGTGGGAGAGCGCGGCGTACTTGCGGAAGTAGGACGCCGGGTCGCGGAAGGCGGTCTCGCGCAGCCGCAGGAAGCGGTCGACGTACCACCGCTTGATGTCGGCCAGGGCAGCGTCGACGTAGACGCTGAAGTCGAAGAAGTCGCTGACCGCCAGCCCGGTGCGTCCGTCCTCGCGGACCCGTGCGGGCTGGAGGACGTTGAGGCCCTCGATGATCACGATGTCCGGGCGCTTGACCACGACCTTCTCGTCGGGCAGCACGTCGTAGACCAGGTGGGAGTAGATCGGCGCCTCGACCTCGTCGCGGCCCGACTTGATGTCGATGACGAACTTGAGCAGCGCCCGGCGGTCGTAGGACTCCGGGAACCCCTTGCGGTGCAGGATCCCGCGGCGTTCGAGCTCGGCGTTGGGCAGCAGGAAGCCGTCGGTGGTGACGAGGGCGACGTTGGGGTGCTCGGGCCAGTGGGCGAGCATCTGCTGCAGCACGCGCGCGGTGGTCGACTTGCCGACCGCCACCGACCCGGCGAGGCCGATCACGAACGGCGTACGCGGCGGGGTGACGCGGTGCAGGAACTCCTCCTGCTTGCGGTGCAGGCGCGAGTTGGCCGCGACGTAGAGGCTCAGCAGCCGCGAGAGCGGAAGGTAGACCTGCTCGATCTCGCGCAGGTCGAGCTGGTCGCCCAGACCCCGGAGACGGGCGACCTCCTCGCGCGTCAGGGTGGTCTCGGCCGTGCCCGCCAGCTGCGCCCACGCCGCCCGGTCGAGCTCGACGTAGGGGGAGGACTCGCCGCCGTTGGAGGGCGCGCTGTCCTCGGGCATGGGTGCGATTGTGGCACCGCCGCTGCGTCGGGCCGCGCAGCACCCTGCCGATAGACTCCCGGCCCATGTGCGGAATCGTCGGGTACGTGGGTCCCAGGCCGGCCCAGGGCGTCATCATCGAGGGACTGCGGCGCCTGGAGTACCGCGGCTACGACTCCGCCGGCATCGCGCTCGTCGACGCCGGGTCGATCGTGTCGGAGAAGTGCGCCGGCAAGCTCGCCAACCTCGAGA
Organism: Nocardioides sp. Z24_21; assembly: GCF_058134345.1. NCBI lineage: Bacteria > Bacillati > Actinomycetota > Actinomycetes > Propionibacteriales > Nocardioidaceae > Nocardioides > Nocardioides sp. Z24_21. Next base: position 816,730 of record NZ_JBYTTH010000002.1, read on the forward strand.
AGGCGATCATCGACGCCCCGCTCCCGGCCAGCACCACCGGCATCGGGCACACCCGCTGGGCCACCCACGGCCCGCCGACGGACCGCAACGCCCACCCGCACCTGGGCCGTCAGCGTCGCGTGGCGCTGGTGCACAACGGCATCCTCGAGAACTTCGCCGACCTGCGCGCGCGCCTGGAGGCCGACGGCATCGAGATGGCCTCCGAAACCGACACCGAGGTCGCGGCGCACCTGTTGGAGGAACAGCTCGAGACCGGCGTCGACCTGACCGTCGCCATGCAGAACGTCTGCCGCGGCCTCGAGGGCGCGTTCACCCTCGTCGCCGTCGACGCCCACGACCCCGACCGCGTCGTCGCGGCACGCCGCAACAGCCCGCTCGTGGTCGGCGTCGGCGAGGGCGAGAACTTCGTCGGCTCCGACGTGGCCGCCTTCATCGAGCACACCCGCGAGGCGCTGGAGCTCGGCCAGGACCAGGTCGTCACGATCACCCGCGAGGGCGTCAACGTCTCCGGCTTCGACGGCACCCCGGCCGAGGGCCGCCGCTACCACGTCGACTGGGACCTCTCGGCCGCCGAGAAGGACGGCCACGACTGGTTCATGCGCAAGGAGATCTTCGAGCAGCCGCGGGCCGTCGCCGACTCGCTGCTGGGCCGCCGCGGCGCCGACGGGCACCTGCAGCTCGACGAGATGCGCCTCTCCGACCAGGACCTGCGCGACATCGACAAGATCATCATCATCGCGGCCGGCACGTCGTTCTACGCCGGCATGGTCGCCAAGTACGCCATCGAGCACTGGTGCCGGATCCCGGTCGAGGTCGAGCTCGCCAGCGAGTTCCGCTACCGCGACCCGATCCTGACCAACGCCACCCTGGTGGTCGCGATCAGCCAGTCCGGCGAGACCGCCGACACGCTCCAGGCCATCCGGCACGCCCGGGCGCAGCGCTCCAAGGTGCTGGCCATCTGCAACACCAACGGCTCGACCATCCCGCGTGAGTCCGACGGCGTCATCTACACCCACGCCGGCCCCGAGATCGGCGTCGCCTCGACCAAGGGCTTCCTCACCCAGCTCGTCGCCTGCTACCTCCTCGCGCTCTACCTCGCGCAGGTCAAGGGCACCCGCTTCGGCGACGAGATCTCCCTGGTGATGGACCAGCTCGACGAGATGCCCGGCCACGTCGAGACCGTGCTGGAGAAGGCCGAGCAGGTCTACGCGCTCGCCCGCGACCACGTGGACAACCGCTCGGTGCTGTTCCTGGGCCGCCACGCCGGCTACCCGGTTGCGCTGGAGGGGGCCCTCAAGCTCAAGGAGATCGCCTACCTGCACGCCGAGGGCTTCGCCGCCGGCGAGCTCAAGCACGGGCCGATCGCGCTGGTGGAGGAAGGGCTCCCGGTCCTGTGCGTCGTGCCGCCCCGGGGCCGCGACCACCTGCACAACAAGATGATCAGCGGCATCCAGGAGGTCCGCGCGCGCGGCGCCCGGACGATCTGCCTGGCCGAGGAGGGCGACACGACCATCGTCCCCTACGCCGACGAGCTCATCACGCTGCCGCAGGTGCCGGTGCTCCTCCAGCCGATCCTGGCCGTGGTGCCGCTGCAGCTGTTCGCGTGCGAGCTCGCCACGCTGCTCGGCCACGACGTCGACCAGCCCCGCAACCTCGCCAAGTCCGTCACGGTCGAGTAGACGCATGCCGGTCATCGGCGTCGGCATCGACGTGGTCGACATCGACCGCTTCACGCAGTCCCTCGAGCGCACCCCAAGGCTGCGCGGTCGACTGTTCACCGAGGCCGAGTCGGTGCGTCCTCCGGCGTCGCTGGCCGCGCGCTTCGCGGCCAAGGAGGCGATGGCCAAGGCGCTCGGCGCGCCCGTCGGGATGGCCTGGCACGACGCCGAGATCGTCTCGGAGGAGACCGGCCGGCCGCGCTTCGAGATCCGCGGGACGGTCGCCGCGCGCGCCGAGGCGTTGGGGGTCGTGCACGTGCACGTCTCGCTGTCGCACGACGCCGGCATCGCCTCGGCCGTGGTCGTGCTGGAGTCCTGAGGAGTCGCGATGCTGCGTGCCCACACCGTCGAGGACGTACGCCGCGCGGAGGCCGCCGCGATGGCGCGCCTGCCCGAGGGCGCACTCATGCAGCGCGCCGCGGCAGGCCTGGCAGCCGCCGTCCTCGACCTGCTCGGCGGGGGCTACGGCCGGCGCGTCCTGCTGCTGGTCGGGCCCGGCGACAACGGCGGCGACGCGCTGTGGGCGGGTGCCCGGCTCGCCGCCCGCGGCGCCTCGGTCGAGGGTCTGCTGCTCGCCGACCACGCCCACGAGGCGGGCCACGCCGCGCTGCTCGCCGCCGGGGGGCGTACGACCCGGAACGCCGACGACCTCGACCCCCACCCCGACGTGGTGGTCGACGGCATCGTCGGCATCGGCGGCCGGCCCGGGCTGCGGCCCGACGCGGTGGCGGCGCTCGAGCGGTTCGCCGGCGTGCCGGTGGTCGCGGTCGACGTGCCGTCCGGTGTCGACGTCGACGGCGGCACCCTCGACGGCGCGCACGTGCGCGCCGACCTGACGGTCACCTTCGGCACCCACAAGGTCGCCCACCTCGTCGACCCCGCCTGCCTGGCCAGCGGGGCGGTCCACCTCGTCGACCTCGGCCTCGACGACGGCGACCTCGGCGCGCCGGCGGTGGAGGCGCTCCAGCCGGCCGACGTCCGCCGCCTGCTGCCCCGGCCGGGACCCACCGCGCACAAGTACACCCGCGGCGTGGTGGGCGTCCGCGCCGGGTCGAGCACCTACCCCGGGGCCGCCCTGCTGGCGGTCGCCGGCGCCGCGTGCGGCCTCACCGGGATGGTGCGCTACGTCGGCCCCGACGAGGTCGCCGCCGCTGTCCGCAGCGCGCACCCGGAGGTCGTGGGCGACGGACGGGTCCAGGCCTGGGTCGTGGGCCCCGGGGGCGGCGACGACGCCGAGGCGATGGTCTCCGCGGCCCGCTCCGACGACGTGCCCGTCGTGGCCGACGCCGACGCACTGCGCCACGTCGACGGCCGCGCGCCTGGCTGGGTCCTCACCCCGCACGCCGGCGAGTTGGCCGCCATGCTCGGCCTGGAGCGCGCCGAGGTCGAGGCAGCCCCGCTCGAGCACGCACGCCGGGCGGCCGACCGCTTCGACTGCGTGGTGCTCCTCAAGGGCCACCACACCCTCGTCGCCGACCCCGGCGGGCGGGTGCGGGCCACCACCACCGGCGTGCCCTGGCTCGCCACCGCCGGGGCCGGCGACGTGCTCGCCGGACTCATCGGCGCGCTGCTCGCCGCGGGCCTCGATCCCTTCGACGCCGCGTCCGTGGGCTCCTGGCTGCACGGCGCCGCAGCGACGCAGGCGTCCGGCGACGGACCGCTCACCGCGGGCCGCGTCGCTGACCAGATCCCGCGCCTGGTGCGTGACACGCTCGCGGGTTTGGGATGATCGTCCCATGAGCGATCCTGTGCCGCCACGCGCCGAGATCGTCGTCGACCTCGCCGCCGTGCGCCACAACGTGCGCATCCTCAAGGACCTCGTCAACGTCGACGGCCCCGTCGCGCTCATGGTGGTCGTCAAGGCCGACGGCTACGGCCACGGCATGGCCGAGGTGGCCGCGGCCGCCCGCGATGCCGGGGCCGACTGGCTGGGGGTGGCCACCATCGAGGAGGCGCTCGCCCTGCGGGCCGCCGGCGACTCGGGCCCGCTGCTGTGCTGGCTGAGCGCCCCGGGCGACGACTTCGCGGCCGCCGTGGCGGCCGGCATCGAGGTCACCGCCTACTCGCTGGCCGAGCTCGAGGAGATCGCCGCCGTGGGCGCTGCCCGCGTGCAGCTCAAGGTCGACACCGGCCTCTCCCGCGGCGGCGCGCCCCGCGCGGAGTGGTCCGAGCTGTTCGCCAGGGCGAGCCTGCTCGAGCGCCAGGGCCGCATCACCGTCACGGGCATCTGGTCCCACCTCGCCGCGAGCGACGAGCCCGAGCACCCGGCCAACGACGCGCAGGAGGCCGCCTTCCGCGACGCCCTCGCGCTGGCCGCCGAGGCGGGTCTCGACCCGGACGTGGCCCACCTGGCCAACTCGGCGGCGGCGGTCCTGCGTCCGTCCTCCCACTTCGACATGGTCCGCTGCGGCATCGCGGCCTACGGCCTCGACCCGGCACCCGGCGTCAGCCCGCTCCTTGGCCTCCGGCCGGCGATGACGGTGCGGGCCCGCCTGCTGCTCAGCAAGGAGGTGCGGGCCGGCGACGGCGTCTCCTACGGGCACACCTGGCACGCCGAGCGCGACACGAGCGTCGGCGTCGTGCCGGTCGGCTACGCCGAGGGCGTCCCGCGGGCAGCAGGCAACACCGCCGCCGTCTGGGTGGGCGACTCGCGACGCCCCGTCCGGGGACGCGTGTGCATGGACCAGCTGGTGATCGAGCTGCACGGCGAGCTGCCGCCGCCCGGCACCGAGGTCGTCCTCTTCGGTCCCGGCGACGCCGGTGAGCCGACCGCGCAGGAGTGGGCCGACGCGGTGGGCACGATCAGCTACGAGATCGTCACCCGGATCGGCGGCCGGTTCGTCCGCCGGCACGTCGACGGCGACGAGCCCGGAGGGACCGCACCGTGAGCGTCAAGGGCCGCGTCTTCGGCTCGGTCGTGGGCGCGGCGGGCCTGGCCGCCGCCGCCGGCGCCGTGGGCATCGCGCGCCAGAACCGCGTCATCGGCAACCGCGCCGCCGGGGAGACGGTCGCCTTCGGCGAGCTGCACAGCCCGCCGCGGGTGGTGGTCGCCGACGACGGCCTCGCCCTGCACGTGGAGATCGACGAGCCCGCCGACTTCGGCGGCCGCGCCACGACCGACGACGACCTCACCGTGGTGTTCGTGCACGGCTACTCCCTCAACCTCGCCTGCTGGCACTACCAGCGCGCGGCCTACCGCGGCCAGGTGCGCACCGTCTTCTACGACCAGCGCAGCCACGGCCGCTCCGCGCGCTCCGACGAGAAGCACTGCACGATCGAGCAGCTCGGCCACGACCTGCGCCGCGTCATCGAGACGACGGTGCCCGGTCCGTGCGTGGTGGTCGGCCACTCCATGGGCGGGATGAGCGTGATCTCGCTCGCCCAGCAGCACCCCGACCTCTTCGGCGACAAGGTCCGCGGCGCCGCGCTGATCTCCACCACGGCCGGAGGCCTCGACCCGGGTCGCATCCTGTTCCCGATGCTGCCGCTCGGCCTCGGCGGGCGGTTCGTCGGCCGTGCCGTACGCACCCTCGACCGCGGCCACAAGGCCGTCGACCTCGCGCGGTCCTGGGGCCACGCGATCGCCGACGTCATCACCGACCGCTACGCCTTCGGCGACGACGTCCCCGCCTCGCACGTCGAGTTCGTCTACTCGATGCTCGACGCGACGCCGTTCGCGGTGGTCGCGGACTTCTACCCCGCCTTCGCCACCCTCGACCACTTCGACCACCTCGCGCCCCTGGGGCAGGTCCCCACCTCGATCATCTGCGGCACCGCCGACAAGATCACCTCCGTCGGTCACAGCCGCAAGCTGCACAGCCGGATCCCGGGCTCGAGCCTGCTCGAGTGCGAGGGCGCGGGCCACATGGTGCTGCTCGAGCGCCACAAGCAGGTCACCGCCGAGCTCGACGACCTGATCTCGCTGGCCCAGGGGCAGGACCTGTCGTGAGCCTCGTCGTGCGCAGGGTCGGCCCCGAGTCGGCCGCCGACGTGCTGGCCGTGGTGCGGGAGGCCTTCGGTGCCCGCCCGGCCCTCGACCCGCCGGCGGACGCCCTGGGCGAGGACGTCGACTCCCTGCGGCGCCTGCTCGCGCGCCGGGGTGGTCTGCTGGCGTGCCTCGACGGGGAGCCGGTCGGCTGCGTCGTCCTCGACCCGGGGCCCGACGGGCTGGTGCTCCGCCGCTTCGGCGTGACACCGGCGGCGCAGGGCAGGGGAGTGGCCACCGCACTCGTCGAGGCGGCCGTGGAGGCGTCCGCCGGGCGGTCGGCGGTGCGGGTCGTCGCCCGCGAGGAGCTGCCCGGCACCGTCGCGTTCTGGGAGGCCCACGACTTCGTCGTCACGGGCGGCGCGAGCCCCTACGTCGAGCTCGCGAGGTGGCTGGGCACGTCGTTCGACGCCCCCGACGCGGAGACGATGCGCCGGCTCGGGGCCCGGGTCGGCGCCAGCCTGGTCGCCGGCGACCTGGTGGTGCTCACCGGTGAGCTGGGCGCCGGCAAGACGACGTTCACCCAGGGCCTGGGCGAGGGGCTCGGCGTGCGCGGCGGCGTGACGTCGCCGACGTTCGTGATCGCCCGGGTGCACCCCGCGCTGGGGGAGGGGCCCGACCTCGTGCACGTCGACGCCTACCGACTCGGCGGCCTCGACGAGCTCGACGACCTCGACCTCGACACCTCCCTCGACACGGCCGTGACCGTCGTCGAGTGGGGGGCGGGCCTGGCCGAGGGGCTGGCCGAGTCGCGCCTCGAGGTCGTGATCGAGCGGACGGTGGGCGACGCGCCGGCCGACGACGGGGCCGACCCGCGCCGGGTTTCGCTGCGCTGGATCGTCGGACAGTAGCCTCGACGCCGTGCTGCTCGCCTTCGACACCGCGACCCCGCTGGTCTCCGTCGCCCTGCACGACGGTGAGCGGGTGGTCGTCGAGCACTCCTCCGAGCAGCCGATGAAGCACGGCGAGCACCTCGCGCCGCTCATCGCCCGCGCGATGGAGGACGCCGGCATCGTGCGGCAGGACCTCTCCGGGGTCGCAGTGGGGGTCGGCCCCGGACCGTTCACCGGGCTCCGGGTCGGCGTCGTCACCGCGCGCACCCTCGGCTTCGTCCTCGACGTCCCGGTCTACGGCGTGTGCTCGCTCGACGCCGTCGCCCTCGAGGTCGCCGGCGCCGGCGCACCGGACGGCGGGTTCCTCGTCGCCACCGACGCGCGCCGCAAGGAGGTCTACCTCGCCTCCTACGACGCCGACGGCCGCCGCCTCGAGGGCCCCGTCGTGACCCGCCCGGCAGAGGTCGCCACGGGCGCACCCGTCGCCGGCGCCGGTCCCGAGCTCTACTTCGACGCGTTCCCCCACGCGATCGCTCCCACCCGGCCGGGCGCCGGCTGGCTGGCCGTCGGCGTGGCCGACGAGCTCGTCGAGCTGCTCGACCCCGAGCCCCTCTACCTGCGCCGCCCCGACGCGGTCGCCGGCGCACCCCGGAAGCCCGTCTCGTGATCCGTCCCGCCACGCTCGCCGACCTGCCGGCACTCCTCGCCCTCGAGCAGGAGCTCTTCGGTCCCGACGCGTGGAGCGAGGCGCTCGTGCGCGAGGAGATCGAGGGGCCCGGGCGACGCTTCCTGGTCGCCGACGACCTCTCCGGCTACGCGGTGACGATGACCGCCGGCGACATCGTCGACCTGCTGCGCATCGGCGTACGCCCCGACGCGCGCCGCGCCGGCCTCGCCTCCCGGCTCCTCGAGGAGCTCCTCGTCGACACCGACGGCGCCTCGCGGATGCTGCTGGAGGTGAGCGTGGCCAACGCGCCCGCCGTCGGGTTCTACGTCGCCCGGCAGTTCAGCGTCATCGACGTACGACCGCACTACTACCGCGACGGGTCGGAGGCGCTGGTGATGTGCCGCTGGCTCCCGGGCGCGGCGAGGGAGCAGACGGAGACCGCCCATGACTGACGCACCGCTCGTCCTCGGCATCGAGACCTCGTGCGACGAGACCGGCGTCGGCATCGTCCGAGGCCACACGCTGCTCGCCGACACCGTCGCCAGCAGCGTCGAGGAGCACGCCCGCTTCGGCGGCGTCGTGCCCGAGGTCGCCAGCCGCGCCCACCTCGAGGCGATGGTGCCCACGATCGAGCGGGCCGCCGAGACCGCCGGCATCTGCCTGTCCGACATCGACGCGGTGGCCGTGACCAGCGGGCCCGGGCTCGCCGGCGCGCTGCTGGTGGGCGTGGCGAGCGCCAAGGCGCTCGCGCTCGGCCTCGGCAAGCCGATCTACGGCGTCAACCACCTCGCCGCCCACGTCGCCGTCGACCAGCTCGAGCACGGTCCGCTGCCCGAGCCGTGCCTGGCGATGCTGGTCTCGGGCGGTCACTCCAGCCTGCTGGAGGTCACCGACGTCACGGTCGGCGTGGAGCCGATGGGCGCCACCATCGACGACGCCGCGGGGGAGGCCTTCGACAAGGTCGCCCGGCTGCTCGGCCTCCCCTTCCCCGGCGGCCCCCACATCGACAAGCAGGCGCGCTCGGGCAACAGCGTCGCCATCGACTTCCCGCGCGGGCTCACCAGCCGGCGCGACCTCGAGCGTCACCGCTTCGACTTCTCCTTCTCCGGACTGAAGACCGCCGTGGCCCGCTGGGTGGAGGCCCAGCAGCGCTCGGGGGCCACGATCGACGTCGCCGACGTGGCCGCGTCGTTCCAGGAGGCCGTATGCGACGTGCTGACCCGCAAGGCGATCGACGCGGCGACGAGCCGAGGGATCGAGGACATCCTGATCGGCGGCGGGGTGGCTGCCAACAGCCGCCTGCGTGCCATGGCCGAGGAGCGCGCCACCGCCCGTGGCATCCGGGTGCGGGTGCCGCGCCCGGGCCTGTGCACCGACAACGGGGCCATGGTCGCCGCGCTCGGCGCCGAGCTCGTCGCACGGGGGCGTACGCCCTCCTCGCTCGACCTCCCCGCCGACTCCTCGCAGCCGATCACGACCGTCGTGGCCTGACCGCTCCGGCACCGTTGCCCCACCGTTGCCCCATCGGGGACGCCGAAGGCCCCCGCCCGAGAGCGGGGGCCTTCGTCACGCGCACTCGTGCGCCGTGGTTGTCAGTCGAGGACGCTCGGAGCGACCTCGTCGTCGCCGAGCCAGTCCTGGTCGTAGACCAGGCTGTCGCGCTCTGCGGCCTGGTCGCGGTCGCCCTTGCGGCCGCCGCGCCCGGAGGCGCCACCAGCCGCTGCACCCGCACCGCGGGCCCCGCTCGAGCCGCGCCCGCCGGAGCGGGAGCCGGTGCTCGAGCCGGCCGCCGCGCCGCGGCTGCCCGCCGAGCCGGCACCGCGTCCACCCGCCGTGCCGGCGCCACGGGCACCGGCCGAGCCGGCACCGCGGGCTGACGACCCACCGGTGGAGGCCCCGCGTGCGGCCGCCGAGCCGGCTCCGCGCGAGGTGGGGCTGCCGGCCGCTGCGCCGCCGCGTCCGGTCGCACCTGCCGCACCCGCGCTGGTCGGACGCGACAACGCGCCGGCGCTGCCGCTGCGACCGGTGGCTCCGATCGGTCGGGTGGTGGACGAACCGGGGGAGGACACCGAGCCGGCGCGGACGCCGCCCATCATGCCGCTGGCACCGCCGGCCGCACCGGCAGCGCCCATCGCCGCGGCGTTGACGCCGCCGGCGCCCGCTCCGGCCGCGCCCGCCGCGCCGGGCGCCGCCACCTGCGAGCCGCCGGGGGTGTAGCTCACCCCGCCCTGCGACGAGCCCGCGACCGTGCTGGTCTCGCCCGGCGTGGCTCCCGGGTAGGTCGGGGTCGTGCCCGGCGGGGTGTGGGTCGGCGGGGTGTGGGTCGGCGGGGTGTGGGTCGGCGGAGTCGGCTCCGTGGTGGGCGGAGGGGGCGGGTTGCCGGTGGGCGGCTGAGGAGTCGGGTCGCCGGGGGGCGGCTCAGGGATCGGGGGGCCGGTGGGCGGCTGCGGGGTCGGGTTCCAGGTGCCCGGCGGGTTGCCGTTGCCGGGACCCTCGGGCGTCGTCGGAACGCCCGGCGCCTTGGTGCCCGGCAGGTAGGGACCCGACGGACCGGTCGGGACGCTGGGCGGCGGCTCGGTCGGGTCGGGCTGCCCGTGGATCTCCTTCATCGGCGGGATCGCACCGAGGAAGGCCGCATCGAGGTCCTTGGTGAGCGCGAGAGCCTTGGCCTCCTGCTTCTCGTACTCCGCCTGCCAGGACGAGCGCGCGTTGGCCCGCGCGCTGGACGCGGCCGCCTGCGCCTGCAGCTCCTCCTTGGTCGGCTCGACGCCGGGCGTGCCCGCGGGAGCCTGGTAGGGAGCCGGCTTGTCGCCGAGGTCAGCCATGTTGTCGCGCGTGGTCCGGGTGTCCTCGATCTGGAGTCCCACCTGGCGCAGGGCCTCGCCGGCCGCCTCGAGCTGCTCGGACTTCGCGATGATCGAGGTCGCCGACTCCTCCATCCCGGCGCGCAGGGCCGGACCGGTGAGGGTCGACTCGCCGATGCGGAGCTCGGCCTGCTGAGCGGCGTTCCTGAGGGCGTCGCCCAGCACCTTCAGGTCGGCGGCCTTCTCCTTCCAGGCGTCGCCGGCGTTCTTGATCTCACCCCCGGCCGCAGAGTCGAGGTAGGTGTCGAGAACCTGACGGTTGGGTCCCTTGGTCACGGCTCAGTCCTCCTCGGTGGGCATGGTGCACTGGTCGGTGCCGAAGTCGGGGGCAGCCACGCAGCTCGTCGACGTCTGGATCAGGCGCATCGTCGCGGCGGTCTGCTCGGTCGTCGTCTCCATGTCCTTGTTGAAGAGCTCCACCGACTCGGCCATCCCGCGCAGCCCGGCCGCCATCTTCTTGAGCTCGTCGGCGACGGTCTGGTGGGCCATCTCGGTGTTGGTGCCGAGGCGGTATCCACCGGTGTAGGACTGACCGAACGAGGTGCTCGCGACGGGCACGACGGGATTGTTGACGACGCCCTCGGCGGCCTTGTCGAAGGAGGCCATCAAGGAGGCGGTCGTCTCGGGATCGATGTTGAGCCCGACCATGGTCTGGTTGAGCAGTTCACGGTCTTCCAACGGCAGCATGATCTGTCCTTTCCCCCTCGTCGCAGAACCAAAACCACCCTATGTGGGCGAACTGCCTCGCGAGGCATCCTCCAGGGAAAACGCGGTGCCCCGGGACGTGTCGTCCGGCCCGATAGGCTCCCGCGCATGATGTCTCGGGGAGAGCGGGTCCGTCTGGTGGCGGCGTGCGTCGGTCTGGTCGCGGTCCTGGCCAGCGGGTGCCAGTCGTCGGGGGAGGACACGCACGCCGACCCGGTCGGCGGCTCGCCCACGTCGTCGTCCGCCCCGCCGACCCCGGTCCCGACCGCGACGAGCACGGTCGTGGGGCCCGCGGACGGGCCCCGGATCAAGGTCCCCGGCGCCAGCATGCACGGCCTGGCGACCTACACCCGCAACAGCGACTTCGGCATCGTGCAGGGCTTCCGCGACGGCCAGAGCGGCGTGACGCTGGCGCCGGCGCTGACCGACACGGCCTCGCTCGACGCCTTCGCGAAGGAGTGGATCCGCCAGCACGACGGCCCGAAGGTCCAGGTGCGCCAGGACGACGCGGTGGCCGGCGGCAAGTACAACGCCTGGCACGTCGTCGACGAGACGTCCGACCCGCAGTACCGCGTGCACACCTTCGGGGTGATGTTCCTCGACTCGAGCTGGACCATCACCATCCGGCACAACCTCGACGGCGTGCCGCAGCCGCTGACCGACGACGAGATGCAGGGTGTGACCGACTCCCTGCTCGCCAGCTTCAAGACCGACCTGGACTGAGCGGCACCCGGGGCTGGCCCGGGTCCCGGTGAGCACACCGTGACACCCGGGGTGGTTGCATCTGTGGGGTCGGCGTCGCAGCGTTCGCGTCGACCCAGACACAGAGGAGGCACATCGATGCAGCAGGTCCAGGCGGTCGTCGCGCTCGCGAAGGGCGAGCCGGTGCAGCTCACCACCATCAACGTCCCCGACCCCGGCCCGGGCGAGGCGGTCGTGAAGATCCAGGCCTGCGGGGTGTGCCACACCGACCTCCACTACCGCGAGGGCGGGATCAACGACGACTTCCCCTTCCTGCTCGGCCACGAGGCCGCCGGCGTCGTGGAGTCGGTCGGCCCGGACGTCACGAGCGTCGAGCCGGGCGACTTCGTCGTCCTCAACTGGCGCGCGGTGTGCGGCGAGTGCCGCGCCTGCAACCGCGGTGAGCCGTGGTACTGCTTCGCCACCCACAACGCCACCCAGAAGATGACGCTCGCCGAGGGCGACCTCGCCGGCACCGAGCTGTCGCCGGCGCTGGGCATCGGGGCGTTCGCCGAGAAGACGCTGGTCGCGGCCGGCCAGTGCACGAAGGTCGACCCCTCGGCGCGTCCCGCCGCCGTCGGCCTGCTCGGGTGCGGGGTGATGGCCGGCCTGGGTGCTGCCATCAACACGGGCAACGTGACCCGCGGCTCCACCGTCGCCGTCATCGGCTGCGGCGGCGTCGGTGCCGCAGCGATCGCGGGCGCCGCACTCGCCGGAGCGTCCCGGGTCATCGCCGTCGACATCGACGACCGCAAGCTCGAGATGGCGCGCTCGATGGGTGCCACCCACACGGTCAACTCCGCCGAGGTCGACGCCGTGACCGCCATCCGCGAGCTGACCCCGCCGCAGGACGACACCGGCCACGAGGGCGGGGCCGACGTGGTGATCGACGCCGTCGGTCGCCCGGAGACGTGGAAGCAGGCCTTCTACGCCCGCGACCTGGCCGGCACCGTCGTCCTCGTCGGTGTGCCGACGCCGGACATGACGATCCCCGAGATCCCGCTCATCGACGTCTTCGGCCGCGGCGGCTCGCTCAAGTCCTCCTGGTATGGCGACTGCCTGCCCTCGCGCGACTTCCCGATGCTGGTCGACCTCTACCAGCAGGGCCGGCTCGACCTCGACGCCTTCGTGACCGAGGAGATCGGCATCGGCGACGTCGAGGCGGCGTTCGAGAAGATGCACCACGGGCCAGAAGACGGCCCCAGCGTGCTCCGCTCGGTGGTGGTGCTCTGATGACCGGGCCGCGCGGCGTGCGGGTCGACCACGGCGTCGTCTCGGGCACGTTCTCCCTCGACGGAGAGACCTACGACGTCGACAACAACGTATGGGTGATCGGGGACGACGAGCAGTGCCTGGTCATCGACGCCCCGCACGACGTCGACGCGATCCTCGCGGTCGTCGGCGGCCGCACCGTGAAGGCGATCGTGTGCACGCACGCGCACGACGACCACGTGCGGGTCGCGCCCGAGCTGCGCCGCCGGACCGGGGCGCCCGTGCTGCTGCACCCCGACGACCGGCCGCTGTGGGAGCTGACCCACGGTGGTGACGAGGAGGGGGCCGAGCTCTGGGACGTCGACCTCGCCGACGGTCAGACGCTCACGATCGGCGGGGCGGCCGTCACGGTGATCCACACGCCGGGCCACGCTCCCGGCGCCGTGTGCCTCTACGTCCACGACCTCGGGTGCGTCTTCACCGGTGACACCCTCTTCCAGGGCGGGCCCGGGGCGACCGGTCGCTCCTACTCCGACGAGGACCTGATCAAGGAGTCCATCCGGTCGCGGCTCCTCGAGCTGCCCGACGAGACGGTCGTGCACACCGGCCACGGTCCCGACACCACCATCGGGGCCGAGCGGGAGCGGCTCGCCGGCTGAGGTCGGTTGTGGCCAGCCGGGGTCAGGCGGCCCGCCACTGCTGCTGGCGGGCCTCCCTCACCTCGTCGAGGTGCTCGGCCTCGGCCGCCAGCTGGCGGGACGCCGGATGGTCGACGGGCGTGCCGAACACGCGCCGCTGGAGCCAGCGCCAGTAGGGCGAGGTGTGGTGGAGGACGAGCGGCTCCCTCCGGGCGCGCGAGGCGCGCCGCCACCGAGCGGGCTCGGGCGTGCACTCGAGGCCGCGCGGGACGTACCACCCGGTGGCCTTGAGGTCGACGTGGGCGGGGTAGCGCCTCCCGCCCCGGTCCCGCGCCCCGTCGTCGCGCATCGGCTCGACGACCTCGCCGCTGTCGGCGTCGTGGACGGTGCTGCCCAGTCCGGCGAGGCCGAGCAGGTACTGCATCACGCTCACCCGCGGGCTGGTGCGGCCGGTCTCCCACCTCGCGACGACTGACTGCGACACCCCGATCATGGCCGCCAGCCCGCGCTGCGACACGTCCAGGATCCGCCTGATGCGGCGCACGAGACCGGGCACGCCTCCGTCGAACGGGCCCATCAGGTACCACTCCACCTCGTCGTCGGTCCACTCGCACACCGCGTCCCACTCCTCCGTCGTCCGCATCTCTCAGCCCCTTCCGTCGGTCGTGGACGTCGTCTCGTCCTCGGTCCTGCCATCCCAGTCGTCCGCACCGACAACCGGCGATCGCTCGTCCACAGGCCAGCTCAATCCCGGTGCGACCACCCGCCCGCACTGGCACCTGAGTCGCGGAGAGACTCAGGTGGCAGGACGACGCGTGGGGGTGCGAGCTCCTTCTGCGGGGCCGCCTTGTCATCTGAGTCGCCCGGAGACTCAGATGACAGGAGAGAGGGAGAGGGAGAGGGAGAGGGCGGTGGCGCGACGAGCGGGCGGGTTCCCGAGGGCGTGCCACCATGGCTGGATGCGCTCGCGTCCGGCCACCCGTTTGGCGAGCCTCGGCGTCTCCCTCGCTGCGGTCGCCTCGCTGGCCGCCTGTGACGGCGCGGCACCGGGGGAGGACGAGGATCCCTCGAGCGGGGGCCCGGCTGCCACGAGTACGCCCACGGTGCCGCCGACCCCCTCCGAGGAGCTCGGGCTGGTGGAGGGGTGGGGGCCGGACCGCGCCGAGCTCGACCGGGCCGCGCGGACCGTCGGTCGGATGCGGCTCCCCGACCTCGCCGGACAGGTGATCGTCGCCGACTGGGCGGGCACGGCAGCGCCCGTGGGGATGGTGCGCGACCTCCACCTCGGCGGGGTGATCGCCTTCAGTGCGAACGTCGCCTCCGCCGACCAGGTGAGGTCGGTCAACCGGACGCTCGCTCGTCGGGTCCCGCGGAAGTGGCCGCTCTTCCTCGCCGTCGACCAGGAGGGTGGGGTGGTCGAGCGGCTGCGCGGCGCCGCGACCCGCTTCCCCGCGTTCATGAGCACCGGGGCCGCGGACGACGCCGCGCTGACCGAGGAGGTGTACGCCGCCGGAGCGGCGGAGCTGCGCGGCCTCGGGTTCACCGCCGACCTCGCGCCCGTCGCCGACGTCACCTCCGGGCCGGAGGACCCGACGATCGGGTCGCGCTCGGCGTCGTCGCGACCGGCGATCGTGGCCGAGCAGGTGGTCGCGGCCGCCGACGGGTTCGTCTCGGCCGGCGTGCTGCCGGTCATCAAGCACTTCCCGGGCCACGGGTCGGTGCCGGCCGACAGCCACCTCAGCCTGCCGGTGCAGACGAAGTCGCTGGCCGAGCTGAGGGACACCGATCTCGTGCCCTTCGCGCGCAGTGTCGAGGCCGGGCTGCCCGCGGTCATGGTGGGCCACCTCGACGTGCGCGCCGTGGACCCGCGCGAGCCCTCGTCGTTGTCGCGCAAGGTGGTGACCGGCCTGCTGCGCGAGGACCTCGGGTTCGAGGGGCTCGTGGTGACCGACTCGCTCCAGATGGCGGCGGTGACGCGCGGCCGCGACCCGGGGCGGACGGCCGTGCAGGCGATGCGGGCCGGCTCCGACGTCCTGCTCATGCCGCCGTCGCCGGCCGCCGCCCGCGCCGCGCTCGTCCGCGCGGTGCGCCGCGACGACCTGCCTCGCCGGCGCCTCGAGCAGGCCGCGGCACGGCAGATCGCCCTGCTGACGCACCTCGCCGACGCCGGCACCGGCACCGGCACCGGCACCGGCACCGGCACCGAAGGATCGGGCACCGGGGCCGCGCCTCCCGACTCGGCACGTGCCGCCTCGCGACGCCTGTCGGCCGCCGCGGTGACGCTCACCCACGGCGCGTGCTCGGGCCGGCTGGTCGGCGACACGGTGCACGCCTACGGCGACGCGGGCGCGGTGGGTGCGTTCACCGCGGCCGCGCGCGCGGCGGGCATCACCGTGCTGGCGCGTCGCTCGCCGCCGGCGGCGCTGGCCACGGCCGAGCCCCGCCCGGAGCGCAGGAAGAAGGAGCGCAAGCCTGCGTTCCGCAAGCGGGTGCGCGCCTGGAAGGCGGCCGAGGCGAAGCGGTCGGAGCGCCTGGCCGCCTGGACCGCACGCGAGGACGCCCGCCTCGCCGCGGGCGCCCAGGTGGGCTTCACCGGCTACCGCGACGCCCCCGTCGACGGGGAGGTCGCGGTGGCCACCGACAGCCCGTGGGTGCTCGGCCGGGTGAGTGCCGCGACGCGCCTGGCCACCTACGGGGACACGCCTGCGGCGATGGAGGCGCTGGTCGACGTGCTGACCGGTGCGCAGCCCGCGAAGGGCCGCCTGCCGGTGACGGTCCAGGGCGTGGCCCGCGACGGCTGCTGAGCGGCGGCTCGAAACGGCTCAGAACGGCTGGACGAGTAGGGCGGTGCCCTGCCCCGACACGCGCGTCAGCACCAGCGTGGCCTCGTTGTCGCCCTTGAGGGCCAGCCGCTTGCGCAGCTCCTCGGGCACCACCTGCACCCCGCGCTTCTTGATCGTCAGCCGGCCGACGCCGCGCGCCTGCAGGGCCGCGCGCAGCGGCTTCTCGCGGTAGGGCAGGTGCTCGACCACCCGGTAGCTGCGCGCGAACGGCGTGTGGAACGAGGCGTCGCTGGTGACGTAGGCGATGTGCCGGTCGACCAGCCCGCCACCGACGCCGGCGGCGACCGCCGTGACCAGGCCGGCGCGGATGACGGCGCCGTCGGGCTCGTAGAGGAAGGCGCCGACCTCGCGGACCTCGGTGCCGGCCTCGCCGTCGGCGGGCGAGTCCTCGACGGTGAGGCTGGCGAGCCCGCCGTCGGCGATCACGGTGGCGCGGCGTCTGGTGGTGGCCAGGTCGGGGGACCACAGCGCGGCCTCCTTGACGTCGCCGGCGTCGCTGACCCACTCCGCCTCCACGCCCGCGGGCACGAGGTCGTGGCCGATGCCGGGCGCCACCTTGACCAGCGCGCGCCGCTGCAGCAGGTCGAGCACCCACGACCAGGGCGGCGTCCACCCCTCGACGTCGAAGACCCGGCCGCGGCCGCCGCGTCGCGCGGGGTCGGCGAACGCGACGTCGAACGCCCGCGGGTCGATCGCGGTGGCGTCGCCCACCTGGACGGCCCCCGGGAGGCCGAGGGCCTCGAGGTTGGCCCGCGCCATCGCCACCCGCACCGGGTCCTGGTCGATGCCGCCCGCGACCAGCCCGGCCCGGGCGAAGGCCAGGAGGTCCCCGCCGATGCCACAGCCCAGGTCGACGACGCTGCCGCCGGGGATCGCGGCGGCGAGCCGGGCGGCCCGGTGGTCGGCGACCCGCGCCCGGGTCGCCTGCTCGAGCGCGTCGGGGGTGAAGAACATGTGGTGTGCGGCGTCGCCGAACTTGGCGACGGCCCGCTCGCGCAGCTGCGCCTGCGTGGTGGCCGCGGCCGCCCGCTCGGGGTCGGGCTCGAGGCGGCGGACGACGCCGGCGACCCGCACCGGGTCGCCCGGGTGGTCGGCCCACGCCTGCGTGGCGGCGGCGAGCAGACGGGCGCCGTCGGGCGTGCGCAACCAGTCCAGCGTCTCGATCTCCACGCCGTCATCCTGTCAGCGGCGGCACCGGCTAGCACTCGAGCGGGCAGAGTGCTAGCGTCTGCGTTGGCACTCTCGCCCTGAGAATGCCAACGCTCGTGAGCCAGGCACGACCCCCGCGACGGCGTGCCGCGGTCCGCGAGCCCACGTCCTGGGAGCCCCGGGCGGAAATCGATCCGGGCTCCTGAAGATCTCTTGTTTTGAGAAAGTGGAGGTTGATCCGAAGTGTCGGTCAACATCAAGCCCCTCGAGGACCGCATCGTCGTCCAGACCCTCGAAGCCGAGCAGACCACCGCCTCCGGCCTGGTCATCCCGGACACCGCCAAGGAGAAGCCCCAGGAGGGCGAGGTCGTGGCGATCGGTCCCGGTCGCATCGACGACAACGGCAACCGCGTCCCGCTCGACGTCGCCGTGGGTGACAAGGTCATCTACAGCAAGTACGGCGGCACCGAGGTCAAGTACGCCGGCCAGGAGTACCTGATCCTGTCTGCGCGCGACATCCTCGCCGTCGTCTCCTGATTCCCCTCGCCCGGCACGTCATGGCTGCCGGTCGCTCCGGCGACCAGCGGCCATGACGTCCGGGCGAACCCCTTTCACCTGTTCCTAGGAGCACAGCAATGCCCAAGATCCTGGAGTTCGACGAGAACGCCCGCCGCGCCCTCGAGCGCGGTGTCGACGCCCTCGCCAACGCCGTCAAGGTGACGCTCGGCCCCAAGGGCCGCTACGTCGTCCTCGACAAGAAGTGGGGCGCCCCCACCATCACCAACGACGGCGTGACCGTCGCTCGCGAGATCGAGCTCGACGACCCGTTCGAGAACCTCGGTGCCCAGCTCACCAAGGAGGTGGCCACCAAGACCAACGACATCGCCGGTGACGGCACCACCACCGCCACCGTCCTGGCCCAGGCCATGGTCCACGAGGGCCTGCGCGCCGTCGCGGCCGGCGCCAACCCGATGGGCCTCAAGCGTGGCATGGACGCCGCGGCCGAGGCCGTCGGCGACGCGCTGCGCGAGGCCGCCCGCGAGGTGGAGACCCGCGAGGACATGGCGTCCGTCGCGACCATCTCCAGCCGCGACAGCCACATCGGCGACCTGCTCGCCCAGGCCTTCGACAAGGTCGGCAAGGACGGCGTGATCACGGTCGAGGAGTCCAACACCATGGGCACCGACCTCGAGTTCACCGAGGGCATGCAGTTCGACAAGGGCTACATCTCGGCCTACTTCGTCACCGACCCGGAGTCGATGGAGACCGTCCTCGACGACCCCTACATCCTTCTCCACCAGGGCAAGATCTCCGCGATCCAGGAGCTGCTCCCGCTGCTGGAGAAGGTCATCGGCACCGGCAAGCCGCTCTTCATCCTCGCCGAGGACGTCGAGGGCGAGGCGCTGTCGACGCTGGTCGTCAACAAGATCCGCGGCACCTTCAACGTCGCCGCGGTGAAGAGCCCGGCCTTCGGCGACCGCCGCAAGGCGATGATGCAGGACATCGCGATCCTGACCGGCGGCCAGGTCGTCGCCCCCGAGGTCGGCCTCAAGCTCGACCAGGTGGGCCTCGAGGTCCTCGGCCAGGCGCGTCGCGTGGTCATCACCAAGGACCACACCACGATCGTCGACGGCGCCGGCGACGGCACCGCTGTCGAGGGCCGCGTCAACCAGATCAAGGCCGAGATCGAGAACACCGACTCCGACTGGGACCGCGAGAAGCTCCAGGAGCGCCTCGCCAAGCTCGCCGGCGGTGTCTGCGTGATCCGGGTCGGCGCCGCCACCGAGGTGGAGCTGAAGGAGAAGAAGCACCGCATCGAGGACGCCGTCTCCGCGACGCGCGCCGCGATCGAGGAGGGCATCGTCCCCGGCGGTGGCTCCGCGCTCATCCACGCCGTGTCGGTGCTCGAGGACAACCTCGGCCTGACCGGCGACGAGGCCGCCGGTGTCCGCGTGGTCCGCAAGGCCGCCGACGAGCCGCTGCGCTGGATCGCCGAGAACGGCGGCGTCAACGGCTACGTCGTGACCACCAAGGTCCGCGAGCTCGGTGTCGGCAACGGCTACAACGCCGCGACCGAGGAGTACGGCGACCTGGTCGCCCAGGGCGTCCTCGACCCGGTCAAGGTCACCCGCTCGGCGCTGGTCAACGCGACCTCGATCGCCGCCATGCTGCTCACGACGGAGACGCTCGTCGTGGACAAGCCCGAGGAGGAGGAGCCGGCCGCCGCCGGTCACGGCCACGGCCACTGATCCACCTCGTCCCACCTGCACGACACGACAGGCCCGCACCGGACTCCGGTGCGGGCCTGTCGCCGTGCCGGGCCGGCTCAGTGACCCCGGATCGTGCGGAAGGGCGTCGTGCAGTCGACGTCGAGGCGGATCGGATCGACCGTGTTGAGGTGGTAGACCCGGTAGCGGTCGCAGGCGGTGCCCACGAACTCGTACTTGCGGATCAGCGACCGCTCGACCGGCCGGGTCCCGTCATCGGCCCACGCGTCGATGTGCGCCGCCTCGACGAACCACGTGGGCGGATTGGGCCCGGTCAGCACCTCCTCGAGCTGCTGGAGGTCCGGGTCGCGCGTGCGCATCGGCAGCGACCAGAGGTACGGGTAGGGCGAGGGGGCGCCGCTCGCCCACTGGATGTCGGCCCGGCCGCCGTAGACCAGCACCCGGTCACCGGGCCTCCCGGCCGCGGCGATCGCCTCGCCCGTGCGCACCTCGACAGGCACGCGGCCGCGCACCCACGAGCCCGTCCAGAGCAGGAGCGCGACCACGCTGGAGACGACCAGGACGCCCACCGTCGCCGGCGTGGCCCAGCGCGGCACCCGGTCGACCTGGTCGTGGGCGGCCAGCGCCGCCACGGCGAGCGCGAGGCCGGGGATCGGCACGAAGAGGTAGGGCACCCAGAAGCTCCCGCTCAGCGCGACTCCGAGCAGGTCGGCCACGAGCGTCGCCGTGATCGCGACGACCACCACCGGGTCGCGTCGCAGCAGGCCGCGCAGGCGCAGGGCGAACAGCACCAGCACGAGCACCATGCCCGTGCCGACGAAGACGAGCAGCACGTCCACGCCCCGGCCCAGCGCCGCGGGGGAGTCCTGTGCGGCGAGGACCTCGCTGGCCTCCGATCGGAACGTCACGACCGTGTACCAGAGCTCGTCCAGGCGTACGCCCGCCACGACCGCCCAGGCCACGACGCCCACGACGGGCACCACCGCGCCGGCCAGGGCGGACGCGGTGCACCGCAGCCGGGCGCGCACGTCGAGCCGCTGGGCCACCAGCGACCCGACCAGCAGCGTGGCCCCGAACACCAGGCCCCCGGCCATGCTCTGCTTCATCCCGACGGCGAGCATCGCCAGCAGGCCGGCGAGGAACGCGTCGCGGCCCGACCCGCGGCGCGCGGCCCGCAGCGCGAGCCAGCACGAGCCCATCACCAGCGGGATGCCGAAGAGCTCGCCCTTGGCGCCGGCCGGGTCGATGTCGGCGTTGCTGACGAGCGCGGCCGCCGCCACCGCCGTCCAGCCGGTCACCCGCCGCACCGCGTGAGGGTCGAGCACCCCCGCCCGGACCGCCACCTCGCGGGCCGCCGCCGCGGCGGCCAGCACGAGCAGCGCGCACCCGACCGCAGCCACCAGCCGGTGGGCGTACGCCCCGCCGACGGCGTCGACGGCCCGCATCAGCGCGATGACCACCGGCGGCCGGTCCACGAAGTAGCGGCCGAAGACCGAGTCGACCTCGGGCTGCCAGGCCTGCGCGACGAGCAGGAAGCCGGCCTCGTCGGGGCGCAGCGGCCAGAGCAGCGAGGGGAACCGCGCGAGGAAGGCGAGGGCAGCCGCCACCCACACCATGCGCCCCGAGCGCCACGTGTCCACCCCCACCCCCACACTGTCCCAGAGCCGTGGCGAACGGCCGTAGAATGAGGGTGTGGAGATCCCGGAGAAGTTCGCTGCGCTCGGCCTCACCTACGACGACGTGCTGCTGCTGCCGGGGGAGTCCGACCTCGCGCCGAGCGACATCGACACCACCACGCGGCTCACCCGCGAGATCTCCATCCGGGTGCCTCTGGTCAGCGCGGCGATGGACACCGTCACCGAGGCGCGGATGGCGATCGCGATGGCCCGCGAGGGCGGCATCGGCGTGCTCCACCGCAACCTCTCCATCGACGACCAGGCCCGTCAGGTCGACCTGGTCAAGCGCACCCAGACCGGCATCATCTCCAACCCCGTCACGATCGGTCCCGACGCGACGCTGGAGGAGCTCGACCGGATCTGCGGCGAGTACCGCGTCTCCGGCCTGCCCGTGGTCGACCTCGACAACCGCCTGCTCGGCATCATCACCAACCGCGACCTGCGCTTCACCCCGGTCGCGGAGTGGGCGACCACCAAGGTCGACGAGGTGATGACGCGCGAGGGCCTGATCACCGGCCACGTCGGCATCTCCCGCGACGAGGCCACCACGCTGCTGCGGGCCCACAAGCGCGAGCGGCTGCCGCTGGTCGACGCTGACGGCCGCCTCGGTGGGCTCATCACGGTCAAGGACTTCGTCAAGGGCGAGCAGTTCCCCCAGGCGTCCTACGACGCCGACGGCCGGCTGCTCGTCGGCGCGGCCATCGGCTACTTCGGCGACGCCTGGGAGCGCGCCACCACCCTGGTCGAGGCCGGCGTCGACGTGCTCGTCGCCGACACCGCCCACGGGCACGTGCACCTCCTGCTCGACATGGTCCGCCGGCTCAAGTCCGACCCGGCGACCAGGCACGTCCAGGTCATCGGCGGCAACGTCGCCACGCGCGAGGGGGCGCAGGCGTTCGTCGATGCGGGGGCAGACGCGGTCAAGGTCGGCGTGGGGCCCGGCTCCATCTGCACCACCCGCGTCGTCACCGGGGTCGGCGTCCCGCAGGTGACCGCGGTCTACGAGGCGTCGCTGGCCACCAGGCCCGCCGGCGTGCCGCTGATCGCCGACGGTGGGATGAGGCACTCCGGTGAGATCGCCAAGGCGCTGGTCGCCGGCGCCGACGCGGTCATGGTCGGCTCGATGCTGGCGGGCTGTGAGGAGTCGCCCGGCGACGTCGTGTTCGTCAACGGCAAGCAGTTCAAGTCCTACCGCGGGATGGGCTCGCTCGGCGCGATGAGCAGCCGCGGCAAGAAGTCCTACTCCAAGGACCGCTACTTCCAGGCCGAGGTCGCCAGCGACGACAAGATCGTCCCGGAGGGCATCGAAGGCCAGGTCGCCTACCGCGGCCCGCTGGCCGCGGTCGCCCACCAGCTCGTCGGCGGTCTGACCCAGTCGATGTTCTACGTCGGCGCTCGCACGGTCCCCGAGCTGCAGGAGAAGGGGCGCTTCGTGCGCATCACCTCCGCCTCGCTCAAGGAGAGCCACCCCCACGGCGTGCAGATGACCGTCGAGGCGCCCAACTACACCGGCGCCTGATCACTCCCTTCCGGCCCTTCCGCAAAGCGGTCGCGTGGGCATACGTTGACTCGCGTCAGGGGATCGGGCCCCACGACGACGATGCGATCCATCGACCTTGGGCGCTCGATCCCGATTTCTCTCGGGAGGAGCGCTTCAGTGCGCAGAAATATCCTGGTCGCGACCGGCTGTGCCGGGCTGCTGGCCGTCGTCACCCCAGCCCTGTCCGTCGCCGCACCAGCCGGTGACGACACCGTCACGCCGTCGCAGCAGGAGGCCCTCGACCTGGGCATCCAGGTGGCCCCCAAGGACTCCGACGCCGCCGCCCTGGCGGCACGGACCAACCCCAACCCCTACCTGGCCAACCTGCCCGACCTCACCGACGCCAACTACTTCGCCTGGAACAAGGTGATGCACGAGCGCGCTGAGCAGCGGGCCGACTCCGCCAAGCTGGCCGCCAACCGCCGCGCGGCCTTCGGCGCCAAGGCCGGAGGCGTCAACGCCCGCGCGGTGCTGACCCCGTTCGTCCACGACGAGGAGGAGCCCGCCGGCCGGTCGGGGTCCAACGACACGCACCCCGACGCCGAGCCGATCCCCGGCTTCGGCACGGCGGCCGCCCGCACGCCCGCCGTCCGCATCCTGGGCGAGCTCGCCGCACCGGCGGCGGTCACCACGCGCACCGTGACCACCACCGAGGACCAGGGCTCCATCCCGCTCGCCACGTCGACCGGCATCGTCGGCAACGGCGCCTCGGTCACCGACTCGGTCCTCGGTGACGGCCCCCACGGCCCCGTCGCCTCGGGCGGCTCGGGCAGCAACGACTTCGACTTCTTCTCGGTCCAGGTCGGGGCCGGCGAGACGCTGACGGCCAACACCGAGGGCAGTGCCACCGGCACCGACACGATCCTCGTCGTCTGGGACGCCGAGGGCACGCCGCTCGCGGCCGACGACGACGGCGGCACGGGCCTGCTCAGCTCGGTGTCCTACAAGCCCGAGGCGCCCGGCACCTACTACGTGATGGTCGGCGGCTACGCCTTCGACCCGCTCCCGGCCGACCCGTTCGACTCGGGCAGCGGTGCCGGCGGTGCCGACACCGGCGCCTACCGCGTCACCATCGCCAGCCGTCGGCTCGACGCCGACTTCTTCTCCCTGCGGCTGCGCCCCGGCGACGTCATCGGCTCCAGCGCGGAGGGCACCGCCACCGGGCTCAAGGTGCGTACGCCCTCGGGCGAGGAGCGCGTGGGCGGCGTGGGCACCGACGCCTCGTCGCTCTACCCGCCCACCTCGCCGCTGATCGGTGGCGGCAACACCGCCATCGCCTACGTCGCCGAGGAGGCCGGCTGGTACTCCGTGCAGGTCAGCGGGGGCCCCGGCGCCTACGACGTGACGGTGGAGGGCTACCGGCCCGGCACCCAGGGCGACCGCGGCCGCCAGCAGACGGTCCTGCTCGACTTCGCGCCGGGCCGGGTCAACACCGGCACCTGGGGCGGCCCCGGCACGCGCTCGGTGTCGCCGCTCTCCTCGTTCGTCCCGCTGTGGGGCATCGCGCGCGCCGACGCGCGCCGCCTGGAGAACCGCATCGTCAACCAGGTCCGCCGCAACCTGCAGGACGAGATCGCCGGCACCAACCCGTCCGTCAACGTCCAGGTGCTCAACGCGCGCGACAACCAGGAGCTGATCGGGCAGGACAACGTCTCGCGGATCTACATCGCCGGCACGATCGCCGAGACCGGCATCAACACGATCGGCATCGCGCAGTACATCGACCCGGGCAACTTCGGGCACCAGGACGAGGCCATCGTCCTGCTCGACGTGCTGAGCAACCCGGCCGGACCCGCGTCGTCGCTCAACACCTACATCAACGCCAGCAGCGACCGGTTCACGTTCGTCTCCAACGCGGTGGCCAACGTGACCGCCCACGAGGTCGGCCACACCATCGGCAACTACCACACCGACAACGCCAACGAGATCCACAACATGATGGACTCCGGCGGTGCCAACTTCGGGCAGAACCTCTACGGGGTCGGCCCGGACAACGTGGGCGGCACGGCCGACGACGAGAACATCCAGTTCCAGACCGACACCTACTCGCCGGTCGAGGGCTTCACCGGCCTCGAGGACACCGAGAACGTGACCTCCTGGGCCTACGCGGGCCGCTGACCCGCAGCGCACCGATCGGCGGCGCGGTCGTCCCCACCGGGGCGGCCGCGCCGTCGTACGCACGGGGCGCGGGCGCCGATAGGCTGGCCCGGTGAGCGAGATCGAGATCGGCCGAGCCAAGCGCGGACGCCGCGCCTACTCCTTCGACGACATCGCGATCGTGCCCTCGCGGCGCACGCGCGACCCGGAGGAGGTCAGCACCGCCTGGCAGATCGACGCATACCGCTTCGAGATCCCCGTCTTGGCGGCGCCGATGGACTCGGTGATGTCGCCCTCCACCGCCATCGCGCTGGGCCAGATGGGCGGACTGGGGGTGCTCAACCTCGAGGGCCTGTGGACTCGCTACGACGACCCCAGCGGCCTGCTCGAGGAGGTCGCCGCCCTCGATGGTCCCGAGGCGACCCGGCGGATGCAGGAGATCTACACCGAGCCGATCAAGCCCGAGCTCATCACCGCCCGGCTCGAGGAGGTGCGCGCCGCCGGCGTGCCCGTCGCGGGCTCGCTGTCGCCGCAGCGCACCAAGGACCACGTCAAGGCCGTCGTCGACGCGGGCGTCGACGTGTTCGTCATCCGCGGCACCACCGTCTCGGCCGAGCACGTGAGCAGCCAGGCCGAGCCGCTCAACCTCAAGGAGTTCATCTACGAGCTCGACGTCCCCGTGATCGTCGGCGGGTGCGCGACCTACCAGGCCGCGCTGCACCTCATGCGCACCGGCGCCGCCGGCGTCCTGGTCGGCTTCGGCGGCGGGGCCGCCCACACCACCCGCACCGTCCTCGGCGTCGCGGTGCCGATGGCCAGTGCGGTCGCCGACGTCGCCGCGGCCCGCCGCGACTACCTCGACGAGTCGGGCGGTCGCTACGTCCACGTGATCGCCGACGGCTCCATCGGCAGCTCGGGCGACATCGCCAAGGCGATCGCCTGCGGCGCCGACGCCGTGATGATCGGCTCGCCGCTGGCCCGTGCGACCGAGGCCCCCGGCCTCGGCTTCCACTGGGGAAGCGAGGCCACCCACGCCCAGCTGCCCCGCGGCGAGCGGGTGGGCTTCGACCCCGTCGGGTCGCTGCACGAGATCATGTTCGGCCCCTCGCGCGTCGCCGACGGCACGATGAACCTCGTCGGCGCCCTCCGCCGCGCGATGGCGACGACCGGCTACACCGAGCTCAAGGAGTTCCAGCGCATCGAGGTCGTCGTCCAGCACTGACCCGTTCGGTGGCGCCTGCGACACTGGCACCATGCCGCTCGCCAAGGCCCTCGACGCCGACCAGCGTGCCGACGCGCTCGACCAGCTCGGGTCGGGTGAGCTCGACGTGCTCGTCGTGGGCGGCGGGATCGTCGGCGTCGGAGCGGCCCTCGACGCGGTGACCCGCGGGCTCAAGGTCGGCCTGGTCGAGCAGCGCGACCTCGCCTCCGGCACCTCGTCACGCTCCTCCAAGCTGGTGCACGGCGGGCTGCGCTACCTGGAGATGTTCGACTTCGCGCTGGTCAAGGAGGCGCTCGAGGAGCGCGGGCTCCTGCTCACCCGGCTCGCGCCCCACCTCGTGCGGCCGGTGCCGTTCCTCTACCCCCTCGAGCACGCCTGGGAGCGGCCCTACGTCGGGGCCGGCGTGGCGCTCTACGACGCCATGGCGATGGCCGGCCGGTACGACATGGGCGTGCCCCGGCACAAGCACGTCTTCCGCAGGCAGCTGGCGCGGATGGCGCCCGACGTGCGCACCGACGACCTGCACGGCGCGATCCGCTACTACGACTGCCAGGTCGACGACGCGCGGCTGGTGATGACCATCGCCCGGACCGCCGCCAACAACGGCGCCCACGTGGCGACGCGCACCAAGGTGACCGGATTCCTGCGCGACGGCGAGGGCGACGACGCCCGCGTGGTCGGCGTACGCGCCCGCGACCTCGAGGGCCAGCGCGACCTCGAGATCCGGGCCCGGGTGGTGATCAACGCCGCCGGCGTGTGGACCGACGAGGTGCAGGACCTGCTCGGCGGCCGGGCGCAGCTCGACGTCGACGCCAGCAAGGGCATCCACGTGGTCGTGCCCAAGGACCGCATCCGGTCCGAGTGCGGCTTCATCACCAAGACCGAGAAGTCGGTGCTCTTCATCATCCCGTGGGACCAGTTCTGGATCATCGGCACCACCGACACCGCGTGGGACCTCGACCTGGCCCACCCCGCGGCGAGCAAGAGCGACATCGACTACCTGCTCGAGCACGCCAACCGCCTCCTCAAGGACCCCCTCGACCACCGCGACGTCGTCGGCGTCTACGCCGGGCTGCGGCCACTGCTCAAGCCGATGCGCAAGGACGGCGAGATGGGGGAGACCACCAAGCTCTCCCGCGAGCACACGGTCGCCAACCCCGTGCCGGGCCTCGTGCTCGTCGCGGGCGGCAAGCTCACCACCTACCGGGTGATGGCCCGTGACGCCGTCGACCACGCGATCCGCGACTTCGACGCCACGCCCGCCTCGATCACCGACCGGGTGCCGCTGATGGGGGCCTGGGGCCACGCGGCGCGCACCAACCAGCGCGTGGCGCTGAGCCGGGCGTCGGGCCTGGCCGTCGGGGTCGTCGACCACCTGCTCGGCCGCTACGGCGGCCTCGTCGACGAGCTGCTCGCGCTCATCCACGAGCGGCCCGAGCTGGGCGAGCCGCTGCCGGGGGCCGAGCACTACCTGCGCGCCGAGGTGCTCTACGCCGTGACCCACGAGGGCGCACGCCACCTCGACGACGTGCTGGCGCGGCGTACGCGCGTGTCGATCGAGACGTTCGACCGCGGGATCGCGGCCGCCCGGCCGGCCGCGGAGCTGATGGCCGAGGCGCTCGGCTGGGACCGGGCCCAGCTCGACGACGAGGTCGACCACTACCTGCGGCGCGTCGAGGCGGAGCGGCAGAGCCAGCTCATGCCGACCGACCAGGAGGCCGACGAGGCGCGGGTCAAGGCGCGCGACATCGTGTGACCCGAGCGGGGACCGCCCGGGGTCAGAGCCGCTGGATCGCGCCGGATGACGACAGGCCGAAGCTCTCCCGCAGGCCCGAGCGTCGGCCGTCCGCCTCGAGGGCCTCGGCGACCTTGCCGACCGGCCGGGCACTCGGCCACACGTGCACGAGCATCAGCGCCAGCGACACTGCCGCACCGCCGAGGTAGGTGAGGATGCTGCCGTCGGCCAGCACGAACGCGGCGGCGATCGAGACGATCGCGATCGACTCGCTGATCGCGAAGCGCAGGATCATCGACGACTGCCACCGGGTGCGGGCCCGGGCGGCCGCGTCCGCGTCGGTGAGATCGGTGGACAGCGCCGGCGTGCGGTAGCCGATGGTCTCGAGCACCAGGTGCGCGGCGACGCCCGCCACCACCTGCACGGCGAGCACGACGAGCGCCTCCCCGCCCCACACGGGCGCGGGAAGGACCACCGCCAGCACGACGCCGACCACGACGAGCCCGCCCATGAGGGTCGCCGCGAGGACGCGGGTCGAGCGGGCGAAGGATGCGGGATCGGGGAGTGGCGTCGACATGCGGCGAAGCCTAGGGGCGGAGCGGACGCGCTGCGCGCACGTGGGGTCGGTCGGTCGCGTCCCGGGCGAAGTGACCGACCGTAGCGGGCGCTTCGCGAGCGATCTACGCTTCGGGGATGACCGAGCAGACGCCCGCCAGTGGTCCCGTCACCGATGGCCCGGCGGACCCCGAGCACGACGCCACCGCCACCTACGCCCTCGACCGCTCCTACGTCGCCAGCCTGACCCGGCGCCTGGTCAGCACGACCGGCGAGACGGCCGCCGTGGTGTCCCCGATCGGCGGCACCCCCCTGGCGCACGTGCCCCGGTCGAGCCCGGCCGACGTGGCCGAGGCCTTCACCCGGGCGCGCCGGGCGCAGGTGTCCTGGGCGGCCACGTCCATCGACGAGCGGGCCGCGGCGCTGCTGCGGTTGCACGACCTGCTGCTCGACCGGCAGGAGGAGCTCATCGACCTCGTCGTGTGGGAGTCGGGCAAGGCCCGCAAGGACGCCTACCTCGAGGTCGCGCACCTCGCGCTGACCGCGCGCTACTACGCCCGCACCGCCCACCAGCACCTCGACACCCGGCGCGTGGGCGGCATGTTCCCGCTGCTGACCCGCGCCGAGGTCAACCGGGTGCCCAAGGGCGTCGTCGGCATCATCTCGCCGTGGAACTACCCCCTCACCATGGCGCTGTGCGACGGCATCCCGGCCCTCCTCGCCGGCAATGCCGTGGTGTCCAAGCCCGACGCGCAGACCGTGCTGACCGCCCTCCTCGCCGCCCAGCTGCTCGAGGAGGCCGGGTTCCCTCCGGAGACCTGGCAGGTCGTCGCCGGTCCCGGGGCGGAGGTCGGCGGCGCGATCGTCGCCCACGCCGACTACGTCTGCTTCACCGGCTCCACGGCCACCGGGCGGATCATCGCCCAGGGGTGCGCCGAGCGGCTCATCGGCTGCTCGCTCGAGCTCGGCGGCAAGAACCCGATGCTCGTGCTCCGTGACGCCGACGTGCACCGCGCCGCGGAGGGCGCCACCCGCGCGGTCTTCTCCAACGCCGGCCAGCTGTGCGTGTCGATGGAGCGGCTCTTCGTCGCCGACCAGGTCTACGACCGCTTCGTCGACGCGTTCGTCGGGCGCACCGAGGCGATGACCCTCGGCGCCAGCCAGGACTGGTCGGTCGACATCGGCTCGCTGATCTCCCAGGCCCAGCTCGACACCGTGACCGCCCACGTCGAGGACGCCGTCGCCAAGGGCGCCCGCGTGCTCACCGGCGGCCGGCACCGTCCCGACCTGGGCCCGTTCGTCTTCGAGCCCACCATCCTCGAGGGCGTCACGGCCGACATGACCTGCTTCGGCAAGGAGACCTTCGGCCCGGTCGTCTCGCTCTACCGCTTCCACGGCGAGGACGAGGCCGTGGAGCGCGCCAACGACGGCACCTACGGCCTCAACGCCTCGGTGTGGACCCGCGACGCCGCCCGCGGGCGGGCGATCGCGCGTCGCATCGCCTGCGGCACGGTCAACGTCAACGAGGCCTACGGCGCGACGTTCGGCTCGCTCGGGGCGCCGATGGGCGGCATGCGCGAGTCGGGCCTCGGGCGTCGCCAGGGCGCCGAGGGCATCCACCGCTACACCGAGGCGCAGTCGGTCGGGACCCAGCGGCTGGTGCCGATCGCGCCGGTGCTCGGCATGTCGGAGGAGACCAACGCCAAGGTGATGACGGTCGCGCTGCGCCTGCTCAACAAGCTCGGCCGCGCATGAGCACCGCCCCGGTCACCCACTACGACGTCGTCGTCGTCGGGTCCGGCTTCGGGGGGTCGGTGACGGCGCTGCGGCTGACCGAGAAGGGCTACCGGGTCGGTGTGCTGGAGGCGGGCGCCCGCTTCACCGACGACGACTTCCCGGCCACGTCCTTCGACGCCAGGCGGTGGCTGTTCGCCCCCGCCGCGGGGATGTACGGCATCCAGCGCATCGACATGGTCAGGGACTGCCTGATCCTGGCCGGGGCCGGCGTGGGCGGCGGGTCGCTCGTCTACGCCAACACGCTCTACGAGCCGCTCGACGCGTTCTACACCGACCCGTCGTGGGCGCGGATCGCCGACTGGCGCAGCGAGCTCGCGCCCTACTACGACCAGGCCAAGCGGATGCTGGGCGTGGTGGACAACCCCCTCCACACGCCATCGGACGCGGTGATGAAGCAGGTCGCCGACGACATGGGCGTCGGCCACACCTTCCGCCGGACCCCGGTCGGGGTGTTCTTCGGCGGCCCCGACGCCGCGCCCGGCGAGGAGGTCGCCGACCCGTTCTTCGGCGGAGCCGGGCCGGCCCGCAACGCCTGCCTCAACTGCGGCGAGTGCATGACCGGGTGCCGCCACAACGCCAAGAACACCCTGGTCAAGAACTACCTCCACCTCGCCGAGCAGGCGGGCGCCGTCGTCCACCCGCTGACCACCGTGACGCGCGTACGCCCCCGCGACGGCGGCGGCTACGAGGTCACCGCGCGCTGGACCAAGGCCAAGCTGTCGCGACGCACCGCCACCCGCACCTTCACCGCCGACCAGGTGGTGTTCTCCGCGGCGTCGCTCGGCACCCAGAAGCTGCTGCACCGGCTCAAGGGCGAGGGGCACCTGCCCGACATCAGCGACCGGCTCGGCATGCTGACGCGCACCAACTCCGAGGCGATCCTCGGCGCCGTGGCGAGCGACCGCTCCGTCGACTACACCCGCGGGGTGGCGATCACGTCGTCGTTCCACCCCGACGAGGTGACCCACATCGAGCCGGTGCGCTATGGCCGCGGCTCCAACGCGATGGCGCTGCTGCAGACCGTGCTGGCCGAGGACGTGCCGGGCACGCCGAGGGTGCGCACCTGGCTGCGTGAGCTGTGGACCCAACGCCGCCACGCCCGCCGGTTCTACGACTTCAAGCACTGGTCGGAGCGCGCGGTCATCGCGCTGGTGATGCAGTCGCTCGACAACTCGATCACCACGGTAGGCGTCCGCGGTCGGTGGGGGTGGCGGATGACCAGCAGGCAGGGCCACGGTGCTCCCAACCCCACCTACATCCCGGTGGGCCACGAGGCCGTGCGCCGCATCGCCGACCTCATCGGCGGCACGCCCGGCGGCACCATCGGCGAGCCGTTCGACCGCCCGATGACCGCCCACTTCATCGGCGGCTGCACCATCGGCGACACCCCCCAGAACGGGGTGGTCGACCCGTGGCAGCGGCTCTACGGCCACGAGGGCCTGCACGTCGTCGACGGCTCGGCCATCTCGGCCAACCTGGGCGTCAACCCGTCGCTGACGATCACCGCCCAGGCCGAGCGCGCGATGGCGTTCTGGCCCAACAAGGGCGAGGCCGACCCGCGGCCCGCCCTCGGCTCGACCTACCGCCGGCTCGCCCCCGTCGAGCCGAAGAACCCGGTCGTCCCCGAGGCCGCCCCCGGCGCCCTGCGCCTGCCCATCGTGGGCGTCAGCTGACTGGTCCGTAACCCCGCACCGAGGGCGTCGTTGGGCGGGGTACGGAGTCCGGCTGCACGCTCCCTCCCTCCCAAGGGGTCGGGCTCCCGGATCTCGGCGCTGTCCGCAGTGGCTGGGACCAAAGCTCCAGGGCCCGATCACCCTCCCTCTTCGATCGGGCCCTGGAGCGACGCCTCGTCGGGGCCGTCGGAGTCCCCGCTCGAGCGGGGACTCCGACACCTGGAGGCCGTTGCAACCGCCTCCAGGTGTCGGACTGGGCCTCCAAGGTCCGTCCCAGGACGCCGCCCCGGGCCGCCCCGAGCGCACCGCGCGCCGATAGACTCCACGCGTGACGCAGCCTGGAGAGCACGACCTGGTCCTCGTCGTCGACTTCGGGGCGCAGTACGCCCAGCTCATCGCGCGGCGGGTGCGCGAGGCGCGGGTCTACTCCGAGATCGTGCCCCACACGATGCCGGTCGCCGAGATGCTGGCGCGCAAGCCCACGGCGATCATCCTGTCCGGCGGCCCGGCGAGCGTCTACTCCGACGGCGCCCCCGGCATCGACGACGACGTCTTCACGGCCGGCGTCCCGGTCTTCGGCATGTGCTACGGCTTCCAGCTGATGGCCAAGGGCCTGGGCGGCGAGGTCGCCCACACGGGCGCCCGCGAGTACGGACGTACGCCCGTCACGGTCAGCGAGCCCGGCACCCTCCTCGAGGGCATCCCCGCCGAGCACCGGGTCTGGATGTCGCACGGCGACTCCGTCGCCCAGGCGCCCGAGGGGTTCACCGTGCTGGCCTCGACCGCCGACACCCCGGTCGCCGCCTTCGAGGACGTCGGGCGCGGCCTCGCCGGCGTGCAGTGGCACCCCGAGGTGCTGCACTCCGAGCACGGCCAGAAGGTGCTCGAGCACTTCCTGCACCACATCGCCGGCGCCCGCCAGACCTGGACGATGCTCAACATCGCCGAGGAGCAGATCGAGCGGGTGCGTGAGCAGATCGGCGAGACTGGGGTGGCGATCTGCGGCCTGTCCGGCGGCGTCGACTCCGCCGTCGCGGCCGCGATCGTGCAGCGCGCGATCGGCGACCGGCTGCACTGCGTCTTCGTCGACCACGGCCTCCTCCGCGAGGGCGAGGCCGAGCAGGTCGAGCGTGACTTCGTCGCCGCCACCGGCGTCAACCTCCACGTCTACGACGCGCGCGAGACCTTCCTCGCCGCCCTCGCCGGGGTCACCGACCCGGAGGAGAAGCGCAAGATCATCGGCCGCGAGTTCATCCGCGCGTTCGAGGCCGCCGAGGTCGAGGTGCTGGGAGAGGCGGCCGAGTCCGGCGCCAAGGTCGGCTTCCTCGTGCAGGGCACCCTCTACCCCGACGTCGTCGAGTCGGGCGGTGGCGCCGGCACCTCCAACATCAAGTCGCACCACAACGTCGGCGGGCTGCCCGAGGACCTCGAGTTCGAGCTCGTCGAGCCGCTGCGCACCCTCTTCAAGGACGAGGTGCGCCTCGTCGGCGAGCAGCTCGGCCTGCCGGCCGAGATGGTCTGGCGCCAGCCCTTCCCGGGCCCCGGCCTCGGCATCCGCATCATCGGCGAGGTGACCGCCGAGCGCCTCGACATCCTGCGTCGCGCCGACGCCATCGCGCGCCAGGAGCTGACCCGCGCCGGGATGGACCGCGACATCTGGCAGATGCCGGTGGTCCTGCTCGCCGACGTCCGCTCGGTCGGCGTCCAGGGCGACGGCCGCACCTACGGCCACCCCGTCGTGATCCGCCCGGTCACGTCCGAGGACGCGATGACGGCCGACTGGGCGCGCCTGCCCTACGAGGTGATGGAGCGCATCTCCACCCGCATCACCAACGAGGTCGCCGAGATCAACCGGGTCACCCTCGACATCACGTCCAAGCCGCCGGGCACCATCGAGTGGGAGTGAGCCCCGCGCCTCCCGCGCGACGGTGACCGTGGAGGTTCCGGGTCACATGGTGGCTCGGATCCTCCCTCGTCAGCGCGACTCCTCGAGGCAGGTCTCGTGCGACACGTTGCGCGGGCAGCCGCGGAGGTCGGAGCCGACGACGACGCCGGCGAGGAGCGTCGCGAGCACGGCGACTCCGAGGGCGTACGCCGCCAGCCGGCCGCTGCGGCGCACGAGCGCGTAGCCGGCGAGCGGCAGGGCGGCGACCACCCCGGTCGCGAGCAGCAGCAGCCGGGTCAGGTCGGGATCGGTGGAGCGGCCGAACCCTCCCCCGGAGCAGCCCGACACCCCGCAGACCGTGAATCCGGCGGCGAACGCCGGACCGGCGGCGAGCCCCACGCCGAGCACGACGAGCGCCGCGATGACGGGCGCCGAGACGTGCTGGGAGACGTGCTGGGAGACGGGCCGGGGGACGGGCGGGGAGACGGGCTGGCGGTCCACCCCGCCACCTTGTCAGAGGTCCAGGGTCGGGCATGGGTCGCGCGCTGCACCGCCAGGACCTTCCACGGGGTGGTCGCGCGAGGCGTGGCGGGAGGTCTAGGTTGCTGAGGGCCCCACTGGATCACCGCCGACTCTCGGGAGGCACCACGTGTCCGACACCCTGATCGACGCCAACTGGCTCGACTACCTGCTGGTCGCGATCTACTTCGGCTTCGTCCTCGGCATCGGTGTGATGGCACGGCGCTCGGTGTCGGACTCGATCGACTTCTTCCTGTCGGGACGCTCGCTGCCGGCGTGGGTGACGGGCCTGGCGTTCATCTCGGCCAACCTCGGCGCCGTCGAGATCATGGGCATGTCGGCCAACGGCGCGGAGCTCGGCCTGCCGACGTTCCACTACTTCTGGGTCGGCGCCGTCCCGGCGATGCTCTTCCTCGGCGTCGTGATGATGCCGTTCTACTACGGCTCCAAGGTCCGCTCGGTGCCGGAGTTCATGTTCCGCCGGTTCGGGACCGGCGCCCACCTGGTCAACGCGATCAGCTTCGCGGTGGCCCAGCTGCTGATCGCGGGCGTCAACCTCGCGCTCCTGGCCGGCATCGTGCGCGCCCTGCTCGGCTGGCCGATCTGGGTCTCGCTGATCGTGGCCGGCGCGGTCGTGCTGTCCTACATCACCTTGGGCGGGCTGAGCG
Organism: Nocardioides sp. Z24_21; assembly: GCF_058134345.1. Lineage (NCBI taxonomy): Bacteria > Bacillati > Actinomycetota > Actinomycetes > Propionibacteriales > Nocardioidaceae > Nocardioides > Nocardioides sp. Z24_21. The sequence continues at coordinate 851,680 of NZ_JBYTTH010000002.1, forward strand.
CGGCGATCTACAACGAGGTGCTCCAGTTCTTCGTGATCGTCGCCTCGCTGACCCCGCTCACGCTCATCGGCCTGCACCGGGTCGGCGGCTGGGACGGCCTCACCGAGAAGATCACCGCCGCCGCGGCGGGGGCGTCGTCGGCGTCCGAGGCGCCACCTGCGTCGGAGCAGCTCAACGCCTGGCCGGGCCAGGCGCTCTCCGGCTTCGACTCCCCGCTCCTGTCGGTCATCGGCATCGTGTTCGGGCTGGGCTTCGTGCTGTCCTTCGGCTACTGGACGACCAACTTCGTCGAGGTGCAGCGCGCGATGGCGTCCGACTCCATCTCGGCGGCCCGCAAGACCCCGATCATCGGCGCCTTCCCCAAGATGTTCGTGCCGTTCATCGTCATCGTGCCGGGCATGGTCTCGGCCGTCCTGGTCGCGGAGATGATCGAGCTCAAGGACGGCGGCAGTCCCGCGGGCGGGGCGTCGGGCGAGGGGGTGGCCTACAACGACGCGCTCCTGCTCCTGATGCGCGACGTCCTACCCAACGGCCTGCTGGGCCTGGCGATCGCCGGCCTGCTCGCGGCGTTCATGGCCGGCATGGCGGCCAACATCTCGGCGTTCAACACCGTCTTCTCCTACGACCTGTGGCAGCGCTACATCCGCAAGGACCACAGCGACGACTACTACCTGCGGATCGGCCGGCTGGCCACCGTCGGCGCGACGGTCATCGCGATCTTCACCGCCCAGATCGCGCTCGGCTACGACAACGTCATGAACTACCTCCAGACGCTGTTCGGGTTCTTCAACGCCCCGCTCTTCGCGACGTTCATCCTCGGCATGTTCTGGAAGCGGATGACCCCGACCGCCGGCTGGGTGGGCCTGGTGGCCGGAACGCTGTCGGCCATCGCGGTCGACCGCACCGCGGCGGCCGGGGTCTTCGAGCTGTCGGGCCAGGGCGTGGCGTTCCTCGCCGCGTCGGTCGCCTTCGTCGTCGACATCGTGCTCAGCATCGTGGTGTCGCTGGTGACCAGGCCCAAGCCGGCCGAGGAGCTCCGAGGGCTGGTCTACTCCGAGACGCCTCGCGAGGACCGCACCGACCCGCTCGAGGCGTCGTACCCGTGGTACCGCCGCACCGCACCGCTCGCCGGCATCGCGCTCGCGATGGTCATCGTCCTCAACTTCGTCTTCTGAGAGGGAGCGCCATGTCCACCACGACGCCCGAGACCGACGGCAAGCCCAAGAAGAAGGCCGGCCTCTTCGACATCCGCAACATCATCGGCAGCCTCCTGGCGCTGTACGGCGTGATCCTCGCGCTCGCCGGGCTGCTCGGCGAGCACGAGCCGGAGAAGACCGGCGGGATCAACGCCAACCTCTGGACCGGCCTCGCCCTGCTGGCGGTGGGACTGGGCTTCCTGGCGTGGGCGCGGCTGCGGCCCATCGTCGTGCCGGCCGACGTCGACCGGCCGGACGACGACCCGACCCGCCCGGCGCCGCAGCGGAAGCGCCCCCCAGCGCACTGACGCGGGTCTAGGGTCGGCGCATGGAGAGGCTGGCGCCCGGACTCGACCGCCTCGTGGGAGGGCTCACGAGCGAGCTCGACGCGCGACTGGCGGACGCCGACGCCGCGCTGGCGAGGCACTACCCGGGCGAGCGCGCGGGACGCCAGCCGGTGCACACCGTCTACGTGCCGGCCGACCGCTTCCGCGCCGGCCTGGTCGCCGAGCACGGCGCCGCGGCACTGCGTGCGGTCGACGCCCACGAGGACCGGTTGCTGGCCCTCGTCGACGGCGACGCCGACCTGGTGGCGCGAGTGCGCGACAAGCTCGCCCGCGAGCCCGTCGAGGACCTCCGGATCGACCTCGAGGACGGCTACGGCACCCGCCCCGACGCCGAGGAGGACGCCGACGTCCGCCGCGCGGCCGACGAGCTGCGCACGGCGCTCGACACGGGCTCCGCCGCGCCGTTCACCGGCATCCGGTTCAAGGGCTTCGAGGCCCCCACCCGCAGCCGCGGGGTGCGCACGCTCGCGCTGTTCGTCTCCCGCCTCGTCGAGGACGGCGCGCTGCCCGACACGTTCGTCGTCACGCTGCCCAAGGTGACCGCGGTCGAGCAGGTGGAGGCACTCGTGCACGCCGCGGGCCGGCTCGAGTCGGGCCTCGGCCTGGCCGACGGCGCGCTGCGCTTCGAGATCCAGGTCGAGACGCCGCAGTCGATCCTGGGGCCCGACGGTGGCGCGCTGGTGGCGCGGATGGTGCACGCCTCGGCGGGGCGCTGCACCGGGCTGCACTACGGCACCTACGACTACTCCGCGGCGTGCGGCATCGCGGCGGCCCACCAGAGCCTGGAGCACCCGGTGGCCGACCACGCCAAGGCGGTGATGCAGGCCGCGGCGGCCGGCACCGGCGTACGCCTCTCCGACGGCTCCACCAACGTGCTGCCGGTCGGTGGGCCGGACGAGGTCGCCGCCGCCTGGGCCACCCACCTGCGGCTCGTGCGCCGCTCGCTGGCGCGCGGCTACTACCAGGGGTGGGACCTCCACCCGGCCCAGCTGCCGACGCGGTTCGCGGCGACGTTCGGGTTCTACCGCGACGGCCTGGCCGCCGCGGCGAGCAGGCTGCGCAGCTACGTCGAGCGCCGCGACTCCGGGGTCCTGGACGAGCCGGCCACCGCCCGCGCCCTCGCCGACTTCCTGCTGCGCGGAGTCGACTGCGGCGCGCTGTCGGCCGAGGAGGTGGGCGCGGGCACCGGCCTGGCCGCCGACCGGCTCGCGGGGCTGGCGCACCGTGCCGTGGAGGGCCGCGCGTGACGGCGACGACGAGATCACAGGGAGCAGGAGCCGGAATGGGAATCGTGCTGGGACCGAACCGCTACGGCAAGGCCGAGTCGCGGGTGGTGCGGATCGTGCGCGACACGCCGCGCCACGAGATCCGCGACCTCACCGTGTCGACGTCGCTCCACGGTGACTTCGCGGCCGCGCACACCGACGGCGACCAGTCGCAGGTGCTGCCGACCGACACGCAGAAGAACACCGCGTTCGCCCTCGCCAAGCGCCACGGCGTGTCGTCGCCCGAGGACTACGCGATCGCGCTCGGCGCCCGACTGCTCGAGGCCACCCCGGCCGCGGAGGGGGCGGTCGTGCAGGTCGAGGAGCACGCCTGGGACCGGATCCCCGTCGACGGTCACGGCCACGACCACGCGTTCGTGCGGCGCGGCGGCGAGGTGCGCACCGTCGTGGTCGAGCAGTCGCCGGCCGGCCCGACGGTGACGTCCGGGCTGAAGGACCTGGTGGTGCTCAAGTCGACCGGCTCGGAGTTCAAGGGCTTCCTCCGCGACGACTACACGACGCTGCCCGACGCCGACGACCGGATCCTCGCCACGGCCCTGCGTGCCCAGTGGCGCTACCGCGACGGCGCGCAGGTCGACTGGAACGCGGCCCACGACGCGGTGCGTGCGCTGCTGCTGTCGACCTTCGCGACGACCTACAGCCGCGCGCTGCAGGAGACCCTCTACGCCATGGGACGCGCCGTGCTCGAGGCCCACGAGGAGATCGCCGCGATCGCGTTCGCGGCGCCCAACAAGCACCACTTCCTCGTCGACCTCGAGCCCTTCGGGCTCGACAACCCGGGCGAGGTCTTCCACGCGGCCGACCGCCCCTACGGGCTCATCGAGGCCACGGTCGTGCGGGAGGGGGCGTGAGGGACCTCGACGCGTTCAACGCCGCGGGGCGGGAGGACGCCCGGGCGGTGCTGCTCACCTGCCTCGACGCCCCGGGCTGGGTCGACCGCGTGCTGGCCGGGCGGCCCTACGCCGACCTCGGCGAGGTGGAGGCGGCGATGCTCGCCGCGTCGGCGACGATCGACGACGCCGACCTCGTCGCCGCACTCGCCCGCCACCCGCGGATCGGCGAGCGCGCCGACGCCGACCGGCACGACGCGGAGCACTCCGCCCGCGAGCAGTCGGGCGTCGAGCACGCCGACGCCGACCTCGCCCGCCGCCTGGAGGAGGGCAACCGCGCCTACGAGCAGCGGTTCGGCCGGGTCTTCATCGTGCGCGCGGCCGGCCGCAGCGGGCCCGAGATCCTGGAGCACCTGCGGCAGCGCCTCGACAACAGCGACGAGCTCGAGCGCGCCGCGACCGTCGACCAGCTGACCCAGATCGCGGTCCTGCGCCTGCGGGAGCAGCTGGCGGGGACGGTGGCGTGATGGCGTCGTTGAGCACCCACGTCCTCGACACCTCCGCCGGCCGCCCGGCCGCGGGCGTCCGCGTCACGCTGGAGACGGTCGACGGCACGGTCCTCGCGTCGGCCGTGACCGACGCCGACGGACGCGTCGGGGAGCTGGCCAGCGACGTGCCCCGGGGCGAGGCCCGGATCCGCTTCGCCACCGGCGCCTGGTTCGCTGCGGCGGGCGTCGAGGCGTTCTACCCCGAGGTCGCGGTGACCTTCGCCGTCGGCGCCGACGAGCACTACCACGTCCCGCTCCTGCTCAACCCCTACGGCTACTCCACCTACCGTGGCAGCTGAGCTGCTGGTGCGCGCCCGGCGAGCGGTGGTCGGGCGCGTCGAGCGGTCGGCCTCCGTACGCGTCCGCGACGGGGTCATCGTCGGCGTCGCGGCCCTCGACGCCGACGCCGCGGGCGCCACCGAGGTCGTGCTTGACGCGGACGAGGTGCTGCTGCCCGGTCTGGTGGACACCCACGTCCACGTCAACGAGCCGGGCCGCACCGAGTGGGAGGGCTTCGCCAGCGCCACCCGCGCGGCGGCGGCCGGGGGAGTCACCACCATCGTCGACATGCCGCTCAACAGCGTCCCGCCGACCACGACCCTCGCGGCCCTGGAGGCCAAGCGAGCGGTCGCGACCGGGCAGGCGTGGGTGGACGTCGGCTTCTGGGGCGGTGCGGTGCCGGGCAACGTCGCCGACCTGGCCCCGATGCACGAGGCCGGGGTGTTCGGCTTCAAGTGCTTCCTGCTCGACTCGGGGGTCGAGGAGTTCGGCCACCTCTCGCCCGCCGAGCTGGCGGCCGCGATGGGCGAGTCCGCGCGCCTCGGCTCGCTGCTGGTGGTCCACGCCGAGGACGCCGACGAGGTGGGCGAGTGCGCGCACGGCACCACCTACCGCGGCTTCCTGGAGAGCCGGCCCGACGCGGCGGAGGAGCGCGCGGTCGCGCTCGTCGTCGAGACCGCGCGCCGCACCGGTGCCCGCGCGCACGTCGTGCACCTCAGCGCCTCGGGCGCCGTGCCGGCCCTGCGGGCCGCCCGCACCGCCGGGGTCGACGTGTCGGTGGAGACCTGCCCCCACTACCTGCACTTCGACGCCGCCTCGGTCGCCGACGGCGCCACCGAGCTCAAGTGCTGCCCGCCGATCCGGGGCGCGGCCAACCGCGACGCGCTCTGGCGGGCCCTGGTCGACGGCGACATCGACCTGGTGGTCACCGACCACTCGCCGTGCACCGCCGACCTCAAGGCCCGCGACACCGGCGACTTCGCCGCGGCCTGGGGCGGGATCGCCTCCCTCCAGCTCGGCCTGCCGGTCGTCTGGACGGGTGCCCGGGAGCGCGGCGTCCCCCTCGCCGACGTGGTCGGCTGGATGTCCACCGCGCCCGCCCGCCGGGTCGGGCTGGCCGCCAAGGGTGAGATCGCCGTGGGGGCCGACGCCGACCTGTGCGTCTTCGCGCCCGACGAGACGTGGGTCGTCGACCCGGCGGCGCTGCACCACAAGAACCCGGTCACGCCCTACGGCGGGCGTACGCTCACCGGCACGGTGCGGGCGACCTGGCTGCGCGGACGCCCGGTCGACCCGGCCGCCCCGCCGCGCGGACGACTGCTGAGGAGAGGGGAGCGGCGATGAGCTACTGGGTGCCGAGGGGCGGGCTGCCGGCGCAGGCCGAGCTGACCACCGGGCAGTCGGGCCGGGCGGTCTTCACCGAGGCCTACGCCGTGCTGCCGCGCGGCACGATGAGCGACATCGTCACCAGCCGGCTGCCCCACTGGGACGACACCCGGCTGTGGGTGCTGGCCCGGCCGCTGTCCGGCTTCGCGGAGACGTTCTCGTGGTACGTCGTCGAGGTGGCGCCGGGCGGGGGCACCGAGCGCCCCGACGACGACCCCGACGCCGAGTCGGTGCTGCTCGTCGTCGACGGCGAGGCGCTGCTGACGATCGACGGCGCGAGCCACCCCCTGGGCGCCGGCAGCTACGCGTTCCTGCCGCCCGGTGCGCGCTGGACGCTGCGCAACGGCGGCGAGGCGACCGCGACCTTCCACTGGATCCGCAAGGCCTACGAGCGCGTCGACGGCGTCGAGGTGCCCGAGGCGTTCGTCGTCCACGAGGACGACGTCACCGCCGAGCCGATGCCCGACACCGACGGGGCGTGGGCCACCCAGCGCTTCGTCGACCCCCTCGACGTGCGCCACGACATGCACGTCAACATCGTCGGCTTCGAGCCGGGCGGCGCGATCCCGTTCCCGGAGACCCACGTCATGGAGCACGGCCTCTACGTCTTGGAGGGCAAGGCGGTCTACCTGCTCAACCAGGACTGGGTCGAGGTGCAGGAGGGCGACTTCATGTGGCTGCGCGCGTTCTGCCCGCAGGCCTGCTACGCCGGCGGCCCGGGACGGTTCCGCTACCTGCTCTACAAGGACGTCAACCGGCACCCGCGGCTTCGTCCGTCCTCTCCCGCGACGTGACCCAGGTCACGTAGCATGGCGGGCGGCAGGTCGTCGTTCGGCATGGACAACCGGCGGCCCGTGACTCCCGAACCATGCGACCGCACTGCGCCACGCACCACGGGGAGGAACGTGCCCGAGCCGCACATCACCGTCAACGGGCGCCCGCGCCCGCTCACCGGCACGCCCGCCCACACCAACGCGCTCGACTTCCTGCGCGGCTGCGGGCTGACCGGCGCCAAGGAGGGCTGCGCGGAGGGCGAGTGCGGCGCCTGCGCCGTCCTGGTCGCCCGGCCCGACGGGCCACGCAGCCGGTGGACGCCGGTCAACGCCTGCCTGGTCCCCGCGCTCGCGCTCGACGGCCAGGAGGTGCTCACCGCCGAGGGCCTGGGCCGACCCGACGACCTGCACCCGGTCCAGTCCGAGCTGGCGGTGCGCGGCGGCTCCCAGTGCGGCTACTGCACCCCGGGGTTCGCCTGCTCGATGGCCGCGGAGTACTACCGGCCCGACCGGGAGGACGGTCCCGGCGGGTTCGACCTGCACGCCATCGCGGGCAACCTCTGCCGCTGCACCGGCTACCGCCCGATCCGCGACGCGGCCCTCGCGCTCGGCAGCCCCGAGCCGGGGGACCCCCTCGGGCAGCGGCAGGCCGCCCCGGCGCCCGGGCCGGTGCCGACCCGCGTCGCCGGGTTCACCCGTCCCGCCGACCTCGCCGACGCGCTCGCGCTGCTGGCGGAGCACCCCGACGCCACGGTGGTCGCCGGGTCCACCGACTGGGGGGTGGAGGTCAACCTGCGCGGACGCCGGGTCGCCCACCTCGTCGCGATCGACCGGCTGCCCGAGCTGCGCGGGATCACCGCCGGCGGACCGGTCGAGATCGGCGCCGCGCTCACGCTCAACGAGGTCGCGGCCGCGCTCGGCGACACCGTCCCGCTGCTGGCCGAGCTGTGGCCGCAGTTCGCCTCGCCGCTCATCCGCAACGGCGCCACCATCGGCGGCAACCTCGCGACCGCGTCCCCGATCGGCGACCTGGCCCCCGCCCTGCTCGCTCTCGACGCGAGCCTCGTGCTCGCGTCCGCCGCCGGCGAGCGGGAGGTGGCGCTGGCGGAGTTCTTCACCGGCTACCGCGAGAGCGTGCTGCGCCCCGGCGAGCTGATCCGGTGCGTCCGGGTGCCGACGCCGCTCGCGTCGCACACCACGTTCCGCAAGGTCGCCAAGCGCCGCGTCGACGACATCTCCAGCGTCGCGGTCGCGATCGCGCTCGAGGTCGTCGACGGCACCGTCGCGCGGGCGCGCGTCGGCCTGGGCGGGGTGGCCGCCACCCCGGTGCGGGCGCGCGCCACCGAGGCCGCCCTGGCGGGCCGGCCGTGGTCGGCCGAGACCGTCGAGGCCGCGGCCGTCGTGCTGGCCGGGGAGGGCACGCCCATCGACGACCAGCGGGCGAGCGCCGCCTACCGCGCGGCGATGCTCGGCAACGCGCTGCGAGCCTGGTGGGCGGAGGGGTGGGCGGAGGGGTGGGGGGAGCGGTGAGCGAGCTGTCCCGGCGCCCCGACGACGCGGTCGTCGGGCTGTCGCTGCCACACGAGAGCGCCGCGCTGCACGTCACCGGCCACGCGCTCTACACCGACGACCTGGTGCACCGTACGCCCCACGTCCTGCACGCCCACCCGGTCTGCTCGCCGCACCCGCACGCCCGGGTCGTCCGCCTCGATCCCGCGCCGGCGCTGGAGGTGGCGGGCGTGGTGCGGGTGCTGACGGCCGCCGACGTGCCCGGCACCAACGACGCCGGCGTCAAGCACGACGAGCCGTTGTTCCCCGAGATCGCGATGTTCGTGGGGCACGCGGTGTGCTGGGTGCTGGGGGAGACGATCGAGGCCGCCCGCCTCGGCGCGGCGGCCGTGGAGGTCGGCTACGAGCCGCTCCCCGCGGTCGTGGCGCTCACCGAGGCGATCGAGGCCGGGAGCTTCCAGGGCGGCCGGCCGGTCGTCGCGCGCGGCGACGTCGAGCAAGGGCTCGCGGGGGCGGCCCACGTCTTCAGCGGCGTGACCGAGATGAGCGGCCAGGAGCACTTCTACCTCGAGACCCACGCCTCGCTCGCGCTCGTCGACGAGGGCGGGCAGGTGTTCGTGCAGAGCAGCACCCAGCACCCGAGCGAGACGCAGGAGATCGTGGCCCACGTGCTGGGCCTCGACAGCCACCACGTCACCGTCCAGTGCCTGAGGATGGGCGGCGGCTTCGGCGGCAAGGAGATGCAGCCGCACGGCTTCGCCGCGGTGGCGGCGCTCGGGGCCGTCCTCACGGGCCGCCCGGTGCGGCTGCGGCTGAGCCGCACCCACGACATGACGATGACCGGCAAGCGCCACGGCTTCCACGCGCAGTGGCGGGTCGGCTTCGACGGCGAGGGCCGGCTCGCCGCGCTCGAGGCGACGCTGACCTCCGACGGCGGCTGGAGCCTCGACCTCAGCGAGCCCGTGCTGGCCCGCGCGCTGTGCCACGTCGACAACGCCTACTGGATCCCCGACGTGCGTCTGCACGGCCGGGTGGCGCGCACCCACAAGACCTCCCAGACCGCCTTCCGCGGCTTCGGCGGACCGCAGGGGATGCTGGTGATCGAGGACATCCTCGGTCGCTGCGCGCCCCTCCTCGGGATCGACCCGGCCGAGCTGCGCCGCCGCAACTTCTACGTCGAGGGCCAGTCCACGCCCTACGGCCAGCCGGTGCGCCACCCCGAGCGGCTCGCCGCCGCCTGGGACCAGGTGATCGCCTCCGGTGACGTCGTACGCCGACGCGCCGAGGTCGAGGCGTTCAACGCCGCCCACCCCCACCGCAAGCGCGGACTGGCGATCACGCCGGTCAAGTTCGGCATCTCGTTCAACTTCACCGCCTTCAACCAGGCGGGGGCGCTGGTGCACGTCTACAAGGACGGGTCCGTGCTGATCAACCACGGCGGCACCGAGATGGGCCAGGGCCTGCACACCAAGATGCTGCAGGTCGCGGCCACCGCACTCGGCGTGCCCCTCGCCCGGGTGCGGGTCGCGCCCACCCGCACCGACAAGGTGCCCAACACGTCCGCGACCGCGGCGAGCTCGAGCACCGACCTCAACGGCGGGGCGGTGAAGCACGCGTGCGAGCAGATCCTGGCCCGCCTGCGCGAGGTCGACGCGGGGCGGGGACTGCCCTGGGAGGAGGTCGTCCGCGAGGCCTACGCCAGCCGGGTGCAGCTCTGGGCGGCCGGCTTCTACCGCACCGAGGGCATCCACTGGGACTCCACGCTGATGCAGGGCCACCCGTTCAAGTACTTCTCCTACGGCGTCGCGGCGGCCGAGGTCGAGGTCGACGGCTTCACCGGCGCCCACCGCACGCCACGCGTCGACATCGTGCACGACGTCGGCGACAGCCTGTCCCCGCTCGTCGACCTCGGCCAGGTGGAGGGTGGCTTCGCGCAGGGCGTGGGCTGGCTGACGCTCGAGGACCTGCGCTGGGACGAGTCGCACGGGCCGGCCCGCGGCCGGTTGACGACGCAGTCGGCCAGCACCTACAAGCTGCCGAGCCTCGGCGAGCTGCCCGACGAGCTCCACGTCGCGCTCCTCGAGCAGGCCGCCGAGACGGGCGTGGTCTACGGCTCGAAGGCGGTCGGCGAGCCGCCGGTCATGCTGGCCTTCGCGGTGCGCGAGGCGCTGCGGGCGGCCGCCGCCGCGTTCGGCCCGGAGGGCACGAGCGTCGAGCTCGCCTCGCCGGCCACCCCCGAGGCGGTGTTCTGGGCGGTGGAGCGCGCGCGGGCCGCGGCTCCCGGCCGGGTCGTCGAGGGCCTGCCCGGCGTCGAGCCCGACCGGCCCGACCCGGCGGCGCCCCCGCTGCGCCCACGCTCCGAGCGGGCCGCCCACGCGGCAGGGGAGGCCTGACGTGCACTGGCTGGCAGCGGTCGGACGGCTCCGCGACGAGCGGCGGGCCGGCGTGCTCGTGACGGTGGCCGGCGTGCGTGGCCACGCCCCCCGCGACCCGGGTGCCAAGATGGTGGTCTCCGCCGACGGCGCGTGGGGCAGCGTCGGAGGCGGCAACCTCGAGGAGACCGCGCTGGCGCGGGCCCGGGCGATGCTGGCCGCGGGCGCCGCCGATCCCGAGCAGCTCGTCCTCGGGCTCACCGACAAGGCACGCACCGACCACGGCCGCCAGTGCTGCGGCGGCGAGGTCACCCTGCTGCTCGAGCCGCTGCCCGTGGTGGGGTCGGTGGCGGTCGTCGGCGTCGGGCACGTCGGCCTCCAGCTGGCCCGCGTCCTGGCCGCCCACGACCTCGACCTCCACCTCGTCGACTCGCGTGCCGCCCAGCTGTCCGAGGAGCGCCTGGCCCTGCCGGGAGACGGTGAGGCGCGGGTGCGGGTGCACCACGCGCCCGTCCCCGAGCTGGTGCTCGGCACGCTCCCGCTCGGCACCCACGTGCTGGTGATGACCCACGACCACGCCGAGGACTTCGCGCTCTGCGACGAGGCCCTGAGGTGCGCCCACCTCGGCTCGATCGGGCTGATCGGCTCGGCCGCCAAGTGGGCGCGCTTCCGCGCGGGCCTGGCGCGGGAGGGACACGACGAGGCGGCACTGGCGCGCATCCGCTGCCCGATCGGCCTGCCGGCAGCGGTGTCCAAGGCGCCCGCCGCGATCGCCGTCTCGATCGCGGCGGAGCTGCTCGACCTCCTCGCCGCCGACCGAGCCCGGACCCGCGCATGAGTCCTGGCCAGCCGGCCGCCGAGGTCGTCTACCGCGCCCGCGCCTTCGACGCTCCCGACGACCCGTTCACCGTGTCCGGGCCCGCGTTCCGCTACGACGACGACCTCGGCCTGGCCGTCTCGGGCGACGGGGTCATCGTCGACCGCGGCCGGTTCGCCGAGGTCGCCGCGGCCCGTCCGGGTGCGCCGGTGATCGACCTGCGCGCCGGGATCCTGCTGCCCGGCCTCGTCGACACGCACGTCCACTTCCCGCAGGTGCGGGTGATCGGCGCCCTCGGCATGCCGCTGCTGGAGTGGCTGGAGCGGTGCGCCCTGCCGGAGGAGGTGCGCCTCGCCTCGATCGCCTACGCCGCCACGGTCGCCGAGGAGATGGTCGCCGGCCTGATCGCCGCCGGGACGACGACGTCGCTGGTCTTCGGCTCGCACTTCGCCCCGGCGGTCGACGCCCTCTTCGCGGAGGCCGAGCGCTACGGGCTGCGGGTGACGAGCGGGCTGGTGGTCAGCGACCGGATCCTGCCCGAGCCGCTGCTCACCACCCCCGAGCGGGCCCGCGACGACGCCCTCCGGCTGGCGGCGGACTGGCACGCGCGTGGCCGGCTGCGCTACGCCGTGACGCCGCGGTTCGCCCTGTCCGCCTCCGACGCGATCCTGGCGGCGTGCGCCGACGTGCTCGCCGCCGTCGACGGCGCGTTCTTCACCTCCCACGTCAACGAGAACAACGACGAGATCGCCACCGTGGCCGGTCAGTTCCCCCACCGCGCCGACTACGTCGACACCTACGACCACCACGGGCTGCTCGGCGGGCTCGCCGTGCTGGCGCACGACGTGCACCCCACCGACGCCGAGCTCGCCGTGCTGGCCGCCCGGCGCACGGCGGTCGCCTACTGCCCGACGAGCAACTCCGCCCTCGGCTCGGGGATGTTCTCGCTGCGACGCCACGTCGCGGCGGGGGTGCGCGTCGCCCTCGGCAGCGACGTCGGCGCGGGCACCGGCTTCTCGATCTTCAAGGAGGGCCTGCAGGCCTACTTCCTGCAGCACCTCCTCGGTGCCGACGGGCTGCAGCTGACCGCCGGACACCTGCTGCACCTGAGCACGGCGGCGGGCGCCGCGGCGCTCGGGCTCGGCGACGTCACCGGCGACCTCGGCCCCGGCAAGCAGTTCGACGCGATCTGCCTGCGCCCGCGGGTCGGCACCGCGCTCGACATCGGGCTGCGCCACGCCGGATCGCCGGAGGAGGCCCTCGGCAAGATCTTCGCGCTGGCCCACGACGCCGACGTCGCCGACGTGTGGGTCGGCGGCGACCAGGTCGCCAGCGGCGGGTTCGTCCGCCCGGTCAGTCGCCCCGCGCCAGCAGCACGTCGTACGCCTGCAGGGTGAGGAAGTCGGGGAAGTCGTCGCCGAGCGCGCAGTCGACGAACAGCCGCCGGGCGTCGTCGTCGACCGCACCGCCGAGGGCGTCGAACTCCTCGGCGACCAGCCGCTCGACGAGCTCGCGGGTGATCGTCTCGCCGGAGTCGAGGGTGGCGTCGTTGTGGACCCACTGCCACACCTGCGAGCGCGAGATCTCGGCCGTGGCCGCGTCCTCCATGAGGTGGTCGATGCCGGCGGCGCCGTTGCCGGAGAGCCAGGCGTGGAGGTACTGCATGCCGATCCGGACGTTGCCGCGCAGCCCCGCCTCCGTGCGCTCGCCGGGTGTCGCGGCCACCGCGAGGAGGTCGCCGGCCCGCACGGAGACGTCCTCGCGGAGCACGTCGAGCTGGTTGTCGCGCCCGTCGAGGACCGCGTCGAAGACCTCCGCGCACACCGGCACCAGGTCGGGGTGCGCCACCCACGACCCGTCGAAGCCGGCCCGCGCCTCGCGGGTCTTGTCCTCGCGCACCTTGGCGTAGGCGCGCGCGTTGACCTCGGGGTCGCGGCGGCTCGGGATGAACGCCGCCATCCCGCCGATGGCGAAGGCGCCGCGCCGGTGGCAGGTGCGCACGAGCAGGTCGCTGTAGGCGGTCATCATCGGCGCCGTCATGGTCACCGCGTTGCGGTCGGGCAGGGCGAAGGCCGGGCCTGCGTCGCGGAAGTTCTTGATGATGCTGAAGAGGTAGTCCCAACGGCCCGCGTTGAGCCCGGCCGCGTGGTCGCGCAGCTCGTGGAGGATCTCGTCCATCTCGAACGCCGCGGTGATCGTCTCGATGAGGACGGTCGCGCGCACCGAGCCGTGCGGCACCCCGAGCTCGGCCTGGGCGTGGGTGAAGACGTCGTTCCACAGCCGGGCCTCGAGGTGGGACTCCAGCTTGGGCAGGTAGTAGTAGGGACCGCTCCCCGCCGCGAGCAGCTCGCGGGCGTTGTGGAAGAAGTGCAGGCCGAAGTCGACCAGCGCGGCGACGACCGGGCGGCCGGCGGCGGTGAGGTGGGCCTCGTCGAAGTGCCACCCGCGCGGGCGGGGGAGGGCCACCGGCGCGCTCGCGGGGTCGGCGACGGCGTACTGCCGGCCCTCCGGCGACGTGTACGACAGGCGCCCCCGGACGGCGTCGCGCAGCGTCAGCTGTCCGCCGACGACGTTGCGCCAGTGGGGGGTGTTGGCGTCCTCGAGGTCGGCCAGCCACACCCGCGCTCCGGAGTTGAGGGCGTTGATCGCCATCTTGGGGTCGGTGGGACCGGTGATCTCGACGCGGCGGTCCCGCAGGTCGTGGGGCACCGGGGCGACCCGCCAGTCCGACGCGCGCACCTCGGCGGTCTCGGCGAGGAAGTCGAGTCGGCCGGTGCGGGCGATCTCCTCGCGTCGGGTGCTGCGCGCGGCGAGCAGCTCGTCGCGGCGCTCGTGGAAGCGGGCGTCGAGGCCGGCCACGAAGTCCAGCGCCTCGGGCGTGAGGACCTCCTGCGACCTCGGCACGGACGGGGCGGACACCTCGAGGCCGGTCATGGCCGCCACGCTAGCCGTCGCCGAGCCCGGGTGGTCCAGTCCGGCGGACGCTCGCCCCGCGGGGTTTGGTAACGAACGGGCAACACCGACCCCAGCCGTCTGGACGTGACCTCCGTCACTCCATATGTTGCGTGGCACAACATATGCATGGACGTCCGGCGCTCCCGCGGGTCGACGTGCGAGATCGCTAGGAGGCGGTTCGTGTGAAGCGGAAGCACAGTTTGGTCCTCATCCCCCTGCTCGGCGCCGCCATGGCGCTGACCGCCTGCGGCAACGACGACAGCAGCTCGGGCAACGACACCAGCGACGACAGCAGCAGCGAGAGCAGCAGCGCCGCGGCGACCGGCAAGGTCGGCGTGATCCTGCCCGACACCGAGTCCTCGGTGCGGTGGGAGAGCGCGGACCGTCCCGCGCTCGAGGCCGCCTTCGAGGAGGCCGGCGTCGACTACGACATCCAGAACGCCGAGAACGACGCGGAGCGGATGACCCAGATCGCCGACACCATGATCGGCAACGGCGTGACGGTGCTCGCGATCGTCAACCTCGACTCCGAGTCCGGGGCGGCCATCCAGGAGAAGGCCAAGTCCCAGGGCGTCGCCACCATCGACTACGACCGCCTCACGCTCGGCGGCTCGGCGGAGTACTACGTGTCCTTCGACAACACCGTCGTCGGCGAGCTGCAGGGCCAGGGCCTCGCGGACTGCCTCGGTGACAAGAAGGCCAACATCGTCTACCTCAACGGCTCGCCCACTGACAACAACGCCACCCTCTTCGCCGAGGGCGCGCACAGCGTGCTGGACGAGATGAGCAGCTACACGGTGGTCGGCGAACAGGCCGTGCCGGAGTGGGACAACGAGGAGGCCGCCACGATCTTCCAGCAGCTCTACACCGCCGCGGACGGCAAGGTCGACGGCGTGCTCGCGGCCAACGACGGGCTGGGTGGCGCCGCCATCAGCATCCTCGAGGGCAACGGCCAGGCCGGCAAGGTGCCGGTGACCGGTCAGGACGCCACGGTCGAGGGCCTGCAGAACATCCTCGCCGGCACCCAGTGCATGACGGTCTACAAGTCCGCCACGCAGGAGGCGCAGGCGCTGGCCGACGTCGCCATCGCGCTCGCCAACGGCGAGGAGGCAGACACCACGGGCACCACGGTCGACTCCTCCGACGACAGCGAGGTCCCCTCGATCCTGCTCGATCCGCAGGCCATCACCAAGGACAACATCACTGACGTGATCGACGACGGCGGCCAGAAGGCGGCGGACATCTGCACGGGCAAGTTCGCCGACCTGTGCGCCGAGGCCGGCATCTCCTGACCCGGCTGGCGTCGACGGTGTCCGAGCCGCAGCCGGCTCGGGCACCGTCGCGTCCCCGCAGACAACAAACCTCGTCCCGATCGGAGTAGGTCAATGCCGGAACCGCTGCTGGAGCTGCGCGGGGTCAACAAGAGCTTCGGCGTGGCGCACGTGCTGCACGACGTCGACTTCGCCGTCCGCCCCGGACAGGTCACCGCCCTGGTCGGCGACAACGGCGCGGGCAAGTCGACCCTCGTCAAGATCATCGCGGGCATCTACGGCCGCGACAGCGGCAGCTACCTCTTCGAGGGCCGCGAGGTCGACGTGCACGGCCCCCGCGACGTGGCCGCACTCGGCGTCGAGGTCGTCTACCAGGACCTCGCGCTGTGCGACAACCTCGACATCGTCCAGAACATGTTCCTGGGCCGCGAGGAGGTCAAGGGCATCGGCCTCGACGAGGTGACGATGGAGTCGCGCGCCCGCGAGACCCTGTCGTCGCTCTCGGTGCGCACCGTGAAGTCGGTGCGCCAGAGCGTGGCGAGCCTGTCGGGTGGTCAACGCCAGACGGTGGCGATCGCCAAGGCCGTGCTGTGGAACTCCAAGATCGTGCTGCTCGACGAGCCGACCGCGGCGCTGGGCGTGGCGCAGACCCGCCAGGTGCTCGACCTGGTGCGGCGCCTCGCCGACCGGGGCCTCGGCGTGGTGCTGATCTCGCACAACCTGGGCGACGTCTTCGAGGTCGCCGACCGGATCACCGCGCTCTACCTCGGCCGGGTGGCCGCCGACGTCTCGGTGAAGGACGTGACCCACAGCCAGGTGGTCGAGCTGATCACCGCCGGACGCTCCGGGAGCCTCGGCATCTCCGAGAACCCCGCGACCGCGACCGTCTGAGAAGGACCGGAGACCACACCATGACCGATTCAGGCACCGCCACCGACGCCGGCCCCTCGTCGACCGACCCCACCCCCCATGTCGGCTTCGCCGACGACGACGTCCAGGCCGTCACGATCGCCGACTCGGCCCGCGACTACGTCAACCGGCTGCGCGGCGGAGACATGGGCTCGCTGCCCGCGATCTTGGGCCTCATCGTCCTCTTCGTCGTCTTCTCCTCGCTCAACGACCGGTTCCTGACGACCTACAACATGGCCAACCTGGTCGTGCAGGCCGGCTCGATCATCGTGCTGGCGATGGGCATCGTCTTCGTGCTGCTGCTCGGGGAGATCGACCTGTCCGCGGGCGTCGCGGGCGGCGCCTCCGCGACGATCATCGCGCTGATGCTCATCGACTACGACTGGACGTGGTGGCTGGCCACCCTCGCCGGCGTCGCCGTCGGAGCGGTGATCGGCTTCGCCATCGGCGCGCTCGTGTCGGGGCTCGGCATCCCGTCGTTCGTCGTCACGCTCGCGTTCTTCCTGGCGCTGCAGGCGGTGCCGCTGCGGCTGATCGGCTCGGGCGGCTCGCTGCGATTCAACGACGAGGTGCTGCGCGGGCTGTCGATCAAGAACGTCCCGGTCACCGCCGGCTGGATCGCCGCGGTGCTCATCGTGGTCGGCTTCGCCGCGGTCTCGCTGTGGCGCTACCGCTCGCTCGCCTCCAGGGGCCTGGTCCACCGCCCGCTCGGGCTCGTGCTGATCCGCATCGTCGTGCTGGGGGTGATCGTCCTCGGTCTGACCGCCCTGCTGAGCGCCAACCGCGCGCCCAACCCGGCGCTGTTCACCATCAGCGGCATCCCGTGGGTCGCCCCGGTCGTGATCGCGCTGCTGCTCTTCTGGACCTTCGTGCTGACCAAGACCCGCTTCGGTCGCCACCTCTACGCCGTCGGCGGCAACGCCGAGGCCGCCCGCCGCGCCGGCATCAACGTGCGCCGGGTCAAGATCCTCGCGTTCGTGATCTGCTCCTCGATGGCCGCGATCAGCGGCATGCTCGCGGCCTCCTACACCGGCAAGGTCTCGCCGGGCTCGGGTGGCGGCAACGAGCTGCTCTACGCCGTGGGCGCCGCGGTCATCGGCGGCACCAGCCTCTTCGGCGGCCGGGGCCGGGCGATGGACGCCGTCATCGGCGGCCTGGTGATCGCCACCATCCCCAACGGCCTGGGCCTGCTCAACCAGGCGAGCTACATCAACTTCCTCGTCACCGGCGGGGTGCTGCTGCTCGCCGCGAGCGTCGACGCCGTCTCCCGGCGCCGCCGCTCGTCCGCGGGCGTGTAGGGCCGGGAATGACCACGCGTCGGCGCCCGGGCTTGGGCACCAACCAGGAGCTCGCGCGTCGCCACAACCTGGGCACGGTGCTGCGCCACGTCCACGGCGCCGGCCAGCTCTCGCGTGCCGAGCTGACCGGGCGGATGGGTCTCAACCGCAGCACGATCGCGGCGCTCGTCAACGAGCTCGAGGCGCTCGGCGTCACCGAGCGGGCGCTCCCGCCCGAGGACGCCCCCCGCCAGGGCGCCGGTCGCCCGTCCGCGGGCGTCCGGATCGCCGCCCACGGGCCGTTCGTCATCGCCGTGGACCTCGGGGTCGACCGCGCCGTGGTGGCGCGGATCGGCCTCGGCGGACGGGTGCTGGCGCGCTCGCAGGCGCCGGTCCACAGCGAGGGCGAGGCCTGGCAGGTCGGCGCCGCGGTGGCCGGGCTGATCCGGTGCGTGGTCGCGGACGTGCCCGACACGTCCCCGATGGTCGGCATCGGGATCAGCGTGCCGGGCCTCGTGCGCAGCAACGACGGCCTCATCCGGCTGGCCCCCAACCTGGGCTGGCACGACGTGTCGTTCGGGGGGATCGTGCTGGCCGCCCTGGGCCTCGACGTCCCCGTGTCCATCGCCAACGACGCCGACCTGGGCGCCCTCGCCGAGCACGTGCGCGGCGTGGCGGTCGGGGTGGACGACCTCATCTACGTCACGGGCAACGTCGGCGTCGGCGCGGGCGTCATCACCGGCGGCGTCCGGCTGGAGGGCGCGGGCGGCTACGCCGGCGAGGTGGGCCACCTGCGCTTCAACCCCGCCGGGCGCGAGTGCCACTGCGGCAACCGGGGCTGCTGGGAGACCGAGGTCGGCGCCCACGCGATCGCCGAGGCGATCCACTGCCCCACCGACCGGGTGGCGCAGCTCGGCGAGGTGCTCGACGGGTTCGGCGAGCCGTCGGCGGCGCTGCGCCAGACCGGGACCGCGCTGGGGCACGGGCTGGCCAGCATCGTCAACGTGTTCAACCCCCGCCAGGTCGTGCTCGGCGGCTACTTCCGCTCGCTCTACGCGCTGGTCGGCCCCCAGGTCCAGGCCGGCCTCGCCGACCGCGCGCTCCCGGCGCCGCTGGAGTCGGTGACGCTGACCCTGCCGGGGCTCGACGGCGACTCGTCGCTGCTGGGAGCCGCGGAGATCGCCCTCGAGCCGTTGTTCGTCGACCCGGTGGCCGCCCTCTCCACGGCGCTGGTCGGGGTCGGCGCGCGACTCGCGGGCTGACGGCGGCCGGGGCCGGGCCCGGGCGGCGCAGCCGATAACCTCCTCGGGATGTCCCGCGCCCGTCTGCTCACCGCCTGCCTGCTCGCCGTCGCGCCTGCGCTGTCCGCCTGCATCAACGACGAGCCGACGATCGCGCTGCTCGTCGCAGACGGCGGCGACTCCTCCTCGCGCGCGGTCGACGTCGAGCAGTTCACCGAGCGGGTCGAGGCCACCTGCGACGAGTGCCGGGTGCGGGTCTACGACGCCGAGGGCGACGCCGGGACCCAGAAGAACCAGGCCCGCCAGGCGGAGGCGTCCTCGGCCGGTGCCCTGGTGGTGGTGCCGGTCGACCCCGCCGGGCTCGGCACCCTCATCGGCGGCGACCTGCCGGTCGTCTCGCTCGGCGAGCTGGTGCCGGGCTCGGAGGCCTTCGTCGGGCTCGAGAGCGGCGCGCCGCCGTCCCAGCCGGGCAGCGACCTCGAGGCCGCCCGCGAGGTGCTCCGGGGCGAGGAGCGGTCGATGGCCTACGTCCCGACCCGGCAGATGAGCGAGCAGGCCGCCGACGTGGCGGTCGCCTTCCTCGCCGGCGAGCCCGCGGAGGGCGGGGTGGAGGTCGACGGCGTCGAGTCGTGGCTCTACCCCGACAGCGAGGTCACCGTCGACACGCTCACCTCGGTCCTGGTCGCCGACGGTGTGCTCACCCTCGACGAGCTGTGCAGCGGCGACACGAGCAAGCGGTGTGCGAGGCTGGGGCTGAGATGATGGCGCCGCGATGATCGAGATCCTCACCCCTGCCCAGGTCGACCGCGCCCGCCGCACCGGCGCGCTCGTCGGCGAGATCCTGCAGACCCTCCGCTCGCGCTGCGAGGTCGGCACCAACCTGCTCGACCTCGACCGCTGGACGGCCGAGATGATCCGAGACGCGGGCGCCGAGTCCTGCTACGTCGACTACGCCCCCTCCTTCGGCAGCGGCCCCTTCGGCCACTACGTCTGCACCTCGGTCAACGACGCCGTGCTGCACGGCCGCCCGCGCGACCAGCGGGTGGCGGACGGCGACCTGGTCAGCCTCGACCTCGCCGTGCGCCTCGACGGCGTCGCGGCCGACTCCGCCATCAGCTTCGTGGCCGGGCAGAGCCGCCCGGCCGGCAGCGTCGAGCTGATCGAGACGACCGAGCGCGCGCTGGCGGCGGGGATCGCCGCGGCGGGCCCGGGCGCCCGGATCGGCGACATCTCGCACGCCATCGGCACGGTGCTCACCGCGGCCGGCTATCCCATCAACCTGCAGTT
This sequence comes from Nocardioides sp. Z24_21, assembly GCF_058134345.1. Lineage (NCBI taxonomy): Bacteria > Bacillati > Actinomycetota > Actinomycetes > Propionibacteriales > Nocardioidaceae > Nocardioides > Nocardioides sp. Z24_21. The sequence goes on from NZ_JBYTTH010000002.1 coordinate 871,963, forward strand.
CGGTGGCCACGGGATCGGCACGACGATGCACCAGGACCCCCATGTCGCCAACGACGGCCGCCCGGGGCGGGGCTACCAGCTGCGCCCGGGCCTGCTGCTGGCGCTCGAGCCGTGGATCATGGTCGACACCGACGAGCTGGTCACCGACGACGACGGCTGGACGCTGCGCAGCGCCACCGGCTGCCTGACGGCGCACAGCGAGCACACCGTCGCCATCACCGACGACGGGGCAGAGGTCCTCACCCGCGTGGGGTGAGGCTCAGTGCACCGTCTCGAGCGGTGCCTCCGCCTCGGCGGGCGTGAGGGGGGCGTCCTCCCGGTCGAGCCTGCTGGGCCACCAGATCCTCCCGCCGAGGTCGAGGTTGAGCGCGGTCACCAGGACCGAGCGGACCACCAGGGTGTCGAGCATGACCCCGAGCGCGACGGCGACGCCGAGCTCGGCGAGGAACACCAGCGGCAGCGAGCCGAGCACGAGGAACGTGGCCGCGAGCACGATGCCGGCGGAGGTGATCACACCGCCGGTGGAGGCCAGTGCGATCAACGAGCCGCGGCGGGTGCCGTGCTGCTCGGTCTCCTCCCGCACCCGGGTCATCAGGAAGATGTTGTAGTCGATGCCGAGCGCCACGAGGAACACGAAGGCGAACAGTGGGAACCCCGGGTCGGAGCCGGCGAAGCCGAAGACGTACTCGAAGAGCAGCGCGGAGATGCCGAGCGCCGCACCGAAGGACAGCACGACGGTGGCGATCAGGATGAGCGGCGCGACCAGCGCACGGAGCAACCCGATGAGGATGACCAGCACCACGAGCAGGACGAGCGGCATGATCACCCAGCTGTCGCGCTCGGAGGCGATCTTGGTGTCGAGGTAGAACGCCGAGCCGCCTCCCACGAGGGCGTCGGCACCGTCGACCGCGTGCAGGACGTCGCGCGACTCCTCGACGATGTCGGCCGCGGCGGTGGAGGAGACGTCCGCCTCGATCGTGGCCTCGAACCACGCGCGACCCTCGGACAGGGGCTGCACCTCGCCGGGGGCGCCGAGGCCGTCGATGCCCGCGAGGGCGTCGACCACGTCGGGGGCGCGGTCGGCGTCGGTGACGACCTGGAGGGTGTTGGAGTTGTCGGACAGCCCGTGGTCCTCGAGCAGCCTCTGTCCCTTGATGGAGTCGAACTCCTGGGTGTAGGTGTCCTCGGTGGACAGCCCCGAGGCGTCGAGGCGGAACAGGCCGAGGCACGCCAGCAGGAGCAGCCCCGTGGTGGTCACCCACACCCGGCGCGGGCGGTGGCTGATCCGGCGCCCGACGTGGGCCCAGAGACCGTCGGCGGTGGGCTCGGGGCTGCCGAACGCGGGGCGCTTGGGCCAGAAGATCCAGCGCCCGCAGATCACCAGCAGCGCGGGCAGGAGCGTGAGCATCACGACCATCGTCACCGCGACGCCGATGGCGTTGACCGGGCCGAGCCCGGCGGTCGAGTTGAGCTCGGCGAAGGACAGGCACAGCATGCCGACCGCGACCGTGGCCGCGCTGGCGAGGATCGCCGGTGCGGCGCGGTGCAGCGCGACGGCCATCGCCTCGTGACGGTCGGCGTGGCGGCGCAGCTCCTCGCGGTAGCGGGCGACGAGCAGGAGGGCGTAGTCGGTGCCGGCGCCGATCACCAGGATGCTCAAGATGGCCTGGCTCTGGCCGTTGACCGTGAGGCCGGCGTGCTTGGCCAGCAGGTAGACCACGCCCGTCGCGATCGTGTTGGCGACGACGGCGCAGATGATCGGCAGCAGCCACAGCACCGGGCTGCGGTAGGTGAAGAGCAGGATCACCACCACCACGCCGAGGGTGATCAGGATGAGGTCGGTGTCGATGCCCTCGAACGCCTCGGCCGAGTCGGCCGCCTGCCCGCCGTAGCCGGCCAGGTGCACCTCCCCGCCGTCGAGCTGGGCGATGTCACGGATCTCGTCGGCCGCGTCGGGGATGGCGTTCCACCCGTCGCTGCCGAAGTTGAGCACGAAGTAGAGGTAGGCGACCTCGCCGTCCTCCGAGACGAGGGTCGGCACCGGAGCGCCCTTGGCGGCCGCGGCCTCGGCGGCGGCCGGCGTCAGCACCCCGTCGCCGGTCAGGCCGTCGAGCTCGGCGATCTCCCCGCCGTCGGACTCCAGCTGCGCGAGGTCGTCGTCGGTGAGCCCGCCGTCGCGCTGGTAGACCACCAGCGTCGGGATGTCGTTGGGGTCCACCGACTCCGAGAGCTCGTCGAGCACCTGCGTCGACTCCGCCGACTCGGGGAGCCACGACGACGCCTCGTTGTTCTGGACGTCGGCCAGCTGACTCGAGAACATCCCCATGAACCCGGTGATGGCCACCGCGGCGGCGAGGACGATCCACTTCGTGATGCGGCCCGTCAATGACCCTGCGATCCGTCGATGCATGCGTTCCAGAAGAACAGCGGTCGCCGCGCCTGTGCATCCGTAATACCCCCGAGGTCTAGACCAGGTCGATCCCGGGGTCGGCTCCGGGGCCTACCCCCTTGCCCGGCGTCCCCGACGGTCGTCAGCGCGTCTGGAGCTGGAACGGCGACCGGGTGTCCATCGACCCGCGGCGGGGAGCGACGGCGTACTCCATCGAGCCGTCGACGCAGAGGCGGACGACCGCCCAGCGGTCGGCCTGGTAGGTCACCACGAGCACGTGCTCGGCGTCCTCCCACACCTCGTCGAAGTAGGTCGCGGACCGGGCGTCGCGGGCGGAGGCGAACGAGCGGACCACCGACCCGTCGGCGGTCGAGAGGATGTCGAGGGCACGGGGGCCGAAGCCGTCGGCGTACGCCGGGGTGCCGAGGACGCGGCGGTTGTCGGGCGAGATGTCGGAGAGCTGGTTGTCGCAGGTGCGCCACCGCAGCCGCGACCCGCGCAGCATGGCGCTGCAGGAGCCGGTGTCGCTGAGGGAGGTGATGCCGCCGACCCAGCGTCCCCGGGCGGTGGAGGTCAGGCGCAGCCGCCCCACCCGGTCGACGATGCCGTGCGAGGAGGTGCGCCAGGCGCGGGCGCCGTTGACGTAGACCGTGCAGCCGTTGCTGGTCGCGTCCTCCTGGCAGTCCTCGCCGACCACCGCGACGGCCCGGCCCCGCCCGGCGATCGGGACCGCGGGGAACGACAGCACCCGGTCGCCCGCGTCGTCGATCGACCACACCCTGCCAGCCCGGCCCGAGAAGGCGACCGCCCCGCCCTGCGCCGAGACGGCCAGCCCGTAGCCGGTGCGCCACTCGCGCCGCCCGGGGGAGCCGTCGGCGTCGACCCACCGGGTCCTGGCCGCCGCCCCGCCGACGGACTGGACGACGTAGCCCGACCCCATCGGCGCGAGCTCGACGACGCTGTTGGGCACCGGCGTGCGGGTGCCGCCGACGCCGTGGACGACGGTCCGGCCCGCGCGCCGCTCGCTCCAGGCGACCGCGGGTGGCGCGCCGCGGTCGAGCCCGCGGACGTCGAGGACCGTCCGCGGAGCGGCACGCTCGGCGCCCCCGGCGGGCGCCGGGCTCGCTGCGGTGGGGGTGGCGAGGGTGAGGCCCAGTGAGAGGGGGGCGACGAGGGTGGCGACGGCGGTCAGGCCGGCAACGAGAGGGATGCGGAGTGAGGTGGTCATGACGAGGAGACGCCCGGGTGGGGTCGGAGGTTGCCCGGCCGCGCTCAGCCGGTGTAGAGGCCGTCGACCACGTCGGCGTACTTGGTGCGCACGACGCGACGCTTGAGCTTGAGGGTCGGGGTGAGCTCCTCGGACTCGGCCGTCCACTCGTCGGCCAGCAGCTCCCACGCCTTGACCTGCTCGGGACGCGAGAGCCGCTCGTTGGCCTGGTCGACCGCCGCCTGCGCCATCGCCCGGATCTCGGGCCGGGACGACAGGTCGGCGAGGTCGATGAACTCGATGCCCATCTTCTGCGCGACGAGGGGGGCGATCTCCCCGTCGAGGGTGAGGATCGCGACGACGTAGGCCCGGTCGTCGCCGATGGCCATCGCGTGGCCGATGATCGGCGACTCCTTGAGGTAGTTCTCGATGTTGGAGGGCGCGATGTTCTTGCCCGCCGAGGTGATGATCAGCTCCTTCTTGCGGTCGACGACGGAGTAGAACCCGTCCTCGTCGACGGTGCCGATGTCACCCGTGTGCACCCATCCGTCCTCGTCGAGGAGGGTGCGCGTGGCCTCCTCCGGCTTGTAGTAGCCCGGGGTGTTGACCGGTCCCCGGACCAGGATCTCGCCGTCCTCGGCGAGCCGCACCTCGATGCCCGGGTTGGGCCGCCCGACGGTGCCGAGCTTGAACGCGTCGGGCCCGTTGGAGGTGAAGGCGCCCGTGGTCTCGGTCATGCCGTAGACGTCGTAGACGCGCACGCCGAGACCGCCCATGAACTTCGCGACCTCCAAGGGCATCGGTGCCGCGGCGCTGGCGGCCCACGTCACCTGGTCGAGGCCGAGCAGCAGGCGCAGGAAGGCCAGGATCGCCTCGTCGGCCTCGGCGAAGGCCTGCTCGACCTCGGGCGTCATCTCGTTGCCGTACTCGTGGGCCTGCGTCCAGGCGAGCCCGGCCGCCATCGCGTCGGTGACGAGCTTCTGGTTGGCGGGGTCGGGGTCCTCGGCGAGCTTGGCCGAGATGCCGGTCTTGATCTTCTCCCACACGCGCGGCACGCCGAAGAAGGCCGTCGGGTGCACCTCGCCGAGCGCGCCGAGCAGGCCGGCCGGGTCGGGGATGGCGTGCACGTGGCTGCCGAGGAACGGGGGAGCGTACGTCGCGAGGATCCGCTCGGCGATGTGCGCGAGCGGGAGGTAGCTGATCGTGCGCTGCGGGCCGTGCAGGCCGCCGGCGTCGAGGGTGGAGACGGCCTCGTACATGACGTTGTGGTGGGTGAGCACCACGCCCTTGGGGTTGCCGGTCGTGCCGGAGGTGTAGAGGAACGTCGCGGGCAGGTCGGGGGTGATCTGCTCCATCCGCGCGTCGACCGCGCCGGTGTCGGCGCCGCGGGCCAGCAGCTCCTCCCACGTCATCACGCGCGGGTCGTCGACCCGGTCGGCGTCGGCGAGCATGACCACGTGGCGGATCGAGTCGACCCGGTCGAGGGCCGGCTCCCAGCGCTGGTAGCGGTCGTGGTCCTCGAGCACCACGACGACCGGCCGCGACTCGCCGGCGATGAACGCGACCTGCTCCTGCGCCAGGGTGTTGTAGATCGACATCGGCACGGCCGCCGCCGTCATCGCGCCGTAGTCGGCCAGCGTGTGCGCCGTGCGGTTGGCGGCCATGATCGCCACCGGGTCGCCGGTCTGCACGCCCAGGTCGATGAGCGCGGCGGCGACCTGCCGGGTGAGCTCCCACGTCTCGGCCCAGGTGATGGTCGACCAGGTCTCGCCCTCCGCCACGTCGAAGCGGTCGGAGAACGCGGGCAGGTCGGGGTTCTCCTCGGCGGCCCGGCGCACGGTGGCCGGCATGTGGAGGCCGACGATGCGGGACTCGTAGTCCTCGCGGACGGCGAGGACGTCGGGGTCGGTCTGGGTCGCGGTCATGTGCGGGCTCCTGGGGTCGGGTCGTCGTCGGCTCGACGGTGTGGCGGGGGTCACATCATGGTGGAGCACGTCCCGGCTGGCTAGGGTTCTGCGCGTGTACTCCGACCACGCCCCGTGCGCCGTCTGCGGCTCCGCGGTGCGGCTGCTGCCGCACCCGGGCACCGACGGCGACTCGACCGATGGCCCGGCCGGGCCCGCCGACGGCGTCGTCGGCGGCGGCGACCCGACCGTCGACCTGCGCGCGTGCACCAACCCCGACTGTCCCACCCGACGGCCCGACGGGCCCGACGCCTGAGTGGTGGACGAGGGACCAGTGGGGTACCGGACCGGCATGCCGACCTCAGTGCCGACCTCCGTGCCGACCTCCGTGGGAGACCCCCCGTCCGCGGCCGCGAGCCTGATGTACGGCGTCGGGCTGGGCGGGTTCGTCGACGGGATCGTGCTGCACCAGATCCTCCAGTGGCACCACATGGTGAGCGCCGACTACCCGACCACGACCGTCGCGGGCCTGGAGGTCAACACCCTCGCCGACGGCTTCTTCCACCTCGTCACGTGGTTCGTCGTGGTCGGTGCCTCCATCGTCACGCTGGCGCAGTGGCGTCAGGGCCGGCTCCCGCCGAGCTGGCGCTTCCACGTCGGCGGGCTGCTCGCCGGGTGGGGCGGCTTCAACCTCGTGGAGGGACTGGTCGACCACCAGATCCTGGGCGTGCACCACGTGCGCGACGACCTCGGCGGTCCGCTCGCGTGGGACCTCGGCTTCCTGGCGTTCGGCGCGCTGCTGGTCGCGGCCGGCTGGGTCCTGATGCGCGCGGCCTCGCGCGAGCTGGAGGACCGGGCGTGGACGCCTACGCCCGTGGCGGGAGCCGGTGGAGCGTGACGTCGCGGAGCTCTCCGTCAGCGACGCTCGCGGTCATGTAGGTGCAGTGCGGCTGGCGCCGTCGGTCGGTGGGTGAGCCGGGATTGAGCAGCCGCAGCCCGGTCGGGGCCACGGTGTCCCACGGGATGTGGCTGTGGCCGAAGACCAGGACGTCGAGGTCGGCGTACGCAGCCGCCATCCGCTCCTCGCGGCCCTTGGCCTGACCGGTCTCGTGCACCACCCCGAGGCGTACGCCCTCGAGCTCGGCCCGGGCCACCTCGGGCAGGCGCTCGCGCAGCTCCCCGTGGTCGTTGTTGCCCCAGCACGCGAGGAGCCGCGCCGAGCGCGCCTCGAGCTCGTCGAGCAGCCCGACGTCGGCCCAGTCGCCGGCGTGGACGACGACGTCCGCCTCCTCGACCGCGCGCCACACCTCGGCCGGCAGGTCGCGGGCCCGCTTGGGCAGGTGGGTGTCGGCGAGGAGCAGCAGCCGGGTGACCATGGCCCCAGTCAACTGCACGCGGGCGGGTACCTTCGAGGCATGACCCCCGATCGGAGCACCACCGACGACATGGTCGCCGAGTCCGCGCTGCAGCTGTGGTCAGCGGCCCAGACCGACTTCGACCCCTTCGAGGTCGACGCGGCCGAGTGGCCGGAGACGACCGTGCCGGTCCGCGACGTCGACATCGCCGTCGACACCCGCCTCGAGGTCGACGACGTGCGCGGCGCGCTCGAGCGCCTCGACGGGGTCAAGGTCGTGCTCGGCCGGGACGCCGGCACCCTCAGCGTGCTGCGGGTGGTGCCGGAGGACACTCCGCTGTAGGCGCCGCTGCCGCCCCTACAGCCCGGCGTGGACCTCGGCGAGCCGCGTCAGGAAGGCGCGCTCGTCGAGCCGCTTGCGGCGCAGCCAGCCGGTGACCTCGTCGTTGCACTTGCTCGCGTTGCACGACGCGCAGGCGGGCACGACGTTGAGCACCGTGTAGCGGCCGCCGCGCGAGATCGGCAGCACGCAGTCCTTCTGCAGGGCCGCGCCGCTCGCCCCGCAGTAGGCACAGCCTCCCCACGCCTCCTGCAGCCCTGCCCACTCGTCCGCGCTCAGGTCGTGCTCGACGCCCGCCATCCGCCGCTGGCGCTTCCTCGCCGCGCGGGCGCGGCGGGTCCGGGCGGCAGGCATGGCGCCAGCGTAGGGGGGATCCCCGCTTTCCCTGCGCAGGCGCGGAGGCCGGACGTACGGTCCCGGCATGACCAGGAACTTCTGCGGCGCCCTCGCCGCCCTCGCCCTCACCGCACCGCTGCTGGTGCTGACGCCGGCCGACGCGGCTGCCCCCTCCTTCCGCTCGTGCGACGCCCTCACCGCCAAGTGGCCCAACGGTGTCGCCAAGGGGCCGGCGGCGGCTTCCAAGGCGGTGCGTGACGGCTACTCCCGCCCGGCCACCACCAAGCTCGCCGTGCAGGTTTACTGGACCAACTACCGCAGCCTCGACCGCGACAAGGACGGCACGGCCTGCGAGAACTGACGCGCCGCCGCCCGTCACAGGACCGAGAAGCCGGGGGGCAGGCCGTCGCGGCCCGTCGCGGCGCGCAGCAGCGGGCCCGCCATGCCGCCGGCGACGGCGAGCTCCGAGGCCCCCGTCCAGGCCGGGCGCTGTCGACCTGCACTCGTCGAGGCTGGACGTCAGGCGTGGCGCACGACCAGACGGCCGCCGTCGACCTCCCACCGCTGGTCGAGCCGGACGTTGGCCAGCAGGCGCCGGTCGTGCGAGACCAGCAGGAGCGCGCCGTCGTACGACGCCAGCGCGTCCTCGAGCTGCTCGATGGCCGGCAGGTCGAGGTGGTTGGTCGGCTCGTCGAGGACCAGCAGGTTGACCCCGCGCGCCTGGAGCAGCGCCATCGCCGCACGGGTGCGCTCGCCGGGGGAGAGGCGCGCGACCGGGCTGGCGACCTGGTCGGCCCTGAGCCCGAACTTGGCGAGCAGCGTGCGCACCTCGGCCTGCGTCAGCTCCGGGACGACGGCCTCGAAGGCGTCGCCGAGCGGCAGGTCCTCCGCCAGACCCGTGCGGGCCTGGTCGATGACGCCGATGGACACCGAGGCACCCAGCGAGGCGGTGCCGGTGTCGGGCTCCGTGCGCCCGAGCAGCAGGCGCAGGAGCGTGGTCTTGCCTGCCCCGTTGGGGCCGGTGATGCCGATCCGGTCGCCCGCGTCGACCTGCGCGGAGACGGGCCCGAGGCGGAAGTCGCCGAAGCTCTTGGTCGCCTCGTTGAGCGTGGCCACGACCGCGCTGGAGCGCGGGGCGGCGGCGATGTCGAACTGCAGGACCCACTCCTTGCGCGGCTCCTCCACCTCGTCGAGCCGCGCGATGCGCGACTCCATCTGGCGCACCTTCTGGGCCTGCTTCTCCGACGACTCGGTGGCGGCGCGGCGCCGGATCTTGTCGTTGTCGGGGCTCTTGCGCATCGCGTTGCGCACCCCCTGCGAGCTCCACTCGCGCTGGGTGCGCGCCCGCTGCACGAGGTCGGCGCGGGTCGAGGCGTACTGCTCGTAGGCGTCCCGCGCGTGGCGGCGGGCGACGGCCCGCTCCTCCAGGAACGCCTCGTAGCCGCCGTCGTAGACGCTGACCCTGCCCTGGGCGAGGTCGAGCTCGACGATCCGGGTGACGCAGCGTGCGAGGAACTCGCGGTCGTGCGAGACCAGCACCACGCCACCGCGCAGCCCCTGCACGAACGCCTCCAGCCGCGCCAGCCCGTCGAGGTCGAGGTCGTTGGTCGGCTCGTCGAGCAGCACGATGTCGAAGCGGCTGAGCAGGAGCGCGGCCAACGCCACCCGGGCGGCCTGCCCACCGGAGAGCGTGGTCATCAGGGCGTCCGGGCCGACGTCGAGGCCGAGGTCGGCCAGCACCGGGGCGATCCGGTCCTCGAGGTCGGGCGCACCGCTCGCCAGCCACCGGTCGAACGCCGCCGCGTAGGCGTCGTCCGCCCCGGGCTCGCCCGAGCCGAGCGCCTCGGCGGCCGACTCCATCGCCGCGGTCGCCTCGGCTGCACCCGTACGGCGCGCGAGGTAGTGCGCGATCGTCTCGCCGGGCACGCGCTCGTGCTCCTGCGGCAGCCAGCCGACGAAGGCGTCCCGGGGCGCGCACTCCACGGAGCCGGCCATCGGCGGCACCGACCCGCTGAGCAGGGACAGGAGCGTCGACTTCCCCGCGCCGTTGGCGCCGACCACGCCGATCACGTCACCGGGAGCGACGGTGAGGTCGAGGCCCTCGAAGAGCACCCGGTGGCCGTGCCCGCCGGCGAGGTCCTTCGCGACGAGGGTGGCGTTCACGCGGAGGAGCCTACGTCCGCGCCGAGGGGGCCGCTCAGGCGCCGTCCTCGACCAGGGTGGTGGCGGGCAGCCAGTCGGCGCCGAGGAGCTGGGCGAGGTCGGCGAGTCCGCTGGTGTCGCCGCCCACCGTGTCGGAGGCCGCGGCGATGCGCTCGACCATGACCTTGCCGACCTGCTCCTCGACCGTGCCCTCGGCGTAGGCGATGTGCCACGGCGAGACCTGGTGGTCGCGGTGGGTGCGACCGGTCACCTGTCGGCCGGCGATGCCCGAGAAGCGGGCCTGGTGGAAGACCCCGACCCGCGGCTCCGTGCTCGCCTGACGGCCCCCGTCCAGGGTCTCTCCGGCGTGCAGGCTGATCGAGGCGACCGTCGTGAACACGCAGACCTTCGCCTGCCCGGTCTGGAACCGGAGCCGCTCGGCCTCGGGGTCGAACCGGTCGCGGCCGTAGATCGTGGCGACCTCGATGCCGCTGTCGCGCAGCCGGTCGGCGATCGGGTCGGCGGCAGTGCCGACGAACTCGACCGAGCACGCCACCTGTCGCTCGGCCTCGACCTGCTGGGCGATCCAGGCCACCGTCGAGTCGACCCGGATCAGCCCGGCCTTCTGCCGGAAGCGCAGCAGCGCGGCCCGCCCTTTGGCGACGTTGCGGCCGCGTCGCGCGATGTCCATCTCGCGGCAGAACTCGCCCCACTCCGCCTCGTACGCCGCTCGCTCCGTGGGCGTGAGCGCCACCGGCATGCCGGAGATGGGCACCGGCCCCCACGGCGCGGCGCGGTGCAGCATCGCCGCGGGGCTCGCGTCGTCGAGCCAGCCCCGCACCAGCTCGAGGTCGGCCGCGCGCCGCGCCGGGTCGGCGGTCCACGTCGCGCCGTAGCGTCCCTGCTCCACCCCGACGCCGTGGCGCTCGAGCGCGGCGGCGAAGACGTCGCCGGGTCGGGTCGCCGACGTCCACTCCCGCATCGGCTCGCCGAGCACCTGCGCGTACGCCGGGGCGAGGTAGGGCAGCTCCAGCGGCGTGTGCCCGGGCGTCGCGGTGGTGGCGATGACGAACGGCGCCCGGTCGTGCGGCTTCCCATGACCGGAGATCCGCGCCCAGAGCTTCCACCGCTTCGTCGTGGTGCGCCGCAGGGCGTGGGCCTCGTCGGCGATGATCACGTCCCAGTCGTGGCCCGTGACCTTGTCCAGCCGGTCCCACGTGATCACGACCCACTCCAGGCCGCCGTCGCCCAGCGCGGTGATCGTGCGGCACCAGTGGCCGATCGTGATCGCGGCGGGCCGGTCGGCCACGACCAGCACCCGTCGCGCACCACGCAGGTCGCCGACGGCCTGCGCGCCGAGCACCGCGGAGATCGTCTTGCCGACGCCTGGCTCGTCGGCGAGCAGGAACTGCCGCCCGCCCGCCTCGGCGCGCGCCGCGATCGCGTCGGCCGCCTCGAACTGGATCCGCCGCGGCTCGAGCGTGTCGCTCGGCTCGGGGGCGGGCGTCGGGTCGTCGGGGTTGAGCGTGTTCTCGATGAACCGGCCGAGGGTGTGGGGACCCGGCGCGTAGGGCTCGAGGTGCGCGGGCAGCGCGCGCCCGACGTACAGGTGGGTCTTCACGGCAGGGTGCCACGCGGCGCCGTCGACCTGGGTCCCGTAGGGGACGTCGAGCACCCACACCCGCTCGCCCGGCCCGGCGACCGGCAGCGGCCGCTGCTGCGTACGTGCGCCGCCGCGGCGCGAGGGTGCGCCGCGCCGACGAGCACCGGATCGTCGAGGGCTGGCCACCCCGGGACGCTATCGGGGTCTCCCTCACGAGCAGCCGCGCCCCGCCCATAGGGTGGCGACGCCCGTCTCGGGGCCCACCTGGACGCCGACCCCGGCGCGTCCTGTCGTCAGTGAAGGAACTCCATGTGCCGAGTGCTCGCCTACATCGGGCCGGAGACGCCGCTCGAGAGCCTGCTGCTCACGCCGTCCAACAGCCTGGTCAACCAGGCCCTCGACCCTGAGCACTACCCGGACCTCCAGCTGGCGGGCTGGGGGTTCGCGGCCTGGAGCGAGCATCTGCTCAAGCCGGAGGACCCCTTCCACTACCGCCGGCCCATGGCGGCCTTCTACGACGACAACGCCCCGCACATCGTCCCCAGCCTCCGGGCCCACACGATGCTCGCCCACGTGCGCGCGGCCAGCTATGACTCGGCGGCCGTCATCGTCGACGAGAACTGCCACCCCTTCGCCTTCGACGAGACCCCCTGGGTCATCGCCCAGAACGGCGACCTGCCCCACTGGATGCTCCTGCAGAGGGAGCTGCTGCAGCACTGCGAGGACAGGTACCTCGCGCAGATGCGGGGCACCACGGACACGGAGTTCCTCTACGTCCTGCTGCTCTCGCTGCTCGACGGCGACACCGACAAGGACGTCCAGCGCGCGATCGAGGAGATGGTGGGCCTCATCGCGCAGGCGATGAAGGACCTCGACCTCCCCGCCCTGACCAAGCTGAAGATGGCGCTGGTGTCGCCCCACCGGATCATCGGGGTCAACGTCGGTCTCGGGCACCAGGGCGAGACCCACCCGGCGGGCGACTGGAAGACGCTGCGGGAGTCCGGTCCGGGCACGGACGACTTCGCCCTGTCGATGCTCCTCGAGCCGATGTACCTGCTCGTCGGCCGCCACGTGCCGCGCGACGACACCGCCTACGACTTCGAGGCGTGCGACGAGGACGAGGCGACGGCCGCCATCTTCGCCTCCGAGGCGCTGACCGAGGACGCCGACGGCTGGTCGCACGTCGAGTTCGGCCAGATCGTGTTCCTCGAGAGGACCGACGGGCGCATCACCCGGACCGTCAACACGCTGTCGGTGTAGGCGGGCGGTCAGGTGCGTGGGTCAGTCGCCCTTGGGCATGACGATCCACGCGATGACGTACGCGAGCTCGCCCGCGCCCACGAGGCCGAAGATCACGAAGCCGAGGCGGACCAGTCCCCGCGGGATCCCGAACCTGTCTGCCAGGCCGGCGCAGACTCCAGCGAGCCACCGTCCTTCGCTGGGGCGTACCAATCGTGACGTAGACATGGGCATCCTTCGGCTGGTGAGGTCGGCGGTGCGGGGCGCAGCCATCCTCGCAGAGGCATCCGGGATGGGGCAGAAGCGACGGCGTGCCCCGGGGGCTTGCCGACAGGCGGCGCATTGACGCGTCGCGGGGGAGGGTGTGTATTGGTGGGGCCGGCTCGGCGGCCTGATGCCAGGGAGCAGACGATGACTGCAGCGACGTACCTCGACGGCAACTTCGCGCCGGTCGCCACCGAGGTGACCGCCACGGATCTGGAGGTCACGGGGGCGGTGCCGCCGGACCTGGCGGGCAGGTACATCCGCACCGGGCCCAACCCGTTCGCAGCGGAGGCCGACACCTACCACTGGTTCGCGGGCGACGGGATGGTGCACGGCGTCGACCTGCACGGCGGCCGGCCACGCTGGTATCGCAACCGCTGGGTGCGCAGTCCCGAGGCCAGCGCGCACCTCGGTGAGTCTCCCGTGCCCCATGCGGACGGCGGGTGGTATCCCGGCTCGGGCAACACCAGCGTGTTCGCCCACGCCGGCCGGATCCTGGCCGTGACCGAGGGGTCGCTGCCCTACGAGCTGACGGGCGAGCTGGAGACGGTCGCCACCCGCAACTTCGGTGGCCCGCTCCCTGGTGGCATCAACGCTCACCCCAAGTTCGACCCGAGCACCGGCGAGATGCACGTGATGACCTACGGCTTCGACGACCCCGCGTTGCGCTATCACGTGATCGACCCTGCCGGGGAGCTCGTCAGGACCGTCGACGTCGACCTGCCGGCTCCGGTCATGCTCCACGACATGGGCCTGACCGCGTCCCGGGTCGTGCTCTTCGACCTGCCTGTGCTCTTCGACCTCGAGCTCGCCCTCCAAGGCGTCTCCCTGCCCTTCCGCTGGCGCCCCGACAACGGGGCCCGGGTCGGGCTCCTGCCCCGGGCCGGCGCCGGGTCCGACGTCGTGTGGATCGACGTCGAGCCGTGCTTCGTCTACCACCCCCTCAACGCCTTCGACGACGGTGATCGAGTGATCATCGACCTGGTGGTGCACGACCATGCCTTCGCCGAGGACGGCGAGCCGTTGGCCGATCACCCCCGCCTGGAGCGCTGGACGATCGACCCGCGGGCACGCAGGGTCCTCACCGAGACGATCGACGATCGCGGCACCGAGTTCCCCCGCGGGGACGAACGACTCACGGGCCGTCAGCACCGCTACGGCTACACGATCGGCTCGTCCTCGGTGCGCGACCTGGGCGCCCTGGGCGACGACCCCCGGACCGCTGTGCGCAAGCACGACCTCGTCGGCGGCACCACCGCCGAGCTGGACCTGGGCCCCGGACGCATCTCCAGCGAGATGGCGTTCGTCCCGGCCGGCAGCGCGGCCGGCGAGGACGACGGATGGCTGATGGGCTACGTGTACGACGCCGCGCGCGGCGCCAGCGATCTGGTGATCCTCGATGCCCACGACTTCGGACCACCGGTGGCCACGGTCCACCTGCCGGTCCGGGTGCCGCAGGGGTTCCACGGGAACTGGATCCCCGACTCCGCCCTCGCCTGAGCAGTCGGAGCGGGGTGGCAGACGGCCAAGGTCCTCGCCGCGCACGTGGCTGCGCCGTCCGGTTTCCGCCAGAACCCCGCCCCTACGCTCGCCAGACTTGGCGCATGCACCGCGTCCTGCCTCTCAAGGTCCACTACTACGGAACGCCCGTCGTCCTGGTCTCGTCCGCCAACCCCGACGGCACCACCAACCTGGCGCCGATGTCCTCTGCCTGGTGGCTGGGGCAGCACGCTGTGTTGGGCCTGGCCGCCTCCTCCCGCACCACGCAGAACATGCTGCGTACAGGGGAGGCGGTCCTCAACCTCGCCTCAGCCGACCTGGTCGGCCACGTCGACCGGCTTGCGCTGCTCAGCGGCTCGCCCGAGCTGTCGCCGCACAAGCGTGACACTGGGTACCGCTACGAGCCGCGCAAGTTCGAGGTCGCCGGGCTGACCCCTGAGCCGTCGGATCTGATCGCCCCGGACCGAGTGGTCGAATGCCCGATCCAGCTCGAGTGCCACGTGTCGAGCCACTACCCGATCGACCGGGACTCTCCGGGAGCGCTCGCCATCCACGTCCGGGTGCTGCGCGCCCACGTGGACGATGCCGTACGGCTGCCCGGCAGCGACCACATCGACCCGAAGGCTTGGGACCCACTCATCATGAAGTTCTGTGACTTCTTCGGCGACAGCCAGCCGCTGATTCCCTCGCGGCTCGCAGCGGGCTGGAGGATGCCGGGCCGGCTCGGCGATCGGCGCTGGTGCGCCCCAAGCAGCTGACGGACGCTCAACGCTGACGGTGGATGCGGATGATCGGCATCTCAACGCCGCCGGAACTGTTCACGGCGGCGGCGCAAGCGGGGAGACAGTCTCACTGTCTGCGAAGCCGACGTCGAACAGGAAGGGAAGTCGCTGGTCATGGACGATTGAGGTGGTGCGGCGTGCTGTCAGCGACGACCGCGCCCCGCTGGCCCACCGGACGTTCAGGACCCGTCGTGGAGTCATACGTGGTCTGCCTTTCGGACTCGCCGTTGACAGCGGCTCCGAACACCACCAGCAGCACGGTGAACCAGAGCCAGAACATGCTGATCACCACACCGGCCAGCGAGCCGTAGATGGTCCCGTAGGTACCGAGGTTCTGCACGTAGACGAAGAGCGCGACAGAGCCCGCCGCCCACAGCACGGTGGCGCCCACGGCCCCCCACGTCGTCCATCGCCATTGTGGGTCCTTGCGGTCCGGGCCGAACCTGTAGAGGACGGCGAGCGTCGTGCACATCAGCACCGCCATCGCCGGCCACGCCGCCACCGCCGCCACGGCACGGACGTAGCCTGGTGAACTGTCGATGGCCCGGGTCGTCACACCGGCCAGAGCGATCGCGGCGCCCAGGAAGAGCGCACCCCCAAGGACGAACGAGAGACCCAGGACCGTGCGCCGCACAAAGCCCCTGGACTCAGTCTCGTGGTAGGCCACGTTCAACGCGTCGATGAGAGCCACCATCGCGGTGGTGGCTGTCCACAAGGCGAGCCCCAGACCTACGAGACCGCGCACCGTCAGCACCTCCGCCGAAGCGGTCGTGATGCTGGTCAGCTGATCGGTCACCAGGACTTCCACCTGGGGCGGCAGCACCTCCGCAACCCCCGCGAGCTGACTACGGGCCTGCCCAGGCGTGTTGAGCGCACCGTAGACCGACAGCGCCGTCACCAACACGGGCGCGACGGACAAGACAGCGAAGAACGCGACACCGGCGCTGAGGAAGGGAAGACGTGCCTGCACTACATGCCCTGCAGCGCGTCGCACGAGTTCGCCCCAGCTCCGGGCCGACAGCCGCCTAGGAGCGACAGCATCGTCCACCCCAGCATCCGGCGATTCCCTCGAGCTCCGCGTCACCGGACCAATCATTCGCCCCACCCACCCGGGTGTCGACGCCTGACGACATACCGACTCGCGGCGGAAGGACGCACTCATGACGAGGTGCGGGGCGTCGCGGTCCCGCTTGCACGTGGACTACGGGGGAGCTGCTCCGCTACTTCGGAGAGCGGGTCTCGATCAGCCGGCGCACGACCCGCTCGATCAGTGCGTAGTCGACTTGGGGGTACGGCAGCTTGAGCGTGCCTTTGGCTCCGGCGTAAGGCGCGAGGTCGGCGTCCAAATCAGAATCGCCTGCCGGTGGCACGGGATAGAGCGAGACGTGCTGCTTCCATGCCGCCACGTGGACGAGGGAAACGCCCTCGACCTGCCAGGTCGGCATGTCGTAGCGCATGACACGATCTGCGCCGGGCACCACCAGCAGCACCCGCCGTTCGATCTCCTCCACCACCTCCCTCTGTTCAGCGGGAAGCGATACGAGGTAGTCGTCGACCGACGCGAACTTCGGCATGAGGGCAGTATGACTCGACGACGACGACGTCATGTCTATGCAAACAACCAACCCCTCAGTGGATCCGACCGCGCGATCGCGGCGGTTTGACGCAGCCACTTACCGGTACGGCGACCGTGGAGTCACGGTGTTCCCGCCCCACTGCTCGGGTTCGACGTCGTTCAGCGTCTGGTTGAGGACCCACTGGTGGCCGAACGGGTCATCGATGGCGGCCTGCCGCTCGCCGTACTCCCAGTCTTGGATCTCATCGACCAGCTGAGCGCCCCGTGCCACCGCAGCCGCCACAACCTTCGCCACGTCGGCGACCTTCAACATCACTTGGTGCGAGCGTTGGCGCTCGGGCGTTCGCCGTCCCGGCCGAACCTCTGCGATCACCAGCTCGGCCGGCGGCCCCTCCGGCAAGCCGAGCTGCGAGCGATGCCCCTCGCCTATGCGGACGTGCTCGACGAAGCCGAAGACCTCGGTGTACCACGCGACGGCTGATCTGACGTCGGCCACGATGAGCACCGGAGTCACTCGCGCGTGCGGTGCCGAACGGTTTGTGAGCACCCGATCAGACTAGAGCGCGAGGGGTGCCCTGTCTGTGGCGTCGAGGAGCCGATGAGAGGGAACGGCACCGCCTCGCGGTGCAAAGCCGCACTCATCGCGGCATGAGAATCCAGGAATCTCGACTCCGCGGAACTCGGGGCAGACCAGAGTCTCCGGACACGCCGGGGCGGTTCAATACGCTGAAGTCGTGCTTTACGGTCCGGGGCACGGACGGCCAGCACGTAAGAGTTTCTCGTCCTTGATTCACGCCGTGAAGGACGAGGTGGCGCAGTTGGGTCTGGTGTACAAGGACCTCTCCGATTACGCGCACTTCGGCACGCTCGGCGTTTGGAACGCGTATGTCGTCGAGAGTATGGAAGATCGCCACATCACCTGGACCGATGCGCCTCGCTGGAAGAGCGAGGAGGAGTTTCAGATCGCATGTGCGCAGACACGTGAACTATCTGTCCTCGGACTCAGCGTGCTGGACCGACTAGGGCAGGTCTTCCTTCCTCCTCAAGAACAGTGACTTCGAGGAGAATGCCGGGGACTGAGCCATCGACCGGTGGTCAGTGACGGAGCCCGGTGGCACACCAAAGCGGCGGAATGGGTCGCCTTTGCGGATGCGCCGGATGGGGCACGACGACGACGAGCCCAGCGCGGTCCTCTCGGGCGGCCCGGCCTTCTCCCGGCTCGCCGACGACGACCGCCCTACGAGCCGTCGCGGATCCTGCTCGGCTTGACTGCCTCGTCCCCGTTGGGGCGCTCCTCAACCGACTGCTCATCGGCATCAGGCAGACCAGCCTTCCCGGCCGCCGTCGCAGACCATGTCGTACCGCTCTCACCCGTGCCAACAGCCATGTCCTCAGCCCTGGTCTGCAGCGTGCGGGACAAGAGATCCTCGAGCGCGAACGCGAACGCCACGATGCCGACGGACAAGAACAGCACCTCCCCGAAGGTGGGCACCCCAGGCTTCGCAGCGATCGCGATTCCGATGACGATCACGTTGGCACTCACGAAGCTCACTGCCGAAATCAACCGGCCGCGCCTCTTGCGTATCACTGCGAGCGAAGGCTCGTACGCCTCAAGAGCCGCCGTCACGCGCCGCCGGACCCGCGCCGCGGCCACCGGGTGGTCCCCGAGCAGAGCAAGCAGCTCGAGCTGCTCCCTAATATCGCGTCGACGCCGGCGTCGACGAGTGCCGAGTTGCAGCTGGTGCAGCAATGCGCTGCCCACCAGCGTCACTACGCCGCCCACCAGTAGCTTCCAGAGGTCCCCCGCATCCACGATCCCGGACGGTAGCCGTGTCTACCGACAGCGTCAGGAGAACGCGTGAACCACGGGTCAACGCTCGAGCCGGCGCCCCGTGAAGGCGCCCTGGCGTCGACCAAGGGCTGTAGGACTTCAGGCGGCGGAATGGGGCACGGAAGACGGCTCGACCGTCTCCGTGGGATGGTTCGCGAATGGACGCGAACCCGCCTCAGGAAGCAACTGCGATGTTGCTGCGACCAGATCGTCTGTTCACTCGTGATGAGGTGCTTGCGCGCCCCTGTCCGGTCCCGGCCGCACCCGGCGTTTACGCGTGGTACTTCGACAAGGTCCCTGCAGGTGTGCCCGCCGACGGTGCTGTGAAGCACGGCGATCACACCTTGCTCTATGTCGGCATCTCGCCGGCCAAGCCCCCAGCCAACGGCCGCGGACCCAGCCGTCAGACGGTGCGTTCTCGTCTGCGCTATCACTACCGAGGGAACGCCTACGGATCGACCCTGCGCCTCACACTCGGCTCGCTACTAGCCGACGACCTTGGTATCGAGCTCCGGCTTGTCGGAAGCGGAAACCGCCTTACCTTCGCATCCGGCGAAGCCGAACTCTCCAGCTGGATGGGTCGGCACGCCCGTGTGTGCTGGCTGGAGACTCCCGAACCCTGGCTCCTCGAGCATGAGCTGCTCCAACAGTACGTTTTTCCCCTGAACTTGGATCAGAACAACCATTCCCCGTTCCGCCAGACATTGGGTGCAATCCGGGGTGCGCAACGCGCTCGAGCTCGTAGCCACCCGGTCATTTAGGGAAGGCCCTCCGCTCCCGCTCACTCGGGTCGATAGTCGCCGCATAGGTAGCGTAGGAATCGGTCGGCGCGATCGACGTAAGTGTGCACCGTGCTATCGCTCTTCCCGGCTCGTCGTAGATCGCTCTCGAACTCGCGCAGCGCATGTTGCAACTCGAGCATCGTCCAAGTGTCCGTCATGCCACCGAGCATGGGTGAAAACACTGGGGGCTTGTCTAGTTCAACCGGCCCAGAAACTTGTGCTGCATAGACCACCTCGCGGCGAAAGGACGCTGTTCGATCCGGCATCGTGCCAAGGCAGACTTAGGGTCGTGGCGTGAGCGAACTCCCCGTCCTCGATGCGACTGACCAGCGCATCCTCGGCAGCCTGCTGGAGAAGCAGGCGACCGTGCCGGCCACCTATCCCCTCTCCGCGAACGCGCTGGTGTCGGCGTGCAACCAGAAGAGCAGCCGCGACCCCGTCACCGACCTCGACCAGCAGACCGTCGAGCGGACCGCGAAGTCGCTCAAGGAACGTGGGCTGCTGCGGATCGTGTGGTCCGACACCGGGCGCCGGACACTGAAGTACCACCAGATCCTCGACGAGCGCCTCGCCCTCGAGCCCGACGAGCGGGCGCTGCTCACGGTGCTGCTGCTCCGCGGCGCCCAGTCGCCTGGTGAGCTGCGCACCCGCACCGAGCGGTTGCACGGATTCGCCGACCGGGGCCAGGTCGAGGAGTGCCTGCGCCGGATGGCGAGCCGCCCGCAACCGCTGGTGTGCGAGCTCGAGCGCCGATCGGGCCAGCAGGATCCGCGCTGGATCCACCTCCTGGGCGCCGCGCCGGAGACGTCGGGCGAGGCCGCCCCAGCGGGGAGTGCCGACACGTCGCGCATCCGCGTCACGCAGATCATCGCCGACCTCCACGTACCCGACCTCCCCGCCTCCAGGAGCTTCTACAGCGACTACCTCGGGTTGGCCGAAGAGGAGTTCAACCTGGGCTGGGTGGCCCGCCACACCTCGCCGGCATCCAGGGCGACGCTCCAGGTGATGACCAGCGATGCCACCGCGCCCGTGGACCCCGTGGTCTCGATCATGGTCGACGACGTCGAAGCCGCCTACCGCCAAGCACAGGAGCGCGGGTACGACATCGTGCACCCCCTGACAACCGAGGCATGGGGCGTGACTCGCTTCTTCGTCCGCGCTCCCGATGGCAACGTGCTCAACGTCGTTCAGCACCACGCAAGCTGAGGGTCCTGGTCATCCGCGGCGGATTGACGTGCATGGGAGCTAGGCCCCGCCGGTAGGCGGGTTCGAGGAACCGCCTACTTGTCTGTCTCAATGCAGTTAGGTTCGGGCGGTGACACATCCCGGAGATCGAGGACGGCGCGAACAGCCGCCGGGTCGCCGCCCAGCGCGCCCGGCGTCCGCGTATCGGGGCACGCCCATCAACTGGGATCGGTACAAGGATGGTCCGGATGCGTTGCCACATCGCATCGTCTCGCCAGAGGCGCCACCAACCCGGCTGTCGACTGCTGAGACACTCGCGATAGACACGGCAGAGCTTCTAGAACGCGTCGAAGTGGATGCGGTTGGAGTCGAGTACAGAACTGGTGACGGTTCGAAGCGCGTGCTCTTCGACATGCGACTCGAGTACGTCGGTGACAGGCTGAACGCGATCCCGTGGATCTCGGTCATGGTTCGAGGCGACCTGATGCTGGCCGAACTGTCGCGCGCCAAGGTGCCCGCCGACTCAGTGCTACTTCCGCCGTGGACGCTCCCCTTCAGTGCGCATGGAGATCCTGCCACAGTGCCGTGCCTGCTGGTGTGGCGCGCCAAACGCACCGCAATTGAATGTGGGTGGATCGTCGCGGATGTCTTGCTGACCGCGCTTCAGGCTGATCCAAACCGAATTCGCGTATCGGCGTCAGAGTGTTCCCTCGCCGAGACCCGGCGCCGGCACAACCTGCTGTCCTTCAAGCGCACGCTGCAGGGAAAAACGCGGGAGCGTCGTCACATTGAGATTCTCAACCATTGCGTGAAGTGCGGCCAGCCACTCAGAGACCCCGCCAGCGCACGTCTTGGGATCGGGCCCGAGTGCCGGAAGTCCTACTCCGTCGAGCAGCTCTGGGTCGCCGAGAACCGCACACGTGACGTACGGCTCAACGTCAAGCCTCCTTCTGCCTGGCTCGCTGCCGTTTCGAACCACTGGGAAATGCCAGACGGACTTCCGCTGGTCCCGCTCGACGACTGAACCCGTCGGTTATGGCACGGCTCGAGCCGGCCGACGGAACCTGCTGTAGGAGCGGGCAGGCAAGCGGCGGAATGACGCCTTGGCCTGGAAGCTACCCGCGGCTACTTACTGGGGCGTCCCGCGTTCTCCGACGTCGGGCATCCACAGCGGTTTCCCGAGGAGAGTACGTTTCCGCACGCGACGCAGAGGCTCCCAAGCGAGCCGTTTGGGCTAGCCCAACCCCGCTCATGACCGCGCGGCGCGTTGCGTCGGTTCATGTTCCGGAGATCAGCCTCGTTGAGGCTCAGTCGAGTTGGGCCTTTCAGTGATGCGTCGAAGTTGCGCAAGGCTTGAGCCAGGCCCGCCCACATCTCGACATCGACGGAATCGCGCTGCTCACGCATCGCCTTGGCTGCCGGCCCCAAGATGTGGGACGGGAAACAGCGAAGACTCCAATGGGCACGTCCACTAGTCAGTGAGGCGATCTCTTCCGGAGTCAGCCTTCTCCGGTAGACGCCAGTTGCGATAGCGATGAGCTCGCTCGCCTCAGTCATGACTGAGCGCTTGACGTAGTCCCCCATACCGGCATCCTCTCGCGCCAAGACCACCTGCCAACTCACTTTGCGCGAAGTACTGGGAATGGGCGCGCTGTTCGGATGCGCGCTGGCTCGCGGCGGATAGACGCACTCGTCGCGGCTACTAAGAGATTTCGCGCAGAATCGGTGTCTGGCCAGACTTCGATCTAGGTGATCGGCGAGACGCTCCCTTATCGGCTGCCCAGCCGAGTCTTGGGTGTGGCTCTCATCTGGACTGCGACCCTCCGGTGACCGTGACGAGGCGTGGCCCCAGAGGGGGCTGTCCAGCTCGTAGTAGCAGTGCCCACCCCGTCGACCTACTGGTCCCCGGCGAAGACGAGGTGAGCAGGGTGAGCAACACGAAGAAGGGCGGAGTCATCGGGGTCGATCCCCACAAGATGTCGGCCACGATCGAGGTCGTCGACACCTGTGAGGAGCCGCTCGGCAAGGGGCGGTTCCACACCGACCGGGCCGGCTATGCAGCGCTGCAGCGCTATGTGAAGCAGTGGCCGGACCGGGTTTGGGCGGTCGAGGGTGCCAACGGTGCCGGCCGTCGCTGGCCCAGAGAGTCGTCGCCGCCGGCGAGCAGGTTGTTGACGTGCCAGCCAAGCTCGCGGCGCAGGTGCGGCTCTTCGACAGCGGCCACCACCACAAGACCGACGCCCTGGACGCTCACTGCGCCGGTGGCCTGGAACCCGGCCATGACGGACCAGATGCCCGCGCAGGTAGGGCAGACTCACTCTCCGTGGACGACGAGCGGTCAGCCCCGCTATCCCGGCTCGAGGTCATCCTCGGGCTCCCGCTGCTCCCGTTGATGCTGCTCCGGGACCTGTTCCGGGCCTCGGGGCGCGCGGTACGCCGCGTGCTCGACGTCCTCGCCACCACGATCAGGCGGCTCGGGGACGTCGTGCAACAGGGAGTGCGCCGGGTCCTGGGTGCTCCTCTGCGCTGGGCCGCCGCGGCGTTGCGCGCAGTCGGTCGGGTCCTGCTCCGGCCGTGGCGTTGGCTCTCCGCGGGTCTGGCCACGCTCGGCGGCTGGTTCGGCGCCGCCCTCCGGGCACTCGGGCGCCTCCTCGCCGCTCCTGCGCGATGGCTCTACGCGGCCGTCCGCACGATCGGCGGCTGGTTCGACGCCGCCCTCCGGGCACTCGGGCGCCTCCTGGTCGCACCCGCGCGATGGCTCTACGCGGCCGTCCGCACGATCGGCGCATGGCTCGGCGCGGCACTTCAAGACCTCGGCCGCCTCCTCGCCGCGCCCACGCGACTGTTGGCCGCTGCATGGCGCACCGTCAGCGGCTGGGTACAAGCAACACGTCAGTGGACGGGCCGGGTGCTCGGCGCGCCGATCCGATGGGCCACCGACGCCGCACGCGCCGTCGGACGTGCCCTGGCTGCGCCCTTGCTGCAGATCCGCGACCGCGCGCGAAGGGCCACCCGACGCCTGGGCGACAGCATGCGGCGAGTCCGCGCTGTCTTGCCTCACCCGCGCCTCCGCCGACGCTAGGGCATGTGTCACCCCACCAGCAGATTCTCCTTCGACGGATTCTGCGGTCCCCCTCGACGTCGCGGAGGGCACCTTCACCGGCGCGGCCGGGTCGCCGGCGCGGAACCGATAGGTGACGGACCCTCCCCGGGCGAACGCCACTCAGTGTTCCCGCAAGACCGCGACGCCACCAAGCGGCGGAATGCCCCAGCGCAACCCCCGCATCACCGGCCACCCACTGTCGGACCCTCCTGATTGAGTAGTGGCATGCACCTGACCACCGCTCTCGACGAGTTGACCGAGGCCGAGCTCCTCGATCACGCCGACGAGGTCGCGCGCATGCAGCGCGAGTGCGAGGCGCAGGTGCTCCGGATCGCGCTGCAGGTGGCGATCCTGCACGCCCCCGACAGGATCGACCCCGCGGTCGGCTCACTGCCCGGGCGCGAGCGGATCAGGCGGTTCGGGGGCGTGGGGACGCCCGACGTGTCCGAGTTCGCGGCTGCGGCGCTGGGGGCGCGGATCGGCATCTCGACGGGCGCGGCGCACTCCCTGATGGCCGACGCGCTCGATCTCGTGATCCGGCTCCCGCAGCTCTGGCGGCGCGTCGAGGCGCTCGAGGTGAAGGCGTCCTACGCCCGCTTCGTCGCGCGGCGCACGCGCGACCTGACCGTCGAGCAGGCGTCCTACGTCGACGAGCGCGCCGCCGAGTCCGCGGACGGGCGCATCCCGTGGTCCCGCTTCGAGGACCTGGTCACGGGTCTCGTCGTCGCCAGCGCTCCCGAGGCGGCCCAGCGCGAGGAGCGGGCCAACGCCGCGCGCCAGGTCGCGCGTCCCACGCGCTCGACCGAGAGCGGCATGCGAGGCTTCTTCGTCCGGGCGCCGTTCCCCGTCGTGGCGCTGCTCGACGCCCGGGTGCAGTGGATCGCCGACATCCTGGAGGCCCTCGGCGACACCGACGACCTGGAGGCCAGGCGCGTCAAGGCGATCGCCGTCCTGGCCACTCCGCACGAGGCCGTCGCCCTCATCGAGGCCTTCGTCGCGTGGCGCGACCGTCCTGAGTGCCCGGCCGACGACCGGCACGGCCACGGGCGCACCGGCGATCGCCCCGCGGTCGACTGGTCGAGGCTCCTGCCGACCGTCACCCTCCACGTGCACACCTACGCCGGCCCCGAGCCGACCGGCACCGCCCGCGTCGAGGGCCACGGGCCGGTCACCGAGGAGTGGGTCCGTCGCCACCTCGGCCCACACGCCCGCTTCACCGTCAAGCCGGCCCTCGACCTCGCCGGCCAGGCGCCCGTCGACGCCTACGAGATCCCCGACCGACATCGCCAGGCCGTGCACCTCATGACGCCGGCCGACACCTTCCCGTGGGGAGTCAGCACCTCCCGCACCCAGCAGATCGACCACACCGTGCCCTTCCGGCGAGCAGGGCCACCGGGGCAGTCGAGCGTGGGCAACTACGGACCCATGACCGGCTTCCACCACCGCATCAAGACCCACGGCGGGTGGCAGGTGCGGCAACCGTTCCCGGGCCTCTACGTGTGGCGCGACCCGCACGGGGCGACCTACCTCGTCGACCACAGCGGCACGCGGCGGGTGCCGACCGGGAGCAGCCGCAGCCCTGCCGAGGAGCAGCTCGCGCGAGCGCTCTTCACGTTGGCGGCATGACGCGGGTCAGCGTCGGGGCTCGTAGACCCGCAGGGTGTCGCCGTCGTGCTCCTCGGACCGCCCGGCGTCGACGTAGGTGATCGAGCCCCCGCCCACGTCCTCGACGGACAGCGGGTCGCCCAGGACGGGGCAGGAGGCGACCTGCCCGTCCGCGGGGCCGCCATGCAGGATGACCTTCGGAGCGCTCATGCGCCGACCCTAGGCGACCCCGGCCGACGCAGGGCGAGGGGCAGCGTCGCCACCGCGATCGCGCCCGCGACCAGCAGGGCGGTCGTGAACGACGTGAGCTCGGCGATCACGCCGACGGCCACCGAGCCCAGCGCCGTCCCCGCGTCGAAGCCGACGTTCCACACCGCGCTGGCGAGGTGGTGGTGGCGGCGCGAGACGGCGGTGAACGACATCAGCAGGGTCAGGTTCTGCAGGCCGCCGTAGGACAGGCCGACCAGCAGCATCGCGACCAGGAACGAGCCGACCCGCGCGCCGTCGGAGTCCGCGACCGACCACGCCACGAGCGCCATGCCGACCCCGGTCAGGGGCACCAACGGCACGAGCAGGCGGTGGACCCCGTGACGGTCGGCGAGCACGCCGATCCGCCAGCGGCTGAGCGCGGCCGCGAGCCCCATCAGCAGCAGGCCGCCCGCCGCGACCGACGGGCGGTCGACCATCTGGGGCGTGAACGTCACCAGCGCGCCGCCCGCCAGGGTCACCGTGAGGAGCAGCAGCATCGGGCGCAGCAGCCGGACGTACGCCGCGGACGCCGGGTCGTGCGGATCGGGGGACTCCGCCGTGGCCGGGTGCGGCTCCTGGACGTCGGGGCGCAGGACCGAGGCGAGCCGCAGCGCCGCCGGGATCCCGGCCAGCGGGAGGGCGCTCACGGCGAACGCCACCCAGTAGCCGAGGCTCTCCGCGATCCACGGCCCGGCCGGAAGGAGCACCAGGTTGGGCGCCGCGACGGCGAGGCCGTAGGCGCCGATCGCCTCCCCGCGGCGCCGGGCGTCCACCAGCCCCGCGACGGCCGCGCTGCCGGTGACGGTCAGGACGCCGAAGCCCACGCCTCGCACCGCCGACACGGCGAGGACCACGCCGAGGTCGTCGCTCAGCGTCAGCAGCACGCCGGGGACGCCCAGCAGCAGCAGTCCCGCGGTGAGCACCGGCGCCCAGCCGAGGGTGCGCAGCGCGCGGGGGACGAAGAGCTGGGTGAGCACGGTGAAGAGCAGGAGCACGCCGTTGACGAGCCCGGCCCCGGCGGTGCCCGCCCCGCCCTCGACCGCCCACAGCGGCGCGACCGTCAGCAGGATCGCGTAGCCGGAGAACCCGGCGCACGACATCGCCATCAGCGGCGCCATGCCCGGCTGCCGCCAGATCGGGCCCCCAGCGCTCACGGCCCGGAGTCTAACGACGGCGCGGGCGACGACCTCGGCCCTAGTGTGGCCGGGTGAACGAGGAGCACCCGTCGCGTACGCCCGTCGACCCCGCCGCGCAGGCGGGGACGCGGTTGACTGGGGTGAGACTCCAGATCACTCGCGGAAGAGAAGCCGACATGACCCAGACCGCCGCCCCGAGCAGCGAGACCCCGCACGACGCCCCCTCCGAGCCGTGGGACGTCGTGGTGGTCGGCGCCGGCCCCGGTGGCCTGACGTGCGCGGCCTACCTCGCGGCCAACGGCAAGCGGGTGCTGGTCCTCGAGGCCAACCAGGTCGTCGGCGGGAGCACCCAGGTCTTCCGCCGCGCGGGCAACAAGTTCGAGTTCGACGTGGGCACCCACTACGTCGGCGAGTGCGGTCCCGGCGGCCGGATGCAGACCGCGCTGTCCGGGCTGGCCCTGACCGAGCGCATCACGTGGCTGCGGCAGCGCCCCGAGGGCCACTGCCAGATCATGATCCCCGGCACGACGTTCCAGACGCCGACCGGCTGGGACACCTACCTCGAGCATCTCCTCGCGGCGTTCCCCGACGAGGAGGCCGGCCTGCGCCGGTGCGTGCGGGTGATGCGGATCGTCGCGGCGGGCGAGGAGCCCCGCATGCGTCCGTGGATGCTGCTGCGCTGGGGCGTACGCCCGATCACGACGCTGATGGACGCGTGCGGGCTCAGCGCCGACGCGCAGGCGGTGATCCTCGCGGAGAACGGCGACTACACGTGGCCCCCGCACCGGACGCCCACCGCGATGCACGCCGGCTTCCTCCACCACTACCTGCAGGCCGGCGCCTACTACCCGCGCGGGGGCGGCCAGGTCATCGGCGCCCACCTCACCGACGTCGTGCAGTCGCACGGCGGCCGGGTGCGCACCAAGGCCCGGGTCGAGCAGATCCTCATCGAGGACGGACGCGCCGTGGGCGTGCGGCTCCGCGGCGGCGAGGTGATCCGCTCCGAGGTCGTCGTCTCAGCCGCGGACTACAAGAAGACGTGGACCGAGCTGGTCGGCGACGCCCACCTGACCCGCCGGCTGCGGCGCCGGCTGAAGGACCTCGAGATGACGCTGCCGATGTTCGCGGTCTACGTCGCGCTCGACGTCGACCTGCGCGAGCGCGGCACGCCGCCGCTGGCCTGGGTGTGGCCGACCAACGACGTCGACGGCTACTACCGCGAGGTCGCGGCCGGCCGTTGCCCCGAGCTGATGCCGGTGGGCATCAGCTGCCCGACCGCCAAGGACCCCGAGGGCACGCATTCCGCGCCGCCCGGCTACTCGACGCTCGAGCTGGTGAGCTGGGCGCCGAAGGACCACGCGTTCTGGAACGTCGACACCGACCCGGGCGACGGCGACGGCTACGGCCGCGACGAGCGCTACCGGCAGCTCAAGGACGAGCTCACCCAGCGGGTGCTGGACACCGCCGAGCTGATGATCCCCGACCTCCGCGAGCGGATGGTCTTCTGCGAGGCCTCCACGCCGATCACCCAGGAGCGCTTCACCCTCACCAGCGACGGCTCCTGCTACGGCATCGCGCCGCTCCTGCGCAACCTCGGCCCGTTCCGGCCGCGGGTCACGACCCACATCCCAGGGCTGTTCCTCGCCGGGGGCAGCACCCAGCACATGTTCGGCATCAACGCCACGATCTGGGGCGGGATGGGCACCGCCGGGACCATCCTGGGGCGCGACCTGGTCGAGGAGGTGCGCGACGGGGCGGTCTTCGTCGACGAGGCGCGCCTGACCGAGATCACGGACGACTTCGACCCGCTGCTCGCCTCCAAGCCGGGGTCGGCGATCCGGCGGCCCGCGCGCCGCCGTCCCCGGGCCACGGCCTGACCGGCTCGGGGACACGACCGGGCTCGCCCCCGGTCGTACGCTCGGCCGCGTGAGTGTGGGTCGTGTGGTCGTCGTCGGCGCCGGCCTGTCCGGCGTGGCCTGCGCCCGCGAGCTGCGGTCGGCGGGCCTGGACGCCACGGTGGTCGACCGTGGCCGGGTGCTCGGCGGCCGGATGGCCGCGCGGCGGTTGTGGGACCGGCCCGTCGACCTCGGGGCGTCCTACCTCACCGTCAGCGACCCGGGCTTCGCCGCCGTCGTCGACGACTGGGCGGCGCGCGGCCTGGCGCGCGAGTGGACCGACACCCTCTCCGTCCTCGGCGACGGCGACCCCGCGGAGACGGTCGGCCCGATGCGCTGGGGGGCGGCCCACGGCCTGCGCTCGCTGGTCGAGGACCTCGCGCGCGGCCTCGACGTCCACCGGCGAGACGTCACGACCCTCGACGAGGCCGACGCGGCGGACGCCGTCGTCCTGGCCATGCCCGACCCGCAGGCCCGGCGACTGGTGGGCGACCACCCGGTGGCCGAGGCCCTGGACCGCGAGTGGGAGCCGGTCGTCGCGGTGGCCGCCCGGTGGCTGCGGCGCACCTGGGACGGCGCGAGCCCGGGCGGTCGCTTCGAGGGCGCGTTCGTCAACGGCCACCCCGATGTCGGCTGGATCGCCGACGACGGCCGGCGTCGCGGTGACGACGCCGCGGTGCTCGTCGCCCACTCGACGCCCGAGCGCGCCGCGCGGCACCTCGACGACCCGGCGGCGGCCGCCCCGGCCGTCGTGGGTGCTGTCCGGCGACTGGTCGGTGCTGCCGAGCCCGACGACGTGCACGTCCACCGCTGGACCTTCGCCCGTCCGGTGGGACGCCGCGACGACCCCTTCGCCCTGGTCGAGGGGGCGCGGCTGGTCGGCGTCTGCGGCGACGGGTGGGGGCAGCGGCCGCGGGTCGAGGCCGCCTGGCTCTCGGGCGTACGCCTGGGGCGGGCGCTGGCCGAGCGGCTCGGGTGAGGGCCGCGTCACCTGGGGCGGAAGCCCGAGCACATGATCCGCAGGTGCTCGATCGCGTCGCCTCCGCGGTAGTAGGCCTGCTGCTCGGCGACGTACGAGCCGCCGGGGTTGGTCAGGTCGAGGCGGTAGCCCACGTGCGAGGTGTCGGCCACGTCCTCGCGCTCGGAGACGTCGACCACCCGCTCGATCTCGTCGGGCGGCTCGAACCACGACCCGAAGAGGATCTCCACGACGGCGTCGGGGCCGGTGCCCTCCCACAGCCGCCCGGGCGTGAGGCCCTTGAAGTCCACGTCGTCGGCGAGCACGGCGCGCAGCGCGGCCTCGTCCTTGGCGGCGATGGCGCTCGCCAGCCGTGCTCCCAGGGTCCCGCTCACGGCGCCCAGTGTGCTCCCGTGGGTCAGCGCGAGTCCAGCGTCGCGAGGTCGCGCTCGGCGTACGAGCGGTGCTCCCACTCCTCGCGGACCACCACCCGCAGGCAGTCGGCGACCGTCAGCGAGTCGGCGTCCCGCAGGAAGGGCGTGGCGGAGGAGACCGCTCGCTCGAGGCCCTCCTCGGTCAGGTCGTCGAGGACCGCGCCCACGGTGGCCCGCCGCTGCGCGCGCATCTCGAGCACCTCGTCGAGCCCCGGGCGCGCGTCGCGGTCCCACGGGACGCCGTCGTGCTCGGGCGCCTCGTCCCACGGCAGGTCGAGCGGGTGCCACGGCGCCGGGTCGGCCAGCACGACGCCCCCGACCCAGCAGGCGTGCGCGAACCCGAGGTGGCGCAGGGTCTGGACGAAGGACCACTCGCCGTCCACCTGCTCGTGCAGCGCCTCCGGCGGCAGGGCTCGGGCCCGGTCGACCGTCTCCGCCCACAGGCGGTCCAGTGTGTCGAAGGCGGTGCGGAGGCCTGCCGCGTCCGTGGGCCGCATCAGCGCGCGCTCGGGCGTGCGCCGGTCGAGCTCGGCCTCGACGAGCGGCACGACGTCGACGCCGTTGACCAGCACCCGCCCGAGCTCGCCGGAGATCTCGAGGTGCGGGGCCTCGACGCCGGTCATCCGGACCCCGTCGAGGTAGGCCGCGCGCACGCGGGTGCCGCTGAGGTCGACGTCGCGCAGGTCCATCCCGGTCAGGTACGCCTCGCGGAACGAGGCGCCGGAGAGATTGACGCGCTGGAACGTGGAGCCGCCCAGGTCCTGCTCGGTGAAGTCGGTCATGCCCAGCAGGCTAGAAGGCGTTGCGGACGGTCCGCGACCGGTTCGATGATGGGGCGATGACCGCCGCACCCCGCACGCCCGGCACCGTCGCGGTCCCCGGCGCCGTCCTGTCGTTCGACGTCGTCGGCGACCTCGCCGACGCCACCCCCGACACCCCGCCCCTGGTGCTGGCCGGGTCGCCGATGGACAGCACGGGGTTCGGCAGCCTCGCGGCCCGGCTCGACGGTCGGGTCCTCGTGCTCACCGATCCGCGCAACACCGGACGGAGCACCCCCGACGACGCCACGGCGGCGGTGACGCCCCAGCAGCACGCCGAGGACCTGCACGCGCTCGTCGCCGCGCTCGGGGCGGGGCAGGTGGACGTGTTCGCCAGCTCCGGCGCGGCGGTCAACCTCCTCCACCTGCTCGCCGCGCACCCTGACGACGTACGCATCCTGGTGGCCCACGAGCCGCCGATGGCCGGGCTGCTGCCCGACGCCGACGCGATCGCCCGGGCCTGCGACGACATGGTGGCGACCTACGACGCCTCGGGCCAGGGGCCGGCGATGGCGCGGTTCATCGCGCTGGTGACGCACCGCGGCGAGGTCACCGGCGACGAGCCGGCGCCGGACCCGGCGATGTTCGGCCTGCCGACCGAGGACGACGGCTCACGCGACGACCCCCTGATGGCCAACGTGCGCGGGGGAGCAGTCATCTCGGTGCCGGACCTCGACGCCGTGCGCGCCGCGCCGACCCGGGTGGTCGTCGGCGTGGGGGAGGAGTCCGGCGGTCCCGACGACGGCGAGATCGCGGGACGGGCCGCCCACGCCGTCGCGCGAGCGCTCGGGCAGGAGCCGGTGGTGTTCCCCGGCGGACACAACGGCTTCCTCGGTGGCGAGTTCGGCCAGACCGGCGCCCCGGACGAGTTCGCCGCGCGGTTGCGCGAGGTGCTCGCTACCAGGTGAGCTCGATCTCGACCTCGTTGTCCTCGCCGAGCTCGACCTCGACCTTGAGCTTGACCTCGTCGGGCACCGAGACGGTGACCTTGCCGCCGTCGCGCAGGAACTCGACGGAGTTGTGCTTGGCCAGCGAGTCGGCGAGCGCGTGCAGCCGGGTGGCCGCCTCCTCGCGGGTCATGGTGCGGGTCTCGTCCATCTCGAAGAGGTCCATGGCGGTGAACCTATCGGGTGGCTACAACCCGAGCATCCGCCCGATGATCTCCTTCTGGATCTCGGTCGTGCCGCCGTAGATCGTCTGGATCCGCGAGTCCGTGTAGGCCTTGGAGATGGGGTACTCGTCCATGTAGCCGTAGCCGCCGTGCAGCTGCACCCCGGCGTCGACGACGCGCTTCTGCAGCTCGGTCGTCCACCACTTCGCCATCGAGGCGAGCGCCGTGTCGACCTCGCCGGCGTTGAGCCGCAGCACGCAGTCGTTGATGAAGACCCGCGCGATGTGCGCCTCGGTGGCCATCTCGGCGAGCACGAAGCGGTTGTGCTGGAACTTCCCGATGGGCTTGCCGAACGCCTCGCGCTCCTTGGCGTAGGCCAGGCACAGGTCGAGGACGTGCTCGATGGCGGCGACGGCGATGCAGCCGATCGAGACGCGCTCCTGGGGCAGGTTCTCCATCAGCGAGACGAACCCCGTTCCCTCCGCGCCGAGCAGGTTGGCCTTGGGCACGCGGACGTCGGCGAAGGACAGCTCCGCGGTGTCCTGGGCGTGCAGCCCCATCTTGGCCAGGTTGCGTCCGCGCTCGAAGCCCTCCATGCCGCGCTCGACGACCAGCAGCGAGATGCCTTGGTGGCCGGCGTCGGGGTCGGTGCGGCAGACCACCACGACGAGGTCGGCCAGGATGCCGTTGGAGATGAACGTCTTCGACCCGTTGAGGACGTAGTGGTCACCGGCGTCGACCGCGGTCGTGCGGATGCCCTGGAGGTCGGACCCGGCGCCCGGCTCGGTCATCGCGATGGCGGTGACGAGGTCGCCGGAGACACAGCCCGGAAGCCACCGCCGCTTCTGCTCCTCGGTCCCCAGCGACGAGATGTAGGGGACGATGATGTCGGTGTGCACCGCGAAGCCGGGCCCGGTGGCGCCGGCGCGCGCGGCCTCCTCGGCGAGCACCATGTTGTAGCGGAAGTCCTTGATGCCCGGCCCGCCGTAGGCCTCGTCGACGTCGAAGCAGAGCAGGCCGCGCTCCCCGGCCCGGCGCCACACCTCGCGGTCGACGATGCCCGCCTCCTCCCACGCGGTGTGGTGGGGCACCACCTCCTTGTCGAAGAAGGCGCGCGCGACGGCGCGGAAGTCCTCGTGCTCCTGCTCGAGGATGGTGGGGCGCTCAGGCATGTGTTCCTCTCGGTGAGGGTGCGGGCCGTTCGGCTCAGGACACCCATTCCTTCACCTGCGCCACGGTGGCGGCAGGGTCCTCGCTGACGGGCGTGATGTTGAGGTCGGTGACGCCGGCCTCGCGGAACGCCTCGATCCGCTCCTTGACGTACGACGCCGGGCCGACGAGGTTGGCGGCCTCGAGCCACTCGGTCGGCACCAGCGCCTCGGCCTCCCGCTTCTTGCCGGAGAGGTAGAGCTCCTGGATCTGCTCGGCCTCCCGCTCGTAGCCGTAGGCGCGGGCGACGTCGTTGTAGAAGTTCTTGCCCTTGGCGCCCATGCCGCCGACGTAGAGCGCGAAGATCGGGCGCGCGAAGTCGAGGAGCGAGGTGGTGTCGGGGCCCTCGCCGATGGAGACCATGCCCCCGGCCATCACCTGCAGCGGGCCCAGGCCGGGCTGGCGCTTCGCGGCGCCCGCCGCCAGGGCGTCGCCCCACACGCGGTGCGCCTTCTCGGGGTGGAAGAGGTGGGGGATCCAGCCGTCGGCGATCGCGGCGGTCTGCTCGACGTTCTTCGGGCCCAGCGCGGCGATCCACATCGGGACGGTGTCGCGCTCGGGACGGTTGAGCAGCTTGAGCGGCTTGCCGAGGCCGGTGACGGCGCCGTGCTCCTTGTCGAGCGGCAGGTGGAACTCCCCGGCGGCCGACAGCGGCTCGCGCCTCAGGCCGCTGCGGATGATCTCGACGACCTCGGCGGTGCGCGCCATCGGCCGGCTGTAGGGCACGCCGTGGAAGCCCTCGACCACCTGCGGACCGCTCACGCCGAGGCCCAGGATCGCCCGACCCTGGCTGACGTTGTCGAGCCCGGCGGCGGTCTGGAGCAGGGCGCCGGGCGTGCGGGAGTAGATGTTGAGGATGCCCGAGCCGATCCGGACGGTCTCCGTCTTCGCGGCCAGGTAGCCCATCAGCGTGGGGGAGTCGAAGCCGTAGGCCTCTGCGACCCACACGCTGTCGAGGCCGGCCCGCTCGAGCGCGACGACCTCGTCGGCCGCCGTGCGGGGGTTGCCGTCGTACATCAGCAGGGAGGCGAGGCGCATGCAGCAATCGTGACAGTGCCGCTGTCACGATGGCAAGGGTCGCCGCGTGGTGCTCAGCGGCCCAGGTCGGGCACCACCTCGGCACCGGGGAGGCCGGCGAGCGCGGGCCCGGGCACCAGCAGCTTGGAGCGGCGTACGCCGCTGCCGATCACCACGACCGGCTCGGCGAGCAGCGCCTCGTGCACCAGCACGCGCCACCCGGACGGGAGCCCGACCGGGGTGATGCCGCCGTGCTCCATGCCGGTCTCGGCCACCGCGCGCTCCATGGGGAGGAACGACGCCTTGCGCACGTCGAGCATCCGGCGCACGAGCGTGTTGACGTCGGCCCGCGTGTCGGCACGCACCACGCACGCCGCGACCCGCTCCTCGCCGGCCCGCGAGCCCGCCACGACGACGCAGTTGCCGCTGGCGGTCATCGCGATGCCGTAGGCCTCGCTCATCGCGGCGGTGTCGGCGAGGTCGGGGGCGATCTCGACGACCGCCACGTCGGCGGCGCCCGGCCACGAGTCGAGCGCCGCGGCGACGGGCGGCGCGAGCAGCTCGGGGTGCTCGGTGGCCGGCAGGGACGTCAGGGAGGGGAGGCTGGGGAGCGTCACGGGGTCATCATCCGCCATTCATCCCGACGCCATCTCGGCACCACCGCCGGGTCGCCCGCGGCGGGCACGGTGGTGCCGTGACGGTGACTCGCGAGGCCCCCCGGGCCAGGACGGTCTCGACCTCGTCGTTGGTCGCGACCCCTGCCGTGGTTGCGCACCGCGGCGCCAGCGGGCACCGTCCCGAGCACACGCTCGGCGCCTATCGCACGGCCATCCGGATGGGCGTCGACGACATCGAGATCGACCTCGTCGCCACCCGCGACGGGGTGCTCGTGGCGCGCCACGACCTGGACCTGGGGGCGACCACCGACGTGGCCGACCACCCCCGGCTGGCGCACCTGCGCCGCACCCGCAGCATCGACGGGGTCGACCAGCGGGCCTGGTTCGTCCAGGACCTCACGCTGGCCGAGGTCACGACGCTCGCCGCCCGTGAGCGGATGCCCGCCACCCGCCCGGCCAGCGCGGCGTACGACGGGACGGAGGGGGTGCCGAGCCTCACCGAGGTGCTGGCGATGGCCGGTGCGGAGTCGGCCAGGCGGGGTCGGCCCGTCGGGCTGATGCTCGAGCTCAAGCACGCCGCCCACCACGACGCGGCAGGGCTGCCGCTCGAGGTGCCGCTCCTGCGCGGCCTCGCCCGGCACGGCCTCGACGACCCCTGGGCGCGGGTGACGCTGATGTCCTTCGAGTCGCCCGTCCTGCGACGCCTGACCCGCCTGACCCGGCTCCCGTTGGTGCAGCTGCTGGCGCCGGGGCACCTGCCGCCGCCGGAGGAGCTCGACAAGATCGACGAGTACGCCGACGGAGTCGGCGCGCACACCTCCCTGGTGCTCCCGCGCGACGGCGGGGGAGCGATCGGCGCGCCGTCCACGCTCGTGCGCGATGCCCACCGGCGCGGGCTGACGGTCCACGCGTGGACCGTGCGCGCGGAGAACCGCTTCCTGCCCACCAACCTCCGCCGCGGTCATGCCCGCGACGCACCCGGTGACATGGCAGCCGAGGTGCGGGCGCTGCTCGCTGCCGGGGTCGACGGCGTGATCACCGACCACCCCCAGGAGGCGCTGGTGGTGCGGGAGGTGCAAGGCAACGCCTCGCACCGGCGTACGCTCGCCCCGTGACCCACGCCGGCGCCCCCTCGACCCCGCTCCTCGAGCGCATCCGCGCATCGGTGATCGGCGACGACCAGGTGATGCACGGCCCCTACGGACCCCGGCGCGTCACCTACGCCGACTACACCGCGTCGGGTCGCAGCCTGAGCTTCATCGAGGACTTCATCCGCACCGAGGTGCTGCCGGCCTACGCCAACACCCACACCGAGGCGAGCGGCACCGGCCTCCAGACGACCCGGCTGCGCGAGGACGCGCGGCGGATCATCCGCGACGCCGTCGGTGGCGACGAGGAGACGGTCGTCGTCTTCTGCGGGTCCGGCAGCACCGCGGCCATCGACAAGATGATCGGCATCCTCGGCCTCCGCGTGCCCTCCACCCTCGAGGACCGCTACGCCCTCAGCGACGCGATCCCCGCCGACGAGCGCCCGGTGGTCTTCCTCGGCCCGTTCGAGCACCACTCCAACGAGGTGAGCTGGCGCGAGACCATCGCCGACGTCGTCACCATCCACGAGGACGCCGACGGCCGGGTCTCGCTCGACCACCTCCGCGAGGAGCTCGATCGCCACGCCGACCGGCCCCTCAAGATCGGCTCGTTCTCGGCTGCCTCCAACGTGACCGGCATCGTCACCGACACCGAGGGCGTCGCCGACCTGCTGCACCAGCACGGCGCGCTGAGCTTCTGGGACTTCGCCGCGTGCGCGCCCTACGTCGACATCGAGATGTACGGGCCGGGTGGCTCGCACAAGGACGCGATCTTCCTCAGCCCCCACAAGTTCATCGGCGGCCCCGGCACCCCCGGGGTCCTCGTCGTGCGCCGCGAGCTCATGGCCAACCGGGTGCCGGTCGTGCCCGGCGGCGGCACGGTGATGTACGTCAACACCTCCGAGCACCGCTACCTCGACGACCCGGCGCACCGGGAGGAGGGCGGCACCCCCGCGATCGTGGAGTCCATCCGCGCCGGGCTGGTCTTCCAGCTCAAGCAGGCCGTCGGGGTGGAGACGATCCAGCAGCACGAGGAGGAGCTGCTCGGGCGGGCCGTGGAGGCGTGGGTCGCCGAGCCGACCATCCAGATCCTCGGCAACCTCGACTCCCAGCGGCTCTCGATCGTCTCCTTCGTCATCAAGGCGCCCGACGGCGCCTATCTGCACCACAACTTCGTCGTCGCGCTCCTCAACGACCTGTTCGGCATCCAGACGCGCGGCGGCTGCTCGTGCGCCGGCCCCTACGGGCACCGCCTGCTCGACATCGACCTCGACCGCAGCCACCGCTTCGAGGCCCAGATCGCCGGCGGGTGCGAGGGCATCAAGCCCGGCTGGGTGCGGGTCAACTTCAACTACTTCCTCGACGAGGAGGTCTTCACCTACGTCGTGGAGGCGGTGCGGCTCGTCGCCCGCGAGGGCTGGCGGCTGCTCGGCGACTACCGGTTCGACCCCCTCACCGGCCTGTGGCACCACCGCACCGGCCCGGTCGAGCCGCCGCTGCGCCTGACCGACGTGACCTACGGCCCCGACGGCACGATGACCTGGCCGACGCACCCGCAGACGGCCCCCGTCTCGGTGCTCCGTGAGCACCTCGACGAGGGCCGCGCGATCATGGCCGCCGCGTCGCCGCCCGACTGGTCCGACACCGCCCACCTCGACGAGGACTTCGACGCCCTCAGGTGGTTCGCGCTGCCCGCCTGCTCCCTGGGCTAGGCATCACGGCTGGGAGCGCGCCGGCCCTCGCCCGGTGGGCCAGACGGTGGCGGCGAGCCCGGCGGCGCCGGCCACGAGCCACGGCATCGGCATCAGCCAGCGCAGCTGGTGGGTCTCCACCACGTCGCCCTGCAGGAGCGCCCACACCACCACCATGCCGGCGAAGGCGACGCCCATCACGAGCTGGCCGACGTTGACCGGGTGCAGGCCCGTGGCGCGGGCGGGTGCGTCGAGAGGGCCGGTCATCGGCTCGTCGTACGCCGTCGGCCAGGCGTCCGGCCCGGCGGTGGCGTCCACCGGGGCGCCGGTGTCGTAGGAGAACGCGTCGAGTCCCGCGGGGCGGAGCTCGTCGTTCCGGTGGTCGTTCTGGTTCTCGTTGTCGCTCATGGCAGTGCTCCTCAGGCCGCTTCGCGGACGACGACCTCGCCGCCGACCAGGTCGATGGTGATGGACATGTCGGGGACGCCGTCGCCGCCGTCGACGAAGCCCTCCTGGCTGATGGCGAAGCCCCCGCTGCGCTGGCCGAAGACCACGGCGCTGCCACCGACCACCTCGGCCCGGACGTCGACGTCCATCCCCTCGGGCACGATCACGTCGACCTGCCCGCCGACCGCGTCGATCGCGACGTCGCGGCCGTCGAGCCCGTCGACGTCGGAGACCCCGGAGAGGTCGAGCGTGAACCGGCCGCCCCCGAAGTCGTACGTGTCCTCGACGCCCGCGGCGGTGGTCGGGGCGACGTAGCGGTTCTCGTCACCGATGGTGCTGTTGACGGTCGTCACGGCGGTGGTGATCGCCGCCACCAGGCCCAGCAGGATCAGGCCTCCGGCGCGACCCCAGAACGAGCCGAGCACCAGCATCACGGCGGTGATGCCGAGCGCCAGCGCCGGGTAGGCGCTGTCCGCGACCGTCCCGCCGGCGACGTCGACCACGCCGAGGACGCCCTCGGCCAGCGCGATCAACGCAAGGGTGAACCAGAACAGGATCGGCCCGCGCCGGCGCGGGGTGCGCGGCTCCGGTCGCGGCGTGCGGGCGTAGGACGTCCACGCCGGGTCGGTGGGGGGTGCCCAGGCAGGCTCCGGCGGGGGAGCGTAGGCCGTGGGCTCCATGGGCCCCGCGTACGTGGTGCCGGCGCGTGGGGGCGGTGACCCCGGCTGCTTGCGGTGCAGGAACCACACCACGAGGGCGGCGACGATCGCCAGCGGCCACGGGAACCACAAGGCGCCGGCCCAGTCGCTGAGCGCGGCGACCAGGGCGAGCACGCCGGCGGCGCCGAGGGCGATCGTCCGGTTGCGCTCATCGAGGCCCAGCGGCTCGTCGGCGGTGCCCTCCTCGGGCACCAGGAGCCAGACCGCGACGTAGACGATGAGTCCGGCGCCGCCGAAGAAGGCCCCCACCGCCAGCGCCACGCGCACGATGATCGGGTCGATGTCGAGGTGGCGGGCGATGCCGCCGGCCACGCCCGCGACGTACCGGTCGGTGACGCTGCGCCGGAGCCGGCCGAGATCCTTCATCTCGTCGCGGGTGACGCGAGGGCCCGACGGGGGAGGGGTGGCCGGGGCGGGCTGCTCGGCGGAGGGGTTGACGTCGTCCATGGCTCCACTCTCCCCGCGTGCGCCGCCCGCCACCATCGGGGACAGCCCTGATCCGTGCGGTGGCTCCCGGGGTGGGGGTCAGGGTCGGCTCGGGGTCGAACCTCATGGTCGCGGCCCTGCGCGCCTGCGACGATGGAGCCACGATGAGCCATCCCCCGCCCCCCGCCCGCCCGGCCGCCCGCCCGTCCCGTCCGTCCCACCCGGACGAGCCGCGCCGCGCCTACCGCGACCTCTCCGCACCCCTGGTGGGCGGGGTGGCCTCGGGCCTGGCGCGCCACCTCGGGCTGCCGGTGCTCTGGGTGCGGGGGTTCTTCGTCGCGACCGCGTTCCTCGGCGGCTTCGGACTCATCCTCTACGCCGGCCTGTGGGTGTTCCTGCCCGCCGGTCAGCACTTCGAGGTCGGCGCTCCCGGCCTGGAGAGCGCGACCCGCACCGGCAAGCGTCCCGGGCGCCGCTCGCTGCTGCGCGACGCCGGGCCCGCGGTCGCGCTCGGCGCCCTCTTCCTCGGCGTGGTGCTCGGCGTCGAGGCCCTGTTCGGCCAGGGGGCCCTGTTCTGGCCGGTGGTCCTCGCGATCGCCGGCGTCGGACTGCTCTGGCGCCAGGCCGACGAGGCGCAGCGCGAGCGCTGGATGGACTCCTCGGGCCGCATCGACCCGTTCCGGGCGATCTTCGGCAACGGCGGCTGGGCCGCCTACGGCCGCATCGCGGCCGGGCTGGGACTCATCGTCACCGCGCTCGTCGTCTTCGCCCTCGCCGGCCGCGCGACGATCGCGGTCCCCGTCGTGGTCGCGGGGCTGCTGGGGCTGCTCGGCCTGGCCATCGTGGTCGGCCCGTGGGTCCTGCGCCTGGTCAACGACCTCGGCGCCGAGCGGGCCGAGCGGGTGCGCACCCAGGAGCGCGCCGACATGGCCGCCCACCTGCACGACTCGGTGCTCCAGACCCTCGCGCTCATCCAGAAGAACGCCCACGACGCCACCACCGTCGCCCGGCTCGCCCGCTCGCAGGAGCGCGACCTGCGCCAGTGGCTCTTCGAGGCCGACACCCCCGACACCACCACGCTCGCCGGTGCACTCAAGGAGATGGCCGCCGACGTCGAGTCGCAGCACCCCGTCGTCGTCGACGTCGTCACCGTCGGCGACTGCGACCTCGACGAGTCGCTGCGCCCCGTCGTCCTCGCGGCCCGCGAGGCCGTGGTCAACGCCGCCAAGCACGCCGGAACCCAGCGTGCCGACGTCTACGCCGAGACCACCCCGGGAGCCGTCGACGTGTTCGTGCGCGACCGCGGCGCCGGCTTCGACCCCGGCGCCGTCGCCGCCGACCGCCACGGCGTCCGCAGCAGCATCGTGGACCGGTTGGCGCGCCACGGCGGCAGCGCGGACGTACGCTCGGCACCCGGTGAGGGGACCGAGGTGCGCCTGCACATGCCGCGCGCTCCCCACCGGCACGACCGCCCGCACGACCGCCCGCACGACAGCCCGCCCGACCGCGAGGAGACCCGATGAACCAGGCCAGCCCAGAGCGTCCCGTGCGCGTCGTCCTCGTCGACGACCACGCGATGTTCCGCGCCGGGGTGCGTGCCGAGCTCGCCGCGAGCGGTGCGGGGCTGGTCGAGGTCGTCGGCGAGGCGGCCGACGCCGACGCCGCGGTCGCCGTGGTGCGCGAGCTGCAGCCGCAGGTGGTGCTGCTCGACGTGCACCTGCCCGGCGGTGGCGGCGTCGAGGTGATGCGGCGCCATCCGGCGCCCGACACCCTCTACCTGGCGCTCTCGGTCTCCGACGCCGCCGAGGACGTCATCGGCACCATCCGCGGGGGTGCGCGCGGCTACGTCACCAAGACGATCACGGGCCCCGAGCTCGTCGACGCCATCCTGCGCGTCGCGGGCGGCGACGCGGTGTTCTCCCCGCGGCTGGCCGGGTTCGTGCTCGACGCGTTCGCCGGCTCCATCGACGTCGCCGCCGTCGACGAGGACCTCGACCGCCTCACCGAGCGCGAGCGTGAGGTGATGCGCCTGATCGCCCGCGGCTACGCCTACAAGGAGGTCGCCAAGGAGCTCTTCATCTCGGTCAAGACGGTCGAGACCCACATGTCGTCGGTGCTGCGCAAGCTCCAGCTGTCGAGTCGCCACGAGCTGACCAAGTGGGCCTCCGACCGCCGCCTGCTCTGAGCGGCACCGCGCCCGTCCGGGTGGGCGGCGATTGACAAAGCCCTCGCCGAGGCGCTGGGGTCGGGGAATGGCAGACACTGCGTCCCCCGCGACCGTCGCCGACGACGACGGCGGGCTCAAGCGGTCGATCACCGGTCGCCTCCTGTTCTTCTACGTCCTCGGAGACGTGCTGGGCTCCGGCATCTACGTCCTCATCGGCTCCGTCGCCGGCGAGGTGGGCGGAGCCTTCTGGGCCGCCTTCGCCGTCGGTGTGACGGTCGCCGGCTTCACCGGCCTGGCCTACGCCGAGCTCGCCACGAAGTACCCCCAGGCGGCCGGCGCCTCGCTCTACGTCAACAAGGCGTTCGGCAAGAAACCGCTGACGTTCCTCACCACGGTGACCTACCTGTCGGCCACCTTCGCCGCCGCCGGGTCGCTCGCGGCCGGCTTCTCGCAGTACGTCGCCGAGGTCTGGGACGCGCCGCCCGCCCTGCTGGTGATGATCGCCTTCATCCTGCTGCTCGCGCTGCTCAACTTCATCGGCATCACCGAGTCGGTGGTCGCCAACATGCTGATGACCTTCGTCGAGATCATCGGCCTGGTCATCGTGGTCGTCATCGCCATCATCTACATCGGGCAGGGCAAGGCCGACTTCTCCGCGCTCGGCGACTTCTCGACCGGCGACAACGTCATCTTCGCGATCGTCGCCGGTGTCGCCCTGTCGTTCTTCGCGATGACCGGCTTCGAGAACGTCGCCAACGTCGCCGAGGAGACCGTCGACCCCAGCAAGAACTTCCCGATCGCGCTGATCGGCGGCATGGCCACCGCGGGCGTGATCTACGTGCTGGTGTCGATGTCGGCGGCCCTCACGGTCCCGATCGACACCCTCGCCGAGTCCGACGCCGCCCTGCTCGAGGTCGTCAAGGCCGGCATCCTGCCGCTGTCAGTCACCGCCATGACGCTGATCTTCGCGATCATCGCGATGGTCGCCATCACCAACACCACGCTCGTCCAGGTCGTCACCCAGTCGCGCATCCTCTACGGCATGGCCCGCGAGGACGTCGTGCCCGCCGCGTTCGGCAAGATCCACAGCTCGCGCCGCAGCCCCTACGTCGCCCTGGTCTTCAGCGCCGCCGTCGTCATCGGCCTGGTGGTCGCCGGCGACGTGCTGGGCCGCATCGGTCTCGACGTCGACATCGTGAGCCGCCTGGCCTCGGTGACCGTGGCGCTGCTGCTGGCCGTCTACGCCGGCGTCATCATCTCCTGCTTCAAGCTGCGCGGGCAGGACGAGTCCGACGACACGTTCCGTGCGCCGAGCGTCCTGCTCGTGCTGGGACTCGTCGGCAACATCGTGCTGCTCGGCTACGTGGTCGTCACCGACCCGTCCTCGTTGATCTGGTGCGCGGCCCTCGTCGGACTCGGCGGGATCCTCTACGTTGTGGAGAAGGTGTTCGGGTCGCGCAACCCCGACTCCGCCGACACCGGCGCCGTGAAGGGAGCCTGACATGCACGTCATCGTCGCCACCGACGGCTCACGCCAGTCCCTGGCCGCCGCCAAGCACCTCAAGTCCTTCGCCGACCCCGCGAAGATCACCGACATCTCGGTGATCGCGGTGCTGCGACCGCTCGCCTCGGTGGCCTTCGCCGACGACGTCTCCGAGCGGGGGTTCGACGGCTCCTTCCGCGACGCCGCGCAGAACGCGGTCGACGCCATCGCCGCCGTCTTCGAGGGCTGGGGACCGAAGGTCCACAAGCGCATCCGCAGCGGCTCGGCGGCCAACGAGATCATCAAGGCGGCCAAGCAGTACGACGCGGGGCTGGTCGTGGTGGCGGCCGGTGGACGGGGCCTCAGCGACAGCGTCCTGGTCGGCAGCACCGCTCAACGCGTCCAGCACTACGCGCCGTGCCCCGTGCTCGTCGTGCGGCCCGCCCCCAGGCCCCGGAGGCGCAAGAGCGATCGGTAGGGTGCGCCGCATGGAGACCCTGCGCCTGGTGCTGCTGTTCGCCCACATCCTCGGCTACGCCGCGCTGCTCGGCGGGCTCCTCGTCCAGCTGCGCAGCGACACCAAGACGGTCAACCCGCTGATGCGCGACGGCGCGGGCCTGGCGTTCGTCGCCGGCCTGCTGCTGGTCGGCGTGCTGGAGCAGGTGGCCTCGCCCGACCACGCCAAGATCGCCGTGAAGTTCGGCATCGGCCTGGTCATCCTGGTGCTGGTGATGGTCAACATGCGCAAGCCGAGCATCCCGCAGGGCCTCTGCCTCGGTCTGCTCGCCCTGACGGTCGTCAACATCGGCGTGGCCGTCTTCTGGGCCCCCACCCACGCCTGATCGGGTGTCCCCCCTCCCGCATAGGCTGGGGAGGACATGAGCCCCACTGACGCACTGATCGACCACCCGCTCCTCGACGGCCTCAACGAGCCGCAGCGAGCGGCGGTGACCCACGCCGGCGCGCCGCTCCTCGTCGTCGCCGGCGCCGGCTCGGGCAAGACACGGGTGCTGACGCGGCGCATCGCGTGGCTGATCAACGAGCGCAAGGCCCACCCGGGCTCGATCCTGGCGATCACCTTCACCAACAAGGCCGCGGCCGAGATGAAGGAGCGCGTCGAGGAGCTGGTCGGCAAGCGCGCGCGCATCATGTGGGTCTCGACCTTCCACTCCGCGTGCGTGCGCATCCTGCGCAAGGAGATCGACCGGGTGGGCTTCAAGTCCAACTTCTCGATCTACGACGCCGCCGACTCCAAGCGGTTGATGACGCTGGTGCTGCGCGACCTCGAGCTCGACCCCAAGCGCTACCAGCCCAACGCGGTGCTCCACTGGGTCTCCGACCAGAAGAACGAGCTGCGCGACGCCGAGGACGCCGCCAAGGAGGCGCGCAACTCCTTCGAGGAGGCCTACGCCAAGGCGTTCAGCCACTACCAGCGGCGCCTGCGCGAGGCCAACGCCCTCGACTTCGACGACCTGATCATGACGACGGTCCACCTGCTGCAGGCCTTCCCCGACGTCCGGGAGAACTACCGCCGGCGCTTCCGGCACGTCCTGGTCGACGAGTACCAGGACACCAACCACGCGCAGTACAGCCTGATCCAGCAGCTGTGCGGGCAGTCCCTCGAGGAGCAGGGCTCCGAGCAGGTCGAGCCGAGCGAGCTGATGGTCGTCGGCGACGCCGACCAGTCCATCTACGCCTTCCGCGGCGCCGACATCCGCAACATCCTCGACTTCGAGCAGGACTTCCCCGACGCGACGACGATCCTGCTCGAGCAGAACTACCGCTCGACGCAGACCATCCTCAGCGCCGCCAACTCCGTCATCGGCAACAACCGCGGGCGCAAGCCCAAGCGGCTGTGGACCGACGCGGGGGAGGGCGCCCGCATCGTCGGCTACGTCGCCGACGACGAGCACGACGAGGCGCGCTTCGTCAGCGAGGAGATCGACCGGCTCGCCGACGAGGCCGGCGTACGCCCCGCCGACGTCGCGGTGTTCTACCGCACCAATGCCCAGTCGCGCGTCTTCGAGGAGGTGTTCATCCGCACCGGCCAGCCCTACAAGGTCGTCGGCGGGGTGCGCTTCTACGAGCGCAAGGAGGTCCGCGACGCGCTGGCCTACCTCCGGATGCTGGTCAACACCGCCGACGAGATCTCGCTGCGCCGGGTGCTCAACACCCCCAAGC
Organism: Nocardioides sp. Z24_21; assembly: GCF_058134345.1. Taxonomy (NCBI): domain Bacteria; kingdom Bacillati; phylum Actinomycetota; class Actinomycetes; order Propionibacteriales; family Nocardioidaceae; genus Nocardioides; species Nocardioides sp. Z24_21. The sequence goes on from NZ_JBYTTH010000002.1 coordinate 916,751, forward strand.
GCGGCATCGGTGACCGGGCCGAGGCGTGCATCGCGGCCCTGGCCGAGCGCGACCGGATCACCTTCTGGGAGGCGCTGACCCGCGCCGCCGACGCGCCCGGCCTGGCCACGCGCAGCCTGCGCAACATCGAGGGGTTCGTCGCGATGGTGCAGGAGCTGCAGTCGATGGTCGAGGCCGACGAGCGCCCCGACGTCATCCTCGAGTCGGTGCTCGAGCGCTCGGGCTACCTCGCCGAGCTCGAGGCCAGCGACGACCCGCAGGACGGCACCCGCGTGGAGAACCTCGCCGAGCTCGTGGCCGTCGCCCGCGAGTTCGCCGAGGACCCCCAGCCCGGTCCCAGCGCCGACCCGGCGGAGGTGGAGGCCGGCACGGTCGCGGTGGGCCTCGGCGACTTCCTGGAGCGGGTGGCGCTGGTCGCCGACGCCGACCAGATCCCCGACACCCCCGACGGCGACGACACGGGCGTGGTGACGCTGATGACGCTCCACACCGCCAAGGGCCTGGAGTTCCCCGTGGTGTTCGTCACCGGCCTCGAGGACGGCGTGTTCCCGCACCAGCGCTCGCTGGGCGACCAGCCCGAGCTCGAGGAGGAGCGCCGCCTCGCCTACGTCGGCCTCACCCGCGCGCAGCAGCGGCTCTACGTCTCGCGCGCCCTCGTCCGCTCCGCCTGGGGGGCGCCGAGCCACAACCCGGCCAGCCGCTTCCTCGACGAGCTGCCGGTCGACCTCGTCGACTGGCGACGCACGGCGGCCGAGCAGACCCGGTGGGGCCGCACCGACCTCACCGGCGGGTCCACGCGCCTGGGCACCCCCACCGACGCGGGCCGCCGCAACTTCAGCTCGGCGGCGCTGCGCGCCGACGCGGCCTACAAGGCCAAGCCGGCGCGCGCGATCCCCAGCCTCGACCCGGGCGACCGGGTCGTGCACGACTCCTTCGGCATGGGCACGGTCGTGGCCGTGGAGGGCGCGGCCGAGAAGTCCGTGGCGTCCATCGACTTCGGCTCCGAGGGCGTCAAGCGACTGCTGCTGCGCTACGCCCCGGTCGAGAAGCTCTAGCCCCGCGGCTCGTCCGGTCCCCGGAGACGGCGGTCGGTCAGGGGACGATGCCGTGCTCGACGAAGGCCTGGAACGGGTCGACCGGTCCGCCGCCGCCGGGACGCACCTCGAGGTGGAGGTGGGAGCCGGTGACGTGGCCGGTGGTGCCGACGGTGCCGATGACCTCGCCGCCGTTGACGCGGTCGCCGACCGAGACGTAGATCGAGGTCTGGTGGCAGTACCAGATCTCGGTGCCGTCATCGAGGGTGACGACGGTCTTGTTGCCGTAGGCGCCGTCGTAGCCCGTCGAGGTGACCGTGCCGTTGGCCACCGACAGGATCCGGTCGCCGGTGTTGGCGTTGAAGTCGAGGCCGGTGTGGTAGCTGGCCCAGAGGCCGTACTGGCCGAAGGTGGCGGTGATGCCGTAGCTGTCGAGGGGGAGAACCCACTTGTTCTCCTTGATCTTCGCCGCCTGCTTCTCCGCGGCCTGACGCATCTCCTTGAGCTTGGCGGCGTACTCGGCCACCTGCTTCTCGGCCAGGGCGACCAGCTCGGGGTCGGTCTCCTCGCTGCCGGAGTCGCGGATGTCGCCGCGGCTGACCAGGGGACCGCGGCGCGAGAGCGCCTGCCCGGCGGCCGCACCGATGGCCTGGGTGGAGCCGACCGTCGAGCCCGTCGAGGCCAGCGTCGTGACGCCGGCCCCCGCACCGGTGACGGCCGCGGTGGCGGAGACCGCGAGGACGGCGACACCGGCCACGAGCGGGACGGACGGCAGCCGCACCAGGGAACGGCGCGGCGCCGGGGTGGCGCGCCGCTTGCCGCTCACGGGTGCAGCCGATGCCGAGGTGCGGCGCTTGGGAGCGCGCTCCGCTCGGTGGTTGCCCATGAAGGAATTACCAATCTGCCGGATCGTCAGGGGGGTTCGGGTCGGCTAGACCGCGCCCGACTGTAACGGAAACATCACGGGAAAGTGCAACCCTTGACGGAATCTGGCCACATACCCCGGTCCGGCGGTCGGTAAACGGACGGTCTCCTCACCGGCGGGCGGCCTGGTAGCGCTCGAGGGCCTCGCGCCGCTCCTCGGCGTGGTCGACGATCCGCACGGGGTAGTCGTGCTCGTGGCCCACGTCGGACCTCCACGGCTCGTGGGCGGCCCGCCCCGGCAGGTGGGCGAGCTCGGGGACCCAGCAGCGCACGTAGTCGCCGTCCGGGTCGAACTTCAGGCCCTGGGTGACCGGGTTGAAGACGCGGAAGTAGGGCGAGGCGTCGGTGCCCGTGCCGGCCACCCACTGCCAGCCGTGGTTGTTGGACGCGACGTCGCCGTCGATGAGCAGGTCGAGGAAGTGGCGGGCGCCGACGGGCCACCACACGTGCAGGTCCTTGGTGAGGAACGAGGCGGTGATCATCCGCACGCGGTTGTGCATCCACCCGGTGTGCAGCAGCTGGCGCATCCCGGCGTCGACGACCGGGTAGCCCGTGGTGCCGGTGCGCCACGCCTCGACGGCGTCCTCCGGGTCGTCGTAGCGCATGCCCGCCAGTGCGGGGCGCAGGTCGGCCCACGCCGACCCCGGGGCGTGCCACAGGACGTCGGCGTAGAACTCGCGCCACGCCAGCTCGGTGGCGTACGTCGAGGTGTGCGCGACCTCCTCGAGGAGGGAGCGGGGGTGCAGCACCCCGAGGTGCAGGTAGGGCGAGAGCCGCGACGTGCCGTCGTGGTCGGGACGGTCGCGCGCCACGTCGTAGTCGTGCAGGCCGGCGTCGCGGAACGCCCGCCAGCGCCGCCACGCGGCGTCCTCGCCGGCAGGGGGGAGGTCGAACGGCGCGCCGGCCACCGCGTCCTCGAGCAGGCCGAGCGCGCGCGGGTCGGACTGGCCCGGCTCGATCGCGGGGGAGCGGGGCGTGGGGGCCGGCTCCGGCCAGCCGTGCTCGCGCCACGCCCGGGCGAAGGCGCTGAACACCTGGTAGGGCCCGCCGCTGCCGTTGCGCACGAGCCCGGGACCGACGGCGTACGGCGATCCGGTGGCGACGAGCTCGACCTCCCGGCCCACCGCCTCGTCGCGGCGACGGCCGTAGGGGGTCGTCTCGGCGGCGACGTGCACCCGCCGGCCGGCGGCCACCCGGGGCACGACCTCGCGCGGGTCGCCGTGGTGGATGGTCAGCGGGATGCGCTCGGCCAGGGCCAGCACGTTGGCGGCGAGCCACGCCCGCCGGGCGGGGCCCGACCCCGCCCACAGGGCGGGGTCGACCACGAAGAGCGCCGTCGTGGTGCCCTCCTCGAGGGCCGCCAGCAGCGCCGGGTTGTCGCGCACCCGCAGGTCGCGGCGGAACCACATGAGACTCGAGCGCGCGTCCCGGTCCGAGGTGGGCATGCTCCTCACCGTAGCCCGGGCGTGAGCACCGCCACTCCACCTGACCTCGTGCCACCACGCCGATGAGGTCTAGGGTGCCGAGAGGGATATCCCGCCACTGTTCGCAGACGAAAAGGATCGGTCACCTCGTGGACCTGATGGAATTTCAGGCGAAAGAGCTCTTCGCCAAGCATGGAGTAACGACCACCCTGGGTGTCGTCGCCGAGACCCCGGAGGCTGCTCGCGCCGCAGCCGAGGAGATGGGCGGCGTGACCGTCGTCAAGGCCCAGGTCAAGGCCGGCGGCCGCGGCAAGGCCGGAGGCGTGAAGATCGCCAAGACCGCCGACGAGGCGGAGTCCTACGCCCGCGACATCATCGGCATGGAGATCAAGGGCCTGCGGGTCAACCGCGTCCTGGTCACCCCCGCGACCCCGCCGGTGGAGGAGTACTACTTCTCCTTCCTGCTCGACCGCTCCAACCGCTCGCACCTGTGCATCGCCTCGGTCGAGGGCGGCGTCGAGATCGAGGAGGTCGCCAAGACCAACCCCGACGCGGTGAAGAAGATCCGCATCGACGCGCTCGAGGGTGTCACCCCCGAGAAGGCCGCCGCGATCGTCGACGAGGCGAAGTTCCCCGCCGAGCTGCGCGACCAGGCCATCGAGATGGTCCAGAACCTGTGGAAGGTCTACGTCGAGGAGGACGCCACCCTCGTCGAGGTCAACCCGCTGGCCCGCCTCGAGGGCGACAAGCTGGAGGCTCTCGACGGCAAGGTGTCGCTCGACGACAACGCCTCCGAGGTCCGTCACCCCGACCACGCGCAGTTCGAGATCCGCGAGGAGGCCGACGCGCTCGAGTCGAAGGCCAAGGACAAGGGCCTCAACTACGTCAAGCTCGACGGCCAGGTCGGCATCATCGGCAACGGCGCGGGCCTCGTGATGAGCACCCTCGACGTGGTCGCCTACGCCGGCGAGGCGCACGGCGGCGTCAAGCCCGCCAACTTCCTCGACATCGGCGGCGGCGCCAACGCCCAGGTGATGGCCGACGGCCTCGACGTGATCCTCGGCGACGAGCAGGTCAAGAGCGTCTTCGTCAACGTCTTCGGCGGCATCACCTCCTGCGACGAGGTGGCCAACGGCATCAAGGGCGCGCTGGAGATCCTCGGCGACAGCGCCACCAAGCCGCTCGTCGTACGCCTCGACGGCAACAACGTGCAGAAGGGTCGCGCGATCCTCGACGAGCTCAACCACCCGCTGGTCACCCAGGTCGACACGATGGACGGCGCGGCCGACAAGGCCGCCGAGCTCGCCCACCAGGCCTGAGAGAGAGAACTGAACAGATGAGCATCTACCTCAACAAGGACTCCAAGATCATCGTCCAGGGCATGACGGGCGGCATGGGTGCCAAGCACACGACCCTCATGGTCGAGTCGGGCGCCGACATCGTCGGCGGCGTCAACGCCCGCAAGGCCGGCACGACCGTCGAGCTCGGCGGCAAGGAGCTCCCGGTCTTCGGCACCGTCGAGGAGGCGATGAAGGAGACCGGCGCCGACGTGTCGGTCGCGTTCGTCCCGCCGGCGTTCACCAAGGACGCCTGCATCGAGGCCATCGACGCCGAGATCCCGCTCCTCGTGGTGATCACCGAGGGCGTCCCGGTCCTCGACACGGCCGAGGTCGTGGCCTACCTCGAGGGCAAGAAGACCCGCATGATCGGCCCCAACTGCCCCGGCATCATCACGCCGGAGGAGTCGCTGGCCGGCATCACGCCGCACACCATCGCGGGCAAGGGCCCGATCGGCCTGGTGTCGAAGTCGGGCACGCTGACCTACCAGATGATGTACGAGCTGAAGGACTTCGGCTTCACCACCGCCATCGGCATCGGCGGCGACCCGATCGTCGGCACCACGCACATCGACGCGCTCCAGGCCTTCGAGAACGACCCGGAGACCAAGGCGATCGTGATGATCGGCGAGATCGGCGGCGACGCCGAGGAGCGGGCCGCGGCCTACATCAAGGAGCACGTGACCAAGCCGGTCGTCGGCTACGTCGCCGGCTTCACGGCCCCCGAGGGCAAGACCATGGGCCACGCCGGCGCCATCGTCTCGGGCTCCTCGGGCACCGCGCAGGCGAAGAAGGAGGCCCTCGAGGCCGCCGGGGTCAAGGTCGGCAAGACGCCGTCCGAGACCGCCGCGCTGATGCGGGAGATCCTCCAGGGACTCTGAGTCATCGGGGCCCCCGGGCTCACTCCAGACGGCCTCGCAGGTCCACCTGCGGGGCCGTCGTGGTCTTCACGTGCAAGGCGGGCCGGTGCGCCTGCCACAGCAGCCGCCACAGGACGTGCGCGCCCAGCAGGCGCACCGGTGCGACCGCGCTGGGACGTCGCGGCGACGGCAGGGTCGGGCAGGCCGAGCTGGTCAGCGTCGAAGGAATGGACACCGTTCTCCCCGTTCTCGTGGACACCGTGTTGCCGGGCGCATCAGTCGCGGCCCGCCGACCGCTCGGCGAACGTCGTCAGCGCCGCGACCGTCTCGCGCAGTGGCGCGACCGTCCGGGCGACCGCGCGGTCGACGTCGTCCTCGGTCCACTGCCCGTACGTCGAGGTGACCAGCAGCGCCGCCCCGGCGGGGACGACGTGCACGACGGTCGCGCCGTCGCCGGCCCGTCCGTCGACGCGGTAGGTCTGCAGCAGCGTCGCGGCCGGGCGCGGGCCGAAGGGCGAGGCGAGCACCTGGGTGCGGGTCTCCATGTCTCCCGCTCCGCCCGCTCCGCCCGAGTCCCCCGAGTCCCCCGAGTCGCCGGAGTCGCCCGACACGTCCGCCCGCTCGCACCCCGTCGCGAGCTCGGCGATGTCCTCCGCCAGGCGGCTCGCGTCGCCGGGCGCCGGGAGGACGACCAGGTCGCGGGTGTCGGCCGACTCGCCGCCGCTGTTGTCGGCCACCATCCGGTCGCGGACGACGAGCCCGCGCAGCGGCGACGTGCCGCACAGGTCGAGGTCACGCAGCCCGGTCCCGGTGCGGGAGGTGGGCACGTCGTCGCGCGGGCCGCCCATGCCCGCCGAGAGCGGGAAGTCGTCGGGGATCGCGGCCCCCGGCCCGGTCGCCACCGACGTGGGTGCGGCCCCGGTCGACGGGACGGGGGGCGACTCGCCCCGGCACGCCGACAGCGCGAGCGCGCACGCGAGCGCGACGGTGACGAGCCGTGCGCGGTGCCTCATGAGGGGTGAGACGCCGCGGCGCGCGGAAAGGTTGTGTCAGCGTGCGGAGTCGAGCGGACCGAGCCGCTGCATCACGCGGCGCGCGAGGGTGACGAAGTCGGCCCGCGACATCGTCATGTTGCGGTCGGGGGCGAAGCCGAGCTGCGAGACGGCGCCGCCGTCGCGCACGATGGCCATCAGGAACGGGAACGACTGTCGGTCGTTGATCTCGAACGTCAGCGCCCACACGCTCAGGTCGGAGGACTTCGAGGAGCTCGACGCCAGCTGCGTCACGCTCGTGCCGAGGTTGGCGCGAGCGCACTCGCGGATCCGGTCGCGCACCGTGTCGACGAACGTGCGCGCCCGGGCCGGCTTCATCGCCCCGACGGTCTGGGTGAGGCCGAGCTGGCTGGCGTTGGGCGTCTCCGGGAACAGGAAGGTGCGGGTCAGCGCCTTGCTGATGCCCTTGCCGGTGAAGCTGGTGCGGTCGCAGCGGGTGGCCGCGTAGTTGGTGCGGGCCTTCTCGGCGTCGGTGCCGACCCAGGGGCCACGGACGGCGGACACGGGGGGCAGGTCGACCACCGACAGCAGCCCGGGCGGCGTACCGATGGGGAGCGGCGCGCTCGTGCGCGCCCTTGCCCGACCGGCGCAGGTGCCGGCCCCCTCGGCGCCGCAGACGCCGTTGACCGCCGCGGACAGCCCGGTGAGCACCGCCTTGTCGCCGACCGGCTTGCCCTGGCTGCGCACCACCAGGGCCACCACCAGGCGGCCGGTGCGCGCGACGCCGACGGAGATGTCGGCCGACTTCTTGCCCCACGAGCGCAGCCTGAAGGCGCGGGCCTCGTCGCCGACGCGCGTGACGGTGCGGGTGGTGACGAGCTGGGTGCGCGGGTCGATGCAGCCGGCGAACCACAGCGAGGCGGTCTCGAAGGCCTGCTCGGCGTCCTCGGCGGTGCGCGACGTCTCGACCACCTCGACGGCCGTGGACCGCACGGAGGTGACCTCGCGCTTGCGGGTGCGTGCGCGCTTGCCCGTGCCGACCTTCTTCTTCACGACGCGGGTCTCGGTCCCCTTCCACGTGCGCGTCAGCGCGCTCACCCCGTCGGGGTCGGCGAACCGCTCCCGCTGGCAGGGCGCGACGAGGCCGTCGCCGTCGACGTCGTCGGTGGTGGCGGTCTCGGTCCAGTCCAGCCCGGCCCCGAACCGGGACAGCTGCGCGGGGGAGAGCAGGGCGTCGGCGGCGACGTTGTCGGCGCCGTCGGCGTCGGAGACCGGTGGGTGCACCGTGACCCCCGGCGTCGACTTGTCCTCGCCGAGGCTGGTCGGCTCTGCTCCCGACCCGGCGGCGACGAGGGAGCCCGAGGCGACCAGCGCCGCCGTGGCGACCGCCGCGCCGATGACCGTGTGCGTGCGCCGGCGCGCCGCGCCGGAGCGCCGGATCACGGTGGCTCGCGGCCAGCGGATGTCCTCGAGCGGGCCGGAGAGGGCGTGGAGCAGGCGGGGGATCTCGGTGCTCGGCGCGTCGCGGTGCAGCGCGAACTGCGCGGTCGCGGTCTGGAGCTCGCGCTCGGCGTCGGCGCGGGGCAGGCCCACGGTGCGGGCGAGCTCGCTCAGGGAGAGGGCGGAGAGCACGTTGAGCACGAGCAGCTCACGCTGGCGCGCGGTGAGCTTGCTCAACGCGTCGAGGGTGCTGCGCACCTCGGGGTCGAGCGACTTGTCACGGTGCCAGAGGCGGGCGTTGTGCCGTCGGCGGGCGCGACCGAGGGCGAGGGCGCGGACGTAGCCGTCTCGGTCGTCGAGGTGCTCGACCTTGCGCCAGTGGTGCCACGTCACGACGAAGGCGTCCCGGACGGCGGTGCGGGCCGCGGGCGCGTCACCGGTCAGTGCGTACGCCTCGTGCAGGAGGCGGGTGCGCGTCTCGACGTAGTAGGCGTCGAAGGTCTCGGGGCTCCTCATGACCGCTCCACGGTACGGGAGGCGTGCACACGGCGCACATCCGTCCCACCGGTCCCGGCCGGGGGCGGCGTGGCAGCGCGATCTGCCGCGGGGAGCGGGTGATGATGGGGCGGCCATGACGTCGCTCCTGACCCGACCCGAGCACCCCCGGACCGAGGCTCCCCGGCCGCGTCCGCTCGTGCTCATCGCCACGTTCGGCGGCGCCCTCGCCGCCCTCGGTCCGCTCGTCGTGCTGCTGGCGGTCGGGGTCATCGGCTGGTTCGCCAGCGACGCGGGCGTCCACGGCGCCCCGCGCGACGGGATGCGGGTCGGGGCCCTGGCGTGGCTGGCCGGTCACGGCTCCGGCGTCACGGTCATGGGCGCGCGGATCACGATCGTCCCCCTCGGCGTCACGGCGATCGCCGCCTGGTCGATGTGGCGCCTGGGCCACCGCGTCGGCGACGCCGTCTCCGGCCACGGCCCCGACGCCGACCGCATCTCCGACGGCGAGCGCGACCTCACCGTGCCCACCGCGATCGCCCTGTTCTTCTCCGCCTACGCCGTCGTGGCCGTCGTGGTCGCGACCCTCGCCGCCGGCACCACCGCCGACCCGTCCCTGCCGCGGGTGCTCGGCTGGAGCCTGCTCCTGACCGCGTTCGTCGCGGCGCCCGCCATCGCGATCGGCTCGGGCCGCGCGGCGATCTGGGCGGCGTTCGTGCCGCTCTCGGTCCGCGCGGGCGCCGCCGTGGCCGGAGCCGTGCTGGCCCGGCTGCTCGCCCTCTCCGCGCTCGTGTTCCTCGTCGCGCTGGCCCTCTCCTTCGACGACGCCGCCACGATGACCTCGCGGCTGCACCAGAGCCCGGCCGAGGCCGGGCTCTACTCGCTCGTCAACGCCGCGTTCGCGCCCAACGCGGCCCTGTTCACCGGCTCGTGGCTGCTCGGCCCCGGCTTCGCGATGGGTGGGGCCACCGTGGTCTCGCCCGGCGCGGTGGTCCTGGGGCCGCTGCCGGTCGTGCCGCTGCTCGCCGCGCTGCCCGCCGTCGGCACGCCCGCCGGCTGGGTCGGCGCGCTGATGGCGCTGCCGGCGCTGGTCGCGGCCTGGTCGGCCCACCGCACGCTGCGCGGCCGGGTGCTGACCTGGGATCGGATCGCGCTCGCCGGCTGCGGTGGCGGGCTCGCGGCCGGCGTCGGCTTCGCCCTGCTCGCCTCGCTGTCCGGCGGTGCGGCCGGGCCTGGCCGCATGCGGTTCGTCGGCCCGTTCACCCGCGACGTCCTGGTGCACTCGGTCACGGCGTGCGGGATCGGTGCGCTGGCCGGTGCGGCCGTGCTGTCGTGGCTGGCCTGGCGCGCGGCCCGGGCGGTGCCCCAGGTGCCCGCACCGGCCGGCGACCCGGCCCACCCCGGCGCCGAGGACTGAGCGTGGGGGCTGGACACAGCCACGGCGCGCGCCCTTCCCTGGGCCCGCTGCCGCGTCGGCTCGCGGTGCTGATCGGACTCGTCGTGGGGCCGCTGGTGCTCGCGACGCTGGTCGGGCTGGTCGTGCTGTGGCCCGACGGCGACCTTCAGATCGACCAGCCCGGCGTCGACGTCGAGCGCGGCACCGCGACCGTGACCGAGGTCGGTCCCTGCCCGCCGCGCGACGGCGAGGAGGTGGCGGGCTGCCGGCTCGCGGAGGTCGAGCTGCTCAGCGGGCCCGGTGCGCCCGGCACGGCGGACGCGCTGCTGCCCTACGGCCCCCAGGCGCCCGAGGTGGTCGCCGGCGACCGGATCATCGTGTCGCTCACCGAGCAGGCACCCGCCGGCGAGCAGTACGCGTTCCAGGACTTCGACCGCGGCCCGCCCCTGCTGGTGCTGACGATCCTCTTCGCCGTCGGCGTCCTCGCGCTGTCGCGCTGGCGCGGCATCGGTGCGCTCGCCAGCCTGGCGTACTCCCTCGTCCTGATCGCGGTGTTCACCCTGCCGGCGATCATGGAGGGCGCCTCCCCGCTGCTGGTCGCGGTGACGTCCGCCGCCGCGATCATGCTCGTCACGCTCTACCTCTCCCACGGCTTCGACGTGCGCTCGACCGTGGCGATGATCGGCACCCTGGTGTCGCTGGTGGTGATCGGCGGCGTCGGCTGGGTCTTCACCCGGGTCGGCCACTTCACCGGCCTGGTCGACGAGGGCAGCCAGTACATCTCCGGCATCGCCGCCCAGGTCGACCTGCGCGGCCTGCTGCTGGCCGGGCTGGTGATCGGCGCGCTCGGCGTGCTCGACGACGTCACCGTCACCCAGACCTGGGCGGTCTGGGAGCTGGCCGACGTCGACCCCGACGCGACCACCCGCTCGCTCTTCACGCGGGCGATGCGCATCGGGCGCTCGCACGTCGCCTCCACCGTCAACACGCTGGTCCTGGCCTACGTCGGCGCCACGCTCCCGCTGATGCTGGTGTTCTCGGCGCTGTCGATGCCGTTCGGCGTCGCGATCAGCCAGGAGGTCGTCGCGCAGGAGGTCGTGCGCGGCCTGGTCGGCGGCCTGGGCATCATCGCCGCGGTGCCGGTGACCACGGCGATCGCGGCCCTCGTCGCGGGTCGGCTGGTGCGCGACCGGGGCGTGGGCGCGGGCGGGTCCCACCGCGCCTAGGATCGCCCCGTGCAGCAGCCCGCCCGCCTCGTCGTCCTCGTCTCGGGGGCCGGCACCAACCTCCAGGCCCTGGTCGACGCCTGCGCCGATCCGGCGTACGGCGCCCGGGTGGTGGCGGTCGGCGCCGACCGCGACGGCATCGAGGGCCTGGCCCGCGCCGAGCGCGCCGGCATCCCCACGTTCGTGCGCAAGCTGTCGGACTTCGAGACCCGCGAGGGATGGGACGCGTCGCTGGCGACGGTCGTGGAGCGCTTCGAGCCCCACCTGGTGGTGTCCGCGGGGTTCATGAAGCTGCTGTCCACCGAGTTCCTCGACCGGTTCCTCACCGTCAACACGCACCCGGCGCTGTGCCCGGCGTTCCCGGGGATGCACGGCCCGCGCGACGCCCTCGAGCACGGCGTCAAGGTGACCGGGGCGACCCTGTTCGTGGTCGACGGCGGCGTCGACACCGGGCCGATCGTGGCGCAGGTGCCCGTCGAGGTGGCCGACGACGACGACGTCGCGTCGCTGCACGAGCGGATCAAGACCGCCGAGCGCGCCATGCTCGTCGACGCGGTGGGCCGCATCGCCCGCGACGGCATCACGGTGGAGGGTCGCCGGGTTCGCATCGGCGCTCCCGCTCGGTAGTCTGCAGCCACACGACTGGCGCAGGTGGGTCACCACCAGGGAGTGACGCCGGGGAGCATCGAACGCCTGGGTGCCCCCGACTCGTTGCCCACCCGAGGAGTCCCGTGTCCCCCACCGCCGAGCACCGCGTCCCGATCCGCCGCGCCCTCGTCTCCGTCTACGACAAGACCGGCCTCGACGAGCTGGTGCGCGGCCTGCACGGCGCCGGCGTCGAGCTCGTCTCCACCGGCGGCTCCGCCGCGCTCATCGACTCCCTCGGCCTGCCGGTCACCCGCGTGGAGGACCTCACCGGCTTCCCCGAGTGCCTCGACGGCCGCGTCAAGACCCTGCACCCGCGGGTGCACGCCGGCATCCTGGCCGACCGCCGCCTCGACTCCCACGTCGCGCAGCTCGAGGAGCTCGGCGTCGAGCCGTTCGACCTCGTCGTGAGCAACCTCTACCCGTTCACCGAGACCGTCGCCTCGGGGGCCGGACCCGACGAGTGCGTGGAGCAGATCGACATCGGCGGGCCCTCGATGGTGCGCGCCGCCGCGAAGAACCACCCCAGCGTCGCCATCGTCACCTCACCCGCGGCGTACGACGCCGTGCTCGCCGCCGTCGCGGCCGGCGGCTTCACGCTGGCCGAGCGCCGCCGCCTCGCCGCGGAGGCCTTCGTCCACACCGCGACCTACGACGTCCACGTGGCGTCGTGGATGGGCAACGTGCTCACCGACACGAGCGACGGCTCGGGCTTCCCGGCGTGGCTGGGCGCGACGTGGACCAAGGAGGCGGCGCTCCGCTACGGCGAGAACCCGCACCAGTCCGCCGCGCTCTACGGCACCGGCTTCCTGCCCGACGGGCCGGGCCTGGCCCAGGCCACCCAGCACCACGGCAAGGAGATGTCCTACAACAACTACGTCGACGCCGACGCGGCCCGCCGGGCGGCCTACGACTTCGACGAGCCGGCCGTGGCGATCATCAAGCACGCCAACCCCTGCGGCATCGCGGTCGCCGACGACGTCGCCACCGCCCACCGCAAGGCGCACGAGTGCGACCCGGTCAGCGCCTTCGGCGGCGTGATCGCCACCAACGTGCCGGTCTCCGTCGCGATGGCGCAGCAGGTGGCCGAGATCTTCACCGAGGTCGTCGTGGCGCCCGGCTACGAGGACGGCGCCATCGAGGCGCTGCAGGCCAAGAAGAACATCCGGATCCTGGAGTGCCCGCCGCTCACCCGCGGCGGCAGCGACCTGCGCTCGATCTCCGGCGGGCTGCTGCTGCAGCAGCGCGACGTGCTCTCCGCGGAGGGCGACGACCCCGCGAGCTGGACCCTGGCGACCGGCGAGGCCGCCTCCGACGAGGTGCTGGCCGACCTCGCCTTCGCCTGGCGCGCCTGCCGGGCGGTGAAGTCCAACGCCATCCTGCTCGCCTCCGGCGGCGCCTCCGTCGGCGTCGGGATGGGCCAGGTCAACCGCGTCGACTCCTGCCGCCTCGCGGTCGAGCGGGCGGGGGAGCGTGCCGCGTCGGCGGTCGCGGCCTCCGACGCGTTCTTCCCGTTCGCCGACGGCCCGCAGATCCTCATCGACGCGGGGGTGCGGGCGATCGTCCAGCCCGGCGGCTCGGTGCGCGACGCCGAGGTGGTCGCGGCGTGCGAGGCGGCGGGCGTGACGATGTACCTCACCGGGGCCCGGCACTTCTTCCACTGACCCGCCCCCGGGCGGTGCGTGGAGGGGGCGCCGCCGCGCGGAAAATGCCGCGCGCGCACCACCGACCCCTGTTATCTTGACGTCAAGATAGCCGAGTGGGGGTACGACGTGCGGTGGTGGCAGCGGGTCCTCCCGCCGACGAAGCTCGAGCGCGACCTGGTCTGGCAGTGCGTGCTGTCGGCGTTCGCCACCGGCACGTTCCTCGCCGGCACCGCCGTCTACTTCACCCAGGTCGTCGGGCTGAGCGGGGCGCAGGTCGGGCTGGGCATGTCGATCGCCGCGGGCGTCACCCTCGTCCTGCAGCTGCCGATGGGCCGGCTCGCGGACCGGGTCGGCGCCAAGCCGCTGTGGGCCGTGGCGAGCCTCGTGGAGGCGGCGCTCTACCTCGCGTGGCCGTTCATCGGCGACATGGCGACCTTCGTCGCGATGCTGTCGGTGCTCGCGATCTTCGAGACCGCCGGGCGCAACGCGCGCAACGTCTACCGGATCGCGGTCTTCCCGCGTGCGGTCCGCGTGCGGGCGATGGCCTACATGCGCGCCGCCCGCAACGTCGGCTACACCCTGGGCGCCGGCGCCAGCGGAGTGGCGCTCGGCATCGGCCTCGACGCCGTGCGCCTGATCCCGTTGGTCACCGGCGCCCTCCTGGTGCTCAACGCGCTGCTGATCGCGACGGTGCTGCCGGCGGTGGCGCGCGCCGTGCCGGAGGTGCAGGACGACGGGACGCCCGTCGCGGCGCCGCCGGCCTGGCGCAACCCGGGCTTCGTCGTGCTGAGCGTCTGCAACGGGGTGCTCTCGTCCAACCAGGTGCTGCTCAACGTCGTGGTGCCGCTGTGGTTGGTCGAGCGCACCGACGCGCCGGTGACGCTGGTGGCCTGGCTGTTCGGCACCAACACGGTCCTCGCCGTCGCGTTGCAGGTGCGCGCGAGCCGCGTCGCCGACTCCGTCGACGGGTCGCTGCGGGCGGCGCGGTGGTCGGGCTACGCGTTCGTCCTCTCGTGCGGGCTCATCGCCTGGACCCACGAGACGGTGGGCTGGGTCTCGATCGTGCTGATCTGGATCGGCCACGTCACCATCACCGGCGCGGAGCTGTGGCAGTCGGCCGCCGACTGGTGCTTCACCGCCGAGCTCTCCGACCACCGGCGTCTCGGCGACTACCAGGGGATCTGGGGCCTGGGCTACCAGGTCGAGCCGATCGTCTTCCCGGCCCTCTACACCTGGCTCGCCCTCACGGTCGGCACGGTCGGCTGGGTCGCCATCGCCGTGATCGGCATGACGGCCGCCGTCGTCGCCCACCCCGCTGCCCGCGCGGCCGAGCGGCACCTGGTCCGGATCGGGGCGCCGGTCGGGGTCTGAGCGAGCCGATCCCTAGACTGGCCCGCGTGACGGCACAGACCCTGGACGGCGCGGCCACGCTGCGGACCATCAAGGCCGAGCTCGCGCAGCGAGTCGCCGCACTCCGTGAGCAGGGGGTGGTCCCCGGGCTCGGCACCGTGCTGGTCGGCGACGACCCCGGCTCGCACTGGTACGTCGGCGCCAAGCACAAGGACTGCGCGGAGATCGGCATCACCTCGATCCGGCGCGACCTTCCCGCGGGCGCCACCCAGGCCGAGGTGGAGGCCGTCATCGACGAGCTCAACGCCGACGACGCCTGCACCGGGTTTCTCGTCCAGCAGCCCACCGGGCTCGATGAGTTCGCGCTGCTGTCGCGCGTCGACCCCGCCAAGGACGTCGACGGGCTGCACCCGGTCAACCTCGGCAGGCTCGTGCTCGGCGAGGCCGGACCGCTGCCGTGCACGCCGGTCGGGGCCATCGAGCTGCTGCGCCGCCACGGCGTCGAGATCGCGGGCGCCGACGTCGTCGTCGTCGGGCGCGGCATCACCGTGGGCCGCCCCCTCGGCCTGCTGCTGACCCGGCGTTCGGAGAACGCCACGGTCACCCTCTGCCACACCGGCACCCGCGACCTCGCCTCCCACGTGCGCCGGGCCGACATCGTCGTCGCGGCCGCGGGAGTCCCCGGCATCATCACCGCCGACATGGTCCGGCCCGGCGCGGCCGTGCTCGACGTCGGCGTGTCGCGGGTCGACGGCAAGGTCACCGGCGACGTGGCCCCCGACGTGTGGGACGTCGCCGGCTGGGTCTCGCCCAACCCCAAGGGCGTCGGTCCGATGACGCGGGCGATGCTGCTGAGCAACATCGTCGAGATCGCCGAGAAGTCCGTCCGGTCCTGACATGCCCGACCCCGACGCCCCGGAGCCGTCCGTCGAGCCGCCCGAGTCGGTGCCGCCGGTCTCGGCGGAGCCGCCGCCTGAGGACCCCGACGAGCCGCGCCGCTACCCCTCGACGATCGGGGGAGCGTTCTACCTGCTCGTCCTGGGCGTCGTCGCGGTGGCGATGGGTGTGGTGGTGCTCGACGAGTGGCGCACCGGCATCCGGATGGTGGGCGGCGCGCTGATCGCCGCGGCGCTCGTACGCCTGGTGCTGCGCCGGCGCGACGCCGGGATGCTGGCCGTGCGCCACAAGGTGCTGGACGCGCTCATCCTCGTCGTCCTGGGCGGGTCGCTGATCTTCCTCGCCGGCTCGATCCCGGACCAGCCCGGCTTCTGAACGCCGCGAGCCGGCGCTCGTGCCCCGAGAAGGGACACGGGCGCCGGCTCGGCGGTCGAGGTGCGGTCAGGATGCGCCGACTCGACGTGAGCCAGCGGTCAGGACGCGCCTGCTCGTCAGATCAGGCCCAGCTCCGTGACGGCCTTGCGCTCGTCGTCGAGCTCGGCGGTCGAGGCGTCGATGCGCGCGCGGGAGAAGTCGTCGATCTCGAGGCCCTCCACGATCGACCAGTCGCCGCCGGAGGTGGTGACCGGGAAGGAGGAGATCAGGCCCTCGGGGACGCCGTACTCGCCGCTCGAGACGACCGCCATCGACACCCAGTCGTCGGCCGCGGAGCCGAAGAGCCAGTCGCGCGCCGCGTCGATGGTCGCCGAGGCGGCCGAGGCGGCCGAGGACGAGCCACGGGCGTCGATGATCGCCGCGCCGCGCTTGGCGACGGTCGGGATGAAGTCGTTCTCCAGCCAGGCCTGGTCGCCGACCAGCTCGGCGGCGTTCTGGCCGTTGACCTCGGCGTGGAACAGGTCGGGGTACTGGGTCGCGGAGTGGTTGCCCCAGATCGTCATCTTCGCGATGTCGGTGACCTTCGCGCCCGTCTTGGCGGCGAGCTGGCTGATCGCCCGGTTGTGGTCGAGGCGGGTCAGCGCCGAGAACCGCTCGCGCGGGATGTCGGGGGCGTTGCTCATCGCGATCAGCGCGTTGGTGTTGGCCGGGTTGCCCGTCACGCCGATGCGCACGTCGTCGGCGGCCACGGCGTTGAGGGCCTTGCCCTGCGCGGTGAAGATGGCGCCGTTGGCGGAGAGCAGGTCGCCGCGCTCCATGCCCGGGCCGCGGGGACGCGCGCCGACGAGCAGCGCGAGGTTGACGCCGTCGAAGATCTTCTCGGCGTCCGCGCCGATCTCGACGCCGGAGAGCAGCGGGAACGCGCAGTCGTCCAGCTCCATGACGACGCCCTCGAGCGCCTTGAGGGCGGGCTCGATCTCGAGCAGTCGGAGCTCGATCGGGCGGTCCGCGGCCAGCGCGCCGCTGGCGAGGCGGAACAGCAGGCTGTAGCCGATCTGGCCGGCGGCGCCGGTGACGGCGACCTTGAGAGGTTCAGCGGAGGTCACGGTGGTCTTCTCCTCGCGAGATGAGGTCGGTGAGGTCTGTCCCGCTGACGCTAGCAGCGCCCGGCCCGGCGTCGTCGGCTGGTCTGCGGCTGGCATGCTGGCGCCCATGACGAGGGCGCCACGGGTCGTACGCCGGGGGCGGGCGGCGACGGCGCTGCTCGCCGCCGGCCTGGCGCTCGGCCTCGCGGGCTGCGGCGGTGTCGGCCAGCCGGCGCCCTACGACTCCCCGGGCATCAACGGCCTCGTCGTCCCGACGCCGAGCCCCGAGCCCGCCGACTTCGTCGACGCCGTGGACAACCCGTGGCTCGCCCTCGAGCCGGGGGCGCGGCGGACCTACGACGTGGGTGACGGCGCTCGCGACCTCGGCACGATCGAGGTGGAGGTGCTGGAGGCCACCGTCCCGGTCGCCGGGCTCGACGCCACGGCCGTGCGCACCACGACCGACCTCGACGACGGCACCGGCCGCACGACGAGCGTGGAGACCCGCCTCTACGCCCAGGACACGGCGGGCAACGTCTGGCTCGTCGGCGCGGACGGGGCTGACGGGGGCACCGGCAGCTGGCGGGCGGGCGAGGACGCTGCTCAGGCCGGGCTCGCGATGCCGGCCGACCCGCGGCTCGGCGACGGGTGGCTCGCCTACGACGTGCCCGGCCTGCCGCGGGCGAGCAGCACGATCGAGGACCAGTCGGCCGCGCTGGTGCAGCTGCGCAACGAGGCCGGCACCACGACCCGCACGGTGTACGAGAAGGGTGCCGGCCTCGTGGGGCTGGTGGACCTCGACGACGGCTGGACCGCCGAGCCGGCCGACTGACCCGGAGTCAGTCCGGGCGGCGCACCTGGGTGCGACCGTCGTCGTCGCCGTCAGGGTTGCCCCAGTGGCCCGGAGCGCTCTGGCCGGGCTGCTGCTGGACGGGCGGCTGCTGGCCGGGCTGCTGGGGGGCGGGCTGGCCCCACTGGCCCGGCTGCGACTGCTGACCGGGCTGCTGCGGCGCGGGCTGGCCGCCCCACTGGCCGGGCTGCTGCGGCGCGCCCTGGGGTGCGCCGTGGGCCGGGTCGGGCTGCTGCTGCGGCTGCTGGTAGGGGTCGGGCTGGCCCCACTGCTGCTGCGGGGGAGCGCCCCAGGCGGCGCCGGGCTGGCCCCAGCCGCCCTGCTGGCCCTGGTTCCACTGCGCCTCGTAGTTGCCCGGGACGTTCTGGTCCTTGCGGCCGCCGCCGAAGTTGAGGCCGGAGCCGGCGACCGGGGCAGCGCCCTGGCCGAAGAGCAGCGGGTAGGTGAGGCCGGCGATCGCCGCGCCCAGCAGCGGCGCGAGGACGAACAGCCAGAGCTGCGCGACCGCGTCCATGCCGGCGAAGACGCCGACGCCGATGGAACGGGCGGGGTTGACCGACGTGCCGGTCAGCGGGATCGCGACGAAGTGG
Source organism: Nocardioides sp. Z24_21 (assembly GCF_058134345.1). Taxonomy (NCBI): domain Bacteria; kingdom Bacillati; phylum Actinomycetota; class Actinomycetes; order Propionibacteriales; family Nocardioidaceae; genus Nocardioides; species Nocardioides sp. Z24_21. Next base: position 935,317 of record NZ_JBYTTH010000002.1, read on the forward strand.
ATCATCGACAGCGCGAGGCCGATCGCGAGCGGGCCGAGCGCGACGTTGACCTCGTTGCGCTCGTCGGTGACGCCCAGGATGACCCACAGGAAGACCGCGGTCAGCAGCACCTCGAGCAGCAGGGCGGCCCACCAGGCGAAGCCCGAGCCCTGGTCGCCGAAGAAGTTCTGCCCCATGTTGCCCTCGGCGACGAAGCCGTCGAAGCCGTGGCCCAGCGCGAAGAGCACCGCGCCGGCCAGGAGGCCGCCGAGGAGCTGGGCGGCCATGTAGATGCCGACCTGGTTCCACGGCAGGCGACCGCCGAGGACCGCGCCGAGCGTCACGGCGGGGTTGAAGTGTCCGCCGGAGATGCGCCCGACGGCGTAGGCCATCACCACGACGGTGAGACCGAAGGTCAGCCCGGTGGCGACGATGTCGCCTCCGGTGTAGACGGCCGCACCGCAGCCGAAGAAGACGAGCACGAACGTGCCCATCGCCTCCGCGGTGAACTTCTGTCCGGTGGTGGGTGTGGCTTCGACGGTGTCGCTCATTCGCTCGTCCTCCAAGGTCAGGGTGGCCATACCCCTCGTAGGCCACGTCGAGCCTAGCGGCGTCGGGACGGGGGTGCGAGGGTAGGCAAGTCGTCAGGCGGGTCTGACGTCAGGTATCTTGACGTCAAGAGTTATGCCCGGATCAGATCACGATCTACAGGAGCTGTCGTACCCATGGCCAAGATCATCTACACCCAGACCGACGAGGCGCCGCTCCTGGCGACGTACTCGTTCCTCCCGATCATCGCCGCCTACGCGAAGACCGCCGGTGTGGACGTCGAGACCCGTGACATCTCGCTGGCGGGCCGCGTGATCGCCCAGTTCCCCGACCGGCTGAGCGACGAGCAGCGCCTCGCCGACGACCTCGCCGAGCTCGGCGAGCTGGCCACCCGGCCCGAGGCCAACATCATCAAGCTGCCCAACATCTCGGCCTCCGTCCCGCAGCTCAAGGCGACCATCGCCGAGCTGCAGTCGCAGGGCTACGACCTGCCCGACTACCCCGAGAACCCGCAGACCGACGAGGAGCGCGAGATCCGCGCCCGCTACGACAAGGTCAAGGGCTCCGCGGTCAACCCGGTGCTGCGCGAGGGCAACTCCGACCGCCGGGCGCCGGCGTCGGTGAAGAACTACGCCCGCACGCACCCCCACTCGATGGGCGCGTGGAGCAGCGAGTCCAAGACCGCGGTCGCCACCATGGGCCACGACGACTTCCGCACCAACGAGCAGTCCGTGGTGATGCCGGCGGACGACACGCTGTCCATCGTCCACGTCGGCACCGATGGCCAGGAGACGGTGCTCAAGGCCGACCTCGAGGTCCTCGAGGGCGAGGTCGTCGACGCGACCTTCCTGAGCGCCGCCCGCCTCGACGAGTTCCTCGAGGAGCAGGTCGCGCGGGCCAAGGCCGACGGCGTGCTCTTCTCCGCCCACCTCAAGGCCACGATGATGAAGGTCTCCGACCCGATCATCTTCGGCCACGTGGTGCGCGTCTACTTCGCCGACGTCTTCGCTCGGTACGGCGAGGACCTGGCCGCCGCCGGCCTGTCGGCCAACGACGGCCTCGGCGCCATCCTGGCCGGCCTCGACTCCCTCGACAACGGCGCCGAGATCAAGGCGGCGTTCGAGAAGGGCCTGGCCGAGGGCCCGGCGCTCGCGATGGTCGACTCCGACCGCGGCATCACCAACCTGCACGTGCCCTCCGACGTCATCATCGACGCCTCGATGCCGGCGATGATCCGCACCTCGGGCCAGATGTGGAACGCCGACGGCGAGCAGCAGGACACCCTCGCGGTGATCCCCGACTCCTCCTACGCCGGCGTCTACCAGGCCGCGATCGACGACTGCCGCACCCACGGCGCGCTCGACCCCTCCACCATGGGCTCGGTGCCCAACGTCGGGCTGATGGCCAAGGCGGCCGAGGAGTACGGCTCGCACGACAAGACGTTCGAGATCCCCGCCGCCGGCCGCGTCGAGGTGCGCAACGGCGCCGGGGAGGTGCTGATGTCGCACGACGTCGAGGCCGGCGACATCTGGCGCGCCTGCCAGACCAAGGACGCCCCGATCCGCGACTGGGTCAAGCTCGCCGTCACCCGCGCCCGCGCCAGCGACACCCCGGCGGTGTTCTGGCTCGACGAGACCCGCGCCCACGACGCCAACCTCATCGCCCTGGTGAAGAAGTACCTGGAGGACCACGACACCGAGGGCCTGTCGCTGGAGATCATGGCGCCGGCGGAGGCGACGGCGTACTCGCTGGAGCGGATCCGCCGTGGCGAGGACACCATCTCGGTGACCGGCAACGTGCTGCGCGACTACAACACCGACCTGTTCCCGATCCTCGAGCTCGGCACCAGCGCCAAGATGCTCTCGATCGTGCCGCTGATGAACGGCGGCGGCCTCTTCGAGACCGGCGCCGGCGGCTCGGCGCCCAAGCACGTGCAGCAGCTGGTCAAGGAGGACTACCTCCGCTGGGACAGCCTCGGCGAGTTCTTCGCCCTGGCGGCCTCGCTGGAGCACCTCGCCGACCACGACGACAACGCGCGGGCGCGCATCCTCGGTGACACCCTCGACAAGGCCACCGAGACCTTCCTCAACGAGGACCGCTCGCCCGGGCGCAAGCTCGGCACGATCGACAACCGGGGCTCGCACTTCTACCTCGCCCTCTACTGGGCCGAGGAGCTGGCGAAGCAGACCGAGGACGCCGAGCTCGCGGCGGCGTTCGCCTCGCTCGCCGGCACCCTCCGCGAGGCCGAGCAGACGATCGTCGACGAGCTGCTCGCGGTCCAGGGCAAGCCCGCCGACATCGGCGGCTACTTCCGCCCCGACCCGGAGAAGGCCGCCGCGGTGATGCGTCCGTCCGCGACCTTCAACGACGCGATCGCCTCGCTGGACTGACCGCGACGCACGTCACAGGCAGGACCCCCGGGGAACAAACCCCGGGGGTCCTGCTCTTGCGCCAGGTGATGACGACGACCGCCGACCCGACCGAGCTTCCCGACCATCCGACGTCCGGCCACCTCGACGTCCCCTCGGTGACGGCGCGCCACTTCGGCCTGGCCGTGCTCGCCCTGGCGATGGGCGGCTTCGCCATCGGGACCACCGAGTTCGTGACGATGGGCCTGCTGCCGCAGATCGCGCGCGGCGTCGACGTCTCCATCCCGACCGGCGGGCACGTCATCTCGGCGTACGCCGTCGGGGTCGTCGTCGGCGCGCCGGTGCTGGCCTTCCTCGGCGCGCGACTCCCGCGCCGGGCCCTCCTGGTGGCCCTGATGGTCGCGTTCGCCGCCGGCAACGGGCTGAGCGCGCTCGCGACGTCCTACGAGCAGCTGATGGCCGCCCGCTTCGCCGCCGGGCTGCCCCACGGCGCCTACTTCGGCGTCGCCTCCCTCGTGGCCGCGAGCATGGCCCGTCCCTCCCGCAAGGGGCGCGCGGTCTCGCTGGTCATGCTCGGGCTGTCGTTCGCCAACGTGATCGGCGTGCCCGCGGCGACGGTGCTCGGGCAGGAGCTCGGGTGGCGCGCGGCCTTCTGGGCCGCCGGCGGCCTGGCCGTGGTGACCCTCGCCCTCGTCGCCTGGTTCGTCCCGTCCGTCCCCGGCGACGCGGAGGCCAGCGGGCTGCGCGAGCTCGCGGCGTTCAAGGTGCCCCAGGTGTGGCTGACGCTGCTGGCGGGCGCCGTCGGCTTCGGCGGCATGTTCGCGGTCTACTCCTACATCGCCCCGGTCGTCACCGACGTCGGTGGCCTGGGGGAGCGGTCGGTGGCGGTGTTCCTGCTCTTCTTCGGCCTCGGCATGGTCGCGGGCACCTCGCTGGCCGGGATCATGGCCGACTGGTCGATCTTCCGCTCGCTGATCATCGGCGGCGTCGGGATGGCCGCGACGATGCTGGCCTTCTGGCTCGCGGCGCCCCACGGGTGGGCCGCCCTGCCGGTGGTCTTCCTCATCACCACCCTCGGCTCGGTGCTGGTGGTCAACCTGCAGCTGCGGCTGATGGACGTGGCGGGCGACGCGCAGACGCTGGGTGCCGCGATGAACCACGCCTCGCTCAACGTCGCCAACGCCCTGGGCGCCTGGCTCGGCGGCCTCGTCATCGCCGGCGGGTGGGGGCTGCGCGCCCCGGCCCTGGTCGGCCTGGCCCTGTCGATCCTCGGGGTGGCCATCCTGCTGCTCTCCGCGAGGCTCCACGTGCGCCAGCGCGACGCCGTGCCCGCCTGAACGCCGGGGTGCTCGGCGCCGCCTTGCACGCACCACGATGCACGCATTTTCCGGTGATGTTGCACGGAGTTAACACACGCGGAACTCTTGCGTAGCGCAGACTTGTAACGATCCAATCCACGAAGGGCGGGCAGGCCGCCCGAGATCTTCCCGAGGAGGACGTGATGGACGACGACAAGATCGTGCGCGAGGTGGAGCGCCGCCGGCAGCTGGCGGACCGCAACGTCAGCGCTGTGGTCGACCTGCTGCAGCGACGCCAGGAGCTCAAGGGGATCTACCCCGCGGCCGACTTCTTCGCCGAGAACGTCGGCTGGGCCGTCTGACGGGATCGACCGACCCGGGCAGTGCGGGCTCGGGCCGCTCAGGCCCAGCTGTAGACCATGCCCATCGCCTCGCTGACCTCGGCCAGCGTCGCGTCGGCGACCTCGTTGGCCCGGGCGTTGCCGCGGCGCAGGATCTCGTCGAGGTAGGCCGGATCGGCCTCGAGCTCGGCCCGGCGGGCGCGCAGCGGTGCCAGCTCGGTGTTGATCGCGTCGGTCAGGCGCCGCTTGAGGGCACCGCCGCCCCCGTCCCCGATCTCCTCGGCGACCACGGCCGGGTCGACGCCCTCGCAGAGGCCGATGAGGGTGAGCAGGTTGGCCACCTCGGGCCGCGCGTCCGGGTCGTAGGTGATGACGCGGTCGCTGTCGGTCTTGGCGCCCTTGAGCTTCTTGGCGGTCTCGTCGGCGCTCATCCGCAGCTCGACCACGTTGCCCTTGGACTTGCTCATCTTGGTGCCGTCGGTGCCCAGGATGAGAGGAGCCTCGGACAGCAGCGCGCCGGGCTCGGGGAACACCGGGGCGTAGCGGTCGTTGAAGCGGCGCGCGACGACGCGGGTCTGCTCGAGGTGGGGCAGCTGGTCGCGCCCGACCGGGACGACGTTGGCCTTGCAGAACAAGATGTCGGCGGCCTGGTGCACGGGATAGGTGAGCAGGAGGCCGCCGATCGAGGTGATGCCGGCCGACCTGGCCTCGTCCTTGACCGTGGGGTTGCGCTGCAGCTCCGCGACGCTGACCAGGCTGAGGAACGGCAGCATCAGCTGGTTGAGCGCCGGCACCGAGGAGTGCGTGAAGATCGTCGCCCGGTCGGGGTCGAGGCCCGCGGCGATGTTGTCGAGCAGCAGGTTGCGCACGTTGCTCGAGATGTCGCCGAGCACGTCGCGGTCGGTGATCACCTGGTAGTCGGCGATGAGCTGCCAGATCTCCGCGCCGCTGTCCTGCAGGCGCAGGCGGTTGCGGATCGAGCCGAAGTAGTGGCCGATGTGCAGTGCCCCGGTCGGACGGTCCCCGGTGAGCATGCGCAGCGATGCCGGGTCCTTCGCCATCTGCTCCTCGATGGCGTCGCTGCGAGCCTGGGCGGCGCGGAAGGTCTCACTCACGCGGCCGATCCTTTCACGGGGCCGATCGTCGCCGCGATCGGGTTCTGTAGGGTTTCGGGGTGCCCACCATCGGAGTAGCGATCGCGATCCCCGAGCCCTGGGCGAGCGAGCTCCAGGACTACCGCACCAGCGTCGGCGACACCACGGCCGCGCAGATCCCCACGCACGTCACGCTGGTCCCGCCGACCGAGGTCCGCCGCGACGACCTCGACGCCATCACCGCCCACCTCGCCGACGCCGCGGCCACCGTCTCCCCGTTCACCATCCACCTGCGCGGCACCGGGACGTTCCGCCCGGTCTCGCCGGTCGTCTTCGTCACCCTCGCCGAGGGGATCTCGGGGTGCGAGGTGCTCGCCGGCGCCGTACGACAGGGACCGCTCGCCGTCGACCTGCACTTCCCCTACCACCCGCACGTCACCGTCGCGCACCACCTCGACGACGAGACGCTCGACATCGCCTACAAGGAGCTGGCCGGTTTCGAGTGCAGCTTCGCGGTGGAGGAGTTCAGCCTCTACGTCCACGACGACCGGGCCGGCTGGCAGCCGACCCACCACTACCGGCTGGGCGGGCGATGAGCGTCGTCGACACGGTCAAGCAGCGCGTCGCCGCCGTGCGCGAGCGCCGCCCGTTCATCGACCACCTGTTCCGGATGATCCAGCACTACGGCGCCGTGAAGGGCAACGCGCTCGCCGGTGCGGTCACGTTCTTCGGCTTCTTGTCGTTCTTCCCCATCCTGGCGCTCGCGTTCGCCGTGGTCGGCTTGGTCGCGGGCATCTACTCAGACGCCACCGAGCAGGTGGTGAAGGCCATCCAGTCGGTGCTGCCGATGGTGGTCGAGGGCAAGGCCGGTCCCGGCGAGATCTCGATCGACGCCTTCCAGGACGGCGCCGGCGCCGCTGCCGGCATCGGCGCCATCGGTGTCCTCTACTCCGGGCTGGGGTGGGTCTCCGGCCTGCGCGACGCGCTCCAGATCGTGTTCGAGACGCCGCGGCGCGCACAGCCCAGCTTCGTGGTGGGCAAGCTCAAGGACCTGGTCTCGCTGGTGCTGATCGGCGTCGTGCTGCTGCTCAGCGTGGCCGTCTCCGGCGTCGTCACCGCCCTGTCCAGCCACATCCTCGACTGGCTCGGGCTCGACCTCGCTCTGCGCCCGGTGCTGACCGTGCTCGCGATCGCGGTCGGACTCGGCGCCAACACGCTGCTGTTCTTCGCGATCTTCAAGATCCTGGCCGACCACGACACCCCCGACCGCTCGCTGTGGAGTGGCGCGCTCCTCGGCGCGGTGGGCTTCGAGGTGCTCAAGCAGGCCGCGACCTTCCTGATCAGCTCGACGCAGAACCAGCCGGCGTTCGCCGTCTTCGGCATCGCGCTCGTGCTGCTGATCTGGATCAACTACTTCTCGCGCGTCGTCATGCTGGCCGCCTCGTGGGCGCACACCTCGCGCGAGGCCCGCGCCCGCCGCGAGGCGGAGGAGGTGGCCGAGCTGCTGCCCGCGGGCCCGCGGATCGACCTGGCCGGTGCGTCGGCCGGTGCAGCCGCCCACCCGTCGGCGGAGCCCTTCCCCTCCCCGAAGGCCGCCTTCGCCGCCGGGGCGGGCGCCATGCTCGGGCTTGTCGCGCTCGTCCGCCGCCGCCACTGAACGTCGTTCGGGGTCGAGGGGGCGCGTCCTGCCCGTCGTACTCGGGGTTGCCTGAGCGTCAGGACGCGCCGACTCGGGGTCGCCTGAGCGTCAGGACGCGCCCACTCGAGCTGCCGCTCAGTGGCCGTGCTTGATGGCGGTGCGCAGGTCCTTGTTGAGCTGGGAGATCACGTCGAGCGGGATCTCCTTGGGGCACGCCGCAGTGCACTCGCCGATGTTGGTGCAGCCGCCGAAGCCCTCGTGGTCGTGCTGGGCGACCATGTTGACCACGCGCTCGTCGCGCTCGGGCTGCCCCTGGGGGAGCAGGCCGAGGTGGGTCACCTTGGCGCCCAGGAAGAGCGAGGCGGAGCCGTTGGGGCAGGCCGCGACGCAGGCACCGCAGCTGATGCAGGTCGCGACGTTGAAGGCGCGGTCGGCGTCGTCCTTGGGCACCGGCACCGAGTGGGCCTCGGGGGCCGAGCCGGTGTTGACCGAGATGTAGCCGCCGGCCTGGATCATCCGGTCGAGGGCGCCGCGGTCGACGACGAGGTCCTTGACGACCGGGAAGGCGTCGGCGCGCCACGGCTCGATCGTGATGGTCTCGCCGTCCTCGAACGAGCGCATGTGCAGCTGGCAGGTCGTGGTGACCTCGGGCCCGTGCGCGTCGCCGTTGATCATCAGCCCGCACATGCCGCAGATGCCCTCGCGGCAGTCGGAGTCGAAGGCGATCGGGTCCTCGCCCTGGTCGTTGAGCTGCTCGTTGAGCACGTCGAGCATCTCGAGGAACGACATGTCCGGGGACACGTCGGCCAGCTCGTAGGTGTGCATCGCGCCGGGGCTGGCGGAGTCGGGCTGACGCCAGATCTTCAACGTCACGTTCATCGGTGGGTCCTCGTGGGTGTCGGGGTCCCCGCGGCGTCGTCGGCCGGGGGAGCGAAGCGGGGGAGGGGGAGGGTGCCGGAGGCAGGCGTCACTTGTAGCTCCGCTGCTTCATCTCGATGGCCGAGTAGACCAGGTCCTCCTTGTGCAGCACGGGCCGCTCGTCGAGGCCGGTCCACTCCCACGCGGCGACGTAGGCGAACTCGTCGTCGTGGCGCATGGCCTCGCCGTCCTCGGTCTGCGACTCGGCCCGGAAGTGGCCGCCGCACGACTCGCGCCGGTTGAGCGCGTCGATGCACATCAGCTCGCCGAGCTCGAAGAAGTCGGCCACGCGGCCGGCCTTCTCCAGCGACTGGTTGAGCGACTCGCTGGTGCCGAGCACCTTGACGTTGCGGTAGAAGTCGTCGCGCAGGCCGCGGATGAGGTCGATCGCCTTCTTGAGACCGGTCTCGTTGCGCTCCATGCCGCAGTACTCCCACATGATGTTGCCGAGCTCGCGGTGGTAGGAGTCGACGCTGCGGGTGCCGTTGACCGACAGGAAGTGCGCGATGCGCTGCTCGACCGACTCGCGCGCCTCCACGACCGCCGGGTGGTCCTCGGGGACGGGCTCGAACGGGCCGTCGGCGAGGTAGTCGCGGATCGTGTGGGGCAGGACGAAGTAGCCGTCGGCCAGGCCCTGCATCAGCGCCGAGGCGCCGAGGCGGTTGGCGCCGTGGTCGGAGAAGTTGGCCTCGCCGGTGACGAACAGCCCCGGGATCGTCGACTGGAGGTCGTAGTCGACCCACAGCCCGCCCATGACGTAGTGCACGGCCGGGTAGATCCGCATCGGCGTCGAGTAGGGGTCCTCGCCGGTGATCCGGGCGTACATGTCGAACAGGTTGCCGTACTTGGACTCCACGGCGTCGCGGCCGAGTCGGTCGATCGCGTCGGCGAAGTCGAGGTAGACGCCGCGGCGCACGCCCTCCACCTCGGGACCGACGCCGCGCCCCTCGTCGCAGACGTTCTTCGCCGCGCGCGAGGCGATGTCGCGGGGGACCAGGTTGCCGAAGGCGGGGTAGATCCGCTCCAGGTAGTAGTCGCGGTCCTCCTCGGGGATGTCGCGCGGGTCCTTGTCGCAGTCGGCCTGGTTCTTGGGCACCCAGATGCGGCCGTCGTTGCGCAGCGACTCCGACATCAGCGTCAGCTTGGACTGGTGCGACCCGGAGACCGGGATGCACGTCGGGTGGATCTGCGTGTAGCAGGGGTTGGCCATGTAGGCGCCCTTGCGGTGCGCACGCCAGGCGGCGGTGACGTTGGAGCCCATCGCGTTGGTCGACAGGTAGAACACGTTGCCGTAGCCACCGGAGGCGAGCACGACGACGTCGGCGAGGTGGGTCTGCACCTCGCCGGTCACCATGTCGCGGGCGATGATGCCGCGGGCCTTGCCGTCGACGACGATCAGCTCGAGCATCTCGTGACGGGTGAACATCGACACCGTGCCGGCGGAGATCTGGCGCTCGAGCGCCTGGTAGGCGCCGATCAGCAGCTGCTGGCCGGTCTGCCCGCGGGCGTAGAAGGTGCGCGAGACCTGCACGCCGCCGAACGAGCGGTTGTCGAGCAGGCCGCCGTACTCGCGGGCGAACGGCACGCCCTGGGCGACGCACTGGTCGATGATGTTGGTGCTGACCTCGGCGAGGCGGTAGACGTTGGACTCGCGCGAGCGGTAGTCGCCGCCCTTGACCGTGTCGTAGAAGAGGCGGTGGACGGAGTCGCCGTCCTCCTTGTAGTTCTTCGCCGCGTTGATGCCGCCCTGCGCGGCGATGGAGTGCGCGCGCCTGGGGGAGTCCTGGTAGCAGAACGTCTTGACGTTGTAGCCGGCCTCACCGAGCGTGGCGGCCGCCGAGGCGCCCGCCAGGCCGGTGCCGACGATGATGACGGAGAGCTTGCGCCGGTTGGCCGGGTTGACCAGGCGGGCCTCGAACTTGCGGGTCGACCAGCGCTCGGCGAGCGGGGCGTCGGGTGCCTTGGTGTCGACGAGCGGCTCACCGGGCGTGTAGTAGCCGGCGGCGTCGTCGTAGTCGCCGTCGAGGGACCCGCTGGCCGAGGCATCCGTCGAGGTGACGGTGTCGGGCATGTCCATGTCGTGGCTGTCGTGGCTCACGTGAGGTGACCTCTTACTACTTGGTGATGATGCCGGCCAGGACGGCGAGCGGGACGAGGGAGAAGCCGACGGAGATGACCAGCGCGGTCACGAAGCCGAAGGTCTTGGCGCGCTTGCGCTTGACGGCGGTGCCGGTCCAGCCGAGGGTCTGCGCGGCACTCCAGATGCCGTGGTGCAGGTGGGCGCCGAGCGCCAGCATCGCGGCGACGTAGATCAGCGTCATCCACCACAGGTCGAAGGTGTCGACCATCAGGAGGTAGGGGTCGTTGGTCGCGCCGCCCTGCGGGTTGACCTTCCCGATGGTGAAGTTGAGCAGGTGCCAGATGAGGAAGACGAGGATCGTCACCCCGCCCCAACGCATCATCAGGCTGGCGCGGGTGGCGCCGGTGTCCTTCTTCATGACGTACTTGGTGGTGCGGGCGCGGGCAGCGCGGCGCCACAGCACGACGGCGCAGTAGACGTGCACGACCAGCGCCACGATGAGGCCCACGCGCAGGATCCAGAGCGCGCCCTCGTGCGGGAGCATCGGCTCGCCGAGCACGCGGAGGTGCTCGGCGTACTCGTTGAACGCCTTGCGACCGCCGAACGCCTTGAGGTTGCCGTACATGTGCGCGAGCACGAAGGCCAGGAAGAGGAAGCCGCTGCCGGCCATCAACAGCTTGAGAGCGATCGTCGAGCGCGAGGCTCGTGCTCCCTTGACGAGGGTGGGGGTAGACACGTCCCCACGCTACCGCCTGTCGACGTGTGCCCGACGCCCCGGGGAGTGTGACGTACGCCCCTTCCCGCGGCCGCGCGACCCGGTCCGAGGCGCGTAAGCGGGACATGCGACCCGTGCCGCGCGCGGGGCGACGACACCGACCACAGTGTCGATCGGCACGGGCACCTCGCCAGCGCACCCCGGCTCGTGCCGGTGCCGGAGTGCTCTCCCCGGACCCCGTTCGGTCCACGTAACTTCGAAGTGTTCACCCCTGCCCGGAGCGCCAGCACCCGGCGGGCCCACCAGTCCAGCCCTGACCCACGTGGAGGCCGCACCGTGTGCACCGCGACGAACTACACCGCCAAGGACCACTACTTCGGTCGCAACCTCGACCTGGAGTTCTCCTACCGCGAGTCGGTGACCATCACGCCCCGCAACTTCGTGTTCCCGTTCCGCAAGGTCGACGACCTGCAGAGCCACCACGCCGTCGTGGGGATGACGACCGTGGCCGACGGCTACCCGCTCTACTACGACGCGACGAACGAGGTGGGGCTGAGCATGGCGGGGCTCAACTTCCCCGACAACGCCGACTACAAGCCCGAGACGCCGGGCAAGGACAACATCACGCCCTTCGAGTTCATCCCGTGGATCCTGGGGCAGTTCGAGACCGTCTCCCAGGTCCGGGAGGCGCTGGACAGGCTGGTGCTGGTCGACATCCCGTTCAGTGCGGAGTTCCCCCTCTCGCCGCTCCACTGGATCATCTCCGACCGCGAGGAGTCGCTCACGGTCGAGTCGGTCGCGGACGGGTTGCGGGTCTACGACAACCCGGTGGGGCTGCTGACCAACAACCCGACCTTCGACATCCAGATGTTCAACCTGAACAACTACGCGAGCCTGTCGACGGGGCAGCCGGAGACCCGCTTCTCCAAGAAGCTGCCCTTCGACACCTACAGCCGCGGGATGGGGGGCATCGGCCTGCCCGGCGACCTCTCATCGATGTCCCGTTTCGTCAAGGCGGCGTTCACCGCCCTCAACTCGGTCTCCGGGGAGACCGAGTCGGAGGCCATCAGCCAGTTCTTCCACATCCTCGGCTCGGTCGAGCAGCAGCGGGGGTGCGTCGAGGTCGGCGACCGCTACGAGATCACGATCTACTCCTCGTGCTGCAACACCGACAAGGGGATCTACTACTACCGGACCTACGAGAACAGCCAGGTGACCGCGGTCGACATGCACAAGGTGGACCTCGACGGCGACACCCTCTCCAGCTACCCACTCCTCACCGGCCAGAGCATCCTGGCCCAGAACTAGTGGTCGCGCCGCTCCGCCAGCCCTCTCCTCGGGCCCGTCGGGGGAGCGGTGCCCGCAGGCCAGGAGGGCCGACGATCGGGCTGGACGACGCCCTGCTGACGGTCAAGTTGTCGCCTCCGAAGGGCCGGAGCGGCATGGTCAGCAGGGTGGCGCTCCTCGATTCCGCCCGCGACGCGGCCACCGCCGCCGTCGGCGTCACCGCGCCCGCCGGCTACGGGAAGTCGACGCTGCTGGCCGAGTGGGCGCACCGGGACCGCCGGAGGGTCGGGTGGCTCTCGCTGGACCGGTCCGACGACGACCCGAGCGCCCTGCTCTTCCTGCTGGCCTCGGCCTACGAGCGAGCCGTGCCGGAGCACGCGGGCCTGGCTGCCGCTGTGACCGGCCTGGACGCCGCCGCACGCGGCCGGGGCGCTGCCCGGATCGCGTCGGCGTTCAGGCGCTCGCCGGTGCCCTTCATCCTCCTGCTCGACGACCTGCACGAGCTCCGGTCGCCCGAGTGCCACCACGTGCTGGGTGTCGTGCTGTCGGCCGTCCCCCCCGGGTCCCAGGTCGTGACGGCCAGCCGCCACGAGCAGCCCCACCTTCCCTCTCTCCGGGCGGCCGGGGAGGCGGTCGAGCTCACGGCCCGAGACCTCGCCCTCGACGCGTCCGCCGCGGCGCAGGTCTTCGCGACCGCGCGCGTCGACGTCACCCCGGCGCAGGCGGCCGAGGTCGCGGCGCGCACCGAGGGCTGGCCGGCCGGGATCCAGCTCGCCGCCCTCATCGCGGGGGAGGGGCAGGACCAGCCCGGGCGGGCCACCGGGGACGACCGCTACATCGCCGACTACCTCCAGCGCGAGGTCTTCTGGAGGTTCGACCCCGGGATCCGGGACTTCCTGCGGCGCACGGCCGTCCTCGACCGGCTCCACGGCCCGCTCTGCGACGCGGTGCTGGGGGAGCGGAGCTCCCAGGACCGGTTGCGCACCCTCGAGGCGTCGAACGCGTTCATCGTCGCGCTGGACCGGCGACGGGAGTGGTACCGCTACCACCCCCTGTTCCGCGAGTTCCTGCTGGCCGAGCTGCTCCGCGACGACCCGGAGGCGGTGGAGAAGCTGCAGGTGCGCGCCGCCGACTGGTTCCAGGCCAACGGCGCACCGGCCACGGCCGTGGAGTACCTCCTCATCACGCAGGAGCGCGAGAGGTGCGCCCAGCTCGTGGCCGAGCTGGCGCTCACGACCGTCAGCGCGGGGCAGGTCTCGACGCTCCAGCGGTGGTTGCGGGTGCTCGGCGAGCCCACCATCGAGGCCTACCCACCCCTCGCCGTGCTGGCGGGGTGGGTCGCGGCGTCGGCCGGGCAGGCGGTGGTCGCCCAACGATGGGCCGGCGTCGTGGAGGAGGCGTCGTTCGACCCGACCCCGACGCACGGCGGCGCGTCGTTCGCGTCGTCGCGATCGATGCTCCGCGCCATGGCGTGTGCCTCGGGGCCCGAGGCGATGATGGCCGACGCCGAGTTCTCCGCGGCGCAGGAGCCGCTGCGGAGCCCGTGGCGTGCGACGGCGCTCTGCGTCCTCGCGGAGGCGCACCTGGTCGCGGGCTCGCCCCGGCGAGCCGGGGCCGTGCTCCGTGACGCCACGGAGGTCGGCCTGGCTGCGGGCGACACGGGCGCGGTCGTGCTCAGCGAGTCGGGTCTGGCCCTCGTCGACATGGACCTCGGGTGCTGGGACGAGGCGGCCGAGCACGTCGGACTCGCGCTCCGCACCGTCGACCAGCACCACCTCGAGGACTACGCGTGCAGCCTCCTCGCGTTCGCGGCCGCGGCTCGGCTGGCCGTCCACCGGGGCAACCTCCCTGAGGCAGACCGCCAGCTCGCGCGCGCCATGCGGGCGCGTGCCGCGGCCACGTACGCCCTTCCGTGCCTCGCGACGAGGGGCCGGCTCCAGCTCGCGAAGGCGTGCTGGACGCGCGGCGGGCACTCCGACGCCCGCCGCCTGCTGGGCGAGATCGACGACATCCTGCGGCGTCGGCCCGAGCTGGGGACCCTGGTCGAGCAGGTCGGGGAGCTCCGGACGATCACGACCCCGGCGGGGAACGATGCCGGGGCCCACGACGCCCCGCTCACGCCCGCGGAGCTGCGCGTGCTGCCCTACCTCCCGACCCACCTCAGGATCGCCGACATCGCCCAGCGACTGCAGCTCTCGCGCAACACCGTCGCCTCCGAGGTCTCCGCCATCTACCGCAAGCTCGGTGCCACCTCACGCGGTGAGGCGGTCGACCGGGCGACCTTCCTCGGGCTGCTCGGGGGATGAGGAGCGGGTCGGTCACGGCCCGGCATCGTCGCGGTCCTCGTCGACGTCGTAGCCCAGGACGAGGGCCAGCTTGGGCGCGGCCGTCGCCACGCGCACGGGTCCGGTGATCGGCAGCACTCCCACCAGGACGTCGACGATCTCCTCGACGCTCGCCCCGGCCCTCAGGGCGCTGTCCGCGAGCGAGCCGTAGGAGCGCACGGTGCCGTCGCCCGTCGCCGCGAGGGCGCCGAGCCGGACCAGGGCCAGGATCCTCGCGTCGAGGGCCGTCGCCGGCCAGGTGTCGGGGACGTCCTGTGCGCGGTCATCCGTCGTCTGGCCGAACGCCAGACGACGCAGCTGTTCGCCGTTGTCCATCCCTGACTCCCCTCTGGAGACCTCTTCCCATTAGCGCCCGTGGTGGCCGTCCCCGCACCACCTGTTTCGTGTCATCCTGCGACCAGTCGCCCTCACCACCTGCCCCTCGTCAGCCCAGCACGTTGACCGCCCGGGCGACGACCAGGCCCATGATGGCCAGTGACGTCAGCGCCTGGATCGCCATGACGAGCTTGGCCCAGGGTGCGAGCGGCATCACGTCGGTCGGGCTGAACGCCGTGGCGTTGGTCAGACCGAGATAGAGGTAGTCGCCGAAGTTCGGGCGCCAGTCCTCCAGGCCCAGCTCGGAGGTGAGCTGCTGGGGGAAGGCGAGGTCGGGGGTACGTGGCATCCGCTCGGCACGGGCGGCGGCCCCGCCGCAGTCGAGCTCGAAGTAGAGGAGCGCGCAGGCGATGATCGTGATCAGCCACACCGAACCGCTTGCCTGCAGCAGCTCGGGCGCCGAGTCGGTGGCAGACCCTCCTCGGACGATGTCGTCGACGAGCTGGACCGCCGACCAGACCGCTCCCAGGGACATCACGGTGATCAGCGCGATGGACGCCGCCCGCAGGAACGTCGTACGCCTCGAGATCCGGCCGGGGTCGCCGGCGAGCAGCACCAGCACGAGGAGACCCGCGAACGTGGGCAGCACCCAGGGCTGGGCCAGGCGCAGGCTGCCCGGCAGCAGCACGGTGAGACCCATGGCGACGGCAACCGCCGCCGCCATCGGCCACCGGGTCTCGGCATAGGGATCATCGAGGTCGTCGGTGGAGTCCGGGCGTCTCATCCGTGGTCAGCGGTGGAAGCTGGTGCCTCGTCCGGCGTCAGGGACTCCTTGGTTCCGTGCTTGTCCACGTGCACGACCCGATAGGCGTGCCGGGGCACCTGTTCGTCGTTCGGGAAGCGATACTTCGGTACGGCGACCGGCAGGTCGGCCGAGGCGAAGACGTCGTCCTCGAGGGCGCCGCGTACGGAGTTCCTGCTGTGCACCATGTGGCATCTGCTCCTCGTGACTGCGCCATCGAGACACTCGGCTCTGGTCGGGCTCTGGTCGGGCTCTGGTCGGTGGTGGTGCGTCGCTCGCCTACCGGTCCGGGATGGTCCTCTCGGTGTCCAGGTCCTCCACCTCGTCGAGCAGCTCGCCCGCCTTGTCGGGGCAGTAGGTCTCGACCACCGCGAAGTCGTACTCGATGATCCGGGGGTCCATGACCACGCGCCGGAGGTGCAGGGCGTTGTTGCCGAACTGGGACAGGGCCAGCTCCTGCTGCAGCTCGCCGACGTTCTCGCAGCTGACGCCTCCGTCCGTGCCGTAGAGGGCGGTCGCCGTCGAGGCGTCGAGCGTGGGGAACCCGGCTTCGGACAACCGCACGTTGAGCTGCTCGGCGAGCTGGCGTGCCCGGTCGCTGTCCGGGTCGGAGGCGCTGCCGGCTGCCGAGCAGGCGGAGAGCCCCACGCCCGCCGCCACGGCCAGGCCGGCTGTCCGGAGCACTGCGGAGCGGACTGTTCGTGGACGCTTCGTGATCATCGGACTCACGCCTCCTGGGCCGTCGTGTCGGAATGGGTGTGGTCCGGGGAGGTCTCGATCTTCCACTCCGGCTTGCGCAGCTTGTAGAGGACGAACGGCCACACGCCGAGGAGGACGATGCCGGCCACGAGGATCAGGATGTACACGCCCTGCGGCGTCGAGTCCGCGTTGCCCGACGGCTCGACGAAGCCGAGGAGGAAGGCGGCGACGCTCGCCACGAAACCGACCGACCCGACCAGGGTCATGGCAGGCGTGCGGAAGCCACGCTTGACGTCGGGGTGGGTGCGGCGCAGGCGCATGCCGGCGAGGAACATGACCATGTACATCAGCAGGTAGAGCTGCACGGCCATGGCGGTGAGGATCCAGAAGACCGACTGCACCGACGGCAAGATGGCGAAGAGGACGGCCATCGCCGTCACGATGATGCCCTGCACCATCATGATCGGGACCTGCATCCCGTGGCTGTTGGTGCCCTGCAGGCGAGGGGGCAGGTATCCCTCCTTGCCGACCAGCAGCAATCCCTTGCTCGGTCCCGGGATCCAGGTGACCACCGAGGCGAGGATCCCGATGACGATCAGCAGGGCCATCACGGTGGTGCCCCACGACATCCCGAGGTGGTTGAAGAAGACGTCGAAGGCCTGAAGCACCCCCTGGGTCAGGTTGACGCTGGAGCCGGGGACCGCGACCGAGATGGCCAGGGTGGGCAGGATGAAGACGAACAGGATGAGGACCACCGACAGGACGATCGCCTTCGGGAACTCGGTGCTGGGCCGCCGCATCTCGTTGACGTGGACGGCGTTCATCTCCATGCCGGCGTAGGAGAGGAAGTTGCTGACGATCAGCACGATGCTGGCCAGCCCGGTGAACTTCGGGAACCACTCCGCTTCACCGATCGGCTGGAGGTGCGAGGTGCCGCCGCCGGCCCAGAAGATCGCCGCGAAGACGATCAGGGCCGCCGCCGGCACGAGGGTGCCGGCCAGGAAGCCCCAGGTCCCGACCTTGGCGAACGCGTCGACACCGAGGGTGGCGATGAACGTCGAGATCCAGTACACGACCAGGATGATCAGGCCGGTGAAGATGCCCGAGTTGGCCAGGGCCGGATCCCACACGTACGCGAGGGCCGAGGCGAAGAAGGCGAGCTGGGCCGGGTACCAAGCGACGTTCTGCATCCACTGCTGCCAGATCGCGAAGAAGCCGAGGCGGTCGCCATAGGCCTCCTTGACCCAGACGAAGATCCCGCCCTTCCATCCGCTCGCCAGCTCGGCGGCCACGAGCGCCACCGGCACCATGAACAGGATCGCGGGCAGGACGTAGAGGAAGATCGATGCCCAGTCGTAGGCCGCCATGGCCGGCAGTCCGCGAACGCTCGCGACCGCTGTGGCGATGAGGATCGCCATCGATGTCCAACTGATGAACGAGGTGCGTGCCTGGGCCCGTCCCTGCGGTGCAGTCGCCTGACTGTCGTCCCGAGTAGCCATCTCCGAGCCTTTCGCCGATTGCTCCGGCCAACGACGCTAGTTGCGTGGCGCGGCGTCGGCATCACTCACAATGAGTGACGCCCGGGGCCTCCCGATCCGCCTTCCCCGTCGCCTGCTGACCCCGACCCGGATCGGTGCTCTACTGAGTGGGTCCCGGGGCTGCGGCGTCCCCAATCGTCCCGCCGGCGAGCGTCGTCGCACGAGGAGCAGAGATGTCATGAACTACTGGATCAGCGTCGTCTTCCGTGCCATCCCGCTGGCGATGATGGCGGTCTGCGTCGGGTTCGGCGTCTACGTGTGGAACGCCGCGGACGCGCCGGGCAACTTCGTCGCCGGGCGGGTGGTCACCTTCCTCGGGGCGATCTGCCTGTGCCTGTTCTGCACGGCCGCCACGATCATCCGGCAGCTGATCGGACGCTTCAACGCCGTCGACAAGGTGGTCTATCCCGCGCTCGGCTACCTGGCGGCGATCGGCACCTGCGGCTACGGCATCTCCGTGCTCTCGGGGGCCTCCGGGAGCGGGCAGAGCCCGGAGTACGTCGCCGGGCACGTCGTCGTCGGTCTCGGCCTGATCTGCGGCTGCGTGTCCACGGTCGCCCTGGCCTCGACCAAGTTCTCGCTCATCCCGGCCAACTCCGCCAAGCCGGAGGGTGACCGGACCCGTCCGGCAGAGGCCTTCTCCGGGCCGGCCGTCGCCGTGCTGGCGGCGCTCCCGGTCGTGCTCGCGGCGGTCGCCTGGGGCATAGGCATCGTCAACCTGCTGCTGACCACCTCACCGAGCCGCTTCACGGTGGGCCACGTCGTCAGCGGCCTCGCGATGATCTGCACCAGCCTGATCGGGCTGGTGTGGAGCATCCTGCGCCAGGTCCAGGACACCTACGGCCCGCGCGACCGCGTGGTGTGGCCCTGGCTGGTGATCGTGATGGGCAGTGCCGCGATCCTGTGGGGGATCGTGCTGCTGGTCCTCGACACCGAGCCGTACTACCGCACACCCGGGTTCGTGATGATCGGCCTGGGCCTGGTCTGCTTCAGCATCCTGAGCAAGGTCGGGCTGCTGGCCCTGGTGTGGCGTCGCACGTTCAGCCTGGCCAACAGGGTGCCCCTGATCCCGATCGTGACCGCGCTCGGCTGCCTGTTCCTGGCGGCGTTCGTCTTCCAGGCCGCGTTCACCGACACCAACGTCTTCATCGCCGCCCACGTGCTCGTGGGGCTCGGAGCGATCTGCTTCACGCTCTACTCGATCGTGTCCATCCTGGAGAGCGGCACGTCGTCGCACGGCGACTGAGCCCAGCCGAGACGCACGGCCGCGACGATGGACGAGTCGAACGCTCCCGATCGGTCGATCGGCACGATCGGGCTGACCTTCGTCGCGGTCGGCGGGGTGGTCGGGTCGGGGGTGCTGTTCGCCCCGCTGTTCGCCGCCCAGCAGGCGGGGCCCGCCGCCATAGTCGCCTGGCCGCTCGCGGGACTGATGCTGATCACGGTGGCGCTGGTCTACGCCGAGATCTCCGCGATGCTGCCCGTCGTCGGCGGCCTGGGGCTGCTGCCGACCTTCAGCCACGGGCAGGGGGTCGGCATCGCGATCGGCTGGGTGGCCTGGGTGGGCTACGTGACGGCGGCGCCGATCGAGACCCAGGCGATGCTCGAGTACGCCAGCAGCGCGCCCGGCTTCGACTGGCTGTTCGTCGCGGGTGCCTCGGCCAACGGCGAGAGTGCCCTCAGCCTGCCGGGGGTCGCGGTCGCCACCCTCGTTCTGGTCGCCTTCACCGGGCTCAACGCGTTCGGGGTGGCGCTCTTCACCCGCGTCAACAGCGCGCTGACCTGGATGAAGATCCTCATCCCGGTGGCCATCGCGGGCGCGCTGCTCACCCGGTTCTCCACTGCCCCGATCCGCGAGACGGGCTTCGCTCCCGAGGGGATGACCGGGGTGCTGAGCGCCATCACCACGGGCGGTGTCGTCTTCGCGTTCCTCGGGTTCCGGCATGCGCTGGACCTTGCCGGTGAGGCGCGGCGACCACAGGTGACCATCCCCGTGGCCCTGGTCGGCGGCATCCTCGTGTGCACCGTGCTCTTCACCCTCCTCCAGCTCGGATTCGTCGGCGCGGTCGACCCCGCCGAGCTCGACAGCGGCTGGGCCGGCCTCGACAAGGGTGGGGCCAACGGGCCGCTCGCGGCCCTGCTGTCCGGTCTGGGCATGGCGGCGCTGGCCAAGCTGGTGGTGGCGGACGCCGTGCTCGGCCCCTTCGGCGCGGGCCTGGTCTCGACCGCGTCCACTGGCCGCCTCACCGTGGCCGTCGCGCAGAACGGACTCTTCCCGCGCGCGCTGACGGCCTTCAGCCGCCACGGCGTCCCGATGCGGGCGATGGTGCTCAACCTGGTGGTGGGGCTGGTCCTGCTGCTCGCCTTCCGTGACGGGTGGTCGGAGCTCCTCTCCTTCAACTCGGGAGCCATCGTGCTCTCGATGTGCCTGGGCCCGGTGACCGTGCTGGCGCTGCGAGGCCAGGTGCCCGACCGCGTGCGTCCGTTCCGGCTCCACGCCGTGGCGTTGATGGCCCGGGTCGCCTTCGTCGTGATCAGCCTGATCATCTACTGGACCGGCTGGGAGACGATGGTCAAGCTGACCATCCCGATCGCGGTCGGCCTCGCGGTGCTGGCGGGGCGTGTCGTCCGTGATCCGCAGCTGCGCGGGTCGCTGGCGCTGGGCTCGCTGGTGTGGCTGGGCCCCTACTACGGCGGGGTGCTGCTGCTGACCTTCCTCGGCAGGTTCGGCGGCGGCCGCGACGTGCTTCCCAACGGGGTCGACATGGTGGTGGTCACCGTGTTCGCGCTGGCGCTGTTCGAGTGGGGCGTGCGCTCCGCGCTGCCCGCCGCCGACGCGGCCGCGCTGGTCGCCAGCGTCCCGGCCGTCCGGGCGACGTGAGCGGGTCACGTCGAGGGTGCGCGGTGTGGCCTACTTCACATCGCCGCCCGTTGTGTGCAGACTCTGGCGCAACCACGACGCGACGGGGATGCGATGAGCACAGGCGTGCACGGCCCGACCAGGGCGCGGATCGAGGCCGGGACGCTGCGCCGGGACCGGTGGTGGCTCTCGCCGCTGACCACGTTCGTGGTCTTCTCGGCCTTCGTCGTCTACGCGACCGTGCGCGCCTTCATGGGACGCGACTACTACGCCTCGCCCTACCTGTCGCCGTTCTACTCCCCGTGCCTGGGCGACTGCGTCGAGGGGGCCTCCGACTTCGGCCAGCCCTTCGCGGCGTGGCCGCTGTCGGCGGCGCTGATCATCCTCGTGTTCCCCCTCGGCTTCCGGATGACCTGCTACTACTACCGCAAGGCCTACTACCGGGCGTTCTGGCTGAGCCCGCCGGCGTGCGGCGTCGCCGAGCCGCACGGCTCCTACTCGGGCGAGTCGCGGTTCCCGCTGATCGTGCAGAACGTGCACCGCTGGTTCTGGTACGCCGCGGTGCTGGTCGGCCTGGTGCTCACCTTCGACACGGTCCTGGGCTTCCGGCCGATGCCGGCGGAGTACGCCCTCGGGGACGGTGAGACCAGCGGGGTCCACATGGGACTGGGCACCCTGCTGATGATCGCCAACATCGTCTTCATCTGGCTCTACACGCTCTCGTGCCACTCGTGCCGCCACATCGTCGGCGGCCGCCTGCGCCACTTCTCCAAGCACCCCGTCCGCTACCGGCTCTGGACCTGGGTGTCGCGGCTCAACGAGAGCCACGGCAGGTGGGCCTGGTACTCCCTGTTCTCCGTCGCGATCGTCGACCTCTACGTCTTCCTCCTCGCCACCGGCACGATCCAGGACGTGAGGTTCTTCTGATGAGCGAGCGGCATCCGATGACGGGCAACGAGATGTCGCCCGAGGCCCGGGCGGGCATGGAGCGCCACACCTACGACGTCGTGGTGATCGGCGCCGGCGGCGCGGGGCTGAGGGCCGCGATCGCCGCCCACGAGGCGGGCGCGCGCACGGCCGTGGTGTGCAAGTCGCTGCTCGGCAAGGCGCACACCGTGATGGCCGAGGGTGGGGCCGCGGCCGCGCTGGGCAACCGGTGGCCGGAGGACAGCTGGAAGGTGCACTTTCGCGACACGATGCGCGGCGGCAAGATGCTCAACAACTGGCGCATGGCGCAGCTGCACGCTCAGGAGGCGCCCGAGCGGGTGCTCGAGCTCGAGGACTGGGGTGCGCTGTTCGACCGCACCGAGGACGGGCTGATCTCCCAGCGCGACTTCGGCGGGCACCGCTACGCCCGGCTCGCCCACGTCGGTGACCGCACCGGGCTCGAGCTGATCCGCACGCTGCAGCAGCGCACGGTGCAGCTCGGGATCGACGTCTACATGGAGTGCACGGTCACCGAGGTGCTCAAGGAGGGCGGGCGGGTGGCCGGGGCGTTCGGCTACTGGCGCGAGACCGGTCGCTTCATCACGTTCGAGGCGCCGAGCGTGGTGCTCGCGACCGGCGGCATCGGCAAGTCCTACAAGGTCACCTCCAACTCCTGGGAGTACACCGGTGACGGGCACGCGCTGGCACTGCGCGCGGGGGCCAGCCTGATCAACATGGAGTTCGTGCAGTTCCACCCCACCGGCATGGTGTGGCCGCCGTCGGTCAAGGGCCTGCTGGTCACCGAGTCGGTGCGCGGCGACGGCGGCATCCTGCGAAACTCCGAGGGCAAGCGCTTCATGTTCGACTACATCCCCGACTTCTTCCGGTCCGAGACGGCCGACACCGAGGAGGAGGCGGACCGGTGGTACGACGACAAGGCCAACAACCGGCGCCCACCCGAGCTGCTGCCACGCGACGAGGTCGCCCGCGCCATCAACTCCGAGATCAAGGCCGGACGCGGGTCACCGCACGGCGGGATCTTCCTCGACATCGCCAGCCGCCGCGACGCCGACTACATCCGCAAGCGGCTGCCGTCGATGTACCACCAGTTCAAGGAGCTCGCCGACGTCGACATCACCGCCGAGCCGATGGAGATCGGGCCGACGTGCCACTACGTGATGGGCGGTGTCGAGGTCGACTCCGACACCCAGCGCTCGGGCGTCGAGGGGCTCTACGCCGCGGGTGAGGTGAGCGGCGGCATGCACGGCTCCAACCGGCTGGGCGGCAACTCGCTGTCCGACCTGCTCGTGTTCGGCAAGCGCGCCGGCGAGGCCGCGGCGGCGCACGCCGTCTCGGGCCCGCGGCCGGCGGTCGACGAGGTGGACGTCAAGGCGGCCCAGGCCGACGCGCTGGCGCCGTTCGAGGTCTCTGCCGGTCCGGGGGGAGGGGGGGAGAACCCCTACACGATCCAGCACGACCTGCAGGACACGATGAACGACCTGGTCGGCATCATCCGCACCGCCGCGGAGCTCGAGGAGTCCCTCGGTCACCTCGACCGCCTCAAGGAGCGGGCGGCCGCGATGGTCGTCGAGGGTCACCGCCAGTACAACCCGGGCTGGCACCTCGCGCTCGACCTGCGCAACATGCTGCTGGTCAGCGAGTGCATCGCCACGGCCGCGCTGGCGCGCCAGGAGTCGCGGGGCGGGCACACCCGGGACGACTTCCCGGGGCCCGACCCCGAGTGGGGCGCGAAGAACCTGGTGCTCACCCTCGACGCGACCGGGTCGGGCGTCGACATCGCCGAGAAGGCGCTGCCGGTGATGCCCGAGGACCTCGAGCAGCTCTTCCAGGACACGTGAGGACGGCCATGGCCTACGACCTGAGGATGCGCGTGTGGCGGGGCGACGCCGACGGGGGTGCCCTCACCGACTACACCGTCGAGGTCTCCGAGGGCGAGGTGGTGCTCGACGCGCTGCACCGGCTGCAGGCGACGCAGACGGGCGACCTGGCGATCCGCTGGAACTGCAAGGCTGGCAAGTGCGGCTCGTGCAGCGCCGAGATCAACGGTCGGCCCCGCCTGCTGTGCATGACCCGGCTCTCCGACTTCGACCCGGGCGAGACGGTCACCGTCACCCCCATGCGCACGTTCCCGGTGATCCGCGACCTGGTCACCGACGTGTCGTTCAACTACGAGAAGGCCAAGGAGCTGCCCTACGCCGAGCTCGGGCCCCGCGACGCGGACGGCAGGCGGCGGATGATGCAGGTCGACGTGGAGCGCGGCCAGGAGTTCCGCAAGTGCATCGAGTGCTACCTGTGCCAGGACGTGTGCCACGTGGTCCGCGACCACGAGGACAACAAGCAGCACTTCGCCGGCCCCCGCTTCTTCATCCGCTATGCCGAGCTCGACATGCACCCCCTCGACACCCACGACCGCCGCCGGCTCGCGCAGGACGCGGCCGGCCTCGGGATGTGCAACATCACCAAGTGCTGCACCGAGGTCTGCCCGGAGGGCATCCACATCACCGACAACGCGATCATCCCGATGAAGGAGCGCGTGGTGGACCGCAAGTACGACCCGCTGGTGTGGCTCGGCAACAAGATCGGCCTCCGGAGCAAGGACGACGAGGGCCGCACGGAGGTCTGAGGCGAGCCCGGTCGTGGGCAGCGACGGTGACCTTTCCCATAGCCCGCGGCCGTGACCCTCCCCACGGGGCGGGCCTATCCTGCGCAGCATGACCGACCTTCCTGGCGACCGCCCAGGTGATCTCGCAGGTGATCTCGCAGGTGGCCTCGACGAGCCCGAGGAGCTGCAGCCCGCAGAGGGCTCGCTCCGCCTGGTGGGCGACGACGACCGCTACGACGCCGCGGCATGGGAGGCGGCGAGTGCCGCCGTCCTGCGCAGGGCGCGCCGGCTCGGCGAGGACGCGCCCGACTCCGACATCTGGACGGCCCTCACCCGCACCACGCTCGACGGCATCGCGGTCCCACCGATCGGGCAGCCGGCCGACCTCGACGCCCTGACCACCTCGGGCCGCCCGACCCGCGCCGGTGCGTGGGACGTGCGTACGCAGGTGGAGGTGGTCGACGACAAGGCCGCCAACGAGGCGGTGCTGCAGGACCTGGAGAACGGCGGCACGTCGCTGCTGCTGCACCTCGACACCGAGCGCGACCACGACTGGGCCACCGTGCTGGAGGGCGTGCTGCTCGACCTGGCGCCGGTCGTGCTCGACCGCCCGACGACCGAGCAGGTCGAGGCCTTCGCCGACTTCCTCGAGGGGGTGGAGCGCGCGCTGCACCCGGCCACCAACCTCTCCTTCGACCTGCAGACCCTCGAGATGCTCCACCACCGCGTCCGCGACGACCGCGTCGAGGCCCGGGACCTGTTCGCCCCGCTGGCGCGCCGGGCCATCCAGCTGGGCGTGCGCGGCCTCGTCATCGACGGCACCGCGCTGCACGACCAGGGCGCGAGCGACGCCCAGGAGCTGGGCTGGATGGTCGCGACCGGCGTGGCCTACCTCCGGTTGCTCGCCGACGAGGGCCTCTCCGTCGAGCACGCGGCGCGGCTCATCGAGTTCCGGCTGGCCGCCACCGACGAGCAGTTCCCCACGATCGCCAAGATGCGCGCCGCGCGCCGGCTGTGGGCCCGGGTGCTCGAGGCCTCCGGTGGCGCCGGCGAGATGGCGCTGCACGCGGTCACCAGCCGCCCCATGACCAGCGGGCGCGACCCGTGGGTCAACATGCTGCGCGGCACCGTCGCGGCCTTCGCGGCGGGCGTCGGCGGCGCCGACGCCCTCACCGTCGTGCCGTTCGACGAGCCGCTCGGCGCGCCCGACGCGTTCGGTCGCCGCATCGCCCGCAACACCTCCTCGCTCCTGATCGAGGAGTCCCACGTCGCCGCGGTCACCGACCCGGCCGGCGGGTCCTACGCCGTCGAGCGGCTCACCGACGACCTCGCGGCCGCCGGGTGGGCCGAGCTCGGCCGGATCGAGTCTGCCGGCGGGGCGCTCGCCGACGAGGCCCGCGCCGGCGTCAAGGAGCGGGTGCGGGCCGTGCGCGCCGAGCGCGACGCCCAGGTCGCCGACCGGTCGCGCCCCCTGACCGGCGTCTCGGAGTTCCCCCACCTCGACGAGGTGCTGCCCCAGCGTGAGCACCTGCCCCACCGCTACGTGCACCACTACGGCTGGGCCTTCGAGGACATGAGGGCCGAGCCCGCCGCGACCCCCGTCTTCCTCGCCACGATGGGCCCGGTCGCGGCACACACCGCCCGGGCGACCTTCGCCACCAACCTCCTCGCCGCCGGTGGCGTCGCCGTCGAGGCGCCCGGCCCGACCGACGGCGTCGACGCGGTCACCGCGGCCTACTCCGGCCAGCGCGTGGTCTGCCTTGCCGGCACCGACCCCGCCTACGCCGAGTGGGGCGCCGACCTGGTGGCCGCGCTGCGGGCGGCAGGGGCGTCGTACGTCGTGCTCGCCGGCACGCCGGGGGAGCGGACCGTGACCGACGTCGACGACTCGTGCGCCATGGGGGTCGATGCGCTCGGCTTCCTGGCCCGCATCCGAGAGGAGCTCGCCCGATGAGCATTCCGAAGAACTTCGCCGACGTGTCGCTGGCGGGTGCCGCCGCGACCGGAGGGCAGCCGCCCGGGGGCGAGCCGTGGGCGAGCCCCGAGGGCATCGACGTCCTCCCGGTCTACGGTCCCGAGCACCTCGAGGGCCTCGACGGCCTCGACACCTGGCCCGGCCTGGCGCCGTTCCTGCGCGGGCCCTACCCGACGATGTACACGACCCAGCCGTGGACGATCCGGCAGTACGCCGGCTTCAGCACCGCCGAGGAGTCCAACGCCTTCTACCGGCGCAACCTCGCGGCCGGGCAGAAGGGCCTGAGCGTCGCCTTCGACCTCGCCACCCACCGCGGCTACGACTCCGACCACCCGCGGGTGCGCGGCGACGTCGGCATGGCGGGCGTGGCGATCGACTCGATCTACGACACCCGCACCCTCTTCGACGGCATCCCGCTCGACGAGATGTCGGTGTCGATGACGATGAACGGCGCCGTGCTGCCGGTGCTGGCGCTCTACATCGCCGCCGCGGAGGAGCAGGGGGTGAAGCCGGAGCAGCTCGCGGGGACCATCCAGAACGACATCCTCAAGGAGTTCATGGTCCGCAACACCTACATCTACCCGCCGTCGCCGAGCATGCGGATCATCAGCGACATCTTCGCCTTCACCTCGCAGAGGATGCCGCGCTTCAACTCGATCTCCATCTCCGGCTACCACATCCAGGAGGCCGGCGCGACCGCCGACCTGGAGCTGGCCTACACGCTGGCCGACGGCGTGGAGTACATCCGCGCCGGTCTCGGCACAGGAATGGGCATAGACGACTTCGCCCCGCGGCTGTCGTTCTTCTGGGCGATCGGGATGAACTTCTTCATGGAGGTCGCCAAGCTGCGCGCGGCCCGCGCGCTGTGGGCGCGGCTGGTCGACGACTTCAACCCGCAGAACCCCAAGTCGCGCTCGCTGCGCACCCACAGCCAGACCTCCGGCTGGTCGCTCACCGCCCAGGACGTCTTCAACAACGTCGGGCGCACGTGCATCGAGGCGATGGCGGCGACGCAGGGCCACACCCAGTCACTGCACACCAACGCCCTCGACGAGGCGATCGCGCTGCCGACCGACTTCTCCGCGCGCATCGCCCGCAACACCCAGCTGCTGCTGCAGCAGGAGAGCGGCACCACCCAGGTCATCGACCCGTGGGCCGGCTCCTACTACGTCGAGAAGCTCACCCACGACCTCGCCGAGCGCGCCTGGGCCCACATCCAGGAGGCCGAGCGCGCCGGCGGCATGGCGGCCGCGATCGAGCAGGGCATCCCCAAGATGCGCATCGAGGAGGCGGCCGCGCGCACCCAGGCGCGCATCGACTCGGGCGCGCAGAAGGTGATCGGCGTCAACACCTACCGGCTCGCCGCCGAGGACAAGCTCGACGTGCTGCGGGTGGACAACGACGACGTCTACCGCCAGCAGGTCGCCAAGCTCGAGCGGCTGCGTGCCGAGCGCGACGACGACGCCGTGCGCCGCGCCCTGGAGGCGCTGACCAGCAGCGCGGAGCGCGGGCCGGTGGGCGGCGGCTCCCTCGAGGGCAACCTGCTCGCGCTGGCCGTCGACGCGGCCCGCGCCAAGGCGACGGTGGGGGAGATCTCCGACGCGCTGGAGAAGGTCTACGGCCGCCACCAGGCGGTGATCCGTACGATCAGCGGCGTGTACCGCGACGAGGCAGGCGCCGCCGAGGGCTCGGCCGTGGCAGAGGTCCTGCAGGCCACCGAGGAGTTCGAGGCCGAGGAGGGCCGCCGGCCCCGCATCCTCGTCGCCAAGATGGGCCAGGACGGCCACGACCGCGGCCAGAAGGTCGTGGTCACCGCCTTCGCCGACCTCGGCTTCGACGTCGACGTCGGGCCGCTGTTCTCCACGCCCGAGGAGGTCGCCCAGCAGGCCGTGGACGCCGACGTGCACATCGTCGGGGTCTCGTCGCTGGCTGCCGGCCACCTCACGCTGCTGCCCGCGCTGAAGCAGGCGCTGGCCGACCAGGGCCGCCCCGACATCATGATCGTCATCGGCGGCGTCATCCCGCCCGACGACGTGGCGACGCTGCGGGAGATGGGCGCCGCGGCGGTCTTCCTGCCGGGCACCGTGATCGCGGAGTCGGCCCTCGACCTGATCGCGCGCCTGCGGGAACAGCACGCCGGCTGATGCCCCGCCCGATCGACGTCGACGGCCTCGTCGCGGACGTACGGGCCGGCCGGAGGGCCGCCGTCGCCCGCGCGATCACGCTGGTGGAGTCGTCCCGGGTCGACCACCGCGCGGCGGCACGGGAGCTGCTCACCGCGCTCGCCGCGACCGACCGGCCGGCGGCGACGCGGGTGGGCATCTCCGGCGTCCCGGGCGTCGGCAAGTCCACCTTCATCGAGGCGCTGGGCACCCGCCTGACCGCGGCCGGGCACCGCGTCGGGGTGCTGGCCGTCGACCCGTCGTCGGTGCGCACGGGCGGCTCGGTGCTCGGCGACAAGACGCGGATGTCGACGCTCGCGGTCGACCCCATGGCGTTCATCCGGCCCTCCCCGTCCGCCGGCACCCTGGGCGGGGTCGCCCGGGCCACCACGCAGGCGATGCTCGTGCTCGAGGCCGCGGCGTACGACGTCGTGCTCGTCGAGACGGTCGGCGTGGGGCAGTCGGAGGTGACGGTGGCCGGGATGGTCGACACCTTCCTGTTCCTGACCCTCGCGCGCACCGGTGACCAGCTGCAGGGCATCAAGAAGGGCATCCTCGAGATCGCCGACGTCGTCGCGGTCAACAAGGCCGACGGCGACCACGAGGCCGACTCGCGGGTCGCGGCGCGCGAGCTCTCCGGAGCCCTCCGGCTGGTGCGCGGGCATGCCGAGTGGGCGCCGCCCGTCGTCACCTGCTCGGCGCTGACCGGGGCCGGGGTCGACGACGTCTGGCAGCGCGTCGGGGCCCACCGCGAGCACCTCGGCGCCGACGGACTGGCCCACAAGCGCGCCGGGCAGCAGCTCGAGTTCACCTGGGCGCTGGTGCGCGACGAGCTCGACCACCGGCTGCGGTCCTCACCGGGGGTCGCGGCCGTGCGCGACGACGTACGACGCGCCGTGATGACGGGTGAGCTGCCCGCGCCGCTCGCCGCCGATCGGATCATCGCGGCCTACGACGCCGACGCGACCTAGACTGGGCAGGTCATGCCTCCTGCACTCGCTGCCACCCCCGTCATCGCCGAGGTCGTCGACAAGCACGCCGACGACCTCGTCGCCCTCCGTCGCGACCTCCACGCCCACCCCGAGCTGAGCTGGGTGGAGGAGCGCACCTCCGAGGCGGTCGTCACCGTCCTCGAGGGTGCGGGCTGGACGGTGACCCGGCCCGAGGGCGGGGGCGTGCTCGCCGACATCGGCCACGGCGGCAGGCTCGTCGCGCTGCGCGCCGACCTCGACGCGCTGCCGGTCGACGACCTCATCTCCGACCCGTGGAAGAGCACCAACCCGGGGGTCGCGCACGCCTGCGGGCACGACGTCCACACCGCGGGCCTCGTGGGCGCCGGCCTCGCGCTGGCCGAGGTCGCGGCCCGCGGGCTGCTGCCGGGCCGCGTGCGGCTGCTGTTCCAGCCCGCCGAGGAGGTCATGCCCGGTGGTGCGCTCCACCTCATCTCGGCGGGGGCGCTCGAGGGCGTCTCCCACGTGTTCGGCCTGCACTGCGACCCGAGCCTCGACGTGGGCCAGGTCGGCCTGCGCGAGGGCCCGCTCACCGGTGCCGCCGACGCACTCACCGTCCGGCTCATCGGCAAGGGCGGCCACACCTCGCGGCCGCACCTGACCGAGGACCTCACCTTCGCGCTCGGCAAGGTCATCACCGAGCTGCCGGCGATCCTGAGCCGCCGACTCGACCCCCGGGCCGGCGTGAGCGTGGTCTGGGGCATGGTGCGCGCGGGGTCGGCCCACAACGTGATCCCGCACGGCGGTGTCGTGGCAGGCACCGTGCGGATGCTCGACGCGGTCGCCTGGGCCGACGCCGAGCACCTCATCCGCCAGCTCATCGGCGCGATCGTGGCGCCCTACAGCGTCACCGCCGAGGTCACCTACCAGCGCGGGGTCCCGCCGGTCGTCAACCACGAGGCGTCGACCCGGCTGCTCGGCGCCGCCGTGGAGAGCGTGCTCGGCGCACCGGGCCGCGTCTCGACCGCCCAGAGCCTCGGGGGCGAGGACTTCGGTTGGTACCTCGACTCCGTCCCGGGCGCGATGGCGCGGCTCGGCACGCGCACGCCCGGCGGGCCGACCTACGACCTGCACCAGGGCAACCTGCGCATCGACGAGCGGGCCACCACGATCGCGGCCCGCGTGCTCGCCGAGACGGCGGTCACGGCCCTGGCCTCCTGACCCCCGCAGTGCACGAAGGGCCCGGCGCGGTGCGCCGGGCCCTTCGTGGTGCATGCGTCCCTACTGCTGCCGGTAGGGCTCCCCGTCGGCCGCGGGCGCGCGGGAGCGTCCGACGAGGCCCGCCACCGCGAAGATGGTGACGAGGTAGGGGAGCATCAGCATGAACTGGCTGGGCACGGGCGAGCCGATGGCCGAGAGCACGCCCTGCAGGTTGGTCGCGAAGCCGAAGAGCAGCGCGGCGAGCGTGGCCCGGATCGGGTCCCACTTGCCGAAGATCACCGCCGCGAGCGCGATGTAGCCGGCGCCGCCGGTCATCTCCCGGTTGAACCCGGCCACCGAGACGAGGCTGAAGTAGGCCCCGCCGAGACCGGCGATCGCGCCCGCGAGCAGGATCGTGCGGTAGCGGGTGCGGTTGACCTTGATGCCCACGGTGTCGGCTGCCTTGGGATGCTCGCCGACGGCGCGCACCCGCAGGCCCCAGCGGGTCCGGTAGAGCGCGAAGGCCACGATCGCCACCACGGCGTAGAGCACGTAGACGAGCGGGGTCTGGCGGAACAGGATCGGGCCGATCAGCGGGATGTCGCCGAGCAGGGGGATCGGCACGGCGCGCAGCCGGTCGGGGGAGTTGAGCGTCTCGGCATTGGGGGCGAGCACCTGGCGGAACAGGAAGTTGGTCAGGCCCACCACGAGCACGTTGAGCACCACGCCGACGATGACCTGGTCGACGAAGTAGGTGATCGCGAACAGTCCGAGGATGAGCGCCACCAGGGCGCCGGCGACCGCGGCGGCCACGAGGCCGGCCCACGGCGAGCCGGTCGTCGAGGCGGTGATCGCCGCGGCGAAGGCACCGAGCAGCAGCTGTCCCTCGATGGCGATGTTGACGACGCCCGCGCGCTCGCCCAGGACGCCGCCGAGCGCGCCGAAGACCAGGGGGATCGCGAGCGCCACCGCACCGCCGAGCAGGCTGACCACCCGGATGCGGTCGTCGGCCGCCGCCCAGCTGAGGAAGCCCACCATCCACGCGACGGCGAAGCCGATCGGGATCCAGATCTGCTGCGGCAGGTGCCCGACCATGCGCCGCACGGACTCGGCGGTGAGCGCCAGGCAGAGGACCACCATCACCCACGCGGTGGGGCCCGACGGCACCACGATGTCGGGAAGCGTGACGATGTCGCTCTCGGCGGCGAGCTGGAACGTCGTGTCGCCGGAGCGGCCCGAGCGCAGGAGGATGCCGGCGAGCAGCAGCGTCAGCACGCCGAGCACGATCGGCAGCTTGCGCGGGCCGTAGCGGCGCACGTGGACCACCGCGGGATCGGGGGCGAGACCGCCGATTTCGGGGGTCTCCGGGGTCACGGTGCTCACTTGGCCTCCTGGGCGGGGAGCCGGAAGATCGCGCGCACCAGGGGAGGCGCGGCGAGGAACAGGACGATGAGTGACTGCACCACCAGCACGAGGTCGACCGAGATGTTCTCGGAGGTCTGCATGGTGAAGCCGCCGGCCTTGAAGGCACCGAACAGCAGGCCGGCCGCCAGGATCCCCAGCGGGCGCGAGCGCCCGAGCAGGGCCACGGTGATGGCGTCGAAGCCGATGGAGGCGTCGAGGTCGAGCGAGACGCCGCTGGACACGGTGCCGAGGACCTGGTTGACGCCCGCGAGGCCGAGCAGCGAGCCGGCGATCATCATCACGACGGTGTAGGTCTTGCCGACGTTGATGCCCGCCGCGCGGGCCGCGTGGGGGTTCTCACCGACGGCGCGGATGCGGTAGCCGAGGGTGGAGCGGTTGAGCAGCCACCACACCACGCCGACCGCGACGAGGGCGAGCACGAAGCCCAGGCGCAGGTTGAACTGGTCGCCCAGCACCGTGGGCAGCGTCGCGGAGTCCTTCATGGGCGGCGACTTCGGGTTGACCGACCCGGGGGTCTTCAGCAGCCACTCCCGGGTGAGGGCGTAGAAGAGCAGGTAGTAGGCGACGTAGTTGAGCATGATCGTGACGATCACCTCGTGGGCGCCGGTGCGGGCCTTGAGCAGGCCCGCGATGCCGCCCCAGAGGGCGCCGAACGCCATGCCCACCAGGATCGCGAGCGGCAGGTGCACGATGAGCGGGAGGTCGAGCTGGAAGCCGATCCAGCCCGCGGCACCGCCGGCGATGAGCATCTGGCCGCGGCCGCCGATGTTGAACAGGGCGGCACGGAAGGCGAGCCCGACGCCGAGGCCGCCGAGGATGAGCGGTCCGGCGAACTTGAGCGTCTCGGTGAGCGGGCGCCACTGCAGCGCCGGGTCGTCGACGTTGTAGTTGAAGATCGCGCCGCGGAACATCGCGGTGTAGGCGCCGGAGATGGCCTCCCACACGGCGGTGACGAAGTCGGAGGGCCGGGCCGTGAGGTAGCCGGCGGCCTCGCGGACCGACTCGTCGGTCGCCGCGATCATCACCGACCCGACGAAGACCGCCAGGAACACGGCGAGCACGCCGGCGAGCGGGTCGCCCGAGGCGATCTCGCGCAGCACGGAGCGGGACCGCTGGCCGCGCGTGTCGTTCGACCCGGCGTCGGGAGCGTCGGCGGTGTCGGTGATCGTGCCGGTGTCCGTGCCGGCGCCCGTCTCGGGTGCGTCGGGCTTCTCGGGCTGGGGGGTGCGGGAGTCGCTCACGCCACCACGTCCTTCAGGTCCTTGGGGCGTTCGCCGGTCATCATCAGTCCGAGGGTCTCGCGGGGCGTGTCGGCCGGCACGACGCCGACGATCCGGCCGCGGTAGAGCACCATGATGCGGTCGGCGAGGGCGACCACCTCGTCCAGCTCGGTGGAGACCACCAGGACCGGGATGCCGCGGTCGCGCGTCGCGACGATCTGCTTGTGGATGAACTCGATCGAGCCGACGTCGACACCGCGGGTGGGCTGGGCCGCGACGAGCAGCCGCAGGTCGCGGGAGAGCTCGCGGGCCACGACGACCTTCTGCTGGTTGCCGCCCGAGAGGTTGGAGGCCAGCGAGTCGATGTCGCGGGCGCGGACGTCGTACTGCTGGAGCTTCTCCTCCGCGAAGGCGCGCAGGGCGCCGAGGCGCAGCGAGCCGTTCTTGACGAACGGCGACTTGAAGCTGCGGTTGAGCATGAGGTTCTCGGCGATGGTGAAGCCGGGCACCAGGCCGTCGACCTGGCGGTCCTCGGGGATGAACCCGACGCCCGCGTCGAGGATCTTGCGGGTCGACCGGCCGACGAGCTCCACGCCGTCGAGGGTGATCGAGCCGTGGACGTCGTCCTGGAGGCCGAGCAGGGCCTCGGTGAGCTCGGTCTGGCCGTTGCCCTGCACGCCGGCGACGACGAGGATCTCCCCGGCGCGGATCGTGAAGCTCAGGCCGTCGAGCTGCGTGCGCCCGGCGAGGTCGCGCACGACGAGGTCGCGCACGACGAGCGCGTCGTCACCGAGCGTGGCGGCGTCCTTCTGGACGACGAGCTCCACCGGGCGCCCGACCATCATCGAGGCGAGCTCGGCGTTGGTGGCGCTGGGCTCGGCCTCCCCGACGACCTTGCCGTGGCGGATGACGGTGATCCGGTCGGCGACCTCGCGGACCTCACGGAGCTTGTGGGTGATGAAGACGATGGCCTTGCCGGCCTCCTGGAGCTGGCGCATGATCTGCATCAGCTCGTCGGTCTCCTGGGGCGTGAGCACCGCGGTCGGCTCGTCGAAGACGAGCAGCTCGGCGTCGCGGGAGAGGGCCTTGATGATCTCGACGCGCTGCTGCACGCCGACCGGCAGGTCCTCGACGACCGCGTCGGGGTCGACGTGGAAGCCGAAGCGCTCCGAGATCTCGGTGACCCGCGCGCGGGCGGCGTCGAGGTCGAGCGTGCCGGCGAAGCCCGTGGACTCGTTGCCGAGCATCACGTTCTCGGCCACGGTGAAGACCGGGATGAGCATGAAGTGCTGGTGGACCATGCCGATGCCGGCCGCCATCGCGTCGCCGGGGCCGGTGAAGTGCTGGACCTCGCCGTCGAGCTCGATCTCGCCCTCGTCGGCCTTGTAGAGGCCGTAGAGCACGTTCATCAGCGTGGACTTGCCGGCACCGTTCTCGCCGAGGAGGCAGTGGATCTGCCCCGGCTCCACCGTCAGGGAGATCGAGTCGTTGGCCACCACGCTGCCGAAGCGTTTGGTGATGCCTCGCAGGACGAGTCTCATGGCATCGCATCCTAGGGTCGCAGAGGTCCGGGGGGCTGGACCAGGGTCTGGTACTGGGGGCCAGGGCGGGCGGGCCCGGGCAGGCGCTCTCGTACGGCAGGCGTGGAAGCGCGCGGGCAGGGTAACGGCCGGCGCTGTCGCGGCACTGCCACGAGATGTGCCAAAGGTCACGGCCGCCGTCTGGCAGGTGGCCGGCACGGCACGGGGGAGGCCGACGAACCCGTCGGCCTCCCCCGTGATGGCGCGTGGTGGAGCGTGGTGGTGCTCAGCCCAGGTAGGACTTGACCTTGATGGAGCCGTCGACGATGCCGGCCTTGACCTCGTCGAGCTCAGCGGCGAGCTCGTCGCTGACCTTGTCCTCGAAGTTGTGGAACCCGGCGATGCTGACGCCGCCGTTCTCGAGGGTGCCGATGTAGGGCTCGAAGTCGAACTCGTCCTGGCCCGCGGCCATGACGGCCTCGTAGGTCGAGACCTTCATGTCCTTGAGGATCGAGGTCATGACGTAGTCCTGGGTGTTCGGGTCGGTCTCGTAGAGGTCGGCGTCGACACCGACCATCGCGACGTCCTTGCCGGAGTCCTCGATCGCGGTGATCGCGCCCTGGTAGATCGGGCCGCCGACGGGAAGGATCACGTCGACGTCCTGGTCGAGGATCTGCTTGGCCGTGCTGGTCGCGGCCTCGTTGGCCTCGAAACCACCGGTGAAGGAGCCGTTCTTGCCGTCCCAGCCGACGACCTCGACGTCCTTGCCCTTCTCCTTGGCGTAGTACTCCGCGCCCTGCTTGAAGCCGTCCATGAAGATGGTGACGGTCGGGAAGGGCATGCCGCCGAAGGTGCCGACCTTGCCGGTCTTGGTGTAGTCGGCAGCCGCGTAGCCGGCCAGGAAGGCGGCCTCGGCGGTGTTGTAGAGCAGCGGCTTGATGTTCTTCTCGTCGGCCTTGCCGTCGAAGGTGGCACCGTCGTCGCCGCCGTCGGCGGAGTCGTCGATCAGGACGTACTCGACGTCGGGGTTGGCCGCGGCCGACTCCTTGGTCGCGGCGGCCAGGGCGAAGCCGACGGTCACGATGACGTCGCAGCCCTCGCCGATCAGGCTCTCCAGGTTGGGGCCGTAGTCGTTCTCGCTGTTGGACTCGACGTCGATGAGCTCGACACCCAGCTCGTCGGCGGCCTGCTTCGCACCCTCGTAGCCGAGCTGGTTGAACGACTTGTCGTCGAATCCGCCCGCGTCGGAGACGATGCACGGCGTGAAGTCGCTGGCCGCAGCCTCGCTGCTGCCGCTTCCGCCGCCGGTGGTCTCCTCCTCGGGCGCGTCGCCGCACGCTGCCAGGGTCGCGGCCGCCAGCAGGGCCACGAGGCCGCTCGAGACGACCTTCCTCGACTTGTTCACAGTGCCTCCAAGTTCGTGACCCCCAGGCGGGGTCGCTTTCGGGGAGCATGATGCCTGCCGCCCGGCGACAAATCACGCGGTTCGCAGCCTTCGAGACCCGTTTGAGACATAGAACTCACCACAAGACTTTCGGCGGAACCCGCCACAGGCACCACCTTCGTCCCATGCGCCATAGTTGCGGCGTGGAAGACACGCGGAGGACACGGTGCACGACGAGGCAGCCGGCGGGGCGGGCGACGTGACGCACGACGGCACGAGGGACGCCTCGGGCGACGGCCCCGTGGGGGTCGACTGGGACGAGCTCAAGGCCGCGGCCCTCGACGTGGTGAAGCGGGCCTACGCCCCCTACTCCCACTACTCGGTGGGGGCTGCCGCGCTCACCGACGACGGCCGCGTCGTCGTCGGCTGCAACGTGGAGAACGCGTCGTACGGCGTCGGGCTGTGCGCCGAGTGCGGGCTGGTCTCGCACCTGCACGCCACCGGCGGCGGACGGCTGACACACTTCGTGTGCGTCAACGGCGCCGGCGAGGTCATCATGCCGTGCGGCCGGTGCCGCCAGCTGCTGTTCGAGCACGGTGGTCGCGACCTGCTGGTCTGGACCATCTCGGGCATCAGGCCCATGTCCGAGGTGCTCCCCGACGCCTTCGGACCCGACGACCTGGCGGCCGGTGCCGCCCCGGAAGGAACCCCATGACCGCCCACGACGCCGTCGAGGTGATCCTCGCCAAGCGCGACAAGCACGAGCTCTCCGACAGCCAGATCGACTGGGTGATCGACGCCTACACCCGCGGTGACGTCGCCGACGAGCAGATGTCGGCGCTCGCCATGGCGATCCTGCTCAACGGGATGAACCGGCGGGAGATCTCGCGCTGGACGGGAGCGATGATCGCGTCGGGGGAGCGGATGGACTTCTCCACGCTGTCGCGCCCGACCGCCGACAAGCACTCGACGGGCGGCGTCGGCGACAAGATCACCCTGCCGCTCGCGCCCCTGGTCGCGGCCTGCGGCGTCGCGGTCCCGCAGCTCTCCGGTCGCGGGCTGGGTCACACCGGCGGCACGCTCGACAAGCTCGAGTCGATCCCGGGGTGGCGCGCGGCGCTGAGCAACGAGGAGATGTTCGGCATCCTCGAGGACGTCGGCGCCGTCATCTGCGCGGCCGGCGACGGCCTCGCCCCGGCCGACAAGAGGCTCTACGCCCTGCGTGACGTCACCGGCACCGTGGAGGCGATCCCGCTGATCGCCAGCTCGATCATGAGCAAGAAGATCGCCGAGGGCACCGGCGCCCTGGTGCTCGACGTGAAGGTCGGCAGCGGGGCGTTCATGAAGGACCTCGCCACCGCCCGCGAGCTCGCCGAGACGATGGTCGCGCTCGGCACCGACGCGGGCGTGCACACGGTCGCCCTGCTGACCGACATGGCGACCCCGCTGGGCCGCACCGCCGGCAACGCGGTCGAGGTGCAGGAGTCGGTCGACGTGCTGGCAGGCGGCGGGCCCGCCGACGTCGTGGAGCTCACCCTCGCCCTTGCCCGCGAGATGCTCGCCGGCGCCGGGCGCGACGACGTCGACCCGGCCGACAAGCTGGCCGACGGCTCGGCGATGGACGTGTGGAAGGCGATGATCCGCGCGCAGGGCGGCGACCCGGACGCCGAGCTGCCGCAGGCGAGGGAGTCGCACGTGGTGACCGCTCCGGCGAGCGGCACCCTCACCCGCCTCGACGCGATGGCGGTCGGCATGGCCGCCTGGCGGCTCGGGGCGGGTCGGGCCCGCAAGGAGGACCCGGTGCAGGCCGGCGCCGGCGTGGTGTGGCACGCGCGGCCGGGCGACCGGGTCACCGAGGGCGAGCCGCTCCTGACGCTGCTCACCGACGAGCCGCAGCGCTTCGATCGCGCTCTCGCCTCGCTCGAGGGGGGCTTCGACATCGGCGACGACGACGGGTCGGCCAGTCGCGAGATCGTGCTCGACCGGATCGGCTGACCGGTCCCCACAACTGACGATGACCGGTCAGTAGCGCCCGGCCGACCGGGGGCCCCGCCTACGTTTCCCCCATCCAGGGAACTTGGGGGCCCGATGCAGACGAGCCACGAGCGCGGCGGGGGCCGCGCCACGTCGCGCTCGACCGCCGTGCTGGCGGTCGTGGTGCTGGTGACCGGGCTCGCGGTCGGAGCGGGCGCGACCTGGCTGGCGCTCTCGCGCCCCGGCTCCAGCACCGACTCGACGGGGTGCGAGGGGTTCCGTGGCCTCGACCTCGCGGTGGCGCCCGAGATGTACGGCGCGGTGGTCGCGGCGCTCGCCGACGTGACCCCCGACTGCGTGCAGGTCGACCCGGCGATGCGCTCGGGCGTCGACGTGGCCCGCGGTGCCTCGATGGGGGGCGCACTGCCCGACGTCTGGATCCCGGAGGCGCACTTCCTCACCGCCACGGCCTACCTCGGCTCGGCCCGGCCGCGGCTCCTCGTGCGGAGCCTGGCGCGTACGCGCGTGGTGCTGGTGGGCGGCGCGGCGGCGCGTCGCTTCGCGTCCTGGGGCGACGCCGAGGCGTCGGGCCTCGTCACGGTGCCCGACCCCGGCTCGTCGGCGGCGGGTGCCCTCGCGGTGACGGCGCCCGAGGCCGAGGCCCGCGTGGTCGGCCGCAGTCGGGCCGACGCCCGCCGGCTGGTGGTCCCGTTCGCCCAGGCCCAGAGCGCGCGTGCCGTGCGTGGCCAGGACGAGTCCGTCGGGCCGGCCATGTTCGCGCGACGCTCGCCGCGCCTGGTGGTCAGCACCGAGCAGCAGCTGCGCACCGTGTCCGGACGTGACGACCTGCGCGACCTGACCCCGGCCGTGGGCGCGCCGGTCCTCGACTTCCCGCTCCTCGTCAGCGGCGACGCGGCCCCGGGGGCGCGGGCGCTGGCCCGCGCCCTCGCCCAGCACCTCCGGGGCGAGGCGGGACGCGCGCTGATCGCGGACGAGGGCCTCCGCGCCCCGGGGACGGGTCGAGGCGACCTGCGCCCGCCCGCGGCGCCGACGATCGCCCGCGCGGTCCAGTCGTGGAACCTGTGGAGCGTCCCCTCCGCGATGCTCGCGGTGGTGGACGCCTCGGGCTCGATGGACCTCGACACCGGGATGGGATCGCGGATGGACCTGCTCGCCGACGCCGCCCGGATCGGGCTCGGGTTCCTGCCCGACCACGCCCGGGTGGGGCTGTGGGTCTTCTCGGAGGACAAGGGCGGGCCAGGTCGCGACTGGCGCGAGCTCGAGCCCATCCGCCGCCTCGACGACCTCCGCTTCGGCCGCACCCAGCGCTACGCCCTGCGCGAGCGCGCGGCGGAGCTGCCCGGCCTCACCGACGGCGGCACCGGGCTCTACGACACCGCGCTCGCCGCCTACCGGGAGGCGCTGCGCAGCTATCGCCCGCACTACGCCAACGCCGTGGTGCTGATGACCGACGGGCGCAACGAGGACCCCGGCTCGATCACCCTGACGGCCCTGCTGCGGCGCCTGGGCGAGCTGCGCGACCCGCAGCGGCCGGTGCGGCTGGTCGGGATCGCGATCAGCGGCGACGCCGACCTCGCGGCGCTGCGCCGGATGGCGCGGGTGACCGGCGGGGAGGCCTACCTGGCAGCGCAGCCCGAGGACGTGCTGGGCGTGTTCGCCCAGGCCGTGCTGTCCCGCTGAGCGCGGAGGTCAGCCGAGGAGGAGCACGACGTGCGCGGCCACGCAGGCCGGCTTGTCGTGGCCCTCGATCTCGACCGTGTGCTCGACGACGAGCTGCCGGCCGGCGGGCAGGTCGCGCACCTCGCCGAAGCGCACGTGCGAGCGCAGCCGGCTGCCCACGGGCACCGGGGCCGGGAAGCGGACCTTCTCGAGGCCGTAGTTGAGGCGGGCGCCGGGCGTCTCGAGCCGGAAGACCTGCGAGGCGAAGTGCGGCAGGAGGCTGAGGGTGAGGAACCCGTGGGCGATGGTCGTGCCGAAGGGGCCCTGCGCCGCGGCGTCGACGTCGACGTGGATCCACTGGTGGTCGAGCGTCGCGTCGGCGAAGGCGTCGATGCGGGCCTGGTCGACGGTGAGCCACTCGCTGGTGCCGATCTCGGCGCGGGCGGCGGCCGCCACCTCGTCGAGCGTGGTGAAGGTGCGCATGCGGACGAACATAGTGGGCCCTGATTGGATGGGCCGATGAGCACCCCCACGCGCGACCAGGTCCAGGCCGCTCCCAAGGTCCTGCTGCACGACCACCTCGACGGCGGGCTGCGCCCGCAGACCATCGTCGAGCTCGCCGCGGAGGCCGGCCACGAGCTGCCGGCGTCCGACGCCGAGTCATTGGGCCGCTGGTTCACCGAGTCGGCCGACTCCGGCTCGCTCGTGCGCTACCTCGAGACCTTCGACCACACGGTCGCGGTCATGCAGAACGGCCCGGCGATCGCGCGCGTGGCCCGCGAGTGCGTCGAGGACCTCGCCGCCGACGGCGTCGTCTACGCCGAGGTGCGCTACGCCCCCGAGCAGCACGTCGGCGGCGGCATGACGCTCGACGAGGTGGTCGCCGCGGTACAGGAGGGCTTCGACGCCGGCATGGCCGCCAGCGGCGGCAGGATCGTCGTCCGCCAGCTCCTCACCGCCATGCGGCACCAGGCGCGGTCGATGGAGATCGCCGAGCTCGCGATCGACTGGCGCGACCGCGGCGTGGCCGGCTTCGACATCGCCGGGGCCGAGGCGGGCTTCCCGCCCACCCGCCACCTCGACGCCTTCGAGTACCTCCAGCGCGAGAACGCGCACTTCACCATCCACGCCGGCGAGGCGTTCGGGCTGCCCTCGATCTGGGAGGCGATCCAGTGGTGCGGTGCCGACCGCCTCGGCCACGGGGTGCGCATCATCGACGACATCACCGTCAACGAGGACGGGTCGGTCGAGCTCGGCCGGCTGGCCGCCTACGTGCGCGACAAGCGGATCCCGCTCGAGATGTGCCCCAGCTCCAACATCCAGACAGGGGCCGCGGAGTCGTTCGCCCAGCACCCGATCGGGCTGCTGACCGACCTGCGGTTCCGGGTGACGGTCAACACCGACAACCGCCTGATGAGCGGCACGTCGATGACCCGCGAGATGTTCGGGCTCGTGGAGGCGTTCGACTACACCCTGGAGGACCTGCGCTGGTTCACCATCAACGCGATGAAGTCGGCGTTCCTGCCCTTCGACGAGCGGCTCGCGCTCATCGAGGGCGTCATCAGGCCCGGCTACGCCGCGCTCATCGACGCTCGGTAGCCGCGGCGGTCAGCTCGGCGTAGGCCTGGTCGCCGGTGGCGCGGCGGCACCCCTGCCGCACCGCGTGGGCGACCACCCGTTGCTGGTCGCCCATCAGCGCCAGGCCGCGGCGCACCAGGACGAGCGGCGGCTTGCGGTGCTCGCGCAGGTCGCGGGTCAGGCGCCGCCAGAACGTGACGAGCGGGTGCTGGGTGATGCAGTAGGCCGCCGCGAGGATCCCCTCGTCGCGGCACGCCGCGACGACGTGGGGCGCGAAGATGCCCTCCGCGACGAAGAAGGGGCTGCCGGCGAGGTCGACCGTGTGGGTGCCGCAGCGGCCGCTGCGCGAGATGTCGTAGACCGGGACCTCGCTGCGCCCGGTGGCGCACAGCTCGCGCAGCGCGGCGAGCGCGTCGGCCTCGTGCCAGGAGTCGGGGTGGTCCCAGTCGACCAGGCCGGCGTTGGCGCCCGTCGTGATGCGGGGGAGCGAGGGGTCGTCGCCGTCCTTGTAGAAGTCGTCGAGGCGCAGGACGGGCAGGCCGAGACGCTCCGCGAGGCGGGACTTGCCCGCGCCGCTGGGGCCCGCCAAGATGACCACCTGGGCTGTGCTCATGTGTTGCGGACTCATTTCGTCGTTCGGCCACGCGGCGTGAGGGCAGGACATAGTGTCGCGCAGATCACTGCTCGACACCTCTGTGGGGAGGACGTCCATGAGTCATCTCGACTCGACCGCGCCCGAGGACGCCGGCACGCCCGGTGGCCCCGTCGGACGCGGCAGCAAGCGCTTCGTGCTGGTGGGACTCGCGCTGGCGCTGGTCGTCGCGACCGTCGCATTCTTCACGATGCGCGGAGCAGGGGATGAGCCGGAGGGGGCAGACTGCATCTCCGAGGTGATCACGCTCACCACTGCGCCGGTCATGGAGGACCTGGTGCACCAGGCCGTCAAGGACGTCAACGCCGACGAGCCGTGCATCGACATCCAGGTGACCGCCGGCACGGTGAAGGACGTCGTCTCCCTCCTCAGCGACCCCACCGCCGAGCTCCCCGACATCTGGATCCCCGACAGCCCGACCTGGAAGGGCCAGCTCACCAGCGCCGGCTGGGCGGGCACGCCGATCGCCGCCGTGCTGGCCCAGACGCCCGTCGGCCTCATCGGCGGGCCGGCCGCCGAGGCGCCGGCCTCCTGGGTCGCCGCGCTCGGCAGCGGCAGCCTGGCGATGGCCGACCCGAGCGCGGAGGGCGCGTCGGCGCTCGCCCTGCTGGCGCCCTACGCCGAGATGAAGCGGACCGGCGAGACCCCGGAGTCGATCGACCGGAAGACCGTCCCCGTCGCCCAGACCTACGGTGAGCGCGCCGTGGCCGGCAGCGTCAACGAGACCGACCTGTCCACGATCACCGCATCCAGCACCCAGCTGGTGCCCGCCACGGAGCACGACTACCTCGCCGCGCGCCGCAGCAACGACCAGCTCGCCCTG
The DNA here is from genome assembly GCF_058134345.1 of Nocardioides sp. Z24_21. Classification (NCBI taxonomy): domain Bacteria; kingdom Bacillati; phylum Actinomycetota; class Actinomycetes; order Propionibacteriales; family Nocardioidaceae; genus Nocardioides; species Nocardioides sp. Z24_21. Next base: position 978,238 of record NZ_JBYTTH010000002.1, read on the forward strand.
GTGGCCCCGAAGACCGGCGTGCCGATGCTGCAGTTCCCGCTCATCGACGTCAATCGCGGCAGCAAGGACATGCTCAGCTCCGGTGGCGACCTGTCCGCCCGCGTGGGCCGCGCCCTGGGCCGCTGGTTCGCCTCGAGCGCCGGGGTGGAGGCGATCTCGGCCGCCGAGCTGCGCGGCCCCGACGGCGCCCCGCTCCCCAACGACATCGGGCTGGGCAAGGCCAGGGTGCTGGGCAAGGTGCCCCAGCAGACCACCGACGACGTGCTGCGCGGGTGGCGCGTGCTGTCGGTGCCCTCCAGCATCCTCGCGGTGGTCGACCTGTCGGGCTCGATGAAGACCGCCATCGGCGACACCACGCGCATCCGGCTCGCCATGACCGCCTCCAAGGTCGCGCTCGACGCGTTCCCCTCGCAGGCGCGCATCGGGATCTGGGGCTTCTCGAAGAACCGTGGCAAGGGCGGCGCGTCGTGGGCCGAGTACGCCCCGCTCGAGCGCCTCGACGCGCCGGCGGACGGCGGCAGGACCCACGGCGACGTGGTCCGCGCGGAGGCCGACCTCCTGCCCAGCCGGGTGCGGGGCGGCACCGGCGTCATGGACACCACGCTCGCGGCCTACAAGCACGCCCAGGAGAAGTGGGACCCGGCGTGGTTCAACTCCGTGGTGATCATGACCGACGGCGCGCGGGACGACTCCAGCTCGCTGTCCCTCGAGTCGCTGGTCAACCAGCTCACGTCGCTGCGCGACCCGGCCAAGCCCGTCAAGGTGGTCATCATCGGCATCTCGCCGGACGCCGACACCGGCGAGCTCGAGGAGATCGCGGCGGCGACGGGCGGGCAGAACTACCTCGTCGAGGACCCCAACCAGATCCTCGGCGTGCTGGCGCAGGCCCTGCTCAACCGCTGACGACGGTGTTCTGGTCGACGAGCACCTGCCACTGCCCCCGCTCGTAGGTCCAGGTGATGATGATCGCCAGAGGGACCGCTCCGTCGCCGTCGGTGTAGACGGAGTCGAAGAGGACCAGCGCGGTGTCGCAGCCCGCGACTGCGGTGTGCCGGACCTCCAGGGTCTGTGTCCACTCGGTGCGGGCGAAGAAGCCCTCGATGAAGCCGGCGACCTCCGTCCTGCCGACCAGCGTGGCGCCGCCGGGGAGCACCGCGGTGACCTCCGGATGCAGGAGGGCGTTGAAGGTGCGCGCGTCGCGCTCGTCGGTCGCCTCGACGTAGGTCCGCACGGCGCGGTCGAACCTGCGCTCGCAGGCACGGTCGCCGCCGTGGGCACGCTCCGAGGCGGGTACGCCGCCGGCCTGACCGGCGGCCTGCCCGGCAAGTGGGACGGCGAGCGGGACGCCGAGTGGGACGGCGCCGGCGGCCGTCCCGGTCAGCACGGCGGCGCCGAGAGCGGTGGCCAGGGCCGTCGACAGCAGGGTGGTGATGGACATACGGTGCTCCTTCTCGAGGTGGTCCGGGCCTCCATCGAAGGCCCGAGCACCCGGTCGACGGGAGCGATTCGATGAGGTTCGACGAAGGTCCGCCGTGATCGTCGCGGAGCTCGACGCCGCCACTGCCTCGCGGGTCCGCCTGGCACCGTCGCCCGCGGCCGAGGCGATGGCGTGGCTGCGCCTGGCCGTCGCCGGTCGGCGCGACACCCTGGTCGGGCGGCCCCGACTCGCCGGCCCGCTGTCGCGCGACGTGGACGTGCAACTCCTCGTCGCGCTGGTGGCAGGGGGGACCAGCGGCTACCTGCCCGACTTCCTGACTCCCAAGCCCGGGACCGCGGACGCGCTCGACGCGCAGCTCGCGCAGGTCGCCGCGACGCCCGACGACGAGGCGCGGCACCAGGTGCTGACCGAGACCTTCGCGGACGGACCCGCTCCCGCGGCGGTGGTGCGAGCGGTCGAGTCGGGCACCATGGCGGTGCGGGCAGCGCGTGGCCTCGAGTCGTTGTGGCGCCACGCCGTGGGTGAGGTCTGGGGAGCCTTCGGGCACCTGGTGGAGGCCGACATCGCCCGCCTGTCGGCCGTCCAGGGCCGCTCCGGCGTGACCGCGATGCTCGAGACCCTGCACCCGCACGTCACCTACGACGGCTCGTGCCTACGGGTGTGGATGCCGCCCTGGGAGGAGGCCGGGGTGCTGCGTGGCACCGAGCTGGTGGTCTCGCCGGCGTTGCTGGACCGGCCCCACGTGTCCCCCCAGCTGTGCCGCCCGGACCAGGCCGTGCTGCGCTACCCGGTACGTACCCTGGGCGACCCGATCGCGACGGTGAGGCGTCGCGCGCTCGGCAGGCTCATGGGGGACACCCGCGTCGCCCTGCTCTACGACCTGGCCACCCCGCGGTGCACGGCGACGCTCAGCGAGCGCCACCGGTTGAGCGCGGCGACCGTCTCCTACCACCTGGGGATCCTGCACGAGTGCGGCCTGGTCACCCGCGTGCGTCACGGCAACGTCGTGGACTACCAGCGCAGCGGCCGGGCCGAGGCCCTGCTCCGCCGCCCCGAGGTCACGCTGGGTTGAGCGGCCGGAGCAGGGTTGCTGGCTGCTCAGACGCCGATCGGGTGCCAGACGGTCTTCGTCTCGAGGAACTGCGTCATCCGGTCCAGCCCGGGAGCCGCGAGCCAGTCGGTGTCGGGCGCGGGACGGCGTACGCGCTTGAGGTTGTCGGCGGCGGCGACCTCGAGCTCGGTGGCGAGGTCGGCGTCCTCGACGCCGGTGAGGTCGATGCCGTTGACGTCCATGTGCGAGGCCAGCCACGGGGCGATCTCGGCCTGCGAGCCGGTGAGCACGTTGACCACGCCGCCGGGCAGGTCGCTGGTGGCCATCACCTCGCCGAGGGTGATCGCGGTCAGCGGGTTGGTCTGGCTGGCGATCACCACGACGGTGTTGCCGGTGACGATCAGCGGCGCGACGACGCTGACCAGGCCGAGCAGGGGGCCGCGGGGCGCGACCACGGCGATGACGCCGCTGGGCTCGGGGGTCGAGAGGTTGAAGTAGGGGCCGGCGACCGGGTTGGCGTTGCCGACGACCTGGGTGATCTTGTCGGCCCAGCCGGCGTACCAGACCAGGCGGTCGATCGCGGCGTCGACGTAGGCGCGCGCCTTCGACTGCGAGATCCCCTCGGCGGCACGGAGCTCGGCCTCGAACTGCTCGCGTCGGCCCTCGAGGACCTCGGCGATGCGGTAGACGACCTGTGCCCGGTTGTAGGCCGTGCGGCCCGACCAGCCACCGAAGGCCTTGCGGGCGGCGACGACGGCGTCGCGGGCGTCCTTGCGCGAGGCCAGGGCCGCGTTGGCGAGAAGCTTGCCCTTGGCGTCGTCGACGACGAAGGTGCGACCCGACTCCGAGCGGGGGAACTGCCCGCCGATGTAGAGCTTGTAGGTCTTGCGTACGTCGATGCGGCTCACGCGTCCGCTCCCTTCAGGTAGCCCTCGAGACCGTGGCGGCCGCCCTCGCGGCCGTAGCCGGACTCCTTGTAGCCGCCGAACGGCGAGGTGGGGTCGAACTTGTTGAACGTGTTGGCCCACACGACGCCCGCCCGCAGCTGGTTGGCCATCGACAGGATCCGCGAGCCCTTGTCGGTCCACACGCCCGCCGAGAGGCCGAACGGCGTGTTGTTGGCCTTCTCGACCGCCTCGGAGGGGGTGCGGAAGGTCAGCACCGACAGCACCGGGCCGAAGATCTCCTCACGCGCGATCCGGTGCGCCTGGGTGACGCCGGTGAAGACGGTGGGGGCGTACCAGTAGCCGTTGGCGGGCAGCTCGCACGGCGCGGACCAGCGCTCGGCGCCCTCGGACTCGCCGACCTCGGACAGCTCGCGGATCTTGGCGAGCTGCTCGGCGGAGTTGATCGCGCCGACGTCGGTGTTCTTGTCGAGCGGGTCGCCCACGCGCAGCGTGGCCATCCGGCGCTTGAGCCGGTCCATCACCTCGTCGGCGACGGACTCCTGCACCAGCAGGCGCGAGCCCGCGCAGCAGACGTGGCCCTGGTTGAAGAAGATGCCGTTGACGATGCCCTCGACGGCCTGGTCGAGCGGGGCGTCGTCGAAGACGATGTTGGCGGCCTTGCCGCCGAGCTCGAGCGTCACCTTCTTGTCGGTGCCGGCGACCGCCCGGGCGATGGCCTTGCCGACCTCGGTGGATCCGGTGAAGGCGACCTTGTCGACGTCGGGGTGCGACACGATCGCGCGGCCGGTGTCGCCGGCGCCGGTGACGATGTTGACGACGCCGGGCGGCAGGTCGGCCTGCTGGCAGATCTCGGCGAAGAGCAGCGCGGTCAGGGGCGTGGTCTCGGCGGGCTTGAGCACGACCGTGTTGCCGCACGCCAGCGCCGGGGCGATCTTCCAGGCCAGCATCAGCAGCGGGAAGTTCCACGGGATGACCTGGCCGGCGACGCCGAGCGGCGTCGAGCCGTAGCCGGAGTACTCGAGCTTGTCGGCCCAGCCGGCGTAGTAGAAGAAGTGGGCGGCGACGATCGGCACGTCGACGTCGCGCGACTCCTTGATCGGCTTGCCGTTGTCGATCGACTCCAGGACGGCGAGCTCGCGGCCGCGCTCCTGGATGATCCGGGCGATCCGGTAGAGGTACTTGGCGCGCTCGGCCCCGGACATCCGCGACCAGACGCGGGTGTAGGCGCGGCGGGCGGCCTTGACGGCCTCGTCGACGTCGGCGTCGCTGGCCTCGGCGATCTCGGCGAGGACCTCCTCGGTGGCCGGGTTGACGGTCTTGAACGACGTGCCGCTGCCGTCGACGAACTCGCCGTTGACGAACAGGCCGTAGGACGGCTTGATGTCGACGATGGCGCGCGACTCGGGCGCGGGGGCGTACTCGAAAATGTTGGTCATCCCCATCAGTCCAGCGTGAAGTAGTCGGGACCGGAGTAGCGTCCGGTCGTCATCTTGGTGCGCTGCATCAGCAGGTCGTTGAGCAGCGTGGAGGCGCCGAAGCGGAACCAGTCGGGGTCGAGCCAGTCGCCGCCGCAGACCTCGTTGACCATCACGAGGTACTTGATGGCGTCCTTGGTGGTCCTGATGCCGCCGGCGGGCTTGACGCCGATCATCTGCCCGGTCTGGTCGCGGAAGTCGCGCACCGCCTCGAGCATGATCAGGGTGACCGGGAGGGTCGCGGCGGGCTGGACCTTGCCGGTGGAGGTCTTGATGAAGTGGCCACCGGCCATCATCGCCAGCCAGCTGGCGCGCCGGACGTTGTCGTAGGTCTGCAGCTCACCGGTCTCGAAGATCACCTTGAGGTGCGCGCTGGTGCCGTCGGGCCTCGCGCAGGCCTCGCGGACCAGGGCGATCTCCTCGAAGACGTCGAGGTAGCGCCCCGAGAGGAACGCCCCGCGGTCGATGACCATGTCGATCTCGTCGGCGCCGGCCTCGACCGCGTCACGGGTGTCGGCGAGCTTGATGTCCATCGCGGCGCGACCGCTGGGGAACGCGGTGGCGACCGCCGCGACGTGGACGCCGCTGTCGCCGAGCGTCTGCTTGGCGGTGGCGACCATGTCGGGGTAGACGCACACGGCGGCGGTGGCCGGGCAGGTCGGGTCGGCCGGGTCGGGACGCATCGCCTTCGAGGCGAGCGCGCGGACCTTGCCGTGCGTGTCCTGGCCCTCGAGCGTGGTCAGGTCGACCATGCGGATGGCCAGGTCGATGGCGAAGGCCTTCGACGTCGTCTTGATCGACCGGGTGGCCAGGCCCGCGGCGCGAGCCTCGCACCCGACCTGGTCGACCCCGGGGAGGCCGTGGAGGAATCGACGGAGCGAGGAGTCCGAGCGCACGATGTCGTCGAAGACGCCGCCGTGGGTCGCGGAGGTGCTCGCCGTTGGGCTGGCAGTGGGTGTCACCGGCCCAGCATAGAGTTGGGTCGAAGGCCCCCCGCAATCCGTGATGGCCGACGGTCTGCTCACATCGACGAGGACGACATGGCATCCCTGCAGGACGACCACGAGGTCGTGGTCGAGCGGTTCCAGCCATCCAGTGGCCGGTTCTCGGGCTGGGCGACGCTCGTGCTGTCCGCCCTCCTCGTGGTGGCCGGCGTGGCCTACTTCGACGACGGGTTCCCCGCCTGGGTGACCGCCGCGGGCCTGCTCGTCGGCGTGCTGGCGTGGGCGGCCAACCTGCGCCCGGCGCTGTGGGTCACCGAGGAGCACCTCGTCATGCGCAACCTCGCCGAGACCGTCCACATCCGCCTCGACGCGATCGAGGAGCTGGCCGTGCGCCAGGTCCTGGCGGTCCGCGCCGCCGACCAGCGCTTCGTCAGCACCGTGCTGGGACGCAGCTGGCGCAAGGCGATCGTCTCGCGCAGGGGCTCCACCGACGACGGTCCGCGCGAGGGCATGCCCTACGCCGACTGGGCCGAGCACCGCCTCCACGAGCTGGTCGACGCCGCCCGCGACCGCACGGGGGTGCGGCCCGGGTCGAAGGAGCAGCTGGCCCTGCCCGACGCCGTACGCCGCGAGCCGGCGGTGCTGCCCCTCGCGTTGACCGGGGCGGCCGTCGTGGCGCTGCTCGTCAGCTTCTTCCTCTGAGGTCCCTCAGGCGCGGCGAGCGGCCGCGACGGTGCCCGGCGTGGGGAACCAGCGAGCGACGACGGCCGACTGCCCGAGCGTCCACGTCGAGCTGCACACCCAGTAGACGAGCAGGGCCACCGGCACGACGCCGCCCGCCACGAGCATCCCGCCTGCCGACATCACGGGGATGATCCGCTGCGCCGCCACCATCGCCTCCGGCATCCCCTCGAGGGGGGTGTTGGGCGCGACGACGAAGCGCTGGGTGACGTAGGACAGCACCGCCGCGGTCAGGGCCAGTCCGGCGACGACGGCGAGGTGCACCCCGCCACCGCCGAGGTAGCCGCGGCCGGCCAGCGAGACGCCGACGACCGACGCCGCGCCGAAGGACGACACCAGGCCGGGGCCCATCGCGCCCACCGCCGCGCCCGAGGCGACGTCCGCCACGAGGTGGTAGAGCGCGATCCACACGGGCAGCTGGAGCAGCACCGGCAGGCAGCCCAGCCGGCTCACCCCGTGCTCGGCCGACACCGTGCGCCGCTCCCGCATCAGGGCACGCACGCTCTCGGCGTCGGTGCGTCCGCGGTAGCGCTCCGCGATGCCCTGCAGGTGTGGCCGCGCCCGGGCGGCGGCGTGCGCCTGGCGGACGCCGTGGACGACGAGCGGCAGCACCGCGAGGCGTACGAGGACGACGAGGGCGGCGATGCCGAGCACCCAGGTCGCGGCGGCATCGGGCGGGGCGCCGAGGGAGGTGAGGGCGTCGTGGGTGGCGGCGAGGACCGCGGCGAGGGCGTGCGAGATCGGGTCGAGCAAGGACATGGGTGTGCTCCTGGGACGGTGGGGACGGGTCTGGACGGGCTCGCCGGAGGCGAGGGTCAGACCAGTCCCGGCGCACGCGGTCGCACCGGGTGGTGCCCCGCGTCGGTCGTCCGCCCCGCGAGCACGAGGGGCACGTCGGCGGCACGTCGCCGCGGTCGCAGCGAGCGCAGGGTCGCGTCGGGGACGACAGCAGGGCCGCGTACGCCCATCAGGGTCGTGGCGGCGGCGAGCGCGGCGAGCACCACGAGCGCCTCGGCCGACATCGTCGAGACCGTCGGAGCGATCGTGATGGCGGCGGCGATCGACGCCAGCGCGAGCACCACGGTCCGGAGCATGTCCGCCACCCTAGCCCGCCGCTCCCCCGGCGGGACGTCATGGGAATGCCCGGTCCGAGGCGGGGATTCCCCTGACGCTGCGCGCCGGGTCGGCGGTGGGCCGGCTCAGCCGCCGAAGACGGTGCCGCGCAGGTCGGCCGTGATCGCGTCGAGCCGGCCGACCGCGGCGATCCGGGCGGCGTCGACCCCGCCCTCGCCGGGGCCGTCGCCGACGGGTACGACGACCTCGAGGTAGCACTTCACCTTGGGCTCGGTGCCGCTCGGGCGCACGATGACCCGCCCGCCCTCGGCCAGCGTGTAGCGCATCCCGTCGGTGGGGGGCAGCCGGTCGGAGCCCTCGGAGAGGTCCTCGACCCGCTCCACGGCCAGGCCGCCGAGCGAGCGGGGCGGGGTGGCCCGCAGCCGCTGCATGGTCGCGGGGATCGCGGCGAGGTCGTCGAAGCGCACGGAGAGCTGGTCGGTGGCGTGCAGGCCGTGCACGCGCGAGATGTCGTCGAGGATGTCGGTGAGCGCCCGGCCGTCGGCCTTGGCCTGCGCCGCGAGCTCGCAGACCAGCACGAGCGCCGAGACGCCGTCCTTGTCCCTGACGTGCTCGGGGTCGCAGCAGTAGCCCAGCGCCTCCTCGTAGCCGAAGGCGAGCCCCTCGACCCGGCCGATCCACTTGAAGCCGGTGAGCGTCTCCTCGTGCGGCTGGCCGGCCGCGGCCGCCATCTTGCCGAGCAGGCTCGACGACACGATGGAGTTGGCGTAGGTGCCCCGCTGTCCGCGGGCGAGCAGGTGGTGCGCGAGCAGGGCGCCCACCTCGTCGCCGCGCAGCATCCGCCACCCGTGGGCGTCGGGGACGGCGACGGCGCAGCGGTCGGCGTCGGGGTCGTTGGCGACCACCAGGTCGGCCCCGTGCTTCCTGGCGAGGTCGAGGGCGAGGTCCATCGCGCCCGGCTCCTCGGGATTGGGGAACGCCACGGTCGGGAAGTCGGGGTCGGGGTGCTCCTGCTCCTCGACGACCTGGGGCGCGTCGAATCCGGCCGTCTCCAGCACCTGCGCGACGGTCGCGCCGCCCACCCCGTGGAGCGGGGTGTAGACGATGCGCAGGTCGCGCGGACCGTCCTCGGCCAGGCCCGCGACGGTGTCGAGGTAGCGGTCGACGATCTGCTCGCCGACGAGGGTGCCGGCGTTGCCACGCGGCACGTCGGCCAGCGGGCCGACCGCGGCGATGCGGGCCGCGATCTCGCTGTCGGCGGGCGGGACGATCTGGCTGCCGTCGCCGAGGTAGACCTTGTAGCCGTTGTCCTCCGGCGGGTTGTGGCTGGCGGTGACCATCACGCCGGCCGCGCAGCCGAGCTCGCGGATCGCGAACGCGAGGAGCGGGGTGGGCAGGGGCCGCGGCATCACCAGCGCCTTGAACCCCGCGCCGGTCATCACCTCGGCGGTGTCGCGCGCGAAGACGGCGGAGTTGTGGCGGGCGTCGAAGCCGATGACGACCGATCCGCCGGCGTGGCCGGTGTCGCGGAGGTAGGCCGCCAGGCCGGCTGCCGCCCGGGTGACGACGACGCGGTTCATCCGGTTGGGGCCGGCGCCGAGCGCTCCCCGCAGGCCGGCGGTGCCGAACTCGAGAGTGCCCGCGAATCGGTCGGCCAGGTCGGTCTGCTCGCCCCGCCCGGCGTCGGCGAGGACGGCCTCGAGCTCGGCGCGGGTCTGCTCGTCGGGGTCCTCCGCGGCCCAGGCGCGGGCGCGGTCGAGCAGGTCGGGGTCGGTCTGGTGCGCGGTCATGGACGCACGCTATCCCCACCGGCTCGGCCCCGACGCTGCGGCGGTCGCCCGCTCGCGTGACGCAGGGGGCCGATGTCGGTGGGCGGTGCCACGATGCCTTCCATGATCGATCACCTGGGCATCAACTGCACCGACCTGGCGCGCGCGGCCGCGTTCTACGACCGGGTCCTGGGCGTGCTGGGGCACCGGCGCCTGATGGACGTCGGCGTCGCCATCGGCTACGGCACCGACACGCCGGACTTCTGGATCGGCACCTTCGAGGGCGTCGGCCCCAACCGGGAGGTCCACCTCGCCTTCACCGCCCCCGACGCCGCGACCGTGCGCGCCTGGCACGCCGAGGCGCTCGCCGCCGGTGCGGAGTCGCTGCACGAGCCGCGGCTGTGGCCGGAGTACCACGAGGGCTACTACGGCGCCTTCGTCCGCGACACCGAGGGCAACAACATCGAGGCCGTGTGCCACGGCGGCGACTCCTGACGGCTAGCGTGTGCGGGTGCCAGCCCGGGTCCGCTCCGTCAACGCCGGCAGCCCCGAGCCGGTCCCGGGGCTGAAGCGCCCCAGCGGCATCCACAAGCGCCCGGTCGAGGTCATCGAGGTCCGCGACCCCGGGCCCAAGCGCGGTGGCCTCGGCAGCGGGGTCGTCGGCGACGCGGTCATCAGCCGCAGGCACCACGGCGGCACCACCCAGGCCGTCTACGCCGTCGCCCGCGAGGAGCTCGACTGGTGGGGCGAGCACCTCGGCCGCGACCTGGCCGACGGCATGTTCGGCGAGAACCTCACGACGCTCGGCCTGGCGGTCGACACGGCCGAGGTGGGGGAGCGCTGGCAGGTCGGCGAGACCCTCCTGGAGGTCTGCGGCCCGCGCATCCCGTGCGCGACGTTCGCCAAGCACATGGCCGAGCGCGCGTGGGTGCGTCGCTTCGCCGAGCGCGGCCTGACGGGTGCCTATCTCGCGGTGCTCGAGCCCGGTGCGATCCGGGCGGGCGACCCGGTGGAGGTCGTGCACCGGCCGGGGCACGGGCTGACCCTGCCGATCTACTTCCGCGCGCTCATGGGCGACAGGCAGCTCGCCGCGGTCCTCCTCGAGGCCGAGGTGCTGCCGGCCGCCGAGCACGCCTGGCTGCTCGCCCGGAGGAGCTGAGGGCCCGGCGGAGCTGACCCCGGCTCAAGCGGGCTCGTCCCCGCTCAACACGTCGGATACGACGTGTCCAGCGGGGACGCGGCCCGATCAGCGGCGGTAGGTCGCCAGGTCGGCGCCCAGCTCGGTGAAGACCGCCTGGTTGAGCGCGAACGCGACGCTCACCTCGCCGACGACCGCGCGCTGCTGCTCGGCCGTGAGGTCGAGGGCGTCGAGGCGGGCGCGGTAGCGGTCCTTGTAGGGCTTGGGCTTCGCGATCGCGGGGAAGGCGTAGAACGCCGTGCCCCGACCCTCCAGCCCGAGCTCGCGGTCGAGGACGCGGCCGATGACCTGACCGCCGGAGAGGTCGCCGAGGTAGCGGGTGTAGTGGTGGGCCACGAACAGCGGCGCGCACGTACGGACCTCGTGCAGCCGGGCGACGTAGGCGTCGGTCGCGGGGCTGTGGAACTCCGCGGGCGCGGGCGCGCCGGCGGCCTGCGCCCAGAACGCGAGGTCCTCCTCGATCGCGGCGAGCCGATCGAGCGCCGGGTCGACGACCGCGGCGACGGCGGGGTCGCCGGCGAGCTCGGTGCCGAGCGCCTCCAGCGTGCGGTAGACCTCGCGGAATCGGAGCAGGTAGTCACGCACGCCCAGCGCGTTGATGCGCGCCGAGGTGAGCTCGGCCATGAACGCCGAGCCCTCCGCCTCGGTGTGGGCCTCCTGGGAGCCGTCGCGCATCGCGATGGAGAGTGCAGCGGTGGCCGGAGCCGGGTCGAGCATCGTCATGACGTCCTCACTTCACTCGGAAGGTGCGGGTCACCTTCGCCTTGCCCACGGCGTCGTTGCCAGGGACCTTTGCCACCAGGGAGTACCTCCCGGCGGGGAGCTTGGGCAGCCTCGCGCGGACCGTGCCGGCCTTGATCCGCACCTTCAGCGACGCGACCCTCTTGCCCTTCGCGGTGCGGACGAGCACCGTCGCCCTGCCGGTGGCGAGCTCGCTGACCGTCACGACGGCGGTGCCGCGCTTGCCGGCCCGGGGCCTGCTGCCCCACGTGAGCGTCGCGATGCCCTTCGCCGGCCCCCCGAGCGTGCCCGGCTGCGGCACCGGGGTGGGCGTGGGAGTCGGGACGGGCGCCGGGACGGGCGCCGGGGCCGGTGCGGTGACCGTGACCGTCGTCGTCGCGGTGCCGGCCTCGTGGTTGCGGTCGCCGGCGTAGGTCGCGGTGAGCGTGTGCGGACCGACGGCGAGCCCGCCGACGGCCAGCTCAGCCGTGCCGCCGACGATGTCGGCGGAGCCCAGGGCGGTGGCTCCCTCGGCGAGGCTCACCACACCCGTCGCGGCGGCGGGCAGCGCCACCGAGACGGACACCGGCTCGGGCGCGGTGGCACCCTGCGCCCGCACGGTCATCGCCGGGACGGCCTTGGCGACCGTCGCGGTCGTGGTGGTGGTGGCGCCGGCGGTGGCGGGGTCTCCCGAGTACGTCACCGACAGGTGCCTGGCGCCGGCCCCGGGCCTGCGCAGCCGGAGGACCGCGGCGCCGGAGTCGAGGCTGGCACGTCCCAGGACGGCCTCCCCCTCGCGGAGGGTGACCGTGCCGCTCCCCGACCCGGTCACGTCGACGGTGACGAGCTGGTCGTCGCCGAAGACGACGGCCGGCGCGTCGACCTCGACCGTGGCAGCGGAGGCGGCGAACCTGATCGGCGTGAAGGTCTCGTAGAGCGCCTGCGTCGCGCCGGAGCCCGGGTAGGTGTAGATGCCGTAGTTGCCCGAGGTCGCGGCGGCGTCCATCGCTGCCTTGTCCACGACCAGCGTCGCGGTGAAGCTGCCGTCGGGGTCGAGCACGACCGCCGACGAGGCCTGGCTGCCGAGCGCCGCGACGTCCTCGGCGCGCACGGCCCACCTGAGGCCCGCGCCACCCTGGTTCACCCGCGCCGTGGACGGTGCGCCCGCCGAGGGACGCCACACGTCGGCGTAGCGGCCGAAGGCGATGTAGGCGCCGCCGGGCTTGCCGGCGAGCGGCGGGCGGGTGCCGGTGGCGAGGGCCGGGTCGAAGCCCGTGCCCTCGACCGTCACCTCCTGCTCACCGGTCGGGAGCAGCGTCGTGCGGGTCACGGTGACCCGGGGCGCCCACGCGACGGACAGCGGGGTGGCAACCTTGCGTGCGTCGACGCTGCCGCCGCTGGAGTACCAGTACGACGCCGTCCCGACCGCTTCCTGGAAGTCGATGAACGACTGCGGGAAGGAGCCGGCCGTCGTCGGGTCGGCCGTCGACTGCGGGGTGGTGCCCGGCGCCGTGTCGACGGTGACGCCGAGGTAGTCGGGCGTGACGGTGAGCCCGCTGGTCGTGAGGTCGACGCCGGTGAGGTCGGCGAGGGTGACCTCGGTCGCGGGGAGGGCGCTCCACTGCGACTGGTCGCCCATCTGCGAGCCGTACCCGCTGAGCGTGGCGGTCAGGGTGCCGTTGCCGTCGGTGACGCTCAGCTCGGGGTCGGACACGTGGAAGAAGGACATGCCGGAGTAGTAGACGACCGTGAAGTCGCCGTCCCACGAGATGGTGCCGGTGTCCGTCGCCGGGTCGACCGTGCCGGTCCCGTTGGCGAAGGAGACCACGTTCTCCGACAGGGTGGCGCCGGCGTTGACGGTCTGGCCTGCCGCGTTGGTCCTGGTGCCTTGCCAGGTGGTGGGGGCGTAGCTGCCGTCGGCCTGCTTGTCCTCGATGGTGACGTTGCCCTCGCTGGCCGACCACCCGGCCGGCCTGCCGTTGGTCCAGGTGGCGCCCCGGTCGGAGACCGTGAGGGTCTGGGAGCCGGCGCCGGGGTCGTGCAGCCTGCCCGCGGAGAACAGGTTCCAGGTGCCCGGCGCGAAGGCGCCTCCGGTGCTCTCCTGGTTGAGGTCCCAGCGGAGCTCAGCGTGGTCGATGGTCGTGGTCGCCGCCTGCGCCGGCGCGGGGCTCGCGAGGACCGCGATCCCCCCGGCGAGGAGCGCCAGGCTTGCGATGCTGCCCACGGAGCGGCGGGTGCCGCTGTGCGCGTGCTTCATTTCTTTCCTTCCACAGGGTTGCTGACCAGGGTGGTGCTGATCAGGGTGGTCGCGAGCGCTCCGAGGAGCAGCACGCAGCCGAGCAGCCACAGGGTGTGGGTCTCGGTCTCGCCGGCCGCGGCTGCGGCCGGCATCGGGGGGTCGGAGGTGGTGGCCGGGACCTGCAGCGGCTGGACGGCCAGTGGCGTGCCGCCCACCCCCGCGGCAGCGGCGCCGGAGGCGTCCGGGTCGGCCGCGCCGGGATCGGCGCCGGCCAGCCCGTCGGGGTCCGGCGCCGTCATGTCGCCCGGGCGGGCCGTGGGCGTCGCGAGCGGGGGAGTCGTGGGGCTCGTGGTGGGGTTGGCAGTGGGCGTCTTCGTCGGTCCTTGGCCCGATCCTTGGCCCGATCCCTGGCCCGGTCCCTGGCCCGGTCCCTGCCCTGATCCCTTGGTCGGGCCCTTGGTCGGGCCCGTGGTGGGCGAGGTGTCCGAGCCCTTCGTGGGCGCGGCCGTCGGGGTGGGCGTGGGGGTCGCGACGGGCGCGCCCGCCCAGCTCACCGTGAGGGGGAGGGCCGGCTTGAAGGCGTCGGTGGCGCCACCGGTGGAGTACCAGTAGCCGGCCGTGCCCGCCCTCGCGAGGAAGTCGAGGAAGCTGCTGGGGAAGGCTCCCTTCCAGGGCCCGCCCACCTGGGTCGCCTGATCGGCGGGTGCCTGCCAGGCGACGCCGAGGTAGGCCGGCGTGCTGGCGAAGCCGTCGGAGGCGGCGAGGTCGACCTCGGCACGCGGCAGGTCCGCCAGCACGACCCGGGTGGGCGGCAGCGGGGTCCACTGCGACTGGTCGTCCATGTCGGAGGCGTGGCCGCCGAGGGTCGCCGTCAGCTGGGCCCGCTCGGGGGTCACCTCGAGGGTCGGGTCGGTGACGGTGAAGTAGCTGAGCCCGGAGTAGAAGACCACCGAGAAGGACCCCGTCCACGAGATGGTGGCGGATCCGGCGGCGGGGTCGACCGTGCCGGCGCCCGCGTCGAGCACCACCTGGTGGTTGCTGAACCGGCCGCTGGTCGGGCTGGGGATGGCCGTGCCCTGCGGGGTCGTGGTGAGCCCGGCCCACGTGGCAGCGGCGTACGAGCCGTCGGCCTGCTGCTTCTCGATCCGCACGTTGCCGTCGGCCGCCTTCCAGGCGCTCGGCGGCAGGGTCGTGCCGCCGCGGCCCGGGTCGGGCACGACGCCCGCGGACAGGAAGTTGTGGCTCTGGGGGGCGAAGGCCCGGTTGTTGGCCTCGTTGGAGAGGCCCCACCGCAGCTGCGCGCCGGTGACGGCGAACGGCTCGCCGCCCGCCGGGGCCGCTCCCCGGGCCGGCTCGACGGCCGGGGAGAAGGGGGCGACCGCGAGCAGCAGCACGGCGAGGGTCGTCAGCGCGGTGGCGGCCAGCGCGACGACCCCGGTCCGGGCGGTCGTACGACCGCGAGCGGCGGCGCTCATGCCACGGCCTCGGCCGAGACCGGGCGCCGGAGGCGGCGACGCAATCGCAGGCGCAGGACGAGCAGGACGAGGGAGCCGGTGAGAGCGAGTCCCGCGAGCGCGACGAACGCCGTCGCGGCCACGTCGCCGTCGTCGTCGGCGACCGGGGCGGCGTCGGCCGGCGACCCACCAGGGGCCGCCGCCCGCACCGGGAACCGCTCGCGCGGTCGCGCCCCGGATGCCGCGCCGACGAGCCGCAGCTCGTGGGTGCCCCCGGCGATGTCCACGGGCAGGGACATCACGCCGGCCACGTCCCCCGCCGCTCCCGCCACCAGGGGACCGAGGGCCACCACGCCGTCGTCGAGGAGGGCGAGCACCTGCTCGCCGGGCTCGAAGCCGCGCCCGGTGAAGGCGAGCGCCCGGCCGGCCTGGGCCGTCTGCCGTTCGGTGAGGACCGTCGGGCGACCGCGCCGCGCGTCGTCGCGACCGGGCGACCCGGCCCCTCCGGCCGCTCGCAGGGACGGTTCGGCCCCGGTCCCGGTCGTCCCGCCGTCGCCGGCGCTCACGGCCTCGTCGGACCGCTCCGGCGTCGGCTGCGTCTGCGTCTGGGTCGGCGCCGCGTCGTCGGCCCGGGCCGCGCCGAAGCGGATCGGGGTGAAGGTCTCGTTGCGGGCGTTCTTCAGCCCGTGCGCGCCGAAGGTGACCACGCCGCAGGTGACCGTGCGGCAGTCGACGTCGACGGGATCGCCGTCGCGGTCGACGGCTCGGAAGGTCGGTCCGGGCACGGTGAGGGACACGGTGAACCCGCCGGCCCGGGTCATCACCGCCTGCGCCTCGCCGGCGGTGGAGCTGCCGGGGAAGGAGACGAACCGGAGGTAGCCGGCGTTGTCCCCGCTCTCGGAGTCGGGGACGTAGCGGTAGTCGCGGCCGGTCACCCCGCCGCGCGAGGGCCGCCACCCTCCGCCCGCCGGGTCGCGGACCCAGCCGAACGCGACGTAGACGCCACCGAAGCCGCCGGTCACCGCTTGGAAGCCGGAGCCGCGGACCGTGAAGGTCGTCGCCCGGCCCTCGTCGGCCAGCGCCGTGCCGCGGTCGTTGCTGATGCCGACGCGGGCTTCCGCGTGTGCCGGCGTGGCGGTGACGAGCACGCCACCGAGGGCGAGGACGCCGCTCGCGAGGGCGGCGGCGTGTCGGGCGGTGCGGCGGCGGGTCAGCACGGGTCCTCCTGGGACGGCGGGTCGTCGAGGGCAGGGGCGGGCCCGCGGTCGGCGAGCACGATCGGGTCGCCGGTGCGCGGGTGGTCCACGACCTCGACCCGGTGGCGGTAGACGCGGGTCAGCAGCGTCGGGTCGAGCACCTCGCGGGGGGTGCCGGCGGCAGCGACGTGGCCGTCCTCCAGCAGCACCATCCGGTCGGCGTGGGCAGCCGCGAGAGTCAGGTCGTGGAGCACGACCAGCACGGCGGCCCCGGCGGCGGCACGCCGGCGGGCGGTGGCGAGCAGGGTCTCCTGGTGCCCGATGTCGAGCGCGGCGGTCGGCTCGTCGAGCATCAGGATCCCCGTCTGCTGCGCGAGCACGCGCGCGAAGGAGGCGCGGCCCTTCTCGCCGCCGGAGAGCGATCCGAAGGAGCGCACGGCGAGGTGCTCGACCTCGGTGGTCCGCATCGCGGCGGCGACCTCGAGGTCGTCGAGGTCCTCCTCGGGGTGGCCGCGCCACGGCGCGCGGCCCATCTCGACGACCTCGCGCACCGGGAACGGGAAGGACACGCGCTGCTCCTGCGTGAGCACGGCGCGCTCGCGGGCGAGTGCCTGGAGACGCCACTGCCGCACCGGGCGGCCGTGCACCGTGACGGTGCCGTGCTCCGGCTCGAGGTCGCCGGCGACGACCGCGAGCAGGGTGGACTTGCCGGTGCCGTTGGGCCCGACGAGGGCGAGCACCTCGCCGGCGTGGAGGTCGAGGTCGACGTCGTCGAGGACGCGGCGGGTGCCGAAGGACGTCGTCACACCTCGCACGGACGCGACGGCGGTGCCCACTTCGGCGGTGGTGTGTCGCGCGGCGGTCATGCCCACCCGCCCGACGTACGACGGGTGCGCCACAGGAGCCAGAAGAAGAACGGGCCGCCGACGAGGGAGGTGAGCATGCCGAGCGGGAGGTCGGAGTAGGCGACCAGCGTGCGCGCCGCGAGGTCGGCCACGACGAGGACCAGGCTGCCCGCGAGCACGCAGGCCGGCAGGACCAGGCGGTGGCCGGGCCCGGTCACCATCCGCACGAGGTGGGGCACGACGAGCCCGACGAACCCCACGATCCCGCAGAACGACACGGCGGCGGCGGTGAGCAGCGCGACGACGACGATCAGGCCGATGCGCAGGCCCTCCACGTGGACGCCGAGGTGGCGGGCCGGGCGTTCGCCGAGGGCCAGCAGGTCGAGGCTGCGCGCGCTGAGCAGCGCCAGGGCGATGCCGAGGACCGTGAGCGGGGCGACGACGGCGACGTAGGGCCACCGGCTGCCGTTGAGGCTGCCGAGCTGCCAGAAGACGATCTGCTCACGGGCCTGGGTGTCGCCGAGGAACATCAGCATCGCCAGCAGCGCGCCCGCCACGGCGTTGACCGCGATGCCGGTGAGAACGAGCGTCACCACCTCGGTACGACCGCCGGAGCGGGCGAGCGCGTAGACGACCAGGGTGGTGAGCAGGCCTCCGGCGAAGGCGGCGACGGCGACGGTCCAGTCGCCGGCGAAGGTGAGCCCGAAGACGATGACCGTCGCCGCGGCGACGGCGGCGCCGGACGAGACGCCCACGATGCTGGGCTCGGCGAGCGGGTTGCCGAAGACGCCCTGCATCAGGGCTCCGGCGACCGCGAGCGCGGCGCCGACCAGGGCCGCCATCGCCACCCGCGGGAAGCGCACGCTCCACAGGGTGTCGTCACCGCGGGGATGGGTGGGCAGCGGCAGCCGGTCGATGCCGAGGCGGTGCAGCAGCGACCCCGCCACCTCGTCGGCGGGGACGGCCAGCTGTCCCGATCCCGCGGAGACGACCAGGGCGGCGACGAGTGCGGCACCGAGGAGGGCGAAGAACGCCGCGAGCGCGAGCGGGCGCGCCCCGCGGACCCGCGGTCGAGGGTGCGGCTGGGGGCCTGGATGCACGGCCGGGGCGGGCCGCAGGACGGGGGCCGTCACAGGGAGTCCGGGGCGTAGAGGGCGATCGCGAGCGCGTTGAGGACGTCGGCGGTGCGCGGCCCGTAGCTGAGGACCTGGTCGTCGTCCATGGCCACGATGCGCTCGTTGTCGCCGGCCGGCGTCTGGGCGAGGGCGGGGAACCGCTCGAGCAGCCCGTCGACGCCACCGACCGAGTCGAGGCCCTTGCTCATCATGAGCACCACGTCCGGCTGGGCGGCGACGAGGCCCTCGTCGGTCAGCGGTCGCATGCCCGTCCAGCCGATCTCGGCGCTGACGTCGTAGCCCCCGACCGCCTCGACGAGCGAGTCGGCGCCCGAGTCCTGGCCGAACATGTAGTAGACGCCCGAGCTGCCGCGGACGTAGAGGAAGACGGTGCGCAGCCGGTCGGTGATCCTCGCCGGAGCGAGGCGGGCGATGGCCTCCCTGGTCGCCTCCGCCTCGGCGGTGATGCGCTCGCCGAGACGCCTGCCTTCGCGGGGCACGCCGAGCGCGTCCGCCACCTGGCTGCTCAGCGGCGCGAGGTTGTCGAGCCCGCGGTGGGAGTCGGTGACCACGACGGGGATGCCGGCGTCGCGGAGCTGGAGCACCACGTCCCAGGGGCCGAGAGAGGTGTCGGTGAGCACGACCGTGGGGTCGAGGGCGAGGATCGCCTCGGCGTTGAGCTCGTGGCCGTTGCCCGTCACCAGCGGGCGGTCGGCGATCGCGGTGAACTGCGAGGACGTGTCACGACCGACCACCCGCTCGCCCAGTCCGAGCTCGAAGACCGTCCGGGCGAGGGTGCCGTGGACGTCGAGCGCGAGGATCCGCGACACGTCGGTCACGGTGACGTCCGTGCCCTGCGCGTCGGTGACGGTGACCGGCAGGCGCGGCGTCGGGTCGTCGGCGACCGGGGCGACGTCGGCGTCGGGCAGCGCGATGTCGACCACCCCCGTCCAGGATCGCGGGTCGGCCAGCGGCTCGACGTCGGAGACCGACGGGATCGCGGTCGGGGTGGCCGGCGCCGAGGCGCTCGGCGAGGCGACGGGGGCGCAGGCGCCGAGCAGCAGCGCGGCGGCGACCGCGGTGACGGTCGCGGTGATGGTCGAGGTGACTGCGCGGCGGGCGGGCGTCGTTCCCGAGCGCCGACCACCGCCTCGGGGAACGGGGGAGTGGGACATGTCTACCTTTGGTTAGCCTTGCCTAAGTAAGCAGAGCCTAACCTAACCTTGATTCCACCGACCATCGGTCCACGGCTGCGTGTCCCGCTCCTTCCGGATGACGGCGCGACCGCGCGCGACCGCTCGCCGCACAGGTCCGACCGCTGGTCCCGGAGCGAGTGGCGCGCCCCCGCGATCGATGCGCACAGTGACGGTGGTCACACCACGGCGACCACTCACTCTCGGGAGCATCATGGACACGACACGAAGGACCCCATGCCTGCTGCGCGCGGGCGCGGTCGGCATCTCGCTGGCCGTCGCCGCCGCACTGGCAGCACCACCGGTCGGCGCGGCCGACGACGGCTCGACCCAGCCCCGCGCCGGCACCGTCACCCTCACCGAAGGCACCAACATCGCCGCGGCGATCGCCCCCGACGGCTCGGTGGTGATGGACCTGCACGGCATCCTCCACCGCGTCCCCGCGGGCGGAGGCACGACCCGGCGGCTCACGACCGTCGCCGACGAGGCGGCACGTCCCGACGTCGGCCCCGACGGCCGCATCGTCTTCCAGGCCTACCGCGACGGGGGCTACCACATCTGGACCATCCGACCCGACGGCAGCGACCTGACCCGGCTGACCAGCGGGGGCTTCGACGACCGCGAGCCCCGCTGGTCGCCCGACGGGGCGCACGTCGCCTTCTCCTCCGACCGCGGCGGCAGCTACGACATCTGGAGCCTCGAGGTGGCCACGGGCGCGCTCACGCAGTGGACCGACGCCCCGGGGCAGGAGTTCACGCCCTCCTGGTCGCCGGACGGCACCCGGGTGGTCCACGTCGCCGACAACCAGGTGGTGGCCACCGACCGCAGCGGCGCCTCGACGGTGCTGGTCGCCCGCCCGGCGCAGGGCGTCACCCTCAACGTCCCGGCGATGGCGCCGGACGGCCAGCGCGTCGCCTACGTCGAGCAGCAGGGCACGCGCGCCGACCTCATGGTCGACGGCCGACCGGTCACCCAGGGCCAGAACGTCTTCCTCTTCACCCCGGAGTGGACCGGGCCCGACGGCCTCCTCTACACCGCCGACGGCGGCATCCGCACCGTCGTCGCGTCGACCGGGGCCACCACCTCGATCCGCTTCCGCGCCGACGTCCGGCTGACCGGCCGCACCTACCCGAAGAAGCAGCACGACTTCGACTCCCGGGCGCCGCGGCGCCTCTCCGGGGTGCTCACCCCCCAGCTCTCGCCCGACGGGAAGCGGGTGCTCTTCGTCGCCCTCAACGACCTGTGGGTGATGCGGATCGGCGGCACCCCGCGGCGCCTGACGCGTGACTCCTACCAGGAGGTCAACCCGGTCTGGTCGCGCGACGGCCGCCGGATCGCCTACAGCTCCGACAAGGCCGGCACCCAGGACGTCTACGTCCGCGACCTGCGCGCGGGCACGCAGCGCCGGGTCACGGCCCTGCCCTCCGCCGAGGTCTCGGCGTCGTTCTCCCCCGACGGCAGGTCGATGGCGTTCCAGGACGAGGCGGGCGCGACGTACGTCCTCGACCTCGCGAGCGGTGACGTGCGCGAGCTGGTGACGCCGCTGTTCGGGCCCGGCCGGCCCACGTGGTCGGCCGACTCGCGGACGCTGGCGTTCGCCGCCGTCCGGCCCTACTCCCAGCGGTTCCGCGAGGGCGTGAGCCAGATCCTCGTCGTCGACGTCGCGACCGGTGCCCAGCGCTACGTCGAGCCGGGCGAGCGGCACGCGTCGCTGTCCACCCGCGGCGACGACGGGCCGGTCTGGTCGCCCGACGGCGCGCGGATCGCGTTCGTGATGGGCTCGCAGCTGCACGTGATGGCCGTCGACGCGACCGGCACCCCGACCGGGGCGCCGCGGCGGGTCAACCGCGAGGTCGCCGACGCGCCGTCGTGGAGCGGCGACTCGCGCCGGCTGCTCTACCTCTCCCAGGGCCGGCTGCGCCTCGCCGACGCCCGCACCGGCAGGGCGCGCACCGTGGAGGTGCCGCTGCGCTACCGCCCGAAGGTCTCCACCGGGCGCCAGGTCGTCCACGCGGGCCGCTTCTGGGACGGCAGGTCCCGGTCGCTGCGCCGCAACGTCGACATCACCATCGTCGACAACCGGATCCGCAGCATCACCCCGCACCGCCCGCACCGCTCGGGCCGCGTGGTCGACGCCTCCGGGCTGACCGTCATGCCGGGGCTGATGGACTCCCACGTCCACCAGGCCTACGAGTCCCGCTTCTTCGGCGACCGGCAGGGCCGGGTCAGCCTCGCGTGGGGCATCACCTCGACCCTGTCGGTGGGCGACCAGGTCTATCGCGCGATGGAGGACCGCGACTCGCTGCGCGCCGGCGCCCGGATCGGGCCGCGCTTCTACGCCACCGGCGAGCCGGTCGACGGGGCCCGGGTCTACTACAACTTCATGCGGCCCACCACGACCGACGCACAGGTGCGCCGCGAGCTGACCCGGGCGCGGCAGCTGGACTACGACTTCGTGAAGTCCTACGTCCGGCTCCAGGCGACCCGGATGGCGATGGTCGTCTCGGCCGCCCACGCGCTCGGCGTGCCGTCGTCCTCGCACTACCTCACGCCGGGCGCGATGGTCGGCCAGGACGGCACGACGCACCTCGCCGCGACCCAGCGGCTGGGCTATGCGCACACGCTCACGCCGACGGGCCACAGCTACGCCGACGTCCCGGCGCTCTACGGCCGCGGCAACCGCACGGTGACCACCACCTTGTTCACCACCGACTTCCTCACCGCCGGGGAGCTCGAGGGTGACCCCCGGCTGCGGCTGCTGCCACCGTGGAAGCGGGAGGCGCTGCTGGCGGCGACCGCCGACAACGCCGCCGAGCCGACGGACCCCGACTGCGCCTCCGCCGAGTGCATGGAGGTGCAGACCCTGCTGCGCATCCACCGCGCCGGCGGCCAGGTGCTCGTCGGCACCGACAGCCCGCTCGACAACGTCGCGATCGGGGTGCACGCCAACCTGCAGGAGATGGTCGGCTACGGGTGGACGCCGTACGCCGCGCTGCGGGCGGCGATCGTCACGCCCGCGCGCTACCTCGGGGTCAGCGACGACGTCGGCACGCTCGAGCCGGGCAAGGTGGCCGACCTGATCGCCGTGCAGGGCAACCCGCTGCGCGACGTCGAGGCCGCGTCCCGGGTGCGGATGACGATGGTGGGGGGACAGCGCCACACCCCGCGCCAGCTGCTCAAGCCGTTCCGCAGGGTGCGGGCCTCCGAGCGCGGCGACGCGCTGCCCGGGCCGCGTCCCGCCACGTCGGTGCGCAGCCGGGTGCCCGCCTCCGCGGGCAGCAGGTTCTGGTGGCACGACCCCGACGTCGTCGCCGAGCAGTACGCGCACGCCTGCGACGCCTACGAGGCGCTGGCGCACCAGGGCCGGCACGACCACTGAGGACACGAGCGGCCGCGGACCCGCCGGGGTCCGCGGCCACTCGCCGGTGGTCGGGGCGCTCAGCCCAGGGCGGCCACCGCGGCGTCGTAGTCGGGCTCGTCGCCGACCGCGTCGGTGAGCTGGGTGTGGAGCACCGTGCCGTCGGTGTCGATGACGACCACCGCGCGGGCGAAGAGCTGGTCCCAGCCGCCGCCGTCGATCGCGATGCCGTAGTCCTGGCCGAAGGAGGAGCGGAAGGCCGAGCCGACCAGGACGTCCTCGATGCCCTCGGCGCCGCAGAAGCGGGCCTGGGCGAAGGGCAGGTCGCGCGAGACGCAGACCACCGCGGTGTTGTCGAGGCCGGCCGCGAGCTCGTTGAACCGCTTCACGCTCGCCTGGCAGACGCCGGTGTCGATGCTCGGGAAGATGTTGAGCACCACCCGCTTGCCGGCCACGTCGGCGTCGGTGAGCGGCTGGAACGAGGAGTCGACCAGGTCGAAGCCGGGAGCCTTCGTCCCCACGGCGGGGAGCTCGCCGACGGTGCTGATGGTGTTGGGGCCAAGTTGTGTGGTTGCCATGACGCCAACCTACTGGCCACCAGACCTAGAGTGCCCGCATGGCCACCGCGCGCACCGCCGACCGGAGCGACACCATCATCGAGGTGCTCCGTGACGCGTTCGCCCCGCTGATGCGCGCCGACCCGAAGGCCTTCCGCGCGAAGTACCGCACGATGGCCCGCGACCCGCACGCGTTCTACCGCGGCAGCGCCTGCCTGTTCTACCGCGACGTGACGGCCGAGGAGGACGACTGGGCCGGGCACGGCGCGGATCGCATCTGGATCCACGGCGACCTCCACGTGGAGAACTTCGGCACCTACCTCGACTCCTCGGGCCGGCTGGTCTTCGACGTCAACGACTTCGACGAGGCCTACCTCGGCAGGTTCACCTGGGACCTGCAGCGCTTCGCGGCGAGCCTGGCCCTCCTCGGCTGGCAGAAGGCGCTGCCGGAGGACGCGATCCGCAAGCTGGTGTCCCGCTACGCACGCAGCTACCTCGCGCAGGTCAACCACTACGTCGCCTCCGACGACGACCACGACTTCGCCATCCGCCTCGACAACGCCGAGGGACCGGTCCTCGACGCGTTGACGCTCGCGCGGGAGGTGCGGCGCGCCGACCTCCTCGACGACCTCACGGTGGTGGAGCGCGGCACCCGTCGCTTCGTCGAGGACGCGAGCACGAGACGGCTGCCGCGCGAGGAGCGGACGAGGGTCCTGGCCGCGTTCCGCGCCTACCTCGACACGATCCCGGAGTCCAAGCGCTTCGACCGGGACCTGTTCTACGAGCTGCGTGATGTCGTCGGCAAGACCGGCTTCGGCATCGGCAGTGCCGGGCTGCCGGCGTACAACGTGCTCGTGGAGGGCTACAGCCAGGCGCTCGACAACGACGTGGTGCTGAGCATGAAGCAGGCCAACGTGCCGGCGGTGAGCCGTTTCGTCGACACCGGCGACGTCGACGCCTACTTCGAGCACGAGGGCCACCGCACCGCCGTGAGCCAGCGGGCGCTGCAGGTGCACACCGACCCGCTCCTCGGGCACACCAGCATCGACGGCGTCGGCTACGTGGTCTCGGAGGTCTCGCCCTACGAGGTCGACCTCGACTGGAGCCGGATCAACGAGCCCGCCGAGATGCGGTCGGTGGTGGACCTGCTCGGTCGGGCGAGCGCCAAGATCCACTGCGCCTCCGACGAGGACAGCGAGCAGGACCTCGTGGACTTCCAGGTCGAGACCGCGATCGCCGCCGCGCTGGAGGGTCGCCGCAACGACTTCGTGACCTGGCTGGGCGACTGGGGCATCGCCTACGCCGAGCGCGTGCGGGCCGACCACGCGCTGTTCGTCGACGCCTTCCGCGAGGGCCGGGTCGGGATCGCGTCGACGTGACCCGGGCCCGGCCGCGCGGGCGACGCGCTCAGGCGTCGACGGTGGACATGTCGCCGTAGCGGTCGCCGGTGACGGCGTCGCGCGGCACGGCCTGCTCCAGCGCGGCCAGGTCGTCGGCGGTGAGGTCGACGTCGAGGGCGCCGACGTTCTCCTCGAGGTAGCGCACCCGCTTGGTGCCGGGGATCGGCGCGACGCCGAGGCCGTCGTCGCCCTGGGCGAGCACCCAGGCGAGCGCGAGCTGTCCGGGGGTGCACCCCTTGGTGGCGGCGATCTCCCGGACCTCGTCGACGAGGGCCAGGTTGGCGTCGAGGGCGTCGCCGCTGAAGCGCGGGAAGCGGCCGGTCGCGCGGGAGTCGTCGGCCGCCAGCGACTCACGGGTCACGGCGCCGGTCAGGATGCCGCGCCCGAGGGGGGAGTAGGGGACCAGGCCGATGCCGAGCTCGCGCAGGGTCGGGATGACCTCGTCCTCGAGGTCGCGCGTGAACAGCGAGTACTCCGACTGCAGCGCGGTGATCGGGTGCGTCGCGTGGGCGCGCCGGATCGTCTCGGCGGAGGCCTCGGAGAGGCCGAGGTGGCGGACCTTCCCGGCCTCGACCAGCTCCTGCATCGCGCCGACGGTCTCCTCGATGGGCACCGACCGGTCGACCCGGTGCTGGTAGTAGAGGTCGATGTGGTCGACGCCGAGCCGCTCGAGGGAGGCGTCGCACGCGCGGCGGACGTAGTCGGGCGAGCCGTTGATGCCGACCCAGGAGCCGTCGGGGTTGCGCTCGTTGCCGAACTTGGTGGCGAGCTGCACCTCGTCGCGCCGGCCGTCGATGGCCCGGCCGACCAGCCGCTCGTTGGTGAACGGGCCGTACATGTCGGCGGTGTCGAGGAAGGTCACGCCGAGGTCGAGGGCGCGGTGGATCGTGTCGATGCCCGACTGCTCGTCGGGGGTGCCGTAGAACTCCGACATCCCCATGCAGCCCAGGCCGAGCGCCGAGACGGTGAGGGTGCCGATCTGTCGTGTCTGGATGGTCATGGCCACCACCCTTCGCCTTCGAGTGCGCTCCAGGTCAAGGGGTCGGCGCGACCTGGTGCTCGTAGAGGGCGATCTTGTGGTCGATGGCGCGGAGGTGGGAGGTCACCTCGGCGAGCTCGCGCTCGACGACGTCGCGGTGGGCGAGCAGGAGTCCGAGCCGCTCGGCCTCGGTGCCGTCGCCCGCACGCACCAGGGCGGCGTAGCGGCGCACGTCACGGATGGGCATGCCGGTGGCCCGCAGCCGGGTGACCATCTCGATCCACCGCAGGTCCTCCTCGGTGTAGCGGCGGTGACCCGACGGGGCCCGCTCGACCGCGTGCAGCAGGAGCCCGTCGCGCTCGTAGTAGCGCAGGGTGTGGGCGGTCAGCCCGCTCCGTGCGGCCGCCTCGGCGATGCTCAGGCCGGTCATCGGACCAGTGTGAGACCTGGAGCGTGCTCGAAGTCAAGCCCCGCGGGTCAGTCGCCGAGCGCGGGCCGGACCGCCTCCGCGGTGGCGTAGGGCCCGCCGACGTACTCGGCCTCCGCGTCGTCGTGCGGCCCGGGCTCGACGCGCCCGGCGTGGGCCTCGGCGTCGTCCTGCGGCTCGTAGCCCAGCCGGCGACCGGGCTCGAGGTCCCACCACGCGCGGGTGTTGGCGCTGATGCCGTAGAGCACCGCGTACCCCGGCGCGGGCGTGGTGAGCGCGGCCTCGACCATGCGCACGCAGTCGCCGTGCGAGAGCCAGGTCGACAGGCTGCGCACGCTCGTCGGCTCCTCCAGGAACGAGCCGATGCGGCACGCCACGACGTCGAGGCCGTGGCGGTCGGAGAAGAGCTGCAGCAGCGCCTCCGCCGCCACCTTCGCGACGCCGTAGTAGGTGTCGGCCCGCGGCAGGGCCTGCACGGTCAGCTCGCCGTCGGCACGCGGCGTCCGGCCCACGGCGTGGTTGGAGGAGGCGTAGACCAGGCGGGGCACGTCGTGGCCGACCATCGCGTCGAGCAGGGCCGCGGTGGTGACGACGTGGGACGTCAGCTCGTCGGGCAGCGACGCCTCCCGGGGGATGCCCGCGAGGTGCACGACCGCGTCGAGCGGCTGCGCGGCGAACGCCGCCTCGACGGCGTCCGCGTCGGCGCAGTCGGCCTCGTGCCAGGCGAACGGGGTGCCGTCGGGCGCGGGCACCAGGTCGAGGCCGACGACGTCGTGCCCGAGGTCGACGAGCCCGGCCGTGACGACCCGACCGATGCTGCCGGCCGCGCCGGTGACCAGGACGCGCACCCCGACCTCAGATCCTGGTGACGACCTGGCTGAGCAGGCCGCCCATCCGGCTGGCCGCGGACCGTCCGGCC
Source organism: Nocardioides sp. Z24_21 (assembly GCF_058134345.1). Lineage (NCBI taxonomy): Bacteria > Bacillati > Actinomycetota > Actinomycetes > Propionibacteriales > Nocardioidaceae > Nocardioides > Nocardioides sp. Z24_21. Next base: position 1,005,238 of record NZ_JBYTTH010000002.1, read on the forward strand.
TCGAGGACCTCCTCGTGGTTGAGCGGCTCGCCGCTCAGGCCCGCGGCGAGGTTGGTGACCAGGCTGATGCCCAGCACCTCCATGCCCGCCTCGCGGGCCGCGATCGCCTCGAGCGTGGTGCTCATGCCGACGAGGTGCCCGCCCATGATGCCGGCCATGCGCACCTCGGCGGGGGTCTCGTAGTGGGGGCCGGGGAACTGCACGTAGACGCCCTCGTCGAGCGTGGGGTCGACCTCACGGCACATCGCGCGCAGGCGGGGGCTGTAGAGGTCGGTGAGGTCGATGAAGTTGGCGCCCACGACGGGGCTGGTGCCCGTCAGGTTGATGTGGTCGGAGATCAGCACCGGCTGGCCGGGCTGCCACCCCTCCTTGAGGCCGCCGCACCCGTTGGTGAGGACGATGGCCGAGCAGCCGGCCGCGGCCGCCGTACGCACCGGGTGGACGACCGCTGCGACGCCCTTGCCCTCGTAGAAGTGGGTGCGGGAGAGGAAGACGAGCAGGTTCTTCTCGCCGCTGCGGATGGAGCGGATCTTGCCGCTGTGCCCGGCGACCGCGGCGGCGCTGAAGCCGGGCAGGTCGGTGGTGTCGATCTCGGCGGTGGCGTCGCCGAGGGCGTCGACGGCCGGGAGCCAGCCGGAGCCCAGGACCAGGGCGATGTCGTGGCGCTCGACGCCGGTCAGCTCGGCGAGCCTGGCGGCGGCCTCGGCGGCGGTCTCGTAGGGCGTGGGGGCGACGTCTGCATGGCTCACGTCGCGAACTCTAGACGGACCGGTGCCCGAGCCCGGCCCCGGCGTTCAGAGGCCGGTGGAGCGGCAGGCGCGCCGGCGCAGCGCGGCGACGTAGTCCTCGGGAGCACCCGCGGCCTCGGCCGCGTCGGCGAGGACGCCGAGGTAGGACGCCGACGGCAGGCCGCCCTCGTAGGCGTCGAGGACGTAGGCCCACACCACCAGCTCGCCGGTGAGGGTCTGCACCCGCACCTTGGTCTTGCGGTAGAGGCCGGTGTCGGCGGACTCCCAGCCGTCGAGCGCGCGCTCGTCCTCCGGCGTGACGTCGTAGACCGCCACGAACACCTGCTCGAAGGGGTCCTGCACGATCGTCGACAGGGCGCCGTCCCAGCCGTGCTCCTCGCCGCCGAACGTCAGCCGCCAGCCCGTGAGCCAGCCCGTGGAGTGCAGGATCGAGTGGGGGCAGCGCTCCCCCATGCGGGCGGGATCGAGGTTGGTCCCGTAGGCGGCGTACAGGGTCACGGGCCACACGATAACCAGCCACCACCTCGGGTGTTCCCTCTGCGCGGAGGACAACTAGGCTGGTCGGGTGACCGACACCCACTTCGACACCCTCGTCCTCGGCGCCGGCCCCGGTGGCTACGTCGCCGCGATCCGCGCAGCCCAGCTCGGCCAGAAGGTGGCCGTGGTGGAGGAGAAGTACTGGGGAGGTGTCTGCCTCAACGTCGGGTGCATCCCGTCCAAGGCCCTGCTGAAGAACGCCGAGCTGGCGCACACGCTCCAGCACGAGAAGGCCAAGTACGGCATCGAGGGCGACGCCACCATGGCGTTCGGCCCCACCCACAAGCGCAGCCGCGACGTGAGCGCCGGCATCGTCAAGGGCGTCCACTTCCTGATGAAGAAGAACAAGATCACCGAGATCGACGGCTGGGGCACCCTGACCAGCGCGACCGGCATCGACGTCAAGGACAAGGACGGCCAGACCACCGGCTACACCTTCGACAACCTGATCCTCGCCACCGGCGCCACGGTGCGCCTCGTGCCCGGCGTCGAGCTCAGCGACAACGTCGTGACCTACGAGGAGCAGATCCTCACCGACCAGCTGCCGGGCTCGATCGTCATCGGCGGCTCCGGCGCGATCGGCGTGGAGTTCGCCTACGTGATGGCCAACTTCGGTGTCGACGTGACGATCGTGGAGTTCCTCGACCGGATGGTCCCCACCGAGGACGCCGACGTGTCCAAGGAGCTGCTCAAGCACTACAAGAAGCTCGGCGTGAAGGTGCTGACCTCCACCGCGGTGAAGAAGGTCGAGGACACCGGCTCGGGCGTCAAGGTCACCATCGCGCCCGCGGCGGGCGGTGACGAGCAGGTGCTCGAGGCCGACAAGTTCCTCGCGGCCTTCGGCTTCGCCCCGCGCGTGAAGGGCTTCGGCCTCGAGAACGTCGGCGTCGCCGTCTCCGAGCGCGGGGCCATCGAGATCGACGACTACTGCCGCACCAACGTCGACAACGTCTACGCCATCGGCGACTGCACCGGCAAGCTGATGCTCGCCCACGTCGCCGAGGCGATGGGCATCGTGGCCGCCGAGACGATCAACGGCGCCGAGACGATGCCGGTCGAGTACGACTTCGTGCCCCGCGCGACCTACTGCATGCCGCAGATCGCGTCGTTCGGCTACACCGAGGCCCAGGCCACGGAGAAGGGCTACGACGTCAAGACCGCGACGTTCCCCTTCACCGCCAACGGCAAGGCGATGGGCCTCGGCGAGGCGTTCGGCTTCGTGAAGGTCGTCGCCGACGCCGAGCACAACGAGATCATCGGCACCCACATGATCGGCCCCGACGTCACCGAGCTGCTGCCCGTGATGACCCTGGCCCAGAAGTGGGACCTGACCGCCGACGAGGTGGCCCGCAACGTCTTCGCTCACCCGACTCTGGGCGAGGCCGTCAAGGAGGCCGTCCACGGCATCGCCGGTCACATGATCAACCTCTGAGGCCTGCTGCATGAGTGATCACATCGTCATCATCGGCGGCGGCCCCGGCGGCTACGAGGCCGCCCACGTCGCCGCCCAGCTCGGGGCCGAGGTCACCGTCGTCGACACCGACGGCGTCGGCGGCTCCGCGGTCCTCACCGACTGCGTGCCGAGCAAGACGCTCATCGCCACCGCCGAGCTGATGACCGACATGTCGACGGCGCAGGAGCTCGGGGTCAACTTCCACGACCTCCAGGGCGACGCGGCCACGACGATCAACGTCGACCTGGCCCGGGTCAACGCCCGCGTCAAGCAGCTCGCGGCCGACCAGTCGAGCGACATCGCGGCCCGGCTCGACCGCGACGGCGTACGCGTGCTGACCGGCCGCGGCCGCCTGGGCCCCGACCTGACGGTGGTCGCCACGACCGCCGACGGCGAGGAGACGCTGCAGGCCGACGCCGTCATCGTCGCGACGGGCGCCGCGCCGCGCACGCTGCCCAGCGCGCAGCCCGACGGCGAGCGGATCCTCACCTGGGAGCAGGTCTACGACCTCACCGAGGTGCCCGAGAAGCTCATCGTGGTCGGCTCGGGCGTCACCGGCGCGGAGTTCGCCAGCGCCTACCTCTCGCTCGGCATCGACGTGACGCTGGTCAGCAGCCGCGACCGGGTGCTGCCCGGCGAGGACGCCGACGCCTCGGCCGTGCTGGAGGACGTGCTCACCCGTCGCGGGATGAACGTGCTCGGCCGCTCGCGCATGCAGTCGGTCACCCGCGACGGCGACGAGGTCACCGTGACGCTCACCGACGGTCGCACGGTCTCCGGCAGCCACTGCATCCTCGCCCTCGGCTCGGTGCCCAACACCGCCGACCTCGGGCTCGAGGAGGCCGGAGTGGCCGTCGACGAGGGCGGCTTCATCACCGTCGACCGGGTCTCGCGCACCTCGGCGCGCGGCATCTACGCCGCGGGCGACTGCACGGGCGTGCTGATGCTCGCGTCGGTGGCGGCGATGCAGGGCCGCATCGCGATGTGGCACTTCCTCGGCGACGCCGTCGCGCCCCTCGACCTCAAGAAGGTCTCCTCCAACGTGTTCACCTCCCCGGAGATCGCCACCGTCGGCTGGTCGCAGCACGCCGTCGACGCCGGCGAGATCGCCGCCGAGGTCGTCACCCTGCCGCTGGCCGGCAACGCCCGCGCCAAGATGCAGGGTGTGCGCGACGGCTTCGTCAAGCTCTTCTGCCGGCCCGGCACCGGCATCGTCGTCGGGGGAGTCGTGGTCGGTCCCCGCGCGTCCGAGCTCATCCACCCCGTGTCGGTCGCGGTCGCGGAGTCGCTCACGGCCGACCAGCTCGCCCACGCGTTCACGGTCTACCCGTCGATGAGCGGCTCGATCGCCGAGGCCGCCCGCCGGCTGCACCACGTCTGAGTCCCCGCGCCCCCTGTAACCTCGGGGGTTCGACGTTCGTCCTTGGGGGAGAAGAGACATGAAGACCCGTTCCCGCCTGCTGCCGCTCGCGCTCGCCGTGAGCGCGCTGCTGCTGCCCGCGGCCGTCTCCGCGCCCGCGTCGGCAGAGCCGCGGCAACGTGTCGAGGCGTGGTCCACGCCCGGCAGCACGGCGATCACCATCACCGGGCACGGCTACGGCCACGGGCGCGGCATGTCGCAGTACGGCGCCCTCGGCGCGGCCCAGCAGGGCCTCACCTGGCAGCAGATCAACGAGTTCTACTACCCCGGCACCACCTGGGGGCAGGTGCGCGGCAAGCTGCGCGTGCTGATCACCGCCGACACCGGCCGCGACGTCCAGGTCGTGGCCGAGCGCGGGCTCAAGGTCACCAGCCTCGGCCGCGGCCGCACCTGGCGGATCCCGCAGCTGCCGGCGAAGAAGTGGCGGCTCATCGCGCAGGGCGACCGCACCGCCGTCCAGCGCACCAAGGGCGGTGGGTGGCGCACGTGGAAGACGTTCCGCGGCGAGGGCGAGTTCCGCGCCGCCGACGGCCGGCTCACCCTGGTGCTGCCCGGCGGCCGGCGCGACTACCGCGGCACCCTGCAGTCGGTCGCGGCCCGCCAGGGCGGCAAGCGCCAGACCGTCAACCGCATCGGCATGGAGGCCTACCTGCGCGGCGTCGTGCCCGAGGAGGTGCCGGCGCTCTGGGAGCCCGCGGCGGTCAGCGCCCAGTCCGTGGCGGCGCGCACCTATGCGGCGTTCGAGCGCTCGCACCCCGCAGCGCCCCACTACGACCTCTGCGACACCGCGCTCTGCCAGGTCTACGGCGGCGCCGACGTCGAGCACCCGTCCGCCACCGCGGCGATCCGCGCCACCGCCCGTCAGGGCCTCTTCCACGGCGGCCGCCCGGCGTTCACCCAGTTCTCCGCCAGCAACGGCGGCTTCTCCTCGGCCGGGTCGATGCCCTACCTCGTGGCGCAGGCCGACCCCTATGACGGCCTGGCCAACCCGACGTACGCCACGTGGTCGACGACCGTCGACGACACGCAGGTCGAGAAGCACTGGCCCGACCTGGGCGACCTCACCGGCATCGAGGTCGTCTCCCGCGACGGCAACGGCGACTGGGGCGGTCGCGTCACCGAGATGGCGTTCGTCTTCACCGGCGGCCGGGCCACCGTCAGCGGCGACACCGTCCGCTCCTACCTCGGCCTCTACTCCGACTGGTTCACCTTCGCCGTGACCCCGCGCCAGAACGGCCCCGCCCGCCCGTGACCCGACGCCTCCGGCTCGCGGCGGCGCTCGTCGCCCTCGCGCTCGCCGCCTCCGCGTGCGACTCCGGCCAGGCGGCCGGCGACGGCGAGACCGACCTGCCGGACCTCGGCCTCGGCACCGAGCCGACCAGCGACATCGACTACGTCGCGCTGGGCGACTCGTTCTCGGCCGGACCGTTCATCGGCACGATGCGCACCGACCCCCAGGGCTGCGCCCGCTCCAAGGACAACTACCCCGCCTTCCTGGCCGACTGGCTCGAGGTCGCGAGCTACACCGACGTGACCTGCTCCGCGGCCACGACGGCCGACCTCTACGAGCCGATGCTGACGTTCGACGGCCAGACGACCCCTCCGCAGCTCGACGCGGTCTCGGCCGACACCGACCTGGTCACCCTCGGGATGGGGGGCAACGACTTCGGGATCTACGAGGCGCTGATCCAGTGCCAGGCCGGGACGGGGGCCGCCTGTCCGGTCGAGCGGCTGCGCGCCGACGCGGCCAGGGTCGCCGGACGGATCCAGCAGGCGGTGCGACGCATCACGCGTGCCGCGCCGGACGCCGAGGTGCTGGTCGTCGGCTATCCGGACATCCTGCCGAGCGACGGCTCCTGCCCCGCCGTCGGTGTGCCCGCCGACGTCCTGCGGCCGGTGGCGGAGGTCGCCGGCGTCCTCAACGACTCGCTGCGCAGGGGTGCACTGGCCGCGGGCGCGTCCTACGTCGACATGGCGGCGGTCTCCGACGGGCACGACGTGTGCGCGAAGGACCGCGCCTGGGTCAACGGACCGCAGTTCCGCGCGGGCATCGCCGCGCCGTTCCATCCCAAGGTCAACGGCATGCGTGCCGTGGCGACCGAGGTGTTCCGCGAGGTGACGGGGGAGGACCCCGAGGTCACCGAGCACGCCGAGCCCGACCCCGACGTGGTCGTCGTCAACGAGGGCTGATCACCAGCACCAGGTCGCCGCCCTCGACGGCCTGCGTGGAGCGGACCGCCAGTCGCTGCACCGTGCCGGCCACGGCGGCGGTGATCGCGGCCTCCATCTTCATCGCCTCGATCGTCGCGACCGTCTGACCGGCCTCGACGTCGTCGCCCTCGGCCACGGCGACCGTCACGGCGCCGTCGTAGGGGGCCGCGACGTGGCCGCCGTCGGTCGGGTCGGCCTTCTCGGCGGACGCGACGTCGGCGGAGATGCTGCGGTCGCGCACCTGCACCGGGCGCATCTGGCCGTCGACGGTGGCCATCACGTTGCGGAAGCCGCGCTCGTCCGGCTCGCTGATGGCCTCGAGGGCGAACAGCATCTCGCGTCCCTCGCGCACCTGCACGCGGTGCTCCTCGCCGCGGCGCAGGCCGTAGAGGTAGTCGAGCGTGGAGACCGCCGACAGGTCGCCGTAGGCCGCGCGCGACTCCTCGAACGCCGCGGTCGGGCCGGGAAAGAGCAGCTCGTTGAGGGCCGCCCGCCGGTCGTCGGCGAGGCGGGCCCGCTGGTCGTCGGTGAGGCTCTCGACCGGCTGCTTCCAGGTCCGGCCGGCGAGGGCCTTGGTGCGGAACGGCTCGGGCCAGCCGCCCGGCGGGTCGCCGAGCTCGCCGTTGAGGAAGCCGATCACCGAGTCCGGGACGTCGTAGGAGGCGGGGTCGGCCTCGAAGTCGGCCGGGTCGGCGCCTGCGGCGACGAGCGCGAGGGCCAGGTCGCCGACCACCTTGGAGGAGGGCGTCACCTTCACGACGTTGCCGAGGATGTCGTTGGCGGCCGCGTACATGTCCTCGATCTGCTCGAACTTCTCGCCCAGGCCCAGCGCGATGGCCTGCTGGCGCAGGTTGGACAGCTGGCCGCCGGGGATCTCGTGGCGGTAGACCCGCCCGGTCGGGGACGGCAGGCCCGACTCGAAGGGCGCGTAGACCCGGCGTACGGCCTCCCAGTAGGGCTCCATCGCGTTGACCGCGGCCAGCGACAGCCCGGTCTCCCGCGCGGAGTGGTCGGTCGCGGAGACCAGCGCCGACAACGCGGGCTGCGAGGTGGTGCCGGCCATCGCCGCGCATGCGGCGTCGACGGCGTCGACCCCCGCCTCGATGGCCGCGACCAGCGTGGCCAGCTGGCCGCCGGGGGTGTCGTGGGTGTGGAGGTGCACCGGCAGGTCGAAGCGCTCGCGCAGCGCCGTGACCAGGGTGCGGGCGGCGGGCGCGCGCAGCAGGCCGGCCATGTCCTTGATCGCGAGCACGTGGGCGCCGGCGTCGACGATCTGCTCGGCCAGGCGCAGGTAGTAGTCGAGGGTGTAGAGCCGCTCGTCGGGCGAGGACAGGTCGCCGGTGTAGCAGAGCGCGACCTCCGCCACCGAGGTGCCGGTGGCCCGGACCGCGTCGATGGCCGGGCGCATCTGCGAGACGTCGTTGAGGGCGTCGAAGATGCGGAACACGTCGATGCCGGTCTCGGCGGCCTCCTGCACGAACGCCTCGGTGACCTGGGTGGGGTAGGGCGTGTAGCCGACCGTGTTGCGCCCGCGCAGCAGCATCTGCAGGCCGACGTTGGGGATGGCCTCGCGCAGTGCGGCGAGCCGCTCCCACGGGTCCTCGGACAGGAAGCGGAGCGCGACGTCGTACGTCGCCCCGCCCCAGCACTCCACCGACCACAGCTGCGGCGTCGTGCGCGCCACGTGGTCGGCGACCGCGAGGAGGTCGCGGGTGCGGACGCGGGTGGCGAGCAGCGACTGGTGGGCGTCGCGGAACGTCGTGTCGGTGACCGCGACCCGGTCCTGGGCGCGCAGCCGACGGGCGAACTCCTCGGGCCCGACCTCGCGGAGCAGCTGGCGGGTGCCGTCGGGCACGGGCCCGGAGCGGTCGAGCTGCGGCAGCTTGCTCACCGGGGTGACGCTCACCGGTGCGGCGCCGTGCGGCTGGTTGACCGTGACGTCGGCGAGGTAGGCCAGCAGCTTGGTCGCGCGGTCGCCGCCGAGGCTGGCGCTCTGCAGCTGGGGGTGGTCCTCGATGAACGAGGTCGTGACGCCCCCGGCCGCGAAGTCGGGGTCGGCCAGCACGGCCTGGAGGAACCCGACGTTGGTGGCGACGCCGCGGATGCGGAACTCGAGCAGCGCCCGCCGGGCCTTCTGCACGGCCGCCTCGAACGTACGCCCGCGGCAGGTGAGCTTGGCGAGCATCGAGTCGAAGTGGGGGCTGATCTCGGCGCCCGAGTACGTGGTGCCGCCGTCGAGCCGCACGCCCGGACCGCCGGGGGAGCGGTAGGTGGTGATCCGGCCGGTGTCCGGGCGGAAGCCGTTGGCTGGGTCCTCGGTGGTGATGCGGCACTGCAGCGCGAAGCCGCGGGGGCGCACCGAGTCCTGGGTCAGGTCGAGGTCGGCGAGGGTGGCGCCGGCCGCGATCATCATCTGCGACTGCACGAGGTCGACGGCGGTGACCTCCTCGGTCACCGTGTGCTCGACCTGGATGCGGGGGTTCATCTCGATGAAGACGTAGCGCCCGGCGGGGTCGAGGAGGAACTCGACCGTTCCGGCGTTGGTGTAGCCGATCTCGCGGGCGAAGCGGACCGCGTCGGCGCAGATGCGCTCGCGCAGCTCCGGGTCGAGGCGGGGCGCCGGGGCGATCTCGATGACCTTCTGGTGGCGGCGCTGCACCGAGCAGTCGCGCTCGTAGAGGTGGATGACGCCGCCGTCGGAGCCGGTGCCGTCCGCGAGGATCTGCACCTCGATGTGACGCGGGTCGACGACGGCCTGCTCGATGAAGACGGTCGGGTCGCCGAACGCGCCCTCCGCCTCGCGCATGCAGGTCTCGATCGCCTCGCGCAGGTCGGCCCGGTCCTCCACGCGCCGCATGCCGCGGCCCCCGCCACCGGCGACGGCCTTCACGAAGAGCGGCGCCTCGATCCGCTCGGCGGCGGTGAGGAGCTCCTCGACGTCGGTGGACGGCGGCACCGACTCGAGCACGGGCACCCCCGCGGCGCGGGCGGCCGCGATCGCGCGCGCCTTGTTGCCGGTCAGCGTGAGCACCTCGGCGCTGGGTCCGATGAAGGTGATCCCGGCGGCGGCGCACGCCTCGGCGAGCGCGGGGTTCTCCGACAGGAAGCCGTAGCCGGGGTAGATCGCGTCGGCCCCGCACTGCACCGCCACGTCGACGATGGCCTGCGGGTCGAGGTAGGCGCGGACCGGGTGGCCCACCTCGCCGATCTGGTAGGCCTCCTCGGCCTTCATCCGGTGCTCGGACCCGCGGTCCTCGTAGGGGAAGACGGCCACCGTGCGCGCGCCGATCTCGCGTGCGGCACGGAACGCCCGGACTGCGATCTCGCCACGGTTGGCGACGAGCACCTTGGAGAACATGTGCCGCACGCTATCGAGCGCCGGGTGTGAGGTGGATCACCTGTCCGTACCCCGGGCGGCTCAGGCGGCAGCGTGCTGCTCCTCGCGCCACCACGCCACCGTCCGTGCCACCCCCTCCACCAGCGGGGTCGGGGCGAGGCCGAGCCGGCGCTCGCTCGCGGTCGAGTCCATGACGAACGGGCGGGCGAACATATAGCCGGTCTCCGCCATCTCCCGCACCCGGCGCGAGAGCAGGCCCCCGGCGCCGAGCACCGGCACCGGGACCGAGGCGACCCGCGGCGTGCCTACCCCGGCCGCCTCGGCCACCATCTCGACCAGCCGGCGCTGCGTGAGGGCGGGAGCGGTGGGGGCGTGGAGGAACGAGTCCCACAGGTCCTCGCGGGCAGCGGCCGTGATCATCGCCGCCGCCAGGTCGGGGACGTAGGTGAACGAGTGCGGCTGGTCGGGGCTGCCCAGCACCCGCATGGTCCGCCCGGCCAGGACGGTGGGCACCATCCGCTCGCCCGCGTGGGCGTTGCGGACCAGCGGACCGTAGAAGTCGGACGCGGCCACGCTGACGGTCGGGGTGGGGGAGGCGTCGCGCTGGGCCAGCAGCTCGGTGCGGACCCCGAGCTTGCCCGTCCTCGCGGTGCGCGGGGTGGCCTCGGTGATCACCTCCGTCACCGGCCCGTAGGCGTAGAGGCTCTCGGGGAACACGACCACGGCCCCCACCCGTCCCGCCGCCTCCAGCACGACCCGCTCGGCCCGGGGCAGCTCGGCGCGCCAGACGCGAGCGTCGTACGCCGAGCCGTGGATGCAGTGGTGGACCGCGACCGCCCCGGCGAACGCGTCGCCCAGCTCCTCCGGGCGCGAGACGTCGACGCGGCGGCGCTCGACCAGGGGGTGGACGGGCCCGCTGCCCGAGCGGGTCAGCAGGCGGACCCGCTGGCCGGCGTCGGCCAGCTGGAGGGCGACGGTGGAGCCGACGGGGCCGGCTCCGGTGACGACGTGGACGGTGCTCATGGGATCTCCCGGGGATTGAGAGAGCGGTGCTCTCGGTTCGACCATCATGGCGACGTCCGACGACAAAAGCAAGAGCGATGCTCTCTTTCGGCACACGTGCTCACCGATGTGCGAGGATGTCGGGATGGCCGACTCCCGGACGACGCCCTCCTCGCCCGCCTCGCCGACCCCCTCTGCGCCCGCCGCCCGCGCCTCCTCGCCGCGCGCCCGGGCACGTGAGCAGACGATGCGCGACATCGTGCGGATCGGTCGGGATCACCTCGCCACCGACGGCGCGGCCGCGCTGTCCCTGCGGGCCGTCGCGCGCGACTTGGGCCTGGTGTCCTCCGCCGTCTACCGCTACGTCGCGAGCCGCGACGAGCTGCTGACGCTGCTCGTCATCGACGGCTACGACGAACTGGGCGACGCCGTGGACGCGGCGCTGGCCGAGGTGGATCCGGCCGACCACGCGGGACGCATGGTCGCCATCGCCCGCGCCGCCCGGGCGTGGGCGCTGCGCGAGCCCGCGACGTACGCCCTGCTCTTCGGCAGCCCGGTGCCCGGCTACGAGGCGCCCGCCGAGCGGACGACCGGGCCGGGCACGCGGGTGGTCGGGCGGCTCGTGGAGGTGTGGGAGGACGCGTGGCGCGCGGGGGCGATCGTGGTCGACGACGCACCGCTCGACCCGCCCCGGCTCTCGCGCGACCTGGCGCGGATCCGCGAGGAGGTGCACCTCTCCGTCCCCGACCGGCTGGTGGCCCGCGGCCTCTTCGCCTGGGCGGCGTTGTTCGGCTGCGTGTCGTTCGAGGTGTTCGGCCAGTACGGCGCGGACACGTTCACCGACCCCGAGGACGTCTTCGAGCACCACCTCGACCTGCTGGTCGGCACGGTCGGGCTGGGGTGAGCCCCGCCGGTCCCGTCATCCCCTGAGCCGGAGGGCCGCCACCGCGAGGCAGGCCAGCGCACCGGCCGAGGTGAGGCAGCGCGCGATGTTGAGCGCGACCCAGCGCGACTCGAAGTCCGCGCGGACCGCGGCGAGGTCGGCGATGGCGTCGAGGCGCCCGGCGGCCGCGAGGGCGTCGTTGAGCGGGACGTTGCCGGCGACGGTGATCGCGACGGTCCCCACCGCCAGCACCGTGGCCGCGATCGCCCAGGGCCGCGCCGGCCCGGTGCCCAGGACCGCGACGGCGCCCGCGAGGAGGGGCGGTGCGGCGAACGTGGCGAGGAAGATCGGGTTCACGATCGCGACGTTGACCTGCTGCATGGTGGCCACGAAGGTCCGGTCGTCCACCCGCGCCAGACCGGGCATCACCCCGGTGGCCCAGGTGAAGTAGGTGCCCGCCTGCAGCCCGGCGACGACGGTCGCAGCGAGGGAGAGGACGAGGACGGGGCCGAGAGGGGTGCTGGTCATGGCACCCAGTCCACCGCAGCCGGTGGAGCCCTGCCATGGTCACGGAGCGCGCGGGCATGCGCGTGCGTCTAGTGTGGGACGGGATGGACGCACTCACCGGACTGCTCGACGGACCGCGCGCCCGGCGCGCCTTCCTGCTCCGGATCCTTCTCGACCCGCCTTGGTCGATACGGCTGGCGGACGAGGCGCCGCTGTCGCTGACCTCCGTGGTGCGCGGCCACCTCTGGGTGCGCCCCGACGGGGAGGAGCCGGTCCGCCTGGCGGCTGGCGACGTCGTGGTGTGGGTCGGCCGTGACCACTGGACGATCGCCGACGACCCCGGCACCCCCGACCAGCTCGTCATCCACCCCGGTCAGGTCTGCACCACCGTCGACGGGCATGTCGTGGTGGAGGAGATGAGCCAGGGGGTGCGCAGCTGGGGCAACAGCACGGTGGGCGAGACGGTGCTGCTCACCGGGGTCTACCAGCTCGAGGGCGAGGTCACCCGCAGGCTGGTCCGGTCCCTGCCGCGCACGTTGGTGCTGCGGGCCGAGGAGCTCGACACGCCGCTGCTCGACCTGCTGGGGGAGGAGGTCGTGCGCGACGCTCCAGGGCAGGAGGCGGTGCTCGACCGCCTCCTCGACCTGGTGCTCATCACCCTGCTGCGCACCTGGTTCGCGCGTCCGCGATCGGGTGCCCCGGCGTGGTACGCCGCGCAGGCGGACGCCGTCGTGGGACCCGCGCTGCGCCTGATGCAGCAGCACCCCGCGCACCCGTGGTCCGTGGCTGAGCTCGCCGCGCGCGCCGGGGTGTCCCGGGCGGGCTTCGCCCGACGGTTCACCGCGCTGGTCGGCGAGCCGCCGATGGCGTTCCTCCTCGACTGGCGCATCACTCTGGCCGCCGACCTCCTCCTGGAGCCCGACGCGACGCTCGCCGCGGTCGCTCGCCGGGTGGGCTATGCGAGCCCGTTCGCGCTGAGCGCGGCGTTCAAGCGGGAGCGGGGGATCAGCCCGCGCGACCACCGGCGGGCTGCTGATCGGGGTGGACGCGCAGGTGACGTCATGGGAACCCCCGGTCGGGACCGGGAGATCCCATGACGTCGCGGCGGCTCAGTCCTTGATCTCGCAGATCACGGCGCCGTTGGTGACCGTGGCGCCGACCTCGGCCTGCAGGCCGGTCACGGTGCCGGCCTTGTGGGCCTTGAGCGGCTGCTCCATCTTCATCGCCTCCATGACGACGACGGTGTCGCCCTCGGCGACCTCCTGGCCCTCGGTGACGACGACCTTGACGATGGTGCCCTGCATCGGGGAGGTGACGGCGTCGCCCGAGGCCGCGGCACCGGCCTTCTTGGCCGCGCGCCTCGGCTTCTTCGACCCGCCTGCGCCGCCGTTGCCGCCCGCGGCGAGGCCGCCGAGCCCGGCAGGCAGGACGACCTCGAGGCGGCGGCCGCCGACCTCGACGGTGACCGTCTGCCGGTCGCCGGGGGCGTCGGCCTCGGCGCTGTCGCCGGCGTAGGGCTCGATCCGGTTGTCGAACTCCGTCTCGATCCACTGGGTGTAGACGCTGAACTCTCCCTCCCCGGTGGGGGTGGACGCGCCGACGTAGGCCGGATCGCGCACCACCGCGCGGTGGAACGGGATGACGGTGGGCATGCCGTCGACGACGAACTCGTCGAGCGCTCGCCGGGACCGCTCGAGGGCCTGGGTGCGGTCCTTGCCGGTGACGATGAGCTTGGCGATCAGGGAGTCGAACGAGCCGGGGATGGTCTCGCCCTGGTCGTAGCCGCCGTCGAGGCGTACGCCGGGACCGGCCGGCGGGTGCCAGCGGGTGAGGGTGCCGGGGGCGGGCATGAAGTTGCGGCCGCCGTCCTCGGCGTTGATGCGGTACTCGATGGAGTGCCCGCGGACCTCGGGGTCGCCGTAGCCGAGCTCCTCGCCGGCGGCGATGCGGAACATCTCCCGCACGAGGTCGATGCCGGTGACCTCCTCGGAGACGCAGTGCTCGACCTGGAGGCGGGTGTTGACCTCGAGGAAGGAGATGGTGCCGTCCTGGGCGACGAGGAACTCGCACGTGCCGGCGCCGTGGTAGCCGGCCTCGGTGAGGATGCGCTTGGAGGACTCGTAGAGCTCGGCGACCTGCTCGTCGGTGAGGAACGGCGCGGGGGCCTCCTCGACGAGCTTCTGGTTGCGGCGCTGCAGCGAGCAGTCGCGGGTGGAGACGACGACCACGTTGCCGTGCTGGTCGGCCAGGCACTGGGTCTCGACGTGGCGGGGCTTGTCGAGGAACTTCTCGACCAGGCACTCGCCGCGACCGAACGCGGTGACCGCCTCGCGGACCGCGGACTCGTAGGCGTCGGGGATCTCCTCGAGCGTGCGGGCGACCTTGAGGCCGCGGCCGCCGCCGCCGAAGACGGCCTTGATCGCGACCGGGAGGCCGTTGGCCTTGGCGAACTCGACGACCTCGTCGGCGTCCTTGACCGGGTCCTTGGTGCCGGGCGCGAGCGGCGCCTTGGCCCGGTCGGCGATGTGCTTGGCCTTCGCCTTGTCGCCCAGCGCCTCGATCGCGGCCGGCGGGGGGCCGATCCAGATCAGCCCGGCGTCGATGACGGCCTGGGCGAACTCGGCGTTCTCGGCGAGGAACCCGTAGCCCGGGTGGATGCTGTCGGCGCCCGAGCGCTCCGCGATCGCGATGATCTTGGCGATGTCGAGGTAGGACTCGGCCGGGGTGGCGCCACCGAGGGAGTGGGCCTCGTCGGCGAGGCGGACGAAGAGGGCGTCGCGGTCGGGGTCGGCGTACACCGCCACCGAGCCGATGCCGGCGTCCTTGCAGGCGCGGATGACGCGGACGGCGATCTCGCCACGGTTGGCGATGAGGACCTTCTTCAAGCTCACGCGAGGACTCCTGCGGTGACACTGAGGGGCGGGGACGGGCAGCCGGAGGGCGTACCGCTCGGCAGGCTACCGCGCTCCGAGTGCCGCGCGACGGGCCGCTTGCCGCGTGGGCTGTGCCATGCGCGCGTAGGCGATGCCGGCTGTGAGCGACGCCACAGGGACGAGCGCTGGTGGCCGGCGTTCTCGGGCGCCGGTCGACCTCCGGGGCGTGAGGAGATGGACAGGCGCTCTGCGGCGGGGTGCCTGCGACCCGCGTGGGCAGCCGCCGCGCCCGCAGGTGGGCACCCACGGCTTTCCGGAAGCGACGGGGGCGATGGTGATGAGGGGGTCGGGGCTCGGCGGCCAGCGCGACGGCACGGCCGCGGAGTCGTCTGCACGAGGTGTCGTCAGCACCGCGATGACGGGTGGGCTCGGGCGCGTGCGACGCCCGACCTGTTGCGTGCGTCACTCCTGTGGTTAGCGATCGCTAACCTAGCGGCGCTAGGGTGCGAGGCATGACCTTCGAGCTGTCCCCCGAGCACGAGCAGTTCCGCCGCAGCGTCCGCGACTTCGCCGAGGCCGAGATCGCGCCGCACGCCGCCCAGTGGGACCGCGAGCACCACTTCCCGACCGACGTCGTGCAGAAGATGGGCGCCCTCGGGCTGATGGGGCTGACCGCCCCGGAGGAGTTCGGCGGGGCGGGGATGGCCGGGGAGGACGGCGGGTTCACGTCGCTGTGCCTGGCGATCGAGGAGGTCGGGCGCGTCGACCAGTCGATGGGCATCACGCTCGAGGCGGCCGTCGGGCTCGGGATCAACCCGATCCTCACCTTCGGCACCGACGAGCAGAAGAAGACCTGGCTCCCCGAGCTCGTCGCCGGCGAGAAGGTCGCCGGCTTCGGACTCACCGAGCCTGGGGCCGGCTCCGACGCGGGCGCGACCCGGACCAAGGCCGTCCTCGAGGACGGCGAGTGGGTCGTCAACGGCGCGAAGCAGTTCATCACCAACTCCGGCTCGTCCATCACCTCCCTGGTCACGGTGACCGCCCGCACCGGCGATCGCGCGGACGGTCGTCCGGAGATCTCGACCATCATGGTCCCCTCCGGCACGCCCGGCTTCACCGCCGAGAAGGCCTACGACAAGCTCGGCTGGCACGCCTCCGACACCCACCCCCTCTCCTTCACCGACGCTCGGGTGCCCGAGTCGCACCTGCTGGGGGAGCGGGGTCGTGGCTACGCGCAGTTCCTCGCCACGCTCGACGACGGGCGCGTCGCCATCGCGGCCCTGGCCGTCGGCTGCATCCAGGCGTGCCTCGACATGTCGCTGGAGTACGCCGGCGAGCGGCAGACCTTCGGCGGCCCGATCGGACGCAAGCAGGGCGTGGCCTTCCAGGTCTCCGACCTGCAGGTGATGCTCGACGCCTCGCGTCTCCTGACCTACAAGGCGGCCGCGATGAAGGACGCGATGGACGCAGGTGGGTCGGTCTCGATGGGCGCGTTCAAGCAGGCGGCCGCGGTCGCCAAGCTCTACGCCACGGAGTCGGCCGTGACCGCGACCCGCATCGCGACGCAGGTCTTCGGCGGCTACGGGTTCATGGAGGAGTACCCCGTCGCGCGCTTCTACCGCGACGCGAAGGTCCTCGAGATCGGCGAGGGGACCTCGGAGGTCCAGCGGATGCTGATCGCGCGGGGGCTCGGCCTGCCGGTCGAGTGAGCCGGGGGCGGAAGACGCGGGGCGGTCAGGTCGAGCGCGGGGCGTACATGATCACCGCGACGCCGACCAGGCAGACCAGGGCGCCCGCGAGGTCGTAGCGGTCGGGTCGGAACCCGTCCACCGCCATGCCCCACGCGAGCGAGCCGACGACGAACACCCCGCCGTAGGCCGCCAGGATCCGCCCGAAGTTGGCGTCGGGCTGCAGCGTCGCGACGAGGCCGTAGAGGCCCAGTGCGATGAAGCCGGCGCCGACCCAGAGCCAGCCGCGGTCCTCGCGGATGCCCTGCCAGACCAGCCAGGCACCGCCGATCTCGGCCAGGGCGGCGAAGGCGAAGAGGACGAGCGACATCACGACGGACATGTCCGGGAGTCTGGCAGCCCGAGGTGCTGCGACCCGGGCCCGCGCCCACTGGCGGCTCAACCGGTGGAGACGTACTCGATGTGGATCGGTGGGACTGGCCCGCGCCGGATCGTGGCGATCGGCGGCGGCCTGGTGGTGAAGGTGCGGCCGGTGGGGAGGGTCGTGGTCACGCTCCCGTCCGGCCCGGGCCTGGCCCGCCAGCGGTGGGCCTTCTTCGCGTAGTTGCAGGCCTCGCACAGCCCTTGGGCGTTGTGCGCGGACGTCGCGCCACCGGCGGCCCGGGGCTCGACGTGGTCGATGTGGCGCACCGGTGCGTCGCACCACGGGCTGCGGCAGGTGCGGTCGCGCAGTCGGACGAAGCGGGCGAGGTTGCCGCGGAACGTGCGCGTGCGGGCGTCCATCGTGACGAGCTCGCCGGTCGTCGGCGAGGCGTAGAGACGGCGGATGCTCACCTCCTCCTCGGCGGTGAGGGCGCCGCAGACGATCTCGCGCGCCAGCTCGGCGGGGATCGGGCCGAAGCCCTCGAGGTGCGCCTCGTCGTCGGCCCCGCCGAAGAGGGCGTGATCGCTCATCACGACCCCCAGGGCGACCGGGGTGACCGGGACGCTGACCGGGCCGGCCGTGGCGTCCCCGAGCACGGTGGCGACCAGCAGGTCTGCCATGACCTGGCCGCGCCCGCGCTCCTCGCCCCGCGCCCGGGCGCGGTCGGCCTCGCCGGTCAGGGCGGTGTAGACGGCCACGCCGTCCTTCACCGGGAGGAGGGCGGTGAGCCAGGTCATCGAGTCGGGCGCGGGACGCAGGGTCACCCGGCGCTCGGACTCCGCGTGCCGTCGGCGGGCCACGCACGCCGCGGGGTCGAGTCGTTCGGACTCCACGCGTAGCCGCGCGAGCAGCCGACGTGGGCTCAGCTGCTCGAGGGCGTCGGAGTCGCCGGCGACGATCTCGTCGACGGCGAGCCGGTGCTCGAGCGGCAGACAGGCGGTCTCGCGGGCGATGATGGTGGTCGTCCACTCGTCGATGCGCCCCTCGAGCCACGCCGCCCACGTGTGCGGCAGCTCCGTCGGGACGACGCGGGCCAGGCTCACGTGCCGTCGGCCGCGGTGGGGCGACTCGCGCCGCGCGGCCGCGACGACGTTGCCCACACCGGCGCCGAGCTCCTCGGGCCTCGCGCCGGCGGCGGCCTGATCCTGCGTGAGCAGCTCGTCGAGTCGACCGGTGAGCTCTGCCTGGACCGCGCCCACCACCCGACCGAGCGTCTCCAGCTCGCCGAGCAGGTCGACCAGCGCGGCCGCGTCGAGCTGCGGCGCGGTCGCCACCGAGGCACGCAGCCGCCCGCACATCGCCGCGACGTCGGCGACCTCGACGACGGGGGAGGCGCCGGGGGAGGCGTGCTGGGGCGGGCTGGTGGTCATGGCGCCACCGAAGCAGCCGCTCCGGACAGTCCGCTCCGCTCGTGGCGACCGGCTGTGGAGAGCCGCCCGTCGCGTCCGCCTGTGGATGATCGGCGGCTTGCTTCTCCTCCTCCCGGCGGATCCGGTCACCCGTCTCGCGATCTACCCTCGCCCCATGTCGAGCACGAGTCAGCGCGTCCTCACGTGGTTGGGCGTCGACGACGAGTGGGAGCGGCCGAGGCCGCCGATCGGTCGCCAGGACCTCGTGCTCGCCGCGAGTGTCGAGGCGGTCAGCCTGCTCGCACTCGAGCTCGTGCGCAGTGCCGGCGGCTTCGAGCACACCGACGGGCCGGTCTGGGCGCAGTGGCTCGCCGTGTCCACGGGAGCCGCGCTGCTGCTCGGTCGCCGCCGGTGGCCGCTCGTCGTCGCGAGCCTCGCGGCGCTACACATGTTCGTCGCCGGAGTGACGATGCCTCAGGTGATGGGGCAGCTCTCGCTGCAGATCGTCTACTTCGTGGCGCTGCTGTCCGGCGTCGCCTACGCCCGCGACCGGCGGGCCATGGTGGTCGTCATCGGCACGATCCTGCTGTTCATGTTCGCGTGGATCACGTGGCAGTTCGCGGTCGGATCGGCCGCGCAGGAGATGGTCGACGAGTTCGCGGACGCCGAGCGCGTCGGGGCGTTCGCACCGATCCCGGCGACGGTCGCCCTGACCCTCCTGGTCAACGTGATCTACTTCGGTGGCGCCATCGTCGGCGGTGGGGTGGCCTGGCGGGCGGCGCGCCAGCGCCTGCGCCTCCAGGAGCAGGCCGCCACGATCGCTGCCCAGGAGGGTCGGCTGCGCGAGCAGGCCGTCGTCGACGAGCGGCTGCGCATCGCCCGCGAGCTGCACGACGTGGTCGCCCACGGAGTGTCCGCGATGGGCATCCAGGCCGGGGCCGCGCGGCGGGTCCTCGACCGCGATCCCGACGCGGCGCGCACCGCGCTCTCGCGCGTGGAGGAGGCCTCTCGCGATGCGCTCACCCAGATGAGGCGCCTGCTCGGCACGCTGCGCGCGGGCTCCGTCGACGGCGGAGCCGAGGGTGGGCCCGACGCCGCGGACGGCGGCACCGGAGCGCGTACGCCGGAGGCGGGCGTGGACGACCTGCCCGAGCTGGTCGCGCAGACCTCCCGGCAGGGCCTCGCGGTGCGCCTCGACGTCGTGGAGGAGCAGTCGTCCGCCGCCAGCCGGTTGCCGCGCGGGATCGGGCTGGCGATCTACCGCACCGTCCAGGAGGCACTGACCAACGTGCGTCGTCACAGCACCGCCGACGCGGTCTCGGTGGTGGTCCGGGTCGACGAGGCGGCGGCGTACGCGGAGGTCGAGGTCGTCGACAACGGGCGTCCGCGGCACGGCACCTCGGGCAGCGGCCTCGGCCAGCTCGGCATCCGGGAGCGCGCGGCCACGCACAACGGCAAGGTCGACATCGGCCCCCGCGTGACCGGCGGCTACCGCGTGCGCGTGCGCTACCCCCTGGCGGCGTCGTGACCGACCGACCGCTCACCGTCCTGCTCGTCGACGACCATGCGATGGTGCGTTCGGGCTTCGCCATGGTGCTGTCGGTCGAGGACGACATCGAGGTCGTGGGCGAGGCGGCCGACGGCATCGAGGCGATCGAGCGGGCCCGCGCCACGCGGCCCGACGTGGTGCTGATGGACGTCCAGATGCCGCGGATGGACGGCATCGAGGCGACCCGCCACCTCGTCGCCGACGACCTCGGGCACGTCGTCATCGTCACGACCTTCGACCGCGACGACTACCTCTTCGACGCCCTCCGGGCCGGGGCGAGTGGCTTCCTGCTGAAGAACGCCGGCCCGGAGCAGCTGCTCGACGCCGTACGCGCGGCCGGGCGCGGGCACGCGCTGCTCGCGCCGGAGGTGACGCGGCGGGTGATCGCCGAGATGGCCGGCGGCGCCCGCGGCGAGACGTCGGCAGGCGGGTCGAGCCCCGCGACCCGGGCCGAGCCCAAGGAGCTCGCCCTGCTGACGGCCCGTGAGCGGGAGGTGCTGACGCTGCTGGGCCGGGGACTGTCGAACGGCGAGGTCGCGGCGACGCTGGTGCTCGGCGAGGCGACGGTCAAGACCCACGTGTCCAACCTGCTCGCCAAGCTGCACCTGCGCGACCGCGTGCAGGCGGTCATCTACGCCTACGAGGCCGGCCTCATCCTCCCGGCGGAGGACTGAGCCAGGCGGGTCGCACCTCCATCCCACATCCCCCCGACCTCCACCGCACCTCCACCCCAGAGCTCCCTCCGGCGACGGATCACAGGCGGGTCGCGCACCACTAGCGTCGTCGCCATGCTGGAGATCAGGGAGCTGACCAGACGGTTCGGTGACAACACCGCCGTCGACCACGTGTCGTTCGAGGTGCCGGCCGGGCAGATGACCGGCTTCGTCGGCGGCAACGGCGCGGGCAAGACCACGACCATGCGGATGATCATGGGCGTGCTCGGCATCGACGAGGGCGAGGTGCTGTGGCACGGCCGGCCGATCACCCGGCTGGACCGCCGCCGCATCGGCTACATGCCCGAGGAACGCGGCCTCTATCCCAAGCAGCCGATCCTCGACCAGCTCGTCTACATCGCCCAGCTCAAGGGCATGGACCGCACCGCGGCCCGCGCCGAGGTGGCCGAGCTGCTGGAGCGGTTCGGGCTGGGCGAGCGGACCAAGGACCACCTGGAGAAGCTGTCGCTGGGCAACCAGCAGCGGGTGCAGATCATCGCCTCGGTGCTGCCCAGGCCGGCCGCGCTCGTGCTCGACGAGCCGTTCTCGGGCCTGGACCCCCTGGCGGTCGACTCGATGGTCGACCTGCTGCGCGAGTACACCCGCGACGGGGTGCCGGTCCTGTTCTCCAGCCACCAGCTCGACCTCGTCGAGCGACTGTGCGACCGCCTGGTCGTGCTGTCCCACGGACGCCGGGTCGCCGCCGGGACGGTCGCGGAGCTGCGCGACGCGGGGGTGCCGCGCTTCCGCCTCGTCCTCGGCGGCGACGCCGGTTGGGTCCGCGGCCTGCCGGGTCTGGAGGTGCTCGACATCGACGGCGCGACCGCGCTCGTCGAGGTCCACCATGACGGCGCCGAGCAGCACCTCGTCGCCGAGGCGACCGGCCGCGGCCACGTCCACGAGTTCGTCCGGGTCCGCCCGGCCCTGAGCGAGATCTACCGGGAGGCCACCGCATGAGCACCCACGACGACACCCGAGACGACAACCGCGACGCACGAGGGTCGACCGGCGAGCCGCCCTGGCTGCTGGTCACCCGCCGCGAGGTCGTCTCACGGATCACCGACAAGTCGTTCCTGCTCGGCACCGCGTTCATGGTCGTGCTGATCGCCGGCTACATCGGCTTCACCGCCTGGCAGGCCGAGCGCACCGACCAGGTCACCCTCGCCGCCACCCCGGACGCCGTCGCGATGGCGAGCGCCATCGCCGAGGGTGCTCCCGCGGTGGACGACCGGGTGGAGGTCACCCTCCTCGAGGTCGACGACGCCGACGCCGCCGAGGCGGTGCTCCGCGACGACGAGGCCGACGCGTGGCTGCATCCGGTCGACGGCGGCTGGCAGCTCACCTCGGAGTCCAGCGAGCAGGACGCGCTCACCGACGTCACGCGCGTGGTCGTGGCCGAGCAGGTGCTGGCCGACAACGCCGCCAGCGCGGGCACCACTGTCGACGCGCTCCAGGCCGGCAGCACCGTGTCGACCGAGTTCCTGCGCGGTGACGCCGAGAAGGCGGGTGTCGCCGAGGCGGTCGGTTTCGTGTTCGTCTTCCTCTTCTACTTCGCCGCGCTGATCTTCGGCATGCAGCTCGCGTCGTCGGTGATCGAGGAGAAGCAGAGCCGCATCGTCGAGATCATCGCCGCCGCGATCCCGCTGCGCCACCTGCTGGCCGGCAAGGTGCTCGGCAACACGGCGCTGGCGATGATCCAGCTGCTCGTCTACCTCGCGGTCGGCCTGGTGGGGCTGTCGTTCACGCCCTACAAGTCCTACGTCCCGGCGCTGTCGGGCCCGACCGCGTGGTTCATCGCGTTCTTCTTCGCCGGCTTCGTGGCGCTCGCCTGCCTCTGGGCGGTCGCGGGGTCACTCGCGTCGCGCACGGAGGACCTGCAGTCCACCTCGACGCCACTGACGATGCTGATGCTGGTGATGTTCTTCGGCGGCGTCTCCCTCGACGGGCGGGGACAGGTGATCGCGTCGTTCGTGCCGCCCGTGTCGGCCGTCGTGATGCCCAAGCGGATCCTGGCCGGCGGGGTCGAGTGGTGGGAGCCGCTGCTGGCGCTGGGCCTGCTCGCCGCCTTCGCCGCGGTCACCGTCTGGATCGGCGAGCGCCTCTACCGCCGCGCCCTGCTGCAGACCGGCGGGCGCGTCAGCCTCCGCCAGGCCTGGGCCACCGCCGAGTGAGCCGGGCGGGGACCTCAGAAGAGGTCGACCACCGACGAGGTCCCCGCCACCACGGCCCAGAACCGCAGGCCGCGCCCCAGCAGGCCGGTCACCATGAAGATCCAGAACGGCACGCGCAGGGTGCCGGCGAGCACCGCGGTGACCGCGTACGGCGGGATGCCGGTGCTCGCGGACACGAAGAGCAGCCCGGCCGTGAACCACGGACGGCCCTCCGCCCGCTCGTGCCACTTGTCGAGCGAGGCGCGGACCTTCGGCTTCTCGAGGTGCTTGTGCACCCAGGGGGCCCGGTCGAGGTGCATGCCGCCCCAGTACCAGAGGATCTTGCCGAGCATCTGCCCGATCGTGGCCGCGAGAAGCAGCCCCCAGGCGCTGCCGGGGGACCGGCTCACCGCGACCACGAGGATCGCCTCGATGTTGATGAGCGGCACCAGGGCGGACGCCATCGAGGCGCCAAGGACGCTCCAGAACAGCATCAGCGAGTCGCCCCGGGCACCGGCAGGCCGATCCGGGTCAGCCGGTGCAGGGACACGCACTTGAGCACCAGCAGCGCGGTGGCGATGGCCAGCCCGACCCACATCCAGCCGGTGACCAGCAGCAGCACGGCGAACAGCGCGCTGTTGACGGCCTTGGCGGGCTTGGACCAGTTCCACAGCCAGATCCACCGGTCGACGACGAAGAAGTAGTTGGGACTGCGGATCGGCCAGGCCAGGAACGCGATCGACAGGAAGCAGTCGATCACCATGAACTCGGCCAGGTAGACGAAGATCGCCGGCGACAGGTCGGGCTGCAGCCACGCGAGCCCGATGTAGAACGCCGCGGCGTTGAAGCGGTCGCACATGATGTCGAGCACCGCGCCGATGCGGGTCTCGCAGTCGCGGACCCGGGCGTAGAAGCCGTCGAGCATGTCGCCCACCCAATAGACGACCAACGCGACGACCAGCAGCGTCAGGCTCTGCTGGTGGGCGGCCATGGCCGCGAGGACGACGGAGGCCACGGTGCGCACGCCGGTGATGACCGTGGCGCCGGTGAGCAGCCGCTCGTCCCGTACGCCGTAGGCGCCCTCGGGGTCGACCAGCGGCGCTGCCACGCCGTCCGCCCCGCTGCCCACGTGCGAGATGCTATCGGCTCACGTCCACAGGTCGGGCCACGCGTGCCCCAGCTCGAGCACGAGGTCGCGCAGGAGGGGCAGGCTGACGCCCACCACGTTGTGGTGGTCACCCTCGATCCCGCGGACGAACGCGCCCCCGATCCCGTCGATGGTGAACGCGCCGGCCACGTGCAGCGGCTCGCCGGTCGCGACGTAGGCGTCGACCTCCGCGTCGCCGACGTCCGCGAAGTGCACGAGGGTCGAACCGGTGCCCGCGACCGCCCGCCCGGTCGTCACGTCGCGCAGGCTGTGGCCGCTGTGCAGCACCGCGGTGCGCCCGCGCATCGAGCGCCAGCGCTCCCGTGCCTCGGCGGCGTCGCGGGGCTTGCCGAGCGCCTCGCCGTGTCCGGGCGTGCCCGGCGGCACCTGCAGCTCGAGCACCGAGTCGCACCCGAGGACGAGCGCGCCGGGAGGCAGGTCGTCACGCGCGGCCACGACGGCGCACTTGAGCTCGGCGAGCCGGAGCGCGAGCTCGGCCGGCGCCAGCCCGGTCAGCTGCGTCTCGTCGACCCCGCTCACGACGACCGTCGGCTCGATCCCGGCGGCGCGCAGCGTCGCCAGGCGGGCGGGCGAGGCGGAGGCGAGGACGAGGGGGACCCGGGCGGTCACAGCCGACCCAGCGCCGCGCGGAGCGGGTCGAGGCCGAGCGAGCCCAGGTCGAGCGCCGCCCGGTGGAAGGCCCGGAGGTCGAACGCGTCGCCCTGGCGCCGGCGCACCTCGGCGCGGGCGTCGAGCCAGATCCGCTCGCCCACCTTGTAGGACGGCGCCTGGCCGGGGAGGCCGAGATAGCGCTTGACCTCGAACTGGATGACCTCGTCGTCCATCCGGCAGTGCAGCCGCATGAACTCCAGGCCAAGCTCCGGCGTCCAGGTCTCGCCCGGGTGGAACGGCGTGCCACCGGGCCCGAGCCGGTTGTCCTCGGGGATCGTCAGCTCGAGGTGCATGCCGATGTCGACGATGACGCGCGCGGCGCGCATCGACTGCCCGTCGAGCATCCCGAGCAGGTCGGCCGGGTCGTCGAGGAAGCCGAGCTCCTCCATCAGCCGCTCGGCGTACAGCGCCCAGCCCTCGCCGTGCCCGCTGCACCAGCACATGAGGCGCTGCCAGCGGTTGAGGGTGTCGCTGCGGTAGGCGGTCTGGGCGACCTGGAGGTGGTGCCCGGGGACGCCCTCGTGGAAGACGGTGGTGACCTCCCGCCAGGGGTGGAAGTCCTCGATGCCGTCGGGCACCGACCACCACATGCGGCCGGGGCGCTCGAAGTCCTCCGAGGGGCCGGTGTAGTAGATGCCGCCGTCGTTGGTGGGGGCCAGCATGCACTCGATGCGCCGGATCGGGGGCGGGATGTCGAAGTGCACGTCGGCCATCTCGGCGATCGTGCGGTCGGCGAGGTCCTGCATCCAGTCGCGGAACGCCTCGCGGCCGTGGACGACGCGGTCCGGGTCGCCGTCGAGGTGGGCCACCGCGGCGTCGACGTCGGCGCCGGGCAGGATCCGCTCGGCGGTGGCGTCCATCAGGTCGGAGAGCCGCTGGAGCTCGCTCCAGCCCCAGGCGTAGGTCTCGTCGAGGTCGACCTCGGCGCCGAGGAAGTAGCGGCTGGCCAGCGCGTAGACCTCGCGGCCCACGCCCTGCCGCTCGCGACCCTGGGGCTCGAGCTCGTCGGTCAGGAAGAGCCCGAACGCCGCGGTGGCGGCGCTCGCGGCGCCGGCGAGCGCACGCAGGTGGGTCGCGTCGCCGCCGTCGAGGCGCTCGACGAGGTTGAGGTAGAAGTCGCCCGCCTCGCCGGTCTGCCCGGTCCAGCGCCGCACCTGCTCGGCCACCTCGGCGTACTGCCGGGCCGCGACGACGTGACCGCGGTGCGCCTCGTCGGAGAGCGTCACCCGCAGGCCCTCCAGGGCGGCCGGCACGCCGGCGAGGCGCGAGGCGATCGCCGCGACGGCCTCCTCGCCCTCGGTCGGCATCAGGTCGAACACCCCGCGGATCTCGTGCAGGGGGCTCCACAGGACCGACATGCGCGAGCGGTTGACGCCCGCCTCCTCCAGCTCGATCTCCAGCCGGGTGCGCTCGAGGAACGAGTCGCGCGCCGCGGCCTCGCGGTCGTCGACCGGGGTCGCTGCCTCGACCGCGGCGACGGCCCGGCGAGCCAGCTCGAGGCGGGCGTCGAAGCCCGCGGGGGAGTAGTCGGTCAGCTCGTGCTCGTGCCCGGCCACCCCGATCGAGGTGGCGGTCAGCGGGTCGAGGGCGCAGTAGTCCTCGACGTAGGCGTTGCAGAGGGCGTCGACGGTGCGTGGGCTCACGGCGCGACCCTAGCCGGGCCGTGGCCCGGGGGTCAGCCGGGCAGCCCGCTCGAGCGCCAGGACCCGGGGCCGTGGCGGTGCACACCGCGTACGCCCCGGGCGGGGTCGGTCCACGACGGCCGGGGCCGCGCCGGGGCCGCGCCGGCGCCGGGGCCCAGCGTTGACAGCACGGCCACCAGGGCGGCGACCTCCTCGGGCGTCGCGTCGGGGTTGACGATCCGCAGCAGCGGCGTCCGTGCGGCGGGGTCGGGCTGGCTCCCGGCGGCCATCAGGTCTCCCATCAGGTCTCCCATCAGAGGGGGATGTTCCCGTGCTTCTTGGCCGGGAGGGCCTCCCGCTTGGACCGGAGCAGCCGCAGCGACCGGATGATCTCGACCCGGGTCTCGTGCGGCGCGATGACGGCGTCGATGTAGCCGCGCTCGGCCGCGATGTAGGGGTTGGCGAGCGTGGTCTCGTACTCGTCGACCAGCTCGGCGCGGCGGGCCTCGACGTCGCCGCCCTCGTCGGCGACGGCCTGGAGGGTCTTGCGGTGCAGGATGTTGGCCGCGCCCTGGGCGCCCATGACGGCGATCTGGGCGGTGGGCCAGGCGACGTTGATGTCGGCGCCGAGGTGCTTGGAGCCCATCACGTCGTAGGCGCCGCCGTAGGCCTTGCGGGTGATGACGGTGATCAGCGGGACGGTGGCCTCGGCGTAGGCGTAGATCAGCTTGGCGCCGCGGCGGATGATGCCGTTCCACTCCTGGTCGGTGCCGGGCAGGAAGCCGGGCACGTCGACGAAGGTGAGCACCGGGAGGTTGAACGCGTCGCAGAACCGGACGAACCGGGCGGCCTTCTCGGAGGCGTCGATGTCGAGGGTGCCGGCGAACTGCATCGGCTGGTTGGCCACGACGCCCACGGTGTGGCCCTCGACGCGGCCGAAGCCGACGAGGATGTTGGGCGCGAACAGCTCCTGGACCTCGAGGAACTCCTCGTCGTCGAGCACGGCGGTGATCACGTCGTGCATGTCGTAGGGCTGGTTGGGCGAGTCGGGGATGATCGTGTCCAGCGCCCGGTCGAGGTCGGTGACCTCCATCTGGGGCGCCTCGCCCGACTCGGGGTCGTGCACCGGAGCGGGGTCGAGGTTGTTCTGCGGGAGGTAGGACAGCATCGCCTTGACGTACTCGATGGCGTCCTCCTCGTCGGAGGCCATGTAGTGGGCGTTGCCCGACTTGGTGTTGTGGGTGCGCGCGCCGCCGAGGTCCTCCATCGAGACGTCCTCGCCGGTGACGGTCTTGATGACGTCGGGGCCGGTGATGAACATCGCCGAGGTCTGGTCGACCATGACGGTGAAGTCGGTGACGGCCGGGGAGTAGACGTGCCCGCCGGCGCAGTTGCCCATGATCAGGCTGATCTGGGGGATGACGCCGGAGGCGTGCACGTTGCGGCGGAAGATCTCGCCGTAGAGGCCGAGGGAGACCACGCCCTCCTGGATCCGGGCGCCGGCGCCCTCGTTGATCCCGATGATGGGGCAGCCTGTCTTGATCGCGAGGTCCATCACCTTGGTGATCTTCTCGCCGTAGACCTCGCCCAGCGACCCACCGAAGACGGTGAAGTCCTGGCTGAACACGCAGACCATCCGGCCGTTGACCTCGCCGTAGCCGGTCACCACGCCGTCGCCGTAGGGGCGGGTCTTCTCCAGCCCGAACGCGGTCGAGCGGTGCCGGGCGAGCTCGTCGAGCTCGACGAAGGTGCCCTCGTCGAAGAGCATCTCGATGCGCTCGCGGGCGGTCCGACGGCCCTTGGCGTGCTGCTTCTCGATCGCCTTGGCCGAGCCGGCGTGCACCGCCTCGTCGAGGCGCCGCTCGAGGTCGGCGAGCTTGCCCGCGGTCGTGTGGACGTCGATCTCCGACTGCGGGGGGACGTCGGTGCCTTCACCCGGCTGTGCGCTCACGCGGTGGCCTCCTGTGCTGGGGTCGTGTCTGCTGCGAGACGGTGCGAGACGGTCTGGGGACCGGTGCTGCGCGCTCCGCCCGTGGGGCAATCTAGACCCCATGACGCCCGAGCCCGCACCGCGCCCACCCCTCGACCTCGACCGGCTGGTGGCCCCGGCGGGGTGGCGCGTCGAGGTCGTCGAGGCGGTCCCGTCGACCAACGCCGCCGTCGCCGAGCGGGCCCGCGCGGGCGAGGAGCCGGGCCTGGTGCTGGTCACCGAGCACCAGACCGCCGGACGCGGTCGCCTCGACCGCGTGTGGGAGACGCCGGCGCGCGCCTCGCTGACGTTCTCGGTGCTGCTGCGCCCCGACCTCCCGCCGTCCTCGTGGTCCTGGCTGCCGCTCCTCACCGGGTACGCCGTGCAGGCCGCGCTCGCCGACCGGCTGCCCGACATCGCCCTGAAGTGGCCCAACGACGTGCTCGTCGACGGCGCCTCGGGCAGCGGACGCAAGGTGTGCGGCATCCTCGTCGAGCGCGTGGCGACCGCCCACGGCCCGGTGGCGGTGGTCGGGGTCGGCATCAACGTCGACCAGACCCTCGACGAGCTGCCGGTCGCGCTGGCGACCTCGATCAGCCTCGAGACGGGCGAGCCGGTCGAGCGCACCGGCCTGCTCAGCCAGGTGCTCGGCTCGCTGCACGGCCTGCAGGGGCTGCTCGAGGACGTCGACTCGCTGCGCGCGGCGTACGCCGACGTGTGCGTGACGCTCGGCAGGACGGTCGACGTGCACCTGCCCGGCGGCGACGTACGTCGTGGCGAGGCGCTCGACATCGACGCGAGCGGCGCGCTCGTGGTCGGCACCGACGACGGGACGTTCGTCGTGGCCGCGGGCGACGTGGTGCACGTGCGTCCCGCCTAGTGACATGATCGGCGCGTGCCGTTCCCGAGCAAGCTCCTCAACCCCGGTGAGCGCGTCGTCGTCTCCACCCGCACCCACGTCAAGGCGCTGATCCTCCCCGGCCTCGCCGTGCTGCTCGCGCTGGCGGCCGCCGTCTTCCTCGACCGGCTCATCGACCCGCGGGTCGCGAGCCTGGTGGTGTGGGCGCTGCTCGCCGCGGTGGTGGTGTGGTTCGTCGTCGGGCCGCTGCTGCGCTGGCTGACCACCACCTACACCTTCACCGACCGCCGCTTCATCACGCGCACCGGGTTCATCGCCACCTCCGGTCGCACGATCCCGCTCAACCGCATCAGCGGTGTCGACTTCGAGATCGGTGTGATCGACCGCCTCTTCGGCTGCGGCACGCTGGTCGTCACCGACGCGAGCACCGACGGCAGCGCCCGGCTCCACGACATCCCCGAGGTGGAGAAGGTGCAGCTGCAGGTCTCCGACGAGCTCCACCGCCTCTCGGGTGGCGACCGCCGCGACGATGGCGCCTGAGCGCAGGCGTCGAGGCGGCCGGCCCGACCCTGACACCGGCCCCGACCCGGTCCACGCCCCCGGCCCCGACCCCGGCCCCGACCCGGGCCCCGACCCGGGGCCTGCCGGCGAGCAGCTCGACCAGGCGATCCTGCGCAGCGACCCGGCGTTCAACGCTGTCGAGGTCGCCGAGCACACCGGCGTGACGGTCGAGCAGGCGCGGCGGCTGTGGCGCGCGCTCGGCTTCCCCGAGTTCACGGGGGAGAAGGCCTACACGGCCGCCGACATCGAGGCGGTGTCGACCCTCATGGGCTTCGTCGACTCCGGCGCGGTCGACTTCGACGTGGCCGTCAACCTCACCCGCGGCGTCGGCCAGACGATGGCGCGCCTCGCCGACTGGGAGGTCTCCACGCTCGTGAGCCGGGTCGAGGAGATGGAGGCCGGCGACGAGGCCACCGGCTCGCGCGTCGGCTCGGCGATGCGGCTCATCGACGAGGTCAACCCGCCGTTCGAGCGGCTCCTGGTCTACGCGTGGCGTCGCCACCTGGCCGCCGCGGTCGGCCGGATCGAGGCGATGGGCGCCAAGGACGAGGACCTGCACACCATCGAGGTGAGCGTCGGGTTCGCCGACCTGGTCGCCTTCACCGCGCTGTCCAACACCCTCGACCGCGACGAGCTCGGCGACCTCGTCGAGGTCTTCGAGAGCCGGTGCCAGGACGTCGTCGCCCGCTTCGGCGGCCGGATCATCAAGAGCCTCGGCGACTCCGTCCTCTTCGTCACCAACACCGCCGAGGAGGCGGTCGGGGTGGCCGAGGGGATCATCAACGTGATCGGGCGCGACCCGAAGATGCCCGACGTCCGCCTCGGCCTGGCCAGCGGCCCCGTGGTCCAGCGGCTGGGCGACATCTTCGGACCCCCGGTCAACATGGCGGCCCGGCTCACCCAGGTCGCCCGCCGCAACCGGCTCATCGTGGACCAGAGCACCGCCGACCGGCTGCCCCACGAGGAGTGGGAGCACCGCCGGCTGCCGGCCCGTCCGGTGCGCGGCTTCGGCCTCGTCGAGCCGGTCGCCGTACGCCGCCGCTGACGCGTCGCGTGGACCAGACCACTCACCCGATTCCACCCATAAGGGTCACGCCGGCGCGCGGTCATCCCTACGTTTCTGGCCGTGTTGGCTGTGCAGGACGTGCGACTCGACCCCCTCTCGCGACGCGTGTGGCGTGGTGATCGCGAGATCAGGCTCTCGCGCAAGGAGTTCCAGCTCCTGCACGCCCTGATGGCGCGACCGGGCGACATCGTCACCCGCGGCGAGCTGATGGCCGAGGTGTGGCAGACGACGTTCTACACCAGCTCCAAGACCATCGACGTGCACCTGGGCTGGCTGCGCCGCAAGCTCGGCGACGACCCGCGCAGTCCCACGCTGATCACGACCCACCGCGGCCGCGGCCTGCGCTTCGAGCCGGCCTCCAGCGCCGTGGCCGGCTGATCGTCAGCCGCTCGCCACGACGAGGCAGCACGCCGTGAGCACCACGCAGGCAGGGGTCATCGTCAGCCGCTCGGGACGGCTGCGCGAGATCGCGTTGAGCACGATGCCGATCGCGAAGTAGCCGACCAGCGCCCACGCCACCACCTCGGCCGCCGTGCCCGCGCGCCCCCACGCGCCGGCCCGCACGAGCAGCGCGCCCACCGCGGCGGCGTAGAGCGGGACCGACAGCGCGCTCCCGACGCGCAGGCCCCTCGGGAGCACCTCATGCCGCCCGCCCCAGACGAGTCGGCCGCAGGGCCGTCCGGCCGCCGCCAGCACCTGGACGGCGCCGATCCCCGCCAGCACGAGGGTGGCGAGGAGGACCGCGACCAGGTCGGGCGTGCTCATGGTCGGCCGGTGCCGGCCAGGTGGCGCTCGGCGTTGGCGGCGACGCGGTCGAGCGCGGCGATGAGCCCCGCGACGTCGACCCCGTCCTCCAACCCGTCGTCGTGCCGCGCGAGCGACTCCCACGCCGCCGTGAGCAGCGCGCGTCCGGCCGGGGTGAGGGCGACGGAGTTGGCCCGGCGGTCGCCCGGTTCCGCGACGACGACGACCAGCCCGTCCCGCGTCAGCGACGCCAGCCGCTGGGTCACGGCGGACCGCGAGACGTCGAGCGCGGCCGCGAGGGCGCTCTGGCGCGCGGGCTCGAGGGCGTCGATGCTCGCCAGGGCGGCCAGCTCGGACACCCCGATGCCGTGGGCAGGGCGGAGGTGGGCGTCGGCCACGCGGTCGACGAGGGCGGTGGCCCGGTGGAGCGCGAGGGCGAAGCGTCGGGAGAGGGGCTCGGGATCGGTCATTGTGAAGCACTTAACAACCTGGCGCGTCTCGGCGTCAAGCCCCGGCCCGCGCGGCGTGCGCGGCTTCTATAGGCTCCGGACGTGTCCTCGACCGGCTCGCACCGCGCTCCCACGCTCGCCGTCGTCGGGGGTGGCCAGCTGGCGCGGATGATGGCCCAGCCCGCGATCGCGCTCGGGCTCCCGCTGCGCCTGCTCGCGGAGGCCGAGGGGGTCTCGGCCGCCCAGGTCATCCCCGACCACCTCGTCGGCGACCACACCGACCTCCCCACCCTGCGCCGGGTGACCGCGGGGGCGGCGGTCGTCACCTTCGACCACGAGCACGTCCCGACCTCCCACCTGCGCGCGCTCGCCGCCGACGGCGTCGCCGTCCGCCCCGGCCCCGACGCCCTCGTGCACGCCCAGGACAAGGCGGTGATGCGCCGCCGCCTCGGCGAGCTCGACGTGCCCTGCCCCCGCAACGCCGTGGTCGTCTCCACCGACGACGTGGCCGCCTTCGGCCTGCCGTGCGTGCTCAAGACCACCCGGGGCGGCTACGACGGCAAGGGGGTGTGGGTGGTGCGCGAGCTCGACGAGGCGCAGGTCGCCTTCGACGCCGCCGCCGCTGCGGGCGTGGAGGTGCTGGCCGAGGAGCTCGTCGACTTCCGGCGCGAGCTCTCGGCGCTGGTGGCGCGCTCGCCCAGCGGCCAGGCCGCGGCCTACCCCGTCGTCGCCTCGACCCAGCTCGACGGCATCTGCCACGAGGTCGTCGCCCCCGCTCCCGACCTCGCGCCCGCGCTGGCCGGGCAGGCGCAGGAGATCGCGTTGCGGGTCGCCGGCGCGCTCGACGTCACGGGCATCCTCGCCGTGGAGCTCTTCGAGACGACCGACGGCCGGATCCTGGTCAACGAGCTGGCGATGCGCCCGCACAACACCGGCCACTGGACCCAGGACGGCGCCGTGACCTCGCAGTTCGAGAACCACCTGCGCGCCGTCATGGACCTCCCGCTCGGCTCGCCCGCGCCCCGCGAGCGCTGGACCGTGATGGTCAACATCCTCGGCGGACCCACCGACTCCGGCCACCTCTACGACGGCCTCCCGCACGCGATGGCACGCGACCCGCGCCTGCGGGTGCACCTCTACGGCAAGGACCTGCGCCCCGGGCGCAAGGTCGGGCACGTCAACGCCTACGGCGACGACCTCGAGGACTGCCTCGAGCGGGCCCGCCACGCGGCCGCGTGGTTCCGCGGCGACCTGGGCAACGAGAGCGAGTGAGGGCGAGCAGATGAGCGAGCAGACGAGCGGTACGCAGCAGGCCGGCGCCAGGGTCGGCATCGTGATGGGCTCCGACTCCGACTGGCCGGTCATGCAGGCCGCCGGCGAGGTGCTCACCGAGCTCGGGGTGGCCTGGGAGGCCGACGTCCTCTCCGCGCACCGGATGCCCACCGAGATGATCGCCTGGGGCCGCGAGGCGCACACCCGCGGGCTGTCGGTCGTGATCGCCGGCGCCGGGGGCGCCGCCCACCTGCCCGGCATGCTGGCCTCGGTCACGCCGCTGCCCGTCGTCGGGGTCCCGGTGCCGCTGGCGTACCTCGACGGGATGGACTCGCTGCTCTCCATCGTGCAGATGCCCGGCGGGATCCCGGTCGCCACCGTCGCCATCGGCAACGCCAAGAACGCCGGCATCCTCGCCGCGCGCATCCTCGGCACGAGCGACCCCGCCCTCCAGCAGCGCCTCGTCGACTACCAGGCCGGGCTCGCCGAGACCGCGCACGCCAAGGGCGAGGTCGTCCGCCGCGCCGCGGGCGGCGACACCCCACGGGTCGGCTTCTAGCCCGGCTCCTCCGCCCCGGGTCAGGTCGACTTCTGGTCGTCGATCCGGCCGCGCAGCGCCTTCGTCCGGCCTCGCTGCTTCTTGGCCTTCAGCCGGCGCTCCTTGGCCCCGCGGCTGGGACGCGTGGGCCGCCGCGACGGCGGTGGCGGGGCGAGCGCCTGGCGCAGCAGGTCGGCGAGGCGCTCGCGGGCAGCCACCCGGTTGCGGTGCTGGGAGCGGTGCTCGGAGGCCGCGATGCTGACCCGTCCCGACGGCCAGCGCCGCAGCGCCCGCGCCCGCTGCGCGTCGGTGAGGGCCTGGGAGGTGGTGACGTCGAAGTCGAGCTCGACGCGCGAGTCGCTGGTGTTGACCGACTGGCCGCCCGGTCCCGGCGAGCGCGAGAACCGCTCGACCAGCTCGGCCGCCGGCACGACCAGCCCGTCGGGCAGGCCGGGTCCGGCCGGGACGTGGAGGTCGCGCATCCCCCCATTGTGGGATGAAACCCCCTCCCGCTTGACGGCGGCCGGGTGAGCGGCGAGCGTCTCGGCCATGGGGGAGCAGCGGGTCGGCGTGGTCGGCGGGGGCATCCTCGGCGTCGCCATCGCGCGCGAGGTGGTGCGCCGCCGCCCGGGCACCGAGGTGGTGGTGCTGGAGAAGGAGGACCGGCTGGCCGCCCACCAGACCGGGCACAACTCCGGTGTCGTCCACGCCGGCATCTACTACCGCCCGGGGAGCCTCAAGGCCGAGCTGTGCGCGCGTGGGCGCGGGCTGCTCCGCGACTTCTGCCTCGAGCGCGCCATCGCCTACGACGCGTGCGGCAAGCTCGTGGTCGCGGTAGCCGCCGACGAGCTGGGCCGCCTCGACGCCCTCGAGCGGTCCGCCCGCGCCAACGGCGTCCCCGGCCTCCGGCGGCTCGCGGCCGAGCAGATCGCCGAGGTCGAGCCCCACGCCCGCGGGCTGGCGGCGCTCCACTCGCCCGAGACCGCCATCACCGACTACCCGGCGATCACCGCGGCCCTCGCCGACGACGTCTTCGCGGCCGGTGGCGGCGTACGCCTCGGCGCGCGCGTGGTCGGCATCCGGCGCGACGGCGACGCGGTGCTCGTCCAGGTCGACGGTGACCCGACGCCGCTGCGGTTCGACCACGTCGTGGTGGCCGCCGGCCTGCAGGCCGACCGGGTGTCGGCGCTCGTGGACGGCGAGCGCGGCCCGGCGATCCTGCCGTTCCGCGGGGAGTACCTCGGGGTCAGCGCCGCCAAGCGAGACCTGGTGCGCGGCATGGTCTACCCGGTGCCCGACCCGCGCTACCCGTTCCTCGGCGTGCACTTCACCAGGAGGGTCGACGGGTCGTTGGAGGTCGGCCCCAACGCGGTGCTGGCGACCCGGCGGGAGGGGTACCGCCGCCGCGACGTCTCGCCCGCCGACCTCCGCGACACCCTCGCGTGGCCGGGGTTCTGGCGGATGGCGCGGGCCCACTGGCGCACCGGCGTCGACGAGGTGGTCGGCTCCGCGTCCCGGCGCGCGTTCATGCGCTCGGCCTCGCGCTACGTGCCCGACATCGGGGTCGCCGACGTGCGGCGCGCCGGCAGCGGCGTCCGCGCCCAGGCGGTCGACCGCGACGGCAGCCTGGTCGACGACTTCCGCATCACCCGCGCCGACGGCGTCACGTGCGTGCGCAACGCGCCCTCGCCCGGGGCCACCTCCAGCCTGGCCATCGCCGCCCACGTGGTGGACGAGGTGTGGCAGCACCGCGCGTGAGATGCGCGTGAGATGTGCGTCCCGCGGGTGCGGTGATGTCTAGGGTCGGGGCATGACCACACGTTGGGGCATCGCCGCCACGGGCGGCATGGCCGCCGCATTCGCCTCCGACCTCGCCCTGACCCCGGACGCCGAGATCGCGTTCGTGGGCAGCCGCTCGCCCGCGTCGGCGGCCGACTTCGCCGCCCGCTTCGCCGCCGACGGCGCCGGTGCCGGCAGCTATCGCGACCTGCTCGAGGCGGGTCGGCGCGGCGACGTCGACGTCGTCTACCTCGCCACCCCGCACCCCCAGCACCGCGACCTCGCGATGGCCGCGATCGAGGCCCGCACCCCGGTGCTGGTCGAGAAGGCGTTCACCGCCACGCTCGCCGGGGCGGAGGAGGTCGTCGCCGCCGCCCGCGCCGCCGGGGTGTTCTGCATGGAGGCCATGTGGACCCGCTTCCAGCCGGCCGTGGCCCACGTGCGCGACCTCGTCGCGGCCGGCGACATCGGCGAGGTGCTGCTGGTGCAGGCCGACTTCGGCGCGCAGCGCGACTACGACCCGGGGAGCCGGCTGTTCGACCTCGCGCTCGGCGGCGGCTCGATCCTCGACCTCGGCGTCTACCCGGTCTCCCTGGCCCAGCACCTCCTCGGCCGCCCGGACCGGGTCACCGCCACTGGCACCACCTACCCCGACGGCGCCGACCGCTCCGCGGCGATCCAGCTGTCCTACGACGACGGCCGCGCCGCGTCGCTGACCTGCACGCTCGCGAGCCAGACGCCCGGCCGGGCGCTCCTGGTGGGCACCGGGGGGACCGTCGAGATCGTCCCGCCGTTCTACCACCCCAGCACGGTCGTCGTACGCCGCAACGGCGCCGAGCCCGAGGAGGTGGAGCGCCTGCCCAGCGGCCGCGGCTACGTCCACCAGGCCGAGGAGGTGCAGCGCTGCCTGGCGGCCGGGCTGACCGAGAGTCCGCTGATGCCGCTGCAGGACACCCTCGACGTGATGTGGGTGCTGGAGGAGGCGCTGGCCCAGCTCGGCATCACGATGGCGGAGGCCACGGTCGAGGTCTGAGCCCGGCTCAGGACTCGGACCCGGTGCGCTCGGGGTGCGGTGAGTGCCTAGGGTGCGGTGGTGACCCGTGAGGACTCCCGACTGCACTCGATCTACGACCTCGTCGTCCAGCGCAACCCCGGCGAGGACGAGTTCCACCAGGCGGTGCGGGAGGTGCTCGACAGCCTCGGGCCCGTCGTGGCCCGCCACCCGGAGTACGCCGACGCGCGCGTGATCGAGCGGATCTGCGAGCCCGAGCGGCAGATCATCTTCCGCGTGCCGTGGGTCGACGACTCCGGCCGGGTGGAGATCCACCGCGGCTTCCGGGTGGAGTTCAACTCCGCCCTCGGCCCCTACAAGGGCGGCCTGCGGTTCCACCCCAGCGTCTACCTGGGCATCGTGAAGTTCCTGGGCTTCGAGCAGGTCTTCAAGAACGCGCTCACCGGCATGCCGATCGGCGGCGCCAAGGGCGGCGCCGACTTCGACCCCAAGGGTCGCTCCGACGGCGAGGTGATGCGCTTCTGCCAGTCGTTCATGACCGAGCTCTACCGCCACATCGGGGAGTACACCGACGTGCCGGCCGGCGACATCGGCGTGGGCGGGCGCGAGATCGGCTACCTCTTCGGGCAGTACAAGCGGATCACCAACCGCTACGAGTCGGGCGTGCTGACCGGCAAGGGCACCGGGTGGGGCGGGTCGGCGGTCCGCAAGGAGGCCACCGGCTACGGCACCGCCTTCTTCGTGCGCGAGATGCTGCGCCAGCGCGGCGAGTCCCTCGACGGCAGGCGGGTCGTCGTCTCGGGCTCGGGCAACGTGGCCATCTACGCGATCGAGAAGGTCCACGAGATGGGCGGCACCGTGGTGGCGTGCTCCGACTCCGCGGGCTACGTCGTCGACGAGGCCGGCATCGACCTCGAGCTGCTCAAGCAGCTCAAGGAGGTCGAGCGGGCGCGGATCAGCGAGTACGCCGAGCGGCGCCCGGGGGCGTCCTACGTCGCAGGCGGGTCGATCTGGGACGTGCCGTGCCACGTCGCGCTGCCGTGCGCGACCGAGAACGAGCTCGACGACGCCGCCGCCCGGACGCTGGTCAGGCAGGGCTGCGTCGTGGTGGCGGAGGGCGCCAACATGCCCACCACGCCCGCCGGTGTGGCGACCTTCGTGGACGCGGGCGTGCTGTTCGCGCCCGGCAAGGCGGCCAACGCGGGCGGGGTCGCGACCAGCGCGCTGGAGATGCAGCAGAACGCCTCGCGGGACTCGTGGACCCACGACCACGCGGAGACGAGGCTGGCCGAGATCATGGCGGGCATCCACGAGCGGTGCGCCGCGGCCGCCGACGACTACGGCCGGCCCGGCGACTACGTGCTGGGCGCCAACATCGCCGGCTTCGTCCGGGTCGCCGACGCGATGCTCGCGATGGGCGTCGTCTGAGGCGCGATCCCCACCCGGGCTCCGGGCTGACTCCCGGGGAGGCTCAGCGGCGGTGCCGACGCCACTCGATGGCCGGGCAGGTGTCCATCACCATCGGCACGCCGGCCGCGGTCGTGCGGGCGAAGGCGTCGTGGTCGACGACCCCGAGCTGGAACCACACGCCGCCGGCGCCCACCGCGACGGCCTGGTCGGCGAACTCGCCGGCCGCCTCGGAGCGACGGAACACGTCGACGACGTCGATCGCGTCGGGCACCTCGGCGAGGGTGGCGTAGCCCTGCTCGCCCAGCACGGCCGGCGCGCCCGGGTCGGCGAACACCGGGTGCACGGGGATGATCCGCTTGCCGCGCTCCTGCAGCAGCGCCGCGATCGAGTAGGCCGTACGGCCGGGGTCGCCGGAGAGGCCGACGACGGCCCAGGTGTGCGCGTCGTCGAGCATCCGGTCGATCACCGCGGGGTCCTGCCACTCGCTGCCCATGGCGCCACGGTAGCCGCACGGCCCCCACCCCGGGGAGCGCGTAGGAGCGCCCCCCGGTTACCAGGAGGTAGCGAAAGTGGCGGGGGTGTTGGGGCCCCGGTGGCGGATGTGGTGGGATGACCCACGTCACATCACACCCACGAGGGGAACTCACATGCTCCACACCGCATCCCGGCGCCTCGGCGCCGTCGCTGCTGCCGGCGCGCTGACCGCCGGCGCCCTGGTCGCCCTGGCGGCGCCGACCGCGACCGCGGCCACCGCCTCGACCACCTACACCTGCACCTTCCCGGCGCTCGGCGCCCGCGACATCCCCGTCGCGATCACGGCCAACCTCCCCGCCGCGGCCAACGCCGGCCTGGACGCCCCGTCCATCCCGGTGCTGCTCAGCGTCACGCTCCCGGGCGACGTCGTCGACGCCGCCAAGGGCCTCTTCCAGGCCACCAGCATCGGCGGCTTCTCCAACGACATGGTCGCCACCCTCGACGAGCTGTCCTCCGACGCCTCGGCGGAGCTGCCCCTGGAGAACGTGCGCTTCCCGCAGACGGCCCTCCCGGAGACGGCCAACACGCCGGTCAAGCTCGACACGCCCAACCCGCTCGCCACCCCGGGCGCCGTCCCGGCCGGCACGGTGCCGGTCAACCTGCCGGGCAAGGGCACCTACGACATCGTGGTGCCGTCGGCGTTCACGTTCACCGCCACCAAGCAGGGCGACGTGACGATGCTCGCGGACGTGCCGTGCGTCTTCAAGGCGGGCTCCCCGTCGAGCCTCGGCTCGATCGTCCTCGCCGCCAACGAGTCGACCACCGAGGCCACCCCGACCAAGAAGGTCACCAAGCTGGGCAAGAAGACCACGCTCAAGGTGGTCGTGGACGCGGCCAACGAGGTGCCGACCGGCAAGGTCAAGGTCATGCTCGGCAAGAAGACCCTCGGCAAGGGCGTGCTCAACGGCAAGGGCAAGGCGAAGGTCACGCTGAAGAAGGCGCTGCCGGCCGGCAAGACCAAGGTCAACGTGCTCTACCTCGGTGACGACTACACCAAGAAGTCGAAGGACAAGAAGGTCGTGATCCGGGTCCGCTGACCCGCTCCACGCCTGTCCCGCCCGGTCGGTGCCTCGGCACCGGCCGGGCGTTCGTCGTTCCTGCCGTGCGCACGGGCGGGGAGTGGGGATGACCACACCGTCAGGCGTCTCGTGGAGATGCATGGACGTCCTACAATTCGCGCATGAGCGAGTTCCCCCTCTACGCCCTCTCCGAGGAGCACCAGGCCATCCGCGAGGCCGTGCGCGCCGTCGCCGAGGCCAAGATCGCGCCCTTCGCGGCCGCCGTGGACGAGGAGGCCCGCTACCCGCACGAGGCGGCCGAGGCGCTGCTCGCCTCCGACTTCCACGCCCCCCACGTGCCCGAGGCCTACGGCGGTGCCGGCGCCGACGCGCTCGCCACGGTGCTGGTCATCGAGGAGGTCGCCCGCGCGTGCGTGTCGTCCTCGCTGATCCCCGCCGTCAACAAGCTCGGCTCGCTGCCCGTGCAGATCGCCGGCTCCGAGGAGCTCAAGCAGCACTACCTCGGCGCGCTCGCCCGCGGCGAGGGCGGCTTCTCCTACTGCCTCTCCGAGCCCGACGCCGGCTCCGACGCCGGCGGCATGAAGACCCGCGCGGTGCGCGACGGCGACGAGTGGGTGCTCGACGGCGTGAAGCGCTGGATCACCAACGCGGGCGAGTCGGAGTTCTACACGGTCATGGCCGTCACCGACCCCGAGAAGAAGACCCGCGGCGGCATCTCGGCGTTCGTGGTGGAGAAGTCCGACGAGGGCGTGTCCTTCGGTGCACCGGAGAAGAAGCTCGGCATCAAGGGCAGCCCGACCCGCGAGGTCTACCTCGACAAGGTCCGCATCCCCGCCTCGCGGATGATCGGCGAGGAGGGCACCGGCTTCACGACCGCGATGAAGACCCTCGACCACACCCGCGTCACCATCGCGGCCCAGGCGGTCGGCGTCGCGCAGGGCGCTCTCGACTACGCGCTCGACTACGCCAAGGAGCGCCAGCAGTTCGGCAGGTCGATCGCCGACTTCCAGGGCCTGCAGTTCCTGCTCGCCGACATGGGCATGAAGGTCGAGGCGGCCCGGCAGATGACCTACGCCGCCGCCGGCCGCTCCGAGCGCGGCGACGACGACCTCACCTTCTTCGGCGCCGCCGCCAAGTGCTTCGCCTCCGACGTCGCGATGGAGGTCACGGTCAACGCCGTGCAGGTGCTCGGCGGCTACGGCTACACCCGCGACTACCCGGTCGAGCGGATGATGCGCGACGCCAAGATCACCCAGATCTACGAGGGCACCAACCAGGTGCAGCGGATCGTGATGGCACGCCAGCTCCTCGCCGGGGTCCAGTCCGAGCTCTGAGCTGCGGCTCCTCCGGGCCTCGAGGGGCTGGCTGGGGCCCCTAGCCCGAGTGGCCGAGGTCGGCGCTGACGGCATCCGCGGTGCCGAGCAACGACTCGAGGTACTCGGCCTGCGGGTCGTGCAGGACCGTGGAGGAGACGTTCACGGCGGCCACGACGTGCCCCGAGCGGTCACGCACCGGGGCGGCGATCGAGCGGAGTCCCGGTGCGAGCTCCTGGTCGTTGGCGGCCCACCCCTGCTCGGCGGCCGCGTCCAGCAAGCGTCGCAGCGCGCCCTCGTCGGTGGGCGTGTGCTGGGTGACGGCGGTGAGCTCGGCGCCGGCGAACCAGTCGTCGAGCTCGCGGGCACTGAGGCCGGCGAGCAGCACGCGTCCCATGGACGTCGCGTGGGCGGGGAAGCGGGTGCCGACGGTGATGGCGACGTTCATGATGCTGCGAGACGCGACCCGGGCGACGTAGACGACGTCGGTGCCGTCGAGCACGCCGAGCGACGTGGACTCGCCGACCTGCGCGGAGAGGGCCTCCAGGTGTGGGCGTGCGATCTCGGGGAGCTGGAGCCCCGACAGGTACGCCGTGCCGAGCCGCAGCACGCGGGGCGTGAGGGCGAAGTGCTTGCCGTCGTACCGGACGAACCCGAGCTCGACGAGGGTGAGCAGGAACCGGCGTGCGGCGGCACGGCTCAGTCCGGTCACGTCGGCCACCTCGCTGAGCGTCATCGCGGGCCGGTCGGCGTCGAACGCCTGGACGACGTCCAGTCCGCGTGCCAGCGACTGGACGAACTCGCCGCCGGCGCTGGGTCGGTCCCTCACGGACGACTCCACGAGCTCGGGGCGTCGTCGTGGATGGTGGCGCGGCTCATCGGGTGGTCTCGACGTTCTCGAGGACGACGGCCAGTCCTTGGCCGACGCCGATGCAGATCGCCGCGACGCCCCAGCGCTCGCCGCGTTCGCGCAGCACGTGGGCGAGGGTGCCGAGGACGCGGCCGCCGGACGCGCCGAGGGGGTGCCCGAGGGCGATCGCGCCGCCCCTGGTGTTCACGATGTCGGGGTCGACCTTCCATGCGTCCATGCAGGCGAGGGACTGGACGGCGAACGCTTCGTTGAGCTCGACGGCGCCGACGTCGGCCCAGCCGATGCCGGCACGCGCGAGTGCGGCGTCGGCGGCCTCGACGGGGGCGAACCCGAACATGCGGGGGTCGAGTGCGGATGCCCCGCGGCCGGCGATCCGCGCCAGGGGAGCGGCCCCGATCCGGTCGGCGGCGGTCTCGGAGCCGAGGACGAGCGCGGAGGCTCCGTCGCTGAGCGGTGAGGCGTTGCCGGCGGTGATGGTGCCGTCGGGTCGGAAGGAGGGCTTGAGCCCGGCGAGCGTCTCGGCGGTGGTGCCGGGCCGGATGGTCTCGTCGCGGGTCAGGTCGACGCCGTCGACGGGGACGACCAGGGCGTCGTAGAAGCCGTCGTTCCAGGCGGCGTCGGCCAGGGTGTGGGAGCGTGCCGCGAACTCGTCCTGCCGTTCGCGCGAGATGGCGAACCTCTCCTGCAGCAGCTCGTTGCACTCGCCCAGGGACGCCGTCCACGCGCTCGGCATCGCGGGGTTGACGAGCCGCCAACCGAGCGTGGTGGAGACGGCGGTGACGTCGCCGGCCGGGAACGGTCGGGTGGACTTGGGCAGCACCCAGGGCGCCCGCGTCATGGACTCCACCCCGCCCGCGACGACCACGTCCGCGTCGCCGGACTCGATGGTGCGCGAGGCCATCATGGCGGCGTCCAGGCTGGAGCCGCACAGCCTGTTGACCGTGGTGCCGGGTACGGACGTGGGCAGGCCCGCGAGCAGGACGGCCATCCGG
The DNA here is from genome assembly GCF_058134345.1 of Nocardioides sp. Z24_21. NCBI lineage: Bacteria > Bacillati > Actinomycetota > Actinomycetes > Propionibacteriales > Nocardioidaceae > Nocardioides > Nocardioides sp. Z24_21. The sequence goes on from NZ_JBYTTH010000002.1 coordinate 1,047,912, forward strand.
GCGACGTCGCGGTTGTCCTCGCCGGCGCCGTTGGCCAGGCCCCAGACCACGTCACCGATCTCAGCGGAGTCCAGGGCGGGCACCTTGTCGAGCACGGCGCGCAGGGCGCGCGCCGCGAGGTCGTCGGGACGCGAGCCGGCGAGGGCTCCTCCGAACCTGCCGAAGGGAGTGCGTGCGGCGGCGTAGATGTGGGCGGTCATGGTCTACCTCGATGTTCGCAGTGCGTACAAGCGTTCGGGATACGTACAGGCTACGGGCCCGGGCGGCACGGGGACAGACGCCGGGGGCTGTCGCGGAGACCCGTGCCATCCGGCACTTGGAGGCCGACGTGGTCCGGGACATGGTGGAGAACCGTCCACCCACCCCGAAGGTGAAGCGCGCCATGACCCGACGCCTGATCGCCACCACCGTCGCGTGGTGCATGACTGTGTCCATGCTCGCCCTCCTGGCGCAGGGGGCTGCCGCCCCGGCCTCCGCGGATCCGCCGACCGGTGGAACCACGATCGCGACCGAGACGTTCACCGGCCGGTCCGTCGCGGACCCGGCATGGACCGCCCAGGGCGACAGCTGCCTGACGGGCGCCATCACCCCACCGCCGACGGGTGCCGCCAACATCCCGACCTGCGCGACACATCGGGTCGGTCCGGTGCCCACTCTCGGCCTCGTTCCCGGCTACCTGCAGCTCACCGACACGACCACCCAGACGGCCGGCAGCGTGCTCTACAACAAGCCGATCCCGGCGACGGCCGGGGTGACCATCACCTTCGACCAGTTCCAGTACGGCGGCACCGGGGCCGACGGCATCGGCTTCTTCCTCGTCGACGGCGCCACCAACCTGAACGCGACCGGCGCGCCGGGCGGCAGCCTGGGCTACGCACAGCGCACGGTCGAGGGCGAGGTCGCGGAGCCGGGCGTCGAGGGCGGCGTGCTCGGCGTCGGGTTGGACGCGTACGGCAACTACTACGACGACGGCGAGAATCGCGGGAACGGATGCCCCGAGGGGCAACGCTCGCCGTCGACCGCCGAGGGCGCTGTGGCCCCGAACGTGATCACGCTGCGCGGACCCGGTGACGGCTTCACGGGCTACTGCTACCTCGCCTCCACCACGCCCGCGGACGCCGACGACCCCGACGACCCGGGCACCACGCTCTCCGGGACGCTGCGCGGCCGCACCCTCGCGGCGTCATGGCGGCAGGTGAACATCACGGTGACGCCCGCGCCGGACCCGCGCGTCATCGTCCAGGTCCGCTACAACCCCGCCAACCCCGCCAGCCCGTGGGTCACCGAGCTCGACGAGCCGGCACCCGAGGGCCTGCCGAGCACCTACAAGTTCGGTCTGTCGGGCGCCACCGGCGGGGTCACCGACGTCCACCTGATCCGCAACGCCGTGGTCCGGACGGTCGACCCGCTGCCCCAGCTGCAGTTGGAGAAGCAGGTCGACCGCAGCTCGGGCACCCTGCCGGCCGTCATCACCGCCGGCACGGAGATCCCCTACCAGTACACCGTCACCAACGCGGGGGCGGAGAACCTCTCGACCCTCGCGATCGCCGACGACACGATCACCGGGCCGATCACCTGCGACGCCACCACGCTCCCACCCGCGCCGGCACCGGGGTCGACCACGGTGTGTCGAGGCACCTACACCGTCACCGCGGCGGACGTCTCGACGGGCGAGGTCGTCAACACCGCCGTCGCGAACGCCGTGAATCCCGGAGGCGAGACGGTCACCTCGCCGGAGGCCACCGTCACCGTCCCGCTGGTCTCGAGCCTCGACCTGGCCAAGAGCGTGCAGACCGACCCGCCGTACGTCGCCGGGCAGGAGGTCGAGTACCTCTACACCGTCACCAACACCGGCGGATCCACGGTGACGAACATCGCCGTCACCGACGATCGCGTCTCCCCGGCGTCCCTCGTCTGCGAGGCGAACGTCCTGGCCCCGGGTGCGTCGACCACCTGCACCGGCACCTACCTGGTCGACACCGCCGAGGCCAACGCTGCCGGGAGCATCGTCAACACCGCCATCGCGAGGGGGGAGACACCCTTCGGCCAGGAGGTCGAGTCGCCTGAGGCCCAGGCGAGCATCGGCGTCAACACCGACATCGCGATCACCAAGACCGTCGACGACCCCACCCCGAGCGTCGGCGACACGGTCACCTTCACCGTCACCGCGACCAACAACGGCCCGGCGGCCGCCACGGACCTCCTGGTCACCGACCTGCTTCCCGCCGGCCGGCTCACGCTCCAGAGCGCCACCACCTCGGGGCCCCAGCCGTCCGCCTACGGCGCCGAGGAGGGGGCGTGGTCCATCCCCGCGCTGGCAGTCGGCAACGCCGTCACGTTGACCATCACCGCGCGGGTCGACACCAACGGGGTGACCTCGAACACCGCGACCCTGACCAGGCTCGACCAGCTCGACACCGATCCGTCCAACAACAGCGCCACCGTGACGCTGAACGCGCGCGCCCTCGACCTGGCCGTGACCAAGGAGGTCATCGGCTCCGGGGAGGTCGCGGCCGGCGAGCCGGTCACGTTCCGGGTGACGGTCACCAACCTCGGTCCGCAGCCCGGCACCGGCATCACGATCAGCGAGGACCTGCCCCCCGGCCTGACCTACCTGCCCGGCCAGTCGGGCGGCACCGGCAGCTATGACCCGAGCACCAGCATCTGGACCATCGGCGCCCTCGGCGTGGACGAGACCGCGACGTTCGACTTCGTCCTCGACACCAGCGCCGCGGGCACGTTCACCAACGCGGTCAGCCTCGCCTCCGTCTCGCCCACCGACATCAACAGTGCCAACAACTCCGACTCCGCGACCGTCGCGGTTCGCACCCCGAACGCCGACCTCGTCATCGTCAAGGGCGTCTCGCCGCAGGAGGCCGTCGTCGATGACACGGTCACCTACACGGTGACCGTCCTCAACCGCGGCCCCGACCCGGTGGGCGGCGTCTTCGTCACCGACACCGGCGCCGAGGGCGTGACCCTCGTCGAGGCCGACCCCTCCCAGGGCACCGTCGACCTCGCCACGCGTCGATGGGACGTCGGCAGGCTCGCGTCCGGCCAGTCCGCCACCCTCACCCTCACCGCTCGGCTCGACTCCGAGGGGACCAAGGTCAACCTCGCCACGGTCGACGCGCCGCTGCTCGACGACCCGACGCCGGAGGACAACGAGTCGTCGGCCACCCTGACCACGCTGGCCCCCGCGGTCGACGTCGCCGTCACCAAGTCCGTGGCCGCGGCCGGCGGGGGACCCGCCTCGGAGATCCCGCTCGGCCAGGACGCGGTGTTCACGGTCACCGCCACCAACACCGCGGTCCCGGACGCGCCCGAGACCACCGTCACCAACGCGGTCTTCGCCGACCTCCTCCAGGAGGGGCTGACCTTCGTGTCCGCCACCGGCGACGGCGACTTCGACCCCGACACCGGCACCTGGACCGTCGGGTCCATCCCGGTCGGGACCACGGTCACCCTCACCATCACCGCGACCGGCACGGTGGTCGGGCAGCAGAGCAACACGGCGAGCCTGTCCAGCCTCGACCAGCGCGACGTCGATCCGACCAACAACTCGGCCTCGGCGGTGGCCACCTTCGTCGAGCTCGCCGACCTCACCATCACCAAGACCGTCGACCAGCCGGTCGCCCAGCCGGGCGACACGGTCGTCTACACGATCACCGTCACCAACAACGGGCCCAACGCCACGGACGACACGATCGCCCACGACCCCGCGCTCATCCAGGCCAACATCACCGGGCACACCACCGAGGACGGGACCTTCGACGAGACGTCCCGCGTCTGGACCATCCCTCGGCTGGAATCCGGCCAGACGGCGACGCTGGAGGTCTCGGTGCTGGTCGGCGACAGCGCCTCCGGGCACTACCGCAACCTGGCGGCGATCCAGCAGACCCGGGTCGAGGACCCCAACCCCGACGACAACATCGACGACGAGGAGCTGTTCGTGCCGGTCGCCGACATCGCGGTCACCAAGGCCGTCGACAACCCCACCCCGGTCCCCGGCGCGACCGTCACCTTCACGGTCGGGGTGCGCAACCTCGGCCCCGACACCGCCGAGGACGTCATCGTCAACGACGTCCTGCCCGACGGCCTGACCTACGTCAGCAGCACAGCCTCTCGCGGCACCTACGACGCTGCCACCGGCGTCTGGGACGTGGGCCAGCTGGCGCCCACGGACCTCCCGGCCACCGGAGACCAGGAAGTCCTGCAGATCACCGCGCAGGTCACCCGCACCGGCCCGCTCACCAACACCGCCTCGTCCGACCGCGCGCGCGCCGTGCCCTACGACCCCGACACCACCAACAACTCCGCTTCGGCGACCCTGAACGGCACCGAGCGGCCGGCACTCCAGATCGTCAAGACCGCGAGCCCCGCCACGGTCACCGCCGCCGGACAGCAGGTGCAGTACACGTTCCGCGTCACCAACGTCGGCGACGTCCCCCTGAGCGCCGTCTCGATCGTGGAGGACGGCTTCACCGGCTCCGGCGACCTCCCCACGCCGACCTGCCCGCCGAGCGCTGCACGCCTGGCCCCGGGGGAGAGCGTCGACTGCACGAGCGTGTACGTCGTCACCGCCGCCGACCTGGCCACCGGTCAGCTGCGCAACGTCGCCCGCGCCACCGGCAACGGCCCCAGCGGCGGCGCGACCTCCTCCGCCCCCGACGGCGCCGTGGTCGAGATCAACCCGGTGGCCCCTCCGGTGGCCACCCCGTCGATCCGCACCCGTACCTCCGACCGCGACGTCGAGCCGGGCGAGCGGTTCCACGACCGGGTCCGGATCACCGGGCTCCCCGATGGCGCCTCGGTCCCCGCGACCGCCCGCCTCTACGGTCCGTTCGAGTCCCTCGCGGACGCCTCCTGCCGGCCCGGGACGCTCGCCCGCACCGTGCGGTGGCGAGCCGGCGCGGGCTGGAGTCGCACCGCAGCCGTGGAGGTGAGCGAGCCCGGCGTCTACACCTGGCAGGTGACCACGCAGGCGACCGCCACGGCCGCCGCGGCCACCACCCGGTGCGGGCTCCCGCCGGAGACGACCACCGTCGCGAAGCCGCCCTACGTGGCTCCGATCGTGAGCGGAGGGTTCGCGGGCGTCCTGCCCGGCTCCGACCGCGAGGCTGCCGCCCGCGCGAAGGTGCGTGCGCCGGGCTTCGGGCTGAACGCCCCGGTCGTGCCCACCACGATCGTGCGCGGGAGGATGCGACTGCCCGAGAAGGTCGCACGGACCAGCTGGCTGCGCAGGTCCGCCGGCTTCGGCGACACGATCGGCACGTCGGTCATCGCCGGTCACGTCTCGGACCGGAGCGACCGTCCGGGCGCGATGTGGGGACTGCGGCGCGCCGAGCGCGGCGACACGGTCACCATCACGAGGGGCGGTCAGACCCAGCGCTACCGGGTGTCCGACGTCGCGACCTACGACCGGACGCGCAAGCTGCCGCAGCGGCTGTTCCGGACCACGGGCCCGCACCGTCTCCTGCTCATCAGCTGCAGCGACCGGGTCGTCTACCCCAACGGCCACTTCCACTACACGAAGTACAAGGTGGTGACCGCAGTGCCGATCCGTGCGGAGAGTGGACGCGTCCCGGTCGGTCCGTGAGCACGTGCTGCCAGGGGGGCAGTCGGAGCCCCGCGGGGCGACGCACGGCCGCCAGCCCCCGGCGGCGCGGGCCACCGAGCGCAGCAAGGTGCCGGTCCGTGCGGAGAGTGGACGAGGACGCGGTCCGGTCAGTCCGTGAGCATGTGCTGCCAGGGACGGGAGAGCTCGAAGCGGCGGCCGTTGATCTCGGTGACGTCGATCTCGACGACGTTCCACTTCTCGGTGCTCACCCACGGCCGGAGGGGGACGTTCTCGGCCCGGTGCTCCTCGTCCTCCTCGAGCTTGCGCGCGCGCCCGCGCATCACGATGCTCGTCGCCTGGTCGCCCACGATCTCGTCGACCTCGAAGGCGACGTCGGGGTTCATCACGACGCCCAGCAGCTTGGAGCCCTCGGCGGTGCGGAACAGCAGGCTCCGGCGACCCGTGGCCGGGTCGTGGTCGACGGCGTAGTTGATCGGGGTGATGTGCACCTCGTCGGCCAGGTGGTGGGCCAGCCTGCCGAGCTCGTGAGTGCGCAGGAACTCCCAGCACTCCTCGGTGTCCATGCGGGTGATCGGCTCGTCCATACCCGGACCGTACGGCGGGTGCGCCGCGATTGCACAGGGCCCTTGGACCCCTGTCACCACAGCGCGGTGGCGCCGATTGGCTAGCCTCGGGGACGTGCCGACCCTCACGCTGACCACACCCGACGGCGACGCCGAGGCCTACCTCGCGACCGCGCCCGGTGGCGCGCCCGCCCCGGGTGTCCTGTTCGTCATCGACGCGATCGGGCTCCGGCCGCGGATCGAGGAGATGGCCGACCGGATCGCCACGTGGGGCTACACGGTGCTGGCCCCCAACGTCTTCCACCGCGCCGGGACCGCGGCCGAGCTCGCGCCGCGGGCAGACCTGCGCGAGCCCGGAGCCCGCGAGGCCTTCATGCCCGGCGCGATGGAGCGGGTCCGCGCGCTGACGCCCGACCTGGTCGCCCGCGACCTGCCGGCCTACCTCGCCGCGCTGCGCTCGCGCCCCGAGACGGTCGGGGAGGAGGTCGGGGTCACCGGCTACTGCATGGGTGCGCGCATCGCCGTGCGCGCGGCAGGGATGGACCCCGGCGTCGTCGCCGTGGGCGGCTGGCACGGCGGCGGACTGGTGACCGACGCGCCCGACAGTCCCCACCTCGCGCTGCGCACCGCCCGCGCGGCCTTCGCCTTCGGCCACGCCTCCGACGACCCGTCGATGCCGCCCGAGGCCGTCGCGGCGCTCGGCGCCGCCCTCGACGAGGCCGGGCTGACGGCGCGCAACGAGGTGTTCCCCGGTCCCCACGGCTACTCCATGGCCGACACCTCGATGTACGACGGGGAGTCCTCCGAGCGGCACTTCGCCAGCCTGCGGTCGCTGCTCGACACCGCCCTCGGCGCACCGGACCCGCGGGGGATGGTCGTCCCATGACCCCGGTCGTCCGCCCTGCCCGCCCGCCCCGCCTCCGGCTCCGCCTCCCGTTGGCCGTGGCCGGTGCGCTCACGGCCGCCGTGCTGGCCGGGTGCAGCGGCGGCGACGGGGACGGTCCCGACGGGCAGGTCGAGGCGGGCCACACCCACGCGCCCGGCCAGGGCCACACGTCGCTGGCCGTCGGCGATGGCACCCGGGCCAGCGAGGTGGGCTACTCGCTCACCGGCGTGCGGGTGCGCGAGCGGGACGGCGGCATCGGCGAGCTGCGCTTCCGGATCGAGGACCACCGGGGCGAGCCGGTCACCGAGTTCGTCGAGGAGCTCACCAAGGAGCTGCACCTCTACGTCGTCGACGACGACCTCACCGTGTTCCGCCACCTGCACCCCGCGCGCGGCGACGACGGCACCTGGCGGGCGCCGTTCGACGTGCCCGACGCCGGCGGCTACCGGGTGATCGCCGAGTTCGTCGCCGTCGACGAGGGCGGCAACGGCGACCACGTCGTGCTGGGCAGGAGGCTGGCGCTGCCCGAGGGCGACCCGGGCGACACCGCGGCGGAGGACCGGGCCGTCACGGTCGCGGTCTCCCAGGCGCCCGTCGCGGGGCGCGACGGCGAGCTCCGGCTCGTCGTGCGCGACGCGGAGGGGAGACCGGTGGAGCTGGGCACCTACCTCGGCGCCTACAGCCACGTCACCGGCTTCCACCGCGAGAGCGGGGCGATGGTGCACCTGCACCCGCTCGCCGCCCCCGACGTCACCGAGGACGGCTCGGAGCTGACCTTCCACGCCGAGATCCCGGACCCCGGCGACTACCGCCTGTTCGCCCAGGTGCGCGTGGACGGCTTCCTGCACACGGTGCCCGTCGAGCTCACGGTCGCACGGTCAGCCTGACCGTCGTCACCGGGTTGTCGAAGGGGCTCAGCGCGATGCTGACCTGCACCTCCCACTGGCCGGCCCGCGGCACCACGACCTCGCCCCGGTAGGTGCCGGCGGCGATCGGCGTGACCGTCACCGTGCCGATGTCGAGGCCGTCGGTGCGCATCTCGACGACGGGGTTGACGGGCGGGTCGTACGGCTCGCCCGCGGCGTCCTGCACCTGCACGAGCAGGGTGTTGGGGCCCGTGCGACGTGGGTCCAGCACGGCGAGCACGCGGAGGTCGCCCGCGGTGGCCGTGCCGACGCCGGTCGTGCCGGACACCGGGGCGACCGAGGCCGCCCGCGGCGACTGGTTGACGAGGACGCCGGTGATGGCGAGCAGGACGACCAGCAGCGCCGCCTCCACCCGCACCGTGCGGGTCACGGCGGCGGCGGCCCGCTCGCGGTCGCCGAAGCCCACGGCGCGGGTGACCGCGGGGAGCGTCCGCCACCGGTTCCAGCCGCCGAGCGCCGCGACGAGCAGCGCGACCCCCACCTTGGCCAGCAGCAGCCAGCCGTAGCGGGTCTCGACCAGGGCGCCCCACGAGCCGAGGATCCGCCAGCCGAGCAGCGTCCCCGTCGCGGCGACGGCGAGCAGCACGCCGGCGGCCAGGGAGGAGAAGCGTGCCAGCGTGGCCGCCGCGACCACCTCGCGCCCGGCCAGGGCGCGCAGGCTGAGGGCCAGGCCGACGAGGCCGCCGAGCCAGGTGGCCCCGGCGACGAGGTGGAGGACGTCGGCCGCGACGAGCAGCGGCGTCGGCGCGAAGGCGCGGGTGTGGCCGACGAGCGAGGGGCCCGCCAGTGCCAGCACGGCGGCCCCGACCAGGAGTGCGCCGCCGGCCCGGCTCGGCGGGGAGTCGGTGGTCGTCCGGACGAGCAGTCCCAGCCCCACGACGACCAGCACCGCGCCGAGCACCTCGTTGACGACGAGGCCGGGGTCGAGCGCGGAGGCGACGTCGGTGAGCTCGAGGCCCTGACCGTAGACCGCGGCCACCGGGACCTGCAGCACCGCGCCCACGGCGCCCGCGGCGGCGGCGTACGTCATCAGCCGGCGCAGCCGGGCCCGCGTGGTGGTGCCCGGCCACGTCCGGGGGAGCACCTGTGCGACGAAGAGGGCGAGTCCCGCCGCGAGCAGGAGCCCCACCAGCGTCACGATGCTCAGGACGTCGCGCAGCACGGTCACGGCGGCCGACGACGTCTCTGCCTCCGGCGGCGCGGACACGGAGGCGCTGGGCGCGCCCACCGAGAACGTCAGCGCCCCGGCGACGGGGTGGCCGTCGCCGGACAGCACGTTCCACGACACGACATAGCTGCCGTCGGCGAGGTCGGCGGCGCCCGGCAGCTCGACGGTGACCTCGGTGCCGCTCGCGCCGGCGGTCGCCTCGACGGGCTCGCCGGCGGCGTCGTAGACCGCGACCTCCTGCGCGGTCAGCCGCACCGGCTCGTTGAAGGTGAGCGTCACCACCTCGGGCGCCGTCTCGACGACCGCCCCCTCGGCGGGGTCGCTGTCGACCAGCTCGGCGTGCGCCGACGCGGGGGCCGCGCCGAGCACGACGAGCGCGAGCGCGACCAGCACGGCGCCCACCCGTGACCCCAGGGAGAGGGCCGGGCGGCGCCGCGCCGGTCGCGCCGACGTGGTCACGTGGTGGTGCGCGTCCTGGCCAGCGCGAGACCGCCGGCGGCGAGGCCCAGCAGCCCGGCGACGAGGCCCGCCCAGCCGAGGGCGGACGAGCCGTCGTCGTCCGCGTCGTCGGCGACCGGGTCGTCATCGGAGTCGGTGTCGTCCGCGTCGGCGGCCGGCTCGGCGGCCGCGCCGTGGCCGCCTCCCTCGGCGGGCAGCACCTCGAACGACGGGGCCGGGCTCTCGAGCTCGTCGGGGTCCTGGCCGTCGGCGGGGACCTGGGTCCAGCCGGTCTCGCCCTTCTGGCAGGTCTGGACGGTCGGGAAGGCGAGCACCTCGCCCTCGGTGTCGGGCACCTGGAAGGACAGCTCGAACGCGTCGCGCTGGCCCTCGGGGAGGGGGGTGCGGGCCGTGTAGACGATGGAGCCGACCCGCTCGGTCACCTCGTTGCCGTGGCTGTCGGTGAGCGGCTCGTCGAGCTCCTCGCGCACGACCTCGACGTCGTAGAGGGGGTGGCGGGTCGGGGTCGCCGACAGCACCGACTCCGGGAGCTGGATCTCGATCCTGCGCGTGGGCGAGCCCTCGCAGCCGTGGCCGACGCTGAACGTGACGATGGAGTAGGAGCCCGCGGCCGCGGTCGACGGCGTCGCCGTGACGTGGGCGCCGGCGGGCTGGACGAGCGAGAGGGCGACGGCTGCCGTGGCGGCCGGGAGCACGCCGAGGCGCGCGAGGGTACGGATGGACATGTCTCTCCTGGGATGTGGTGCGGGTCTGGGGGTCGTGTCGACCACCCGAGCCCGGACCGGGCTCAGGCGGACAGGACCGCCGGGGGCGGCCCGCGCCGGGGCGGGACGAGCAGGAGGACGGGGGTCGAGTGCGCCGGCGGCTCGGCCGGGCGGACCAGCCGGACGGCGACCGGCGGCGCGGACCGGGCCCGCAGGTGTACGGCATACGACGCGGCGCGGCGCCCGGCCCACCACAGCGCCGCCACCAGCACGGCGACGAACACGTGCGCGGCGAGCATCTGCCACGACCAGCCAGAGGTCGCGGCGACGGCGGGGTGCGCGTGGGCGGGCACGGCGTCGGAGTGGTGGTGGCCGACCAGGCCGAAGGACTGGTGCACGCCGAGCTGGGCGGCGGCCACCGCGGGGAGCAGCGCCCAGCCGGGCACGCCGCGGCGGAAGACCAGCAGGCTGGCGCCGAGGACGACGCCGGCGACGAGCGCGAGGCCGGGACCGGTGGGGACGGTGCCGCCGGCCCAGGTGTGGGCGGCGGCAGCCCCGGTGACGGTCGCGACCGTCGCCGTCAGGGCGCGGGGGAGGGCGTGGGGCGCACGTGCGTGCGCGAGCCTCGCCTCCCATTCCACGCGGTCATGATGGCAGAGCCGCGTCCCCGGTGGGGGATCGGCTCACCACCCGTGCGAACGCCCCGGACGCCGGTAGTCGGTGTGCCCGTGGCGGCGCTGGTGCGCCGGGCCGCGGCGCCGGTGCGCGAACCACATCACCGGGAAGATCAGCAGGAACAGCGGCGCCTCGAGGAGCACGCTCAGCGCGAGGAGTATCACCAGCACCGGCAGCAACGGGACGCGGAAGCGGGGGCCGGCCGTGCGTGCGCGGGCCGTGCGTGCGGTGGACGCCGGAGCGCGGGTCGGGTGCGGCGCCGGCAGCCGCGGCAGGTCGTTGAACAGGACGGCCAGGTCGGCCCGGGTGCGCGCCGTCCAGATCGCGTCGAGCCGCTCGTCGTACTCCTCGTGGTCGAGCCGGCCGTCGGTGTAGTGCAGGGCCAGGTCGGCCATCGCCCGCTCCCGGTCGCTGTCGGCGATGCGCACCCGAGGGTCGGGCGCAGTCATCGCTCGCCGTCCCGCCCGTCGGCGAGGATGCCGTAGAGCCTGCGGCGCGTGTCGACGAGGACGTCGAGCGCCGCCTTCCTCTGCTGGTCCGAGCCCTGGGTGGCGAGCTGCCACACGGCGCTGACCACCTGCCCGATCTCGCTCTTGATGTCGGCGTGCCCGGACGGCTGCTCGGGAGCGGTCTCCTGGGTGGGGGTGAAGGGGGCCCAGACGGCGGCGAGCTCGCTGCCGTTGTCCTCGGCCCAGGCGACGCCGGCGTCGGTGAGCCGGATGGTGCGACGGCCGCGGGCGTCGTCGGCCTCGACGAGGCCCTCGTCCTGCAGCTGCTGGATGGTCGGGTAGACCGAGCCGGGGGAGGGGCGCCACTCGCCGTGGCTGAGCTCGGCGATCTCCTGGATCACCTGGTAGCCGTTGATCGGCTCCTCGGCCTTGCGGGCGCGGTGCAGCACGTCGATGATCGCCGTGCGCACGTCGCCGCGACGCACCCGCGGGCCGCGCTGCTGCGGGCGCTGCGGAGCAGAGGCGAAGCCGAAGATCTCGCCGAGCCACGGCGGCGGGCCGCCGGCGCGGCGGCCGCGGGCGCCGGTGAATGCGCTGCCCCAGCTGGCCCAGTCCTGGGCGCCCGGGCGCCGGTAGTCGCGCGCGGCGGGGTGGTCGCCGGGGGTGTCGTTGGAGGTGGCGTGGTCGTCGGGCTGGGCGGTGTCGTCGTCGCCGGGCCAGTCGGCGCCGGGCCAGTGGTGTCCCATGGGGTGCTCCTCGGATGAGTGACGGTGATCGGTGTCTGCGTCGGAGCGGTACGTCGTGATCTATCGGTGACGTATCGCGATATATCGCGAGCGTACGCCGAGTTCAGGGACCCGACAAGGTCCGAGCACGAACGGGCGCGCAGGGCGCCCCGCGCCTACGAGCGGGCGCGACCGGTCGGTGTGCAGGCCTGCTGGGGCACCGACGTGCCCTCGATGATCGCGTCGAAGAGGGCGGGGGCCCGGTCGGGGTCGGCGATGATGCGGTTGGGGTCGCTGGGCGCGGGCAGGTTGGGCATCGTGCAGGTCTGGCTCTTGCCGGTCATGGCGAGGGCGAACCGGCCGAGGTCGAGGGGGTTCATCTCCTCGTCGATCCGGATCGCGTCGGCGGCCGCGTCGGTGATGCGCCAGTAGCGCACGGGGTTGAGGAAGGTCCACGGCGAGAGCGCCTCGTCGCCCAGCGCGCTGATCACCTCGCGCTGCCGGGCGACCCGGTCGAGGTCGCTGAGCGCGGTGACGTGGCGCGAGCGTGAGTAGGCGAGCGCGGTCAGGCCGTCGACCTCCTGGCAGCCCTTGGAGATGTCGAGGCGGGCCATCGGGTCCTTCATGTCCTGCGTCGGGCAGATCTCGACCCCGCCGAAGGCGTCGACGGTGTTGATGACGCTGCCGAAGCCGAGCTCGACGTAGTGGTCGACGTGGATGCCGGTCAGCTGCTCCACGGTGGCCACCAGCAGCGGCGGGCCGTCGATCGCGAAGGCGGCGTTGATCATCTGCGTGCCGTGGCCGGGGATCTCGGCGAGGGTGTCGCGCGGGATCGACATCATCGTGCGACCGCCCGGGCCGGTGTGCAGCACGATGATCGTGTCGGTGTTGGTGCCGCCGCGCGGGCCCGTCTGCAGCGCCTTGCGCTGCGCGTCGGAGAGGTCGTCGGCCTTGTCGGAGCCGACGATGAGGTAGTTGGTGCCGGGCTGGTCGGCGGGCCGGTCGCCGGCGGGGATCGCGTCGACCTTCTCGATCCGGGTCCACTGGTAGAGCGGGATGCCGAGCAGGTAGACCAGCAGCAGGACCAGCACGAGGGGGATCATCGCGAGGCGCGGGCGCCAGCGGCGCCGCTTCGGCCGCGGCGCCGGGGCCGCGGCGGGCGTACGCGCCGGGCCGGGGGGTGAGCCGCCCGAGCCGCGTGCCTCACGACGCGCCACCGGCATCACCCGGGTCTCGTCGGCGCGGGCCCGCGAGGGCTGCTGCGCCTCCATCCGCTGCGTGGCGTCGCTCGGCGGCGTGGACGACTGGCTCCCGTAGAGCCAGTCGTACTCGGGTGTTCCCTTCTCGGGCACCCCGGAGCCCTGCGGACGATCAGCCATGGGCGAAGACGCTACCGTGCGACGCATGAGCGAGCGCATCGAGCGAGCGGTCCCCGGCGCGGCGCGACCCACCTCCTACAGCCGCGTCAGCCTCGGCATCATGGCCCACGCGAGCGAGGCCAACCTGCTGGGCAACGTCCACGGCGGGGAGATCATGAAGCTCGCCGACTCCACCGCGGGGGCCGTCGCGCACCGGCACAGCGGGGGGCCGGCGGTCACGGCCGCGATGGACGAGATGACCTTCCTGGCCCCGGTGCACGTCGGCGACATCATCAAGACCTATGCGCAGGTCAACTGGGCCGGCACGTCGTCGATGGAGATCGGCGTGCGCGTCGAGGCGCAGCCGTGGGGCAACGCCGGCGACGAGCCGGTCCACGTCGCCAGCGCCTACTTCGTCTTCGTCGCCATCGACGAGGACGGGCACCCACGTCCCGTGCCGCCGCTGGAGACCGAGACGCCCAGCGACGTACGACGTCAGCGGGAGGCCGAGATCCGGCGCGCGCACCGGCTGGCCCGCAAGGCCGAGATCGACGAGGGCCGCGAGGACTGAGCCGGCTGTGACCCGATCGCACCCGCGGCCACGGCGCGTCGCGGGCCGGTGTGACGGGTGTGACTGGTGATACTGGGCGGGCTGACTTCCCCCAGCAGAGAGGCCCTTCGATGCCGCCCGCCACCCCCTCCGGGTCGCCGCAGCCGCGATTCACCACGCTCGACCGCGCCCAGCGCGTGCGGTTCCGACGCGCAGTGACGCTCATGCTGATGACGCTGGTCCTGCCGGGGTCGGCCCAGCTCGTGTCCGGCAACCGCCGGGTGGGTCGCATCGCGATGTGGACCTGGCTCGTGCTGCTGGTCGCAGGCGTGCTCGGGGCGGTGACGGCGTACTTCTGGCACGGGCTCGCGTTCAGCGCCGGCACCAGCACCACCTTCCTCCAGTTGCTGCGCCTGGTCCTGATGGCGCTGGCCGTCGGGTGGGCCTACCTGCTCGTCGACGCGTGGCGCCTGGGCCAGCCGCTGACGCTGCAGCGCCAGCACCGCCTCGCCGTCGTCGGCGTCAACGGCTTCCTGTGCTTCAGCGTCGCCGGGGCGCTGCTCTTCGGTGCCCACATGGTGGGCGTCCAGCGCCAGTTCATGATCTCGATGTTCGGCGAGGGCTCGGCCGTCGGCGCCAGCCACGGCCGCTACAACGTCCTGCTGCTGGGCGGCGACTCCGGCGCCGGGCGCTGGGGCCTTCGCCCCGACGCGATGACGGTGGCCAGCATCGACGCCGAGACCGGCAAGACCGTCCTGATCTCCCTGCCCCGCAACATGCAGAACTTCCCCTTCGCCGAGGGCTCGGTGATGGACGAGCAGTTCCCCGACGGCTTCGACGTGGAGGGGATGTACCTCAACGGCCTCGCGACGTGGGCGCTCGACCACGCCGAGCTGTTCAAGGGCTCGAAGAACCCGGGCGTCGACGCCACCGTCCAGGGTGTCGAGGGGATCACCGGCCTCGACATCAACTACTGGGCGATGGTCAACCTCGAGGGCTTCAAGGACCTGGTCGACGCGGTCGGCGGCGTCGAGCTCAACGTCCGCCAGCCGATCCCGGTCGGCCTGCCGCACGAGAAGACCTTCCACTACATCGAGCCCGGAAAGCGCACGCTCGACGGGCACGACACGCTCTGGTTCGCCCGGGCGCGCGAGGGCTCGGACGACTACTCGCGCATGGCGCGGCAGAAGTGCGTGATGAGCGCGATGCTGCAGCAGGTCAGCCCGCAGGCGGCCCTGCGCAACTTCGAGGCGATCGCCGGGGCCAGCTCGGCGATGGTCTCCACCGACCTCCCGCGCGGGGAGGTCGACCGGTTCGTCGACCTCGCGCTCAAGGCGAAGAGCCAGAAGATCGCCACCCTCTCGCTGGTGCCGCCGATGATCAACACCGCCGACCCGGACATCGAGCTGGTCCACGCCAAGGTCGCCGCCGCGATCGCCAAGGCCGAGGGCCGGGCACCGGCGAGCCCGACCCAGCCGGACCCCGCCGACGACTCCGACACCGCCGAGGCCGCCCCCGCGGGCGGCGACGCCGGGGGCCCGGAAGAGCCGACCGGGGACGAGCCGGCCGCCGACACCGAGCCCGCCGAGACCGAGCCCGCCGAGACGGTGACCCCGACCCCGCCGCCGGCCG
Organism: Nocardioides sp. Z24_21; assembly: GCF_058134345.1. Lineage (NCBI taxonomy): Bacteria > Bacillati > Actinomycetota > Actinomycetes > Propionibacteriales > Nocardioidaceae > Nocardioides > Nocardioides sp. Z24_21. The sequence goes on from NZ_JBYTTH010000002.1 coordinate 1,063,588, forward strand.
TCACCGGCGGGTCCCTCGGCTCGCTGTCGACCGGCTACGCCGCCAACCAGTCGGAGGACCTGGGCGCGGTTTGCTGAGCGCGCACCGCCCGCCCCTAGGGTGTAGGCCGTGACCACCGGACCGCTGCCTCGCATCGTCGCGGTCGTGGTCACCTTCAACCGCCTGCCGCTGCTCGAGCGGCTCGTCGCGCGGCTCGGCCAGGTCGACGGGGTGGTCGAGGTGCTGGTGGTCGACAACGCCTCCACCGACGGCACGGGGGAGTGGCTCGCCGCCCGTCCCACCACCGGCGAGATCCCGCTGAGCGCGCGCACGCTGACGACCAACCGCGGCGGCGCCGGCGGCTTCCACGACGGCCTGGCGTGGGCGATCGACCGCGACGCCGACCTGGTCTGGCTGATGGACGACGACGGCCTGCCCGACCTCGACTGCCTCGACCACCTGCTGGACCAGGCGGGCAACCTCGACTTCTGGGGCCCCCTCGTGGTCGACGAGGCCGACCCCGAGCGCCTGGTGTTCCCGATCCGGCTGCCCGGCGGCACCCGCGTCGTGCACGCCGTCGACGACGTCCGCCGCGCCGCGCGGGCCGACCGCATCGACGGGATCGTCATCCCCTTCAACGGCGTCCTGGTGACCAAGGAGCTCGTCGACCGGATCGGCCTGCCCCGCGAGGAGTTCTTCATCTGGGGCGACGACCACGAGTACCGCCTGCGCGCCGAGGAGTCGGGTGCCCGGGTGGCCACGGTCGTCACCGCCACGGTCCGCCACCCCAGCGTCGGCAACCTCGGCACCCCGATGATGTTCGGTCGCACGACCTACAACGACTCGCCGAGCGACCTCAAGCACTACTGCATGGCCCGCAACAACCTGGTCAACCTGCGCGACTACCGCGGGCCCCTCCACGCGCTGGCGTTCGTGGTGAAGACGGCGTGGTTCTACACCTTCACCCGGCCCAGCCTGTCGCGGCTGCGGCTCAGCGCCTCGGCGATGCGCGCGGGCATCGCCGGCGACTTCGACGGCCACCGGAGGTTCTTGTCGTGACCACCCCGGCCGCACCGGAGACAGTGGCGGTCGTCGTGGTCACCTACAACCGCGCCGACCTGCTCGTCGGGATGCTCGACGGCCTGGCCGCCCAGACACGGCGTCCCGACGCCGTCATCGTGGTCGACAACGCCAGCACCGACCACACCCGCGAGGTGCTGCAGGCGCGCACCGACCTCCCGCTCCACGTCACCCACAGCGACGACAACCTCGGCGGGGCCGGCGGCTTCCACCTCGGGGTGCGGGCGGCGTACGACGCGGGCTGGGACCGCGTGTGGCTGATGGACGACGACGTCGTGCCCGCCCCCGGCTGTCTCGAGGCGCTGATGGCCGTGGACGAGGACTGCCTGATCGCGGTCCGCGAGGACCGCACCGGGGCCCTGGTCGAGAAGGCCGCCGTCGACTTCGACCTGCGCAACCCGCTCGCCATCAAGCCCAAGCGCGCCTCGGTCGACAGCACCTACGCCGACCGCGCGTCGATGCCCGAGCTGGTCGAGGTCCACAACGTGGCCTTCGAGGGCTTCATGGCGCGGCGCCGGGTGATCGAGGAGATCGGGTTCCCCGACCCGTCGTTCTTCATCTTCTACGACGACGCCGAGTACGCCGTGCGTGCACGCCGCGCGGGCCACCGCATCTGGGCGGTCCGCGACGCCGTGCTGGTGCGCCAGCTCGACTTCAACCAGCAGCACGACCTGTCGGGCTGGAAGGGCTTCTACATGTACCGCAACCTCTTCGTGGTGCACCTGCGCCACGGGGAGAACGTCCTCGTGCGGCTCAAGCCCTGGCTGATCACGGCCGTGGTCGTGCTGCTCAGCCCGGTGCGCGGCGGCCGGGCCGAGGCCCGCAACGTGACCCGCGCCATGGCGTCCGCGCGAGGCATGCGCCGCCTGACGGCCTCCGCCCGCCCCCCTCGATAGACTCACCCCGCGTTTCTCACCCAAGGAGTTCCTCCCTTGTCCCAGGGCCCCACCACAGACACCGCACCGCGTCCCGACCTCGTCATCGTCGGCGCCGGGCTGTTCGGTCTCACGATCGCCGAGCGGTGCGCCGAGGAGCTCGGCCTCCGCGTGCTCATCCTCGAGCGTCGCCACCACATCGGCGGCAACGCCTACTCCGAGCGTGACCCGGAGACCAACGTCGAGGTGCACAAGTACGGTGCGCACCTGTTCCACACCTCCAACGAGCGGGTCTGGGAGTACGCCAACCGGTTCACCTCGTTCACCGACTACCGGCACCGGGTCTTCGGCAAGTACCAGGGGCAGGTCTACTCCCTGCCGATGAACCTCGCGCTCATCAACCAGTTCTTCGCCCGCTCGCACACCCCCGACGAGGCCCGCGCGCTGATCGCCGAGCAGTCCAGCGAGATGGCCACCGAGGACGCCTCCAACCTCGAGGAGAAGGCGATCAGCCTGATCGGCCGCCCGCTCTACGAGGCGTTCATCAAGGGCTACACCGCCAAGCAGTGGCAGACCGACCCCACCGAGCTCAGCGCCGACATCATCACCCGGCTCCCGGTGCGCTACACGTTCGAGAACGGGTGGTTCAGCGACACCTACGAGGGACTGCCCGTCGACGGCTACACCGCGTGGATGACCCGTATGGCCGACCACCCCAACATCGAGGTGCGCCTCGAGACCGACTTCTTCGAGGTCGCCGACGACTACCGCGGCACGGTCCCGATCGTCTACACCGGGCCCGTCGACGAGTACTTCGGCAACTCCGAGGGCCGCCTGTCGTGGCGCACCGTCGACCTCGAGGAGAGCGTCGTCGACACCGACGACTTCCAGGGCACCGGCGTGATCAACTACAACGACCAGGACGTCCCCTTCACCCGGATCATCGAGTTCAAGCACTTCCACCCCGAGCGGGAGAAGACCCACCTGCCCGGCAAGAGCGTGATCGTCCACGAGTACAGCCGCTTCGCCGAGGAGGGCGACGAGCCCTACTACCCGGTCAACACCGCCGACGACCGCGCCAAGCTGCTCAAGTACCGCGAGCTCGCCAAGGCCGAGCCCATGGTGCTGTTCGGCGGCCGGCTCGGCACCTACAAGTACCTCGACATGCACATGGCCATCGGCTCGGCGCTGTCGATGTACGACAACAAGCTCAAGCCGCACTTCACCGAGGGCGCCGAGCTCACCAGCGGAGGCATCGACGCATGAGCACCACACCCGCCAGCACGCTCGCCACCAGCACACCCGGCACCCACGCGGCCGGGACCGTCACCCGGCTGCTGCAGCGCCAGATCCTGCCGGTCGACAAGTTCACCGAGGTGTTCCCGCTCTACGTCGACCTCGAGGAGGCCAAGCTCGACACCGACCGGCACGCCGTCGGTGGCGACAAGGCCGCCAAGGACCTCAACAACGCGGCGATCCGCCAGTCCACCTCGACCGGCAAGAAGCTGCACCCCGACCAGATCCGCTCGCGCACCGAACTGCGGCTGCAGCCCTCGCAGCCGCTGTCGTTCGGCACCTACTTCAACGCCTTCCCCGCCTCCTACTGGCGCCGGCACACCGTCGTCACGGACGTCGACCTCACCGTCGACGTCGTCGGCGCCGGCACGGTCGTGACCGTCTACAAGTCGATGGCGCGCGGCCACGCCCAGCGCATCGAGTCCGCCGTCGTGGAGGGCGAGGGCCCCGACGCGCGCGCGAGGTTCTCGTTCGCCCTCCCGCTCAAGCCGTTCGTCGACGGCGGGTGGTACTGGTACGACGTCGTCGCCGGCGACCACGGCGCGAGCATCGAGGGCGCCGAGTGGACGGCGCAGGTGCCGGCCGACCGCGCCGAGCACGGCACCGTCGACCTCTGCATCACCACGATGCTGCCCGACATGAGTGCCCAGCTGCTCGGCCAGCTCGGCGCGGCCGAGGAGCTGCACCCCTACCTCGACACCGTGATGGTCATGGACCAGGGCAAGCAGAAGGTCACCGACAGCCCCTACTTCCCCGAGGCCGAGCGCGGCCTGGGCGACAAGCTGCGGGTGATCGTGCAGGGCAACCTCGGCGGGTCGGGCGGCTACGCCCGCGGCCAGCTGGAGAGCGTCCGCAAGGGCACCGCGACCTACGCGATGATGATGGACGACGACGTCGTCTGCGAGCCGGAGGGCATCATCCGGGCGGTCACGTTCGGCGACCTGGCCAAGCGGCCGACCATCGTCGGCGGCCACATGTTCAACCTCTACAACCGCGCCGAGCTGCACTCGTTCGGCGAGATCGTCCAGCCGTGGCGCTTCTGGTGGCAGACCCGCCTCGACGGCTACAGCCAGTGGGACTTCGCCGCCCGCAACCTGCGCTCCGCGCGCTGGCTGCACAAGCGCGCCGACGTCGACTTCAACGGCTGGTTCATGTGCCTGATCCCGCGCGTCGTGCTCGAGGAGGTCGGCCTCTCGCTGCCGGTCTTCATCAAGTGGGACGACTCCGAGTTCGGGCTGCGCGCCAAGGAGGCGGGCTACCCGACGGTGTCCTTCCCCGGCGCGGCGGTCTGGCACGTGCCGTGGACCGACAAGAACGACGGCGTCGACTGGCAGTCCTACTTCCACCACCGCAACCGGATCATCGCGGCGCTGCTGCACTCGCCCTACGAGCGCGGCGGCCGGATGGTGCGCGAGAGCCTCAACCACCAGGTCAAGCACCTCGCCTCCCTGCAGTACTCCACCGCCGAGCTGCGCCACCTCGCGATGGAGGACGTGCTGCGCGGGCCCCACGCCCTGCACGGCGAGCTGGCCACCAAGCTCGCCGACATCAACGCGTTCCGGGCGCAGTTCTCCGACGCCCAGCTCCACGCCGACCGCGACGACCTGCCCCCGGTGCGCCGCGAGAAGCCGCCCAAGAAGGGCAAGTCCGACATCGAGATCCCCGGTCGCAAGGCCACGCTGCTGGCCGCAGGGCTCGCCCCGCTGCGCCAGCTGCGGCCGGTGCGGCGGATGGCCGAGGACTACCCCGAGGCCGAGCTCACCGCGATGGACGCCAGCTGGTACAACCTCGCCCGCTACGACTCGGCCGTGGTCTCGATGAACGACGGCTCCTCCGTCGCGCTCTACCGTCGCGACCCGGCGCGCTACCGCGACCTGCTGCGACGCACGATCGAGATCCACCGGCGCTTCCACCGCGAGTGGCCCGCCCTCGCCCAGCAGTACCGCGAGGCGCTCGGCGAGATCACGTCCCCGGAGGCGTGGGAGAAGACCTTCGCGCCCTGGACCGACCCGGCGGACCGCTCCGGGGGCGGCCCCTCGGGCACGACCGAGTGAGCCGCCGGTGAGCGCCACCGCATCCGGCCCGGTCCGGCGTACGACGGGCGAGCTCGAGGCCCTGCCGCTGGCGCCGCCCGCCGCGACGGGCCTCGGCGAGGTCGTGCGGCGGCGCTACCTGCTCGGCATGCTGGTGCGCAACACCATCAAGTCGCGCTACCAGGGCACCGTGCTCGGGTGGCTGTGGAGCTACCTCCAGCCGGCCATCCGGTTCTGCATGTTCTACTTCCTGTTCCAGGTCATGATCGGCCGCGGCGCGGGCATGGAGAACTTCGCCATCCACCTCTTCGCCGGCATGGTGATCGTCCACTTCTTCACCGAGACCTTCAACGGTGGCACCCAGTCGCTGGTGCAGAACCGCTCGCTGATCACCAAGCTCCCCGTGCCACGGGAGATGTTCCCGGTGGCCCGGATGCTCGTCGCCGGATGGCACACGGTGCCGATGATCGTCATCCTCGTCATTCCGTGCCTCTTCCTCGGCTGGCGCCCCGACCTGGTGGGGATGGCGGCGGCCCTCCTCGGCTTCAGCCTGGCCGCCGCCCTCGGGCTGGCGCTGGGCCTGCTGTTCAGCGTCGGCAACGTCTTCATGCGCGACATCGGCAAGGTGGCCCAGACCCTCACCCAGTTCGTCACCTTCAGCGTGCCGATGATGTACCCCTTCACGCTCGTCCAGGAGCGCTTCGGCGAGCCGATCGCGAGCTACTACCTCCTCAACCCGATGGCCGAGGCGGTGCTGCTCATCCAGCGCGGCTTCTGGGTCGGCACCACCAGCGACCCCGACGCGACGGCGGCCGTGCACCTGCCCGACCACCTGTTCACCCGCGGGCTCGTCATGACGGGCATCTCGCTCGTGCTGCTCGTGCTGGCCCAGCGGATCTTCGCGCGCCTCGAGTCCAAGGTCCCGGAGCGCCTTTGATGAGCACCCCACGAAACCGCGGCCTTCCCCCGCTGCGCTCCTCCAGCCCACGCTTCCGCAGGGACCCCGCATGACGACCATGATCCAGGTGGAGAACGCCACCAAGGCCTTCACGCTGTCCTACCAGCGCTCCCTCAAGCAGACCGTGCTGGCCAAGGTCCGCGGCCGCAAGACCCACGACACGTTCAACGCCGTCGACGACGTCAGCTTCACCGTGCGCGAGGGGGAGTCGGTCGGCCTGATGGGGCTCAACGGCTCCGGCAAGTCGACGCTGCTCAAGCTCATCAGCGGCGTGATGCGGCCCGACTCCGGCTCGGTGCTCACCCGCGGCCGCATCGCCGGCCTGATCGCCACCGGCACCGGCTTCGACAACAACCTCAGCGGCCGGGAGAACCTCTACCTCAACGCCGCCATCCTGGGGATGTCGCGCGCCGAGACCGACCGCAAGTTCGACGAGATCGTCGACTTCGCCGACCTCGGCAAGTTCCTCGACACCGACGTGGCCTACTACAGCTCCGGCATGAAGGCCCGCCTCGGCTTCTCCGTCGCGGTCAACGTCGACGCCGACATCTTCATCGCCGACGAGGCCCTCGCGGTGGGGGACCGGCCGTTCAAGCGCAAGTGCAAGAAGCGCATGGACCAGATCGTGAAGTCGGGCGTGACGATGTTCTACGTCTCCCACGCCCCCGGATCGGTGCGCAACCTCTGCGACCGCGTCCTGGTGATGGAGAACGGGCGGCTCGGCTTCGACGGCGACGTCGAGGAGGGCATCCGCTACCTCCACTACGACGAGAGCGACGACGACTCCGGCGAGGACGACGGCCTCGGCGCCGACATCTGAGCGCGACATCCCACCGGGGAGCGCCGCGCCGTCCGCGTCCTCGCACGCGTCCCGGCGCGAGCCCAGATCCGTGGCTCGCGTCCCGCTCCGAGAAGGAGGACCGCGGCACCCACCGGATCCCACCGTCGTGGCGTGTGGACGTGTGAGGCTGTCCACCCACCCGAGGAGCTCACGCATGCCCGCACCCGCCGGCGACGTCGCCGACCGGCTCGAGAGGCTCGCCGCCGCCACCGCAGACGGACAGGTGCCGTCCTCGCCGGGATCGCGGTGGTGGGCCTGCTCGGCATGGCCGTGACACCACCACTCCTCGAGCGCACCCAGTCCGTCGGGCCCGCAGGTTCCGAGGATCGGGTCGTGCTGCCCGACGTACGGTGAAGTCGCATGCGCGCGACGGGCTGGCACGACTACGACGAGTGCTACCCGAGGAAGACCCTGCCGAGACGGCCGCCGGCAACCTCCCGCGCTGAACGGCCTGATGCCCGGGCCGGGGCATGAGCGGGCCGTCCGGGACCCTTGAGCAGCAGGCCGACCTCATCTGTGGATGAGGCGATCGTGGAGGATCCGGGTCACCTGGTGGCTCGGATCCTCCACGATCGCGTCGGAGTCCCCGCTCGAGCGGGGACTCCGACAGCCAACAAGGGGGCAGTACTCCTCGGTCTGCGGGAGCGTCACCGTGCCACGCAGACGCCCCGGAGACGGCAGGCGCGCGGGTCGCGGCAGATCGGAGCCTCGCGGAGCGGAGCCTCAAGGGGCAGGATCGCTCCATGAGGCCGGGGGGCTGGTTGTTGCTGGGCGCGGTGGGGCTCGCCGTGATGGCGGTCGCTGGCGCCTGGGCGCCCGTGCAGCCGGAGATGATCCCCACAGGCGCCGCCTGCCAGACGGCGCCGTGCGGCACGCTGGAGGACCCGGAGAGGTGGCGTCGGGCGTGGTGGCTCTGGTCGATCGGGGCCATGGTCGCGGCAGTCGCTGCGGCGTTCGTCCTGGCGCCGCGGCGGCCGAGCCGGCGAGGCGTCCTGCTTCTTGCGGTGTCTGCGGTGGTGGTCATGGTGCCGGTGGCCGTCCTCGCCTACCTGCTGTCCCTCGGCACCTCCGTGCAAGGAGGCGCCACCGCCGCCGCCTGGGTGCCGATCGTGGGAGTCGCGGTGCTCGGTTCGTGGGCACGGGCGCAGCGGGCTCCTGACCCCGGGAACGACACTCCGAACCGAATCTCGCCCGATTCCGACGCCGATCGGCGATAATTACACCGACACAACGGCGTGTCGAGTGGAAATTACAACGTTGTAGTTACTCAGAAACTCTTCCGTGACTGGTGTGACTGGTGTGAACTCATCCCTTGTGTGACCTTCCCCCACACAGGAGTAGAGATCCCCATGCGTCCTCTTCAGGCCCGTCTCGTCACCCTCTGCCAGCAGGTGCTGGCGCTGGGTGTCGTGCTCGTCGTGCTCACCCCCGCCTCCGGTGTCGTGTCCCTCGACATCGTGGGCGAGGCGCCCGGCGCCCCGTCCGCCTCCGCGGCACCCGCCGCGTTGATGTCGGCCACCGTGCCGACGAAGGCGGTCACGCCGACGGTCACCGAGGTGCCGCTCACCGGTGAGTCCGGTGGGTTCGCCGGCCTGCGCGGACGCAGCGTCGCCGGTGGTGCCACCCAGGCCCGGGTGGTCAGCACCCCGCAACCGGTCGACGCGTTCGGCGCCGTGGGCGTCACCTGGGGTGCCGGCGAGGTGCTCGAGGAGGACCAGATCACCCTCCGCGTCCGCACCCGCACCGGCGAGGAGTGGAGCGACTGGGAGGACCTGGAGTATCACGACGAGCACGGGCCCGACCCCGGCAGCGCCGAGGCGGCGGGCGCGCGCCCGGGCACCGAGCCCACCTTCGTCGGCGACGTCGACGACGTCCAGGTCGAGGCCCGCACCGACGGTGTGGCCCTGCCCGACGACCTCTCCCTGGCCCTGGTCGACCCCGGCTCGGCGACGCGCACCGAGACCGAGGCTCCGGCCGAGACGGCCAGCGACGACCCGAGCGCGTCGTACGACGAGGAGTACGCCGCGCAGGACGGCTCCACCCCGACGACCGACGGCCTCGCGCTGCAGTCGGCCACCGTGGCGTCGCGCAAGCAGACGGTCGCGCAGCCCACGATCTACTCCCGCGCGCAGTGGGGCGCCGACGAGAGCATCCGCAACAAGAAGTCGCTGCGCTACGGATCGATCAACGGCGGGTTCGTGCACCACACGGTCAACGCCAACAACTACACCGAGGCCCAGGTGCCGGCCCTCCTGCGCAGCATCTACGCCTACCACGTGAAGTCGCGCGGCTGGAGCGACATCGGCTACAACTTCCTCGTCGACCGGTTCGGGCGGATCTGGGAGGGCCGCTACGGCGGCATCGACCGCCCCGTCGTCGGCGCCCACACGCTCAACTACAACGACTACTCGTTCGCGATGTCGGCCATCGGCAACTTCGACGTCGTCCAGCCGCCCGACGTGATGCTGCGCGCCTACGGCCAGCTCTTCGCGTGGAAGCTGTCGCTGCACGGCGTGAACCCCGCCTCGACCGCGCAGACGATCGGGCGCGGCACCTTCCCGGCGATCAGCGGCCACCGCGACGCAGGGTCGACGGCCTGCCCCGGCAAGTACCTCTACGCCCAGCTGCCGCTCATCCGCACCTACGCCTCGCAGGCGGCGCCGGTCGTGACCACGCCGACGGAGCTCGCGATCTCCGAGCCCGCCCCGCAGAACAACCTCGACGCCTCGCCCTATCCCGACCTCGTCGTGCGCCGCGCGTCCGACGGCCGCGGCCTGGTGCTGCCGACGGGCGGCCTGACGTCGTTCCAGAAGCGCATCGTGGTGGGCAAGCGCGGCTGGGACAAGCGCGCCGACGTGCTCGTCTCACCGGACCTCACCGGCGACGGCCTGCCCGACCTGGTGACGGCCGACAAGTCGGGCGTCGTGCGCATCCGGGCCGGCAAGGGCAACGGCAACTTCGGCAAGACCACCCGCAAGATGCGGCTGCGCACCTACTCGCTGCTGACCGCGGTCGGCGACATCAACGGCGACGGCCGCAACGACCTGGCCGCCCGCTTCAAGGGTCGCCTCGTCACGCTGCTGGCGACCAGCAAGGGCGGCTTCGCCCGCAAGGTCACGCGCAAGGGCTACGGCGACTACCGCCAGCTCATCGGAGCCGGCGACGTCAACGGCGACGGCCGCGCCGACCTGCTGGTGCGCAAGAAGAACCGGCTGTTCCTGCAGACCGGCTACGGCACCGGCCGGTTCGCGGCGCCCCGGCGCGTCGCCGGAGCGTGGAGCGGCTACAACCGCATCGTGGCCGGGGACTTCAACGGCGACGGGCGCACCGACCTGGTCGCCCGCTCGTCCAAGGGCACGATGATGCTCAAGCCGGGTCGCGGCGACGGCACGTTCGGTGCCGCGCTGGGACCCGCCACCAACCTCAAGTCGATGCGCTGGATCACCGGCGTCAACCTCGTCGGCGGTGCGGGCGCAGACCTCATCGGCGTGTCCGGCAAGCAGCTCGTCGTCGTCGCCAACCGCGACACCTTCGAGCTCGGCTCGCCCATCGACACCGGGGTGTCGTTCGCCGGCATGGACCGCATCCTCAACGCGGGCGACGTCAACCGCGACGGCGTCGGCGACGTGCTCACCCGCGACGTCTCCGGCCGGCTGTGGCTCTTCGCCGGCAACGGCACCGGCGCCCTCGCGCAGGGACAGGTCCTGGCCGAGGGCTGGGGCGGGATCGAGGGGCTCACCGCGGTCGGCGACGTGACCGGCGACGGTCTCCCCGACCTGGTGGGGACCCCGGCCGGCGGTCCTCCGACGGTGTGGCCCGGCAACGGCTCCAGCTTCAACGCAGGCGTCCCGATCAAGGGAGGAGCGGTGCCGTCGCGGGCCGGGCTTCCCTCCGACCTCTCCGGCTTCGACTGGGTGCTCGAGGTCCAGGCGATGACGCTCAAGGGCTCGGCCGACTACGTGGTGCGCGACCGCGCGAGCGGCGTGGCGTACGTCTACAGCGGCCGCAAGAAGGGCGTGTCCGACCCGCGGGTGCTGGGCGAGGGACTGGGGGCCTTCGACCTGGCCGGGTGAGCAGGCACGGACGAGCCGCGTCCTCAGACCCGCGCCGTCGCCCGTTCGGCGTCGTAGACGCCGTCGAGGCGAGCCGGGTCGGGGTTGCGGACGAGGACCAGCGAGCCGCCTCGTGCGAGGGGCTCGGTGAAGGTGGCCATTCCTGGTGGGGAAGCCGGGTCGGCCACCGAGAGAAGACGGCCGCCGTCGGTGAGCACGCTCCCGACGGCGGCCGTCAGGTCGTCCGGGCGGACCGCGCGCGGCCCGAACAGCTCACGCTGGGACAGGTCGTCGGTGGCCGGGTCGTCGCCGGTGGGCGGGTCCCACGCCGTGAAGCCGTCGGGCTGCGACCAGATCTCCACCCCCACGTCGAGCACCCCGGCCGGCAGCGGCTCGGCGAAGCGGACGCCCAGCGGGCGCAGGCTGCAGGCGAGCACCGGCACGGTCGCAGCCCGCGGCGCCCACCGATCCAGGCCGTCGGGGCCGCACACCACGGCGTCCGGCGCGTCGGACGTGGTGACCCGCAGCCCGAGCGTCCAGGCGGCGCCCAGGAAGACCGGCGAGAGCCAGTGTGGAGGCAGGTCGATGCGCAGCGACATGCCACGCTCCAGGTCGGCGACGTCGCTCAGCAGGCCGGACGCCTTGGCCACCCAGTTGGCGTACGTCGTGACCGACAGCTCGACGCGCTCGTCGCTCGCGTGGTCGTAGAACGTCACCAGCGGGCGGCCGGGCTCGCGTCGCAGCTGCGCCGCGAGCACCTCGCTGAACGTGGCGGGAGGGACCATCGGCGCCGGACGCCTCAGACGGCGTTGGGCTCCGGGGAGTCCATGTAGGGGTAGTCCTGCATGAACGTCTCCAGCGCAGGCCCGCTGACCTCGGAGCAGTACTGCCACACGCCGACCTGCTTGGTGGGGTCGGTCTCGCCGACGCCGCCGAGCGACCAGTGGGTGAGGGCGACGTGCTGTCCCTTGGGGAAGGCCTTGCCGTCCTCGGAGGTCCACGGCACGGCCTTGAACTTGTCGCGCAGGTTGTCGGTGCCCTGGAGCTTCGAGGCGATGCCGCGCAGGTGGTCCATCTGCTCGGCGTCGTCGGCGATCGTCTCGTCGTACCAGAGGATCGTGTAGCCGTGCTCGAGGTTGTGCACCAGCTCGCCGAGCTCCGGGCGGTCGGACTTCGTGTAGAGCTTGCGGTCCATGCTGTCCCACACGTTCCAGTGCTGGCCGAAGGCCGGCGGCGCGTCGGGATAGGTCATCGGCGTGCCGATCTCGACGTGGTCCTGGTTGCCCTCGGCCGACTTGGTCGTGACGTCCTGGCACACCGACGCCTTCGCGCCGATCTCGCCGAGCGAGGCGGAGGCGTAGGCACGCAGGTCCCACCAGTCCTTGACGGGCTTGAACGCCGCGGCGCCCACGATCACGACGGCGACGAGGACGCACACGCCCACGATGGCCAGGCCGCGGCGGTTCTCGCGCTTGGACTGCTGTGATCGGATGGAGTCGATGACCGCCTGACGGTCGGTCTTTGCCTGCTTGGCCACGGTGCTCGGTGTCTCTCGGTCGACTGCTGGGGGTGGTGCTCGCCGCGCTGGTTGCGCCTGCGCGGGCAGAGTCTACGTAGTCGCGGGTGACAGGTGGCACACGACGCGACTTCCGGTGGTCTCCCAGCCGGCGATCCGCCAGCCGTGGGCGAAGCACACAGCGGCGACCGCGCCTCGGTCCGAGCCCGCGGGCAGGTGCAGCTCGACGCGACCGGGGTCGTCGTCGAAGCGCAGCATCAGGGCCGACGACAGCGCTCGACCGGCACCGACGACGCGGCTCAGCGCCTCGTGCACCTCCTCCGGCGGCGCGGGCGCCCCGAACGGCGCGCGGTCGGACTCGTCGCCGGCCAGCGCGCGTACGACGGCCTCCCGGGCGCCCCAGCCGAAGAGGTCGCCCCCGTCGGGGCGCACGAGTGACACGGCGCCGGGGCCGTCCTCGCCGGGCGGCAGGACGAGGTCGGCACGGCCCCGTACGACCGCGACCGGGCGGCCGGCCAGCTTGCCCTGCGCGAGCTCGGCGGCCCCGGCGATCTCGTCGGCCACCGCGGGCAGCGTCACCGCGAGGGGGTTGCCGTGGGGGTCGGTGCGGCCGGCGAAGTCCTCGGCGACCAGGAGGCCGGCGGCACCGATCGCGATGTCGGTCTGCCCCTCGCGCCACGCCCGACCGGACGTGTCGGTGACGACGACCGCCACGTTGGTCCCGGTGCGCCGGAGCAGCTCCCGGCGCAACGACCGCGCGGAGGCGTCGGGGTCGAGGGGGAGGAGCACGACCGAGCCGGCCGTGACGTTGGAGGCGTCGACCCCGGCCGCGGCCATGGTGAGGCCGAGGCGGTTGCGCACGATCCGCACCGGACCCCGGCGCGCGACGACGCGCACGGTCTCCTCCTCGACGGCGGCGTCCCGCTCGCCCACCCGGGTGCGGCCCTCGGCCTTGCTCACCACCTTGCTCGTCACGCACACGACGTCCCCGTCGCCCAGGGCGGCGTCCGGTCCGGCCCGGTCGAGCGCGTCCAGCACCAGCGCCGCGAGGTCGTCGCCCGCCGAGACCTCGGGGATCCCGTCGGGGGCCCACACCTCCAGGTGGTTCACCGCGATCCCGCCGCGTCGGCGGTGACGAGCGAGACGGCAGCGGCGGCCATCGCCGCGGTGGCGTCGTGGTCGGTCATCATGAGGGGGACGGCCGCCGCGGCGATCCCGGCCCGCTCGAGGCCGGCCACCTGGTCGGCGTCGCGCTCGTCGACGAGCCACCCGTCGAGCACCCCGCCGTCGCGGCGCGCGCCGTAGTGGGCGCCGACGGCACCCGCGCTCACCTCGACACCGATGCCGGCGAGCATCTGCGCCGCCATGCCGCGCACCGGCGCGGAGCCGACGATGGGGGAGATCCCGACCACCGGGGCGGGCGTGGCGCGCACCGCGTCGCGGATGCCCGGGACCCCGAGGATCGTGCCGACCGAGACGACCGGGTTGGAGGGCGGGAGCACGACGAGGTCGGCCCCGGCGATCGCGTCGAGGACGCCGGGTGCGGGCGTGGCGGCGTCCTGCCCGACCACCACGACCGCCTCGGCGGGCACGGCGGCGTGCAGCCGCACCCAGTACTCCTGGAAGTGCACGACCCGCCGCCCGCTCGGGCTCTCGGGGTCGGCCACGGCCACGTGCGTCTCCACGCGGTCGTCCGACATCGGGAGCAGCCGCACGCGGTCACCGTGGAGCGGCGTGATCCAGCGGCGGCACAGCGCCTCGGTGACCTGCGAGAGCGTGTACCCGGCCTCGAGCATCTGCGTGCGGACCAGGTGGGTCGCGATGTCGCGGTCGCCCAGGCCGAACCACGTCGGCTCGACGCCGTAGGCCTCCAGCTCGGTCCTGGCGCTCCAGGTCTCGTCGCGGCGACCCCATCCGCGCTCGACGTCGATGCCCTCGCCGAGGGTGTACATCACGGTGTCGAGGTCGGGGCAGACCTTGAGCCCGTGGATCCACCAGTCGTCGGCGGTGTTGGTCACGACCGTGACCTCGGTGTCGCCGGAGCCGCCCGGGACGGTGCCCGTGCGGAGGCCGTGGAGGAGTCCTTGGAGGAAGCGGGCCCCGCCGACACCGCCGGACAGGACGGTGATACGACGGAGCGTGGCTGCGGATGATGACATAGGAGCAGCCTGCCGGAAGCCGAACGGCCATATCAGATCCGGGCTTGACTACGTGGGTACGACAGGCATGTAATTCCAGTAGTGTCGTTCAGTGAACCGGTGTCGGTCAGTTCTGAAAACAGGGTCGAAAGGGCGTCAGCCATGAGAGCAGAACTGTTTCTCCTCGAGCCCGAGGGCGAGGAGTTCGGGTGGCAGGACCGCGCGCTCTGCGCGCAGACGGATCCCGAGGCGTTCTTCCCCGAGAAGGGCGGCTCCACGCGGGAGGCCAAGAAGGTCTGCCTGACGTGCGAGGTCCGCGACAACTGCCTCGAGTACGCATTGATGAACGACGAGCGCTTCGGCATCTGGGGCGGCCTCTCCGAGCGGGAGCGCCGCAAGCTCAAGAAGCGCGCGGTCTGAGGGCCGCGGCCGGACCCCCCGCCGGCCCGTCCCCAGCACCACCACCGGCCCCACCACCGGCCCCACCACCGGCACCGCCCCGACGGTTTCATGGAGCGCCGAGCCCCTCGCTAGGGTGCTGCGGTGACCGTCACTGCGCTTCTCGTCAGTCATGACGGGGCGCGTTGGCTCCCAGCAGTCCTCTCCGGCCTGACCGGGCAGACCCACCCGGTCGACCGCGTCGTGGCCGTCGACACCACCAGCCGCGACGAGAGCGCCGACCTCGTCCGCGCCGCCCTCGGCGAGCGGGTCGTCCTCGACGTGGTGCCCGGCTCGACGAGCTATCCCGCCGCCGTGCGACACGGCCTCGAGCTGGCGCCCGCGGCCGACGACGACGAGTGGGTCTGGCTGCTCCACGACGACGCCAACCCCGCCCCGACGGCCCTCGCCGAGCTGCTCGCTGCCGCCGCGGAGCACCCCGACGTGGCGATCCTCGGGCCCAAGCTGCGCGAGTGGCCCTCGCTGCGCCGGCTCCTGGAGGTCGGCCTCACCATCACCGGCACCGGCCGGCGCGAGACGGGCCTCGAGCGCGGCGAGTACGACCAGGGCCAGCACGACGCGGTGCGCGAGGTGCTCGCGGTCAACACCGCCGGCATGCTGGTGCGTCGCCGCGTGCTCGAGTCGCTCGGCGGGCTCGACGAGGAGCTGCCGATCTTCGGCAACGACATCGACTTCGGCTGGCGGGCCGCGCTCGCGGGCCACCACGCCCTCGTGGTGCCGCAGGCGGTCGTGTTCCACGCCGAGGCCGCCCACCGCGGCATCCGGCGCACGCCGCTCACCGGGCGCCACACCCACTACCAGGAGCGTCGCGCCGCCCTCTTCACGTCGCTGGCCAACGTGTCCACGCGCGGCTTCGCCTGGCAGTACGTCCGGCTCTTCCTCGGCTCGCTGCTGCGGGTGCTGGGGTTCCTCGCCGTGCGCTCGGTGGGGGAGGCCCTCGACGAGCTGGCGGCGACGCTGTCCGTGCACGGGCGTCTCGGGCAGCTCCTCGCCGCCCGGCGCGAGCGGGCCCGGGCACGGCAGGGCGAGGCCGCCGACGTACGCCGCCTGCTGGCGCCGTGGTGGCTGCCCTACCGGCACGGCCTCGACTTCGTCACCGACCTCGCCTCCGCGGCCACGAGCCAGGCCGTCGACGTCGCCGAGCGGCGCCGACTCGCCAAGGCGACCGAGTCGTCCCCGGCCGCGGGCTCGCGCATCGAGCGTCGCGGCCCGGTCGAGGACGACGAGGACGCCTTCCTCACCGACACGGGCATCGTGGCGCGGTTCTTCACCAACCCCGTCGCGGTCGTGCTGGCCCTCTTCGCGGTCCTCGCGCTGGTCGCCGGGCGCGAGGCGTTCGGGTCGATCACCGGGGGCGCGCTCTCGCCGGTGCCCGAGGCCGCCGCCGACTGGTGGCGGCTGCACGTGTCGAGCTGGCACCCGCTCGGCACCGGCACCGACGTGCCCGCGCCGGCCTACGTGCTGCCGTTCGCGCTGGGCGCCACCGTCCTCCTGGGCAGCACCAGCGCCGTGGTGTCCGCGCTCATGCTGCTGGCGGTGCCGTTCGCGGCCTGGGGCGCGTGGCGCCTGCTCAAGGTCGTCGGCCGGCTCGTCGACCCGCTGGGCCTGCCGCGCTGGCTCGTGGTGTGGGGCGCGCTGACCTACGCGCTCGTCCCGGTCACGTCGGGGGCGTGGGCCGAGGGCCGGTTCGGCATCGTCGCGGTCGCCGCGCTGCTGCCGTGGACCGCCCACGCCGCCCTCGGCTTCGTCGACCCCGACCGCGACCGGCGCTGGCGAGCCGCGTGGCGCACGGCGCTGCTGCTGGCCCTCGGCGCGGCGTTCGTCCCGGGCCTCTGGCTCTTCGCCCTGCTCGCCACCGCCGTCGTCCTGGGCGCGGCGGCCGTCATCGCCCCGCGGCTGCTGCGCGAGCGCGACAGCTGGGGCCCGCCGGTGGTCGCCGTGGCCGCGACCCCGGTGCTGCTCGCCCCCTGGCTGGTGCCGCTGCTGACGACGGGCTCGGCGTCCGGGCTGCTGCTCGAGGCCGGTCGACTCACGGTCGACCAGGTCACCTTCGGCGGCCTCGTCACCGGCCGGCTCAACGACCTCGGCGCCCCCTGGTGGCTCGGCGTGGTGCTCGCCCTGCTGGCGGTCGTCGCCCTGGTCCCGCGGCGGACGCGGGTGGCGGTGCTCCTGTGCTGGCTGGTGGCGCTCGCCGCGGCGGTCGTCTCCGGCCTGCTGTCGCACGTGACCCTCGACCTGCCCGCGGTCACCACGCGGCCCACCCTGGGCCTGTTCGTGGTGATCCTGCAGGGCACGGCGGTCGTGGCGGTCGTGCTCGGCGCCGACGCCTACCTGCGCCGGCTCACCGACCACCACCCGTGGTGGCAGCGCGGTGTGGCGACGGCGCTGGCCATCGCCGCCGCGGTCGTGCCGCTCGGCGGGCTGGGCTGGTGGCTGACCACGTCGGCCGACGAGGAGGTGCTCTCGCACGACAGCGAGCAGACCGTGCCGGTCTACATGGAGCAGAGCTCGCTGCTCGGCGACGAGCACGGCGTGCTGGTCATCGACGGCTCGGTCGAGGACGGGGTCGCCTACCGCATCCGGCGCGACGACGGCACCACCGTCGGCGAGGACGAGATCCTCACCCTGGCCGACGAGGACCCCGGCCTGACCAGCAACGTGCAGGCGCTGGTCTCCGCGCCGACGCCCGCCGTCGTGGCCGACCTCGGTGCCCGCGGCATCGAGTACGTCGTGCTGAGCTCGCCCGCCGACGGCCGGATCTCCTCGCTCCTCGACGCCACCGCCGGCCTCGAGCAGGCCAGCGCCGAGGACCGCGCCACCCGCGCCTGGCGCGTGGACCGGCCCCTCGACCCCGACTCGGTGGACGGGCCGAGCCCGTGGTGGCGCACCGTGCTGCTGGTGGTGCAGGGCGCCGCCATCGTGCTCGCGCTCGTGCTCGCCGCCCCGACCGTCCGGACGCGACGGCAGGGGGACCGCGATGCCTGAGCCCACCGCACCCACCCCCGGCGGGGGCCGCCGCAGGGCGGCCGAGACCACGAGCCGCCGGCCCGCGCCACTGACGATCCTGGCCGTGGTGATCCCGCTGCTGACCGTCGCCGCGCTCGCCCTGGTGCGGCCGGCCGCCGAGCCGCAGGCGTCCCACGCGCCGACCGACGCGCCGCTCGACCGGGTCACGACGGTCTGTCCCGCCCGGCTGCCCGGCGCCGACGAGGTGCGCTTCGGCAGCACCGGGCTGGCCTCGGGCGACCTGGCGCTGCGAGTCGGTCGCCGCGAGGTGACCCAGCCCGTGACCGACGGGGTCGCGGCCCGCGAGGAGCGGCGCTACGTCGTCGTCAACGGCACCGGCGAGCTGGCCGAGGGCCTCGTCGCGTCCCGCTCCGGGGGCGGCTCGGCCACCGACTGCGACCAGCCGGCACCCGAGCGGTGGTTCACCGGCGTCGGCGCATCGGCGGAGCACACCTCGACGCTCACCCTGATCAACCCCGACCGCGGCCCGGCCGTCGCCGACGTCACCGTCTGGGACGGCAGCGGGCAGGTCGACGTCCCGGCGCTGCGGGGCGTGCGCGTCCCCGGCGGCCGGTCCACCTCCTTCGACCTCGCGAAGGTCGTGCCCAACCGCGACGCCCTCGCCCTGCGGGTGGTCGTCACCCGCGGCCGGCTCGCGTCGAGCGTCGTCGACGTCGTCGACCCGGTGGGTCGCGCCCGCCCGCTGCGCGAGTGGCTGCCGTCGCAGGCCGAGCCCGCCGCGACGTCCTACGTCGCGGGGGTGGGCACGTCGCGCGCCGACCGCCTCCTGACCCTGGCCAACCCCGGCGACAGCGAGGTCCGGGTCGCCCTGGAGCTGGTCAGCGAGGAGAGCGAGTTCGCGCCCGAGGGCGTGGACGAGGTGACCCTCGCGCCCGCGACGGTCACCGAGGTCGACCTCACCGGCGTCCTGCGTGGGCGCCTGCTGCAGGGCGTGCAGGCGCTTCGGCTGGAGGCGACCGGTCCGGTCACCGCCTCGCTGCGCACCCGCACGGCGGGCGACCTCGCGCTCGCCGCTGCCGGCTCCGCGATCGACGGCGACGCGGCCGTCGCGCTCCCCGCCGGGGCCAAGCGCTTCGTCGTCACGGGCGCGACCGCGCCCGGCCTGGTCACGCTGCGGGCATGGGACGAGGACGGGACCGCCGTGGTCCGCGAGCGCCGCGTCGAGCTCGACCCGGCGACCGCGGCGCGGATCAAGGTGCCCGACGACGCGGTGCTGGCCCTGCTGGGCGTCGAGCGCACCAGCGCGGTGGTGTCGGTCGAGGTGGACGATCGCGGGCTGTCGGTGCTGCCCCTGCCGCAGCTCGACACCACCAGCCAGGTGCCCGACGTGCGTCCGGCCCAGCGCTAGCCGGGACTCCTGCCCACGAGCCTCAGTCGGCGTACCTCTCGTCGACCTGCCCGGGCGTGAGGTTGAGCAGCTCGGCGATCTGCTCGACGACGACGGTGTGCACCATCGCCTCGAGCTCGTCGCGACTGCTCGAGCGGTGCTCGATCGGGCGCCGGAAGATCACCAGCCGGGTGGGGTCCTGGCCCTTGCCGCGCACCAGCGACGACAGCGGCACCGTCTCGTCGCCCCAGTCGTCGGGAAGCATGGGCGCGTCCTCGACGGCGTACTCCACCAGCCCGAGGTGGCGGTGCCACCGCTCGTCGAGGGGGGTCACCACGTCGAGCACGAGCTGGTCGAAGCGCTGCCGAGCGGTGCGCAGCGCCGGCGTGCCGGGCCGGGCGGGCGCCACGCCCGGGCCGCGCATGCCGCGCCCGCGCCGGTCACGGGTGCGGCGCGCGCGGGTCTTGCCGCCCTCCGGTCCACTGTCCGGTCCGCGTGCCTCGCTGCCCACCCCGATGTCCACGCCGCGAGCCTAAGCGCCGCACGTGGGTGCGGCGGGTAGCGTCAGGGCCGTGAGCCTTGCCCGTCGTTGTTCGCGGACGGCGTGTGGCCGTTCTGCGGTCAACACGCTGACCTATGTCTACGCCGACCAGACGGCCGTCCTCGGCCCGCTGGCGACGTACGCCGAGCCGCACGCCTACGACCTCTGCGAGCTGCACAGCGAGCGGCTGTCCGCCCCGCGCGGCTGGGAGGTGCTGCGGCTCGCGGGCGACCCCGCGGCGCAGGGGCCGAGCAGCGACGACCTCCTCGCGCTGGCCGACGCGGTGCGCGAGGCGGCCCGGCCGGCCCCGGCCCCGGCGCCGCTGCACTCCACCGACGACCCGTCCCGCGGCGCCAAGCGGGGGCACCTGCGGGTGCTCACCTCCACTGACTGACGGCGCCCGGCACCCCCTAGGATCATCGGCGTGAACATCGACGAGCAGCTGCTGAGCATCATCGTCTGCCCGGCCTGCCACGGCGAGCTGTCGCCGGACGCGTCCGGCGGTGCCGAGGAGCTCGTGTGCCAGGGGTGCGGCAACGCCTACCCGGTCCGCGACGACATCCCGGTGCTGCTGGTCGACGAGGCCCGCAAGCCCGTCTGAGGAGCTGGCTGTGGCGACCTGGTTCGACGAGTCCCGGCTGGACGACCCCCGCGTGCTCGACACCGTAGACCTGCGCCTGCGCACCCTCGCCGAGAGCGGTGCCCGCGTGCGGCGCGAGGCCCACGAGTCGGCCGCGGCGACCGCCGAGGCCATCGCCCGGGGTCGTGACGAGGCCCGTCCGCGCGCGGTGATCGCCGCCGGGCCCGACTCGCGCCTGTTGCGCGCGGTGCTCGAGCCGTGGTGCCCGGTGCCGTTCGTGGCCTGGCCCAACCCGGGCCTGCCCGGCTGGGCGGGCTCGCTCGACCTCGTCGTCATGCTGGCGCCCGAGGGCAACGATGCCGGGTCCGCGTCGGCGGTCGCCGAGGCCGTGCGCCGCGGGGCGCAGGTCGTGGTGGCCTGCCCCGAGCGTTCGCTGGTGGGCGAGCACGCGGCGGGGCGGCACGTGACGGTGCTGCCGACCGTGACGGGCGACCAGCTCGCGACGGCCGTGGTGGTGCTCGACTACCTCGCCCAGGTGCGTCTCGGACCGAGGGCGGACGCCGAGTCCGTCGCCGCCTCGCTCGACCAGGTCGCGGAGAGCTGCTCGCCGCACCGCGACCTCGCGGTCAACCCGGCCAAGATGCTGGCCATCGCGATGGCCGACACCAACCCCCTCGTGTGGGGCGGCTCCGTCCTGGCCGCACGGGCTGCGCGCCGGCTGGCCGAGCTGCTGCGCCGCACGAGCGGCCGGTCCGCGATCGCCGGCGACGCCGAGCACCTGCTCCCCGTCATCGAGGCGACCAGGTCCCGCGACCTGTTCGCCGACCCGTTCGCCGACGACCCCGGCGAGATCCGGCCGCTGCTGCTCGTCCTCGACGACCGCTCCGACGACCCGGCCGTGCGCCGGCAGGCCGGCGAGCTGAGGGCCGCCGCCGCGCGCCACGGCGTACGCGTGGAGTCCCTCGAGACCGACGCGGACGCCGAGGTGGCGCGCTACGCCTCACTCCTGCTCGGCGGCACCTACGCCGCCGAGTACCTCCGCATCGGCCTCGTCGACGACTGAGCCCGACCCGCGGGACGCTCGCGGCCGGGAGGTTTGAGCCGGGCGGCGCCGGGCAGGACAGGGCGGTCAGCACTTCCTCTGCCTGCAGGAGCATCCATGAACCGCACGTCCCTGTCCCTCGCCGGTGGTCTCGCCACCGCCCTGCTCCTGGTGTCGACGCCCGCCGCGCAGGCTGCCGTCGGCCCCAAGGACGCACTGGGCAAGGCCGACATCGTGAAGCTCTTCCCCGAGCTGGCGGACGGCGAGTTCAAGACCGAGCGGACCAAGAAGATCGCCGTGCCGGACGGCACCTGCGGCGCCAACACGCAGAAGAAGGCCACCTCCGCGGTCAGCATCGCCGGCCTCTCCGGCGCGGGCGACCCGATCGTCGTGGCCGGCGTCGCGGAGGTGAAGTCCAGCGGCCTGGCCAAGACCTACTTCAAGGCCTTCACGTCGTACGTCAAGCAGTGCGCCAGCTACACCGATCCCGCCAGCGGCGCGACCGTCACCGTGCGGCCGACCAAGGGCTCCAAGCTCGGCCAGGAGTCCCTGTCGATCGTGCAGGAGACCGCCATCTCCACCTTCACCACCCACTCCGCGAGCGTGCTGATCCGCGACGGCAAGCGCATCGCCAGCATCGTCGTGGCCGACGACGCACCGATCGACGCCTCCACGATGAAGAAGCTCGCGAAGGTCGCCGCCAAGAACATGCGGTGACCCAGGGCTCGAGCCCTCGCCTCCGGAGCCCCGGGCCGGACCGCCGTGCGCGGGTCGGCCCGGGGCTCCGCCGCGCTCAGCGGGTCCCGGCGGGTGGCTGCTGGTCGACGTCGGTCCAGACCTCGACGAGCTCGTGGAGCAGCCCGTCGCGCACGGTCGCGAAGCTGGCCACGGCGAACCCGAGGCGCTCACCCGCGTCGTCCGTCGACGTCACGCGGGCCCGCAGCGCCCCGCGGTCGCCGTCGGCGACGAGGTCCTCCACGCACATCCGCTCGAATCCGGGGTAGTCGGCGTTGAGCCGCACCCACCCGTCTCGATCGAAGACCTCGCCCGTGTGCACGTAGCGGCAGGTGAAGTCGTCGCGCAGCAGGGCGGGCAAGCCGTCCCAGTCGTGGGCGTCGATCACCTCGGCGAGTCGGCTGAGCAGTGCGCGGGCGTCCATGGGGCGCAGTCTGGCGTGGGGGTCTGACATCGGGTGCAGAACGTCCTCAGCCGCGCCTCAGGCACGCCGCTGCGCGCCGGAGTGGACGTGGACATGCAGGTGCCGGGAGTCCTGGTAGCGGCCCAGGTTGGTGAGCACGGCGGCGGCGCCGTACGCGCGCTCGACGTCGCGCGCGAGCCGCTGCACGACGGTGAGCAGCGCACGCACGTCCTCCTCGTCGTCGTGGCCCGCCGTCGTGAGGGAGGCGATGTGTCGCTTGGGCACCACGACGAGGTGGACGCGCCAGAACGGCCGGGTGTGGTGGTAGCCGAGCACGAGCTCGTCCTCGTGCACCACGTGCAACGGCGCCGCGCGCGGGATCGCCACGTCGCAGTAGAAGTCGTCTCCGGTGTAGAGCACCGTCTCGCTCATCGCGCCATCCTGACAGCGGCGTCCCGCACTGGTCGTCCACTTGGCCGATCGCGAAGCGCCACCCATCACGAGGTGGGACAACCTGCCTGGGCATCACATCTGGCGACGCACACAACCCGCGCGGGGTGCGATGGCAGGGCGATCCGCGCAGGCCCCGTCGATCGCTCCGGACGTGCCGGTGGCCCCGCCACCTGACGGGTGGCGGGGTGCCGGGGCGGGGTCATCGTCGGCGGGGGCTTGGGATGCCGGGTGGGTCGGGTGGGTCCGACTCGTCGATCCGGGTGGTGCCGGTGGGGTCGCGGCGGTAGCGGTGGCCGTGAGGGCTGGCCCACTCGAATGCGCCCGGCCCGACCGTCGCGTAGCGCCAGGCGGTGTGGGTCTTGAGCCGGTGGTGGGATCGGCACAGGGCGGCCAGGTTGTCGCTCCGGGTTGGTCCCGGCTGGGGCCGTCCGTCTGCTGCGGCGTCGTGGTCGAACTCGGTGACGTGGTCGATGTCGCAGCCGCGAGCCGGGCGGGTGCACCACGGGAACACGCAGGTGCGGCGGAATCTAGGTAGTCACGCAACACCGTGGTTTTCAGCGGCCTTGGTCAGTATCTCGTGGAGCATCTCAGCAGGG
>NZ_JBYTTH010000003.1:0-419062 GCF_058134345.1 Nocardioides sp. Z24_21
GCGGAAGCAGCGCGCCCAGCAGGTCACCGGATCGCGCACGGAGTACCTGCGCTACCTCAGCAACCTCCGCAACTTCGCCCGCTCTCCCCCCCCCCACCAACCCCCTCCCCCCCCCCCCCCCCCCCCCCCCCAGGACGGGAGCACGGAGAAGTGGAGGTTGATCCACCCGTGCGGCACCAGGTCGAGCGCCGACTGCGGCAGCAGGGCACCGTAGGCCACCACGGGGCACGCGTCGGGGCGCAGCGCGGCGAGCGCCTCCTGGAACTCGGGGTCGCGCGGGTGCTCGGGCTTGAGCACGGGGACGCCGAGCTCCTCGGCACGCTGGGCGACCGGGCTGGCGACCAGCCTGCGACCGCGGCCGCTGGGGGCGTCGGGGCGGGTGACGACGCCGACGAGCTCGTGGCGGCTGTCGGCGATCGCGTCGAGCGCGGGCAGGGCGACCTCGGGGGTGCCGGCGAAGACGACGCGCATCAGAGGCCCAGTCCGTGGGTGGCGTGCGGGCTGACCCGGACGGTCGGTCGCTCGAGGCCGAACCAGTCGGACTCGCGGATCTCCTTCATCGCCGCCTTGCGGGCTGCGGTGTCGAGCTTGTCGATGAACAGGATCCCGTCGAGGTGGTCGGTCTCGTGCTGCATCGCGCGGGCGAGCAGGTCGGAGGCCACGATGCGCTGCGGCTCGCCGTACATGTCGAACCCCGTCGCGACCACCGACAGGGCGCGGATGCAGTCGTAGGTCAGCTCGGGCAGCGACAGGCACCCCTCGGCGCCGTCCTGGGTCTCCTCGGAGAGCTCCAGGGTGGGGTTGACCAGGTGGCCGACCTCGCCGTCGACGTTCCAGGTGAAGACGCGCAGGCCCACGCCGATCTGCGGTGCCGCGAGGCCGGCACCGGGCGCGGCGAGCATGGTGTCGGTGAGGTCGGTGACGAGCTGGCGGACCTCGCGGTCGAAGTCGTCGACCTCGATCGCTTGCTGGCGGAGCACGGGGTCACCGAAGAGGCGGATGGGCTGGACGGCCACGGAGCTCCCTTGGACGAGGTGGACGAGGTTGACGGTGGGGCCTGGGCAGGCGGCGTCAAGTCTAGGGACGCGTCCGTGGCCCCGTCATGGCGGCCGGGTCTGCGCCGCCTCAGACCGTGAGCGGATCGACCTGCACCCGGACGGGGTCGAGCTTGCGGGCCGAGCGGATCCGCTGGAGGTCGCCCAGCGAGCGCGAGAGCGCCTCGCCGCTCCCCCGAGGGACCCGGAGCAGCACGCGGTGCTCGTGGTCCACCGGGACGGGGCCCAGCACCTCGGCGCCGTCGGGGAGGTCGAGCAGGTGGAGGACGTCGTCGAGGGCGCCGAGGTCGCCGGTCACGGTCGCCAGGCGCGCGGCCGGGGGCAGGTGGGCCTGGGAGCGCTCCTCGGCCTCGCGCCGCGCGAAGCCGGCCGGGTCCCACCGGACCAGCGCCTGGAGCGCGGGATGGGCCGGGTCACCCACGGCGACGACGTGGCCGCCGACCCGGGCCAGCGCGGCGGCGTTGAGCCAGCGGCGCAGCGCCTCCTCCGCGGCGCGCATGTCGTCGCGGGCCAGGCTCAGCCACGTGTCGAGGACGACGACGGCCGCGTAGCCCCCCTCGGCGACCGGCTCTGCCCCGACCGTCGCGACGACGAGGTCGGCGGCCGCGTCGACCCGGTCGACCACGCGCTCGCCACTGGAGGTGCGGACCGTGGTGCCGGGGAACATCCGCCCCAGCTCCTCGGCGGTGCGGGCCCCGCCCCGCACGGGGGCGCGCAGGCCGTGGCCGCCGCACGTCGGGCACGACCACGGCGCCTCGACGTGCCCGCACCAGCGGCACCGCGGCGGCACCACGGGGCCGTCGACCACCAGCGGGCCGGTGCACGCGGTGCACCGGGCCGGCGTACGACACGTGTCGCAGGCCAGCGAGGCGGCATAGCCGGCGCGCGGCGTCTGCACCAGCACCGGCCCGGCGGTCAGTCCCTGCCGGATCGCGTCGTAGGCGGCCCGCGGGATGCGCGTGCCGACGGAGCGGTCCTCGGCCGGCACCGCCTCGACCCGCACCCGGCGGCGCAGCACCTCGCGGGGCACCGCCAGCTCGTGGGCCCAGCCGCTCGCGACCAGCTGCTGCGCCTCGGGCGTACGGGCGACGCCGCCGAGCAGCGCGGCCGTGCCCTGCTGCTCGGCGCGCAGCAGGAGCACCTCGCGGGTGTGGGGGTAGGGCGCGCGGGGCTCGGCGTGCAGGTCGTCGCCGTCGTCCCACAGCGCCACCAGCCCGAGGTCGTGCACCGGGGCGAACGCGGCGGAGCGGGTGCCGACGACGACGCGCCGAGCGCCGCGGGAGACGGCGAGGAAGTCGCGGTAGCGGGCGGCCGGACCGCCGTCGGCGCTCAGGCAGACGTGGTGGCCCTCCCCCAGCAGCTCGGTGAGCGCCGCGTCGACGCGCGCGACGTCACGGCGGTCGGGCACGCAGACCAGCGCGCCCCGGCCTGCGGCGTAGGTCGCGGCGACGGCCTCGGCGATCATCGCCGGCCAGTCGTCGCCCGGGGCGGCCGACCAGACCGCGCGGGGGGCGCCGCCGGTGGCGACGTGGCTCAGGAACGCGTCGGCGTGGGGCACCTCGGCCCAGGCCGCGGGGACCGGCGGGGACGGCGCGGGCGGCGCGGGCGGGGAGGGCAGCTTCTCGGTGGCGGCGTGGCGGGGCGGCACCGCCAGGCGCAGCACGTCGGAGCGCGCGCCGGCGTACCGGTGGGCGATCGTGGCGCTGAGCTCGGCGATCTCCGGCGCCAGCACCGGCTCGGGGCTCACCACCCGGCTCAGCGGCTGGAGGATGCCCGTGTGGTCGGTGCGGCTCGCCCGCTCGACGACGTAGCCGTCGACGTCCTGGCCGGCGAAGCGGACCTTCACCCGCGCTCCGGGCACGGCCGTCTCGGCCATGGCGATCGGGACGGCGTAGTCGAAGGGGCGGTCGAGGTGGGCCAGGGCGATGTCGACGAGCACCCGCGCGACGGGATCGACGGCGGCCGGCTCCCACGCGGCGGCCTTCCGGCGCCGCGTCGCGGCCGCCTTGGCGCGAGCGTCGTCCACGGCAGCACGAAGCCCCGGGAGCATGTCTGCTTCCGGGGCTTCGCGTGAGGTCATGCGGGCGATTGTGTCAGCGGCCACCGACCGTCGTACCTGGTGGGGAAGTCTGACACCTGGAGGGGGTTGCAACGGCCTCCAGGTGTCGGAGTCCCCGCTCGAGCGGGGACTCCGACAGCGACGGCGAGCGAACGACGAACGACGCCCGCCGCGGCGTCAGACGCCCGCGGCGGCCTTCAGCTTGTCGGCGCGGTCGGTGTTCTCCCAGGTGAACTCCGGCAGCTCGCGGCCGAAGTGGCCGTAGGCGGAGGTCTCGGCGTAGATCGGGCGGAGCAGGTCGAGGTCGCGGATGATCGCGGCCGGACGCAGGTCGAAGACCTCGAGGACGGCGTCCTGGATCAACTCGTCGGACACGACGCCGGTGCCGAAGGTCTCGATGAACACGCCGACCGGGGCGGCCTTGCCGATCGCGTAGGCGACCTGGGCCTCGCACCGGCGGGCCAGCCCGGCCGCGACGACGTTCTTCGCGACCCAGCGCATGGCGTAGGCGGCGGAGCGGTCGACCTTCGAGGGGTCCTTGCCGGAGAACGCGCCGCCACCGTGGCGGGCCATCCCGCCGTAGGTGTCGACGATGATCTTGCGACCGGTCAGGCCGGCGTCACCCATCGGGCCGCCGATGACGAAGGTGCCGGTCGGGTTGACCAGCATGCGGTAGCCCTCGGAGGGCAGGTCGACGTCGGCGAGCACGGGGTCGATGACGTGCTGCTTGATCTCGGCCTCGAGCTGGGCGTGCTCGACGCCGGGGTCGTGCTGGGTGGACAGCACGACGGTGTCGACGCGCACCGGGCGGTCGTCCTCGTCGTACTCGATCGTCACCTGGGTCTTGCCGTCGGGACGCAGGTAGCCGAGCGTCCCGCTCTTGCGGACCTGCGTCAGGCGCTGGGCGAGCCGCTGCGCGATGGTGATCGGGAGCGGCATCAGCTGCGGGGTGTCGTCGCAGGCGTAGCCGAACATCAGGCCCTGGTCGCCCGCGCCGCGCTTGTCGAGCTCGTCCTCCGACGAGCCGACGCGCGACTCGTGGCCGGCGTCGACGCCGGCGGCGATGTCGGTCGACTGGGCGCCGATGGCGACCTGGACGCCGCACGTGTGGCCGTCGAAGCCCTTCTCCGAGGAGTCGTAGCCGATCTCGAGGATCGCCCTGCGGACGATGTCGGCGACCGGTGCGTAGGCACCCGTGCGCACCTCGCCGGCGACGACCACGAGTCCGGTGGTCAGCAGCGTCTCGACGGCCACCCGCAGGTTGGCCTTGTCGGGGTCGGTGGCCATGAGGTGGTCGAGCACCGAGTCGCTGATGCGGTCGGCGATCTTGTCGGGGTGCCCCTCGGTCACGGACTCGGAGGTGAACAGGCGTCCAGCCACGTTGCTCTCGATTCTTCTCTGGGTCGGTCGGATGAAACGTACCTGCTGGCCGGCAGCTGGGACGCAGGTCTCAGTCGGCGAATCGCCGGACGACCTCGTCCCAGATCACGTGGGCCAGGGCGGTCTTGGTGCCGCGGGGCACCTCGACGGCCGCGCCGTCGGAGCCGAGCACCACGGCCTCGTTGTCGGCGCTGCCGAAGACCGCGCCGCCGCTGACGTCGTTGACGACGAGCAGGTCGCAGGCCTTGCGCGCGAGCTTGGCCCGACCGAGGTCGAGCACGGAGCCGGTGGCGTCGCCGGTCTCGGCGGCGAAGCCGACGATGACGGCGTCCTCGCGGGCCCGGTCGTGGGAGATCTCGGCCAGGATGTCGGGATTCTGCTCGAGCGCGATGGCGGGCGCCGAGCCGTCGTCGGCCTTCTTGATCTTCGCCTCGCTCGTCGAGGTGGGCCGGAAGTCGGCGGGAGCCGCCGCCATCACGACCGCGTCGGCCGTGGCGGTCGCGGCGACGACCGCCTCGCGCAGCTGCGCGGTGGTCTCGACGCGTACGACGCTGGCGCCGGCCGGGTCGGCGAGGCTGACGTTGGCGCTGACCAGGGTGACGTGCGCGCCCCGCGCGGCGGCGGCCCGGGCGAGGGCGTAGCCCTGCAGGCCCGAGGACCGGTTGCCGAGGAAGCGGACCGGGTCGAGGTACTCGCGGGTGCCCCCGGCGGACACGACGACCTTGCGCCCGGCGAGGTCCTGCGGGGCGTCGGCGCCGCGGTCGAGGACCTCGCGCACGAGCTCGAAGATCGCACCGGGCTCGGGAAGGCGGCCCTTGCCGGTGTCGGCGCCGGTGAGGCGCCCCACGGCGGGCTCGATGACGACCGCTCCCCGCTGGCGCAGCGTCGCGACGTTGGCCTGGGTCGCGGGGTGCTCCCACATCTCGGTGTGCATCGCCGGGGCGAACACCACCGGGCAGCGGGCCGTGAGCAGGGTGTTGGTGAGGAGGTCGTCCGCAAGGCCGTGCGCCGCTCGCGCGAGCAGGTCGGCGGTCGCCGGAGCGACCACGACCACGTCGGCCTGCTGGCCGATGTGGACGTGGGGCACGGCGTGGACGCCGGTCCACACGTCGGTCGCGACCGGCTTGCCCGAGAGCGCGGCCCACGTGGGCGCGCCGACGAACTCCAGCGCGGAGGCCGTGGGCACGACGGTGACGTCGTGCCCCGACTCGGTGAACCGGCGCAGCAGCTCGCAGGACTTGTAGGCCGCGATCCCGCCGGAGACGCCCAGGACGACCCGTGCGGTCATCGGGAGGCTCGCGTCACTCCGTGGCGTCGCCGGCAGCGGCCTCGGCGGCAGCGGCCTCGGCGGCGGGGTCGATGTCCTCGCAGGTCAGGAGGTCGTCGTTGATCTCGCGGAGCGCGATCGACAGCGGCTTCTCCTGCACGTGGGTGTCGACGAGCGGGCCGA
The DNA here is from genome assembly GCF_058134345.1 of Nocardioides sp. Z24_21. Classification (NCBI taxonomy): domain Bacteria; kingdom Bacillati; phylum Actinomycetota; class Actinomycetes; order Propionibacteriales; family Nocardioidaceae; genus Nocardioides; species Nocardioides sp. Z24_21. Next base: position 5,945 of record NZ_JBYTTH010000003.1, read on the forward strand.
CGTACTCCAGCAGGCCCTCGCCGAGCTGGGAGTAGTAGGCGTTGATCTGGCGGGCACGCTGGGCGCTGTAGAGCACCAGCTTGTACTTGCTGTCGGTCTTGGTGAGCAGGTCGTCGATCGAGGGGTTGGTGACGCCCTCGGCGGCGATGGTGGGAGAAGCCACGGTGTGAGTGCCTCGCTAGTCGGTGGTGGAGGGGGTGGACGGAGCGGGTCCAACCATCAAGGCTACCAACTCGTCGGCTGCGGCGTGAACTTCGTGGTTGACGATGGTGACGTCGAACTCACTCTCCGCGGCCAGCTCGGCCCGGGCGGTCTCCAGCCGGCGCTCGCGCTGGGCCTCGGTCTCGGTGCCGCGGCCGACCAGGCGGCGGACGAGCTCCTCCCACGACGGCGGCTTGAGGAACACGAACAGCGCCTCGGGCATCGTCTCGCGCACCTGGCGCGCGCCCTGCAGGTCGATCTCCAGCATCGCCGGGCGACCCGCTGCCAGCGCGGCGTCGACGGGCCCGCGGGGGGTGCCGTAGCGGGCGGCGCCGTGGACGACGGCCCACTCGAGCAGCTCGCCCCTGGCGATCATCGCGTCGAACTCCTCGTCGGAGACGAACCAGTAGTGGACGCCGTGCTCCTCACCCGGGCGCGGGGCGCGGGTGGTGGCGGAGACCGAGATCCACACCTCGGGGTGCGTGTCGCGCACCGCGGCGGCGACCGTCCCCTTGCCGACGGCCGTCGGACCGGCGAGGACGATCAGGCGCGAACGGGACGCCCGGGGGCCGGGCTGGTCGTCGGCGGGCGTCGGAGCGGGGTCGGTCACGACGCGTCGGGGCCGAACTCACGCTCGAGCGCGGCGACCTGCTTGACGCCGAGGCCCCGCACGCGTCGGCTCTCGGCGATGCCGAGGCGCTCCATCACCTGGCGGGCGCGCACCCGCCCCAGGCCGGGCACCGACTGGAGCAGCTCCACGACCCGCATCTTGCCGATGACCTCGTTGGTCTGGCCCTCGTGGAGGACGTCGACGACGGAGCCGCCGGAGTTCTTCAGCCGGTTCTTCACCTCGGCCCGCTCACGTCGGGAGGCCGCAGCCTTGTCGAGGGCTGCCTGGCGCTGCTCGGGCGTCAGAGGGGGCAAGGCCACGGAGGAGATCCTTCGGGGGTCGGGCAGGGGTCGGAAGGGGAGTTCCGGCTGGTGCGGATCAATCTAGTCACGTCGCGTCGGGTCGGGCAATCGGGCCCACGGCCCCGCCCGCTCGACGTGATGTTCCCCATGGGCGGCGCTGCGGGACACCGCGACGCTCACCCCGAGAGCGGCGTCCCGCAGACGTCGAGCGTGTGCTGCTCGACCTCGGCCATCGCCTCGACCGTCCGTGCGGAGCCGACGGCGCGGGCGGCAGCCTCGATCTCCGCCCGCGCGTCACCCGACAGTCCGGGCGGCGGGTCCTGGGCGGCGTAGGTCGAGGGGTCGACGTCGTGCTCGGCCAGGGCCCGGTCGAGCCGGTGGAGCGGCCGCAGGACCGTCGACCAGTCGTCGGCGATGCCGCGCGGCGCTCGGTCGGCGAGGTCGTCGTAGGCGTCCAGCGCCTCGAGGACGGCGCCGGGGTCGTCGGAGGACGCCACCTCGGAGAGCTCGGCCTGGTGCTCCACCACGGCCTCGCAGTAGTCCTGCTCGCGGTCGCCCGAACACCCGCCGGCGGCGAGGCACGCCACCAGCAGCGCCGGGACGAGGAGTCTCACGCCCCGAGGCCCCGCACGGCGTCGTTGCCCCGCCGGGCGGCGTCGCGCAGCGCGGCCACGTCGGGCCCGGCCCGCAGCACCTCGCGCGAGGAGCTCGGCAGCGCCCAGCGCGCCGCGGCGCCGAGGATGCGGGTCAGGTCGTCCACCGTGCCGCCCTGGGCGCCGTAGCCCGGCACCAGCAGCGGCCCGTTGATGTCGAGGTCCTCGTCGGTGTCGCCGATCGTCGCCCCGACCACGGCGCCGAAGGAGCCGACCGGCTCCGCCCCGGCGTTGGCCTCCCGCAGGTGGGCCAGCACCGTGCCCGCGACCGTCGCGTCGCCGCTGCGGGCGTGCTGCACCTCCGGGCCCTCCTTGTTGGAGGTCAGCGCGAGGACGAACACCCCGCCGCCGTGGCGCCGCCCGGCCTCGATCATGGGCGCGAGCGACCCGAACCCGAGGTAGGGGCTCGCCGTGACGGCGTCCGAGCCGAGCGGCGAGGTGGGATCGAGGTAGGCGTCGGCGTAGGCCTGGCTGGTCGAGCCGATGTCACCGCGCTTGGCGTCCATCAGCACGAGCGCCCCCGCAGCCCGCGACTCGGCCACCACCCGCTCGAGCACGGCGATGCCGCGGCTGCCGAAGCGCTCGTAGAACGCGCTCTGCGGCTTGACGACACCGACCACCGGGGCGACCGCCTCGACGACGGTGAGCGCGAAGCGCTCCAACGAGGCGACGTCGTCGTCGAGCCCCCACTGGCGCAGCAGCCCGGAGTGCGGGTCGATGCCCACGCAGAACCTCCCCCGGTCCTCGATGGCGTGGGCCAGGCGGGTGCCGAACGGGGTCATCGGGTCTCCTCGGGTCGGGCATTCGGTCGGGGCGCGGGTCGGGCTGCGAGGTCGGCGCGCAGACGGGTGACGGTCGTGGGGTCGTGGAGCAGAGCGGTGCCGACCTGCACGGCGCTCGCGCCGGCGTCGAGGTAGGCCTCGGCCGAGCGCAGGTCGTGCACGCCACCACACCCGACGACGGGCACCTCGGGCACGGCGCGGCGCACCTCCGCGACGCAGCGCAGGACGATCGGCGCGATCGCGGGCCCGCTGAGCCCGCCCGCCCGCCCGTCGAGCAGGGCGGCGGGGACGGCGTTGCCGATCACGACGGCCGTCGCGCCCGCCTCGTGGCAGGCGCGGGCGCCCTCGACGACGCGGGACACGTCGGGACGCACCTTGGCCAGGACCGGCCGGTCGGCGGGGAACTCGCGCCGCACCGCCGCGATCACGCTGGCCGCGTGGTAGGGCTCACGCACCGCGAACAGCCCGGCGCCCGCCTCGTCCGGCGCGCCGACGTTGATCTCGAGGCCGGCGACCCCGGGGGCGCGGCTGAGCCGGCGGGCGAGGTCGGCGTACTCCCCCATCGTCGCGCCGGCGATCGAGACGAGGACGGTGGCCCCGGCGCGCACCAGCCACGGCAGCTCGGTGGCGAGGAAGTGCTCGAGGCCGGGGTTGGGCAGGCCCACGGAGTTGACCAGCCCGCCCGGCACCTCGCAGACGCGCGGACCGGGGCCGCCGCTGCGGGGGTCGAGGGTGATCGAGCGGGTGACGAACGCGAGCCCGGCCAGACCGTCGGGACCGGCGTAGGCCTCGAGCTCGCGCCCGGTGCCGCCGCAGCCGGCGGCGACCATGACCGGGCCGGGGATCCCGACGACGGGGGCGGCACTCACAGGGCGTCCCACTGGACGCGGTCGCCGCGCACGACGGGACCCTCGGTGCAGGCACGGACGACGCGCTCGACGCCGTCCTCGCCGACGACGGGGAGCGGGCACCCGTGGCACAGCCCGGTGCCGCAGGGCGTCGGCGCCTCCACGGCGACCTGGCTCCAGGCGCCCGCACGCTCGGCGGCTGCCGCGGCGCTGCGGAGGACGTCGTGGGGGCCGGCGGCGTAGACGACGTCGGCGTCGCTGCGGCGGACGAGGTCGTCGACGTGGTCGGCGACCGGCCCGCGCAGGCCGACCGAGCCGTCGGCGGTGAGCACGGTGACGGACCGGGCGGACCGGCGGGCCTCGAGGGCCGACAGCAGGCGCGACTCGTCGGGGGCGGAGACCACCAGCGACACCGCGCAGCCGCGCTCGCGCAGGCGTTCGGCGAGCGGGAAGAGGGGCGCGGCGGCGTAGCCCTCCCCGACGAGCAGGCACGACACCGCGTCCTTGGGCAGCGCGAAGGGCCGCCCCAGTGGTCCGGTGATCGCGATCCGCGCGCCGACGGGCTGGGCGGCGAGCCACCGGGTGCCGCTCCCCCGGGGCTCCACGACGACGTCGAGGGTGGGGCCGAACGCGCTCGACGCGCGCACCCGGTGGATCCACAGCGCCCGCCGCGCGACGTGCCCGGCGACGCTGACGGCCACGAAGTTGCCGGCCCGGAAGCGCTCGGGCACGCCCGGCGCGGTCAGGGTCAGGTGGCGGTAGCGCCCGGCGCGCTTGGTGCCGACGACCGCGCCGTCGACATGGACGCTGGGGGGGACGCTGGGGTGGACGCGGTCCCGGTCCCTGGTCCGGTCGCTCGCCTGCCCGCCGCCCGGCACCGGCCGCGGCTCAGCCATCCGTGGCGAGACCCCGCACGATCCGGCGCGGCCACAGCGGACCCTCGTAGACGAACGCCGTGTAGGCCTGCAGCAGGTCGGCGCCGGCCGCGAGCCGACGCCGCGCGTCGTCGACGGTGGTGATGCCGCCGACCCCGATGAGGGTGAGGCCGGGGCCCACGCGCTCGCGGAGCATCCGCACGACGTCCTCGGAGCGCTGGGTCAGCGGACGCCCGCTCAGCCCGCCGGCGCCGACCTCCTGCACGCGGGCGGCGGGAGTGGCGAGGCCGTCACGGCTGATCGTGGTGTTGGTGGCGATGATGCCGTCGAGCCCGGTGGCGAGGGCGAGGTCGGCCACGGCCAGCACGTCGTCGTCGCTGAGGTCGGGCGCGATCTTCACCAGCAGCGGCACCCGGTCGTCGGGGCGCACCTCGTCGGCGCGACGGCGTACGGCGCCCAGCAGCGGCTCGAGCTTCTCCACCGCCTGGAGGTCGCGCAGGCCGGGCGTGTTGGGCGAGGACACGTTGACGACGAGGTAGTCGGCGTAGGGGGCGAGCAGGCCGGCCGACTTCTCGTAGTCGCGGGCGGCCTCCTCCTCGGGGACGACCTTGGTCTTGCCGATGTTGACGCCGAGGACGGTCGAGCCGCCCTCCGCGCGCCAGGCCGCCAGCCGCCGGGCCACGACCTCCGCGCCGTCGTTGTTGAACCCCATCCGGTTGACGATCGCCCGGTCGTCGGTGAGCCGGAGGAGCCGTGGCGCGGGGTTGCCGGGCTGTGCCTCACCGGTGACGGTGCCGATCTCGACGTGGCCGAAGCCGAGCGCGGCGAGCCCGTCGATCCCGACGGCGTTCTTGTCGAAGCCGGCGGCCAGGCCGAGGGGATGGGGGAAGCTCAGGCCGAGGGCCTGCACGGGCGCGGACGGGACGCGGAGGGCCCGGGCCGTCACGGGCGTCGCCGCCCGGATCGCCCGGAACGCGGCGTGGTGCGCCCGCTCGGGGTCGATCCGGGTCAGGCCCCGCTCGAAGACGATGTCGTAGGCCCCCACGGTCAGGCGTTCCGCTCGGCGCTCAGCGCCGCCCAGTCCTGCAGCGACCGCACCCCGATGTCGCCGCGCCGCATCGCCTCCAGGCCCTGCACCGCGGCGCCGAGGCCCTGGATGGTGGTGATGCACGGGATGTCGGTGATGACGGCGGCCGTGCGGATGTCGTAGCCGTCGGCGCGCGGCGAGCCGCCGCTGGTGGCGCCGTGGGGCGTGTTGATCACCAGGTCGACCTCACGGTCGCGGATCAGTCCCACGATCGTGCGCTCCCCGCCGGGGCCCTCGCCCTCGGACTGCTTGCGGACCACGGTGGCCTGGACGCCGTTGCGCCGCAGCACCTCGGCCGTGCCGGCGGTGGCGAGGATCTCGAAGCCCATGTCGGCGATCTGCTTGACCGGGAAGATCATGTGCCGCTTGTCGCGGTTGGCGACCGACACGAAGACCTTCCCCGACAGCGGCAGCGACCCGTAGGCGGCGGCCTGCGCCTTGGCGAAGGCAGTGCCGAAGAAGGCGTCGAAGCCCATCACCTCGCCGGTCGAGCGCATCTCGGGGCCGAGGAGCGCGTCGACCGTGCGGCCGTCGGCGGTCTTGAAGCGGTCGAAGGGCATGACCGCCTCCTTGACCGCGATCGGCGACCCGTCGGGCAGGTGGCCGCCGTCGCCCTCGGCCGGCAGCACCCCGGCCGCGCGGAGGTCGGCGATCGACTCCCCCAGCATCACCCGGGCGGCGGCCTTCGCCAGCGGCGTGGCGGTGGCCTTGGAGACGAACGGCACGGTGCGCGAGGCACGGGGGTTGGCCTCCAGGACGTAGAGCACGTCGGAGGCCAGGGCGAACTGGATGTTGAGCAGCCCGCGCACCCCCAGCCCGCGCGCGATGGCGTCCGTGGAGCGGCGGATGCGCTCGACCTCCTCGCGTCCGAGCGTGATCGGCGGCAGCGCGCACGACGAGTCGCCGGAGTGGATGCCGGCCTCCTCGATGTGCTCCATGACCCCGCCCAGGAAGAGCTCGTCGCCGTCGAAGATCGCGTCGACGTCGATCTCCACCGCGTCGTCGAGGAACCGGTCGACCAGCACCGGCTGGCGCTCGTTGATCAGCCCGTTGGCGACGTACTTCGCCAGGTAGGCCTCCAGCGCGGCGTCGTCGTAGACGATCTCCATGCCGCGCCCGCCGAGGACGTACGACGGCCGCACCAGGACGGGGTAGCCGATCTCGTGGGCGATGCGGTGGGCCTGGGGGTAGGACGTCGCGGTGCCGTGCTTGGGCGCCGGCAGGCCGGCGTCGGCGAGCACCCGGCCGAACGCGCCGCGCTCCTCGGCGAGGTGGATCGCCTCCGGCGTGGTGCCGACGATCGGCACGCCGGCGTCGGCGAGGCCCTGCGCCAGGCCGAGCGGAGTCTGGCCGCCCAGCTGGCACACCACGCCGGCGACCGGGCCCGCCAGCTGCTCGGCGTGGACGATCTCGAGGACGTCCTCCAGCGTGAGCGGCTCGAAGTAGAGCCGGTCGGAGGTGTCGTAGTCGGTGCTCACCGTCTCGGGGTTGCAGTTGACCATGATCGTCTCGTAGCCGGCCTCTGCCAGCGCGAGGGAGGCGTGGACGCAGCTGTAGTCGAACTCGATGCCCTGGCCGATCCGGTTGGGACCCGAGCCGAGGATGATCACCGCCTCCTTGCCCTCCGTGCGGGGCCGCACCTCGGTCTCCTCGTCGTAGGACGAGTAGTGGTAGGGCGTGCGCGCGGCGAACTCGGCGGCGCAGGTGTCCACGGTCTTGAACACGGGCCGGATGCCGAGCGCATGGCGTACGCCGCGCACGACGTCGGCGCTGAGGCCGCGGATCTTGCCGACCTGCTCGTCGGAGAAGCCGTGGCGCTTGGCGAGGCGGAGCAGGCCGGGGGTCAGCTCGGTGGCCTCGATGAGCTCCACCGCGACCTCGTTGATCAGCGCGAGCTGGTCGACGAACCACGGGTCGATGGCGGTGGCCTCGAAGATCTCCTCGGCCGTCGCGCCGGCGCGGATCGCGTCCATCACCTTCTTGAGCCGACCGTCGTGCGGGACCCTGATCTCCTCGAGCAGCGCCGCCTTGTCGAGCTCGACGAACTCCTTGTGCCAGTCGAACGGCGCGTGGCTGCTCTCCAGCGACCGCAGCGCCTTCTGCAGCGCCTCGGTGAAGTTGCGCCCGATGGCCATCGCCTCGCCGACCGACTTCATGTGGGTGGTCAGCGTCGGGTCGGCCTCGGGGAACTTCTCGAAGGCGAAGCGCGGCACCTTGACCACGACGTAGTCGAGCGTGGGCTCGAAGGACGCGGGGGTCTCCTGGGTGATGTCGTTGCGGATCTCGTCGAGGGTGTAGCCGATGGCGACCTTGGCCGCGATCTTGGCGATGGGGAAGCCGGTGGCCTTGGACGCCAGCGCGGAGGACCGCGAGACCCGGGGGTTCATCTCGATGACGATCAGCCGGCCGTCCGCCGGATTGACGGCGTACTGGATGTTGCAGCCGCCGGTGTCGACGCCGACGGCGCGGATGATGCCGATCGCGAGGTCGCGCATCGCCTGGTACTCACGGTCGGTGAGCGTCATCGCCGGCGCGACGGTGATCGAGTCGCCGGTGTGGACCCCCATCGGGTCGAGGTTCTCGATGGAGCAGACGATGACGCTGTTGTCGGCGCCGTCGCGCATCACCTCGAGCTCGTACTCCTTCCAGCCGAGGATCGACTCCTCGAGGAGCACCTCGGTGGTCGGGCTGGCCGCCAGTCCGGCCCCGCCGATGCGGCGCAGGTCGGCCTCGTCGTACGCCATGCCGGAGCCGGTGCCGCCCATGGTGAACGACGGGCGGACCACCATGGGGTAGCCCAGGTCGTCGGCGGCGGCGAGCAGGTCGTCGATCGAGTGGCAGATGACGCTGCGCGCCGACTCGCCGCCGAGCTGCTCGACGATCTTCTTGAACTGCTGGCGGTTCTCCCCGCGCTCGATCGCCTCGATCGAGGCGCCGATCAGCTCCACGCCGTACTTCTCCAGCACGCCGGCCTTGTCGAGGGCCATCGCGCAGTTGAGCGCGGTCTGCCCGCCGAGGGTGGCCAGCAGGGCGTCGGGACGCTCCTTGGCGATCACCTTCTCGACGTAGTCGGGGGTGATCGGCTCGACGTAGGTCGCGTCGGCGAACTCCGGGTCGGTCATGATCGTGGCCGGGTTGGAGTTGACCAGGATGACCCGCAGGCCCTCCTCGCGCAGCACGCGGCAGGCCTGGGTGCCGGAGTAGTCGAACTCCGCCGCCTGGCCGATGATGATCGGCCCGGAGCCGATGACCAGGACGCTCTCGATGTCCGTGCGCTTGGGCATGTCAGGCGTCCTTCCGCTGGGGCCGCTGGGAGCTGACGTCGGCCATCAGGTCGCAGAACCGGTCGAAGAGGTAGGCGGCGTCGTGCGGGCCCGCGGCCGCCTCGGGGTGGTACTGCACGGAGAAGCTGACGAGCCGGCCGTCGGCGTCGCGCAGCTCGAGCCCCTCGACGACGTCGTCGTTGAGGCACACGTGGCTGACCGACGCCTCGCCGAACTCGGTCGTCGTCGAGCCCTCGAGCGGTGCGTCGACCGCGAAGCCGTGGTTGTGGGCGGTGACCTCCACCTTGCCGGTGGTGCGGTCCATCACCGGCTGGTTGATGCCGCGGTGGCCGTACTTCAGCTTGTAGGTGCCGAAGCCGAGCGCGCGGCCGAAGAGCTGGTTGCCGAAGCAGATGCCGAAGTAGGGCACGCCGGCGCGCAGCGCGTCCTGCAGCAGCCGGACCTGGCCGGTGGTGGCGGCCGGGTCACCGGGACCGTTGGAGAAGAAGAGCCCGTCGGGGGCGACGGCGAGGACGTCGTCGATGCCGGCGGTGGCCGGCAGCACGTGCACCTCGATGCCGCGCTCGCTCATCATCCGCGGGGTGTTGGCCTTGATCCCGAGGTCGACGGCGGCGACCGTGAAGCGCTTCTCGCCCACCGCGGGGACGACGTAGGGCTCCGCGGTGGTGACGGCCTCACTGAGGTTGGCGCCGCTCATCTGCGCCGACTCCCGCACCCGGTCGAGCAGGCGCTGCGGGTCGGTCTCTGTCGTCGAGATGCCCACGCGCATCGCGCCCCGCTCGCGCAGGTGGCGGGTCAGCGCGCGGGTGTCGACGCCGCTGATGCCCACCACGCCCTGTGCGCGCAGGTCGTCGTCCAGGGTGCGCACGCTGCGCCAGCTGCTCGGCACCCGGGCGGGGTCGCGCACGACGTAGCCGGCGACCCAGATGCGCGAGGACTCGACGTCCTCGTCGTTCATGCCGGTGTTGCCGACGTGCGGGGCCGTCATCACGACGACCTGGCGGTGGTAGCTGGGGTCGGTCAGCGTCTCCTGGTAGCCGGACATGCCGGTGGAGAAGACCGCCTCGCCGAAGGTCTCGCCCTCGGCTCCGAACGACTCACCGCGAAAGGTGCGCCCGTCCTCGAGGACCAAGAGCGCTGGGGCAGGCAGAGCCATGCCGTACCTCCTTCTCCGCCTCACGGGACGGATCGTTAAAGGATGTTCGAGCCGTCGCCGACCCTACCAGCGAGATCACGTGCCTGCGGCATCGTGCCGGCCTGTCGAGACACCGTGTGCGGGCCAGTCCGACGGCGGGTCGGGAGGCCGGTCGGGAGGCGGGCCGGACCCACCTGATGACCAAGGTCTCACCACGACGGGCCGGTCGGCCCCACGAGCAGGGGCGCCGGGCTGCCACGCTGTGGCCATGCGCATCGTCGAGATCGACCAGGCCGTCCGCGAGGTGCGGGAGCACTGTGCCCCGCTCGGGAGTCCGCGGGTGGTGACCAGCGGCAACCACGCCACTCCGGTCACCCTCCTCGGCCCGCTGCTGGCGGAGCTGCCGCAGGCCCGCCTCCACGCCCTCAACGCCCAGCCCGACGTCCCGATCCACGACGGCGTGGTGCCCGAGACGACGTTCGTGGGGCCCGGTTTCCGCCGGCACCCTCGGCTGGCCTACGTGCCGTGCCGGCTCTCGATGGTCCCGCGACTCTTCCACGGCCCGCTCGCGCCCGACGTGGTCGTGGTGCACACGACCACGCCCCGCGACGGCCAGGTCTCGCTGGGGCTGGAGGTCAACGTGCTCCCGGCCGCGATCGAGGCGGCCCGCGAGCGCGGCGCCCTGGTCGTCGCCCAGCTCAACCCCCGGATGCCGTGGACCTTCGGCGACGCCGTCGTGTCGGTGGGCGACCTCGACCTCGGCGTCGAGGTCGACGTCGCCCTGACGACCCACGTGGCCCGCCCACCGAGCGAGGACGCCCGCCTGATCGGGTCGCTGGTGGCCGCCGAGATCGGCGACGGCGCGACCCTGCAGGCCGGCATCGGCGAGGTGCCGGACGCCACGATCGCCGGAGTGCTCGAGCGCCGCGGCCTCAAGGTGTGGACCGAGATGTTCAGCGACGGCGTCCTGGTGCTGGAGGAGGCAGGAGCGCTCGACACCGCCACCCCCGTGCGCACGTCGTTCGTGTTCGGCAGCAGCGAGCTGTACGCGTGGGTGGACGACAACCCGCGGGTGCTGATGCTGCGCACCGAGACGACCAACTCCCCCGCCGTCATCGCCCAGCAGCCGGCGATGACGTCGATCAACACCGCTCTGCAGGTCGACCTGTTCGACCAGGCCAACGCCTCGCGGATCGGGGCGCGGATCCACAGCGGGTTCGGCGGCCAGACCGACTTCACGGTGGGGGCCAGCCACTCGCCGGGCGGGCGGGCGTTCATGGCGCTGCGCAGCTGGCACCCGCGCGCGGACGTGTCGACGATCGTGCCGCTCGTCGACGAGCCGGTCACCTCGCTCCAGCACGGGGCGGTGGTCACCGAGCAGGGCGTGGCGTGGATGTGGGGGCGCAGCGAGCGCGAGCAGGCGCGCAACCTCATCGAGCACGCCGCCCACCCGAGCGTGCGCGACGACCTCTGGGAGGAAGCGAGGGCGCTCGGCCTGGCCTGACGGGCGGCGCGCCCTCCCACCTCCAAACGTCATGGGAGTCCCCGGTCCCGACCGGGCGTCCTCATGACGTCGGCCGGCGGATCAGGCGTACGTCAGGAGACGAGCACGCAAAACACGTGCCCCGCGGGGCTGGCGTAGGCCCGCAGCGGCTCCTCCTCGTCGTCGGTGCGGTCCAGGCGCGGCTCACCTCCGAGCTCGAGCACCAGGTCGTGCACGGCGTCCAGGGCCGACACCGACGGCACGGTCGTGTCGAGGTGCGACACCGCCGGATGTCCCGGCTCGGGCCAGCGGCTCGGCGGGAGGGCGTCGACCTGCTGGATCGCCAGGGCGCGGTGTCCGTCGGGGTGGGTGAGCACCACCCAGTCGGCGTCGTCGTCCGACCCGTCGTCCGGGGGCTCGTCGCCGGCTCGGTAGGCCAGGCCGAGCAGGCCGCGCCAGAACTCCGACTCCTGGCGAACGTCGACCGCGTCGAGGACGGTGTGCAGCAGGTGCGGCACGACGGGTGGGAAGTCGCTCATCAGTAGAGCCCCTTGTCGTAGTTGGCCGGGCGGTAGTAGTCCTCGAGCTCGGCGAGCCCCTGGCCGGCGACCGGCTCGAGCTCGTGGGCGATGACCGCGCGCGGCGGCACCTGCTCGGGGTCCCACGTGCCGGGCTCCCACAGCTGCGCACGCCGGAACGCCTTGGAGCAGTGGAAGAAGACAGTCTCGATCTCCACGACCATCGCCAGCACCGGGCGGCGACCCCGCACCGCGAGGGCGTCGAAGAACGGCGCGTCGGACACCAGGCGCGCGCGACCGTTGATGCGCAGCGTGTCGCCGCGCCCGGGCACGACGAACACCAGGCCGACGTGGGGGTTGGCCAGCACGTTGCGGTAGCCGTCGACGCGTCGGTTGCCCGGACGCTCGGCGATCGCGATGGTCGCGTCGTCCACGACGTGCACGAGCGTGCCGGCCGGGTCGCCCTTCGGGCTGGCGTCGCAGCGTCCGTCGGCGTCGGCGGTGGCGAGCACGCAGAACGGCGACGCCGCGAGCCAGGCGCGGTCGATGTCGCTCAGCCGTGCGCGCTCCTTGGTGCGCGCGCGCTCCCCCGGTCGTCCCACCAGGTCTTCGAGCTGATCGGGCGTGGTCACGGCGGGCCAGGCGGCCTCGTCCTCGGTCGTCGACGTGCGCATGACGCCGACGCTACTCGCCCGCGGTGGCAGGATGACCGACATGACGGCGTGGATCCAGGTCTTCCTCGACACGCCCGCGAGCGCGTTCGACGAGACCGTGCGGTTCTGGTCCGCCGTGACCGGGTGGACGCCGTCCGAGCGGCGCGGGGAGGACGGCCAGTTCCTCACCCTGGTGCCTGCGTCGGGTGCGGCGTACGTCAGGGTGCAGGCCGTCGACGCCCCGGCGGGCGTGCACCTCGACCTCGACTCGTCCGACCGGTCGGCGGCCGTGGCCCGCGCGACCTCGCTGGGCGCGACGCCGGCCTGGACCTACCACGACGTGGAGGTGATGCGCTCCCCCGGCGGCCTCGCGTTCTGCCACACGCTCGTGGACGGCGAGCCGCGACTGGTGCGCGACGGCGCCACGATCCTCGACCAGGTGTGCCTCGACGTGCCCTCCCGCCAGTGGGACGCCGAGATCGCCTTCTGGGCCGACCTCACCGGGCGCGGTCCGCAGCAGGGGCCGTCGCCCGCGTTCGTCCGACTGGTCGAGTACGGCATGCTCCGCCTGCTGCTGCAGCGCCTCGACGAGCCCGACGGGACGGTGCGCGCCCACGTCGACCTCGCGACCGCCGACCGCACGGCTGACGTGGCGCAGCACGTGCGGCTCGGCGCCCGGCTCGAGGCCGTCCGCGACCACTGGACCGTGCTCACCGCGCCGGGCGGGCAGGTCTACTGCCTCACCGACCGCGACCCGGCCACCGGCCGCGCCGGCTGAGGGCGCGGCTCAGACCAGGGCCCCGTCACGCACGGTGACCCGGCCGCCGTAGACCGTATGCACGACCCGCGAGGTGAGGCTGCGGCCGTGCCACGGGTTGTTGCGCGAGAGCGACGCCGAGCTGTCGCGGTCGACGGTGACCTGCGCGTCGGGGTCGACGAGCACGACGTGCGCCGGCGATCCCGCGGCGAGCGGCCTGCCCTGGTCGGCGAGCCCCGCGATCCGCGCCGGCGTCGCCGACATGACCCGCGCGATGTCGCTCCACGACAGCTCGGGCAGCGCGGTGCGTACGACGGCGAGCGCGGTCTCGATGCCGGTCATGCCGAAGGCGGCGTCGACGAACGCGTGCTCCTTGTCGTGGCGGGCGTGCGGCGCGTGGTCGGTGGCGACGGCGTCGATCGTGCCGTCGGCCAGCGCCTCGCGGAGCGCGTCGACGTCCTCCTGCGGGCGCAGGGGCGGGTTGACCTTGAACGTCGGGTCGTAGCCGGTGAGCAGGTCGGTGGTCAGCAGCAGGTGGTGGGGCGTGACCTCGGCGGTGACGTCGATGCCCTGGGCCTTGGCCCACCGGAGCACCTCGACCGAACCGGCGGTCGAGACGTGTGCGACGTGCACGCGCGAGCCGGTGTGGCGGGCGAGCATCACGTCGCGGGCGACGATGACCTCCTCGGCGATCCCCGGCCAGCCGGGCAGCCCGAGGCGACCGGAGAGCTCGCCCTCGTGGCAGCAGGCGGCCGGCCCGGCGAGGGTCGGGTCCTGGGAGTGCTGCGACACCACGCCGCCGAACGCCTTGACGTACTCCAGCGCCCGGCGCATCACCCGCGCGTCGTGGACGCACTTCCCGTCGTCGGAGAAGACCGCCACCGCCGCCCTCGACCGGTGCATCAGCCCGAGCTCGGCCAGCTCCTCGCCGCCCAGTCCGCGGGTCACCGCCCCGACGGGCTGCACGTGCACGAGCCCGGCCTCGCGGCCCAGCTCCCACACCCGGGTGGCCGCCTCGGCGGTGTCGGTCACGGGCGAGGTGTTGGCCATCGCCAGCACGGCCGTGTAGCCGCCCAGCGCCGCGGCCCGGGAGCCGGTCAGGATCGTCTCGGCGTCCTCGCGCCCGGGCTCGCGCAGGTGCGTGTGCAGGTCGACGAGCCCGGGCAGGGCGACCAGGCCGTCGGCGTCGATGGTCTCGGCGCCCGCCGGCGGCTCGTCGACCAGCCGCCCCGCGTCGTCGACGTACAGGTCCGCGGCCGCCTCGCCGAGCAGCGAGGCCCCCTTGATCACCAGCGACATCAGGCGTTCCCTCCCCGGGTCGCCCCGGCCAGCAGGTGGTAGAGCACGGCCATCCGGATCGCGAGCCCGCTGGAGACCTGCTCCAGCACCACCGACTGGGCCGCGTCGGCGGCGTCGGCGGCGATCTCGAGGCCGCGGTTCATCGGGCCCGGGTGGCAGATCGGCACGTCGGGCTTGAGCAGCGCGAGCCGGTCGCGGGTGAGCCCGTAGCCGACGGTGTACTCGCGCGGGCTCGGGAAGAACGCGCCCGACATCCGCTCGCGCTGGACCCGCAGCATCATCACGGCGTCGGCGTCGGGAAGCACCGCGTCGAGGTCGTACGACGTCTCGAAGCCCGCCGCGGCCGACCACGCGGCGATCCCGCTCGGCATCAGCGTGGGCGGCGCCACGACCGTGACGCGCGCCCCGAGCCTGGTCAGGCACTGGACGTTGGAGCGGAAGACGCGGCTGTGGGTCAGGTCGCCGACGATCGCGACGTGCCGGCCCTCGAGCGAGCCGAGGTGGCGCCGCAGCGTGTAGGCGTCGAGCAGCGCCTGGGTGGGGTGCTCGTGCATGCCGTCGCCGGCGTTGACGACGGCCGCGTCGACCCACTGGCTGACCTGGAGCGCGGCGCCGCTGGCGGGGTGGCGGATCACCAGGCCGTCCACGCCCATCGCGCAGACGGTCAGCACGGTGTCGCGCAGGCTCTCGCCCTTCGACGTGCTCGAGCCCTTGGCGCTGACGTTGATGACGTCGGCGGAGAGCCACTTGCCGGCGATCTCGAACGACGACCGGGTGCGGGTCGAGTCCTCGAAGAACATGTTGACGACGGTGCGACCGCGCAGGGCGGGCAGCTTCTTGACGTCGCGGGTCTGCACGTCGTGCATGTCGGCGGCCGTCTCGAACAGCTGGAGGATCTCGTCGGTCGTCAGGTCGTCGATGGAGAGCAGGTGCTTCACGAGATCGTCACCTCGTCGGCGCCGTCGACCTCGGCCAGCCGCACGCTGACGCGCTCGGCGAGGGCGCTGGGCAGGTTCTTGCCGACGTGGTCGGCGCGGATCGGCAGCTCGCGGTGGCCGCGGTCGACCAGCACGGCGAGGCGTACGGCGCCGGGCCGGCCGAGGTCGGCGAGCGCGTCGAGCGCCGCCCGGATGGTGCGCCCGGAGAACAGCACGTCGTCGACCAGGACGACGACCTTCCCGTCGATGCCACCGGGGGGCAGGGCCGTCTTGTGGGCCCGCCGGGTGGGCTGGGAGCGCAGGTCGTCGCGATACATCGTCACGTCGAGCTCGCCCACCGCGACCGGTGCGCCCTCGACCGCGGCGATCCTCTCGGCGATGCGTCGCGCGAGGGGCACGCCGCGGGTGTGCAGGCCGAGCAGCACCAGGTCGGTGGCGCCCTTGTTGCGCTCGAGCAGCTCGTGCGAGATCCGCGTCAGCGCCCGGGAGATGTCGTGGGCGTCGAGGACGGTGCGCTCGGTGCGGTCCGCGCTCCCGGTCGGTGCGGTCGCGTCGGGGACGGCGTCTGTCGCGGTCTCGTCGGTGGCAGGCATCTGCGCGCCGGACCTCCTTCTCCGCCTCACGGGACGGCTCGTTAAAGGATGTCGATCGGGAGCGACCCTAGCAGTCGGGCCCGCCAGGAGCGCCGGAGTAGTACGCTCGCATGGCAGCGGTACTCTCCGCGCACGCAGGTCAGGAACTTCATATGGGCATCGGCTACGCCACCGCATATCGCGCCGGGATCACTCCCTGGGAGAAGGCGAGCCGCGAGGACCAGCCCACCCTCCTGCACCTCCTCGATCACGAGGAGACCCTTCGCCCCGACCGGCTCCGTCGCGCGATCGACCTCGGCTGCGGCCGCGGCGCCAACACCAAGCTCCTCGTCGACCGCGGCTGGGACGCCATGGGGATCGACTTCGTCCGCCAGGCCGTCGACGTCGCCGTGCGCCGCAACGGCCTCGACGACGCCCGGTTCGTCATCGGCGACGTGCGCCACCTGGTGCACTCCGGCGTGGGCAACCGGTTCGACCTGTTCCTCGACGTCGGGTGCTTCCAGAGCCTCGACGACGCCGGCCGCACCCTCATGGCCGGCGGTGTCACCGAGCTCGCCGAGCCCGACGCCACCATCCTGATGCGTACGGGCGGCCCGCGGGCGTGGCCCATCCGCGCGCGCAACGCCGTGCGTCACGACATCGAGCGCGCCTACCGCGGCTGGGACGTGACGGCCGTGTCGGGCATCGGCTCGACCGACGCCGCAGCTCCCGCCCGCGCGCCCGGCGGGCGTCGCGGCGAGTGGTTCCGCCTCACCCGCGCCTGATCCTGTCCGGGGCCCAACTGGCTGCTGTCGGAGTCCCCGCTCGAGCGGGGAGTCTGACACTTGGAGGCCTTTGCAACCGCCTCCAGGTGTCGAAGTCCCCGCTCGAGCGGGGACTTCGACGACGACACGGGACGGCCAGGGACGGGGCCCGCGGGAGCTCAGCGCTCCAGGATGGCGACGACCCCCTGGCCGCCGGCGGCGCAGATCGAGATCAGCGCCCGGCCCGAGCCCTTCTGGGCGAGCAGCTTCGCGGCGACGGGGAGGATCCGGCCGCCGGTGGCGGCGAAGGGGTGGGCCGCGGCGAGCGAGGAGCCGTTGACGTTGAGCCGGTCGTGGTCGATGGCGCCGAGCGGGGCGTCGAGGCCGAGCCGCTCGGTGCAGAACACCGGGTCCTCCCAGGCCGCGAGCGTCGCCAGGACCTGCGAGGCGAACGCCTCGTGGATCTCGTAGTAGTCGAAGTCCTGCAGCGTGAGCCCGTTGCGCGCGAGCATCCGCGGCACGGCGTACGCCGGAGCCATCAGCAGGCCCTCGTGCCCGTTGACGTAGTCGACGGCCGCGGTCTCGGCGTCGACGAGGTGCGCGAGCACCGGCAGGCCGCGCTCCTGCGCCCACTCGTCGCTGGAGAGCAGCACCGCGGACGCACCGTCGGACAGCGGGGTGCTGTTGCCGGCGGTCATCGTGGCCGCTGCGCCCTTGCCGAAGACAGGCGTGAGCGCCGCGAGCCGCTCCACCGACGTGTCGGGGCGCAGGTTGTTGTCGCGCTCGACCCCGCGGAACGGCGTCACGAGGTCGTCGTGGAAGCCCTCGTCGTACGAGCGGGCGAGGTGGTGGTGCGAGCGCGCGGCGAGCTCGTCCTGGGCCTCGCGGGTGATGCGCCACTCGAGGGCGGTCAGCGCCGCGTGCTCGCCCATCGAGAGGCCGGTGCGGGTCTCGCCGTTCTGCGGGATGTCGAGTCCGATGTCACCGGGGCGGATCGCGGCGAGGGCCGTGAGCCGGCTGGCGGCGTCCTTGGCCGCGCTGACCCGCAGCAGCTTGCGGCGGAGCCTGTCGCTGATCGCGACCGGGGCGTCCGAGGTGGTGTCGGTGCCGCCCGCGACCCCGGCGTCGACGACGCCGAGGGCGATCTTGGTGGCCACCTGGATCGCGGCCTGCAGCCCGGTGCCGCAGGCCTGCTGGATGTCGATGGCCGGGGTCTCGGGCGCGAGGCGGGAGCCGAGGACGCACTCGCGGGTCAGGTTGAAGTCGCGCGAGTGCTTGAGCACGGCGCCGGCGACGACCTCGCCGAGCCGCTCGCCCCGCAGGTCGAACCGGTCGACCAGGCCGTCGATCGCCGCGGTGAGCATCTCCTGGTTGGAGACCCCGGCGTAGACGGTGTGGGAGCGCGCGAACGGGATGCGGTTGCCGCCGACGACGGCGACGGGGCGGGTGGTGGGCTGCATGTTCCTATCCTTGCCGCAGCGCCGGCTCCCGCCAACGGCGGGAGGGCCACGCCACCCGAAGCGGACTCCGAGCCGCGCCCGTCCCGTCCCCCACCCCGCGAAGAGGCAGGCTCCCACCATGCGTGACCGCTACCAGGGCTTCGTGTCCTCCCCGATCGGCAAGCAGCTGGTCAAGGTCCTCGGCCTGCCCGACCCGACCCCGCTCCAGCGCTGGTCCGAGGGTGCGCCCCTGGTCGACGGGCTCGTGATCCTCGGCGGTGCGGGCCGCCTGGCCGAGACCCTCCCCACCACGCTCGACGGGCTCGGCATCGCCTCGGCGACGACCCTCGAGGACGACGCCCGCGCCAAGGCGCTCGTGTTCGACGCCACCGGCATCACCGACACCACCGCCCTGGTCGCGCTGCAGGAGTTCTTCACCCCGCTCATGCGGCGCCTCGAGCCGTGCCCGCGGGTCGTGGTCCTCGGGACGCCGCCCGAGCAGCGCACCGGCTCCGAGCGCGTGGCCCAGCGCGCGCTCGAGGGGTTCACCCGCTCGCTCGGCAAGGAGATCGGGCGCGGTGGCACCGTGCAGCTCGTCTACGTCGCCCCGGCCGCCGACGGCGCGATCGCCTCGACCCTGGCGTTCCTGCTCTCCCCCAGGTCGGCCTACGTCTCCGGCCAGGTGGTGCGCGTCGGCAGCCACGGCGCCGCGACCACCACCGTGCCGGCCACCGACCCGGAGCGCCCGCTGGCCGGCAAGGTCGCCCTCGTGACCGGGGCCAGCCGCGGCATCGGTGAGGAGATCGCGCGCGTCCTGCACCGCGACGGTGCGCGGGTCGTCGGCGTCGACGTGCCGCAGGCGGCCAGCGAGCTGCAGACCCTGATGGCCGAGCTCGACGGCGACCACCTGGTGCTCGACATCACCGTCAAGGACGCGCCGCAGCGCATCGCCCACCACCTGCGCGAGCACCACGGCGGCGTCGACGTGGTCGTGCACAACGCGGGCATCACCCGCGACCGGAGGCTCGCCAACATGGACGCCGAGCGCTGGAGCAGCGTCATCGCCGTCAACCTCACCGCGCCCGAGCGGATCACCCGCGAGCTGCTCGACTCGGGGGTCCTCCACGCCGGGGGCCGGATCGTCGGCGTCGCGTCGACGTCGGGCATCGCCGGCAACGTCGGGCAGACCAACTACGCCACGTCGAAGGCGGGCGTGATCGGCCTCGTCGACAGCCTGCGCGACGAGCTCGAGGACGGCACCACCGTCAACGCCGTCGCCCCCGGCTTCATCGTCACGCAGATGACCGCGGCGGTGCCGTTGCTGACCCGCGAGGTCGGCCAGCGCCTCAACGCCATGGCGCAGGGCGGCCTGCCGGTCGACGTCGCCGAGACGGTCGCGTGGCTCGCCGGCCCCGCGTCGGCGGCGGTCAACGGCAACGTCGTGCGGGTGTGCGGCCAGATGATGCTGGGGGCGTGATGGCGGGCGACTCGGTCGCCGCGCTGGTGCGCGCCGCGCTCCCGGCGGTGCCGCTCGTCAACCAGCTGCCCGGCATCCGCAAGGGCGACCCCGCGGACTTCACCGGGCTGGCTCGCAGCCGCGGGCGGGTCGTCGTCGTGCGTGCCAGCGTCGACGCGTACGCCGCCGTGTGCGGCTTCCCCCGCCGCGACGTCGTACCCGTCACCTACCCGCACCTCCTGGCGTTCCCGCTGCACGTGGCGATCATGACCGACCGGGCGTTCCCCTACCCCGCGATCGGGATGGTGCACGTGGCGAACAGCATCACCGCGCGCCGTGAGGTCGCGGCGGGCGAGCGCCTCGACGTCACCACGGCGGTGGGCCGGCCGCGACCGCACGCGAGGGGCGTGCTGCTCGACTTCACCACCACGGTCTCCGGCGACGACGGCACCGCGTGGGAGTCCACCTCCACCTACCTCCGCCGCGGGGCGTCCGTCCCCGGCGAGCCCGCACCCGGCCTGCAGGTCCCGGACCCGCCCAGCGGAGGCGTCGAGTGGCGGCTGCCCGCCGGCCTCGGGCGCACGTACGCCGGGGTGTCAGGCGACGCCAACCCGATCCACCTGCACGCCCTGCCGGCGCGGGCACTGGGGTTCCCGCGCCAGATCGCCCACGGCATGTGGACGCTGGCCCGGTCGGTGGCCGCGATCGAGAACCGGCTCCCGGCGGCCGTGACGGTCGAGGCTGCGTTCAAGAAGCCGGTGCTGCTGCCGGGCACCGTGGCCTACGCCGCGCGCCACGACGACGACAGGTGGACGTTCGCGATAACCGACCCGACCGACGGGTCCCCGCACCTGCTCGGCCGGACCTCCCCCGCCTGACGGTTCATCAAGGTATGCAGGGCAACCCGCACTTCCCGGCCTCAATTGATCGAGGGAAGTGCCGGTTCAGCGACATACCTTGATGAACCATCAGCGACGGCGCGCCGCACCGCGGCCCGCTACGCCCGGTCGTCGCGCAGCCGGATCAGGCCCTCCTGGGCGACGGTCGCGACGAGCTCACCCGTCCGCGAGAACACCCGCGCCAGGGCGAGCCCGCGCGCTCCCCCGGCGAACGGCGCGAACTGGTCGTAGAGCCACCAGTCGTCGGCGCGGAAGGGACGGTGGAACCAGATCGTGTGGTCGAGCGAGGCGGGCTGGAGGCGGGGCGAGCCGATGTGGATGCCGTGCGGGACCAGGGTCGCGCCGAGCAGCGTCAGGTCGCTGGCGTAGGTGAACGCCGCCTGCTGCGTCGTGACGTCGTCGCCGAGGTCGCCGTCGACCTTGATCCAGAGCCGGGCGCGGGCCGGCTGGTCCGGGTCCTCGGGGATCCCCATCCCCGTCATGCCGACGTGGCGGATGTCGAGCGCCGCCCACTCGCGCTCCCACTGCCCGACGGCGCCGGGCGACAGGCCGCGTGCGAGCTCCGACAGCGGCATCCCCTGCTCCGGGGTCGGCACCTCGGGCATCCGGTCCTGGTGCTCGAGGCCGGGCTCGACCACCTGGAAGTCGGCGGTCATGTAGTAGATCGCCCGCCCGTGCTGGCGCGCCGAGACGCGCCGGGTGACGAACGAGCGGCCGTCGCGGATGCGCTCGACGTCGTAGACGATCGGCACCGTGGTGTCGCCGGGGCGCAGGAAGTAGGAGTGCATCGAGTGCATCACGAAGGTGCTCTCGACGCTGCGGGTGGCGGCCACGACGGCCTGGGCCGCGACCTGGCCGCCGAACACCCGCTGCCGCTCGGTGTCGGCCTGGGCACCCCGGTAGAGGTCCACCTCGAGCTGCTCGAGGTCGAGGAGCGCGGTGAGCTCCGCGGCGCTGCCGGCCATCAGCGGCCGTCCCAGCCGGGGTCGTCGTCGCGCGAGCCGGAGTCGTCCTTGGGGTCGCCGTCGAGGTTGGCCAGGAACGCCTCGAACGCGCTGCCGATCTCCTCGCCGGTGGGCAGCGGGCCGTCGCCGGCCAGCAGGGACGACCCGCTCGCCTCGGCCTCGCGGAAGGAGTCGTACTGCTGCTCCAGGCCACGCACCACCTCGCCGACCTCGTCGTGGCTGGCGAGGTAGCGGTCGACCTCGGTCATGGTGATCTCGGCGGCCTCGCGGAGCTCGGTGAGGTCGATGGTGAGGTGGCCGCCGATCTCGAGGTGCTCGAGCAGCACGAGCGCCGCCTGGGGGTACTCCATCTGGGCGAGGTAGTGCGGGATGTGCGCGACGAAGCCGAGCGCGTCGACGCCCCACTCCCCCAGCCGGATCTCCAGCAGCGCCTGCGCGCTGGCCGGGACCCGCAGCTCGCCCTGCCACGGGCTCTCGCCCGGGACGAGGTCGGGGCGGTTGGCGTGCGGCGTGATGGCGATCGGCCGGGTGTGCGGCACCGCCATCGGCACGGCGCCCATGCTGACCACCCGCGAGACGCCGAAGCGCTCCACGACCTCCCGCACGGCGCGCGCGAAGCCCTCCCACCGGATGTCGGGCTCGGGGCCGGCGAGCAGCAGGAACGGCGTGCCGCCGGTGTCGCGCATCGCGCGGACCACCAGCCGGGGCGCCTCGTAGTCGGTGTAGTGGTCGCGGATGAACGTCACGGGCGGGCGGCGCGCGCGGTAGTCGTGCAGCGAGTCGACGTCGAAGGTCGCCACGACCTTGCCCTCCGTCAGCCCGGCGAGGTGGCGCGCGGCGAGCTCGGCGGACTTGCCGGCGTCGAGGAATCCGGTGAGGACGACGACGAGCGTGAGGTCGCCGGCGTCGGCCGGCATCGACAGCTCGGCGTCGTCGACGATGTGCACGAGTCGTTCGGCCATGAGCAGGAGCCTAGTGAGTGCGACCTCGTGACCCGACACACACCCGCCGATGATGGGCAGGCGTTGTTACCCAAGGGTAACGTGGTCTCACCCTGTCCACTGAGAGCCTGGGAGTAGCCAGTGTCCCGACCACAGCGTGAGGTCGTCTTCATCGACGGCGTACGCACCCCGTTCGGCAAGGCCAAGGGCCAGTACGCCGAGACGCGGGCCGACGACCTCGTCATCAAGTGCATCCGCGAGCTGATGCGCCGCAACCCGTCGCTGCCGCCCGAGCGCGTCGACGAGGTGGCCGTCGCCGCCACCACCCAGATCGGCGACCAGGGCCTGACCATCGGGCGCACCGCCGCCCTCCTCGCCGGACTGCCGCAGAGCGTGCCCGGCTACTCCATCGACCGCATGTGCGCGGGCGCGATGACCGCCGTCACCAACACCGCGTCCGGCATCGCGTTCGGTGCCTACGACGTCGCGATCGCCGGCGGCGTGGAGCACATGGGCCGCCACCCCATGGGCGAGGGCGTCGACCCCAACCCGCGCATCCTCTCGGAGCGGATCGTCGACCCCGACGCGCTCGTGATGGGCAAGACCGCCGAGAACCTGCACGACCGCTACCCCACGATCACCAGGCAGCGCGTCGACGAGTACGCCGTGCGCAGCCAGCAGAAGACCAAGGCCGCCTACGACGCCGGCAAGATCCAGCCCGACCTGGTGCCGGTCGCGACCCGCTCCGCCGAGGCGGGCTGGGGCCTGGCCACGCTCGACGAGCCGATGCGGCCCGAGACGACCATGGAGTCGCTCGCCGGGCTCAAGACCCCCTTCCGCTCCCACGGCAACGTGACCGCGGGCAACGCCGCCGGCATCAACGACGGCGCCACCGCCGCGCTGCTCGCCGACGAGGAGACCGCGCGCGAGCTCGGCCTCCCGGTGAAGATGCGCCTGGTCACCTACGCCTTCGTCGGCGTCGAGCCCGAGGTGATGGGCGCCGGCCCGATCCCGGCGACCGAGAAGGCGCTCAGGCTCGCCGGTCTCACCATCGACGACATCGACGCGTTCGAGGTCAACGAGGCGTTCGCCGTGCAGGTGCTCGCGTTCCTCGAGCACTACGGCATCGCCGACGACGACCCGCGGGTCAACCCCTACGGCGGCGCGATCGCGATGGGCCACCCGCTGGCCTCCTCCGGCGTACGCCTGATGAACCAGCTGGCGCGCCAGTTCGAGGAGCGTCCCGAGGTCCGCTACGGCCTCACGACCATGTGCATCGGCATCGGCATGGGCGGCACCGTGATCTGGGAGAACCCGCACTGGACCGGCGCCGGCTCCAGCAGCTCCGACTCGACGGGAGAGACCAAGTGAGCGCGCACGACACCAGCATCTACGAGCGCGCGCAGGCGATCGTCTCCGACGCCGAGCGCGTGACCCGCGCCCACCTGCGCACGGTGGCGCTGCCGGGCGTGACCTTCGGGCTGATCACCCTCGACAACGGCGAGGACCACACCAAGCCCAACACGTTCGGCCCGGCCTCGCTGCTCGCCCTCAACGAGGCGATCGACGCGGCACTCGCCGACGAGGCGATCGACGCGATCGCGGTGACGGGCAAGCCGTTCATCCTGGCGGCCGGCGCCGACCTCACCGCCATCCAGGGCGGCGGCCCCGACGCCGTGCGAACCGTCGGCGAGCTCGGCCACGCGGTGTTCCGCAAGCTGCAGGACGGCGGCAAGCCGTCGTTCGGCCTCGTCAACGGCCTCGCCCTCGGCGGCGGCCTCGAGGTGGCCCTGCACTGCACCTACCGCACCGTCATGGACTCCGCGCCGGCCCTCGGCCTGCCCGAGGTCATGCTCGGCCTGGTCCCCGGCTGGGGCGGCGCCTGGCTGGTGCCCAACCTGGTCGGCGCCGACAAGGCAGTGACGCTGATCATCGAGAACCCGCTCAACCAGGGCAAGACGCTGGGCGGCAAGGCGGCCTACGACTTCGGGCTGGCCGACGCGGTCTTCGGTGGTGCCGACTTCCTGGAGCAGTCGCTGCTGTGGGCCGCGTCCGTCGTACGTGGCGAGACCGTCGTCGAGCGCCCGGAGATCGACCGGGGCGAGGCCTGGGACGCCGCGATCGAGCGCGCCCGGGGCATCGTCGCGGCCAAGACCGGCGGCGCGTCCCCTGCCGCCGCGAAGGCCGTCGAGCTCATCGCCGCGGCGCGCGACAGCGACCGCGACACCGGCTTCGCGGCCGAGGACGACGCCCTCGAGGAGCTGTCGAGGACCGCCGAGCTGCTCGCCTCGCTCTACTCGTTCGACCTCGTGCAGAAGCGCGCCAAGCGGCCTGCCGGGGCGCCCGACCGGTCGCTCGCCCGTCCGGTGACGAAGGTCGGCATCGTCGGCGCCGGCCTGATGGCCAGCCAGCTCGCGCTGCTGTTCGTCCGTCGCCTGCAGGTGCCGGTCGTGCTGACCGACCTCGACCAGGAGCGTGCCGACAAGGGCGTGGCCTACGTCCACGCCGAGATCGACAAGCTCCTCGCCAAGGGCCGGATCAACCAGGACAAGGCCAACCGCCACAAGGCGCTGGTCACGGGTGAGACCGACAAGCAGGTCGCCTTCGGGGACGCCGACTTCGTCATCGAGGCCGTCTTCGAGGAGATGGCGATCAAGAAGACGGTCTTCGCCGACGTCGAGAAGGTCGTCTCGCCCGAGTGCGTGCTGGCGACCAACACCTCCTCGCTGTCGATCACCGAGATGGCGGCCGACCTCCAGCACCCCGAGCGGGTCGTGGGCTTCCACTTCTTCAACCCGGTCGCGGTCATGCCGCTGCTGGAGATCGTCAAGGGCGACGCCACCGACGACGCGACGCTGGGGACTGCGTTCGCGACCGGCAAGGCGCTGAAGAAGACCTCGATCCTGGTCAAGGACAGCCCGTCGTTCATCGTCAACCGCCTCCTCGGCCGCTTCCTGGGCGAGGTCGCCAAGGCGGTCGACGCCGGCACCCCGATCGAGACCGCGGACGCCGCGTTCGCCGGCATCGCCCCGATGCCGCCGTTCATGCTGCTCGGCCTCGTCGGCCCGGCGATCGCGCTGCACAACAACGAGACCCTGGCCGGAGCGTTCCCCGACCGCTTCTACGTCTCGCCGCTCCTGGAGCGGGTCGTGGCGGAGAAGAAGACCTCGTTCTACCTGCCCGACCTCTCCATCGACCCGGAGATCAAGGCCCTGCAGGAGCAGCCGGCGTCCCCGGTCGAGCTGACCAAGGAGGAGCTGCGCGTGGCGGCCCTCTCCGGGCTCGCCGAGGAGGCGCGCCTGATGCTCGACGAGGGCGTCGTCGCGGCCCCGCAGGACATCGACCTGGCGATGATCACCGGCGCCGGGTTCTCCTTCTGGAACGGCGGGCTCACCTTCATGCTCGACGTCCAGGGCATCTCGGAGAAGGTGACCGGCAAGCGGTTCCACTGAGCGGCACACGCCGAGCACGCCGAGCACGCCGAGTCGGCGCGTCCTGACGCCCCTGACACGTCGAGTCGGCGCGTCCCGACGCCCCTGACATGTCGAGTCGGCGCGTCCTGACCATTGCGAGGTCAGGATGCGCCGACTCGACGTCATTTCGGGGCCATGTTGCGCCGACTCGGCGCCATTTCGGGGTCAGGACGAGCCGACTCGGCGCCATTTCGGGGCCATGTTGCGCCGACTCGTGCCTGGGTGGGTCAGCCGCCGGAGGGTGTGTCGGACGGCCGGGCGTGCTTGTCGTACTCCCCGCGGCCGAGCCGGGAGTGGGTGCGGCCGTACGCGAAGTAGACGACGAGGCCGATCGCCATCCACACCACGAACCGGACCCAGGTGTCGCCCTTGAGGTTGAGCATCAGGTAGCCGCACAGCAGCACCGAGACGCTCGCGACCAGCGGGGCGGCGGGCGTCCGGAAGCCGCGCGGGAGGTCGGGACGCTGGCGGCGCAGCACCACGACCCCCGCGCTGACCAGCACGAACGCGAACAGCGTGCCGATGTTGACCATCTCGACGAGGGTGGCGAGGTCGACGAACCCGCCCAGGCAGGCCACGGCGACGCCGGTGATGGCGGTGAAGATGTAGGGCGTCCCGAACCTCGGGTGGACCCGCGCCAGGCGTCGGGGTAGGAGACCGTCGCGCGCCATGGCGAACCCCACGCGCGTCTGGCCGAGCATCAGGATCATCACGACCACGATCAGGCCGATGCAGGCGCCGATCGCGATGAGCCGCCCCATCCATTCCATGCCGACCGCGTCGAACGCCGTCGCCAGCGGGGCGGCGTCGTTCTCGTCGATGTCGCGGTAGTTCTGCATGCCGGTGACGACCAGGCTGACGGCCATGTAGAGCACCGTGACGATCGCCAGCGACCCGAGGATGCCGCGCGGGATGTCGCGCTGGGGGTTGCGCGTCTCCTCGGCGGTCGTCGCGACGATGTCGAAGCCGATGAACGCGAAGAAGACCGTGGCCGCGGCGGCGATGACGCCGGCCACGCCGTACACCGCCGGGTCGATGCCGAGGACGGTGCTGATGAGGGAGGAGTCCATGAAGCCGGCGTCGCCCGCGGGTGCCGGCTCCGAGGGCGGGATGAACGGCGAGTAGTTGGCGGTGTCGATGTGGCTGATGCCGAAGACGATGACGGCCGCGACGACCAGCAGCTTGATGGCGACGACGACCTGGTTGAGCACGCTGGAGAACTTGATGCCGGCGATCAGCACGACCGTCACGAGCAGCGAGATGATGATCGCCGGGAGGTCCATGGTGCCGCCGGCGGCCGAGCCCAGCGAGGCCGGCACCTCCAGGAACGTGCCGTCGAACACCTCCTGGAAGTAGCCGGAGAAGCTGGTCGCGAGCGCCGCCGACCCGATGGTGAACTCCAGCACGAGGTCCCAGCCGATGATCCAGGCGATCAGCTCGCCGAACGTGGCGTAGGAGAACGTGTACGCGCTCCCCGCGACGGGCACCGTCGAGGCGAACTCGGCGTAGCAGAGGGCGGCGAGCGCGCAGGCCAGGCCCGCGATCGCGAAGGCCAGGGTGATCGCCGGGCCGGCGTTGGTCTTGGCCACGGTGCCGGTGATGACGAAGATGCCGGCGCCGATGATGACCCCGACACCGAACACCATCAGGTCGAGGACGCCGAGGTTCTTCTTCAGCCGGTGCTCGGGCTCGTCGGTCTCGGCGATCGACTGCTCGACTGACTTCGTCCGGAAGACGCTCATCACAGCAACCTAGGACCGCCCGGCCCCGACCGTCGACCCCTCCGCCGAGCCTCCCGTCGGCAGGGACACCCGGGTGCTGTTCAGGCGGTGTGGTCGACCTCGACGACGGTGAGCCCCCGGTCGAGGGCAGTGACGTCCTCGACGATCGAGCGGGCGAGGGTCTGAGCGTCGAGCCCGATGCGGGCGAGGATGGCGTCGCGCTTGGCGTGGTCGAGGAACTCCTGCGGGATGCCGTGGAGGCGGAACGGCGTACGCACGCCCGCGTCGGTGAGCGCCTGGAGCAGCGCGGTGCCACACCCGCCGACGCGGCCGTTGTCCTCGACGCTCACCACGAGGCGGTGCTCGCGGGCGAGTTCGATCAGAGCGGGGTCGACCGGCTTCACCCAGCGGGGGTCCACCACCGTGACCCCGATCCCCTGGGCGGTCAGTCGCGACGCCACGTCGACGGCGGTCGTGGCCATCGACCCGACGGCCACGATCAGCACGTCGCGCTCACCCGAGCGCACGAGCACGTCGGCGCCGCCGGCGCGGCCGATGGCGGGGACGTCCTCCGGCGGCGGGCCCTTGGGGAAGCGCACCACCGTCGGGGCGTCGTCGACCTGGACCGCCTCGTCGAGCAGCTCGCCCAGCCGCGTGACGTCGCGCGGTGCCGCCAGCCGCAGGCCCGGGACGACCTGGAGGATCGACATGTCCCACATGCCGTTGTGGCTGGCCCCGTCGTCGCCGGTGACGCCCGAGCGGTCGAGCACGAACGTGACGCCGCAGCGGTGCAGGGCGACGTCCATCAGCACCTGGTCGAAGGCGCGGTTGAGGAAGGTCGCGTAGACGGCGAAGACGGGGTGCAGGCCACCCATCGCCAGGCCGGCGGCCGACGTGACGGCGTGCTGCTCGGCGATGCCGACGTCGAACGTGCGCTCGGGGTACTTCTCGGCGAACACGTCGAGGCCGACGGGGTGCATCATGGCCGCGGTGATCGCCACCACGTCCTCGCGGCGGGCGCCGAGGTCGACGATGGCCTCGGAGAAGTGGTCGGTCCAGATCTTGCCCTTGGGCTTCTCCGCACCGGTCTGCACGTCGAACGGGCCGGGCGCGTGGAACTGGTCGGCCTCGTGGCGCAGCGCCGGGTCGTAGCCCTGGCCCTTGCGGGTCAGGGCGTGGACGATCACGGGGCCGTCGAAGCGCTTGGCGCTGGCCAGCGCCTGCTCCATCGCGGTCCGGTCGTGTCCGTCGACGGGGCCGACGTACTTCAGGCCGAGGTCCTCGAAGAGGCCCTGCGGGGCGATCGCGTCCTTCATCCCCTTCTTGACGGCGTGGAGGGCGTCGTAGGCCGCGTGGCCGACGCCGGGCACGGCGTTGAGCCGCTTCTTCACCAGGTCGAGGACCTGCTCGTAGCGGGGGTTGGTGCGCAGCGAGGTCAGCGCGGTGGCGAGCCCGCCGATGGTCGGCGTGTAGGAGCGCTCGTTGTCGTTGACGACGATCACCAGGCGGCTCTTCTTCGCGATGGCGATGTTGTTGAGGGCCTCCCACGCCATGCCGCCGGTCAGCGCGCCGTCGCCGATGACGGCGACGACGTGGCGCTCGTCACCGCGGATCGCGTAGGCCTTGGCGAGCCCGTCGGCGTAGGACAGGGCGGTCGAGGCGTGCGAGTTCTCGACGATGTCGTGCTCGGACTCGGCCTGGCTCGGGTAGCCGCTGAGGCCGCCCTCCTTGCGCAGGGTGTCGAAGTCGGTGTGGCGCCCGGTGACGAGCTTGTGCACGTACGACTGGTGGCCGGTGTCGAAGACGACGCGGTCGTGGGGAGAGTCGAAGACGCGGTGGATCGCGAGCGTCAGCTCGACCACACCGAGGTTGGGGCCCAGGTGACCCGAGTTGGTCGCGACCGTGCGGATCATCACGTCGCGGATCTCGGCCGCGAGCTCGTCGAGCTGCTCCGCGGTGAGGCCGCGGAGGTCGCGCGGGGAGGCGATCGAGTCGAGGAGAGCCATGGGGCAGGAGTCTATTTCATGGACGGTCGATGACTGCTACCGACGGCTCGTGCAGGCTGCCCAGCCAGACGCGTCCGTCGTGCTCCCGCACCCCGGTCACCATGTGGAAGCCGGGGCCGTCGCCGGGCCGCTCGAGGTAGAGGTCGTGCACCAGCCGCCCGGTGTCGTCGTAGGCCTGCACCCGGATCGTCTGCGCCGGCCTGGGCTGGAGCCTCTCGGGGATCCGCGTGATCGCCCGACGCAGTAGGAGCGGCGCGGACCCCAGGCGCTCGACAAGGCCGTCGACCGGGCTCGCGACGGCCACCCAGATGAGCCCGTCGCTCCCCCGGCTGATGTTGTCGGGGTAGCCCGGGAGGTCGGTGACGAGGTGGTCGCGCTCCCCCGCCCTCGGCCCGGCCAGCCACAGGCGTACGACGGTGCGCCCGCGGCACTCGGCGACCGCGACGTAGGACTCGTCGGCTGCCAGCGCCACGCCGTTGGAGAACGCCAACCCGGTGAGCACCACCTCGACGGAGCCGTCGGGGTCGCGGCGCACCAGCCGGCCGGTGCGGGTGTCCTGGACGAAGTCGTCCTTCCACCGCTCGACGCCGAAGTGCAGCGAGGAGTCGCTGAACCAGATGGTGCCGTCGGCCGCGACGGCCGCGTTGTTGCAGAACATCATCGCCCGGCCCTCGACCCGGTCGACCAGCACCTCCACGGCGCCGGTCCCGAGTGACACCCGCAGCACACCGCGGCGCGCGTCGCACACCACGAGGTCGCCGTCGGGCAGCAGCTCGAGCCCGAGCGGGCGGCCACCTGTGTCGGCGACCCGCCGGGTGCTGCCGGTGGCCGGGTCGAGCGCCCAGATCACGCCGTCCTCGGTGCCGGTGAGGACGGTGCCGTCCATGGTGACGACCACGTCCTCGGCACCCATCGACGGGACGGGGTGCACGGTCAGGCTGGGGCGGCTCATGGGGTCATCGTGGCGTAGACGTCGCTGCCGAGGAAGGCCGGAACGATGTCGATCGCGGCCGAGGTCAGGTCGAGCCCGCGCGCGACCTCGGGGGCGACGAAGATGATCCGGCGGCCCTCGCGGCAGTCGATGTCGGCGTCGGTCAGGTCGGTGGCGGCGACGAACACCTGCATCACGTCCCAGGTGCCGTAGGCCTCCCGGTGGTCGACGACGAACTCGCGGAAGAGCCGCAGCCCGCCGGGCGGAAGGCGTACGCCGGTCTCCTCCTCCAGCTCGCGGTGGGCAGCGGGCTCGAAGTCCTCCCCGGGCTCGACGTGGCCTCCGGCGAGTCCCCACTTCTCGGGGTCGATGCGCGGGTGCTCGTCGCGCTCCTGCAGCAGGATCCAACCCCTGCGGTCGACCAGGATGACGCCGGCGAAGCGGCGCGGGTCGGGGCCGGGGTCGAAGGGGTGGTCGTCGATCCACCGACCGAGGGACGGCTCGACGAGCCGGGTGGACGGGACGAGGTCGAGGTCGGCCAACCGAGCCGGCGCGACGAACACCATCTGCCGGCCCTCGTGGCACTCCAGGTCGCGGTCGCCGAGCGTCGTACGGGCCACGAAGGCGTGGAACCGGAAGGTCCCGCGGTCGGTGGCGAGCTCGAACCGGCCGAGGTCGGTGAGCTCATCGGGCGCCGCCGCGACGCCCGTCTCCTCGGCGAGCTCGCGCGCGGCTCCGACCACGGGCTCCTCACCCTCCTCGAGACCGCCACCGGGAAAGCACCACATGTCGGGCCAGACCGGGGCGTGCTCGTCGCGCTCCTGCATCAGCACGCGCCCGCGCGGATCGACCAGCGTCACCTGCACGAAGTCGGTCCGGATCGCGCTCGCGCGCCACTGGCGCACCAGATCGAGGGTCAGCTCCGTCGCGCGGTGGAGCGGCCGGCCGGCGAGGTCGTCGAGGTCGACGAAGTCCATCTGCCGGCCCTCGCCGCACGCGACGTGCTCGTCGGCGGCCCTCGTCCGCACCGCGAAGAGCTCGAACTCGTCGTCGCCGCCGCACCCGTCGCCGTGGAAGCGTCGTACCCCCAACGACTCGAGGTCGTCGGCCGCGACGACCAGTCCGGTCTCCTCCGCGAGCTCGCGGACGGCCGCCGCCGCGAAGTCCTCGCCGTCCTCGAGGTCGCCGCCGGGATAGCCCCAACGCCCCGGCTCGTGGACGGCGTCGTGCCCGCGCTCCTGCACCAGGACCCGCCCGTGTGGGTCGACGACGGCCACCGCGGCGAATCGATGCATCCGCCGACCCTAGCCAGCCCTCACATCCGCACCCGGTAGCGACGCCCGCGGAGCGCGTCCTCGACGAGGCCCACCTCGCGGCGTACGCCGAGGAGGCGGGCGTCCTCGAGCTGGAAGGTCTGCACGGCCGCGAGGACGACCGCCTCGTCGGCCACGTCCTTGAGGTCGCCGCGGATCTCGCTCAGCCCCCGGCGCGTGGCGAGCTGCTGGGCCTCGACGTGCAGCACGGCGAAGCGGGCGAGCACGACGACGTGGCGGCGCAGGCCGGAGAAGCGGCGGTAGTCGGGTGGACAGATGTCGAGCAACCAGCTGGCGGCGGTCGCCTCCCAGTCGGGGGCGTCGGGAGGACGGACCTGCCGGGGCCAGCCGGGCGGGGCCACGCCGGGGTGGCCCGACGGCGGCGTGGGCCGTTGGCGGGGCTGCGGCGCAGGGAACACACCGGCATCCTATCGAACAGGTGTTCGATCCTACCGACCACCGCCGAGCGCCCGCTCCACCTCCCCGAGCTCCGGGTCGCGCAGGCCGACCAGGTCGAGGCGCCACCACGCGTCCGGGTAGACCAGCCGCCCCGTCATCCACGGTTCGTGGCCCGCGAGCAGCAGGACCTGGCAGGCCGGCTCGGGGATGCGGAACGAGGGCCGCTCGAGGCCGTGTGTCGAGGCCGGGCTCCAGCCGCGGTTGCCGTAGTAGCCGGGCGCACCCTCGAGGAACACCAGTGGCGCGCCGAGACGCTCGGCCACCGGGGGGACCTCGGCGAGCAGCCGGCTCCCAATGCCCCTGCCCTGGCGCTCGGGAGCGACCGCCAGCGGGCTGAGCACCAGCACGTCCACCAGCCGCTCGCGGGCGTCGAGCCAGGCCCGGGACAGCGCGACGCACCCGACGATCTCGTCGTCGGCGACGGCGACCAGCTCGACCGCCATGTCCTCCTCGACACCGCGCAGCCGCGCCATCACGTCGTTGATGGCCACCCCGTGCTCACCGAACGCGGCCTCCACGATCCTCTCGACCGCGGGGGTGTCCACGTCGCCGGCCTCGCGCACCTCGACCGTGCCGCCGAGCGCCCTGCCGTCGCTCACGGCGTCACGCCGCGAGGAACGACCAGCGCACCTGGCGCTCGGCATTGTCGACGTTGAGGTCCACCAGGCAGATGCTCTGCCAGGTGCCGAGGGCGAGCGTCCCGCCGAGCACCGGCACGGTGCAGTGGGGCGGGACGATCGCGGGCATGACGTGGGAGCGCCCGTGGCCGGCAGA
The DNA here is from genome assembly GCF_058134345.1 of Nocardioides sp. Z24_21. Taxonomy (NCBI): domain Bacteria; kingdom Bacillati; phylum Actinomycetota; class Actinomycetes; order Propionibacteriales; family Nocardioidaceae; genus Nocardioides; species Nocardioides sp. Z24_21. The sequence goes on from NZ_JBYTTH010000003.1 coordinate 39,083, forward strand.
GCCGTGGCGGTGCCGCCACCGGTCGTCGGCGGGGAGCAGGTCGCCGAGCGCGGCCAGCAGGTCGTCGTCGGAGCCGGCGCCGGTCTCGATGACCGCGACCCCCGCGGTCGCGTGCGGGACGAAGACCTGGAGGAGCCCGTCGCCGCGCCCCGACACGAAGTCGGCCGCGTCCCGGGTCAGGTCGAGCACGACCTCGTCGCCACCGGTGCGATAGCTGCGCACCTCACTGTCCATCGCGCAACGCCTCCTCGATCCGCTCGACCTTGGCCGTCAGCTGGCCGTCGTAGCCGGGGCGGATGTCGGCCTTCAGCACGAGCCCGACCCGCGGGGACACCTCGGCGACGACGTCGACGGCTCGCTTGACCACCGCCATCACCTCGTCCCACTCCCCCTCGATGTTGGTGAACATGGCGTTGGTCTCGTGCGGCAGGCCGGACTCGCGTACGACGCGCACTGCGGCGGCGACCGCGTCCGTGACCGAGCCGGTCGGGTCGCTGGTCATGGGTGACAGTGAGAAGGCGACGATCATGTCGCCCACGCTAGGCCACTCCCGGCCTCCCCCGGCCCGCTGACCACCGCATCGTGACATCGTGGCGGATCCGAGCCACCTGGTGACTCGGATCCGCCACGGTGTGCGGCCGGAGCCGCGGTCAGGCGTTGGTGCCGGCGCCCGGCAGCCCACCCTGCGGGTCGGGCGTGCCGCCGCGACAGCTCACCCCGAACTCCGGGGCGGTGTGCCCGTCGCCGTACTCCTCGAGGAACAGCCCCAGCCGGCGGTCGTCGGCGCCGTCCAGGTGCAGCTGGGCGCCCCAGACCGTCACCACGACGGGCGAGGGGAGGTCCTCGCGCGGCGACATGATCCCGTTGGCGGGCAGCTGCTCGGCGAGCAGCGCACGGTCGGAGTCGGACAGGTCCGGGTCGTGGGTGATCCACACGGTGCCGTGCTCGAGGTCGTGCACCGCGTTCTCCTCGCGCACCGGCTCGTCGTAGACGCCGCAGTCCAGCCAGATCGGCGCGTGTGGCCCGCCCGCGGGCGGGTCCTGCGGATAGTCGACGTCGCCCTCCGTGTGGGTCCCGTCGGTGATCTCCCACGTCTCGACCAGGGTGAGGTCGAGGGCGCGCTGCGCGCGCTCGTCGCCCCGGATCGCCCGATCGACGAGGGGTGCCACGAGCGCGGCGCCCAGCACCAGGGCCGACGCGACGCTCGCCAGCACGAGCGGCAGGTTGCGGTGCGGCTGCTGGGCGGCGGGCGGGTACGCCGCCGCAGGCGCGGGCCGTGCGTCCGGCGCGTCGGTCCCCTGGACGGACCCGGGCGCACCCGTGGGACCGGACAGGTGAGGGTCGTCCACGTCGTCGGGCCGGTCGGTCACGACAGGGCCGCGCGCACGGCCTCGGCGCGCTCGTCGTACGCGTCCTGCGGGATGTCGGGCAGCATGTCGGCCCAGACCGGCAGGTTGGAGCCGCGGAGCTCGAGGACGCCGAGGGGCCGGGCCATCACGTTGACCGCGAGGTGCCCGCTGCCGTTCTCCCACTTGGTGAGGTGCACGTTGCCGACGCCGTCGAGCGCGGACACCGCGGCGTAGGTGCGGCCGATGAGCCGGCCGAGCTCGGCGTGGCCGTCGTCGTCCAAGTCGTCGATGAGCACGTGCTGGCGGGCGACGATGTTGGCCACGAAGGGCAGGCTGGTGCCGCCCGGGCGGATCACGGCGAGCCGATCACCGGTGTGCAGGACCTGGGCGGGCACGGTGAGGGCCCGGCAGGTGCGGCAGTCCGCGGCGTCGCGGGACCGATCGGGCTCGGGGACGACCCGCTCCCCCATCGCCTTCGGGGTCAGGCCGTCGCGCTCGAAGGGGAAGACCTCCCAGTCGGCCATGCCGCCGAGCGGCGGCCGGCCGGCCGCGTCCAGGTGGTCCTGGACGCGGCCGCGCCACACGTCTGCCGGGTCGGCAGCGCGGTCGTTCATCCGCGCAGCAGGTTGCGCAGGACGTACTGCATGATCCCGCCGTTGCGGTAGTAGTTGGCCTCGCCCGGGGTGTCGATGCGGACGACGGCCTCGAACTCGCTGGCCTCACCGTGCGCCTGGTCGGTGCCGGGGGCCGGCTCGACCTTGACGGTGACCGTCCTGGGCGTGGTGCCGTCGTTGAGCTCGGTGATGCCGGAGATCGAGATGATCTCGGCACCGGTGAGGCCGAGGTCGTCGGCGGTCTTGCCCTCGGGGAACTGCAGCGGGATGACGCCCATGCCGATGAGGTTGGAGCGGTGGATGCGCTCGTAGGACTCGGCGATGACGGCCTTCACCCCCAGCAGCGCAGTGCCCTTGGCGGCCCAGTCGCGCGAGGAGCCCGAGCCGTACTCCTTGCCGGCCAGGACGACCAGCGGGACGCCGGCCTCCTGGTAGCTCTGGCTGGCCTCGTAGACGCTGGTGACCTCGCCGTCCTTGGTGAAGTCCTTGGTGACGCCACCCTCGGTGCCGGGCGCGATCTGGTTGCGCAGCCGGATGTTGGCGAAGGTGCCGCGGATCATCACCTCGTGGTTGCCCCGCCGCGAGCCGTAGGAGTTGAAGTCGCGCTGCTCCACGCCGTGCTCGGCGAGGTAGGCGCCCGCCGGGCTGTCCTTCTTGATGGCGCCGGCCGGGCTGATGTGGTCGGTCGTGACCGAGTCGCCCAGCTTGAGCAGCACCCGCGCGCCGACGATGTCCTGCACCGGCTCGGGCTCCCGCGGCATGCCGTCGAAGTAGGGAGGACGGCGCACGTAGGTGGAGTCCTCGTCCCACTCGAAGGTGTTGCCCTCCGGGGTGGACAGCGACTGCCAGCGCTCGTCGCCCTTGAACACGTCGGCGTAGGACGAGCCGAACATGTCGGAGGTGATCGCCTGGGCGATCGTCTCCTCGACCTCCTGCGGGCTCGGCCAGATGTCCTTGAGGAACACGTCGTTGCCGTCGGTGTCCTGGCCCAGCGGGTCGTCGAACAGGTCGACGTCCATCGAGCCGGCGAGGGCGTACGCCACCACGAGCGGCGGCGACGCGAGGTAGTTCATCTTCACGTCCGGGTTGATCCGGCCCTCGAAGTTGCGGTTGCCCGAGAGCACCGAGACGACCGCGAGGTCGGCCTCGTTGACCGCGGCGGAGACCTCGGGGATCAGCGGCCCGGAGTTGCCGATGCAGGTGGTGCAGCCGTAGCCGACGAGGTTGAACCCGAGCTTGTCGAGGTAGGGCGTGAGGCCGGCGCGCTCGTAGTAGTCGGAGACGACCTTGGAGCCCGGCGCGAGCGTGGTCTTGACCCACGGCTTGCGCGAGAGGCCCTTCTCGACGGCCTTCTTGGCGAGCAGCGCGGCGCCGATCATCACGCTCGGGTTGGAGGTGTTGGTGCACGAGGTGATCGCGGCGATCACGACGGCGCCGTGGTCGATCTCGAACTCCTGGCCGTCGAGCGAGACACGCGTCGGGCTGCTCGCGCGGCCCTCGGCCTTGCTGGGGTGGACGGGCGCGCCGTTGCCGCCGCTGTGGCTCGGGGCGTCGGAGGCCGGGAACGACTCCTCCACGGCCTCGTCGTAGCCGCTCGCCTCGGCCGCGTCGTCGGGGTCGTTGTCACCCTCGTCGACGTAGTCCTTCAGCGCGCCGCGGAACGACTCCTTGGCGGCGGTGACCTCGACGCGGTCCTGGGGACGCTTCGGACCGGCGAGCGAGGGCACCACGGTCGAGACGTCGAGCTCGAGGCGCTCGCTGAAGCGCGGCTCCGCGCTCGGGTCGTGCCACAGGCCCTGCTCCTTGGCGTACGCCTCGACGAGCGCGAGCTGCTCCTCGGAGCGGCCGGTCATCCGCAGGTAGTCGACGGTCTGGTCGTCGATCGGGAAGACGGCGATGGTCGAGCCGAACTCGGGGCTCATGTTGCCGATCGTGGCGCGGTTGGCCAGCGGCAGCGCGGAGACGCCCTCGCCGTAGAACTCGACGAACTTGCCGACGACGCCGTGCTCGCGCAGCATCTCGGTGATCGTCAGCACGAGGTCGGTGGCGGTCGAGCCCTCGGGGAGCTCGCCGGAGAGCTTGAAGCCCACGACGCGCGGGATCAGCATGGAGACCGGCTGGCCGAGCATCGCGGCCTCGGCCTCGATGCCGCCGACGCCCCAGCCCACCACGCCGATGCCGTTGACCATCGTGGTGTGCGAGTCGGTGCCGACGCAGGTGTCGGGGTAGGCCACGCCGTCGCGCACCATGACCACGCGGGCGAGGTGCTCGATGTTGACCTGGTGGACGATGCCGGTGCCGGGCGGGACGACCTTGAAGTCGTCGAAGGCCCCCTGGCCCCAGCGCAGGAACTGGTAGCGCTCGCGGTTGCGCTCGTACTCGATCTCGACGTTGCGCTGGAAGGCGTCGGCCGAGCCGAAGACGTCGGCGATCACCGAGTGGTCGATGACCATCTCTGCGGGGGCGAGCGGGTTGATCCTGGTGGCGTCGCCGCCGAGCTCGGCCATCGCCTCGCGCATCGTGGCGAGGTCGACGACGCAGGGCACGCCGGTGAAGTCCTGCATGATCACGCGAGCGGGCGTGAACTGGATCTCCTGGTCGGGCGCCGCGCTGGCATCCCAGCCGGCGATCGCCTTGATGTGGTCGGCCGTGATGTCGGCGCCGTCCTCGGTGCGGAGCAGGTTCTCCAGCAGCACCTTGAGCGAGAAGGGCAGGCTCTCGACGTCGAGGCCCTCGCCCTTGACCGCATCGAGGCGGTAGATCTCGTAGGACTGTCCGTCCACGTCCAGGGTGCCCTTGGCACCGAAGCTGTCCTGACTGGCCATCAGCCGTCTCCTCGGGAGTTCGCGGGTTCGCGTCCATCTTGCCGTCGCACCCTGGGGCGCGGGAAGTCAGGCGACCCTTAGTACCGGTCAAACTATCTCGATATCAAGATACACGAGGTCGAGGAGAGTGCCAACCGGGTACGCCCGCGTGTCGCGGCGCTCGGGCTACAGTCCGCCGGTGCCCACCCTCGTCCACCTCAACGGCCCCTCCGGCGTCGGCAAGACGACCCTGGCGCACGACCTCGCCGCCGCGCGACCCGGCACCCTCGTGTGCGACATCGACGAGCTCCGGTCGTGGGTCTCGGGCTGGGGGGACGACTTCGTCGGCACCGGGGAGGCGGTGCGCTCCTCCGCGCTGGCGCTGCTGACGGCCTACCTGCGCACGGGCCGCGACGTCGTGCTCCCCCAGCTCATCGTCACCCCCGCCCAGGCCGAGCGCTTCGAGGCGGCCGCGGCCGAGGCGGGAGCGGCGTACGTCGGCGTGGTGCTCGACGTGGCACCGGACGTCCTGCTGGCGCGGCTCCGCGGGCGTCCGCGGACCGCGGTCAACGTGGTGGTCTCGCGGATCATCGAGGAGGGCGGCGGCGACGAGCTCGTGCTGGAGGGTCGGCGCCAGCTGCTCGCCCTGGCCCAGGAGCACGGATGGGCGGTCGTGGACGCGACCGAGCGCGAGCCGGCGCTGGCGGAGCTCGCCGCGCTCCTGCAAGGTTGACCGCTCAGTCGATGCCGGCCATCTGGTCGAGGCGCTGGAGCAGGTCGTGGGCGGCGAGCTCGACCGCCTTGTGCCGCCACTCGGCCGCGCGGTAGACGCAGGCGATCAGCCCGGACCGGTGCACGCGCCGCAGGTCGCCGTAGACGAAGGCGTAGCGCGCCTTCGTCCCGTCGTTCGCACCATCCGTGAGGCCGAGGTGCCAGGCGCTGTAGTCATCCCACGAGTGCCGCTCGAGGTAGGCGTTCTCCGCCTCCGCGTCGGGCTGCACCTGCCCCCAGTCGCTGTCGAGGACGTACTGCCGGCCGTCGATGAGGCGGCGCGCGTGGGTGACGGCGGCCGGGTTGACGTCGTAGCTGGCCATGCGACCAGCCTCGCGCCGCACCGCGGACGTGGCAAGCACGCTCAGCGGCGCCGCGGCTCCAGCAGCGCCACGCATTCGACGTGGTGCGTCATCGGGAAGAGGTCGAAGGCCCGGATCGCGGTGAGCTCGTAGTCGTGCTCGGCGAAGATGGCGACGTCGCGGCCGAGCGCGGCCGGGTCGCAGGCGATGTACGCCACCGCACGGGGGTGCCGGTCGACGACCTGCTCGACGACCGCCCGCTTGGCACCCTCGCGGGGCGGGTCGAGCACGACGAGGTCGAACGGCTCGTCGAGCCCGTCGCGCAGCACGCGGTCGGTCGGGCCGCACTCGACGGCGGTAGCAGTGAGGGCCGACAGGTTGGCCTTGGCGTGGCGGCAGGCGGTGCGGTCGGCCTCCACGGCCACCACGCGGGCGCCGGTGGCCTCGCCGACGAACCGGGCGAACAGCCCGACCCCGGCGTAGAGGTCGAGCGCGCGCTCCCCCGGCGCCGGCTGCAACAGGTCGAGCACCGTCTCGACCAGGACGCCGGGGGCCGCGGGGTGGACCTGCCAGAAGCCGTCGGCGGCGACGGAGAACGGGTGGGTGGTGCTCCCCACGGTCACGTCGTGCGACGCCACGTCGGCCTCGGGCTCACCCGGCGACCACTCGCCGTGCGGCCCCGGCTCGGCGCCGGGACGCGGACGCGCGTCCTCGGCAGCGATCAGGCAGTCGTCGACGGCGACCAGGCGGTGCGACCGGTGTGCGCGCATCGCCGGGCGGCCGTCCGGGAGCACGGCGTAGCGCTGCCGGGTGCGCCAGCGCAGCCCGTCGTCGGCGCGACCGGGTACGGGGACCGCCTCGACGGTCAGTCCGGCGACCAGCCCGGAGTCGGGGTCGAGCCGGCCGAGCCGTACGAGCTGCTCGCGGACGACGGCGGTCTTGAGGTCGCGCTGGGCGGGCAGCGCGACGTGCTGGAAGTCGCAGCCGCCGCAGAGGCCCGGCCCGGCGTAGGGGCACGGCGGCTCGACACGGTCCGGGGACGGCTGGTCGACGCGCACCGCGTCGCCGCGCCAGAAGCGGTCGCCGTCGGTGCCCTCGGTGATCTCGACGAGCACCCGCTCGCCGGGAAGCGCGTGGCGTACGAACACCACCCGCGACTCGGGCTCGGGGAGGCGGGCGACGCAGTGGCCGCCGTGGGCGACCGGCCCGACCTCGACCTCGAAGCGCTCCCCCACCCGCGAGCGGCCCCGGGCGCGGCGGGGGCGGTTGGTGCGGCTCACGACTCGTCCTCCTGCCGACCGGGATCGCGCCGGCCCACGCGGCCCCGGCGCAGGTCACCGGCGTGCACGCGTACCTCGTCGCGGCGCCGCTCCTCGGCCACCTGCGACGAGCGCAGCTGGTAGGGCACGGAGATGACCATGACGCCCGGCGTGAACAGCAGGCGGCCCTTGAGCCGCAGCGCGGTCTGGTTGTGGAGCAGCTGCTCCCACCAGCGGCCGACGACGTACTCGGGGATGTAGACCGCGACCACGCCGCGCGGGCTCGCCCGGCGGATCTCCTGGGTGTACTCCACGATCGGGCGCACGACCTCGCGGTAGGGCGAGTACAGCACCTTGAGCGGGATGTCGAGGTTGCGGTCGTCCCACTCCTCCAGCAGCTTGCTGGTGGCGCGGGGGTCGACGCCGACGTAGATCGCCTCGAGGACGTTGGGCCGGGTGGCGCGCGCGAAGGCGAGGGCCCGCAGCGTCGGCTTGTGCAGCTTGGACGCGAGCACGATGGCGTGGACCCGGGTCGGCATCACCTTGTCCTGCTCGTCGGCCGCCAGCTCCAGCTCCACCCGTGCGTAGTGGCGCCCGATCGCCTTCATGAGCAGGAAGAAGAAGCCCATCGCGAGGATCGTGATCCACGCGCCTGCCAGGAACTTGGTCACCAGCACGATCACCAGGACCACCGCGGTCATGCCGAGCCCGAACGTGTTGATCGCGCGCGAGCGGATCATCCGGCGCCGCTCGGCCGGGTCGCGCTCGGTGCGCAGGTGCCGCGACCAGTGCCGGATCATCCCGAGCTGGCTGAGGTTGAAGGAGACGAACACCCCGACGATGTAGAGCTGGATGAGCTTGGTGGTCTCGGCGTCGAAGATCCAGATCAGCAGGATCGACATCGCCGCGAGGAACACGATGCCGTTGCTGTAGGCGAGTCGGTCACCGCGCGAGCCCAGCGAGCGCGGCGCGAGTCCGTCCTGGGCGAGGATCGAGCCGAGCACGGGGAAGCCGTTGAAGGCGGTGTTGGCGGCCAGCACCAGGATGATGCCGGTGACCGTGAGCACGAAGTAGAAGCCCGGCGAGAAGTGGTCGAAGACGCCCGCGGCGATCTGGGCGATCACGGGGTGCTGGTCGTAGCCTGCGGGCAGGGCGTCGCCCGACGCCGTACGCAGCCGGTCGAGCTCGTGCGGGTCGACGTAGCGGATCGCCATCTGCTTGGCGAGCACGATGACGCTCATCATCATCGTGATCGCGATCAGCGCGAGCAGCAGCAGCGTGGTGGCCGCGTTGCTGCTCTTGGGCTTGCGGAACGCCGGCACACCGTTGCTGATCGCCTCGACCCCCGTCAGGGCCGCACAGCCCGACGAGAACGCCCGGGCCAGCAGGAACATCAGCCCGATCTGGGTCAACGGCTCCTCCCAGCCCGGCTGGGGCTGGATGACGAGGTCGGCGCTCTCCGCCTGCGGCAGGTCGCCGGCCACCAGGCGGAGCAGCCCGTAGGCGCACATGCCCAGGATCGCGACCATGAACAGGTAGGTGGGCACGGCGAAGAACGCGCCGGACTCGCGCACGCCACGCAGGTTCATCGCCGTCAGCAGCACGACGGCCACCACACCCACGGTCGCCTCGTGTCCGATGAAGACCGGGATCGCGCCGGCGGCGTACTGCGAGGCCGACGAGATCGACACCGCGACGGTGAGCACGTAGTCCACCAGCAGCGCGCTCGCCACGGTGACGCCGGCGTTGCGGCCGAGGTTGACGGTGGCGACCTCGTAGTCGCCGCCGCCGGACGGGTAGGCGTGCACCGTCTGCCGGTAGCTCGCCACCACCGTGAGCATCACCAGCGCGACGGCGAGGCCGATCTTCCACGACCAGACGTACGTCGACGCGCCGGCCACGGCCAGCATGATGAACACCTCGTCGGGCGCGTAGGCGACCGAGGACAGGGCGTCGCTGGCGAACACCGGCAACGCGATCCGCTTGGGGAGCAGGGTCTCGCCCAGCTGGCTGCTGCGCAGCTTGCGGCCCAGCAGGATCCGCTTGGACACATCCCCGACACTCACGGCGGCAGCCTAGACCCGCAGCGGACCGGGCCCCGGCTGGGATACGGTTCCGGCGTGCACGTCGTGATCATGGGTTGTGGCCGCGTCGGGTCGACGCTCGCCCGCAGCCTCGAGGACCGCAACCACACCGTGTCCATCATCGACAGCGAGCCCGACGCGTTCCGGCGACTCGGCCCCGAGTTCAACGGCGACAAGATCACCGGCTACGGCTTCGACCAGCAGGTGCTGGAGAAGGCGGGCATCCGCCGCGCCGACGCGTTCGCAGCGGTCTCCAGCGGCGACAACTCCAACATCATCGCCGCGCGGGTCGCCCGCGAGACGTTCGGCCTGCAGCAGGTCGTCGCCCGCATCTACGACCCTGGTCGCGCCGAGGTCTACCAGCGCCTCGGCATCACGACGGTGGCCACGGTGAAGTGGACGGCCGACCAGGTCCTGCGGCGCATCCTGCCCGCCGGTGCCGAGCCAGACTTCCGCGACCCGTCCGGCACGATCCGCGTCGACCACGTGCCGGTCCCCGACCCCTGGGTCGGCAACCGGACCGTCGAGTTCCAGATGCAGTCGCTCAGCCGGATCGCCTGGATCGACCGCCTCGGCGAGGGCATGCTGCCGACGCGCGAGACGGTGCTGCAGGAGGGCGACATGCTCCACCTGGTCATCCGCGAGGAGAACGCCGCCCACGCCTACGCCGTGCTCGAGTCCGGCCCCGAAGACGACTGACCCACCCCACGACACCCCGAGCCAGGAGCACTGCACATGCGCGTCGCCATCGCCGGAGCCGGAGCCGTGGGGCGATCGATCGCCCGGGAGCTGATCGAGAACGGCCACCAGATCCTCCTCATCGACAAGAGCCCGTCAGCGATCCGGCCCGAGCGCGTGCCGGACGCCGAGTGGCTGCTCGCCGACTCGTGCGAGCTGTCCTCGCTGACCGAGGCCCAGCTCGGCAAGTGCGACGTGGTCATCGCGGCCACCGGCGACGACAAGGCCAACCTGGTCACCTCGCTCCTGGCCAAGACCGAGTTCGGGGTGCCCCGCACGGTGGGTCGGGTCAACCACCCCAACAACGAGTGGCTCTTCACCGAGGCGTGGGGTGTCGACGTCAACGTCTCGACGCCGCGCATCATGTCCGCGCTGGTCGAGGAGGCCGTCTCCATCGGCGACTTGGTGCGGCTCTTCACCTTCCGCCAGGGCAACGCCAACCTCGTCGAGCTCACCCTGTCGGCCGACTCGCCCTACGTCGGCACGCCTGCCGGCCTGGTGCCGTTCCCCGACAACTGCGCGCTCGTCACGATCCTGCGCGACGGCCAGGTCTACCCGCCCGAGGCCGAGCAGCCGCTGGAGTCCGGCGACGAGCTCCTCTTCGTGGTGCCGGCCGAGGTCGAGGCCGAGCTCGAGCAGCTGCTCTCCCCCAGCCACCACCGCTGATCCGAGCTCGTGCGTCGGCTCAGGTGGGCTCAGGTGGGCTCAGGTGGGCGAGGCCTCCGGCGCGACGGGCGTGCGGTTGCGCGAGAGCAGCCAGATCATCGACCCGAGCGCGGCGAGCTGCAGCGGCCAGCCGAGCGCGATCTTGAGCACGCCGAGGGCCGCCACGGCGGCGTCGGCGTCGATCGAGCCGGAGCTGCCAGCGAGCCAGATGGGTGCCTGGATCGCGACCCGGAGGATGCACGGCGCGACCAGCAGCCACGTCAAGCGGCTGCACAGCTTCACGATCTGCTTGTCGGAGTGCCAGGCCGTCGGGTCGCCGGTGATGCTGCCGACCATGAAGCCGACCAGCGGCCAGCCGATCAGGCACGTGAAGGCGAGCACCACGGCGTACCCGCCGTTGTAGAGCAGGCCCGGCAGGAAGTAGGCGAGCGCCTGCTCCTGCTCCGAGCCTCCCGACTGCGCGGCGCGGTGGACGAAGAACCACCCGATGCCGATGCCGACGAGCGCGTTGACGACGAACTGCACCGTCGAGCGCTGCACCAGCCGCACGACCAGCAGCACGAGAGCCGCCCCGACGCTGACCGACAGCGCGAGCCGCAGGTCCTTCATGGTGAGCCAGGTGACGGTGAACAGGATCGTCGGCAGCGCGGCCTCGACCATCCCGCGCCGGCCGCCGAGCGCCTTGGCGAGCTGGCTGCGGACCACCGCCTCGACCGTGTCGGTGGCGACGGTGCTGCCGGTGCTCGCGGTGCTCCCCGTGCTCGCGGGGTGGCTGGGCTCGGTCACGGGCGCAGCTCGTAGCGCGGGTTGAACATGATCGGTACGCCGCCCTGCCGGCCGATGCAGCCGGCGACGCTCAGCGAGCGTCCCGGGTCGACGCCGGTGATGCGGCGACGGCCGAGCCACACGACGGTGATCACGCCGGAGCCGTCGTCGAGCTCGGCCTCGAGGGCCGGGACGCCGCCTCGCGGGCGCAGGGTCACGGTGCGGAGCACGCCGTTGACCACGACGGGCTCACGCTCGGGCGCGTCCGCGATGGCCAGCGCCTCGTCGTTGGTGTGCGACTCCCGCAGCTCGCGCTGGCGGGCCTCCGAGCTGTCGGCCCACCGTGACAGCGCGTGGCGCAGCCGGCCCTTCTCGCCCACCGCTCACCTGACCCGGCGGGCGTCGTCGGGCAGCTTCACGGGCAGCGGCTCACCCACGGGCATCGCCTGCTCCCCTCGGCGTACGACGACCTGCGCGAGGGCGTCCTCCCACTCGGGCGCCGCGTCGGGGTCGACGGCCGGTCGGCCGAGGAACGAGGCGCGCAGCATCCAGCGGTCGCCGTTGATCCCGACGATGCGCGACGGCTGGGTCGCGGTCGTCCCGTCGGGGCGCTTGACGGGCATCTGGCACACCAGCTCGGTGCCCCAGCGGCCCTCACGCTCGGTGGCCTGGCCGCCTCGGCGGACCATGTCCGCGGCGATCTGCGGGCGCACCTCCGACCACAGGTCGCCGTTGCGGGGGGCGGCGAACGGCTGGAACTCGCACGCGCCGTCCGAGCCGGCGAGCATCACCGCACGCACCTGGCCGCTCTTCTCGTCGACCTGCAGCCGCAGCTCTAGCTCGGCGATGGCCGGCACGAGTACGGAGCCGAGGTCGGCGCGCTCGATGCCGTCGCCCTCGACCTGCGAGGCGTCGAAGGGGCCTCCGGTCGGCGCCTCCCGGGCACCGGTGGCAGCGGTGTCGTCGGTCGCGTCTGCGGTCTCCGAGGACGGGTCGGCCTTACGGCGGAACTTCACGTCAGCACTCCTTCGATCAGCGCTCCTTCGAACGGGCCTCGGCTCATCGACGTGAACCGGTACCTGTAGAACCGTAGCCCCCGGCGCCCCGGACCGACTCCGGCAGCACCCCCACCTCGACGAACCGCGCTCGCTCGAAGCGCTGGATGACGAGCTGGGCGATCCGGTCGCCGCGGGCCAGGCTCACCGGCTCACCGGGGTCGTGGTTGACGAGGAGCACCTTGATCTCGCCGCGGTATCCGGCGTCGATCGTGCCGGGCGTGTTGACGATGGACAGTCCGTGCCGGTGCGCCAGGCCCGAGCGGGGGTGCACCAGGGCGACGAAGCCGTCCGGCAGCGCGATCGAGATCCCGGTCGGCACGAGTGCCCGCTCGCCGGGCGCGAGGGTGAGGTCGACGGTCGTGTGCAGGTCGGCCCCGGCGTCCCCCGGGTGGGCGTACGACGGCAGCGGGAGGTCGGGGTCGAGGCGGACGACCGCGACGTCCAGGTCGGGCTCCAGGTCGGGCGCGGGACGAGGGGTCGGGTCGTGGTCGGGCACGAGAAGTGAATCTATAGGCTCTGCGCCGTGGACTACGCCGAACGCCTCACCGTTCCGCTGCGCTGGTGGGTGCAGGGCACGATGCTCGTGGCCTCGCTGTGGCTGGCCGTCCTCGCCGCCACCCCCGAGGCCATCGCCTGGACGATCACGGCCGTCGCGATGCTGCTGCTGGTCGCCCTGCTGGGGGCCTACGGCCGGCCCCGGGTCTCGGTCGACAGCACGACCTTCCGGGCGGGCCGGGCACACATCCCGCTCGAGCTCATCGGCGACGTCACGCCGCTCGACGCCGAGGGCGTACGCCGTCAGGCGGGCGTCGACGCGGACGCGCGGGCCTACCTGTTGCTGCGTCCCTACATCAAGCGCGGCGTGCGCGTGGACATCGCGGATCCCTCCGACCCGACCCCCTACTGGCTGGTCAGCACTCGTCGCCCCGAAGAGCTCGTCTCAGCCCTCGAGGCGGGGCGGGTGCGCCGATCTGCTGGGTAGGGTGACCACATGGCCTCCTCTTCCTCCTCGGACAACAGCAAGCTCTACTCCGCGTTCTCCCTCGTCGCCGCCATCGCCGCGGCGGCGGTGGCCAAGAAGGCCCTCAACACCTCGTGGCGCGCGGCCACCGGCAAGAACCCGCCCGCCAACCCCGCCGACCCCGACGTCAGCGTCGGCGAGGCCGTCCTGTGGGCGGCCGTCAGCGGCACGCTGATCGGCGTCGCGCGCATGTTCGCGGCCCGCCGCACCGCGCAGTACTACGCCAAGTCGACCGGCCACCTCCCCCCGCAGCTCAAGAAGGACGGCCAGGACGCCGACAGGGCCCCCGTCCCCGAGTCCTGAGCCACCACCGGGCCGCCCCGCGCCCGTAGGTAGGCATCCCGAGGTCGTCGCGCCCCGCCCGCCCGCAGGGCACCCCACGCCCGCCCTGGGCCGACCGGGCCCTCTCCGCCCGGGCACACCCACGGTCTACGCGTGCTGCACCCACCGTCGCCACTGGCCAGTGAGTCGCTCAGCGACTCAATGTCTCTGCCACCCCCGCCGACCCCGGCCTTTGGCCAGTGAGTCTCCCAGCGACTCACTGGCCAGTGGCCAGCACCGAGGGCGGGGGTCGGCCGGCAGCGCGCCCGGCTGGCCGCTGGGCGTCCACAGAGCGGCCTGGGACGGTGTGAGGGGCTCGCTTGTGGACGGATGGCGCCGGGTGTCGGCGGTGCGCGGTTCGCTCCTCGTACGACGACACGCGATCGCAGAGGAGGACGGCGGATGGGCCACACCGCGACGGCACCCGGGCCACCCGGGGCCCCGATCGAGCTGACTGAGGACGGGCAGGACTGGCTGCTGCTGATGGGGCCGGTCGAGGGGGACGTGCCGGGGCTGGTGCGACGCATCAGGCGGATCCTCGACGTGTCCCAGCGCGGGCTGGCCGAGGTGCTGGGGGTGTCCCAGTCGATGGTCGCCCGCTGGGAGACCGCGCGTACGAGCCCGCGCGCGAACGTCCTGCAGCAGCTGCTGCGGCTCGCCGGCATCGGGGTCGCGCTCCGCGACGAGTGGACCGGCGAACCCGTGGAGCCGATGCGTGAGGACGGCGCGCGCACCCGCGGTGGGAGCCGCTATCCCGCACACGTGGACCTCCGGGTCACCGGGTGGTGGGTGCCACGCGCGCTGAGGACGATGACGAGCGTCGAGTACGCCCGGAGCCGCGACCTGTCGCGCCGGTTCGGCGTGCCCTCGGTCCGCTACCGCGTCGCTCGGTGGATGAGGGCGATCGAGCGCAGGCACCACGGGACGCCCGCGGACCATCCGTCCTTCCGGCAGCTCGTGGCCGAGGCCGAGCACCTCGAGGAGGAGCGTCAGGCGCGCCGCGAGCGCGCCCTGCGAGCCCGGCGCCTCGCAGCCTGAGCAGCCGTCGGGCCGCCGTACGTGCCGCCGGACCGCCGTCACCCGCCGCGCACGACACAGCGCCCGGCCCCCTCGCGAGGACCAGGCGCTGTCGAGTCAGGTGGTGCCGGTCAGATGCAGTCGCGGCAGATGAGCTTCTTCTCATCAGCGAGCTGGGACCGGTGGTGCACCAGGAAGCAGCTCATGCACGTGAACTCGTCGTCCTGTCGAGGCATGACCTCGACCGCGAGCTCCTCGTGCGAGAGATCGGCTCCCGGCAGCTCGAAGGACTCGGCCGCCTCGGTCTCGTCCTCATCGACCTTGCCCGAGTTCTTGTCGTGGCGTCGGGCCTTGAGCTCCTCGATGCTCTCCTCGCTCTGGTCCTCCTCGGACTTGCGCGGTGCGTCGTAGTCGGTGGCCATCGAAATCTCTCCCCAATGCTGTGGACTCGTACCCGACCGGATTGCGGCGGGTCGTCCGAAGGTTTTGTGCGCGTCGTCGGCGCCAGATTGTGCACCATGGACAGGCCCCGTGGTGAGCCGGTCCGGAACGTGTCGCCTGAACAGTGGGCAAGGTCTGGGTATTCCCGCGCTCGCCCCACCTCGTCAGGTGTACCTCGGACCCCCTCAGGGTCCCCGTGGACGGGCCAGGAAGCGGCTCGCGGACGGGCCTGGACGCGCCCGGACGCCCGTCCCGCGCCGCCGTCAGGCGAGGAAGCCGGCCTCGGTGATCGCCGCCACGAAGTCGTCCCACCCGTCGGCGGGCGCGCCCACGACGACGCGGCGCGCGGCGTGCTCCTCGACGTCGAAGGTCCCTTCGAGGAGCGCGAAGCGACCGCCCGCCTCACGCAGCACGAGCCCGCCGGCCGACCAGTCCCACGGCTGGGGCCCCGCCTCGACGTACCCGTCGCCGCTGCCGTCCGCCACGTGGCACAGGTCGAGCGCGCACGAGCCCATCCGGCGGATGTCGCGCACCTCCGGCAGCAGCGCGGCGACACAGCGGGCCTGGTGCTCGCGCACCCGGCGCTCGTAGCCGAAGCCGGTCAGCACCAGCCGCTCGGCCAGCGGCGGCGAGGGGCGTACGCCGATGGGGCGGCCGTCGCGCGTGGCGCCCTGGCCGACGGCGGCGGCGTACTCGACGTCGGTCGGGATGGTCACCACGGCTCCGGCGACGACCTCGCCGTCGACCTCCGCGGCCACCGAGACGGCGCAGTCGGGCAGGCCGTAGAGGTAGTTGACGGTGCCGTCGATCGGGTCGAGGACCCACCGCACGCCGGAGGATCCGGACCGGTCGTCCCCCTCCTCGCCCAGGACGGCGTCGTCGGGCCGCTGGGCGGCGAGGCGCGAGCGCAGCAGCGTCTCGACCGCACGGTCGGCCTCGGTGACCACGTCGACGGCGCTGGTCTTGGTGTCGGCGACGTCGATCCCGCCCAGCCGCATCTCACGGGCCAGGGCGGCCCCCTCGTGGGCGAGCGTGCGGGCCAGGTCGCGCAGCTCCACGGGCGTGACGGTCACGAGTCGGCACCGCAGAGGGCCGGGCGGGGTCCGCGCGCGTTGGGGCAGCAGCCCGCCCCGCAGATGTCGGGACCGGCGGGCATCGAGCCGATGGCGGGCCGCTCGGGACGCTCCCCGCGCTCGGTCGCCGCCCGCTCCAGCAGGAGGTCGCGGACCATCGCCACGAACCGCGGGTCGGTGCCGGCCGTCGCGGCGCGGACCGCCCGCATGCCCAGGCGCTCGGCCGTCGCCATCGCCTCGGTGTCGAGGTCGTAGATGACCTCCATGTGGTCGGACACGAAGCCGATCGGCACCATCACGACCTGGCTCACGCCGTCGCTGGCCAGCCCCTCGAGGTGGTCGTTGACGTCCGGCTCGAGCCACGGCGTCGCAGGCGACCCCGAGCGCGAGCAGTAGACGAGGTCGTGGCGGTGGGAGCGGCCCGTGGCCGCCTTCACCCGGTCGGCCACCTCGTCGACGACGCTGCGGTGCTGCTTGACGTAGGCGCCGCGCGGCTGGGCGTGGGCCTCCGGCGGGGCTCCGCTCGTCTCGGCCATCTCCGTGGGGATGGAGTGGGTGACGAAGACCAGGTGTGCCTCCTCGCCGTTGGTGGGCAGGTCGGCCAGGGCCGCCAGGCACGCGTCGACGACCGGCTCCACGAAGCCGGGGTGGTTGTAGTACTGCCGCAGCTTGTCGAGCCGGGGCGCGCCCTCGGTCTGCTCGACCGCGTCCCACAGGTTCTCGCGGTACTGCCGGCACGACGACCACGACGAGTACGCCGAGGTGGCGAAGACCGCGGCGCGCTGCACGCCGTCGGCGGCCATCCGGGCGAGGGTGTCGGCCAGGTAGGGCTCCCAGTTGCGGTTGCCGAAGTAGACCGGCAGGTCGATCCCCTGGTCGGCGAAGTCCTTCTCCAGCGCCGCGATGAGCGCGCGGTTCTGGTCGTTGATGGGGCTCTTGCCGCCGAACAGGAAGTAGTGCTCCCCCACCTGCTCGAGACGCTCGCGGGGGATGCCCCGGCCACGGGTGACGTTCTCCAGGAACGGCACCACGTCCTCCGGCCTCTCCGGGCCCCCGAAGGAGAGGACCAGCAGGGCGTCGTACGGCTTCACGTCGGGGCGACCCGCAGGATTCATGGTGCCAGCGTAGAGCGGCCTACCATGCGCGTGATGCTCGACTCCTACGGCCGGGTGCTGGCGCGCCCGGGTGCGCTGGCGTTCAGCAGCGCCGCCCTCGTCGCCCGGCTGCCGATCGCCATGGTCGGACTGGGCATCGTGCTCCTCGTCGAGCAGCGCACCGGCTCCTACGGCCTGGCCGGCACGGTGTCGGCCGTCTTCGTGCTCGCCGAGGCGGCGTTCGCGGTGCTGCACGGCCGGTGGGTCGACCACTACGGCCAGTCCCGCGTGCTGCCGCTGGCCATCTCGGTGTTCGCCGCCGGACTCGCCCTGATGATGCTCGCGGTCGAGCAGGACTGGCCCCGGATCTGGACCTACGTCTTCGCCGCAGTCGCCGGGGCCGCGCTCCCCCAGGTCGGCGCGAGCGTGCGCACGCGCTGGTCGCACCTGCTCGACGACCCCCGCGAGAAGCAGACCGCCTTCGCCCTCGAGGCGGTGCTCGACGAGGTGGTCTTCGTCGTGGGCCCCGTGCTGGTCACCCTGCTCGCCACGAACTGGCACCCGGTCGCCGGACTCACGGCGGCGATCGTCAGCGGGCTCGTCGGCACGTACGCCTTCGCGGCCCAGCGACGCACCGAGCCGCCCCCCGGCCGCACGACGCCGACAGAGGTCCGGGCGCCGATGCCGTGGCGCCTGGTGCTGCCGCTCGCGCTCGTCTGCCTGACGCTCGGCGCGCTGTTCGGGGCCGCCGAGGTCACCACCGTCGCCTTCGCCGAGGAGCACGGCAAGCGCTGGGTGGCCGGCTGGCTCCTGGCGGTGTGGTCCCTCGGCAGCCTGGTCGCCGGGCTGGTCACCGGCGCGGTCGCCTGGCGCAGCGGTCCCGAGGTGCGGTTGCGCTGGGGCTCGGCCGCCATGGCCCTGGCGATGGCACCGCTGATGTTCGTCGACTCGATCCCGCTCATGGCGGTCGTGCTGCTCGTCGGGGGGCTGGCGATCGCCCCGACCATGATCAGCGCGATGACGATGGTCGAGCAGGGCGTCCCGTCCGGACGTCTCACCGAGGGGATGGCGATCCTGCACACCGGGATCGTCGCGGGGGTGGCCCCGGGCGCGAGCATCGCCGGGTTCGTCGTGGACCACAGCGGCGCCTCGGCGGCGTACGCCGTCGCCCTGGCCGGCGGCCTGCTGGGGGCGCTCGCGGCGCAGACCGCACGTGGCGGACGCCAGGCGGACCGGGCCCCTAGTCTGCGGGCATGAGCCCCGCCCTGCACGGCCACCTCTGGCGCAACTGGTCCGGTCTCGAGGAGGCGGTCCCCCGCCACGTCGAGACGCCGCGCTCGGTCGACGACGTGGTCGACGTCGTGTGCCGTGCCCGCGAGGCCGGGACGACGGTCAAGATGACCGGCACCGGGCACAGCTTCACCGCGATCGCCGCCCCGGAGCACACCCTGCTGCGACCGGACGGGCTCCGTGGGATCGTCGCGGTCGACCGCCAGGCGATGACGGTCACCGCCCTGGCGGGCACGCCGCTGAAGGACCTCAACCTCGCACTCGAGCGCCTCGGGCTGTCCCTGCACAACATGGGGGACATCGCCGAGCAGACGCTCGCCGGCGCCACCTCGACCGGCACGCACGGCACGGGCGGCACCGCTGCCGGGCTGGCTGCCCAGGTCGCCGGCCTGGAGCTCGTCACCGGCACCGGCGAGGTGGTCCGCGCCACCGCCACCGAGAACGCCGACGTGCTCGACCTGGCCCGGGTCGGCCTCGGCGCGCTCGGCATCCTCACCACCCTGACCTTCCACGTCGAGCCGCTCTTCGTCGTGGAGGCCCACGAGCAGCCGATGGACTGGGACGGGGCGCTGTCGTCGTACGACGAGATGGTGGCCGCCGCGCACCACGTCGACATGTACTGGTTCCCCCACACCGACCGGATGCTGGTCAAGCAGAACGTGCGCACCGACCTCGACCCCGGCGAGCATCAGCCGCCGTCCGCGCTCGCCGCGTGGTGGGAGGACGAGCTCGTCTCCAACACGGCGTTCGGCGCGCTGTGCCGGGTGGGCTCGCGGGCCCCGGCCGTGGTCCCCCGGATCAACCGCTTCGCCGGCCGCGCCCTGTCCGAGCGCCGCTACACCGACGTCGCCCACCGCGTCTTCGTGAGCCCGCGACGGGTGCGCTTCCGGGAGATGGAGTACGCCGTGCCGCGCGAGGTCGGGCTCGACGTGCTGCGCGAGTGCCGGCGGATCGTCGAGGCGAGCGACTGGCGGATCGCCTTCCCCGTCGAGGTCCGGACGGCGCCCGCCGACGATGTCGCGCTGTCGACCGCGCACGGTCGCGACACCCTCTACCTCGCCTTCCACGTGCCGGCCGACACCGACCACACGGCCTACTTCGGCGGGCTCGAGCCGGTGCTGCGCGAGGCCGGCGGGCGGCCGCACTGGGGCAAGGTGCACACCCGCACCGACGCCGACCTGGCGCCGGCCTACGACCGGTTCGACGACTTCCTGGCGCTGCGCGACCGGCTCGACCCCGACCGGGTCTTCGCCAACGCCCACCTGCGCCGGGTGCTCGGCGACTGACCCGGCGACTGACCCGCGGGACGGGTCACACGCTGGCGGGTCCCTTCGGCAGCGGCGCCTGCCAGCCCCGCACGAGGGCGAGCAGCCGCCAGACCAGGCACGTGGCGAACCCCGCGGCCGCCACCACCAGCAGGGGCAGGTCGGTGCGGTCGAGCAGGACCGCCACGACCGCCCCGGCGAGGGCCGGGGTGGCGTAGAGGACGCCCTCGAAGATGACCGGGACGGTGCCCGCGAGGACGTCGCGGATCATCCCGCCGCCGATGCCGGTCACCATGCCCATCAGCGCGGCGGCGACCGGGTCGAGCCCGTAGTCGACCGCCTTGAGCGCGCCGGTGACGCAGAACATCGACAGGCCGACGGCGTCGAAGACCGTGACCACCCGCTCGAGCCGCCCCACCGTGGGGTGGAACGTGAAGGTGAGGAACCCCGCGACGACCGGGACGACCAGGTAGCGCCAGTCGGCCAGCGCTGCCGGCGGGGTGTCCCCGATCATCACGTCGCGGATGATGCCCCCGCCCAGCCCGGTGACCCCGCCCAGGACGAGCGCCGCGAACAGGTCGAGGTTGCGGCGCACGGCGACCAGCGCGCCCGCGACGGCGAAGAAGAAGATCCCGATGAGGTCGAGCGCGACGATCGTCGTCGCGAAGTCCGTAACGGGCACCACTCCAGCCTAGGGCGCGCCGCGGAGGTGCCCGCTCCGGCGCGCTGCGCTGGCGTAGGCTCGAGCGCACGGATGCCACCCGCACCCGCGACCATCCCCCGACCACCAGCCAGGCAGGAGCCCGCCGTCGATGGCCAAGCTGACGTTCACCGGACGCAGCAGGGACCGCAAGCGCCTGCTGCTGGTGGACGAGTCGGGCCAGGAGCACACCCTGGCGATCGACGCCCGGCTCCGCCGCGCGCTCGCCGGCGCCCACGACAGCAACGGCCAGTTGGAGATCCCGATGGAATCAAGCCTCCGTCCACGCGACATCCAGACGCGCATCCGAGCCGGTGAGTCACCGGAGGCGGTCGCCCACGCGGCGGGCACCTCGGTGGAGAAGATCATGCCGTTCGCCGCGCCGGTGATGGCCGAGCGCGCCCACGTCGCCGAGCGCGCCCAGCTCGCGTCCGTACGCCGCCGCGCCAGCGAGTCGGGTGCCCGGACGCTGGGCGAGGCGGTGAGCGCGCACCTGCGCTCGCACAACGTCGACCCGGCCACCATCGAGTGGGACGCCTGGCGCCGCGAGGACGGCCGGTGGACCCTCACGGCCCTCTACGAGGTGGCCGGCCGCGTCGGCACCGCCACCTTCTCCCACGACCCGCGCGGCAGCTTCGTCACCATCGACGACGACGACGCCCGCTGGCTCGTCGGCGACGCCGCCCCCGCCGCCACCAGCTCGCCGGCCGCCGACGACCTCACCGCCGCGCGCCAGCGTCGCCTCAGCGCGGTGGACGGCGACGTGCCCCTGGGCGACGACGCGATCGAGATGGTCACCGGCGAGGAGGCCTCCCCCGAGGAGACCACCATGGAGCTCGCCGACCCCGGCCTGGGCGCCGACCGGCCCGTCACGGCCCACCGCGACGAGCACGAGACCCCGAGCGGTGGCGCCGCTCGCACGCCGGACGCGACCGAGCAGCAGTCCGACCGGCAAGACCCGCAGTCCGACCCGCAGTCGGACGTGGCCACGGGCGAGCCCCGGTCCAAGCCGACCCGCAAGCGCGGTCGGGCGTCGGTGCCGAGCTGGGACGAGATCATGTTCGGCGGCGGCAAGGGCGACTGAGGGTCGCGCCCGGTCCACGCGCCGGTCAGCGACCGTCAGCCGGTCGCGACGGGCCGGTCGGGGTCGGTGATCCAGCCGCTCCAGCTCCCCGGGTAGAGCGCCGCGCGGATGCCCACCAGTTCCATCGCGAGCAGGTCGTGCGCCGCGGTGACGCCGGAGCCGCAGTAGGCCGCGACGGACGCGGCCGTGTCGGCGCCGACACGGGCGTACGCCTCGCGCAGCAGCGGCGGTGGCAGGAACCGGCCGCGGTCGTCGAGGTTGGCGGTGGTCGGCACGTTGACGGCGCCGGGGATGTGACCGGCGACGGGGTCGACGGGCTCGGTGTCGCCGCGGAAGCGCTCCGGCGCCCGCGCGTCGACGAGCACCTCGACGTCGAGCACCTGATCGGGCCCCACGACGGGCGTCTGTGGCACCGCCGCGACCGTGAAGTCGCCCGGCGCGACGTCCACCGGCCCCGTCTCGGCGGGATGGCCGTCCTCGAGCCAGGCGGTCCACCCGCCGTCGAGCACCCGCACGTCGCGGTGCCCGTGGTGGCGCAGCAGCCACCACGCCCGCGCGGCCGCCCGCCCCTGCCAGTCGTCGTACACGACGACCGGGCGGTCCCCGCGCACGCCCGCGCGCCGCATGGCCGCCTCGAACCGTGCCGGGTCGGGCAGCGGGTGGCGGCCCCCGGCGCCCGGCGGATCGGCGAGGTCGACGTCGAGGTCGACGTAGACCGCTCCCAGGACGTGCCCGGCCTCGTGCAGCCCGCGTCCCGGTGGCCCGCCCTGGAGGTAGCGCACGTCGAGGACGGTGACCTGCTCGGGGTCGGAGGCGCGCTCGGCGGCGAGCTCGTCGGGGCTGACCAGCGGCCCGCGGGAGAAGTCGTCCATGCGCGGCACGGTAGCCGCCCTTCCGGGTCGGCACTGTGACAGGATTCCCCGGACATGGCTGAACTGCACTTCTTCACGGGCACGATGGACTCCGGCAAGTCGACGCTGGCGCTCCAGACCAACCACAACCACGCCGCCCGCGGACGCGTCGGCCGGATCTTCACGACCCACGACCGGTCCGGGCAGGCGGTGGTCTCCAGCCGGCTCGGGCTCACCCACGACGCGCTCGAGGTCGACGCCGGCTTCGACTTCTGGGCCTACGTCGTCGACACCCTGACCCGCGGGGGCCGCATCGACTACCTCGTGTGCGACGAGGCGCAGTTCTACTCCGCCGCGCAGATCGACCAGCTCGCGAAGGTCGTCGACGAGCTGCAGATCGACGTGTTCGCCTTCGGGATCCTCACCGACTTCCGCTCCCAGCTCTTCCCGGGCAGCGCGCGCCTGGTCGAGCTCGCCGACCGGATGAACGTCCTCCAGGTCGAGGCGCTGTGCTGGTGCGGCAAGCGCGCCACCCACAACGCCCGCACCGAGAACGGCGCGATGGTCGTCGAGGGCGACGTCGTCGTCGTGGGCGACGTGGACAGCGTCGACGAGCCGCCCGCCGACGTGGCCTACGAGGTGCTGTGCCGCCAGCACCACCGCCGACGGCTCACGGCGGCGCGCGCCAAGGCGGTCTCGCTGGCGCCGGAGCCGCTGCCGTTCGGCTGACCCGCGCCGCGGACCGGTCCTACCGGCGTCAGTCGACGAGGATCGGGATCAGCATCTCGGCCGAGGTGAGCGACCCGTGCAACCCGACCAGGGTGTCCTCGTAGGCGAAGTCGCGCGACGACATCACCGCGGTGCCGCCGTGGCAGGCGACCATCACGTCGCCCAGCCGTGGCAGCACGCCCGGGGCGACCGGGCCGAACCACCCCAGTCGGACGGCCTCGTCGCGGGTCACGACGCTCGCCCGCTCCCCCAGCACCTCGCGCCAGGTCGCGACCACGTCGGGGACGGCGCCGGCCGCGCAGTAGAGGTGGCGGAACCTGGCCTCGCCGCCGAGCAGCGCCACCCCGTCGCGCATGCCGGCGACCTCGTCGACGTCGACCCGCGCGTCGCGCGGGCTGTCGACCATGCCGTGGTCGGCGACCACCACGAGCCGGGTCGCGGGCGGCAGCGCCTCGCGCAGCTGCTCGGCCTCGGCGTCGACCATCGCGAGCTGCTGCAGCCACTGGGTCGAGGCGACGCCGAACTTGTGGCCCGTCCAGTCGAGGTCGGAGTCGTAGACGTAGGTCAGCGACGGCTGGTCGGCGGAGGCGGCCACGGCCGCGGCGATCCGCTCGCCGACGCGGTCTGCCCCGACGTACGCCGTCCCTCGCTGCGAGGCCACGGTGAGGCCGGAGCCCTCGAAGTCGCGCTTGTTGACCGAGGTGACGCTCACCCCGGCGTGCGCGAGGCGGCCGAGCGCGGTGGGGTGCGGCTGCCACTCGACCGGGTCGACGCCCTTGTCCCACCACAGGTGGTTGAGCAGCCGGTCGGTGCCCGGGATGCGCGCGGTGAACCCGACCAGCCCGTGCGCGCCCGGCACCAGCCCGGTGCCCAGCGAGGTGAGGGACGTCGCGGTGGTCGAGGGCACGCCGGCCGTGCCGGTGGCCGCACCGTCGAGGAGCGACGACAGGTAGGGGGCTGAGTGGGCGTAGCGGGCGAGCAGCTCGGCGCCCATCCCGTCGACGAGGAAGACGACGTAGGACGGTGCCAGCGGGAGCTCGAACCCGACGGGGTGACCGTCGAGCTCGACCCCGAGGGCGCGGGCCACCGAGGGCACCACGTCGGCGAGCGAGCGGTCACCGTAGGCCGGCGCCGTGAATCCGGCCGGCGCCTGGTCGGCCGTCACCGGTGGGTGCTCATCCGCGGGTGCGGGACGACAGCGCCTCGGCGAACGCCAGCAGGCCGGCCACGGCGTCGGCGCCCTCGGCGGCCGCCGACACCCGCAGGGTGTAGTCGTCGCCGGCGAGCGTGCCGGTGTAGCCGTGGTCGGCGTCGCAGCTCGGGTCGGAGCAGGCGGCCGGCTCGAGGTCGAGGCGACCCACGCCGCCCCAGCCGATGGTCAGCACGGCCTCGGCGGGCGGTGCGACGCCCTTGGTCGGGTTGGCGACCATCCGCGTCACGACGACGGTGCGGATCGAGGTGAGGGTGACCGCCTCGGTGGTCGTCGACGTGTAGGGCTCGGGCAGCAGGTCGTCGCCCGGGTGCTCGTCGGTGTGCGCGATCACCAGGCGGGTGGGCGTGAGCAGGAGCGCCGTCAGGTGGCGACGCACCTCCTCGTGGTCGAACGTCGTCTCGTGGTGGACGAAGTAGGAAAGGACCTCCTCGCCGCCGGCCGCGGAGAAGACGCCGTCGGCGACGACCTCGGGGTAGTAGCCGGTGCGGTGGATCGCCTTGCGGAGGTCGTGGGAGACGTCCGCGTCACGGGTCGAGCGGGGCATGGTGGCAGTCTGTCACGCCTGGCTCAGTCGGTCAGGGTGTCCCCAGCCATCGTGCTCAGCCGTCGGACGAACCAGTCGGAGCGCGGGTCCTTGACCGGCTCGACCCGGACCGTGGCGCCGAGCACGGTCGCGCCCTTGGCGCCTGCCAGCACGAGGGGCAGCTGCAGCGCCCGGACCTGCGGCAGGTCGTGCTGGAGCTGGGCCACCTGCCGCACCAGGCGCTCGATCTCGGCCACGTCGACGCTCTCGCCGCCGCGGTAGCCGAAGAGGAGCGGGGAGGCCTTGATGTCGCGCACCATGTCCTGGGCGTCGTGGTCGGCGAGCGGCGGGATCCGGTAGGCCCGATCCCCCAGCAGCTCCGTGAGCGCGCCGCCGATGCCGAAGGACAGCACCGGGCCGAAGAGCGGGTCCTCCATCGTCGCGATGGTGACCGGCACCCCGGGCGGGGCGTTGCGCTGCACCACGAAGCCGGCCCGGTCGGGGTCGGTGATGACGTGGCTCAGCGAGCGCCACGCCTGCGCCATCTCCGCGGGCGTGTCGATGTTGCGCCACACGTGTGCCAGGTCGGGCCGGTCGCGCAGGTGGTCGGCGGTCGCCTTCAGCACCACGTCCCACCCCAGCGCCTCCCCCGCCGTGGTCGCCTCGTCGAGCGACGCGACGGCATAGGTGTCCCAGAGGTCGATGCCGTAGGCGGCCAGGAGCCGCTTCTGCTCCTGGTAGTCGAGGTCGCGGCCCTCGGGGTGGCGCATCAGGACCTCGTTGACGAGGTGGCGGGCCGCGTCCGCGTCGTGGGCGACCGGCGCGAGGGCCGGCGCCTGCGGCACCCGCAGCCACACGGCGTACTCGACGACGTGCGCGAGCGCGCGCACGGCGGCCTCGACCGCGGGGTACGACGGCACCGACCCGCGACCCGCGCTGGAGCCGGCCACGTCGGGCACCCGCAGCAGCTCCGGGACGCCCTCGGTGCCGAGGAAGGTCGACACGATCGGCTTGTCGGACTGCTCGCCGACGGCGGCGAGCACGTTGGCGACGTCCTCGCGGGCGCCCGCGACGTTGAGCGGCGGGATGAAGATCGCGACGACGGCGTCGACGTCGGGGTCGTCGATGGCGGCGTCGAGGGCGTCCTCGAAGTCCTCGGCGGTCGCGTCGGCACCGAGCGCCTCCTGGCGGTTGACGACCAGCCCGACGGAGTTGGCGGCGTCGGCGGCGAGCAGGCCGAGCGCGTCGGAGTTGCCCACGACGGCGACCCGGCGACCGCGCGGCAAGGGCTGGTGGGCGAGCAGCTGGGCGACGTCGAACATCTCCTCGAGCGACTCGACCTGGATGATCCCGGCCTGGCGGAACATCGCGTCGACCGCCTGGCCCGGGGCGCCGATCCGGCGCACGGCGTGGCCCATGGGCACGCCCTGGGAGCTGCGCCCCGAGCGGACCGCGACGATCGGCTTGCGGCGACTCACCCGCCGGGCGATGCGGGAGAACTTGCGCGGGTTGCCGATCGACTCGAGGTAGAGCAGCACCACCTCGGTGGCGTCGTCCTCCTCCCAGTACTGCAGGAGGTCGTTGCCCGACACGTCGGCGCGGTTGCCGGCGCTGACGAAGGTGGTGAGTCCCAGACCACGGTTCTGCACCTTCTCCAGGATCGCGGTGCCGAGCGCGCCCGACTGGCAGAAGAACCCGGCACGGCCGCGGGGCGGCATCACCGACGACAGCGAGGCGTTGAGCTGGACGTCGGGGTGGGTGTTGATGATGCCGAGGGCGTTGGGCCCGATCAGGCGCAGGCCGTAGGAGCGGGACAGCCCGACCAGGCGGCGCTGCCGCATGCGGCCCTCCTCGCCGGTCTCGGCGAAGCCCGAGGAGATGACCACCAGCCCGTGGACGCCCTTGGCGGCGCAGTCGAGCACGACGTCCTGGACCGCCTCGGCGGGCACCGCGACGATCGCCACGTCGACGTCGCCGGGGATGTCGCCCACCGACTTCCACGCCGGCATCCCCGACACCGAGTCGGCGCTGGGGTTGACCACGTGGATCCGGCCGGTGAAGTTGCCAAGCACGAGGTGGCGCACCAGGGCCCGGCCGATGGTGTCCTGGCGTCGGCTGGCGCCGATGATGGCGACCGACCGCGGCGAGAAGAAGCGCTCGATCGAGGCGTACTCGGCCCGGTGCTCGCGCTGCTCCATCACGCCGAGCGCGGTGTCGGTCGGGTCGATCCGGAACACCATCTCCATCACGCCCTCCTCGAAGGCGCTCTTCACCTGGTAGCCGGCGTCGCGGAACGTGTGGATCATCGCCTGGTTGTCGGGCAGGACCTCGGCGACGAACTCCTCGACGCCGCGCTCTCGGCCGGCCTGGGCGAGGTGCTCGAGGAGGAGCTGGCCGATGCCGCGACCCTGGTGGGCGTCCTCGACGAGGAAGGCCACCTCGGCGTAGCCGGGGCGGATCGTGTCGTAGCGGCCGACCGCGATCATCTGGCCGGCCACGAGCAGGATCAGCGCGACCCGGTCGCGGTGGTCGACGCGGGTGAACCGGTCGAGGTCGCGCTCGGACAGCTCGGGCATCGGCGAGAAGAAGCGGTAGTACTTCGACTGGTCCGAGACTCGGCTGTAGAACTCGACGAGCAGCTCGCGGTCCTCGGGCTGGATCGGCCGGATGTGGGCCGTGCGCCCGTCGCGGAGCAGGACGTCGGCCTCCCAGTGCCGGGGCGCGGGCGTCGTACGCGGCTCGGGTGCTGCGGCGTCCGTGTCGGTCACGGTGGCAATCTATCGGGACTCCGCCCCCGCCCCACGGCGAGTGGGCGCGTCCTGGCCGCAATTTCCCGTCGAGGCGGCGCATCCTGACCGCAAAGCACCGCCGAGTCGGCGCATCCTGACCCCAAACCACCGCCGAGTCGGCGCATCCTGACCGGCGGTCGGCGAGGACGCGCCGACTCGACCCCGTATGCGCGCGAGGACACGCCGACTCGACCCGTATGCGCGCCAGGACGCGCCGACTCGACCCCGTGCGTGAACCGGCGCGCCGCCGTCGGCGTGCCCTCGGTCGTCGGCGGCAGGGCAGCGGGGACAATGACCGCCATGGCACGACGCACGAAGCAGCAGCCCCTGCCGGACGACTTCGAGGAGCACATCCTCGACACCGACATCCGCGACGAGATGCAGACGTCGTTCCTGGAGTACGCCTACTCGGTCATCTACTCCCGGGCGCTGCCCGACGCGCGCGACGGCCTCAAGCCGGTGCAGCGGCGCATTCTCTACACGATGGACGAGATGTCGTTGCGCCCCGACCGCGGGCACGTCAAGAGCGCCCGCGTCGTCGGCGAGGTCATGGGCCGTCTCCACCCCCACGGCGACGGGGCGATCTACGACGCGCTGGTGCGGATGGCGCAGCCCTGGTCGATGCGCCTGCGCACCGTCGACGGCCACGGCAACTTCGGCTCCCCCGACGACTCCCCCGCCGCGATGCGCTACACCGAGTGCCGGATGGCGCCGGCCGCGGTGGCGATGACGGCCTCGATCGACGAGGACACGGTCGACTTCAAGCCCAACTACGACTCACGCGAGATGGAGCCGGTCGTGCTGCCGGCGGCCATCCCCCACCTGCTGGTCAACGGCTCGGCCGGCATCGCGGTCGGCATGGCCACCAACATCGCCCCGCACAACCTGATCGAGGTGGTGCAGGCGCTCAAGCACCTCGTCACCCACCCGAAGGCCCCCCTCGACGACCTCATGCGGTTCATCCCCGGTCCCGACCTGCCGACCGGCGGCAAGATCGTCGGCCTCGACGGCATCCGCGACGCGTACGAGTCGGGCCGCGGCACCTTCAAGATGCGGGCCACCGCGCGCATCGAGTCGGTGACGCCGCGTCGCAAGGGCATCGTCGTCACCGAGCTCCCCTACGGCGTGGGCACCGAGCGCGTGATGGAGCAGATCAAGAAGCTCGTGATGGCCAAGAAGCTGCAGGGCATCGCCGACATCAAGGACCTCAGCGACCGCGAGCACGGCCTGCGGCTGGTGATCGAGATCAAGAACGGCTTCGTGCCCGAGGCGATCCTCGAGCAGCTCTACCGACAGACCGCGCTGGAGGACTCCTTCGGCATCAACGCCGTGGCGCTCGTCGACGGCCAGCCCCGCACCCTCGGGCTCAAGGAGATGCTCGACGTCTTCCTCGGCCACCGCTTCGACGTCGTCCGCCGCCGCTCGACCTTCCGCCGCGCCAAGGCCGCCGACCGGCTCCACCTCGTCGACGGCCTCCTCATCGCGATCCTCGACATCGACGAGGTCATCCAGGTGATCCGCGGCTCCGACAACGCGGCCGCCGCCAAGGAGCGGCTCATCGAGATCTTCGAGCTCTCCGAGGTCCAGGCCGACTACATCCTCGACATGCCGCTGCGCCGCCTGACCAGGTTCAGCAGGCTGGAGCTGGAGAAGGAGAAGAGCGAGCTCGAGCGCACGATCGAGTACCTCGACGCGATCCTGGCCGACGAGAAGCTGCTGCGGAAGGTGGTCTCCGACGAGCTCACCGAGGTGGCCAAGGAGCACGGCACCCCCCGGCGTACGGTGCTGCTCGGCGCGGCCCCCGCCGTCACGGCGGCCACCGACGTCGAGGTCAGCGACGACCCGTGCTTCGTGCTGCTCTCCTCCACCGGCCTGCTGGCGCGCACCAAGGACGCCGCCCTGCCGGGGCGCGGCGGTGGCCGCACCAACCACGACGTCACCGTCTCTGCGGTGCGCACCACCAAGCGCGGCGAGGTGGGGGTGCTCACCAACAAGGGCCGCCTGGTCCGGCTCTCGGTGCTCGACCTGGGCAACGCCGAGCTCCCGTCGACCGCCAACGACCCCAACCTCCAGGGCACCCTGTCGCTGAGCGAGCTCGTGGCCCTCGAGCCCGGCGAGCGGCCGCTGGCCCTCACCTCGCTCGCCACCGACGGCCCGGGCCTGGCGCTCGGCACCCGCGACGGCGTGGTCAAGCGGGTCAACCCCGAGGTCCTCAACCGCGACGAGTGGGAGGTCATCGGGCTCAAGGACGGCGACGAGGTGGTCGGCGCGGTCGAGCTCACCACCGGCGAGGAGGAGCTCTGCTTCATCTCCACCGACGCCCAGCTGCTCCACTTCCCGGCGTCCGTGGTCCGGCCCCAGGGCCGGTCCGGCGGCGGCATGGCAGGCATCAAGCTGGGCGCCGGCCAGCACGTCGCGTTCTTCGGCGCCTTCGACCCCGCCGACGCGGTCGTCGTGACCGCGTCCGGGTCGTCCACGGCCCTGCCCGGCACCGAGGCGGGCTCGGTGAAGGTCACGCCGTTCACCGAGTATCCCGGCAAGGGGCGCGCCACCGGCGGCGTGCGCAGCCACCGCTTCCTCAAGGGCGAGGACACGCTGGTCACGGCGTGGGCCGGCCCCGGCCCGGCCCGTGCGGCGGCGTCGAGCGGCGCGCCGGTCGAGCTGCCCGACGCCGACGGCCGGCGCGACGGCTCGGGCGTTCCCGCGTCCCAGCCGATCGCCGCGGTGGCCTCCCCCGTGGCCGCCCAGGTGGCGTCCCGCGCCTCGGCGCACCCAGCGGCAGACGCGGACGCCGGTGACGCGCCCGCCCCTGTGGAAGGCTGAGCCGCATGTCCGCCCGTGCCCGCACCTCAGGACGACTCGTCACGACGGTCGCCGCCCTCGTCCTCGCCCTCCCCGCCCTGGCCGCCTGCTCCGGCGACGACGGAGGCGGCGGCGGTGCCGACGACGGTCCCACCCCCGAGGAGGCCCTCGCCGGGGCCGCGACCACCCTCGCCGAGACCAGCGGTGTCGACCTGACCCTGTCGACGCCGACCCTGCCCGACGGCGTCTCGGGCATCACCCGCGCGGTCGGCACCATCACCGACGCGCCCGCCTTCGACGGCTCGATCACCGTCGTGTTCGCCGGCCAGACCGTCGACGTTCCGGTCATCGCGGTCGGCAAGACCGTCCACGCCCAGCTGCCGTTCACCCCGGGCTGGAACGTGGTCAACCCCAAGGAGTACGGCGCGCCCAACCCGGCCAACCTGATCGGCGAGAAGGGCTTCGCCGGGCTGCTCGGGCTCACCGAGTCGCTCGAGGCCGGAGACAGCGTGCGCGGCGGCGCCGACAACTCCGAGATCCTCACCACCTACACCGGCACCGTGCCCGGCACGGCGATGAAGGCGATCATCCCGTCCTCCTCCGGCGACACCTTCGACGTCGAGTGGCAGGTCACCGACGAGGGCGAGCTGCGCAAGGCCACCCTCACCGGTGTCTTCTACCCGCGCGCCGAGCCGATGACCTACACCGTCGACTTCGCCGACTACGGGATCGACAAGGACATCACCGCCCCGTGAGCCGGACCGCGGGCGCGGCCGGACGGCAGCCCGGCGACGGGGCCCCGCGCGGCTCCCGGCTGCTGCTCGCCCTGGCGGCCGTCGCCGTGGCGTTCGCCGCCGCCGACACCTACGTCGTCGTCCTCGCGCTGCCCGACATGATGACCGGCGTCGGCGTGCCGATCGACCAGCTCCAGCGCGCCGCACCGATCGTCAGCGGGTTCCTCCTGGGCTACGTCGCGATGCTCCCGCTGATCGGCCGCATCGCCGACCTGCGCGGACGCGTACCTGTGCTGGTGATGGCCCTCGTGCTCTTCGCGCTCGGGTCGCTCATCACCACGGCCGCCTACGACATGCCCAGCATCGTGGCCGGCCGGTTCCTGCAGGGCGTCGGCGGCGGCGGGCTCGTGCCGGCGACGCTTGCCCTGGTCGCCGACCTCTACCCCGTCGAGCGCCGCGGCGTCCCCCTCGGCGTGGTCTCGGCCGTGCAGGAGATCGGCTCGGTCCTCGGCCCGCTCTTCGGCGCCGCGGTGCTCGCGTTCGCCGACTGGCGCGCGATCTTCGCGATCAACCTCGCCGTCGGCCTGGTGCTCGCCGTCGCGATCCGCTCGCTGGCGCCGCGTGCGACCACCACGGGCGGCACCGGCGACACGGACGGCTCGGCCGGTACGACCGGTACGCCCGGCCGGCGCCGGCTGCCGGACCTCGTCGGTCTGCTGCTCGTGGCGGCCGCCCTCGCCGGCGCCGCCGTGGTGTTCGTGCGGCCCGCGTCGTTGATGCGCGACCTCACCTGGGGCCGGCTCTTCGTGCCGTTCGCCGGTGACGGCCGGTGGCTCACCCCGATCGGCGCCGTCACCGTCGTCGCGCTCGTGCTGCTGGTGGCGTGGTGCTGGCTCGCGCGACGACCGCTGCTCGACCTGCGCGGCTGGGTCCGGGTGCTGGTGGACGCCGACCTCGTCGGCGCCCTGCTGCTCGCGGGCGCGCTGGGCGGCGTCATCCTCGCCTTCGCCACCGCCGACCCCAAGGTCGAGGTGTTCTCGCCGCAGGGGCGCTGGTACCTCCTCGGCGCCGCCCTGGCCGCCGTCGCCCTCGCGTGGCACCTGCGCCGCGCCGCGCAGCCGCTCGTGCCCCGCGGCGCGCTGCGGCGTACGCCGGCGTGGGGGGCGCTGCTCGTCAGCTTCTTCGTCGGCGCCGCGCTGATCGCCGCCCTCATCGACATCCCGCTCTTCGCGCGCACCACCGTCTACCCCGACGACCAGCTGCCGGCCGCGCTGGTGCTGGTGCGCTTCCTGCTGGCGCTCCCCGTCGGGGCGGTCGTCGGCGGCTACCTGATCCGCGTCGTCTCCCCCGGCCCGGTCACCGCGGCCGGGATGGTGCTCGCCGCGACGGGCTTCGTGCTGATGACCCGGTGGGGACTCACCACGATCGAGGAGCCGATCGCCAACCTGGCCCTGGTGACGGGCGGGCTCGGCTTCGGCCTGGCCCTCGCCCCGATCAACGCCGCGCTGCTCGCGTCGACCGACGACGACGCCCACGGCGTCGCCAGCGCCTTCGTGGTGGTCGCCCGGATGGTGGGGATGCTCGTGGGCATCTCCGCGCTGACCACCATCGGACTGCGCCGCTACTACTCCGAGCAGCTCGCCGTGCCCCCGGTGCAGGAGGTCTGCGACGGCAAGAGCCGGTGCCCCGAGTTCTCCGACCTGCTCCGCGTGGCCGGCATCGCCCAGGAGCACGCGGTCTTCTGGGGAGCGGCCGGCTGCGCGGTCGTCGCCGCGGTGCTCGCGCTGGTGGTGTTCCGCGACGTGCGCCCCGGCCGGCTCGCGACGCGGGACGTGCTCCCGACCGGCGGCTGAGGCGCGCTAACCTGCCGGGCGTGAGCGACTTCGACGACCTCCTGCAGGCCAACCGTGCCTTCGCGGACACCTTCGACCTCGGCGGCTTCGACGGCAAGGCCCATGCCGGCATCGCGCTGGTGACGTGCATGGACTCGCGCATCGACCCGCTGGGCATGCTCGGGCTGCGGCACGGCGACGCCAAGATCTTCCGCAACCCGGGCGCCCGGGTGACCCCCCAGGCCCTCGAGGCGCTCGTCCTCGGCGTGCACCTGCTCAACGTGCAGCGGATCCTCGTCGTCCCGCACACCCGCTGCGCCATGGCGTCGGCCACCGAGCAGGAGCTGCGCGCCACGATCGGCGAGTCCGCCGGCGTCGACGCCAGCTGGGCGTCGTTCGACGTCGTCACCGACCAGCTCGACCAGCTGCGCCAGGACGTCGCCAAGGTGCGTACGCACCCGCTGATCGGCGAGCGCGCCAAGGTCGGCGGCTTCCTCTACGACGTCGACACCGGCCTGCTGGACGAGCAGGTCTGAGCGCCCGGCCCTCCGGGACGCCGGTTCGTACGCGGTCCGCTCAGTCTCCCGCGGACGACGGCCGGCCCGGCCGGAGGTCGGCCTGCATCGCCGCGATGCGCTGGTCCGTGCGGTCGATGCGGTAGGCGTCGAGTGTGCCGTGCCGCACCCCGAGCCGGATGATCCAGTAGAGCACCGCGGCCGGGAACGTCCACAGGATCACCAGGACGATCACTTCGGAGATGCTCGCGTCAGGCACGCGCGCAGCCTAGTCCCATCCGGCGTGCTGCGTGTCGGACAGGACAAACCCGCGCCCCGGTGGTCGGGCCAGCCGCGCACGCGGCCGCCGGCCGCACGTCGTCCTGTCCGACACGCCGGGGTACGCCCCGGGGGCCGGCAGGGCGTGGGCGGGCGCGGGGCGGGCCGTCAGGCGTCCAGGGACTCCATGTCGACCTCGTAGGCGCCCTGCACGATGAACTCCTTGCGCGGGGCGACGTCGGAGCCCATGAGCAGGTCGAAGACCTTGCTGGCCTCGTCGACGTCGTCGATGGTCAGCTTGCGCAGCGTGCGGTGGCGGGGGTCCATGGTGGTCTCGGCCAGCTGGTCGGCGTCCATCTCGCCGAGGCCCTTGTAGCGCTGGATGGGGTCCTTCCAGCGCACGTTCTTCTTCTTCAGCTCCGCGAGCCTGCGCTGGAGCTCGTCGTCGGAGTAGGTGTAGATGTACTTCTCCATCCCCTTCTTGGGGTTGGACAGCTCGATGCGGTGCAGCGGTGGCACGGCCGAGAACAGCCGCCCGTCGCGCACCAGGTCGGGCATGTACTTGAAGAACAGCGTCGCGAGCAGGCAGCGGATGTGGGCGCCGTCGGAGTCGGCGTCGGCCATCAGGATGATCCGGCCGTAGCGCGCCGCCTCGAGGTCGAACGTACGGCCCGAGCCGGCGCCGACGACCTGGATGATCGAGGCGCACTCGGCGTTCTTGAGCATGTCGCCGACGCTGGCCTTCTGCACGTTGAGGATCTTGCCGCGGATCGGCAGCAGCGCCTGGAACTCGCTGCTCCGCGCGGCCTTGGCCGTGCCCATCGCCGAGTCGCCCTCGACGATGAAGAGCTCGGTGCGCTCGGTGTCGGAGCTGCGGCAGTCGAAGAGCTTGGCAGGGAGCGCCGAGGACTCCAGGGCGTTCTTGCGGCGCTGGTTCTCCTTGTGCTGCCGCGCGGCCAGGCGGGTCTTCGAGGCGCCGGCGACCTTCTCCATCAGGAGCTTGGCCTGGGCCCTCTCGGCCCGCTTGGTGGAGGTCAGGAACGCCTTGAGCTCGCCGGCCACCACCTTGCGGACGACGCCGCGAGCCGCCGGGGTGCCGAGGATCTCCTTGGTCTGGCCCTCGAACTGCGGCTCGGCGAGGCGCACGGTGACGACGGCCGTCAGCCCCTCGAGGACGTCGTCCTTGATCACGTCCGCGTCCGCGGCCTTGAGGACCTTCGCGGCGCGCATCGCGTCGTTGAACGTCTTGGTCAGCGCCGACTCGAAGCCGCTGACGTGGGTGCCGCCCTTGGGCGTGGCGATGACGTTGACGAAGGAGCGGACCTCGGTGTCGTAGGCGGTGTCCCAGCGCACCGCGACGTCGACGAACAGCTCGCGCTCGATCTCCTGGGGCGTCATGTGCCCCTTGTCGTCGAGCAGCGGCACCGTCTCGGTGAAGGTGTCCGTGCCCTGCAGGCGCAGGATGTCGGTGACCGGCTCGCCGTGGGAGAGGAAGTCCACGAACTCGGCGATGCCGCCGTCGTGGCGGAACTTCTCCTCGACCATCTCCGAGGAGCGCTGGTCGCGGATGACGAGCTCGAGGCCCGGCACGATGTACGACGTCTGGCGCGCGCGGCCGACCAGGCCCTCCATCTCGAAGCGGGCGTCCTTGGTGAAGATCTGCCGGTCGGGCCAGAAGCGGATGCGGGTGCCGGTGCGGCCCTTGGCGACCCGCTTGCCCTTGCGGGTCAGCCCGGACTGCGGGGTGAACGGCGCGTCGGGGCCCTCGCCGTCGAAGACGCCCGGCACACCGCGCTGGAACGACAGTCCCTGCTGGGAGGGCGAGCGGTCGACGTCGATGTCCATCCGCGAGGACAGCGCGTTGGCCACCGACAGCCCGACGCCGTGCAGGCCGCCGGTCGCGACGTAGGACCCGCCGCCGAACTTGCCGCCGGCGTGCAGCTTGGTCGCCACGACCTCGACGCCCGACAGGCCCGTCTTGGGCTCCTTGTCGGTCGGGATGCCGCGCCCGTCGTCGTAGACCTCGACCGACCCGTCGTCGTGCAGGGTCACCTCGACGTGGTGGGCGACGCCGGCCAGCGCCTCGTCCACGCCGTTGTCGATGATCTCCCAGAGGCAGTGCATCAGCCCGCGCGTGTCGGTCGAGCCGATGTACATGCCCGGTCGCTTGCGGACCGCGTCGAGTCCCTCGAGGACGAGGAGGTGCGCGGCGTTGTAGGTGTTGTCTGCCGGTGCTGCCACAAGGGAAGAACCTACCCGCGACACGCCGGACGCCGACGGAGGCACGCCTGCCCCGCCACGCGCATGCTCGGGTCTAGCGTGGGGCACCTCACAGGCGTCGCCTCGGCGACGAACGGTCCACTGTCGGGGACATCACCACCGGGAAGGGGCACGGCGTGGTTGACTTGAAGCGTCCAGGGCCCGGGGGGCCGGCGGGGAATCTTTGCCCCACTGGTTACGTTGGGCCTGACACCGATGAACAGAAACGAGGCTGACGTGACCACTGCCACCGCACCCACCCAAGCCGTCCTCACGGCCGGTGACCGCTGCGACCGCTGCGGTGCCCAGGCCTACCTCCGTGTGGAGCTCCAGACCGGCGGCGAGCTGCTCTTCTGCGCCCACCACGCCCGCGAGCACGGCGAGAAGCTCCGCGAGATCGCGGCCAACGTGCACGACGAGACGCACAGGCTCGACTCCCCCGCCGCGGGCAGCGAGGCCTGAGCTCGACCCACCCCCGACCACCGACTCCCAGCACGGCCCCGGACACGCTCTCCGGGGCCGTTCTGCGTGTCGGGACGGTTCCGCCCACCAGGGCGGGCGGGTGTCTGGGAGTCTGTGCCGCGTGAGCTCCACCGAGATCCTCGTCGCCCTCGTGATCGCCGTCGGCATCGCCGGCATCATCGTGCCCGTCCTGCCCGGGTCGATCCTCGTGCTGGGCGCCGTCCTCGTCTGGACGCTCGACATCGGTACGACGACGGCATGGGCCGTCTTCGCCGTGTGCGCGGTGGTCCTGGCCGTCGGGGCGGTGGTGAAGTACCTCGTGCCGGGTCGCAGCCTCAAGGCCTCGGGTGTGCCCAACCGCACGCTCCTGGTCGGCGCCCTGCTCGCCTTCATCGGGTTCTTCGTCGTCCCCGTGGTCGGCGTCTTCCTCGGCTTCGTCCTGGGCATCTACGTCGCCGAGCGCGCCCGCGTCGGGGCCGCCGCGGCCGGGCCGTCGACCCGGTCGGCGCTCCGCGCCGTCGGCGTCTCGATCCTCATCGAGCTCGCGGCGGCAGCCGTCGCGGCGCTCGCATGGGTCGTCGGCGTCGCGGTCACCTGAGCGGCGGGGACCGGCCTCAGGCCGCCAGGCCCGGCGCGAGCGGCAGGCTCCAGCGACGCTGCCTGGGCGCCCAGTCACGCACGGGGCGCGCCCCGGCCTGGTCGATCATCTTGACCGAGACCCGCACCGACGGCGACCGGTCGAGGCAGTCGCGGCTCACGACCGCGCGGAACACGTCCTGGCCCCACTTGGGACGCGCTCGGTAGTCGCACCGGACCTGGCCGTCGCTGCCTCGCCAGCCCTCGGCCGCGGTGAGGATGTAGTCGGTGCCGTCGCCCAGTCCGCTGCTGAGGACGTACTCGGGCCCCTTGCGGTCCCGGTCGGTGTCGAAGTAGACCGAGACCCCGGCCATGCTCGAGCGCATCAGCTCGGCGAACCGCACCTTGACGACCACGGCCTTGTCCCCGTGGCGGGCCTCGAGCCCGTAGATGTCGGTGAGTGAGCCCTTGGCGTCCGCAGGGTCGTCGACGGCGTAGAACTCCGCGTGCGCGGGCGCGGCGACGAGGACGGTCAGCGCCAGGACGTGGACGGCCAGGAGAGCGATCCGAGTTCTCATGCGTCGAGTGTGACACCGCGCACCCGTGCCGCGTCGACCGACTTCCGAGGGCTGGACTCCCCCGCGGTGGCACGATGGCCGCATGACCGGAGCGGGCGGCGCCGACACACGTCGTGGCGCCACGGTCCGCGCGCTCGTCGTCTGGCTCCTGGTCGGCCCGGCCCTCGCGGCGTGCGCCGCGGGCGCCCCGCCAGCGGACCCGAGCGAGCGGCCCGCGCGGACGTCGGCGGCGACGCCCGCCGCCCCGGAGCCGGACCGCACCGACGACGGGGCCGACGACGGGGCAGAGGAGGGGGGAGAGGAGGGGGGAGAGGAGGGGGCCGGACGCGGGCGCCCCGCCCCCGTGCGGATCGCCGTGGCGGGCGACATCCACTTCGAGGGCGCCCTCGCCGAGCGCCTGCGCCGCCCGGCGGAGGCCCTGGCGCCGGCCGCCCGCGTCCTGGCCGAGGCCGACGTCGCCATCGTCAACCTGGAGACGTCCGTGGGGGACGGCGGCAGGCCTGAGCCCGGCAAGCGGTTCACCTTCTCCGCCGGCCCGCGGGCCCTCGCCGCGCTGGCGGCCGCCGGGATCGACGTCGCCAGCATGGCCAACAACCACGCGCTGGACTTCGGGCGGGACCGGCTCCCCTCGACGCTGCGCGCGGCCCGACGCGCGGCAGCCGCCGACCCGCCGCTCCGGGTGGTCGGCATCGGGGCCGACGCCGACGAGGCGCACCGCGCCGCTCGCACCGTGGTGGGCGGCACGGTGGTCGCCACCCTCGCGGCGTCCGCCGCCGACCAGGACCCGACCGCCGACCCCACCGGCCACTGGGCCGCCCGCCCGGGCCGCTCCGGCGTCGCCGACGCCACCGACCCTCGGCGACTGCTGCGCGAGGTCCGGCGCGCCGACCGGGCCGCCGACGTGGTCGTGGCCTACCTCCACTGGGGCGTGCAGGGCGAGCGTTGCCCGTCTCCCGACCAGCGGCGCCTGGCCCGCGCCGTGGTCGCGGCGGGCGCGGACGTGGTGGTCGGCAGCCACGCCCACGAGGTGCAGGGCGACGGCCGCCTCGGGGCGGGCTACGTCGCCTACGGGCTCGGCAACTTCGCGTGGTACTCCCCCGGCCCGACGGGCGTCCTCACCCTCACCGTCCGGCCCCCGCGCGAGCGTACCGGCCGGGCCCGGGTCACGGCGTCACGGTGGTGGCCCGCGACGATCGGTCCTGACGGGCTGGCCGCAGCCGACGCCGGCCCCGCGGCGGCCGCGTCACACGCCAGACGCGCGGCGCTGCGTTCGTGCGCCGGCCTGGCACCGCCCCGGGCCCGCTAGCGCGGCGCCAGCCACGCGAGCACCACCCGACCGACCCGCTCGAGCTGCGCGGGCGACACGACGCCGGGCACGTCGCCGGCGGAGTGGTAGCCGGCGTAGGGGGTCGATCCCAGCCGGGCGGCCGGGAGCCCGTCGCGCACGAACGACCAGTGGTCGCTGCTGCGCTGCTCGGCGTCGGCGAGCGTCGGCACGCCGGCGCGCCGGGCCGCGGCCAGCAGCGACCGCTGCACCGGGTCCGTGGCGCCGGCCGACCCGATCGGCACCCGGTCGCCCACGCCGACCCGGTCCAGCGAGACCATCGCCCGCAGTGCGCGCCGCTCGGCGGGCGTCATCGCGGCGACGTAGCGTCGTGACCCGTAGTGGTGGTCGTCGTCGGAGGGGCCGCGGGGCTCCTCGGCACCGAACGCGACCAGCACCACCGGCAGCCGCGTACGCCGGCCAGCCACGGCCTCCGCCACGGCGAGCAGGACACCCACGCCGGAGGCGTTGTCCTCGGCGCCGGGCGCCTGCGGCACCGTGTCGAGGTGGGCGCCCACCACGAGGTGCGGGGCGGCGGGGTCCATCCCCGGTGGCCGGGCGACGACGTTGACCGAGGAGCCGCCCGCCACCGGGACGCCCCACGAGACGCCGGCCGGCACCTCGATGCGCTGGCGGGTGACGTCGTAGCCCAGCCGGCGCATCTCGCCGCCCACCCAGCGGGCGGCGCGGGCGTACGACGCACCGGTCGCCTCCCGCGGTCCGATCCGTCCGGCCAGCCGACGCACCGCACCGACGGCCGTCGCCCGGTCGAGGTCGTCCGGGGAGACGGCGACGGGCTCGGGTCGGGCGTCGATCGTGGTCTCGGCAGATGTCGGCGGGTCGACGGGCCGGTCGGTGGCGGCCGCCCCGCTGCCCTCGCCGGGGCCGGGCTCCGGGGAGCCGACCTCGTCGCCGGCCGAGCAGCCCGCGGCCAGCACGAGGGCCGCGAGGACGGCGGCCAGCGCCCCTCGCCCACGACCCGTGCCCGGCTCCATGGGTCCACCCTGCCAGCACCCGCCCACCCCGGCCTGCCGTGCGCTCAACGCAGGCGGGCCGCGAGGTAGGCCGCGATCATCAGCTGGAGCTCGGCGAGGAGCGGGTCGCGGGCCGGGTCGCCGGCGGGGTGGCGGGCGAGGGCGTGCCGCACGGTCTCGATGCAGAGCCCCAGCACCTCGCGCAGCTCCGGGTCGGGCGTGGTGACCCCTGCACCGCGGAGGGCGCGGGCGAACTCGTCGACCAGCTGCTCGCGCACGACGTGGGCGGGCGAGTCGACGCGCTCGGGACTGACCTCCTCGGTGAGGCGGTAGTAGCCGGGATGCTTCAGCTGGAGGGCGGCCGCGCGTCGGAGCAGCTCGCCGAGCACGGGTCCGAGGTCGTCGAGGGACGCCATCTGGGCCACCGCGTCGGCGTACGCCCGGGTGGCCGACTCGAGGTAGCGCGCGGCGAGGGCGCCCACGATCGCGTCGAGGTCGGGGAAGAACCGGTAGAGCGCGCCCACCGACAGGCCGGCGCGCGCCGCGATCCGGGTGGTGCTGGACAGGGCCACCCCGCGCTCGCCGACCTCCTCGTCGGCCGCCCGCAGGATGCGGTCGACGGTCTCCCGGGAGCGGTGCTGCTGGGGGTCGCGCCGGGCGCGGGTCACTGCGTGGTGATGACGCCCGACGAGGCGCGCGTGCAGGTCACCGACGCGCGGGCGGCCAACCACGCCCCGCGCAGGCACTGGCCGAGCGCGCGGTGCCCGGCCGCGTTGGGGTGCCACGACTCCTGGCAGGTCTGGTAGTAGTCGGAGCAGGTGTCGGTGACCCGCTTGATGTCGAGCTTGTCGTAGGGCCCGAAGCTCTGCACGTGCACCCCGCTCGGGCCGTCCATCACCCGCAGGGGCGTCGCGAGGGAGTTGCCGGGGCTGCCCGGTGCCTCGCACAGCCGCGCCCCGTCGAAGGCGCGCTGCACGTTGAGGTAGGTGATCTTCGCGGCGGGTCGCTCGGCCCGCAACGTGGCGGCGACGCCGCCGACGAGGCTGCCGAGGTTCTGGCTGAACCGGTGGGCGGGAGCCAGCGAGTCGATGTCCGCGGGGCATCCCGCGGCGTAGCGCTCGTCCACCAGGGCGCGGTACTTGTCGCGGGTGTCGCTGCGCCCGTCCTCGGTGCGGTACTGCTCGGCGTACGCCGGCGGGAGCGGGTTGGTGTAGTCCTGCAGCACGACCCGGTGGTCGCCGTCGGCGTCCACCTCGTCGAGCACGTCGAGCACCTGGCGCACGGCCGCGGTGGTCTCGGCGCGCGCCGCGGCGAGCTGGGCCGCGGTCGCGAAGTCGGCGTCGCTGCACGCGCGCTCGTTGAGCTCCTCCCCGGTCACCCAGTTGATGAAGTGGATCCACACCTCCCACCAGCCGGTGTAGCCGTCGGCGACGAAGCGGCCCGCGCACTCCGCGGCGACGCCGCCGAAGGTGAACTGGCTGTTGTTGGACCCCAGTCCCAGGAGCACGAGGTCGATGTCGCCGGTCTGCGCGACCGTCCGCAGCTGCGCGATCTGGGCGGCGACCGTACGTCCCGCTGGGCGCGCGCTCGACGCCGCGGCCATGTCGGCGGGCTGCGCCCCCGAGCACGCGAGGTTGACCCGGCGCGAGATGCCCGGCAGGTCGGCGACCTGGATGGACGCGTTGGCCGAGCGGTGGCAGAAGTAGGGGTTGCTGTTCGGCGACGCCCACCCGGGGAAGCCCTGCGCCACGCCGTTCTGGTCGGTCACCGCGACGTAGCCGCCCGCCCCCTCACCGCTGATGAAGCTGTCGCCCATCGCCACCGCGGTCGGCGGCAGCGGGTCGGCCGAGGCCGACGGCGCGAGCGCCAGCGTGCCGGCGGCGGTCGCCGCGGCCAGGAGCAGCGCCCCGGCGAGCGAGGTCAGCGTACGAGCACCACGTCCGAGCATGGGGGCCTCCCGAGAGGAACGCGAAAGGGGATTCGCGTTCTCGATCGTGCGCCCGTCCACGGCTCCCGTCAAGGGTGGCCGCGGGTGGGTCCTCAGCCGATGCCGAGGACGTTGGCCATCGTGGTGACGCCGGCGACGATGATCACGATGCCGATGATGTCGAAGACGATGCCCGAGCGCACCATCCGGGTGATCGGGACCAGCCCGGTGCCGTAGACGATCGCGTTGGGCGGCGTCGACACGGGCAGCATGAACCCGTAGGACGCGCCGAAGACCGCGGCGAGCGCCGGGATCGACGGGTTGACGTCGGCGGCGAGCGCGAGCTGGATCGCGATCGGCGCCACCACGCCCACGCTGGCGGTGTTGCTCGTCGTCTCGCTGATGACGACCGCGATGACGGTCGACAGGAGCGTGATCGACAGCAACGAGCTGACCCCGAGCAGGTCGCTCAGCCCGGTGCCCATCGACTCCGCCAGGCCCGTCGATCCCAGCAGGCCGCCGAGTGCGATGCCGGAGCCGAAGAGCACGATGGTGCCCCAGTCGATGCGCGACGCGTCGTTCCAGGTGATGGTGAACTGCCGCCGCGGCCAGTCGACGGGCAGCAGGAAGAGCAGGCTGGCGCCGAGGATGGCGACCGCCCCCTCCTGCAGG
Organism: Nocardioides sp. Z24_21; assembly: GCF_058134345.1. NCBI lineage: Bacteria > Bacillati > Actinomycetota > Actinomycetes > Propionibacteriales > Nocardioidaceae > Nocardioides > Nocardioides sp. Z24_21. Next base: position 81,817 of record NZ_JBYTTH010000003.1, read on the forward strand.
TGCGCCGACACGGACTCGTAGAACGAGCCCTCGCCGCCGGTCAGGAGCGCCACGAAGCCGGGCAGGATCCAGAGCGTCACCGTGACCGCGAACGCGATGAGCGTGTTGCGCCCGCCCCGGCCCATGCGGCCGAGGTTGGCGCGCTGCTCGCGAATGAACTGCTCGGCACCCTCGATCCGCTTGGTCTCGGGCTTGTTGAGCCGCAGCAGCACGATGCAGAGCGCGACGAACATCAGCGCCACGATGGGGAAGGCGAGCAGCATCCAGGTGAAGAACGGGATCTCCTCGCCGGTCTCCTGGGTGATCAGCTCGCGACCGATGAGGTTGGGCGGGCTGCCGACCGGCGTCAGCAGGCCGCCGACGCTGGCGCCGTAGGCCACCATCAGCAGCAGCGCGGTCGAGAACCGCAGCCGGCGTACGTCGTCGGGGTCGGCGTCCTCGTCGGACTGCGCCGACACGCGCCCGGCCAGGAAGCCGATGATCCCCATCGCGATCGGCATCAGCATCGCGGCGCTGGCGGTGTTGGACACGAACGCGCTCAGGCCCGCGCTGATCAGGCCGAAGGCGACCACGACCCGCACCGTGGAGGAGGCGACACCGGGGATGCTCAGCACCCCGTAGGCGAACCGCTGGTCCAGGCCGTGCTTGCGCATCGCCTCGGCCAGCACGAAGCCACCGATGAAGACGAAGATCGTGGAGTTGCCGAAGAGGGCGAAGACGTCCTCGGCCGGGGCGACGCCCAGCAGGACGCACGCCGCCATCGCGAGCATCGCGGTGACCGGGATCGGGATCGCCTCGGTCATCCACCACACGATCACCAGGCTGAGGATCCCGGCGAGCTTCTGGGCCGGCTCGTCGAGGCCGGAGCAGATCAGGTAGACCACGACGGCGACGACCGGGCCGATGGCCAGGCCCGACGTGCGCCGCAGCCGCTCGAAGCGCTGCTCGGCCGGGCTGAGCGTCTCCTCGACCTCGTCGAGGGTGCGGTACGTCGCGGGGCGGGCGTGGTCGGACACGGCGGGCTCCTCAGGTCGGAAGGCCCAGACGCTAGCCATCGCCGACGGGCCCGTCCACACCCCAACCGGTCGCCCCCGCGGACGCGACGACGGCCCGGATCCGCGGGGATCCGGGCCGTCGTCGTCAGGTCGTCCAGACGACCGGTGGTCGATCAGTCCAGGTAGTCGCGCAGCACCTGCGAGCGGCTGGGGTGACGCAGCTTGGACATCGTCTTCGACTCGATCTGGCGGATCCGCTCGCGGGTCACGCCGTAGACCTTGCCGATCTCGTCGAGCGTCTTGGGCTGGCCGTCGGTGAGGCCGAACCGCATCGACACGACACCCGCCTCGCGCTCGGAGAGCGTGTCGAGGACGGCGTGCAGCTGCTCCTGCAGGAGCGTGAACGACACCGCGTCGGCCGGGACGATCGCCTCGGAGTCCTCGATCAGGTCACCGAACTCCGAGTCGCCGTCCTCGCCGAGCGGCGTGTGCAGCGAGATCGGCTCGCGGCCGTACTTCTGGACCTCGATGACCTTCTCGGGGGTCATGTCGAGCTCCTTGGCCAGCTCCTCCGGAGTGGGCTCGCGGCCCAGGTCCTGGAGCATCTGGCGCTGGACGCGGGCGAGCTTGTTGATGACCTCGACCATGTGCACCGGGATGCGGATGGTGCGGGCCTGGTCGGCCATCGCGCGGGTGATCGCCTGGCGGATCCACCACGTCGCGTAGGTCGAGAACTTGTAGCCCTTGGTGTAGTCGAACTTCTCGACCGCACGGATCAGGCCGAGGTTGCCCTCCTGGATGAGGTCGAGGAAGAGCATGCCGCGACCGGTGTAGCGCTTGGCGAGCGAGACGACCAGGCGGAGGTTGGCCTCGAGCAGGTGGTTCTTCGCCCGGCGACCGTCCTCGGCGATCCACTCGTACTCCTCGAGCATCTTCGGGCTGATCCGGCCGCCCTTGGCGAGCTTCTCCTCCGAGAACAGCCCGGCCTCGATGCGCTTGGCGAGCTCGACCTCCATCTCGGCGTTGAGCAGCGGGACCTTGCCGATCTGCTTGAGGTAGTCCTTGACCGGGTCGGCGGTGGCGCCGGCCACCATGACCTGCTGCTCCGGCTCGTCGGTCTCGTCCGCCGCGGAGACCGTGAAGGCCTGCTTCTCGTCCTCCTTGATGGTCGGGTCGGCGACGACGTCCTTCTCGAACTGGTCGTCGGGGATGTCCGGGAGCACCTTCTTGCCGTCCGGTCCGACCACGACGGGCTCGACGGCACCGAGGTCGACGACCTCGTCGGCCGGGGCCGCGGCGGCCTTCTTGGCCGCACCCTTCTTGGCCGGGGCGGCGCTCTTGGCGGCGCTCTTCGGCGCGGCCTTCTTCGCCGCCGCGCTCTTGGCGGGCGCCTTCTTGGCCGCCGACGAGGTGGCGGCACGCTTGCTGGTCGCGGCGACCGCGCGAGTGCCCTCCGCGTCGATCTGGACCGAGATCCCGAGACCGCTGAGATGCACCAGCAGCGCCTTCAGGTGCCGAGGCTCGACCCCGGCCTCCTCACTGGCTCGCCGGACGTCCTCGGGGGACACGGTGCCCGCTGGGGTGGCACCGGCCAGGAGTGCGGCGATGGAGGGGTGCGTGAGCACCTCGGCGGGGAGCAACTTGCGTGCGTGTGAGGACACGAACACCTCTCGTCAAACAGCTTCGGGGCGCGGCGAGGCCCGGTGACGTCAAGAGCCGCGCCGTAATTGTGCCACGGCCCTCCTGAGGACCAACCACCGGTCGCACCACCGCGCGTGTCGGCGCCCGGCTGCGCTCAGCCGGAGACCTTCGGGGCGGACTTCGCGGCCGCCTTCGCGGCCTTCTTGTGGTCGCGCACCTTCTGCAGCGACTCGGCGTCGACGACGTCCGCGACCGAGCGGTGGCCGTCGAGCGCGTAGTCGCCGACGGCGGCCTCCCAGCCCTCGGGGCGCACTCCCAGCTGCTTGGCCAGCAGTGCGACGAAGATCTGCGCCTTCTGCTTGCCGAAGCCCGGCAGCGCCATCACGCGCTTGAGCAGGTCCTTGCCGTCCGCGGCCTCGGTCCACAGTCGCGAGGCGTCCCCGCCGTAGGTCTCCTCCACGATGCGGGCCAGCTCCTGGAGCCGGGCCGCCATCGAGCCCGGGAAGCGGTGGATGGCCGGCGGCGTCGCGGCCATCGCCGCGAACTCCTCCGGGTCGGCGGCCGCGATCGCCTCGGGGTCCACGCTGCCGAAGCGGTCGAGCACCTTCGCCGGGCCGCGGAACGCGTGCTCCATGGGGTACTGCTGATCGAGCATCATGCCCACGAGCAGCGCGAACGCGGAGTCGTCGAGAACCTTGTCGGCGGCGGGGTCGCCGGTGATCTGGAAGCCCATGGGGCGATTGTGCCCGACGTCGTGACCGCCTCGCGCGGGCTACGTGGCCTTGACCGCCAGGACGGGGCACGGGGCGTCGAGCAGGACGCGCTGGGCGTTGCTGCCGAGGATGAGCTTGCCCACGGGCGAGCGGCGGCGCAGGCCGATGACGAGCAGCTCGGCGCCGTTGGCCTCGGCGATGCTGATCAGGTCCTCGGCCGGCTCGAAGCCGCGCACCAGCTGGCGGACCTCGTGCTCGACGCCGCTGTCCTGGAGCTGCTTCTCGATCCCGGTGAGCTCGTCCTCGGCGGCGCGGGCGGCCGACCCGTCGAAGTCCTGGCCACCCCGGTGGGAGTTCACCACCACGAGCTTGCTGCCGCGCAGCTTCGCCTCGTTGATCCCGGCGGCGAGGGCGGCCTCGCCCTCCGGCTTGGGGACGTATCCGACGACGACGGTGCCCATGGTGTCTCTCCTCTTCTCGTGGCCACAGCGCCTCGCCGTTGGCCTGGTGGCACCGTAACGGAAACCACAGGTCTTACGCAGCCTGTGGAGGGGTGGGTCGCGAACCGCTCACTGGGGCACGCTGGGCGCGTGCCCCCGCCCCCTCCCGCGACAGGCCCCGCGACCCCTCCGGCGAGCCCGGTACGCATGCCGGTCGGTCCCCGGGTCGGCACACCGCCCGCGGCCCAGCCGCCCGTGCTGGCGGCGGTGCACGCCCCGGTCGAGCGGTGGACCCACGACGTCCTGCGCGCCGCCACCCTCGAGCTCGTCGAGGGTGAGACCCGACGCCGGTTCCCGCCCGCGATCCACGCCGGCGTCCCGGGGCGCTCGGCCCGCCACGTCGAGGACCCTCCGGTCGCCGACGCCGGGGCGCGCGCCGACGTCGTCCTCGCCCTGCTGCGCACCGCGACGTCGCTGGCCCCCCGGCCGCTGCTGTGGCTGACCCGTCCCGGCGAGCTCTCGCCGCACGACGACGACCTGCGCTGGCTCGGTCCCGCCGCGTGGGCCGCGCGGGCCCTGGGCCTGCCGGTGGGCCTGGTGGTGGTGACCCGGCGCGGGTGGTTCGACCCGGTGAGCGACGTGCGCCGCGAGTGGCGTCGCCTGCGCCCGCGCCCCGGCGCCCGCTGAGCACCCACTCCCCCGTGCTGCGCGCGAGGTCGGTCCCGGGTCAGTCCCAGGTGTGCACGGGCTCGTTGCTGTGCATTCGGTCGCGGTAGTCGAGCAGGGTCGCCCGCAGCGCGTCGAAGCGGTCGGGGCCCCCGCGGGCGCGCACCCGGTCGACGAACCAGCCCGCGCCGCTCGCCTCGGTCTGGCAGCGCTGCTCGATGATGCCGAGGTAGCGGTCGCTCTCCTCGGTGGGCACGCCCCACGACTCGAGGCCCGCGCGCGCCATCGGCAGCAGCCGGCGCAGCATGAGCTCCGTGGCGCGGACCTGTCCCAGGCCCGGCCAGTAGACCTGCGCGTCGACGCCCATCTGGGCCGCGACGTGGAAGTTCTCCTCGGCCGCGGAGAAGGACATCTGCGACCACAGCGGGCGCTCGCTCTCGACGAGGTAGCGCACCAGGCCGAACCACAGCGCCGCGTTGGCGATGGTGTCGGCGACCGTCGGCCCGGCGGCGAGCAGCCGGTTCTCGACGCGGAGGTGCGGCATGCCCAGCGAGATGTCGTAGACGGGACGGTTCCAGCGGTAGACGGTGCCGTTGTGGAGCTTGAGCTCGTGGAGGGCGGGCGTGCCGCCCGACTCGAGCACCTCGAGCGGGTCCTCCTCGTCGGTGACGGGCAGCAGCGCCGGGAAGTAGCGGACGTTCTCCTCGAAGAGGTCGAACACCGAGGTGATCCACCGCTCGCCGAACCACACCCGCGGCCGCACCCCCTGCGCCTTGAGCTCCTCGCTGCGGGTGTCGGTCGCCTGCTCGAACAGCGGGATGCGCGTCTCGCGCCACAGCTCCTTGCCGAGGAGGTAGGGAGAGTTGGCCGACACCGCGAGCTGCACGCCGGCGATCGCCTGGGCGGCGTTCCAGTAGGCGGCGAACTGGTCGGGTGAGGTCTGCACGTGGAACTGGGTGCTGGTGCACGCCGCCTCGGGCACGATCGAGTCGGCCGTCGTGGTGAGCCGCTCCCTGCCGGAGATGCTGATCGTGATGTCCTCGCCACGCGCGGCGAGGATCTGCTCGGACAGGAGCTTGTAGCGCGGGTTGGAGCTGAGTGACGAGACGGTCATGTGGCCCTCGGCGAGCGTCGGGAGGATGCCGATCATCACCTGCTGGGCGCCCACCTCGGCGCCCTTCTCCTCGGCGTCGTTGAGGGAGCGGCGCAGGCTCGCCTCGAACTCCGAGAGCCCGCCCTCGCGCAGCTTGGCCGGTGCCACGTTGATCTCGATGTTGAACTGGCCGAGCTCGGTCTGGAAGTCGGGGTCGGCGATGGCCTCGAGGACCTCGGCGTTCTTCAGCGCCGGGTCGCCCACCTCGTCGATGAGGTTGAGCTCCATCTCGAGACCCGTCATCGGGTCGTCGGTGTCGAACGCCGACTCGCGGAGCATCCGCGCGAACACGTCGAGGTTGCGACGCACCTTCTCGCGGTGCCGCGTCCGGTCGGCCCGGCTGAACTCCTGCTGCGCGACCTCTTCACCCATGGCGGCACCCTAACCACGCGGCTGCCCGGTGGACACCGTCCCGAGGGCTGGGCTCACGCCGCCGGGTCGCCGCTCGCGCCGAGCGACGGGCGCAGGGCCGCCCAGGCGTCGGGCGGCGTGGCCGCCTCGAGGAGCTGGGCCACCAGCCCGGCGAGGGAGTGCGCCTCCTCGACCTCGCGGCACCGGTCGACCGCGCACCACGCGAGGGCGCCGTCGCCGGAGAGCCACGCGGCGAACGCCAGCACCGCGGCGGGGCCCGCGACGTGCGACGTCGGCAGCCGTCGCACCGCGTCGGACCACAGCTCCACCGCCGGGCGGGCCGTCGACCGGTCGAGCCACACCCACGCCTCATCGCGGCGGGCACCGACGCGGACGCTCGCCGCCACAGAGGCGAGCTCCGCGGCCGACAGCGTGGTGTCGGCACGGACGTGACGACGCACCAGGCCGCCGAGGGCGCCCTCGGGCAGCGGCACCGCCCCCCGGAGGTGCGTGTCGGTGCGGCGAGCCGCGGCGGGGTCGGGGGCGAGCGTGGCGCGGAGGGCGTCGCGGCTGGCGTGGGTGACCCGGCCCTCGAAGACCGACCGGGCCGTGAACGGGTGCTCGGAGCGGGCGAACGGCACGCCCTGGTAGGCGGCGAGCGGGGCGCCCGGCAGCACGGCGTACCAGTGGTCGTCGTGGACGCGCAGCACCTCGCGCACGCCGATGCCGGCGGCGGTGAACTCGTCGTGGAGCGACCAGGCAGCCTCGTCGGCGACGGTCGTGTCGTCGTCGTAGACCACGGCGACGACCTCGCGGACGTCGTTGAGCCGGGCGGCACGCAGGAGCGCCTCCACGACGTCGTCGACGTCGTCGGGGTCGTGCGGCAGGTCGACGCGGGCGTGCATCCCGCCCGGGCCGACGCTCACCACCACCGCGGAGCGCTGGGGCACGAAGCCGAGCGCGAGGGGCACGAAGGCGACGATGTCCTCGGGGGTGCGCGCGCGCATGGGGGCGGCGCCCGGGGCGAGGGCTGACGGAGGGACGGGCTCGAGGGGTTCCATGCCGAGGACGCTTCCCGCCGGCACCGACCGTCCACGCCCTCCGGCGCGCGGCGCTGTGGACGACGGCGGATCCGGCGGACCTGTGGACGACTGGCGGCCAGCCCTCGTGCCGTTCGGGAGGAGGGGGCGGCGGTGACGGGGACGCCGACCGGGATGCGGGAGGATGGCGGCGTGACGCAGTCCTCCGCCTCGGGCCGCACCGGCTGATGCGCGGCACCGCGTCGATCCTGCACCTCGACCTGGACGCGTTCTTCGCCGCGGTCGAGCAGCGCGACAAGCCCTCGCTGCGCGGCAAGCCCGTCGTCGTCGGCGGCACCGGCGGGCGGGGCGTGGTGTCCACCGCGTCCTACGAGGCTCGCAGGTACGGCGTGGGGTCGGCGATGTCCACGCGCGAGGCCAGGGCCCGGTGCCCCCACGCCGCGTTCCTCAGCGGGCGCTTCCACGCCTACCGCGACACCAGCCGACGGGTGATGCAGGTGCTGCGGGAGCTGTCCCCGCTGGTCGAGCCGCTGTCGCTGGACGAGGCCTTCGTCGACCTCGCGGCCGCCGACCTCCCCGACCTCGAGGTCGCCACCGTCACCGAGGCCGGCGCCGAGCTGCGGCGGCGCGTGCAGGAGGTGACGGGCGGGCTGACGGCGACGGTGGGCATCGCATCGTCGAAGTTCCTCGCCAAGGTGGCCAGCGAGCTCGACAAGCCCGACGGCATGACCGTGGTCCCGCCCGGCACCGAGCTCGACCTGCTCCGCCCGATGCGGGTCAAGGTCATCCCGGGCGTCGGGCCGGCCACGGCCGAGCGGCTGCGCCGCGCGGGCATCCACACCGTCGCAGAGCTCGAGGCGGTGACCGAGGACGAGCTCGTCCGGCTGCTCGGGCAGGCCCAGGGCCACGGCCTGTGGCAGCTCGCCCGGGCCCAGGACTCGCGGCCGGTGGTCGCCGAGCGGGAGGCCAAGTCGATCAGCGTGGAGAGCACCTACGACTCCGACCTCACCGACCGCCGGCTGATGGAGGGACTGCTGACCCGGCAGGCCCGCGAGGTGGGCGCTCGCATGCGCAAGAGCGGCTACAGCGGGCGCACCGTGACGATCAAGGCACGGCTGCACGACTTCACCACGCTCAGCCGGTCGAGCACCCTCCCCAGCCCGACCGACGACGCCGGCACCATCGCCCGGGTGGCCCGCGCGCTGCTGGCCGACCTCGACACGACCGGCGGCGTGCGCCTGCTCGGCGTCGGCGTGTCCGGTCTCGCCGACTGGGTGCAGGAGGACCTCTTCGGGGAGGCCGAGGAGGAGGACGAGGCCGAGGTCGTGCTGCCCGAGCCGCCGCGGCGCACGTGGCCCCCCGGCGCGGACGTGGTGCACGACGAGATGGGCGCCGGGTGGGTGTGGGGCTCCGGCGCCGGGGTGGTGACCGTCCGCTTCGAGACCGCCGACACTCCCCCGGGGCCGGTGCGCAGCTTCCGGGTCGACGACCCGGCGCTGCGTCGCCTCGAGCCGCCGCCCGAGGACTGAGTCCGCCGGCCGAGCGGCTCGCCGTCCTGACACGCCCAGCCCGTCGAGTCGGCCCGTCCTGACATACCCAGCGCGTCGAGTCGAGGGTCAGGACGCGCCGACTCGACCCTGTTCGGCGGTCAGGACGCGCCCACTCGACCCTGTTCGGCGGTCAGGACGCGCGGTCCTCGCCTACGACACCGCGACTCCGGCCGTCGCCAGCGCCCCCGCCGCCGAGCTCCACCTGGTGCTCGACGGCCGCATCACCCAGCTGCGGATCATCTTCGACCGGCTTCCGTTCGCCCTGGCGCGCGGCGACGTCGTCCGGCCGCCGGCCCCGTGAGCCCCCTCACACGACGCGGACCAGCACCTCGTCGCCGGGGCGCAGCTGGGCGCACCCGTCGAGGTCGTCGTCGTCGACCGTCGCGACGACCGGGTAGCCCCCGGTCGTGGGGTGGTCGGCCAGGAACACCACGGGCTGGCCCGACGGCGGCAGCTGCACCGACCCGAGCACGATGCCCTCGCTCGCGACCTCGCCCGCCCGCCGGGCCAGCCGCGGCCCCGTGAGCCGGAGGCCGACGCGGTCGCTGTCGGCGGCGACCGCGTACGTCGCCCCGTCGAGGTGGGCCCATCCGCGCGCGTCGAGCCAGTCGGCCCGCGGCCCGCGCCGCAGGCGCAGCACCGGCTCGCGCGGGCGTACGACGACCGCGGGCGGCGGCAGCGGCAGCCGCCCGGGGGTCCCCAGTGCGAGCACGTCGCCGGCGGCGAGCCGGGGCGGACCGATCCAGGCGAGGGTGTCGGTGGACCGCGACCCGAGCACCGCGTCGACCACGAGACCGCCGGAGAAGGCGACGTAGGACCGGACGCCCGTCGTGGCCGGTCCCACGGTGACCAGCGCACCCTCCGGCGCCGTGACCGCCGCGCCGTGCTCTACCGCCCTGCCCCCGACCCGCACGGCGCACGTCGCGCCGGTGACCGCCAGGGTCACCGCGCGCAGCGGCCGCAGCACCACCCCGCCCACCGTCGTCTCGACGACCGCGTCATCGGGAAGCCCGCCGACCAGGCGCCGGGCCAGCGCCGCGGCGCCGCGGTCCAGCGCGCCCGCTCGGGGGACGCCGAGGTGGGCCCACCCACACCTCCCCCGGTCCTGCAGCGTGGACAGCGGGCCGGGATCGACGACCTCGACGCCGCTCACCCGACGGCCTCGAACCGCACGCGGGTGCCCGGGGCCAGGAGCGCCGGCGGATCGCGTCGGACGTCCCACAGCGCGGCGTCGGTCGTGCCGATGAGCAGCCAGCCGCCGGGCGATGCCGCGGGATAGACCCCGCACCAGGCGTCGGCGAGGCCGACCGCGCCGGCGGGCACTCGGGCCCGCGGCGACTCCAGCCGCGGCACGGCGCGCTCGGCGGGCAGCCCGGCGAGGTAGGCGAAGCCCGGCGCGAAGCCGCAGAAGGCCGCCGTCAGCTCGAGCGAGGTGTGGAGGTCCACCACCTCGGCGCTCGTGCAGCCCCAGTGCTCCGCCACGCGGGCGAGGTCGGGACCGTCGTAGCGCACCGGCACCCGCACGAGCGGGCCCTCGTCCGCGGACCCGTCGCTCGACCACGCGGGCAGCACCTCGCGCACCGCCTGCGGGTCGACACCGTCGAGCAGCACGGTCGCGGCGGCCGGGACGACCTCGTCGACCCGCAGCCCCGAGCGCCGCACCCAGGTGGCGAGAGCGGCGGCGGCCACCGCGTCCCGCACCTCGACCAGGCAGGCGCGGGCGCCGACGTCGATGACCCTCACGGCGGCCATTGTGCACCGGGGCGCCGCGCTCCCGGGCCTGTTCCCGCCGCCGGCCGACGGGCCGGAACGCGGCTGGAACGCGGCTGGAACGCGGCTGGAACGCTGGGGCATCATGGAGACGGATCCCGGTGCGCTGGGCGCACACAGGTGAGGGGCTCCCGGTGGTATGAGCACCAGGAGCCCCTCAATGTGATCGGGGTGGTGACGTCCGATCCACCGAACCGGCCTCCCGGCCCCCACAGTCCCCGCCACCGGGCCTGCGCGGCGAGCAAGTCGCCGTCTGGAGCTGTTCGTCCGATCCGATCCCCGACCCCGCCGGAGCGGTGTCGGTAGGCAGAGTTCTACGTGGTGCGGCGGGCGTCCCGCAAGGCTTTCGAGCGACAAACCCGCGGTCCCACAGGGTTGCCCACAGAAGTCATCCCGTGATCCACATCACAGCCCCTCTCCTCCACAGGGACGGGCTCAGCCTGTGGACGGCCAACAGGTGGCGACGGACAGGCCCGCCAGCTCGAGCGAACGCCGGACGGCCGCCGCGGTCCGCACCGCCCCCGGCGAGTCGCCGTGGACGCAGACCGAGTGCACCGTGGCGGCGAGCTCGACGGCGCGCATCGCCACCTGGTCGGGATCGCTCACCAGCGCGCCCGGCCGGTCGCGCGCGAGCAGCCCGCCGTCGGCGGTGTAGCCGCGGTCGGGGAAGCCCTCGTGCCGCACCCCGCGGCCGCGGCGCTGCGCCATCGCCAGCAGGAGCGAGCCGGGCATCCCGAGCACCGGCAGCCCGCCCGAGCCGTCCAGCACGGCGGCCGCCTGCTCCGCGTCGCGGGCGACCCGGTGGTAGAGCGCGCCGTGCGGCTTGAGGTAGGACACGGCTGTCCCCTCGGCCGCCGCGAGCTCGGTCAGGACGCCCACCTGCTCGGCCACCTGCTCGCGCAGCACGTCGCCGGCCACGTCCAGCTCCACGCGGCCGAAGCCCGCGCGGTCGGCGTACGACACCTGGGCGCCGACCGCCACGCCCCGCCGGACCGCACCCGCGCACACCGCCCGCATCGTGGCGCGGGTGCCGGCGTGGAAGCCGCACGCGACGTTGGCGCTGGTGACCAGGGCGAGCAGCCCTTCGTCGTCGGTGACCTCCTCGCCGAGGTCGGCGTTGAGGTCCACCGCGAAGGGGTCGACGGCGTGAGGGTCGACCGCGTGGGAGTCGTCGGGGGCCGGCATGGGCCCCAGTCTCCCCGGACGACCCCTGAGAAGTCCCTGAGAGTTGGTGGATCGTGCAACTCGAGTGGGTACTGACTCGTCAAGCCAGATGAAGGCACCGGATCCGGTGGGGAATCCCGCGACGGACACAGGCGTTGGATCAGATGTGCGACACGGGGTGGTCGCACGGGAGCAGGAGGACGAGATGAGCACCGCACAGGCCAACCGCACGACCACCACTCGTGAGATCGAGGGCCGCGACAGCGTGGGCCTCTACCTCGACGAGATCGCTCGCACCCCGCTCCTCGACGCCGAGACCGAGGTCGAGCTGTCCAAGACCATCGAGGCCGGCCTGCTGGCCCAGCACCTCCTCGACACCGGCCGGGTCGGTCGCCGCAAGGGCGGCGCCCCGATGAGCGCCAACGAGGCCGAGCTCGAGTGGCTCGCCGAGCAGGGTCGGCTCGCCGTCGACCGGTTCATCGAGGCCAACCTGCGCCTGGTGGTGTCCATCGCGCGCAAGTACGGCCGCTCGCAGATGCCGATGCTCGACCTGATCCAGGAGGGCAACACCGGCCTGATCCGCGCGGTCGAGAAGTTCGACTACACCAAGGGCTACAAGTTCTCGACCTACGCCACGTGGTGGGTGCGCCAGGCGATCACCCGCGGCATCGCCCAGCAGGCGCGCGTCGTACGCCTGCCCGTGCACGTCGTCGAGGAGCTCAACCAGGTCGGCAGCGCCCGCCGCACCCTCGAGCGCCAGCTGGGCCGCGACCCGGAGCCCCACGAGATCGCCACCGAGCTCGGCATGGACCTCGACCGGGTCCTCGACCTGATGAGCTGGGGACGCGACCACGTGTCGCTCGACACGCCGGTCGACGAGGACGGCGACACGTCGCTGGGTGACCTGATGGCTCAGGAGACCGCGCCCGGTCCCGACCTCAACGTCCTCGACGCGGAGGCCCGCCAGCGGCTCGACGACCTCGTCGGGATCCTCGACGAGCGTTCCGCCGACATCGTCCGCGCGCGCTACGGGCTCGCCGACGGGCGCCAGCACAAGCTGGCCGACATCGGTGCCCGCCACGGCATCTCCGCCGAGCGGGTCCGCCAGCTCGAGCGCGAGGCGCTGCAGAAGCTGCGCCGCGCCGGCGACCCGGACCTCGCTGCCTGACCCGGACCGGCAGCCTCAGTACGCCGCGGACTCCAGGTCCGCGCTCGCGGCCCGTGCCCGCTCGACCACGTCGGCGGGGACGGGCCGTCGTGCTGCCACCCGCGCCTGCCACAGCTGCACCGCCACGACCCGGGCCGCGGCCTCCTCCACGCGGCTGCGCGAGACCAGCCCGGAGTCGATGGCGTCGGCGACGATGCCGTGGGTGGTGGCGGTGTCGACCGGCATCAGGAGCAGGTCGGCGCCCGCCTGGAGGGCCTGCAGGGCCGGGGTCGGCCTGCCACCGACGGCGCCCATGCCGAGCGAGTCGGTGATGGCGACGCCCTCGAAGCCGAGGTCCTCGCGCAGCAGGTCGTAGACCTCCGGCGCCATGCTGGCCGGCACCCCGGGAGCGATGGCGGTCAGGTCGAGGTGGCTGAGCATGACCGCCGGCGCCTGCTGCCGGAACGCCGACTCGAACGGCGGCAGGTCCTGCGCCGCCAGCTCGGCGCGGGTCGAGTCGAGCACGGGGAGCGTGTCGTGGCTGTCGCTCGTGGCGCCGCCGTGGCCCGGGAAGTGCTTGACGGTCGACACGACGCCCGCGTCGTCGTAGCCCTTGATCGCCGCGCCCACCGCCTGGGACGCCAGCCGGGGGTCGGTCGAGGGAGACCGGGCGCCGATCGTGGGGTCGGCGGCTCCGATCGTGACATCGGCGACGGGGGCGAAGACCCAGGTGAAGCCGAGGTCGCGCAGCTCGAGGCCGGTGGCGAAGGCCGCGGCCCGGGTGACCCGGCGCCCGAGGCGGGCGTCGGCGGCGATGGCGAGGCCGGCGGTCTGGAAGTGCGGGAACTCGGTCGCGATGCCGCGCAGGTGCGACACGTAGCCGCCCTCCTGGTCGACGCCGATGACGGGCGGGTGGTCGCGGCCGTCGGCCGCGACGGCGTCGACGATCGCCGACGTCATCGCCAGCACCTGGTCACGGTCGCTCACGTTGGCGCCGGTCACGGAGACGCCCGCGAGGTGCAGCTCGCGCACCATCCGGGCCGGCTCCTGGGGGTCGGTGCCGTGGAAGCGGCCCACGATCACCCCGCCGGCGAGCTGCTCGGAGCTCCACGAGCCGACCAGCTCGCGGGCCTGCTCGAGCTCACCCGTCGTCGGGCCCCAGCTCGTGGGGGCGTCGGGGTCCTCGGACTCCTCCGCCTCGGGGGCGGCCTGCCCGGAGTCGTCGGTCGTGGAGGGCGACGACGAGGACGTCGACGGATCCGCGTCGTCACTCGTCGAGGTGAGACCGGCGCACCCGCCCAGGAGCAGGACGCTCGTCGCGATCACGGCCAGGCGGGGTCGGAGCGGGGACACCCCGCGGAGGTTACCGGCCGGACCCGCGTCAGCCGGAAACGCGGGCGCGCTCCGCCAGCTCGGTGTGGATCGCCTCGACCTGTCGGCGCAGGTCGTCCAGCGAGCCGGTGTTGTCGACCACGTGGGTGGCGATCGCGAGCCGCTGCTCCCGCGTCGCCTGCGCGGCGATGCGGGCCTCGGCGTCCTCCCGCGTCCAGCCCCGGTCGCCCGTCATCCGCTCGACCTGCAGCTCGGCGGGCGCGTCGACGACCACGACCGCGTCGAACGATCCGGCCCGCCCCACCTCGGCGAGCAGGGGGATGTCGTGCACGACGACCGAGTCCGCGGGTGCGGCGGCCTCGAGCTCCGCGCTGCGCCGGTGCACCAGCGGGTGGATGATCGCCTCGAGTCGCCGGCGCGCGTCGGGGTCGGCGAAGACGAGCGCGCCCATGGCGGGCCGGTCGAGCTCGCCCTCCGGGGTCAGCAGCTCGGGCCCGAACTCCTCGACCACCGCCTCCAGCCCGGGCGTGCCCCGAGCCACCACCTCGCGGGCGATCAGGTCGGCGTCGACGACGACCGCCCCCAGCTCGGCGAGGATCGCCGACACGGTGCTCTTGCCCGAGGCGATGCCTCCCGTCAGGCCGACACGCACGGTCACAGGTCCTCCCCCACGACGACGGATCAGGAGGCCGTGGCGCGCTCGACGGCCTGCTCCGCCGCGGCCAGCAGCACGCAGGTCGCCACCGCCTCCATCGCGGCGGTGACCTCCTCGAGCGGCGGCATCGTGGGCGCCAGCCGGATGTTGGTGTCGTCCGGGTCCTGCTTGTAGGGGAACGACGACCCGGCCGGGGTCAGCGCGATGCCGGCGTCCTTGGCGAGCGCCACCACCCGGCTCGCGGTGCCGGGCACCACGTCGAGGTTGACGAAGTAGCCGCCGGCCGGGGCGTTCCAGGTCGCCACTCCGCGACCGCCGAGGCGCTCGGAGAGCACCCGGTCGACCTCGGCGAACTTGGGCGCGATGATCGCGCGGTGCCTGGCCATGTGGTCGCGCACGCCCTGCGGCGAGCCGAAGAACTCGGCGTGGCGAAGGTGGTTGACCTTGTCGGGGCCGATCGACCCGGTGCCGAGGTGCTGGAGGTACCAGCGGACGTTGTCGGTCGACGCGGCGAGGAACGCCACCCCCGCACCGGCGAAGGTGATCTTCGACGTGGAGGCGAACATGACCGGCCGGTCGGGGTGGTCGGCGGCCGCGGCGAGGCTCAGGATGTCGGCAGTCTCGGTCTCGTCGTCGCCGAGGTGGTGCAGCGCGTAGGCGTTGTCCCAGAAGATCTTGAAGTCGGGGGCCGCGGTCGGCATGGCCGCCAGCCGCTCGGCGACCTCGACGCTGCAGACGGCGCCCGTCGGGTTGGCGTACGTCGGCACGACCCACATGCCCTTGACGCTCGGGTCGTCGGCGACCAGCGCCGCGATGGCGTCGACGTCGGGACCGTCGTCGTTCATCGGCACCGTCAGCATCTCGATGCCGAGGCTCTCCAGCAGCGTGAAGTGGCGGTCGTAGCCCGGCACCGGGCACACGAACCTGACCTGGTCCTCCTTGCTCCACGGGCGCTTGGAGTCGACGGCGCCGAAGAGCATCATCCAGACCAGGCAGTCGCGCATCATCGACAGGCTGGAGTTGCCGCCCGCGACGACCTGGTCGACCTCGACGCCCAGCAGCTCGGCGAACATCTCGCGCAGCTCGCGCAGGCCCTCGAGGCCGCCGTAGTTGCGCACGTCGACCCCGTTGGCGTCGCGGGCCTCGCTCGGGAGCCGCAGCAGGTCGTCGGCGAGGTCGAGCTGCTCGGCCGACGGCTTGCCGCGCGTGAGGTCCAGCTTGAGGCCCCGCGCCTTCAGGTCCTCGTAGGCCGCCCGCTGCTCCTCGAGCAGGCTGGCGAGGTCGGCGGCGGACATGTCGGCCAGCGGAGTCGCGTTCACCCCCCAAGGTTACCGAGCCGCGACGCGCGCCGGGCCGGTCCTACCCACGGAGCGGGATGCCCCGGCGACCGTTCGTGCGGACCCCACGGCGGGATCTCGCCGGGCACGCGCGGGATCGAGCCACGGGCTCGCCCGTTGGGTCCGGCCGACCGGCCCCGGATGCGGGCCGCGCGATCAGGCGGGCGTGCGGAACGTACGCCGGTACTCCTGGGGGCTGACGCCGCGGGCGCGGCCGAAGTGGTGACGCAGGGTGGCGGCGTTGCCGAAGCCCACCTCGGCGGCCACCCAGTCGACCGAGTGGTCGGTCTGCTCGAGCAGCTCCTGGGCGGCCCGCACCCGCTCGCCGAGGATCCAGCTGTAGGGCGTGGTGCCGGTCTCGTCCTTGAAGCGCCTGGCGAAGGTGCGCCCCGACATGTGCATCTGCCGCGCCAGCGTCTCGACGTCCAGGTCGTCGGCGAGGTGGGCGCTGATCCACGCCAGCAGGGGCGCCAGTGCCTCCGACTCGCACACCGGCACCGGGCGGGCGATGAACTGCGCCTGCCCGCCGTCGCGGTGCGGGGGCACCACCATGCGCCGGGCGGTGGTGGCCGCCACCCTCGCGCCGAAGTGCTGGCGCATCACGTGGAGCGCGGCGTCGAGACCGGCCGCCGAGCCGGCACCGGTCACGATCGGCCCGTCCTGCACGTAGAGGACATTGCCGTCGATGCTTGCCTCGGGGTGGCGGGCGGCGAGCTCGTCGACATAGCGCCAGTGCGTGGTCGCGCGCCGCCCGTCGAGCAGGCCGGCCTCGCCGAGGATGAACGCGGCGGCGCAGTGGGCGAACACCTGCGCGCCCCGGTCGTACGCGCCCCGCACCAGCTCGACGACCTCCGGCGACGGCTCGAGGTAGCCGCGCTTGGGGATCAGGCACACCAGGTCGGCATCGGCGGCGTCGTCGAGGGAGTGCTCGACGTGCAGGTCGTATCCCGTCGCGCCCCGCACCCGCCCGGGCCGTGGCGTGGTGACGACGAAGTCGAAGACGGGGTTGTCGTCCTGGGGGTGGTAGGGCTCGCCCCACACCTCGCACATCGAGCCGAGGCCGAACGGCTCGGCGCCGTCCTGCACCACGGCTGCGACCTTCCTCATGCCGCCAGCCTGCTCCCCCGGTGGCAGGAAATCAACCAGCATCGCGATTCCTGCCACGGCGACAGGCTCGCGCGAGCGGGGCTCGTTCCGGCGAGACGAAATCACCTTTTGCTTGACGTCACGCAAAAGTCGGCTCTAGCGTGACACAGGTCACAGGGCGCGACGCCCTGCGGCGCCCCGAACTCGGTTGTGGGAAGGCCCGCCATGCACCAGCGGTCTCGTCAGCTCGTCGTCTCGTTGCTCGCCCTGGTGACCGGCCTGGCGCTGGCCCTCGGCCTCACCGCCCCGGTCATGGCCGCGGTGCCCGACCCGGTCGCGCCAGCGGCCGCCGTCGAGCGCCAGAAGGACTCCCCCGGCCCCGGCACGGGGGCGAAGGAGCCGGGCGCCCGCACGCCGGCGGCGGCGAAGGCGACGAGGGCGGCGGGCGCTGCCGCTCCCGACCTGACGAAGTTCCAGAAGGTCGTCCTCGGCCAGGGCACCGGCCTCGGCGAGGTCATGGAGCTGACCGTCGCGCCGGACGGTCGGGTCTTCTTCATCACCCGCGCCGGCGACATCTCGATGTACGACCCGGCCGACGGCAGCATCGAGATCATCATGAACAATCCCAGCCTCGGGGTGTGGAGCGGCCTCGAGGACGGCGGGCTGGGCATCACGCTCGACCCCGCCTTCGCCGACAACGGCTGGGTCTACGTCTACTACGCCCCGCTGCCCGCCTCGCTCACCGCCAACCGGCTCTCCCGGCTGACGGTCGAGACCGACGACGACGGCGAGACGTTCATCGACAAGTCGTCGGAGAAGGTCATCCTCGAGGTCGGCACCCAGCGCAACGTGTGCTGCCACTCGGCCGGCTCGCTGCAGTTCGGCGACGGCGGCGTGCTCCACCTCGCGACCGGTGACAACACCTCCTCCTCCGACAACGACGGCTACTCCCCCCACGACGAACGTCCCGGGCGCTCCGACTACGACGCGCAGAAGTCCTCGGCCAACACCAACGACCTGCGCGGCAAGATCCTGCGGGTCGTCCCCCGCGACGACGACGCGGGCGACGTCGACCCGACCCCCGGTGACGGCGTCTCCTACGACATCCCCGACGGCAACCTGTTCGGCGAGGGCGGCACCTACCCGTCCGCGCTCTACCCCGACGCCGACCCGGCCCGCACCCGCCCCGAGATCTACGTGATGGGCCTGCGCAACCCCTACCGCCTCGGCGTCGACCCCGACACCGACGCGCTCTACTGGGGCGAGGTCGGTCCGGACTCGCGGGTCAACAGCCCCAACCGCGGCCCGCGCCACTTCGAGGAGTTCAACCGCACCGAGGTCGCGATGAACGGCGGCTGGCCCTACTGTGGCGGCGAGGTCGGTCCCGACCTGACCAAGATGGACTTCGGCGGCGCGTACGTCGACTGGGACTTCGTGTCCAACCGCTACCGCACCAACCCCGACGGCAGCCCCAAGCGCTTCCCCTGCGACGACCCCGACGCGATGACGGGCGTCAACGACTCGCCCAACAGCACCGGCCTGCAGACCCTGCCCCCGATGACCGACGCGTGGATCCCCTACTCCGACGTGGGTCCCTACAAGTACGCCGCCGTCCAGGGCGCCACCCCGACGGGCGGCCAGGTCTACCGGCAGTCGCAGAACACCGCGGCCAAGGACACCGCCTTCCCTGCCGACTACGAGGGCTCCTACTTCATGTCGGAGATGAGCCGCGGCTGGATCAAGGAGGTCCGGATGGACGCCGCGGGCAACATCACCGCCATCAACGACTTCATGGACGGGTTTGTCGCCCCCGGTGACCTCGAGTTCGGCCCCGACGGCTCGATGTACGTCCTCGAGTACGGCACCGGCTTCTTCTCCGGCTCCCCCCAGACCAAGCTCGTCCGCATCGACTACGCCATCAACGGCTCCGCCCCGGTGGCGCGCGCCGGCGCCGACGTGACCGAGGGGCCGGCGCCGCTGGCCGTCCAGTTCACCAGCGCGGGCACGAGCGACCCCGACGGCGACGCCGTCACCTACGCCTGGGACCTCGACGGGGACGGCGACACCGACTCCACCGACGCCTCCCCCTCCCGCACCTACGACACCCCCGGCGACTACACGGTGCTGCTCACCGTGACCGACTCGACCGGCAAGTCCGCCACGTCGCAGGTCGTGATCAACGTCGGCAACACCGCGCCGAAGGTGACGATCGAGCTGCCCGCCGACGGCGGGTTCTACGCCTCCGGCGACGACATCCCGTTCGTCGTCGACGTGCAGGACGCCGAGGAGACGGTCGACTGCAGCGAGGTCGTGGTGCAGGAGGGCCTCGGCCACGACATCCACGTCCACCCCAACCTGTCGGTCACCGGCTGCGAGGGCACGATCCGCACGGCCGCCTCGGGCGACCACGGCCCGGACGCCAACACCTACGGCGTCCTCATCGCCACCTACCGCGACGGCGGCGCCAACGACGGCGCCAACGCGCCGCTGCAGGGCAGCGACACGGTCATCCTCCAGCCCAAGCTGCGCCAGGCCGAGCACGCGACCAACCGTCAGGGCGTCGGCTACACCGGCTACGACGACAAGTCCGGCACCCGACCCGGCGGCGGCGGCCTGATCACGGGCATGGGCAACGGCGACTGGGTGATGTTCGACCCGATGAGCCTGGTCAACATGACCGACGTGTCGATCCGCTACTCCGGCGGACCGCAGGCCGGCGCCACCATCGCGGTGCGTGCGGGCGCGGCCAACGGTCCCGTCGTGGCCACCGTGCCGCTCGCCGGGGGCACCGAGGGCCAGTACTTCTACAAGACCGTCAGCGCGCGCATCACCGCCCGAGACGCCGACCCCGGCGGGCGTCCGCTCTACTTCGTCTACTCCGGCAACGGCGAGATGAACTTCGACGAGTTCTCCGTCGCCGGCAAGGGCGTCGCGGGCAACACCTCCCCCGTCATCGCCTCCGCCACCGCGACGCCCGCCGACGGACTCGCGCCGCTTGAGGTGGAGTTCGCGGCCGAGGCCAGCGACCCCGACGGCGACGCCATCACCTACGCATGGGACTTCGGCGTCGAGGGCACCGACGACGACACCGCCGCCACGCCCACCGCGTCGTGGACCTACCCCGAGACCGGCACCTACACCGCGACCCTGACCGTCGAGGACGCGACCGGCAAGTCCACCAGCCGTGCCGTCGAGGTCATCGTGCGGCAGCCCTGCGCCAGTGCGCCCACCGCGGACGACGGCTACGAGCTGCTCTTCGACGGCACCGACGCGTCGGCATGGAAGCAGGCCGGTCCCGGCGGCTTCACCGTGGAGGACTGCGCGCTCACCAGCCGCGGCGGCCTCGGCCTGTTCTGGTACTCCGAGCGCACCTTCGACGACTACGTGCTCAAGGTGCAGTTCAAGCTGTCCGACGACGGTGACAACTCCGGCGTCTTCACCCGCTTCCCCGACCCGGGCACCGACCCGTGGGTGGCCGTCGACGAGGGGCACGAGATCCAGATCAAGGAGGGCCAGCCGGGCGACGAGCCGCAGAAGACCGGCTCGGTCTACAACTTCGACCGCGAGGACGCGCGCAACGCCAAGCCGGTCGGCGAGTGGAACGACTACGAGATCCGGGTCGAGGGCCAGACCTACACGATGACGCTCAATGGCCAGGTGGTGAACGAGTACACCTCCGACGGCTCGCGCGGCACCGAGGGCTACGTCGGCCTGCAGAACCACGGCGACGCCGACGAGGTGAGCTTCCGCAACATCCAGATCCGGGAGCTCGACGTCGACGAGCCGTTCGTCAACACGCTCACCGCGGAGCCCGTGCGCGGCGGCGCCCCGCTCGAGGTCGACTTCACCGCCGAGGCCGTCGACCGCCAGGGCGACGCGATCACCTACGAGTGGGACTTCGGCGACGGCTCCGACCCGGTCACCGGCGCGGGCGAGGTCTCGCACACCTACACCGAGGGCGGCACCTTCACCGCCGAGGTGACCCCCGTCGACGCCGACGGCACCCGCGGCCTGACCCGCACCACCGAGGAGATCACCGTCCTGGTCGACCCGGTCGCCACGGCGACCGCGACCCCGCGCTGCGGCGTGCTCCCCCTCGAGGTCGACTTCGACGCCTCCGCCACCGACCCGCAGGACCAGTCCGTCACCTGGCGCTGGGACTTCGGCGTCGCCGGCACCGACGACGACACCTCCACGGAGCAGTCGCCCACCTACACCTACACCGAAGCCGGGGAGTACACCGCGACGGTCACCGCCACCGACCCCGACGGCAACACCGGCACGAGCTCGGTGCGCATCGAGGTGCTCGCCGACGGCGAGTGCCGCCCGGTGGCCGACCTGTCCGAGCTGTTCAACAACGACGGCATCTCCACCGACGCCAACCCCGGCGACGGCAACTTCGACGGTGGCGGCTGGACCTTCGCCGCCGAGCTCCTCCCGCCGGCCGTGCAGGAGAACGGCGGACCGGTGCGGCTCAACGGCGTCGACTACGACTTCGGCAGCCCCGCCGACGGGAGGCTCAACAACGTCGAGGCCGACGGCCAGGTCATTCCCCTGCCCACCGGCACCTACGACCAGCTCAGCGTCCTGGCCACCGCCCACAACGGCGACGTGCAGAAGGACGCCACCCTCGCCTACAACGACGGCACGACCGTCCAGGTGCCGCTGCGGTTCACCGACTGGGCGGTGGCGCCCAAGTTCGGCGAGGAGATCGCCATCGACATGCCCTACCGCCACAACGGGGGCGGCGACACCTCGCCGCGGGTCATGATCTTCACCCAGCCGATCCCGCTCGCGGCCGGCAAGCAGCCCGACACCCTGACCCTGCCGGTCGACCCGAAGCTCCACGTCTTCGCGGTCTCCGGCATGCGGTCGGAGGAGCCGGCGCCGCCGTGCGAGCAGCCCGAGCGCTCCGACGAGTTCAACGACACCGAGCTGCTCGACAACTGCCACTGGACGGTGCGCCGGCCCGACGAGACGGCGTACGACGTCTCCGACGGCGCGCTGCACCTGACGGCGCGACCGGGCGAGTACAACGACACCCCCAACATCATCACCCAGGCCGCACCCGAGGGCCCGTGGACCGCGACGACCAAGCTCACCTGGGACCCGCTCGACGCCGGCCAGCAGGCCGGGCTGGTGGTCGCCGGCAGCGGCGGCTCCGGCTTCGCGAAGCTGACCTTCGTCGACAAGGGCAGCGACCGGGAGTGGATCGAGTTCCTGCGCTCGTCGAGCCCGAGCAACAGCGACTTCGACTTCAGCGGCAACTGGAACACCGGCGGCGGCAGCTTCGACGGGCCGTTCCTGCCCACGAGCTTCCCCACCACGTTCTGGCTGCGCTTCACCTCCGACGGCGCCCAGCTGCGCGGGTGGTACTCCACCGACGGCGAGCAGTTCACCGAGGTCGGCGACCCGCGCGCCCTGGCCGGGATCAGCAACCCCCGCGTCGGCGTGATGGCACTCACCGGAGGCGCGGCGGGCGGCCCCGTCGCGGACTTCGACTTCTTCCGCTGGTCGGGCGTCCAGGAGGGCGAGGACCCGACCGTGACCGCCACGGCCGAGCCGACCTCCGGCACCGCGCCGCTCGACGTCGACTTCCGCGCCGAGGGCACCGACCCGGAGGGTGGGGACCTCACCTACACCTGGGACTTCGGCGTGGCCGGCACCCAGGACGACACGGCCACGGGCGCGGACGCGAGCTGGACCTACACCGATCCCGGCACCTACACGGCGACCGTGACGGTCACCGACCCCGACGGCCAGACGGGTGAGGACACCGTCGAGGTGGTGGTCGAGGAGCCGGCCGGCGGCGACGTCTTCGTCGTCGACGCGGTCGACACGGCCACCGACAACCAGTGGGTCGCCGAGCAGACCGGCACGTCGACGGTCACCGTCGAGGTGGGCGACACCGTCGAGTGGCAGTTCGACCGGGCCACGATGGGCCACGACCTGACCTCGCGTGACACCGCCGACACGTGGTCCCCGCCCCTCCAGGAGTACCGCGACGCCAACGGCGCGCCGGTGCGCTACACCTTCACCCGCCCGGGCACCTACGAGTACTGGTGCAGCATCCACGGCGCCACCATGCGCGGCACGGTGGTCGTGGAGGAGCCCGCCGAGGACAACGAACCTCCGACGGCCGAGCCGTTCGTCTCGCCGCGCACCGGGCCCGCCCCGCTCTACGTCCACTTCGAGGCCCGCGCCAGCGACGCCGACGGCGACGCCCTGACCTACCTGTGGGACTTCGGCCAGAGCGACCAGCCGTCCGACCAGTCGACGCAGTCGCACGCCCACGTGACGTACGCCGACCCCGGCAGGTACGTCGCGACCCTGACCGTCAGCGACGGCAAGGGCGGGACCTACGAGGAGGAGTTCGAGATCTCGGTCACCGGGGAGGCGCCGCGCGTCAGCGTCTCGGCCACTCCCACGAGCGGCCGTGCTCCGCTGCCCGTCGCGTTCACCATCAACGCGATCGACGACCAGGGAGGTCCGCTGACCTACACATGGGACTGGGGGGACGGGACGACGTACACCGGCCCCAAGCCGCCGCTCAACCACGTCTACACGGCTTCCGGCATCTACACCGCCACGTTGACCGTGACCGACCCCGACGGCAACGAGGGCAGCGACAGCGTCGAGATCAGCGTCGACGCGCTGCCGGACGTCGAGGCGAGCGCCACACCCGCGAGGGGCAGCGCCCCGCTGGAGGTCGACTTCTCCACGGCGGTCACCACGGGCGGTGAGCTCACCGCCTTCGCCGACGGCACCACGACCTACCCCGAGCTGTCCGGCACCGCCTCGATGGTCCGCTCGCGGGACACCACGGTGACCACGCTGGACGTCACCGGGCTCAAGCCCTCGGCCGCCCACATGGTGCACGTGCACGAGCAGTCGTGCGCGGACGGCAACGGCGGGGCGCACTTCCGCTTCGACACCGATCTCCCCTTCAGCGAGGACAACGAGATCTGGCTGCCGTTCACCAGCGATGCGGAGGGAGCCAGCGGCGAGGTGGTGGTGACCAGCGACCAGCGTGCCGACTCCGACGCCGTCGCCATCGTGATCCACGACCCGGACAACCCGGCCAAGCGGATCGGCTGCGTCGACCTCGACCCGAGCACCGCCGGGCTCACCTACGCGTGGGACTTCGGTGACGGCGCGAAGGCCGAGGGGCCCGACCCGACGCACACCTATGCCACGCCGGGCACCTACCGGGCCGCGGTGACGGTGGGCAGCGCGGCCGGGACCGACACGGTCACCGACACGGTCGAGATCGTCGTCACCGGCGATGGCCCGCCCCCTCCGGGCGACACCACTCCGCCGGACACCACCATCACCAGCGGTCCGAAGGGCCACGGCCGCCGGCGCGCGGCGACGTTCACCTTCGTCTCCTCCGAGCCCGGCAGCAGGTTCGAGTGCAGCCTGGACGGCGGGGCCTGGGCGGCGTGCTCCTCACCAAGGACGTTCGCCAAGCTCGCCCAGGGCGAGCACGAGCTGAGGGTGCGCGCCGTCGACGCGGCGGGCAACACCGACGCCACCCCGGCGGTCCGCACCTGGACGGTCGACCGCGGCAAGCCCAAGGTCACGGTGGTCTCGGGGAACACCCCGACCCGTGACCGGACGCCGACCGTCCGCGTGCGGATCAGCGACCGCCACGACCGGATCCGGGCGAGCGACGTGACGGTGCGCTTCGGCGGCCGGACCGCGGCGGACGTGCGGGTGACCCGCAAGGGCCTCCTCGTCGCCACGTCCAAGACCCTCGCCCCCGGACGCCATCGGGTCGTGCTGGTGGTCAGTGACGAGGCGGGCAACAAGCGCGTGCTCCGCTGGTGGCTGCGGGTGCTCCGCTGACCCAGTGCCTGACCAGCATCACCTCGCAGCGGCACCCGCCGGTCCCCCGACGGGTGCGGCTCCCCGTCGTACGTCGACCTGGTGCTGGCGCTGCTCGCCGACTCTGGGGCTTCGTCCCCGACGACGTCCACCTCGTGGTGAGCCCGACCACCATGTTCTGCGTGCCCACCCACCTGCAGCGCCTCTTCGCCCACTGGGACCGCGTCGGCGTGCCGGACCTCTCGTCGTTCCGGCTCGTCGCCCACGCCGGCGCGCCGTGCCCCGCGCCGATCAAGCGCCGCCTGGTCGAGCTCTTCCCCGACGGCGCGACGTGGGAGTTCGACGGGTCGACGGAGGGCCAGGCCAGCGCGTGCCCCTCGGAGGAGTGGCCCGAGGGCCCGCCTTCACCGTCGGCGACGTCGGGCGCCTCGACGCCGACGGCTACCTCCACCTCGACGGCCGGCGCCGAGCCCGAACTGTTTCTGCGACCTCACTACGTGCCCACTTCGATGCGCAATAGCTGCGGGGCCGTCGAGCGTGGCTAGGCGAGGAACGGCGCCACCAGTCGGCGGAACCGCTCGGCGCCGTTGCGCCATGGGAAGTGGCCTGCACCTGGTTGGACGACGAAGTCGGCGTTCGCGAACAGTCTGGCGACCTGCTCGGCCAGCGCGGGTGGAACTCCGACGTCTAGGCCTCCGGCAAGCACAAGCACGGGCGCGTCGAGCCGTGACAGGGCGTCGCGCGTCGATGTTGCGTCGAAGGCACCGTCCGCACCGAAGGCCTGGATGAGCCGCGGATCGCGTCGCGCGTCCATCCGAGCGACGTACGCGCGGGTCGCGTCGTCCCAGCATCCGTGGCTGAACGGCTCTAGCAGTCCAAGTTGCTCAGCCGTTGCGGTGCCGACCCACGCCGCCTCGAGCGCCCCCATCGCGTCGGCGAACCACGGCTCTTCCGAGCGGAGGCGCGCTACCGTGCGCCGCGCATCATTCGGCACCTCGAGGTCCAGGCCGCGTACGGATGGCGCCACCAAGACGAGTCGGCACACTCGACCGGGGTTTCTTTCGGCATAGCGATACACGACATTGGCGCCGGCGGAGTGCCCGAGCAGCTCGATGCGCCCTTCACCGAGGTGCTCTCGGAGCGCCTCGAGATCGTCGGCAAGCCGGTCGCAGCGACACGCTGACGGGTCGTCGGCCCCGCCCGATGAGCCGGTGCCCCGTGGATCAAGCAGGGCAAGTGCGCGGTCGGCGTGCAGTCCGCCGAGGTCGCCGAGGTAGTCGGAGTCGAGCATCGGCCCGCCGGGCACGCAGATCAAGGGCGGACGGGACGGCGAGGTGGAGCCGAGCAGGCGGAATGTCAGGCGTGCGCCGTCGCGAGCGAAGAAGGAGTGCAAGGTGAGGTCCATAAGGACTGCCTTTCGAAGTACTGGACAGTGGTAATCGGACTCACCTCCTCTGGTCGTTCGCGGGCCTGAGACCCTACATCTGCTGAGCCCCCGATGGAACAGTTGTTGCATCAACGGGTCGCGCGAGCCCGAAGACTTGGATCTGCCGAGATGAGTGCGCCTACCGCGCGGACAGGTTGTGCTACGCCAACACACGCTGGGCGAAAGTGCGGACGTCGATTCCACGAAGGTCTAGTTCGTCGAAGACCATGCCCGTCGTCACCATCTGGTTCTCAAGACCTGCCCACACGACGTCAACATGGTATTCGCCCCACACGACGGCGACTCCGACCTGGCCGACCTGCAGTTCCTCGATGCCGTGGCCCACGCGAGGTGCGTACTCGACGTAGACGCTGCGGCGCATTGCCTGAGTGTAGACCGCCAAGACATCCGGATCTGCCGCGATCAGCTCGTCCGCTCATGCCGAGATCCGGATGGCACGGGCGAGGCTGTCAGCCCTGGCTGAGTTCCCGCTCAAGAGCCGCCACGTGCTCCCTGAGTTCGAGGTGACGCTGCTCAATCTTCTGCCGGTCTGCCGAAGTCAGACGTCGGAACTGGACATCCATCACCGCCCAGGCTTGCACTTCCGAGAACGCGTACTGGCCTACCAGCGCTTGGTTGGCGGCCTCAGGGTCCGAGGCGTTCAGCACGGTGTCGAGCACCGCGTGCGCATCGCTTGCAGCGGTGGCGATCGCCTCGTAGATGTGCAAGTGCCGAAGCGCGTCCTGGAGTTCGACCTCTGGGTTGCGATCCGGATCCTGACTCGTCATGGGATCAACCTGCCACGGACTGAGTTGATCTACCGCTACGTTCTGAACGTCCGCATCTGCCGCGACCAGTGCACTCATCTGCCGATGATCGGACGTTGGAGGGCAGCGAACTGTTTGCTACCTGGTTGGCTCAGACGATGTCCGTAACCGGCTCGCGCCGACGCGATTCGACAATTCTCCCTACGGGAAATCACTCCAAGTAGGTGAGCGTCCGCACGCGGTGGTACCCCGGCTGCACAGCACGGCTCAGGTCTTCGGCGGTGACCACGACACCGGTATGTGTGGCCGCCATCGCGTATCCGACGAACCCTCTCGCTCCCTCGTCGTCGTCACCCGCGGCATCGAGGTTGACCCAAGCCGAGTCGAACATCGGACGCAACTCCGAGGGCACGGACTCCTTCTCGTGCTCTTCCACGTACATGAACTCGTCAGCGTCGAAGAGAACCACGCCGTCGCGAGCGCAACCAAACCGCTCATGTGCCTGGATGTTCGAGCGCGTGACCGCCGCAGCGCCTCCGAGCGACGAGAGCGCGGCCAGCACTCGTGGGCTGGGATCGGCGTATCCAGTGTGCTCGAACGCGACAACACCACCCTCAACCTCGGCCAACGCATACCCGGAGTAGTCCACATCCTCCAGGTCCGGATAGGGCTCTCCGTTTGGTTCGGCTTCCGCGCCGAGAAGTCGAAGCACGTCCGCACGCGTGCCACCGCGGACGAGCAGCACGGTCAGCGACTCGCCGTCGATGCCCGCTTCCTCGAACATCGCCTCATAGTGGGAGGGGTCGTGATCCATGCAGGGAGGCTAGCGCCGCCACGCCAGGCGGCGGTGGTTCAGCGATGCCGTGAGCCGTGCCAAACGTCCGGATCTGCCGCGACCAGGGCACTCATCTGCCGATGAGCGGACGTATGGAACCGACTCGGGCAACATGGCGTCCGATGTCCGTGCGCGCTCTGTTGACCGTTCCGATAGGCGTTGCTCTCGCGTCGGGACTGTTGAGCGCCTGCGAGAGCGTCGGCAGCAGTGGTGATGACGGCGACTGCCTGAGCCACTACGACACTGTCGCCAATGCCTCGACCTGGCAAGGCTTGAAGGACGCGATGCTGGTTTACGACGAACGAGGTCGCGTCGCATCGGTCAGGACTCAAGCCAAAGGGGACGACGTGGGTGCAGGTGACGAAGATGCTGTGCGTGTCGTAGACCTGCTCAACCACAACGGCCGACGACTAGTTCAAGTCGACGTTTGGCGTACCGACGATGGTGCTTGGCGTGCTGGCGTCTGGAATCAGTGCATCGACTGACCGCGACTCCCGTCCGTAGTCAACGCACCCATCTGCCGCGTTGAGGGAAGACCGCAGGTGCCGATGAGCGGGAACCCCGACACCTCCAGTCGAGGCGTGAGTCCCGGGACCCGGCCCGGCTCGAACGGGCTGCCACCCCCACCATGCGACGGGCAGGACGCACCCTTACCGGGTAGATGCGCCTTGGGCGGGCTCCAGGTGAGCGTAGGGGTAACGGGCGTGGTCCCGCGAGGCAGTTCTGACCATCCGGATCTGCCGCGATCAGGTCGTCTTCTGCGCGCCGTCGGCGGCCGGCGCTGCCGGGGCGAAGCCTTCGGCGGCGAGCCAGGCTCGGGCGCGTCCCCGCCGCCGTTCCGCGGAGTACACATACCAGCGATCTTGAAGGTCGGGCCAGCGTGTCAGCTCGTCCTTGAAACGGCGGAACACGCCCCGACCCTCCAACGTCCGCGCCAAGCGGTCGACGAGGTCTGGTTCGGCGACCCCGGCGACGAACAGTTCCATGTCGCGGTACCCGGCGCGCGAGCCCTCGCTGACGACCCACAGCCAGCGTTCGCCGTCGTCGAGATCCTCATCCTTCCCCTCCTCCTCGCTCTCGATCCCGTACTCGAACACCGCCTCGGGCCACACCTCACCGGTGTGAAGATCGATGCGGCCGCCCGCGACCGCGTCACCCTCGAGCACATCGACGAGTTGGTCGAGATCGACCGGCAAGCTCCTCAACAACGGGGCCGGCCCAGCGCCCAGTCTCGCCAACAACGCAGCAACCAGATCCTCGTCGCCCTCCCAGTCCCTCTCGCGCAGATCGGTCACGCACCGCTCAGCCAGCTCGCGCGCTGCCTCGATGTTCTGAGCTAGCGCCGCGAGCAGCCCATCACCGATCAACTGGAGCGCGTGACTTGGCCACGGACCCGCGCGGAGGAGCGACACCAGCGCCTCTCCATCCGCTGTGAACACGGCAACGCGAAACTCTCGTAGCCGCTTTCGCTGGGACATGTCGGCATTCTTCCCATCGCTGCCATCCCGCGCACTACTCGCGGCATGTACGGACGTTCATGGGCAACGGTGAAGCGTGCTCAAACGTCCCATGCCCGTGATGCAATTGCGAATGGCCGCTGCGAGTCTCTTGATCCTCGCGCTCGGTGCCGCCTGTGGCGGCGATGAAAGCGCCGTTGTCGCCTCAACTTCCAACGGGAACGGTCCAGTCGTTGCGCACCCTGCCGAGGAAGACGGTTCCGGCGCCAGTGCCCAGATCGAAGGCCCACTATCTATGTCGAGCGGGTGCCTACTGGTCGGCGGGTATCCGGTGGTCTGGCCTTACGGCACGACGTGGGATGCGGACGCCCAAGCAGTCCGCTTGTCCGATGGTCAAGTAGTCGCCTTGGGCGATCGGGTTAGCGGAGGCGGCGGATACCCGCACTTGCCCGACCTTGGAACCGAGTTTGCCGAGCCACTGACGGACTGCCCGACGAACGAGTACGAGGAAGTCGCGATGTTCAATGCCGGGGATCAGATCACCGTCACCAAGTGATCTATGTTCTCACCAGCCAGCTGCAGACCCTTCGACGACCGGGGCGCATGCCACGCTCGCTCATCGGCAGATCCGCGCTCTGAACGCGGCACACCTGGCCGTCACTCGGCGCAAGGCGGACACTCGGATCGAGATGTTGCGGACGTGCGGCTCATGCGAACACGGACTACGGTGCTGAGGATGAGACTGCGTCACGTGACGATCGATTGCGCGGACCCCTACGAGCTGGCAACGTTCTGGAGCCGATTGATCGACTGGCCGATCTCCGACATCGATGAAGCCGGCGACGACGAGGTGCTAGTCGAAGCGCCGGGCCAAGTGCCGGGTCTCCTGTTCGTCCGTGTACCCGAGCCGCGATCGGCCAAGAACCGGGTTCACCTCGACTGGGCGCCCGACCGGCGCTCCCGCGACGAGGAGGTCGAGCGGGCGGTCAGCCTCGGCGCCACGATCCACGAGGATCACAGGGGTCCAGAGGATCGCGGCTGGGTGACCCTGCGTGACCCCGAGGGCAACGAGTTCTGTATCGAACCACAATGAACTCAGGCGGCGCCCCAGACCGTGGGCACGGACATCGGCGTGTGCGGTCGTCAGCTCGCTGAGGCCATGAACGCGGCCAGGATGTAGTTGGGGTGGCGGTCGAGGTTGTTGCGAGCTCGGTCGTAGCGCATGGTCGTGCGCGGGTCGGCATGGCGAGCAGCGATCTGGACGTCGCGTAGGTCGACGCCGGCGTCGAGCATCGTGGTCACGAACGTGTGGCGCAGCATGTGTGGGTGCATGCGGGCGGTCGTGACGTTGGCCGACCTGGCGAGTGCTCGCAGGCGGCGGGTGGCTGCATGCCGGTCCATCCGTCGGCCGTAGCGGTTGAGCAGGATCGGGCCGACCGTTCGTTCGGCGATCGCCTGGTCGACGGCACGGCCGACAGCGGGAGGAAGCGGCACCAGGGCGGTCTTGTCGCCCTTTCCGTGCACGGTGACCGCGAGCTTCGCCAAGCGCTTGGACGTTCGAGCCGGTCGCCTCGAACACGCGTAGGCCGAGCAGTCCGAGCATCGCGACGAGTGCAAAGTCGTTGGGGTTGGCGGAGTCGCGGCCGGCGGTGAGGATGGCTTCGAACTGCAGGTGGCTGAGCCCGAGTGTCGGCGACTCGAGTGGGACGTGTGGGCGTCGGACGTACTCGGCGGGTGAGTGCTCAAGGATCTGGTCGATGACACAGGTTCGGTAGAACGTGGCCAGCACGGATAGACGCCGCGACACCGTCGATGGTCGCACGTGGCGGACTTCTTGCAGCCAGCGCAGGTAGAGCTCGACATGTGCTCGCTGCGCTTGCAGCCTGAGGTCCTTCTCCAGGCACCAGCGCAGGTAGGTGTTGAGGTCGGATGCGATGTGGGCGCGGCTCTGCCCCTTGTAGCGGGCCAGGTGTGCGGCGACAGCAAGGCGCAGCATCGGGTCGTCGGCGTCGGTCAGGGCGGGGAGAGTGTTGGTGTCCATCGGTCCACGACGCCTCGCCTCGGAAGGTTCGTCAACGCGCGCATGGTTCCCTCGCTCAGCTTCCTCGAGCCAGTCGGGATCCGCACATGCCGAGATGAGTGCCAGATCCGGACGTCGGGACACGCGGCACTGGTGGCTTCTGCCGGTCTGCCGCGATGAGGGCGCAGGACTACCAGCGTCCTGGCCGCCTCGATCGCGGTCCGCGGGCGCCGATCACCCGGCGCGGCACGCTCGAAGAGCTCGAGCACACGTTCAGCGCCTCACGCGGCGAAGCTCACCACCTCGCGCAGCTCGTCCCCAGTGAGGTCGATGCGCCCGTCCGGATCCAGACCCATCGTCTCGTTCCTGTCGTCGTTCGCCGTCAGCCGGCATCCTCCAGCACGAGCCCGGAGCCCGTCACCTGTCGGCGTCGGTGCCGAAGCCGGGCGTCCTCGCCCTGGTGGCCTGGTCCTCGAGCTCCTGGAAGAAGGTGATCTCGAGTCCTGCGGGCGCGTTGAGCCGCGAGTTGAGGGAACGCCACGGCGTCTCGCGAGGGCTGGCGAGGAGCTCGGCGCCGGCAGCGGTGGCGGCGTCGGTCGTGGCGGCCGCGTCGTCGACCTCGAAGGCCACCCGCAGGGACGCCCCGGGGCGCCCTTCGTTCTCCACCTCGTCGATCACGCGCTTGTGGGTCGGGTTGGCGATCTCGAGGGTGGCGCGTCCGGCGTCGAGGATGGCGACGAGGTCGTCGCCCCCGTTGGCGAACGCGGCGACCTCCTCCATCCCGAGGACGTCACGGTAGAAGTGGAGTGCCTGCTCGTAGTCAGCGGCCTCGACGACCAGCCGCAGCTGCCTGACGTTCCTGTCGGTGTCGGTGTCCATGCTCCACAGGATCGGCCCTGACACCGGTGTCAGGTGCAAGCCGGGTCGCGCCGGGTCGCGTCGGGTCGCACGACCGACAGCTCGGCCCGCAGCCCGTCCAGCACGCGCTGGGCACGGTCGAGCTCGCGACGCTCGTCCTCGATGCGCTGCTGCTCCTCGCGCAGCCTCTCCTCGAGGAAGCCCGTGCGCTGCGAGACAGGTACGTCGAGGCACGGGAGGATCTCGGCGATGATGCGGGTGCCGAGACCGGCCGCGAGCATCTCCTGGATGCGGATGACGCGGTCGACGTCCTCGGGGGCGAACAGGCGCTGGCCCGAGCGGTCGCGGGTCGGGCGCACCAGCCCGCGGGCCTCGTAGTAGCGGATGGACCGCACGCTGACCCCGGTCAGGTGGGAGAGTCGGCCGATCTTCACCGGCACAGGATCCCACGGCCCGGAGGGCCCCGGCTGCGTGCCGCCGGCGAGCGGACCGACCGGCCCGATCAGGCGGCCCAGACCGCGCCGACCCGGTCGACCAGGTCGCGCGACTGGCGCAGCCCCGCCTCCGCGGCGACGGCGCGCTTGGCCGGGTCGAGCAGGTTGCGGCCGAAGGCCGCCAGCGCCTCGGCGTCGGGGGTCACGACCGACCACGCCCGGGGCGCGACGCGCTCGACTTGCGCCCGGATCGACATCTTCCGGCTGACCGAGCGCGGCAGCGGCGCGAGCACGACGAGCCGCTCGGCGCCCGCGGCCACGTCGACGTTGGCGGTCGAGCGCATGCCGCCGTCCATGTAGGTGCGCCCGTCGATCTCGACCGGCGGCCACACCGTCGGCACGGCGCAGCTCGCCGCGACCGCCGCGACGAGGTCGGCCCCGGAGTCGGCCGTGAAGACGGTGAACTCCCCGCTGGTGGTGTCGACGGCGGTGATCCGCAGGTCGCGCTCGGGCCACGCCCGGACGGGCAGGCGCGAGCGGATCACGGCCTCGCGATCGACGCTGCCCGGCGCGTGCGAGGCCAGGGCCACCCGGCCGACGCGCGCCAGCTTGTCGCGTCCGCTGCCGGGCAGGACGTAGGGCGGGACGAGCTTGAGCGCCGCGATGCGCGACAGCCGTCCGCCGAGCTCGGCGTCGGCGGGCTCGAGCTGGGTGGCGTAGAGCTCCTCGAGGGACGGCCCGCCGGTCACCTGGGCACCGACCACGGAGCCGGCCGAGGTGCCCACCACGACGTCCGCGCCGGTGAGGTCGACGCCCTCGCGGGCGAGTCCGGTGAGGATGCCGAGCTCCCACGCGATGCCGGTGATCCCCCCACCGCCGAGCACCAGCGCCGACGTGCCACGACCAGTCATGTCGCCAGTTCTATCGGACCGACCCTGACGGGCGGCCCGACGACACGGGCACCACGGCCGCCGCGGCACCACGAACGACGACGGCCCGCCGGGAGTCCCGGCGGGCCGTCGTGGTGCTGCGTGGTGGTGCGTGTCGATCAGCGGA
This sequence comes from Nocardioides sp. Z24_21, assembly GCF_058134345.1. Lineage (NCBI taxonomy): Bacteria > Bacillati > Actinomycetota > Actinomycetes > Propionibacteriales > Nocardioidaceae > Nocardioides > Nocardioides sp. Z24_21. The sequence goes on from NZ_JBYTTH010000003.1 coordinate 115,537, forward strand.
TCAGTTGGAACCGCCGGTCAGCTTCTCGCGGAGCGCCTGCAGCGCCTCGTCCGAGGCGAGCGACCCGCCGGTCTCCTCACCGGGCTCGGCCGCGGTGTCGCCACCGGAGGAGTACGAGGTGGCCTCGCCGGCCTCGGCCTCGGCGACCTTGGCGTCGGCCTGCTGCTTGACGTGCTGCTCCCAGCGGGCGTGCGCCTTGGCGTACTGGTCCTCCCAGATCGCACGCTGCTCGTCGAAGCCCTCGAGCCACTCGCCCGTCTCGGGGTCGAAGCCCTCGGGGTAGACGTAGTTGCCCTGCTCGTCGTAGGTGGCGGTCATGCCGTAGAGCGTGGGGTCGAACTCCTCCACGTCGGAGGCGGCAGCGGTCTCGTTGGCCTGCTTGAGCGACAGCGAGATCCGGCGACGCTCGAGGTCGATGTCGATGATCTTGACCATGACGTCGTCGTTGACCTGCACGACCTGCTCGGGGATCTCCACGTGGCGCTCGGCCAGCTCGGAGATGTGCACCAGGCCCTCGATGCCCTCCTCGACGCGGACGAACGAGCCGAAGGGCACCAGCTTGGTGACCTTGCCCGGCACGATCTGGCCGATCTGGTGGGTGCGGGCAAAGTGCTGCCACGGGTCCTCCTGCGTCGCCTTCAGCGACAGGGAGACACGCTCGCGGTCCATGTCGACGTCGAGGACCTCGACGGTGACCTCGTCGCCCACGGCGACGACCTCGGACGGGTGGTCGATGTGCTTCCACGACAGCTCGGAGACGTGGACGAGGCCGTCGACGCCGCCGAGGTCCACGAATGCACCGAAGTTGACGATCGAGGAGACGACACCCTTGCGGATCTGACCCTTCTGGAGCTGGGTCAGGAAGCCGTGGCGGACCTCGGACTGGGTCTGCTCGAGCCAGGCGCGACGCGACAGGACCACGTTGTTGCGGTTCTTGTCGAGCTCGATGATCTTCGCCTCGAGCGTCTGGCCGACGTAGGGCTGCAGGTCGCGCACGCGACGCATCTCCACCAGCGACGCCGGGAGGAAGCCGCGCAGGCCGATGTCGAGGATGAGGCCACCCTTGACGACCTCGATGACGGTGCCCTCGACGACGCCGTCCTCCTCCTTGACCTGCTCGATGGTGCCCCAGGCACGCTCGTACTGAGCACGCTTCTTGGACAGGATCAGGCGGCCTTCCTTGTCCTCCTTCTGGAGGACCAGGGCCTCGACCTTGTCACCGACGCTGACGACCTCGTTGGGGTCGACGTCGTGCTTGATCGACAGCTCGCGCGAGGGGATGACGCCCTCGGTCTTGTAGCCGATGTCAAGGAGGACCTCGTCGCGGTCCACCTTGACGATGGTGCCGTCGACGATGTCACCGTCGTTGAAGTACTTGATGGTCGCGTCGATCGCCGCGAGGAAGTCCTCTTCGGACCCGATGTCGTTGATCGCCACCTGGGGGGCGTCGTAGTCCGGAAGAGTGGAGAGGGTGCTCGTCATGTGGAAGGAGGTTCCCTTGGATGGATGGAGTCGTGCGGACGCGTGCAGCGGTCCGTTTCACTGGTCTCCGACGGTGACAGATCACACGCGGTGACACGGCGAGCCCGAGTTCGCTCGGTATGGAAGCCGGGCAGACGACTGACGCAACACCCAAGCCTACGCGTGCGCGCACCATCGCGTCCAACCGGCGCCGCACGCTCAGCCCACGCTCAGCGACCGCTGCCGCCCGCGGGCGCCGCAGCCCCGCCCGACGCTCAGGTGCCGAAGGGCCAGGCGTGCAGGTCGCCGGTCGCCGCGACGGCCCGGAGCAGGGTCGCCGACCGGGCCGCCACGGGGTTCTCCTCCTCCCGCGCGGCGAGGTCGACCAGGGCCCACAGGTCCGCGGCGCGGGCGCCCTCGAGGGCGGCCTCGCGCTCGCCCCCGCGCAGTGACGTCCACGCGGTGAGGACCCCGTCGACGTAGTCCGGGTGCCGGTCGAACCGCAGCAGGTTGCCCAGGTCGGTCCACGGGTGTCCGGCGTGGGCGTGCTCCCAGTCCAGCACACCGGTCACCTCCAGCGTGTGCGGGTCGACCAGCAGGTTCTTGGGGTTGAGGTCGCTGTGGACCAGACACGAGCGCCGCACCGTGTCGAGCAGCTCCTGGGCGGGCCACGCCACGTCCCCCAGCGCCGCGCGCTCCTCCTCGGGCCAGTGCGCCAGCCGCGACTCGACCCACTCGAGCAGGCCGATGTCGGGGAAGCGGCCCAGGCCGAGGTCGGGGTCGGCGAAGGGCCCCGGCCGCAGCATCGGCATCCCGGCCAGCGCTCCCGCGACCGCGCCCGTGCGGGTGCCCAGCCGGCGCAGCGCCTCGGCGTCACCGGCGGCGGTGAGTCGCTCGACGACGAGGTCGCCGCGCTCCCCCGGCAGCCACGAGGTCACCAGCAGCCCGGGACGGCCCGCGGCCGGGTCGGCCCGCCGCACCTCGAGCACCTCGGGCACCGGCAGCAGGCCGCGCACCAGCTGCAGGGCCGCCTGGTCCACCTCCGGCGCGGCCGCGCCGCGCGGGTCGTCCGGAGGATAGAGGCGTACGACGGCGCGCTCCCCGCCGGCCTCGCCGAGGAAGGTCCGCCCCGAGTGACCGCCGGCCAGGGGTGCGAGGGACGCGTCGAAGGCACTCATCGCCCCGCATCGTGCCACGCGCCGTCCGGGCCACCGGCGGGCGGGAAGTACGCTCCGGGACGTGGAGGATCACCTGCCCCAGTCCGTGCGTGTCGAGCGGCGGTCGGTCTCCGAGCAGGAGTCGCGTCGCGCCAACGGTCCCGACTGGGACCGCTATGCCGACGAGTACCAGGCCACCCACGGCGCGTTCCTCGGCGACGCGGGCTTCGTCTGGGGGCCCGAGGGCCACACCGAGGACGAGCTGCGGGTCCTGGGCGACGTCGAGGGCCTCGACGTCCTCGAGGTCGGCAGCGGCGCCGGACAGTGCTCGCGCTGGGTGCGCCTGCACGGCGGCCGCGGCTTCGGCCTCGACCTGTCGCACCGCCAGCTGCAGCACTCGCTGCGCCTCGACGAGGAGACCGGCGTCGCGGTCCCGTCCGTGCGCGGCACCGCCACGGCCCTCCCCTTCACCGACCACAGCTTCGACGTCGTCTTCTGCTCCTTCGGCGCCCTGCAGTTCGTCAGCGAGATCGACGTCGCGGTCGCCGAGGTGGCGCGGGTGCTGCGCCCGGGCGGGCGCTTCGCGTACTCCGTCACCCACCCCACGCGCTGGATGTTCCCCGACGACCCGGGCGAGGCGGGCCTCACCGCGACCCAGTCCTACTGGGACCGCACCCCCTACGTCGAGGTCGACGACGCCACCGGGGTGGTGTCCTACGTCGAGCACCACCGCACGATCGGCGACTGGGTGCGGCTGCTGGCGGCCCACGACTTCAGGCTGGTCGACCTCGTCGAGCCCGAGTGGCCCGAGGACCACGACCGCGTCTGGGGCGGCTGGTCACGCGTCCGCGGGCTGCTGACGCCGGGCACGGCGATCTACGTGGCGCACCTGCCGGGCTGAGCGGCTCCCCCGAGCCCTGGCCCGGCTCGCCAGGAGCGACGCCGGGTTGACGTGCGACCACCACCGGCGGCGCCTGCCCGCCTCCGCCACGAGGCGGCGCCGCACCACCTGGCAGGCGTCCCAGAACTCCCTGCCGTCCTCGGCGGGCGGGGCCGCCGGGGCGAAGACGGCCGCGTCGGCCCGCCGCGCGAGGTCGGGAGCGACGTCGAGCTGCCGGGCCTGCGCCAGGCGGCTCCACACCTCCGGCACCGGGGTGCCGCGGTCGCGGGCCGCGTCGAGCACCTCCTGCCATCCTCCGACGTAGAGCGCCGACCACGACGGCGTACGCCGACGGCGCGCGCGGCGCAGCACCTTGACCAGCGGCACCAGCAGCAGACCGAGGAGGCCCGCACCCAGCACCACCGCGGCACCGGCCGCGGCGACCTGCCAGCCGGGCGTCCGCTCGACGGGGACCGGCGGCGGGTCGATCTCGCCGTCCGTCCCCCGCGCCGCCTGGTCGAGCTGGCGCTCGACGAACTGCGCGGGGTCGATGGCCGGCGGCGGCGCCACGGTCGGGTCCTGGACCACCCGCGTGGACAGGTAGCGCTCGAGGTCGAGGGGGCGCCAGGTGCCGTCCGCGAACTGCAGCTCCACCCACGTCGTCAGGTCGCCGTAGTCGACCAGGCCCCGCCGGTCAGGCTCGGCCCCCGTCACCACCCGGGCGGCCACGCCGAGGCGGGAGGCACCGAGGGCCATGAGCGCGCTGTACTGGAACGGCGTGCCGCTCATCCGCTGCGAGCCCAGCATCCGCCGCCCGAGCATGTCGGGCGACTGGTCGAACTCCTCCGCCACCCGCACCGTGCCCTGGGTCCGCAGGTAGCGGGCCAGCAGCAGCACCCGCTCCAGCGGCAGCAGGTCGTCGCGGGCGAACGGGCGCAGGTAGGGGTCGAGGAACGCGCCCGCGCGCTGCCGCTGCTCGTCGGTGGGCTCACGCGTCGCGTCGCGGCGGGTGAAGTCGACCTCGCCGAGCACCGACTCGAAGCGGTACTCGTCGCGCACGTCGACCCCGCCGAGCACGAGCGCGCTGGCCGTGGCCTGGTTGTAGCGCACGTCGCCGACGTCGGTCCGGCCCGGGTTGAAGGCGAAGTCGATGCTGGTCAGCTCGCCGAGCATCGGCAGCCAGTCGCTGGAGTAGCCCGGCCGGAACCGCACCCGCACGACCTCCGTCGCGCCGGGGTGCAGGGCGGAGACGTCGGACCCGATCCGCTTGAACGTGCCGTAGCCGTCCGAGCCCGGGGAGCTGTCGGCGGGCACCCAGGCCGTCCCGGTGTAGAGGTCGAGCGCGGCCAGCCGAAGGCGGCGGCCCTCGGGCACGCCCCTGGCCCGGAACAGGCGGATGTCCTGGGTCCGGGCGGCGGGGAGCACCCGGGTGTCGGCGACGAAGGGGGTGTCGTTGCGGCCCCGGAGCAGCACGCGATCGGGGTCGTCGGCGTCCGGCACGACGAGCGCGGCCAGGCCCGACACCAGCACCACCGTCAGCACCGCTGACACCGCGGACGCGCCGGACCCGCGGGCGCCGTGCGCCGACGACTCGCTCCGCCGCGCGCGCACGGCCGCCCAGCCGAGCAGCACCACCCCGATGAGGACGGCCCGCGGCACCAGCAGGGTCGGTGCCAGCACGCCGAGCGGGATGGTCGCGGCGAGCGCGGCCAGCAGCGGGACCACCGGTGCCAGCGGGCGCGTCGAGGCGACGGCGAGCCAGGCCGCCGGGAGTGCGGCGAGGAAGCCGACGAGGAACGGCACCAGCATCACCTGGCCGGTCGCCTCCACGGGCGGGACCGTGCTGACGAGCGTCGTGGGGGCGTGGACGGAGTCGACGATCACCCGGCTGGCCGTGCGCAGCGTCGGCACCAGCCACGGCCCGGGCTCGCGCAGCGCCGCCCACGCCGCGACCGGGACGGCTGCCGCGAGCGCGACGAGGGAGTACCACCACCCGCCCTCGTGCACCCGGCGGGTCACCAGGGCGAGCCCGGCGAGCAGCACCACCGGCACCAGCCCGGCCACCAGGTAGCTGCGGTCGGCGAAGGTGTCGTCGAGGATCGAGAGGATCGTCGCGCAGACGACCACGACGACGAGCGCGTCGGCGACGCCACCTTGCCGGGTCCTCACCGGATCCCCCGGGCCAGGAGCGCGCGGAGGCCGGCGAGGTCGGGCACCACGAGCTCACGCAGGGCACCGCTGTCGCGCGCGGACGCCTCGGTGGCACTGTCGGCGCGTACGACGAGCCAGTCCGCGCCGCGGCCGAAGCGGGCGGCCGCGGCGTCGACGTCGACGAGGCCGCGGGCGGCACCGGTGACCTGGACAACGAGGCCACTGCCGACTCCTGCCTCCGCCGCCTCCGCGGCGCAGGCCACGTGGTCGTCGCCGTCGTGGAGCGCGAAGCGGCACGCGACGTCGGTCATGGCGACCGGGTGGCGGCTGCGGGCCAGGTGCGGCCCGCACCGCAGGTAGGTGTCGAGGTCGTCACGCACCGCGCGCAGTGCGATCGAGGTCGCCGCCGACACCGCCAGCTCGAAGTCGTGCTCGCGCGGGTAGGAGGCGCGTGAGGCATCGACGAGCACCGTCACGTGACCGCGCCGCGTCTCGTGGAACTGCCGCACGAGCAGCTGCCCGGCCTTGGCCGAGGAGCGCCAGTGCACGTGGCGCAGGTCGTCGCCCACGGCGTACTCGCGCAGCGCGTGGAAGGCCAGGTCGCTCATCGACAGCTGCCGGCTGGTCGCCCCGTCGAGGTCGCTGGTCATGCCGCCGGCGAAGACGGCGAGGTCGCACACCTGCGGGGACACGAGCAGGTCGAGCTCGGCGCCGAGCCGGTGGCTGCGGGTCATCAGGCCCACGGGGTCGGTCTTCTGGTAGGTCACCGGGCCGACGGTGTGCACGCCGCGGGGCAGGGCGGGGACCTCGACCACCTCCTGGTGTCGCGCGAAGGGCCGCAGGAACGGCAGCCGCAGCCGCACGGCGGCCGGTCCCAGTGGCACCACCACGCGCGGGAAGAGCATCGGGGCCGCTCCCGCCTCGACCTCGAGGACGGCGACGGGGGGCGGCGCCCCGACGACGGTGCGGTGCTGCCTGAGCGAGAGGGTGCCCGACAGCGCGCCGGGCAGCACCTGCCACACCAGCGCCACCAGGAGCAGGCCGAACGCGGCGACGGCGAGCTGGGTGAACTCGTGCCAGCTGAGCCACACGGCGAGGCCCGTCGCGACCACGGCGGTCGCCAGCACGCCGCGACCGAGCGGCGTCAGCAGGCGGGGCGGGCGAGCGAGCCGCGGCATCCGCCGCGCGGGCGCCCGGCGGGCGCCGGCCCGCTTGCTCACGCGCGGTCGCGCGGGGCGGGCACCTGCGCGAGCAGGTCGTCGATGACCGCGGCGGAGGTGGTGCCGCCGTAGACCGCCCCCGGCGCCATCAGGAGCCGGTGCCCGAGCACCGGGTGCGCCAGCGTGGCGACGTCCTCCGGGACCACGTGGCCCCGCCGCTCGGCCAGCGCCCAGGCCTTGGCGGCACGGATCCAGGCCAGGCAGCCGCGCGTGGACAGCCCCACGCGTACCTCGGGCACCTCGCGGGAGGCCTCGGCGAGGCGGCGTACGTAGCTGATGATCGCCGGGTCGACGTGGACGAGGTCGGCGAGTCGGCCCATCCGCTCGATGTCGCCGACCGTGACGACCGGGACGAGGTCGGCGGCCCGGTCACGGATGCGTGACTCGGCCAGCAGCGCCTCGGTGGACGCCGCGTCGGGGTGTCCGATGCTGGTGCGCATCAGGAAGCGGTCGAGCTGGGCCTCGGGGAGCTCGTAGGTGCCCGCCTGCTCGATCGGGTTCTGGGTGGCGATCACCATGAACGGGCGCCCGACCTGGTGGGTCGTGCCGTCGACGGTGACCTGTCCCTCCTCCATCACCTCGAGGAGCGCCGACTGCGTCTTGGGCGACGCCCGGTTGATCTCGTCGGCCAGGACCAGGCTGTGGAAGAGGGGGCCGGGGTGGAAGGAGAACTCGCCGTGCGCCTGGTCGTAGACCGTCACGCCGGTGACGTCGGAGGGCAGCAGGTCGGGGGTGAACTGGATCCGCGCGAACGAACAGTCCAGCGACCTCGCCAGCGCGCGGGCGAGCATCGTCTTGCCGGTGCCGGGGAGGTCCTCCAGCAGCAGGTGCCCTCCCGAGACCAGGCAGGCCAGCGAGAGGCGTACGACATGCGGCTTGCCGAGCACGGCCGTCTCGACGTTGCGCTGGACCCGCTCGAACGTGTCGGCGTACCACCCGACGTCGTCGGGTCCGACCGTGGTGAGCTCGGACATTGCCTCGGGGCGTCCCGGCCCCGGCTCAGGCGGTCTTGTCGCGGCGTCCGCGCAGCATCAGGAACCCGCCGGCCAGGAGCGCGATCGCCCCGCCGATGAACCCGACCAGCGGCAGCGTGGTGGTCAGCAGGCCGAGCAGCTGGCCGTTGTCCTTCGCCTCGGCGACGTTCTTCTCGACCTGCTCGTCGGTGAAGGCGAGCTGCATGTCGAGCAGCGTCGAGCCGTCCTCGAGCTCGCGCACCTCGTGCTGGGTCTGGTTGATGATCGAGCCGGTCGTCGGATCGATCCACAGGTACTTGTCCTGGGAGTAGACGCCCTCGATGCCGTCGACGACCTCCGCGGGCTGGTCCTCGATCAGCACGTGGTACTTGTACGTCTCGAGGCCCTCGATCGTCTCCGTGCCGTCGTAGGTGGCGTCGACCGCCTCGCCCAACATGCCGTCCCAGTAGGTGTAGTCCTTCTTCTGGGCGTCGAAGGGCCACTTGTTGACGAGGCCCGACTTCTCCTCGGAGCTCGGCGGCACGTACTTCGGGTCGTTGACCGCCTGGGCGGTGTTGCGGTTGGTGGCGAACACGTCGCTGCTGGCACTGACGAGCCGGTCGTCGGACTCGTCGACGCACTGGGGCGTGTCGCCGTCGTCGATCACCAGGCAGGTGGTGCTGACGAAGACCACGACGTCGTCGCTCGAGAGCTCGGCGTCGGCCTTCGTCACGCTGGCTGCCTTGACCTGGAGCGACTCGACCTCGCTCGTGGCGGGGTTGAGCTTGTCGGCCGTGCCGGACAGGTTGGTCAACGTGTCCGTGTCGAGCGGCGTCTTCTGGACGGCCGTGCCGCCCCAGAGCACCACGGTCAGCGCAGCGACGAGCAGGAACGAACCAAGACCGAGCAAGACGCCGGCAATGACCTTGCGCACGGGTACCCCCATAGATCAGTGAAGTCGCCGAAGGCTACCAGCAAGTAGATCCCTCGGGTAGGGAATCGTGACCACCCCTGCCGAGCGTGTTCCGGGGGGCCTCGAGGGGGCCGTGACTGGCATAGTCACGCCCGTGTCCCACGACGACGTCGCCCGCGAGAGCGAGCACCTCCGCCGGCTCTACGCGCACCGCTTCGACCAGGACGCGGCCCAGCGCACGGCGCTCTGGCGCACCCTGTGCCGCTCCTACTTCCAGCGCTGGGTGCCGTCCGACGCGGTGGTGCTCGACCTGGCCGCCGGGCACTGCGAGTTCGCCAACAACATCGTGGCCGCGCGCCGGATCGCGGTCGACCTCAACCCGGCGGTGCACGAGCACGCCGACGAGGGCGTCGAGGCCCACGTCGCCAGCTCCACCGACCTGCACATGCTCGCCGACGCCACCGTCGACCGCGTGTTCGTGAGCAACTTCTTCGAGCACATCACCCGCGACGACATCCTCGCCACGCTCGCGGAGGTGCGACGCGTGCTGCGGCCGACCGGCAAGCTGCTGGTCCTGCAGCCCAACATCCGCTACTGCGCCCGCGACTACTGGATGTTCTTCGACCACGTCACGCCGGTCGACGACCGTGCCCTGGCCGAGGCGTTCGCCTCCACCGGCTTCCGCGTCGAGCTCAACCACCCGCGGTTCCTGCCCTACACGACCAAGAGCCGGCTCCCCTCGACCGACCGCCTGGTGCGGCTCTACCTCAGGTCGCCCTGGGCCTGGCGGGTGCTGGGCGGCCAGGCGTTCATGGTCGCCGTGCCGGACTGAACGGACAACCGACGGACGCGGGCCTCAGATGATCCCGTCGGCCATCGCCTGGCGCACCCACGGGACCACGACGTCGAGCATCTCGTCGAGGGACGTGGTGGCCTCGAAGCCCAGCACCTCGCGCGCCTTCGACACGTCGGGGACGCGTCGCTGCACGTCGTGCTCGAACGCGGGGTCGTGCTCGAGCGTGAGGGGGCGGTCGCCGTTGACCTTGGCCCAGATGATCGCGGCGAGCTCGCGGACGGTCGTGGACTCGGCCGTGGACAGGTTGAAGTCGTCGTTGCGGGCGGCCGGCGACTCCATCGCCTCGACGATGCCGCGCGCCAGGTCGGCGCCGTAGGTGTAGTGGCGCACCTGCTCGCCGTCGCCCAGCACGTGCAGCGGGTCCTGGCCCTTGAGCACCTTCTGGATCAGGTCGGGGACGACGTGGCTCATCGCGAGCTTGACGTTGCCGCTGGGGATCTCGACGTCCCCGAGCGCCCGCCCCTCCCCCACGCCCACGCAGTTGAAGGGCCGCACGATCGTGAACGGCAGGCCGTACTGGTCCCACGCGGCCCGAGCGAAGTACTCCACGGCGAGCTTCTGGAAGCCATAGGACGACAACGGCGGTGGGATCCTCCGCTCGTCACCCTCCACCGACGGCCAGTGCGTCGTGGACTCGAAGACCATCGACGACGACAGGTAGGTGACCTTCTCCAGGCCCCCCGTCGCGCGGGCCTTGATCGCGGCGTCGCAGGTGGCCGCGATGATCCGCTCGTTGGCGGCGAGCAGGTCGTAGGGGTAGGCGTGGAAGTACGAGATGCCGCCGATCAGTGCGGCACCCGCGACCAGGTGCTCGCACCCGTCCAGCAGCCGCTCCATCAGCGCCACGTCGCGCACGTCTCCCTCGACGAAGGTGTAGCGCGGGTGGTCGTCATAGGACTTCGTCACCGGGCCGTACTTGGAGTAGTTGTCCACCCCGACCACCTCGTGCCCGCGCGCGAGCAGCTCCTCGACGACGTAGCCGCCGATGAAGCCGGCCGAGCCGGTGACCAGGACGCGACTCATGGGTGGACCTCCTGCTGGTTCCTGAGGGCGATGGCCGCCGAGCGTCGACGGACCTCCTCGAGCGAGAGCTCCGGGCCGAAGGCGAACCGGTACCACCGGAGGTACTTCGGGATCCACGCCCTCAGCTCGAAGCGTGAGTGCCCGACGGTGCGGTCGAGCCAGATGGTGGGCAGCTCGGCCACCGGCCGGCGCAGCCGCCGGGCCTTCGCCGTGAGCTCCAGGCCGATCTCGAACCCGGTCCGGCTGTCGATGCCGACCTCGCGCACGAACGCGGTGTCGTAGGCCTTGAAGCTGTTGGTGGCGTCGTCGGTGCCGACGCGGGCGAGCATCCCGAGCGAGCGCCCGGCCGCGTGGGAGAGGGCCGACTTGAGCAGAGGGCCCCCGACCTGCTGGCCGCCCGGGGCGTAGCGGGACGCAGCGGCCACGACGACGCCGCGCTCGACCAGCCGGGCCAGCGGGTCGATCAGCCGCGGGTCGTCCGAGCCGTCGGCCATCGTCACCACGACCACCGGGTGCGCCGCGTTGTCGATGCCGAAGCGGATCGCGTTGGCCGGGCCGCGACCGTAGGTGCTCACGAGCGTGCGGACGCGGGGGTCGCCGCCGACGTGGTCGGCGACCGCCGCCACGGTGCAGTCGTCGGGGAAGTCCACGACCACCAGCACCTCGAAGTCGAGCGTGATCGCGTCGACGATGCGGTCGAGCACGGGGCGGATCGCCTCGTCCTCCTGGTAGGCGGGGATCACCACCGACACGCTGGTCGCGCTCACGTGAGCGACCCCTCGCCGCGCAGGTTCCACACGTCGACGACCTCGCACGCGATCGGGAGGTCGCGGTAGGCCTCGTGGGGGGCGCCGATGACGACGAGGTCGGCCGCGGCCAGGACCTCGTCGAGCGGGAGGAGCTCCGGGTCGTCACGGACGAAGGGGTCGCTCGTGAGCACGCGTCCGGCGCGGAACCGCAGCACGCGCTTGAGCCGGTAGGACAGGCTGGAGCGCCGGTCGTCGCTCTCGGCCTTGAACGCCATGCCCAGGATCGCGACCGTCATCGTGGAGAGGTCGTGGCTGGCCTCGATCCGCTTGACGATGTAGTCGGGCAGGCCCTCGTTGACGAGCATGGCCGAGTGCCCCAGCGGGAACGACCCGCCCGTCACCGACGCCAGCTGCATCGTGTCCTTGAACAGGCACGGCCCGGCGGCCAGGCCGGGTCCGGGCAGGTCCGCGGCCCGCGGGTAGTCCTGCGTCATCGCGTCGCGGATCCGCGCGAAGTCGAGGCCGAGGTCGTTGGCCATCATGAAGTACTGGTTGGCCGCGGCGAACTTGATGTAGCGCCACGAGTTGGTGAACAGCTTGGCCAGCTCGGCCTCCTCGGGCTCGAGCTCGACGATGCGGTCGGTGAGCCGGCGGAACAGGTCGCCGGCGCGCTTCACCGCTCCGGGCGTACGGGCCGAGACGATCTGCGGGAGCTCGAAGAGCTCGGTCATCGCTCGCCCTTCGGCGATCCGCTCGGGGCAGAACGCCAGGTCGACCCCGCTGTGGCCGGCGAGCAGCTGCTCGACGCGTCGGGTGACCCCGGGGAACACCGTGCTCCGCAGCACCAGCAGCTGACCCGCCCGCAGCTGGCCGAGCAGGTCGCCCACCGCGCGCGGGACGGCCTCCGGGTCGGGACTGAGGTACTGGTCGACGGGCGTGCCCACCACGACGATCACGACCTCGGCGCGCGAGACCAGGGACAGGTCGTTGCGGGCGATCAGCGCGCCGCTGGCGAGCGCCTCCGCGAGGGGGCCCTCGACCCCCGGCTCGAGGAACGGCGCGACGCCGTCGCTGATCGACGCGACGGCGGCGTCGTTGATGTCGTGGATGGCCACGCGGAGGCCGCGCGAGGCGAAGGCGACCGCGAGCGGGAAGCCGACGTGCCCGGCACCGCCCACGATGCAGACGTCGATGTCAAAGGCCCCCACACCGTCTCCTCGTCCTAGGCAACGGGCTCAACCTACCGCTCCGTGTGCCCCGCGGTCGTTGAAGGAGGACAACTCGCAGCGCTCGTAGATGACGTCCTTGCTGCGGGCAGATCTTGTGACATGATCCCCACCCGTGGAGGACCGATGAAGCACCGTGGCTGGGCGTCTCAGCCCTCCCTCGCAAGGCATCCGGGCTCGGTCGTTGTGGTCGGGCTACTGCTCATCGCGGGACAGCTTGGCTTGCGCGCGTGGGCAGTCTTCCCGAGCTTCTTCTACGCCGATGACTACGTCCTGCTGGCCGACGCCAGGGACCGCGGGTCGTCAGGCGCCGGATACTACTTGGAGGACTTCAACAGCAACCTGATCCCAGGGGTGAGGCTGCTCGCGGTGGCGGTCGAGCAGGCAGGCACCCTCGAGTGGCCCCTCGCTGCCTCCATCGCGTTGCTGCTCCAGGCCGCAGCCAGCCTCTCCGCGCTGGCGATGCTGCTCAACCTGCACGGTCGGCGGTGGGGCATCCTGCCGCCGCTGCTGCTCTACCTGTTCTCCGCGGTCACAGTGCCCTCATACATGTGGTGGATCGCCGCGCTGTGCCAGCTCCCGTTGCAGATCTGCTTCTTCCTCGCCGTGCTGGCATGGGTCAACTACCTGCGCCGGCGTTCCCTCCCCTGGCTGGTCGCCTGCGTGACGCTCGTGGTGGTTGGCCTCGCCTTCTACACCAAGTCAGCACTTATCGCACCGGTGCTCGCCTTCATCGCTCTCGGCTACTTCGCCAGCGGTTCGAGGATTGCGCGCGTGCGCGGGGCCATTGCGGCCTACTGGCCCGCCCTGGTCGTCTTTACGGTTCTGCTGGGTAGCTATACCGCCTACTACCGCGCGACCGTACCCCAGCCGTTCGCGGATGAGGAGGGTGCGCAGATGGGCCAGGTGCTCTCGTCGATGCTGGGCACCAGCCTGCCCACCTCGCTGGTCGGCGGGCCCTGGAGGTGGTGGGACACCACTCCGCCGGTCGTGCTCGCGCAGCCACCCATCTGGGCCATTAGCCTCAGCAGCATCGCCCTTGTCGCCGTGGCCTGCTATGGCTTCCTGCGGCGCACCCGCACGCTCCGCGCCTGGGCCATGCTGACGGCCTACGCCGTGGCGCTGGCCGTCCTGCTCGGCGCCAGCCGCGGCCAGATCTACGGAGCGCTGTCCGGCCTCGAGTTTCGTTACCTGACCGACGTGGCATGTGCGGCGACACTCGCCATCGGACTGGCGTTCATGCCGCTCCGTGGCGCTGTGGAGACCACGGAGGTACGCGCCGAGCCCTTGCTCGTGTGGCGCGCGCCGTGGTGGCTCACGACCGCTACCTGCATCGCAGTGACGACGGGGGGCGTGGTCAGCACGGTCGGCTATGTCGGCTTCTGGCACCACGACAACGCCTCCGCGCACTTCATCGAGCGCGTGCGCGGCGATGTGGGGCGGCTCGGTCCGATCGACTTGGTTCCCCAGACCTTGCCGGACACAGTGATGCCCGCGTACACCTCCCCCATGAACCAGAGTCCAGACTTCGTCGACCTGCTCGACCTGCCGGTGACCTTTCCCCAGAGCAGCGACAGGTTGGGCATGATCGACGATGATGGATCGGTGCACGGCATGATCGTCGGGCCGGGACCGAGGACGGCTCCCGGGCCGTCCGCGGGCTGCGGGTGGCGCGTGGGCGAGGGTGGTCGCTCGCTCCGCCTAGACGGGGCCGCCGGTTCCCAGATCGCCCCTAACTGGATGCGCATCGGCTACCTGGCGAGCCAGGCCTCGATCGCGGAGGTCACCGTCAACGGGATCACACGCCAGGAGTCAGTGCGACAGGGGCTCAACAACCTCTACCTGCAAGTCACAGGAGATCCCCGCACGGTCCGCATCGACGGACTCGAGCCGGGCACGACTCTCTGCGTCGACACCGTCGAGGTCGGCCCGCAGGTGCTGGGACCGGCCTGGTGAGCACGGTGGAACTCCGGCACGAGTTCCCGGTGCTCGACACGTGGCGAGCAGTCGGCGCGCTCGCCGTCCTGACGACCCACACCACCTTCCAGACCGGGACCTACCTCGGTCATGGGATCTGGGGAACCCTTCTTGCCCGACTCGACGTCGGCGTGGCGATCTTCTTCGTCCTGTCGGGTTTCCTGTTGTCCCGACCCTGGTTCGCGAGGGCGGCCCTCGACATGCCTGCGCCCGACGCGCGCATCTACTTCCTCAAGCGCTTCCTGCGCGTCTATCCCGTCTACGTCGTGGCGGTCGTGCTCGCTCTCGCCCTTCTGGAGGACAACGAGGCCACGGGTCGGACCACGTGGGCTTCGAACCTGCTGGTTGCCGACACCTACGTCCACGACCGACTGCCGCACGGGCTCACCCACATGTGGAGCATCACGTCAGAGGTCGCGTTCTACCTCGTCCTCCCCCTCCTGATGATGCTCTGCCTCGGCGTACGACGCCCCAGGATCCACCGGCGCCGAGTTCATCTCACGCTGCTCGCCATGGTCGTGACGGCGGCCCTGTGGCAGACGGTCCTCGTCGAGGCGCTCGACGTCCGGACCGACGGGGCCCCCGGGCTCTGGCTGCCGGGCTACCTGACGTGGTTCGCGGCCGGGATCTGGCTGGCGCTGGTCCACGTGGACCTTCACTCGGGACGATCAGGTCGCGTCGGCGATCAGGTGGCACGCCTGGGCAGCCTGCCCGGGACGTGCTGGATGATGGTCGTCGGGCTCATGCTGGTCGCGGCGACTCCCATCGCGGGTCCTGTGATGTTCGTCGCCGGCACGCCAGCACAGACGCTGGCCAAGAACCTCATCTACACCGCAGTCGGCGTCCTTGTCGTCTTGTCGGGCGTGCTGGCCAGCACGGACGGCGGCTACAGCAGGCTCCTCTCCTCGCGCCCGCTCCGGCATCTCGGCCACATCTCGTACTCGGTCTTCTGCATCCACCTGGTCGTGCTGGCCCTCGTGTTCGAGCTCACGGCATACGACGTGTTCAGCGGCGACGGTCTCCAGGTCTGGGCGCTGACGCTGGTCGTCACGCTCGTCGTCTCGGAGGTCCTCTACCGCTTCGTCGAGAGCCCCTTCATGCGCCTGGCGGCGAGGCGCAGGGGCGGTGACCCGTCGAGCGCGGCCAAGGCACAGACGCCCGAGAGGGCCACGACGCAGCAGAGCTGAGGCCAGGCGAGGTCGCCGGCCCATCCCTCGCTCGCCCCCCAGGGTCGGACGACGTAAGCCATCCCCGACGCCGCCAGCGGAGCTGTCACCACGAGCAGCGCGACCTCGGACGGGAGCCGCCTGCCCGTCACGGCCAGCAGGACACCGAACGTCGCCGCCGCCACGCCGGGCCAGCCGGCGAGGAAACCCGACACGACGGCGACCATCGGCAGCGAGACGGCCGTCCCCCAGCGGCGCCCTTGCACCGGTCGATTCTGGCGTGCGCCGGCCCGAGACGGTGCCGCGGCGACGAGCAGGAGGAGCAGGAGCGTCACCAGGCCGAGCCCGAGTGAAGCCCGGTAAGCCGTGTCAGGGACGAAACGGATCCGTAGGGTGCCTGCCCCCGGGGCATCCCAGCCCTGGCGCCACCCGTCAAACGTCACAGGCCGCGCCAGTTGGCCGTCCCATGCGCCGTCCCAGCCCACGTTGGCGTTCTCTCGTGTTGCCACGACCTCGCCGCCGTCGACCTCCACGGACCGGGAGGCATCGTCCGCCACTGACGTCCGAGCCGGGGTCACCAGCTGTGGGTCCACCCCACCGAGCACCAGCGAGTCCGGAGCGAACGTCGACGAGGACTGCATCTCGATCTCATTGCGGCCAGCGAGCAGGTCGACCTCTCCCGGCCCGCACAGCTCGGCCGAGGTTGCCTCCCCGGCGGCGAGCGAGCGCGGCTCGATTGCCACGCGCGTGCGATACGTGCGGTTGTTGATGCGCAGGCTCGGCCCGGTGCCGCACCTGGAGTCGCGTGCTGTGGCGGGTAGTCGCAGGGGAAGGTAGGAGAGCCCATCGAGCCGGAGCTCGGTGATCCCCACCGGCACGGGAGTCGCCGCACCGTCGAATGCCAGGTCGGTCGCGGCCTCGGCCTCGCCGACCTCGAGCGTCAGCTCCGTGGTACGGATGGCGGGGAAGCGTGCCCGCCCAGACTCGAGCTCCACGGTCCGCGAGCCACCCGGCCAGGTGATCTTCAGGGACTCCGGCTCACGAGCTGCGACCTCGCGCGCGACATCCAGCGCGACACCCGTGATGCGCTGCTCGCCCAGCCACCTCAGCCGCAGTTGTGGCCTCACATCGTCATGGCCGGCGATCCACGTCGTCCCTTCGTCCCCGTCGATGGCGGCAAGCACGCCCGCCCGAACGTCCCGGACACCGGTGCTGGACCCCGTTATGCCGACCGGCTGGTCCTGCAACAGGAGGTCGTCCAGCTCAGGACCAGCGATCGGGGATACCTCGATCCGTGCGCCGTGGGAGATCGCGTTCGGCAGAGTGACGACGCGCGAGAAGCCCCGCGGCTCCTCCTCGTCCGACGCCTTCTGGGGGGAGCAGCGGACGTCCCTGTCCACGGTGGCGCACCCGGTCCGGGCGTCTACCAGCCTTCGCAGCACGACAGCGTCCGGGTTGCTCCACGCCGACGGCAGCGAAGGGACGACGAGATCGCGCGTCACGTCGATCCCGAGGTCCACCTCGGCGAGCACGGTCTGGTGGAACGGGCGTTCGGAGATGTCGTCGACTCGCAGATGAGAGACACGACCGGGAACGGCCACCGTCACTGTCTCTCCAGCGGCGATCCGCAACGTTCCGCTGGACCAGTCCCCGGCCGAGACGGCCAGCACCTCGTCGCTCCTGTCACCCACGGTGATGGTGACCTTGCCCAGCTCGCGTGCGGTGTCGAGGTCGACTCGCCACCACGCAGGGGCCTCGGTGCGCCCCGACCGCCAAGCGGACCCGGTGAAGCCGTCGAGGGCGGCGTACGGCATGTCCGCCGGCTCGATGGCGCCGCCGGCGTCGACATCGGACTGGGAGACCGAAGCCGTGACCCCCTTGATGCCCGACACTGCAGAACGGGTCTTCCACGACGCCGAGTCCTCGAGCTCGTAGTCCGGGAAGCGCGCGACGCTACGACGAGCATCGTCCGCTTCCAGGACCTGGGAGGTGGCATCGTGGATGCGGCCGAAGGATCGCTCGACGCTCCTCAGACCGTCCGTAAGGATGATCGGTCCACCCTGTTGGTCGTCTCCGACGTCCGTGGCGAGCCGCACAGGGGCGTCGGAGACCACGCCGAGGTCTGCGAGGTCGACCAGGTCCTCGGGGCCCCCGACCACGGTGACAGGCCGGCTCGGCGCGACGACTGCGAAGGTGGACGGGTCGGAAACCTCATAGACCTCGACGGCAGCAAACCTAGTCTGCCAGCCCCCGTTGATGACGGCCTTGCCGATCTCTCCGTCTATCTCGGCGTCGCCCCCGACCTCCGGGCCGAAGGACGCCACCCGTGTCACGCCAGGGCTGGAGTCGAGCGTCTGGTGGACCAGCACGGGATCCGGGATGTCGGATGACCGGACCAGGTCGTTGCGGACGACGAGGTGGCTCACGCCTGCTCGACTGAGGTAGCGAGTCAGGCCCACACTGCCGTTCCCCTCGTTGAAGCGCTTCTCTACTTCGTCGAGCATGCGGATGTTGCCGGTGGGTGCCAGCGGGACGGCGTTGCGTATGGCCCAAGGGGCGCCGGCAAGGGCCTGGAGCGGTTCGTCACGCGGAGTTCCCCAGACGTACGTGCCGAACGACGAGCCCGGCACCAGAAGCGCCACACCCGAGTCCTGGCTCTCCTCGAGGAACGTCGCGGCGTCGGTCCAGTACTGCGGGATCTCGCCGAAGCCGCCCGACGGTGTAAGGCGCCCCAGAGTCACGGGCATCGACGCTCCGACTACGGCCATGACAAGGGTGCCGGCGAGGATGCGTCGGTTCGCGGACGTCGATACGTCGGGTTCTGCGGATCGGGTGCGCCGTCGTCGCGCACGAAGCTCGTCGACGACATATGCCAGCCCTATGACCAGGGGCAGCCGGATCACCGGATCGAACTTGTGGACGTTGCGGAGGGGGGCGAGCGAGCCGTCGAGCCAGTCGTTCATCGGCTGGGCAAACCATCCCTGGACGGCGCCGAGGTGGCCCATCGTGACAAGGACGAGTCCGACGGCCAGCCCTGACCACAGGAAAGCCTTGTGCCGGTTGCGTCGAAGCGCCAGACCCGCGACGCCGGCCACCATGAGGACCACCGAGTTGAGCACGAGGTACGGCTGCGTGATCAGGTCGTTGCCGGCTCGGGACCCCTCGTCGATGAACGGGACCCAGTTGGAGGTTCCCCGCAGTGCGTCGAAGACCGTGGTCGGGAAGGTGGTGATCGGCGCAGACTCGATGTAGTCGAGGAACGGCGGGCTGTAGGCACCCAGCAGGAAGAGCGGAACCAGCCACCAGACCGTGCCCAGGAGCGTGGCGATCGGCCACCACACCAAGAGCTGGGTGCGTCGCGGTCCACGCTCACGCGTCAGGAGCCACACCGCGCTGAGGGGAACCACGGCAAAGGTCGCAGCGGCATTGACGCCACCCACCATCGCGACGGCCAGACCAGCGAGGGCTGCCGCGCGCCGCGGCGAGCCCCGGGTCGCACCGACAACCAACGGGATGAGGACCCAGGGCGCGATCGCGCTGGGCCACCCTTCGATGGAGCTCGGCCCCAGCACGGTGAGCATCCGGGGTGACAGCGCGTAGGCCAGGCCCGCAGTGATCGCAGCCAGGTCGGAGCGGACGTTGAGAGTCTTGGCCAGGAGCGCAGCCCCGACCATCGCCACGCACATGACCAGGCCGACCCACAGACGCTGGGTCACCCAGCCGGGAAGGCCGAGCACGTCCCCCAGGAGGAAGAACGGGCCCATGGGCCACAGGTACCCGTAGGCCTGGTTCTGGAGCTGCCCGAACGCTCCCTGCGCATCCCACAGGTGGGCTGCCCGAGCCAGGAACTCGGCAGGGGCAAGCGCGAGATCCAGCTTGGTGTCGGCGACTAGGAGACCGGCCGACTGAGTCATCGCCAGGCCGATGAGCACCACGCAGGCAGCGGCGAGCCGCATCCCGAAGGGGGACTGGGCACGTGGGAACCCGTCCTGGGCGTTCACCTCCTCCTCAGCACGAGCACGAGGTTCCACGTCACCACCTCTCGCAGTCCGGGCACCCGCAGGAGCCAGCGGCTCCACCACGGGTTGTAGCGCGGGAGCACGTGCACGACGTCGGCCCCCTGCTGGCTGTGTGCCCACCGCAGTCCGTCGGCGACAGAGACCGCGAACAGCGACTCGCCGAATTGGTTCTTCGGCTCGTGGCCGTGACGGCGCGCGTAGCGGCGCCGGGCCAGCCGTCCGCCCAGGTAGTGCCACGGTGCCGTCTCGTGCCCGCCCCACGGGCCCCACCAGGTGGTGTAGCTGATGAAGACCAGCCCGCCCGGCCGGGTGACCCGCACCATCTCCTCCGCCATCCGCCACGGCTGCTCGACGTGCTCGAGCACGTTGGAGGAGTAGCACACGTCCACGGACGCGTCGCGGAACGGGAGCTGCATGCCGCTGCCGAGGACGGTGCGCGCGTCGATCTCACCCGTCCCGGCCAGCTCGCCGGCGTCCGCATCGAGGGCGACGTAGGAGGCCCCCGCCGACTCGAACGCCTGCCGGAAGTAGCCCGGCCCTCCCCCGACGTCGAGCATCAGCTGGCCGTGCAGGTCGTGGTACTGCGAGACCTGGAGGGCGGAGTCACGGGCCAGCGCGGTGTAGAACCGCGCCGGGTCGGACTGCTCGTGCCGGAACTCCCGGAACAGGTGCAGCGACCGGGAGAGGTCGGCGCGCCACGGCGGGTTCCTCGTCAGCACCCGCAGACCTTAGCCGACAAGTGACTCGGCGGTAGGGTTCGGCCCGATGACCGACCACGACGAGCTCGCGGGCCGCCATGTGGCCTTCCTCAGCTGGCGCGACACCCGCAACCCCGAGGGCGGCGGCGCCGAGCGCTACCTCGAGAAGATGGCGCACGGGCTGGTCGCGCGCGGCGCCGACGTCACCATCTTCTGCGCCGCCCACGCCGCGGCTCCGCCCGAGGAGGTCGTCGACGGCGTCCGCTTCGTCCGGCGCGGGTCCAAGCTCAGCGTCTACGCCGAGGGCTTCCGCGCGCTCGCCCGGGGCCGGCTCGGGCCGGTCGACCTCGTGGTCGACGTGCAGAACGGCCTGCCGTTCTTCACCCGGGCCGCCACCCGCGCACCCGTCGTCGTGCTCGTGCACCACGTGCACCGCGAGCAGTGGCCGGTCGTCTACCCGGGCCTCGTCGGCAAGGTGGGCTGGGCCATCGAGCACCGGCTCGCACCGTGGCTCTACCGCTCTAGCCAGTACGTCGCGGTGTCCCGGGCCACACGCGACGAGCTGGCCACCCTCGGCGTGGACCGCCGACGCATCGCCGTCGTGCACAACGGCACCGACCCCGTCGTCGGCTCCGGGACGGGCACGTCGGCGCACCCCATGGTCGCGGTCGTCGGCCGGCTGGTCCCGCACAAGCAGGTGGAGCACGCGATCGACGCCGCCCTCACGCTGCGCGAGCGGTACCCCGACCTGCGCCTGCACGTCGTGGGCGGCGGGTGGTGGGAGGCCGAGCTGCACCGCTACGCGTCCGAGCGTGGCGCGAGCGACACGATCGTCTTCGAGGGGCACGTCGACGAGCGGCGCAAGCACGAGATCTACGAGCAGGCGTGGACACTGGCCCTCCCCTCGCTGAAGGAGGGGTGGGGGCTCGTCGTCGGCGAGGCCGGCATGCACCGCACACCCACCGTGGCCTACCGCTCAGCAGGCGGCACGCGCGAGTCGATCGCCCACGACCGCTCGGGGGTGCTGGTGGACCGGCAGCAGGACTTCGTCGAGGCCCTGGGGGCGCTGCTCGGCGACCCGGCGCTGCGGGCCCGCCTGGGCGACGGGGCGCTCGAGATGAGTCACCGGTTCACGTGGGAGCACGCGCAGGAGTCGTTCGCCCACGTCGTGGCGGCCGTGCTGCGTGGCGAGAGGGTCGACGCCCAGGACCCCGACGCCGAGTGAGCGGGACCGAGGCCGCTCAGCGCGACGTCACTCGCTGGTGACCCCGTAGCTGAACTCGGGCGAGTTGATCGTCCCCGGGGACTGCTCGGGCGCGCTGGTCTGGTTGGTGACCACGCCCATCAGGGTGGCAACGGCGAGCCCGCCGCCCACGATGCAGCTGACGATGGGTGCGACGATTGATCCCATGTGCGTGTGATCCTCCCTAGGCGATGCCAGCAAGGTACCAGCCGGTAGCCCCTACTGCGCAACTATCCGTCCGGCCCGTCGCCGGCGCCACACGGCCAGGAACAGCGCGAGGACCGGCAGGCCGCACCAGCCTCCCCACGCCAGCGCCATCACCACCGTCCACGCGGTCGGCACGCCCGAGGGCGGCCGTCCGGGACCGACGTCGACGAGGGTGAGGTCGTCGAGCTCGCCGACCTCCTCGCCGGCCACCTCGGGCACCTCGACGCCCGGCAGCCGCTCCACCACGACGTACCGGACCCCGGCCTCGCGCAGTCGCGCGGCGCGCTGACCGGGATCGGGCGCGGCCAGGGCGCGGCGCACGTCGGCGGCGCTCGGGTCCTCCCCCGCGAGTGCCCGCCCGTCGACGACGAGACGGTCCTCGACGACGACACGGCCCGGCAGGTAGCGGCCGAGAGGGGCCAGCACGGGGCGGGCGTCGTTGTTCCACGCCGGTGCCCGATAGCTCTGGAACGGCAGCAGGGCGACGGTGCCCTCGGGCAGCGCGCGCAACTCGTCGACGAGCGCGTCGTAGGACGCGGGGTAGTCGACCGCGCTCACCCTCCCCGACAGGCCGAGAGCCGCGTCCGGCATGAGGGCGACGGGCACCAGCACGCACGCCAGCGCGATCATCGCGCGGGAGAGCGCGTCCGGCAGCAGCCGCACCAGCGCCTCCGCCCCCCGCCCGGCCAGCACCGCGGTCAACGGCGCCGCGAGTGCCAGCAGCCGCGAGCCGTCGCGCAGCACGCCCGCTCCGGGCACGGTGCTCGCCAGCCAGCCCGTGACCCCCGGCAGCGCCCACGCCGCCAGGGTGAGGCCCAGGCCCACGGCCCAGCACCACACCAGCGCCCGGCGCGGTCCCTGCGGCACCTCCGACCAGCCGCGGCGGACGCCGAGGACGGCAAGCGCCACGAGCACGAGGGCCATCGCCACCGCCAGCGGACCCGTGCGCGAGTCGGGGACCACCGCGGCGTTCCAGATCCCGCCGAGCGAGAGGAACGTCAGCGGCGCGGGCAGCATCCCCTCACCGCTCGGCGCGAAGACGTCCGCCCCCGCGGCGCTCGACGTGGCGCTGCCGGCGTGGAGCAGGCCCGAGACGACCCACGGAAGGTTGGCCAGCACGACGAGTCCCGCGAGCGCCAGCCATCGGTCGCGCCGGCGGCGGGCGGCGGAGACGCAGGCGGCGAACGCCGTGACGAGCCCCGTCGACGCGCTCAGGCTGCCCAGCAGGAGCAGCACGGGGAGCCGGGCGGGCATGACGCCCGACCTGCGCCACGCCGTGCCGGCGAGCAGGACCCACGGCAGCACGCCGTAGCCCACCAGAACCGGCCAGTGGCCGATCGCCAGCCGCTCGACCACGAACGGGTTCCACACCGCCACCGACACCGCCACGAGGCGTGCCACGACCCCCGGCCCGACCAGGGCCGCCGCACCGGTGCCCGCGGCCACGAGCGGCAGCAGCAGCACGAGCTTCTGCAGGAGCATCCCGCCCAGCACCTCGTCGAGGACCGCCACCACCGCGTCGGACGGGACCGCCCGCGGCAGGGCGGTGCCGAGGCCCAGCGCGTCCGCGCCCAGACGCAGGTCGGGCACCCACACCATGTCGTAGCTCAGGACGTACCCCGGGCCGAGCGCGCCGCCCAGCAGCAGCACGGCTAGCGCGGTGGCCCAGGCCGCCGGCCACAGCAGCGAGCGGGTGCGCGCCGTCGCCCGATCGCCCCGTGCTCCCACGGTGGGACACCTTAGGGTGTGCCGCATGCCCACACGAGCGCGCGACCGGTCCGACGCGGTCGCCGGTCCCCGCGGCAGGCTCGAGCGCCTGCTGGGCGGCAGCGGGCAGATCGCCGTGGCGATGCTGCTGATGAACCTCGCGACCTACGGCTTCACCATGACGGCGGCGCGGATCATCGGGCCGGTCCCCTACGGCGCGTTCTTCGCGCTGATGAACCTCGTGATGATCATCAGCGTCGTCATGCTCGGCCTCCAGGCGACCGCGGCCCGCCGGATCAGCTCGGATCCCGCCCACGTCGGGCAGATCGAGCGCGAGATCCTCCGGGTCTCGCTGCGGGCGTCCCTCCTCCTCGGCGCCGTCCTCCTCATGGGGGCGCCACTCCTCAACACGCTGCTCGACCTCGACAGCCTGCCGACAGCGGTGCTGGCCGCCTTCGCCGCGGTGCCGATGACGATGACCGGCGCCCAGGCGGGGATCCTCCAGGGTGAGCGGCGCTGGCGCGAGCTGGCCGTGCTCTACGTGCTCTCGGGGGTGCCGCGGCTCCTCGTCGGGGTCGTGCTGATCCTCTGGCAGCCGACCGAGTTCATGGCCTTCCTCGGCGTCACGATCGGCTTCTACGCACCATTCCTCTATGGGCTCGCCGTGCTGCGCCACGGGCGCGTGTCCGGCGAGACCCACGAGCGCCACGGGTTCGGGCCGATCATCAAGGAGGCGGTCGTCAACTCGCAGGCCCTCTTCGCCTACTTCGCGCTCACCAACGTCGACATGCTGGTCGGGCGCTCGGTCCTCGACTCGCACGACTCCGGGCTGTACGCCGCCGGCCTGATCGTCTCGCGGGCGGTGATGTTCCTGCCGCAGTTCGTCGTGGTCGTCGCGTTCCCCTCGATGTCGACGAGCCGCAACCGCTCGCGCGCCCTGGCCGGCAGTCTGCTGCTCGTCGGCGGCCTCGGCGGCGCGTGCGTGCTGGCCACCGCCGTGCTCCCCGACCTCGTGCTGGTCTTCGCCGGCGGCGGCGACTACGAGGAGGTGCGGAGCCTGCTGTGGGTGTTCGCGCTGCTGGGCACGTGCATGGCCGTGCTCCAGCTGCTGGTCTACTCGGTGCTCGCCCGCCAGGGCACGATGTCGATGGTGCTGATCTGGGTCGCGTTCGGCGTCGTGGTCGCCGTCGCGTCGACGCTGGTCTCGACCGTCGGCGAGCTGCTCGCGCTCGTGCTGAGCGTCGACGTGATGCTGCTGGTGGTGCTGCTGGCGATCAGCGCGGTCACGCTGCGCGGGCGGTCCCCCGCTCAGTGAGCGGCGTCGTGCCAGCTGCGCCCGGTGCCGATCGACACGTCGAGGGGCACGGCCAGGTCGGCGGCGCCGCCCATCTCGGCGCGGACGACCTCCGCCAGCGCGTCGCCCTCCCCCGGCGCCACCTCCAGGACGAGCTCGTCGTGGACCTGGAGCAGCATCCGTGAGCGCAGCCCGTGCTCGGCCAGGGCGCGCTCGACGCCGAGCATCGCGACCTTCACCAGGTCGGCAGCCGAGCCCTGGATGGGGGCGTTGAGCGCCATCCGCTCCGCGGTCTCGCGGCGCTGGCGGTTGTCGCTGGTGAGGTCGGGCAGGTAGCGACGACGCCCCATGATCGTCTCGGTGAAGCCCGAGCGGCGCGCCTCGTCGACGACGCCGGTCAGGTAGTCGCGGACCCCGCCGAACGTCTCGAAGTACTCGTCCATCAGGGCCTTGGCCTCCGAGGTGGAGATCCGCAGCTGCTGGGACAGTCCGAACGCCGACAGGCCGTAGGCGAGCCCGTAGTTCATCGCCTTGATCTTGGCGCGCTGCTCGACGGTGACGTCCTCGGCCGCGACACCGAAGACCCGGGCCGCGGTGATGGAGTGGAAGTCCTGGCCGGAGCGGAACGCCTCGATGAGCAGGGCGTCCTCGGACAGGTGCGCCATGATGCGCATCTCCACCTGGCTGTAGTCGGCCGTCAGCAGGGCCTCGCCGTCCTTGCCTACGACGAAGCCCTCACGGATGCGCCGGCCCGCCTCGGTGCGGATCGGGATGTTCTGCAGGTTGGGGTCGGTGCTGGAGAGCCGACCCGTGGCCGCGATGATCTGGTTGTAGGTCGTGTGGATCCGCCCGTCGGGGGCCACCGACTTGAGCAGGCCCTCCACCGTCTGGCGCAGCCGGATCACGTCGCGGTGGCGCAGCAGGTGCTGGAGGAAGGGGTGCTCGGTCTTCTCGAACAGCTGCTGCAGCGCGTCGGCGTCGGTGGTGTAGCCGGTCTTGGTGCGCTTGGTCTTGGGCATGTCGAGCTCGTCGAACAGCACCACCTGCAGCTGCTTGGGCGAGCCGAGGTTGATCTCCTTGCCGATCACGTCGTAGGCGTCCTGGGCCGCGGCGCGCACCTGGTCGCCGAACTCCGACTCGAGTCCCTCGAGGTAGTCGACGTCGACGGCGATGCCCACCTGCTCCATCCGCGCGAGCGTGCCGATCAGCGGCAGCTCGACCTCGTGCAGCAGGCGGGTGCCGCCGTGCTCCTCGACCGCGTCGTCGAGCGCGTCGGCGAGGTCGAGGACGGCCCGGGCGGTCAGCATGGCCGTGTCGCTGGCCGTCGTGTCGTCCATCGCGTCGAAGCTCAGCTGGTCGGCGTCGACGGTGTCCTGGCGCAGCTCGCGCTTGAGGTAGCGCAGGGTGAGGTCGGCGAGGTCGTAGGAGCGCTGGTCGGGCTGGACGAGGTAGGCCGCGAGGGCGGTGTCGACCTCGAGGCCGGCGAGCTCCCAGCCCCGGGCGGCCAGCGCGAGGCTCGGGCCCTTCGCGTCGTGGACGGCCTTGGGGCGCGAGGGGTCGGCGAGCCAGGCTGCGACAGCGGCGTCGTCGTCGGTGTCGATGTCGGTCACGTCGATCCAAGCCGCCTGGCCCTCGCGCGTCGCCACGGCGAGGGAGACCACGTCGCCGGTGCCGGCGCGCCAGCTGCCCTGGACGGACAGCCCGACCCGGGTGCCCTCGGGGGCGTGCTCGGCGAGCCACGCGGCCGCCTCGCCCGTGCCGAGACGACGGCCGTCGAGCTCGAAGCCCGACTCGGCCTCGACGGCGTCGTCGGGGGCGGGGTCGATGGTGTCGAGCAGCCGGGCGCGCAGCTCCCCGCGGAACTCGAGCTCGTCGAGCAGCTCGAGGCCGGCGGTGCGGTCCCACGGCTGCCGGACCAGCCCGTCGGGGCGTACGGGCAGGGTGAGGTCGCGGACCAGGGCGTTGAGCCGGCGGTTGCGGATGACGTCGCCGAGGTGGGCGCGCAACGACTCGCCCTTCTTGCCGGTGATCTCGTCGGCGCGGGCGATCACGTTGTCCAGGCCGTCGAACTGGTTGATCCACTTGGCGGCGTAGCCCTGGCCGACTCCCGGCACGCCGGGCAGGTTGTCGGAGGTCTCGCCGACGATCGCCGCCAGCTCGGGGTAGCGCTCGGGCGGGACGCCGTACTTCTCCTGCACCGCTGCCGGCGTCAGCCGGGCCAGCTCGCTGACCCCTCGCATCGTGTAGAGCACGGTCGAGTCGTCGGTGACGAGCTGGATGGAGTCGCGGTCGCCGGTCATGATCAGCACCTCCATGCCCTCGGCGAGGCCCTGCGTGGCGAGCGTGGCGATGATGTCGTCGGCCTCGTAGCCGTCCATCGACAGGTGCTGGATGCGCAGCGCGTCGAGCACCCGGCGGATCAACGGCAGCTGGCTGCCGAACTCGTCGGGGGTCTTGTTGCGCTTGGCCTTGTAGTCGCTGTACTCCTCGAGCCGGAAGGTCTGGCGCGACTTGTCGAACGCCACGGCGACGTGGGTCGGCCGCTCGTCGCGGAGCACGTTGACCAGCATCGAGGTGAACCCGTAGACCGCGTTGGTGTGCTGTCCGGACGCGGTCGCGAAGTTCTCCACCGGGAGGGCGAAGAACGCGCGGTAGGCCAGGGAGTGGCCGTCCAGCAGGAGGAGGCGGGGGCGGGTCGTCTCGCTCGTCTCGGGCACCCGCCGACTCTAGCCGCCGCCGACGACAGCGGGCCCCGAGCCCCGGCACCGCACGGGCCCGCGGCTCGGCCACAATGGCGCCATGAGCGAGACATCCCCCACGCCCCCCGAGTCCCTGGCCGACCTCAGCATCGACGAGCTCATCGCGTTCCTCCCCCAGGGCAACGGGCGGCTCAACGACAAGATGGGGGTGCAGCTGGTCGAGGTCTCCGCCGAGCGGGTCGTGGCCACCATGCCCGTGGAGGGCAACACCCAGCCGTTCGGCCTCCTCCACGGGGGCGCGTCGGTCGTGCTGGCCGAGACGCTGGGCTCGATCGGGTCGGCCATCCACGCCTACCCGGCCAAGATCGCCGTCGGCGTCGACATCAACGCCACGCACCACCGCTCCGCCACCGAGGGCCTGGTCACCGGCGTCGCGACCCCGATCCACCTCGGCCGGTCGTCGACGAGCTACGAGGTCGTGATCACCGACGAGCAGGGCCGCCGGGTGTGCACCTCGCGCATCACCTGCGCGCTGCTCGACGCCCCCCAGGGCTGAGCGGGCCGTCGGGCTCAGCCGGGGACGCGCTCGCGGCGCACCCGGCGAGCGGCCAGCACCCGGTCGATGCGCTGGCGGCTCGACGCGGCGGGGCTCGCCTGGCGCCCCTGCGGCAGCCGTGCGCGCAGGGCGCCGGTGGTGGCCGCGCGGAGCGTGGCCTGCGGCGCGAGCGAGAGGCGGGCCATGAAGCGGTTGGCGTCTCGCGCCTCGGCGGCGGCGGCCGTCTGCACGTGGCTGATGCCGTGCTCCTCGGCGAAGCGGCAGGCCGCCTCCATGAGTGCACTGCCCACTCCCCTGCGCCGGAACTGCGCGAACACGTGCGGCGAGACCGCCAGCACGGCCGGCTCGAGGTTGAGCGGGGTGAAGGTGGCGGCCTCGAGGTAGACGGCCCCGGCCACCTCGCCGTCGATCTCCGCGACGACGACACACCGCTCGTCGCTCGCGCAGGCCGTCGAGACGATGCTCGTCACGTCGGCGAGCTGCTCGTCGGGACGGCCCTTGCGGAGGATGTCGCACCACAGCTCGCGCAGCGACGGCGCGTCGGAGGGATCGGCCGCTCGCACGACCACCGCAGTCCTGCTCATGTCGACTCCCAAGGATCAGCTCGATGTGACCGCTTCCCCCGTGCCCTGCCGCATCCGGCTCGGGCAGTGCCGCAGACCCTACGCCGTCGCGAGGGCTCTGTCAGGAGGGCCCCCACAAGGGTCTGCGGACAAGCGTCATCGGATCGTTGCCGACGCACCTGCCAAAGCCATCTTCCGGTCCGGTCCTTGTGGTCTAGGCTCCGCCGCATGCGCACTCGCACCCTTCACCGATCCCTGACCCTGGTCCCCGCTCTGGCCCTGGCCCTCACGCTCAGCGCGTGCGGCGACGACGCCAGCGACGACTCCACCGACGCCGGCAACGACACCAGCAGCGAGAGCAGCCTCGACACGGTGTCCTCGGGCACCCTCACGGTCTGCTCCGACGTGCCCTACCCGCCGTTCGAGGACTTCGACGACACGTCCGACTCCGGTTTCAAGGGCTTCGACATCGACATCGTGCAGGAGATCGCCGACGGCCTCGACCTCGAGCTCGCGGTCAAGGACTCCTCCTTCGACGCCCTCCAGAGCGGTCAGGCGCTCAACGCGGCCCAGTGCGACCTCGCCGCCAGCGCGATGACCATCACCGACGAGCGCAAGGCCGCCCTCGACTTCTCCGACGGCTACTACGACTCCCAGCAGTCCCTCCTCGTCGCCGACGACTCCGACATCGCCTCGATCGACGACCTCGACGGCGTGAAGATCGGCGTCCAGCAGGGCACCACCGGCAAGGCCTACGCCGAGGAGAACGCGAGCGGCGCGGAGATCGTGTCGTTCCCCAGCGACGCCGAGATGTTCCAGGCGATCAAGGCCGGCCAGGTCGAGGCGCTGCTGCAGGACCTCCCGGTCAACATCAACCACCAGGAGTCGGGCGGCTTCAAGGTCGTCGAGACCTACTCGACCGACGAGTCCTACGGCCTCGCCATGAAGAAGGGCAACACCGCCCTCGTGGACGCGGTCAACGAGCAGCTCGGTGAGATGCGCGACGACGGCACCTACGACGAGATCTACAACACCTACTTCGCCACCGAGTGATCGGCACGTGGCTCTGAAGCGTTCGACGAAGCGCATCCTCAGCAGGGCGGTCCTCTACGCCGTCCTGCTGGGAGTGCTCCTCCTGGTGGGGTTCAGTGCCGACTGGGCCACCATCCGCGCCAACTTCTTCGCCCCGGCCGGCATCGGCAACCCGTTCAAGGGCGACTGGGGCACCTGGCCCGACCTCATCACGATCGGCGTCAAGAACTCCCTGATCTACACGGCCGTCGCCTTCGCGGCGGGCCTGGTGATCGGGGTCGTGCTCGCGCTCATGCGGCTGTCCCCCGTGGCGGCCTACCGCTGGCTCGCCACCGCCTACATCGAGTTCTTCCGCGGCCTGCCGGTGCTGCTCGTCGTCCTGGTGATGGCGTTCGGCATCCCGATCGCGTTCAACGGGTGGACCCCGCCCGGCGGCACCGTCGGTGCCGGCGTGGTCGGCCTGATCCTGGTCGCCGCCGCCTACATGGCCGAGACCATCCGCGCCGGCATCCAGGCCGTGCCGAAGGGCCAGACCGAGGCCGCTCGCTCGCTCGGCATGAGCGCCGGGCGCACCACGGCCACGGTGGTCCTGCCGCAGGCGTTCCGGATCGTGATCCCGCCGCTCACCAACGAGTTCGTGCTCCTCATCAAGGACACCGCGCTGCTCTTCGTCATCGGCTTCGCTGCCAGCCAGCGCGAGCTCACCACGATCGCGCGCGACTTCATGGCGTCCAGCGCCACGGCCGGGACCGCGACGAGCCTGATCCAGGCCTCGATCCTCTACCTCCTGATCACCCTGCCGCTCACCCGACTGGTGTCGTGGCTCGAGCGCAAGCAGCAGAAGGCCCGGTGACCATGACCGAGAGCGTCCAGGCGGCTCCCGCCATCCAGATCCGCGACCTGCACAAGTCGTTCGGGTCCAACGAGGTGCTCAAGGGCATCGACTTCCACGTCGACGACGGCGAGGTGGTCTGCGTGATCGGGCCCTCGGGCTCGGGCAAGTCGACCCTGTTGCGTTGCGTCAACCGGCTCGAGGAGCCCGACAGCGGCCAGATCTTCGTCGAGGGCATCGACATCACCGATCCGGAGACCGATCTCGACGCCATGCGCTCGCGCATCGGGATGGTGTTCCAGCAGTTCAACCTCTTCCCCCACATGAACGTGCTGCGCAACCTCACCGTCGCGCAGCAGAAGGTGAAGGGTCGTTCCAAGAAGGAGGCGATCGAGGTCGCCCGCGCCAACCTCGACAAGGTCGGGCTCAGCGGTCGCGAGAACGTCTATCCCGCCCACCTCTCGGGCGGGCAGCAGCAGCGCGTGGCCATCGCCCGGGCGCTGTCGATGGACCCCGACATGATGCTCTTCGACGAGCCCACCTCGGCGCTCGACCCCGAGCTGGTCGGCGACGTGCTCGAGGTGATGAAGACGCTCGCCTCCGAGGGCATGACGATGATGGTCGTGACCCACGAGATGGGCTTCGCCCGCGAGGTCGGCGACAAGCTGGTCTTCATGGATGACGGCGTCATCGTGGAGGAGGGCGACCCGCGCGAGGTGCTCGCCCACCCGCAGCACGAGCGGACCCAGGCCTTCTTGTCGAAGGTGCTCTGACGCTCCTCCGACGCCTCCCTCGACGACTCCCGCCCGGAGGCGCCACCACCTACGACGCAGGGCCCAGCCGGATCGGCTGGGCCCTGTGTCGTACGTGGTGGGTGACTCAGATGTCTCCGCCGAGGTAGGCGGCCTTGACGGCGTCGTCGCCGGCGAGGTCCCTGCCCTTGCCCGAGCGGACGATCTCGCCCGTCTCGAGGATGTGGGCGTCGTCGGCCGCCTTGAGCGCCTGGGCGGCGTTCTGCTCCACGAGCAGCACCGTGGTGCCCTGAGCGTTGATCTCCTTGATGATCGCGAAGATCTGCGCGATGAGCTTGGGCGCCAGGCCCATCGACGGCTCGTCGAGCAGGAGCAGCCGCGGCCGCGCCATGAGGGCACGCCCGATGGCGAGCATCTGCTGCTCGCCGCCCGACATCGTGCCGGCGGACTGGTTGATCCGCTCGGCCAGGCGCGGGAACAGCGCGAGCACTCGGTCGACGTCGTCCTGATAGGCCTGGGTCTTGCGGTCGTTGCGCACGAAGGCGCCCATCTCCAGGTTCTCGCGCACGGTCATGCCCACGAAGCAGCGACGTCCCTCCGGGGACTGGCTGATCCCCAGCTTGACCCGGTCGTAGGGGGCGTCGTGGGTGATGTCCTTGCCGTCGAACTTCACCGACCCGGTCCGCACCTTGCGGATGCCGGAGAGGGTCTTGAGCGTCGTCGTCTTCCCGGCGCCATTGGCGCCGATCAGGGTCGTGACGCTGCCCTCGGGCACGCTGAAGCTGATGTCACGGATGGCCTCGATGTGCCCGTAGTTGACACACAGCCCCTCCACCTCAAGAAGCATCTTCTTCCTCCACTCCGAGGTAGGCGGCGATGACCGCAGGGTTGTCGCGGATCTCCGCCGGGGCGCCCTCGGCGATCAACTTGCCGAACTCGAGCACGACGATCCGGTCGGTGACGCCCATGACCAGACGCATGTCGTGCTCGATGAGCAGCACGGTGAAGCCCCGGTCGCGCACCTTGCGGATCAGGTCCATCAGGGTGCGCTTCTCCTGCGGGTTGAAGCCGGCCGCCGGCTCGTCGAGGCAGATCAGCTTGGGCTGGGTCGCCATCGCGCGGGCGATCTCGAGACGGCGCTGGTCGCCGTAGGACAGGTTGGCGGCCAGCTCGTCGGCCTGCCGGGCCAGTCCCATGAACCGCAGCAGCTCCATCGCCCGGTCGTGGCCGGCCGCCTCCTCGCGGCGGTGCTTGGGCAGCCGGAAGAGGGCGCTGACGATGCCCGTGGTGTGCTGGGCGTCGGCACCCACGAGCACGTTCTCCAGCGCGGTCATGGCCGGGAAGAGTCGGATGTTCTGGAACGTCCGGGCGATCCCGGCCTGGGTGATCTGGAAGCGCTTCTTGCCCGCCAGCGACTCGCCCTGGAAGCGGATCGTCCCGGAGGTGGGCTTGTAGACGCCGGTGATGGCGTTGAAGCAGGTGGTCTTGCCGGCCCCGTTGGGGCCGATGAGGCCGAGGATCTCGCCCTCCTTGATGTCGAAGCTCACGTCGTCGAGCGCCGTGAGGCCGCCGAACCTGAGCGTCAGGTGGTCCACTTCGAGGATGCGTGCGTCAGACACGTGCCCCCTCCTCTCCTTCGGTGCCTTCTTCGAGCTCGTCGAGCTCGTGCTCCAGCTGCTTGGCACGCACGGTCCGCTTCGGCGGGAACAGGCCCTCGGGTCGCAGGACCGCGAGCAGGACCAGTGCCAGGCCGAAGACGAGCACGCGGAAGTCGTCGAACTCGCGGAACCGCTGGGGCAGGTAGGCCACCAGCGCGGCGCCGACGAGGACGCCCCAGCGGTTGCCCTGTCCACCGACCACGACGGCGGCCAGGAACAGGATCGAGAAGAGCAGCAGGAACGAGGCGGGGTTGATGAAGCTCTGTCGACTCGCGTAGAGCGAACCGGCCAGTCCGCCGATGAAGGCACCCGTGGCGAAGGCCAGCAGCTTGAACCGGAAGGTCGGCACGCCCATCAGCTCGGCGGCGTCCTCGTCCTCGCGGGTGGCCTCCCAGGCGCGGCCGACGCGGCTGTTCTTGATGAGGTAGTCGGCGAACAGGACGACGATGACGACCGTCAGGCCCATCCAGTAGTAGGGGATCTGGTCGAGCACGCCGAACACCAGGAACTTGGTGGTGTCCTGGGTGTCGAGCAGCACGGTGCCGTCGCCCCAGTAGAGGTGCGGGACCTCGAACAGGCCCTCGGTGCCGCCCAGGCTCGGCGGGCGGGCGATGTTGCTGATGCCCTTCGCGTCGCCCAGCCACTCGGTGTTGACCGCGACGAGGCGGATGATCTCGCCGAAGCCGAGGGTCACGATGGCGAGGTAGTCACCCCGCACCCGCAGCGTCGGCGCCCCCAGCATGACGCCGGAGATGGTGGTGGCCACGACGGCCGCGGGGATGGCCAGCAGCAGCGGCCAGTGGGCGTGGTACGACGTCAGGATGGCCGCGGTGTAGGCGCCGATCGCGTAGAACCCGACGTAGCCGAGGTCGAGCAGCCCGGCGTAGCCGACGACGATGTTGAGACCTAGCGCGACCAGCATGTACATGGTGACGATGAAGAGCACGCCGCCGAAGTCGACCCCGGGCGTGGTGATGAACGGGGGCTCCAGGAGCGGGAGCGCGTAGGCGAAGAGTGCGAGGAGGACCCAGAGCACGATCTTGACCGGCTTGGGCATCCGCGAGAGGGAGTCCTTGAGCTTGCTCATGCGCGGGCCTTTCCGAGCGACTCACCCAACAGGCCCGTGGGCCGGACGAGGAGGATGACCACCAGCAGGACGAAGGCGACGACGTGGCGCCACTCGGTGCCGAGGAGCGCAGCGCCCCAGTTCTCGGCGACGCCCAGCACCAGCCCGCCCAACAGAGCGCCGCGCAGGTTGCCGATGCCACCGAGGACGGCGGCGGTGAACGCCTTGACGCCGAGCAGGAAGCCCATGTCGAACTTCGTCGTCTCGATCTTGAGCATGTAGAGGAACGCCGCGACGCCGGCCATCAGGCCGCCGATGAGGAACGTCATCTGGATGGTGCGCGTCGGGTTGACGCCCATCATCGACGCCGTCTCGGCGTCCTGGGCCGTGGCCCGGATGCCCTTGCCCAGCTTGGAGCGGCGCACGAACTGGTCCACGACGACCATCATCCCGACGGCGGAGCAGATCACCAGGATGTCGATGCTCGACACGTTCACGCCCCCGATCTCCCAGCGGGGCGCGTTGACGACGTCGGCGATGCTGTTGTTGATGCGGGCCTTGCCGACGTACGCCGAGAGGTCGTCGTCGAGCCCGAACCAGCCGGCGACCCGGTCGCGCAGGCCCATCAGCTCGGCGAGCACGAAGCTCGCGCCGATGGCCGAGATGAGCGCGATCAGGCGGGGGGCGTTGCGCTTGATCAGCGGGCGGTAGGCCACCCGTTCGAGGATCAGCGCGATGGCGGCGGACATCAGCATCGCCGCCACCAAGGAGGCCAACAGGATCAGCACGAGCTGCACACCGCTCGCGTCCGCTCCCCCCAGCGCCATGACGGTCCACAGCATGGCGAAGGTGCCGTACATGAACACCTCGGAGTGCGCGAAGTTGATCAGCTGCAGCACGCCGTAGACCATCGTGTAGCCCAGGGCGATCAGCGCGTAGATGGCGCCGAACGCGAGCCCGGACACGGTGAGCCCGGGCAGGTTGTTGAAGAAGAACTCGAAGTTCACGCAAGGCCTCCTGGCCGCAGTATCCAGCGCGTCGGATCGTGGACGTCGGCGCGGCCGGGGACGTCGTCCCCGGCCGCGCCTGTCGTGCGTACGATCTAGCGGTCGATCACTTGATCTCGCCCTCGGGGACGATCTCGCCGCCGTCCACCGTGTAGGCGTAGACGTGGACGTCCGCGGGCTCACCGGTCTCGTCGAACTTGAGCTGCTTGGTGATGCCGGCCTCGTCGTAGCTGTTGACGAACTCGAGCATCGCCTGGCGGTCGGTGACGCCGTCCTTGATGCCGTCGAGGAAGATCGTCGCGGCGTCGTAGGCCTCGGCGGCGTAGGTGCCGGGAGCCTCGCCGAACTCGTCCTCGTAGGCGGAGGCGAAGTCGGCCACGGCCGGGTCGGTGTCGGGGATGCAGGGGCAGGTGATGATCGTGCCCTCGGCAGAGCCACCGGCGTCGAGGAAGGCCGGGTCCTTCACGCCGTCCGCCACGACGAACGTGCCGTCGAAGCCGCCGTCGCGGAGCTGCCCGATGAGGATGGTCGCCTCGGCGTAGTAGCCACCGAAGAAGACGGCGTCGGCGCCGGAGTCGACGACCTTGCTGACGGTGGCGGAGAAGTCGGTGTCACCGGTCTGGATGGTGTCGGTGCCGGCCACGGCGTCGGCGCCGAGGTCCTTCTCGACGATGCCGGCCAGGCCTGCGCCGTACTCCGTGGCGTCGTCGATGATGTAGGACTTCTTGGCCTTGAGGGTGTCCTTGATGTAGGCCGCGGCGGCCGGACCCTGGGTGGCGTCGTTGCCGAGGGCGCGGTGGAAGGTGTCCCACCCGTTCTCGGACAGCGCCGGGTTGGTGGCCGACGGGCTGACGGTCGCGACGCCGGCCTCGGCGAAGATCGGGCCGGCGGCCGCGGACTCGCCGGAGAAGGCGGGACCGACGACACCGATGATCGACTCGTCGCCGGCGACCTCGGTGGCCAGGGACGGGGCCTCGTCGGGCGAGCCCTGCGAGTCGTAGTTGACCAGCTCGACCTCGCACTCGGCCTCGTCGTTGTACTGGTCGACGGCGAGCTCGGCACCCTGGATGATCGGCTTGCCGAGACCGGACGCGGGGCCCGTCTCCGGGCCGAAGAACGCCAGCTTCAGGTCGCAGGCGGCCTCGCTGCTGCCGCCGCCGCTGCCGCCCCCTCCGGCGCTCTCGCCGTCGTCCTCGGTCGTGCCGCACGCGGTCAGTACCAAACCGGCGACTGCCGCTGCAGCGACGGCCTGCCAGGACTTGGATGAGCGGATCATGGACCCCTCCGTAGTTCTCGGTGGACTGCCCACCTCGGCAGCCTCGTGGCGGGAACCTAACACTCGCGATGTGGCCCAGGACACGATTGCAGCCGCCGAGTTGCGGGCCGTTGCCGTTTCGTGACCAAGCGGTCCGTACCGGGGAGCGGACGCGAGCGCAGTGCCCCTCGACCATCTTGAGGAACGCTTGACAAACGCTCCGTCAGGCGGGATCCGCGGCCGCGCCGCCCTCGTCCGCCAGCCCGGCCACGCCGTGCTCCACGACCCCGTCGGCGACCTGCCTCATCGACAGCCGCAGGTCCATGGCGGTCTTCTGGATCCAGCGGAACGCCTCGGGCTCGGTCAGCCCCAGCTGCGCCTGCAGCACGCCCTTGGCACGGTCGACCGACTTGCGCGTGGCGAGCGACTCCTGGAGGTCGGAGACCTCGCGCTCGAGGACGGCGATCTCGGCGAAGCGGCTCACCGCCATCTCGATCGCCGGCACCAGGTCGCTGCGCTGGAAGGGCTTGACGAGGTAGGCCATCGCCCCGGCGTCGCGCGCGCGCGCCACCAGGTCGCGCTGGGCGAACGCGGTGAGGATGACCACCGGGGCGATCCGCTCCCCCGCGATCAGCTCGGCGGCGGCGATGCCGTCGAGGACCGGCATCTTGACGTCGAGGATCACCAGGTCGGGCCGGAGGTCGCGGGCCAGCTCGACGGCCCGCCGGCCGTCACCGGCCTGCCCGACCACGTCGTAGCCCTCCTCGGCGAGCATCTCGGCCAGGTCCATCCGGATCAGCGCCTCGTCCTCGGCGATCACGACCCGGCGCACGTCGTCCGCGTCGGG
Source organism: Nocardioides sp. Z24_21 (assembly GCF_058134345.1). Lineage (NCBI taxonomy): Bacteria > Bacillati > Actinomycetota > Actinomycetes > Propionibacteriales > Nocardioidaceae > Nocardioides > Nocardioides sp. Z24_21. The sequence goes on from NZ_JBYTTH010000003.1 coordinate 152,704, forward strand.
GCTGGCGAGGGGTCGTCCGGCGTCGGGCTGCGTCACGACGCCAAGGCTAGTTCGGATAGGGTTCCGACGCCGACTCGGCCCCGGTAGCCCAACGGCAGAGGCGATGCTCTCAAACAGCATTCAGTGTGAGTTCGAATCTCACCCGGGGCACCCGCGACCTGGCGCCCCGCTGTCGGTGCCGCGGTCCACGATGGCGTCCGTGTACGGAGTCAGCGAGCGGACCCGGGCGCTTGCCCTGCTGTCGGCCGGGGCCACGGTGAGCGCCGTCAGCCGCGCGACGGGGGTGGCCCGGTCGACGATCCGATCGTGGGCGCACGGTCCGCCCACGCTCGGGCCCGGCTGTGCCGTCTGCTGGGGCGCGGCACCCTCGCCGGGGGCCGACTACGCGGCCCTGCTCGGCTTCTACCTCGGCGACGGCTGCGTCTCGCGGCACGGCAGCCACACCACCCTCCGCATCTCCTGCGACGCCACCCTCGCCGGCATCGTGGCAGACGTGGCGGGCCTGATGCGTTCGCTGCACCCGGGCGCGGTCTGCACCGTCGATGCTCCGGGCACGAGCGTCGTCCAGAGCAGCTGGAAGCACTGGCCGTGCCTGCTCCCCCAGCACGGCCCGGGCCGCAAGCACGAGCGACCCATCGTGCTCGAGGCGTGGCAGGAGGAGGTGGTGGCGGCGCACCCTGACCACTTCCTGCGCGGTCTCTTCCACTCCGACGGGTGCCGGGTGGTCAACCGCGCCACGCGCACCGTCGACGGCGTCACGCGCCGCCACGACTATCCGAGGTGGCAGTTCGTCAACGCCTCCGACGACATCCTCGGCCTGTGCACGTGGGCGCTCGACCTGGCCGGCGTCGCGTGGCGCCGGTCGGCGCCGCGGGTCGTGTCGGTCTCCCGCCGGGAGGCCGTCGCCCGGCTCGACGACCTGATCGGGCCCAAGCGCTGATCAGCCGGGACGGCGGTAGGCCGGGGCCACCCCGTGGATGGCGTCGCCCATCCGGTGGATGCGCAGCGCGTTGGTCGAGCCGGGGATGCCGGGCGGGGCGCCCGCGATGATCACCACGAGGTCGCCCTCCTTGACCCGGCCGATGGCGAGGAGGGCCTCGTCGACCTGGCGCACCATCTCGTCGGTGTGCTCGACCTGGGCGCCCTGGAAGGTCTCGACGCCCCAGGTGAGCGCGAGCTGCGAGCGCGTGCGGGCCCGAGGGGTGAAGGCGAGGATCGGGATCGGCCCGCGATAGCGGGAGAGACGCTTGGCCGAGTCTCCACTGGTCGTGAACGCCACGACGTACTTGGCGTGCACGGCCTCGGCGACCTCGGCGGCCGCCTTGGCGATGATGCCCCCGCGGGTGTGCGGCTGCCACGTGACTGCCGCCATGTGGCTCAGCCCGTGGTCCTCGGTGGACTCCACGATGCGCGCCATCGTGCGCACGGCGACGATCGGGTACTCCCCCACGCTGGTCTCTCCGGACAGCATGACCGCGTCGGCACCGTCGAGGACGGCGTTGGCCACGTCGCTGGCCTCGGCGCGCGTCGGCGCCGGCGAGCTGATCATCGACTCCAGCATCTGCGTGGCGACGATGACGGGCTTGGCGTTGCGCCGCGCCTTGTCGATGATGCGCTTCTGGTGGATCGGCACGTCCTCGAGCGGGCACTCCACGCCGAGGTCGCCGCGCGCGACCATGATGCCGTCGAAGGCGTCGACGATCTCGTCGATGTTGTCGAGGGCCTGGGGCTTCTCGATCTTGGCGATGACGGGGACGTGGATGTTCTCCTCGCGCATCACCGCGCGCACGTCCTCGGCGTCCCCGGCGTGGCGCACGAAGCTCAGCGCCACGAAGTCCACCCCGAGCTTGAGGGCCCACCGCAGGTCCTCGGTGTCCTTAGCCGACAGCGCCGGCACCGACACCGCGACGCCCGGCAGGTTGATGCCCTTGTTGTTGGACACCCTGCCCGGCACGACGACCTCGGTGACGACGTCGGTGTCGTCGACGGAGACGACCCTGAGCCGCACCTTGCCGTCGTCGATGAGCAGCGGGTCGCCGGGCTTCACGTCGCGCGGCAGGCCCTTGTAGGTCGTGCCGCAGATCTCCGCGGTGCCCTCCACGTCACGGGTGGTGATGGTGAAGGTCGCGCTGCGCTTGAGCCTGACCGGACCGGCGGCGAACGTCTCGAGGCGGATCTTGGGTCCCTGCAGGTCGGCGAAGATGCCGATCGCGTGGCCGGTGTCGTCGGAGGCCTGCCGGACCAGCCGGTAGACGGCCTCGTGGTCGGCGTACGCGCCGTGGCTCATGTTGAGCCGGGCGACGTCCATGCCGGCATCGACGAGTGATCGGATCCCCTCGGGGGTGTTCACCGCGGGGCCGAGGGTGCAGACGATCTTTGCTCTACGCACGTACCTCACCCTATCGGAGATTGGATCGTTCCAAGCCCCTCCGCGCCTGCCGGCGGAGGTCTCGCCTCCCGGCGACGCGTCGAGTGCCGGCCCCGTGGCGGCTCGCGCGGGGCCCGGCACTCGACCCGGTTCAGACGACGAGCGGGCGCTCGTGCGGCTTGATCGGGGCGGGCAGCGTCGTCGAGCCGGTGAGGTGGGCGTCCACCGCAGCGGCCGCGCTGCGGCCCTCCGCGATGGCCCAGACGATGAGCGACTGGCCGCGGCCCACGTCGCCGGCGACGTAGACGCCCGGCACGGAGGCGGCGTACGACGCGTCTCGCCGGACGTTGCCCCGCTCGTCGAGGTCGACCCCGAGCTGGTCGATCAGGCCCGGCCCCTCGGGACGGGCGCGCTCGGGACCGGTGAAGCCCATGGCCAGCAGCACCAGCCGCGCCGGGATCTCCCGCTCGGTGCCCTCGACGGGCTGGAACGACCCGTCGACCTCGACCAGGCGCAGGGCGGCCACGTGGCCGTCCTCGTCGCCGACGAACTCCTGCGTCGACACGGCGTAGACCCGCTCGCCGCCCTCCTCGTGGGCCGAGGAGACGCGGAAGGTCATCGGGTAGGTCGGCCACGGCTGTCCGGTGGGCCGGTCCTCGCCGGGCTGCGGCATGATCTCGAGCTGGGTGATCGACCGGGCACCCTGGCGGATCGAGGTGCCGAGGCAGTCGGCGCCGGTGTCGCCGCCGCCGATGATGACGACGTCCTTGCCGGTGGCCACGATCTGGTCGGAGCCGTCGGCGGTCGGGGCCTCGCCGAGCGCGACGCGGTTGGCCTGGGGCAGGAACTCCATGGCCTGGTGGATGCCGGCGAGCTCGCGTCCCGGGACGGGCAGGTCGCGTGCGGCGGTGGCGCCCATCGCGAGCACGACCGCGTCGTAGCGCTCGAGCAGCTTGTCGCCGGTGAGGTCTCCCCCGACGTCGACCCCGGGCCGGAAGACGGTGCCCTCGCGGCGCATCTGGTCGAGGCGCCGGTCGAGGTGCTTCTTCTCCATCTTGAACTCGGGGATGCCGTAGCGCAGCAGGCCGCCGATCTTGTCGGCCCGCTCGTAGACGGCGACGGTGTGTCCGGCCCGGGTGAGCTGCTGGGCGGCGGCCAGCCCGGCGGGGCCGGAGCCGATCACCGCGACGGTCTTGCCCGAGAGCCACTCCGGCGGTTGGGGACGGACGTAGCCCGAGCCCCACGCGCGGTCGATGATCGAGACCTCGACGTTCTTGATCGTCACCGGGTCCTGGTTGATGCCCAGGACGCACGCGGTCTCGCACGGGGCCGGGCACAGCCGCCCGGTGAACTCGGGGAAGTTGTTGGTCGCGTGGAGGCGGTCCATCGCGCCGTCCCAGTCGTCGCGCCAGACCAGGTCGTTCCACTCCGGGATGATGTTGCCCAGCGGGCAGCCCTGGTGGCAGAACGGGATGCCGCAGTCCATGCAGCGCCCGGCCTGGGTGTTGATGATCGGCAGCAGCGCGCGCCCGATGCCGTCGGGGTAGACCTCGTCCCAGTCGTGGACGCGCTCGGCGACCTCGCGCCGGGAGGCGACCTCGCGGCCGTACTTCAAGAAGCCCTTGGGGTCAGCCATGCTGGTTCACCTTCTTCGCGTGCGGGCGGGCGGTGGAGGCGGTGCGTCGGGCGGGGTGCCCGCTCGCCGGGGCAGCCGGGTCAGCCATGGAGCACCTCCATGATGCGCGCGGCCGCCTCGTCCTCGTCGAGGCCCTCCTCGAGGGCCTCCTCGCGGGCCTCGAGCACGCGCTTGAAGTCGCTGGGCATCACCTCGGTGAAGCGGGCCAGCGAGGCGTCCCAGTCGGCCAGCAGCGCGGCGGCGACGGCCGAGCCGGTCTCCTCGGCGTGCTGCTCGACGAGCGCCTTGAGCTCGTCGGCGGCCTTGCCGGTGACGGGCGACAGCTCGACCAGCTCGGGGTTGACCCGCCCCTCGTCGAGGTCGAGCACGAACGCGTAGCCGCCCGACATGCCGGCGGCGAAGTTGCGCCCCGTGGGCCCGAGGACGACGACGACACCGCCGGTCATGTACTCGCAGCCGTGGTCGCCCACCCCCTCGACGACGGCGGCGGCGCCGGAGTTGCGCACGCAGAACCGCTCGCCCACGCGACCGCTGAGGAAGATCTGGCCAGACGTGGCGCCGTAGCCGATCGTGTTGCCGGCGATGATCTGCTCGGCCGCCTCGAACCTCGCGGCCCGGTCGGGCCGCACGACCAGGCGGCCACCCGAGAGCCCCTTGCCGACGTAGTCGTTGGCGTCGCCCTCGAGCCGCAGCGTGACGCCGCGGGGCACGAACGCGCCGAACGACTGCCCGGCCGAGCCGGTCAGCGTGATGTCGATGGTGCCGTCGGGCAGGCCGGCGCCGCGGTGGCGCTTGGTGACCTCGTGCCCGAGCATCGTGCCGACGGTGCGGTTGACGTTGCGGATCCGCACCTGCGCGCGCACCGGCTCCCCGTGCTCCAGCGCCGGTGCGGCGATGGCGATGAGCTCGTTGTCGAGCGCCTTGTCGAGACCGTGGTCCTGCGTCCTGGTGTTGCGCAGGTCCTGGTGCTCGAACTGGCCGTACTCGCCGTGGGCGGAGGCCTGGTGGAGGATGGGCGTGAGGTCGAGCCCGGAGGCCTTCCAGTGCTCGACCGCCTCGACCACGTCGAGCGAGCCGACCTGGCCGATCGCCTCGTCGAGGCTGCGGAAGCCGAGCTCGGCGAGCAGCTCGCGCACCTCCTGCGCGATGAACTCGAAGAAGTTGACGACGTACTCGGCCTTGCCGCTGTAGCGCTCGCGCAGCACCGGGTTCTGGGTCGCGACGCCCACCGGGCACGTGTCGAGGTGGCAGACCCGCATCATGATGCAGCCGCTGACGACCAGCGGGGCGGTGGCGAAGCCGTACTCCTCGGCCCCGAGCAGGGCCGCCACGACGACGTCGCGCCCGGTCTTGAGCTGGCCGTCGGCCTGCACCACGATCCGGTCGCGCAGGCCGTTGAGCAGCAGCGTCTGCTGGGTCTCGGCCAGGCCCAGCTCCCAGGGACCGCCCGCGTGCTTGAGCGAGGTCAGCGGCGAGGCGCCGGTGCCGCCGTCGTGGCCGGAGACCAGGACGACGTCGGCGTGCGCCTTCGACACCCCCGCCGCGACGGTCCCGATGCCCACCTCGGACACCAGCTTGACGTGGACGCGCGCCGACGGGTTGGCGTTCTTGAGGTCGTGGATCAGCTGGGCGAGGTCCTCGATGGAGTAGATGTCGTGGTGCGGCGGCGGGCTGATCAGGCCCACGCCCGGCGTGGAGTGCCGGGTCTTGGCGACCCACGGGTAGACCTTGTGACCGGGCAGCTGGCCGCCCTCGCCGGGCTTGGCGCCCTGGGCCATCTTGATCTGGATGTCGTCGGCGTTGGTGAGGTACTCCGACGTGACGCCGAAGCGGCCCGAGGCGACCTGCTTGATCGCCGAGCGGCGCTCCGGGTCGTAGAGCCGGTCGGGGTCCTCGCCGCCCTCACCGGTGTTGGACTTGCCGCCCAGCCGGTTCATCGCGATGGCGAGGGTCTCGTGCGCCTCCTGGCTGATCGAGCCGTAGGACATCGCGCCGGTCGAGAAGCGCTTGACGATCTCGGAGACGGGCTCGACCTCGTCGATGTCGATCGGGTCGCGGACGCCGTCCTTGAAGGTGAACAGCCCGCGCAGCGTCATCAGCCGCTCCGACTGGTTGTTCACCCGGTCGGTGTACTGCTTGAAGATGTCGTAGCTGCCGGTGCGGGTGGCGTGCTGCAGCCGGAAGACCGTCTCGGGGTCGAACAGGTGCGGCTCGCCGTCGCGGCGCCACTGGTACTCACCGCCGGTCGCGAGCTCGCGGTGCGTCGGGGAGATGCCGCCACGCGGGTACGCCGTCGCGTGCCGGCGGGCCACCTCCTCGGCGATCGTGTCGAGCTCGATGCCGCCCAGCTTGGACGTCGTGCCGGTGAAGTAGCGGTCGATGACGGCCTGCGACAGACCGACCGACTCGAAGATCTTCGCCCCGGTGTAGGAGGCGACGGTGGAGACGCCCATCTTGGACATCACCTTGAGCACGCCCTTGCCGAGGGCCTTGATCAGGTTGGCGACGGCCTTCTCCGGGTCGACCTTGACGTAGTAGGCCTCGCGGGCGAGGTCCTCGACCGACTCCATGGCCAGGTAGGGGTTGACGGCGGCCGCGCCGTAGCCGACGAGGAGGGCCACGTGGTGGACCTCGCGGACGTCGCCGGCCTCCACGAGCAGGCCCACCTGCGTGCGGGTCTTCTCGCGGACCAGGTGGTGGTGGACCGCGCCGGTGAGCAGCAGCGACGGGATCGGCGCCAGCTCGGCGGTGGCGTGGCGGTCGGAGAGCACGATGATGCGCGCGCCGGCGGCGATGGCGGTCGACACCTCGGCGCAGAGCTCGTCGAGCCTGGCCTCGAGCGCCGCTCCCCCGCCCTCGACGGGGTAGAGGCCGCGTACGACGTGCACCTGGAACCCCGGCATGTCGCCGTTGCGGTTGATGTGGCGGATCTTGGCCAGGTCGTCGTTGGAGAACACCGGGAACGGCAGCACGATCTGGCGGCACGACGCCGGGCTCGGGTCGAGCAGGTTGGCCTCGGGGCCGATGGAGCCGCTCAGCGAGGTGACGAGCTCCTCGCGGATCGCGTCGAGCGGCGGGTTGGTCACCTGGGCGAACAGCTGGGAGAAGTAGTCGAAGAGCAGGCGCGGCTTGTCGCTCAGCGCCGCGATGGGGGTGTCGGTGCCCATCGAGCCCAGCGCCTCGCCGCCCGTGTTGGCCATCGGGGTCAGCAGGATGCGCAGCTCCTCCTCGGTGTAGCCGAAGATCTGCTGGCGGCGGGTGACCGAGGCGTGGGTGTGCACGATGTGCTCGAGGTCGTCGATGTCGTCGAGGTGGATCTGGCCCGCGTGCAGCCACTCGTCGTAGGGCTGCTCGGCGGCGAGCTGGCCCTTGATCTCCTCGTCCTCGATGATGCGGTGCTCCTCGGTGTCGACGAGGAACATCCGGCCCGGCTGCAGCCGGCCCTTGCGGACGACGGTGGCGGGGTCGAGGTCGAGCACGCCGACCTCGGAGGCCAGCACGACCAGGCCGTCGTCGGTGACCCAGTAGCGCGACGGGCGCAGCCCGTTGCGGTCGAGGACCGCGCCGATCTGGGTGCCGTCGGTGAACACGACGCACGCCGGCCCGTCCCAGGGCTCCATGAGCATCGAGTGGAACTCGTAGAACGCCCGGCGCCGGGCGTCCATCTCGCGGTGGTTCTCCCAGGCCTCGGGGATCATCATCAGCACGGCGTGCGGCAGCGAGCGCCCCGCGAGGTGCAGCAGCTCGAGGACCTCGTCGAACGACGCGGAGTCCGACGCCCCGGGGGTGCAGATCGGGAACAGCCGCTCGAGGTCGCCGGGGATCAGGTCGCTCTCGAGCAGGGCCTCACGCGCCCGCATCCAGTTGCGGTTGCCCATCACGGTGTTGATCTCGCCGTTGTGGGCGATGAACCGGAACGGGTGGGCCAGCGGCCAGCTCGGAAACGTGTTGGTGGAGAAGCGGGAGTGCACCACGGCCATCGCCGAGGCGACCCGCTCGTCGGTCAGGTCGGGGAAGACCCGGTCGAGCTGGTCGGTGGTGAGCATCCCCTTGTAGGCGAGGGTGCGCGAGGAGAGGGACGGGAAGTAGACGTCGGTCTCGGACTCGGCGCGCTTGCGCAGGCAGAACGCGAGGCGCTCGAGCGCCATGCCGCTCACCCGGGCGCCGCGGCCGGCGACGAACAGCTGGGCGAAGCGCGGCATCACGCTGCGCGCCGTGGCACCGAGGGTGGAGTCGTCGACGGGGACCTCGCGCCAGCCGAGGACGGCGAGCCCCTCCTCGTCGGCGATCTCCTCGATCCGCTTGCGGGTGCCGGCCACCGCCTCGTCGTCACCGGGCAGGAAGGCGGTGCCGACGGCGTACGCCCTGGCGGGCGGGAGCTCGAAGTCGACCACCTCGCGGAGGAACGCGTCGGGCACCTGGAGCAGGATCCCGGCGCCGTCGCCGGAGTTGACCTCGGCGCCCGCGGCCCCGCGGTGGTCGAGGTTGCGCAGCGCGGTGAGGGCCTTCACCACGATGTCGTGGCTTGGCTCGCCGGTGAGCGTCGCGACCATGGCGACGCCGCAGGCGTCCTTCTCGTGGCGAGGGTCGTAGAGACCCTGGCTCGGCGGGAATGCGTGCATAGGGGCATTCTCCCGTCGTCGTCTCCGCTCGCCGCGGACCAGGTGCTGCGGTGGACCCACGGCAGGCGAGGGGGTGGAAGTTACCGCTGGGGACGACGTTGGCCCGAGCAACCGAAACCTACCACCGGCGCCGCCCGCCGGGACGCGCCGTGTCAGGCCGTGGGACCGGCGGGCCGCTCGCCGCGGGTGCCGTCCACCGGCTCCGGCGTCTCGGGCCCGGGGTCGTCGTGGCTGGCGTCCTCGTGGTCGGCGTCGTCCGGCTCTCGGGTGCGGACGGACTCCTCCCGCCCGGGGTGGCGTCTCGCCGACCACACGAACCACGCCGCGGCGAGCACGAACAGCACGATCGAGGTCCACACGTTGAGCCGGAGGCCGAGGACGTCGTCCATCTGGACGTCGTCGATGCGCATGTTCTCGATCCAGCCGCGGCCGAGCGTGTAGAGCATGACGTAGAGCGCCACGACGCGGCCGTGGCCGAGGCGGAAGCGTCGGTCGGCCCACACGAGCAGCGCGAACGCGGCGAGGTTCCACAGGCACTCGTAGAGGAAGGTGGGGTGGAAGGTCGCCTGGTCGAGGTACTGGCTCGGCCGGTGCGCGACGTCGATCTCGAGACCCCACGGCAGGTCGGTGGGCCGGCCGTAGAGCTCCTGGTTGAACCAGTTGCCCCAGCGCCCCACCGCCTGGGCGACGAGGACGCCGGGCGCCATCGCGTCGAGCAGCGGCAGCACCTTGATCCCCCGCAGCCGGGCACCGATCCACACGCCGACGGCACCCAGGGCGATCGCGCCCCACACCCCGAGCCCGCCACGCCACACGTACAGCGCGGTGATCGGGTTGCGGCCCTCGCCGAAGTAGAGCTCCCAGTCGGTCAGCACGTGGTAGAGCCGGCCACCGACCAGGCCGAACGGGACCGCCCAGATGGCGAGGTCGCTGACCTCGCCGGGGCGCCCGCCGCGGGCCACCCAGCGTCGCTCACCGATCCAGATCGCGAGCACGATGCCGAGGATGATGCTCAGCGCGTAGCCGCGGATCGGGACGGGACCGAGGTTCCACACGCCGTCGGCGGGACTCGGGATGGACATCAGGGTCACCAACGGCGATCCGACGAGGGTGGGCACGGTGAGCATGGGCAGCATCATCCCTCGTCGAGCAGCATGGTGACGTCACCGGCCAGCTGTGCCTGCGAGACGTCGTGGTCCCACATGACGGGCGCCTGGTCGTCGGCGTCGACGGCGTAGACGCGCGTGCCGTGGGTGACGTCGTAGCCGCCGCTCGGGAGCCTCTCGCCCTTCTCGATGCCCACGGCGAGGCTGCGGCCCACCTCGACGATGTCGTCGAGGTCGCCGGTGAGCCCGATGATGCTGGGGTCGAACGCGCTGACGTAGGCCTCGGTCGCCTGCTCGTCGTCGCGCTTCGGGTCGGTGGTCACGAAGACCACGTCGAGGCGCTCCTTCTGCTCGTCGTCGAGGCGGGCGAGGGTGCCCGCGAGGGTGGCCATCACCTGCCCGCAGATGTCGGGGCACGCGCTGTAGCCGAAGAACACGAGGGTGAGGTCCTTGTCGGTGTCCTCGGCCAGGCTGAAGGGCCTGCCGTCGGTGTCGACGAGCGGGGTCGAGGAGACCTCGAACGGCGGGTCGAGCACCGTGCCGGTCAGCTCGGCCGGACCGGCCTCGGCGCCCCCGCACGCGGTGGCGAGGAGCAGGACGGGCAGGGCGAGCAGGGTCCTAGCGCGCACGTCGTACGCCCTCCGCGAGGTCGGCGGTCAACGTGCGCAGGGCCTCGAGCCCGGCAGCCGGGTCGTCCGGGTGGTCGAGCAGGCAGCGGACGAACGCGGAGCCCACGATGACACCGTCGGCGTAGCGCGCCACGTCGGCGGCCTGGTCGCCGTTGCTGACGCCGATGCCGACCGCGACGGGGACGTCGCCGGCGGCGCGGACCCGGGCCACGAGCGGTCCTGCGAGGTCGGAGGTCGCCGCGCGCGTCCCGGTGACGCCCATGACGGCGGCGGCGTAGACGAAGCCGCGGCTCGCGGCGGCGGTCATCGCGATGCGCTCGTCGGTCGAGCTGGGCGCCACGAGGAACACCTTGTCGAGGCCGTGCTCGTCGGCCGCGGCGACCCACCGCGGGCCGTGGTCGGGGGTGATGTCGGGGGTGATCAGGCCGGCACCGCCGGCGGCGGCCAGATCGGCGGCGAAGCGCTCCACGCCGTAGCGCTCGACCGGGTTCCAGTAGGTCATCACGAGGGTGGGCACGCCGGTCGCGGCGACCGCCTCGACGACCCGCATCACGTCGGAGGTGCGGACGCCGCCGTCGAGGGCCGCCTGGGCCGCCGCCTGGATCGTGGGGCCGTCCATGACGGGGTCGCTGTAGGGCAGGCCTATCTCGATCGCGTCGCAGCCGGCCTCGACCATGACCTGCATCGCCTCGATGGAGCCGTCGACGCTCGGATAGCCGGCGGGCAGGTAGCCGATCAGCGCGGCGCGCTGCTCGGCCCTCGCGCGCTCGAAGGCCGTGCTGGTCGACGTCACTGCTGCTCCTCCGCGTCGAGCTCGGCCCCCGCCTCGGCCTCGGCCTCGACCCGGTCGAGGTCGGCATCGGGGCCCAGATCGGCGTCGCCGAGACCGAACCACTCGATGGCCGTGCCCATGTCCTTGTCGCCGCGTCCGCTCAGGTTGATGATGACGGTCGCGTCGGGGCCCTTCTCCCGGCCGAGCCGCTTGGCCACCTCGAGCGCGCCCGCGATGGCGTGCGCCGACTCGATGGCCGGGATGATCCCCTCAGTGCGGCTCAGCAGCGCCATCGCGTCCATCGCCTCGGCGTCGGTGACCGGCGTGTACGACGCCCGCCCGGCCGCGGCCAGCCACGAGTGCTGCGGACCGACGCCGGGGTAGTCGAGCCCGGCCGAGATGGAGTGCGACTCGACCGTCTGGCCGTCCTCGTCCTGCAGGACGTAGGTGCGGGCCCCGTGGAGCACGCCCGCCTCGCCGGCGTGGATCGTCGCCGCGTGGCGACCGGTCTCGACGCCGTCACCGCCGGGCTCGAAGCCGTGGATCTCCACGCCCTCGTCCTCCAGGAACGCGGTGAACAGGCCGATGGCGTTGGAGCCGCCGCCGACGCAGGCCGCGACGGCGTCCGGCAGGACGCCGTACTGCTCGAGGCACTGGGCGCGGGCCTCGTCGCCGATGCCGCGGCAGAAGTCGCGGACCATGCTCGGGAACGGGTGCGGGCCGGCGGCGGTGCCGAACAGGTAGGCCGTGTGGTCGACGCTGGCGACCCAGTCGCGCAGCGCCTCGTTGATCGCGTCCTTGAGCGTCGCGCTGCCCGACTCGACCGGCACCACGGTGGCGCCGAGGAGCTGCATGCGGGCGACGTTGAGCGCCTGGCGTCGGGTGTCGACGGCGCCCATGTAGACGGTGCAGTCGAGGTCGAACCAGGCGGCCGCGGTCGCGCTGGCGACGCCGTGCTGCCCGGCGCCGGTCTCGGCGATCACGCGCGTCTTGCCCATCCGCCGCGTGAGCAGCGCCTGGCCGAGCACGTTGCGGATCTTGTGGGCGCCCGTGTGGTTGAGGTCCTCGCGCTTGAGCAGCACCCGCGCCCCGGCGAGCTCGGAGAGCCGCTCGGCGTGGTAGAGACGGCTGGGCGTGCCGGCGTAGTCGCGCAGCACCCGCTCGAAGTCGGCGACGAAGGACGCGTCGGCCATGGCGTCCTGCCAGGCCTCGGTGAGCTCGTCCAGGGCGGCGACGAGGGCCTCGGGCATGAAGCGCCCGCCCCACGTCTCGCCGAAGTAGCCGCGCTCGTCGGCCTCGAACCTGCCGGGCCCGGGCGCGCGTCCACCTGCCTGCCCATTCGTCTGCACGCTCACGGTGTGCCCACTCCTGTCATCGTGCGTACGGCAGCCTCGGGGTCGCCGTCCTTGACCAGCGCCTCGCCGACCAGCACCACGTCCGCGCCCTCCGCGACGAAGCGCTGCACGTCGGCGAGACCGGTGATGCCGCTCTCGGCGACGCTGACGCGGTCGTCGGGGATCTGCGGGACGAGGCGGCCGAAGACGTCGGGGTCGACGTCGAGGGTCTTGAGGTTGCGGCTGTTGACGCCGATGAGCTCGGCGCCGAGGTCGACGGCGCGGGCCGTCTCGTCCTCGTCGTGCACCTCGACCAGCACGTGGAGGCCGAGCTCGGTGGCCTCGGCGTGGAGCCGGCGCAGGGCGTCGTCGTCGAGGGCGGCGACGATCAGCAGGGCCAGGTCGGCGCCGGCCGCCCGGGCCTCGACGAGCTGGTAGGACTCGACGATGAAGTCCTTGCGCAGGATCGGGGTGTCGACGGCCGCGCGCACGGCGCGGAGGTCGGCCAGGCTGCCGCCGAAGCGGCGCTCCTCGGTGAGCACCGAGATGGCCGCGGCCCCGCCCCGGGCGTACGCACGGGCCAGCGACGCGGGGTCGGGGATGTCGGCGAGAGCGCCCTTGCTGGGACTGCGGCGCTTGACCTCGGCGATCACGCTCGACCCCGCTGCCCGGAAGTGGGGCATCGGGTCGCGCGGCGCGGGGGCGTCGGCGAGGCGGGCACGCAGCTCGCGGAGCGGGAGCGCGGCCTCGCGGCGTGCGAGGTCGTCGCGGGCCCCCGCGATGATCTCGTCGAGCACGGATGCGGTCGCTGGCATGCCGTCAGCCTCTCACCCGGGCCCAGCCGCGACCGGGCCGGTGCCCAGTGGACGGACCGGCCGGACGGCGGCGCTGCGGGGTCAGTGGTCGGAGGCGTTGAAGCCGAGCCTGGACAGCACGAGGAACAGCGGGAAGGCGACGAGCGCGACGGCCACGCCGATCCAGAAGAGCGTCATCTGGGCGGGCTGCTGCAGCAGCGCGATGCTGCCCAGGACGAATCCGAGCATCGCGACCCCCACGGCGATCCATGCAGCGGGGGTGTTGCCGTGGCCTGCAGCCATCGTGGGTGCTCCTTCGTCGACTCGTGCGGTTGCGGGAGGAAGTCTAGGCGGTGCCTCAGGCGGTGGGGTCGCGGCCCTCGTCGAGGGCCTTCCAGATGTCGATGTTGTCGGTCGGACGGCCCGTCGCGTCCGTGTCGCCGGACGTCGGCGCGCCGGTCGGTGCGTCGTACCGCGTGCCCATCTCGGGCCAGCTGCGCACCAGCCGCAGGGCGAGGACGGCCGACGCCAGGACGAGGAGCCCGGCGAGGCACGCCAGCCAGAACCAGCCGGTCAGCGCGGTGTCGTCCAGCGTCGCGCCCGTGCGGCGGCGTACCTGCTCGACGAGATGGTCGGGCAGCGTGAACGGCGCCCACACGACGGTGGCGGCGTAGCCGAGCGCGGCCAGCACCCCCAGCGCTGCGATGGTCCGGCGGAACCGACCGCGGGTGACCAGCAGGACGCCCCAGCAGGCAAGCACGACGAAGGCGAGCGCCGTGCCGAGCGGCGAGGAGGCGACCTCACCCGGGTCCATCGTCGCGACACCGGGCGTGGTCTCGGCACCCGTGCCGTCCACCCACGGCTTGCTCGCCGCCCAGGCCGCCAGCGCGGCGGAGGCGACACCGAGGAGGACGACGGGACCGAAGGTGCGACGCGCGCTCGCGCGCCGCTCGGGCTGCTCGGGCTGCTCTGGCTGCTCAGCCATCGACCCGGTGCACCAGGTCGGCGTCGAAGCAGGTGCGGTCTCCGGTGTGGCACGCGGCCCCGACCTGGTCGACCACGAAGAGGAGGGTGTCGCCGTCGCAGTCGAGGCGGACCTCCTTGACCCACTGCACGTGCCCGGAGGTGTCGCCCTTGACCCAGTACTCGCGTCGCGAGCGCGACCAGTAGGTCGCCCGGCCGGTGTCGATCGTGCGGGCGAGCGCCTCGTCGTCGGCCCAGGCGAGCATCAGCACCTCGCCGGTGCCCTGCTGCTGCACGACGACGGGGACCAGGCCCTCCGCCGTGTGGCGCAGTCGGGCGGAGATCGCCGGGTCGAGGCCGGTGTCGGGGGTGCTCACGGATCCATGGTCTCAGCCTCGCGGGCGGACCACGTCTGCGCACACCGCCGGGTCACCGGGCCGGGCGCCGGCAGGTCGCGGTCGTCCCAACGCGCGATGGCCTGGACGTCGCGCGTGGTGGACACGAGGAACGCCTCGCTCGCCGCCGCCCGGACCTCGGCCAGCCGCGCGTCGACCTCGCGCGCCCCGCACCACTCGATGACCAGCTCGCGGGTGATGCCGGCCAGGCAGCCGGCGGCGAGCGTCGGGGTGCGCAGCTCGCCGTCGAGGACGTAGAACACGTTGGACCCGGTGCCCTCGCACAGGTCGCCGGCGGTGTTGGCGAACACGGCCTCGGTGCCGCCGTGGCGCTGCGCGTGGGCCAGGGCGATCACGTTCTCGGCGTACGACGTGGTCTTGAGGCCGGCGGTCGCGCCGTTCTCGTTGCGCGTCCACGGCACGGTGACGACGGTCGTCTCGGGCGCGGCGTGCGGGATCGGGCTGTAGGCGACCACGAGCGTGGCCGGCCCCTCGCCGCGTCCCGACCCCATCGGCTGCGGCCCCGCCGTCCAGGTGATGCGCAGCCGGCCGAGGGGGTCGGCCTCCGCGCCGTCGAGCACCGCCGCCACCCCGCGGCGTACGTCGTCGAGGTCGGGCGCGGGCAGCCCGAGGCCGGCGGCGCTGCGCTCGAGCCGTGCGAGGTGCCGGGTCAGCGCGAACGGTGCGCCGTGCAGCGTCTTGACCGCCTCGAACACCCCGTCGCCGACGGTGAACCCGTGGTCGGTGACCGCGACGGCCCCCTGGGTCGGGTCGGCCAGCAGGTCACCGTCGATCCACGCGCGCATGGCGTCACTCTAGGGCGCCGGAGCAGGTGTCCGGACACTCGGACCTGGGGGTCGGTTTTGTGGCCTCGTCGGGCATGGGCTACTGTTCCACTCGCACTCAGGGCCGGTGAAACGGCCACGGGATGCAGGCGGACATAGCTCAGTTGGTAGAGCGCAACCTTGCCAAGGTTGAGGTCGCGAGTTCGAGTCTCGTTGTCCGCTCGGAAGGTCTCCCCCGTACATTTCGGAACCTCCACGGTGGGTTGGCCGAGAGGCGAGGCAACGGACTGCAAATCCGTCTACACGGGTTCAAATCCCGTACCCACCTCGCAGTCACAACTCAAGACCCGGGCGATTGGCGCAGCGGTAGCGCGCTTCCTTGACACGGAAGAGGTCACTGGTTCAAACCCAGTATCGCCCACCAGAGAACATGCAGGTCAGAGGTCGGTTTCCGTCAGGAAGCCGGCCTCTCGTGCAACATACGTGCAACAAGGCCGACGCTGACCGGGCGCACTTGCAGCACCAGATGCGGGTTGTTGGGCAGTTCAGCCGCAGCGCCGGTCCTACCGGCAACGGCGTTTCAATCCTCAGGATTGGCTGGCCGGGATCTTCCGGTTCCGGAGATCGCTGAGAACCGGGCGGAACGCCTCAGGCGCAGCAGCGATGTAAGAGTCGTGATCGGTGATGGTGGCCATTATGTTCCTTCTCCTTAGGCAGGCGCCCTGGCATCGGGTGAAGGTCGCAGCATGACCGAGCATCGAAGCTCGACGAGCGTTGCGGATAGTCACGCGACGTCATCGGCATCCCGACGAGGCCCTGTGGGTGGAGCATCCGACTTGGCACGGTGAGCGTGCCCGGTTGGGGGTGCCACGGGCAACGTTTTTTGGGACGCGAACGTCCAATCTGGCGCGATGACCGCGCGGGCCTGTCGAGACACGTATGCACTCGTTTCGACTTCGGAGACCGCCCGACCGCAGAACGCGTCAGTCTCGTCCTTCGCGAACGTCGATGCCTTCTTCGGCGAACGCCTTGAAGTCGAGCATGTGCTGCCTCGTTTGCTTGATGAAGCTGCGCCGCATGAGCGGCGCGATCAGTCGCATGGGGCCGGAGAACCGGTACTCGTTCGCGCTCACCCAGCCAGTGGTGCCGGGCGAGGACTCGGACAGGGTCTCCTGTGCGGCGCTCCACATTCCCTCGGCGACGATCTCGCGGTCGAAGTGGACGACCTTGTCGTCGGGGATGTCGCGGAGGTCGGTCGGCTCACGACGCGTAATGGTCTCGGTGCACTCCATGGTGCCCTTGCCTTGCCCGAAGACCACCCGCGACTCGGTCCCCACGTGACCGTCCACGCCGGTCAACGGCTCGTGCGACACGAGTCCCTTTAGCCACTTCGGTCGGTTGGCCGGGTCGGTGAGCAGCTCGACCACGTGTTGGCGTGGCAACGCGATCTCGATCGAGGTAGTGAACTTCATGCGAGCCACGACGACCTTTCGTTGTGAACCGTTGTCTGCAGGTTAGCGAGCGCTTCTACGTCTCAGCGATGTAGGAACCGGAACCGTTCCATGCCCGAGTGCTGCTGGTGACCACCGCCTCCAACATCGTCATGATCCTCAGCCCGACGGCGGTCAACGGCACCAGGCTCCGACGCCGAATGTCCGGATCTGTCGCGATGAGTGCGTCCCGCAGACGGATCCGTGTGCGGCTCAGGGCGCCCCACGTGCGCCGGCCGTGCCGGAAGTAGCGGGTCCGCCCCGCCCGGCACGCGGGCGAGCAGCACTGCGGGACGCGCCTGGGCTGGTGGGAGGTTGTCGAACGTCTCCCAGGCGACGAGGACCATTCGGCCGATCCGCTCGGCGCGCTCGAGGACGACCACGAACTGGGGTGCTCCCCAGTCGTTCACTACGAGAGTGACGTCGCGCAGGTCGAGGGCGGCGTCGATGAAGTCGGCCAGGATCCGCGCCTGTCCTCCTTGCGAGAGGGTCGGCGTCCGCGCGCATCGGCAGTCGGTGGGCGCCGAGCGGAACGGTTGGTAGGACGCTCGGACGCCGAGGAGCAGCGGGACGACCTTGCGCCACTGCAGGTGGTTCATCGGGAAGCCGTGGGTGAGCACGAGGACGGGACCGCCGCCGCCGGTGTCGACGTACTCGATGGGTCCGTCCGGCGTGTCGACCCGGCGTGTCGTGGTCCTTGGCAGTTCCTTGGATCTCTCTTCCTCTGGAATGGTCGTTCTAGCGGGATCGTTCTAGGTTCGACTCACCCGGACGCAGGGATGCGGATGCCCTCCCAGGCGAGCCGTCTGCCTCGCTCCGGGTCAGCCTCCAGGCGCGAAGGGTCGTCGAAGACCAGCGTGCTGCGAAGCTCCACCGTGTACTGCGGCCACGGCGCCGACGGCCTGCCGTCGCGCGCGAACGCCAGCCAGTGGTCCTGCACCTCGTCTTGCACGGCGAGGAAGCCGCGCCGTCCGCCCGGCAGCGTCAGCAGCCGCACGGGCCAGCTGGACACGCCACCGAACACCGCCAGCAGCTCGATGCCGTGGATCGCCCCCAGCCCCGTAGCCCGCAACAGCTGCGGAGCGAAGTCGAACCGGTAGCAGAACGTCGGCGCGACGCCGCTGTGCCCTTGGAGCACTTCAAGCATCGGCCGCCATAGCACGAAGTCGGTGCTGACCTGGAGTGCGACCGCTCGCTGAGGGTAGCCGGGATAGGCGGCAACGACCCGCTCGTAGTCCGCCCCGCACCGGCCCAGTGCGGCCCGCAGCACCGACGGGCTCGTCGGCACGGTCAGGTCGAACTGGAACAGCGTGCACTCATCTCGATTGCTGCCGATGATCAGTGGCACCCGGTGCCCGTCCCCGGCCGCCAGCGCGTCCAGCGGGTTGACCGGCAGAAACTCCCCGTCGACGACCGGCGAAACCGCATACGTGCCTGGGTTGGCGTGCAGGGCCCCCTGCAGCGCTTGGTGCCCGGCGTCGAGCAGGGCCTTGACCGGCGCGGTGGCCAGCGCCTGCCTAGCGGTCTCCCGGCCCACACCGAGACACCCGATGAACCGCCGGGCGAACCGCTGGGCCTCCACGTCACCGATGGCCGCCCAGTCGGCCGCGGTGCTCTGCGCGATCGCCCGGTGAAATAGCCCCTCGGCCGACGGGGTCACCATCAGCGTGAGCACCGCGTCGCCGCCCGACGATTCGCCGAAGACGGTGACATTGTCCGGGTCGCCGCCGAACGCGGCGATGTTGCGCCGCACCCACCGCAGGGCAGCCACTTGGTCGCGCAGCCCCAGGTTGGCGTCGAAGCCGAACTCGCTGAAGTCGAAGTACCCGAGCGCGCCGAGCCTGTAGTTGATCGACACCACGACCACGTCGCCGCGCGCCGCCAGCGACTCGCCGGTGTACCGCGCGCCGGTGTCGAAGACATAGCTGCCCCCGTGGATGTACACCAGCACCGGCCGGGGCCGCGATGACGGCTCCAGCGGCGCGGTCACGTTCAGCGTTAGGCAGTCCTCGCCGGTCGGCCGCAGTCCTACCATCGGGTTGCGCCGCTGCGCCGCAGCGCTGCCGAAGCGCGTGGCGTCGCGCACTCCCGTCCACGGCCGTACCGGCTGGGGAGCGCGAAGCCGCAGCTCCCCGACCGGCGCTGCGGCGTACGGGATGCCGCGCCATTGCCGCGCGCGCTTGCCGACCCGGCCGCGGACGATGCCGTCCGCCGTCTCGACGTCAGTCACGCCGGTACCCGGCCGCTCGCGACCTGGTGGGCGCGACCGACCGGACCAGCGCGTTCGGTCAGGTCTTGGCCGTTCTGCGGCAGAGTTTGTGCGCTGATGAGGGCGAGTGTCGCGTCGAGAAGCGCGGAGGTCAGGGCGGGGAGCTGATCTGGGGATTCGGACAGCAGGAACAGCCAGGCGAAGACGGGGCCGACCAGCAAGGCGTTGAGGGTCGCTAAGTCGGGACGCGTGGTGAGTTCGCCGCGTGCGGTCGCGCGGTCCAGGACCTCCGCAAGGGTCTGGCGCTGGGCTCCGAGGTACTTCGCGTCGAACCGGTCCTGCAGTGCGGGGTCGGCGTGAATATCGGCCAGCAGACCTGGAATCGTCCCCGGCGGCGGCGTGGCCATGCTGTCAGCGATTTCGGCGAGCACGGCGGCTAGGTCGGCGCGCAGCGATCCGCGATCAGGTGCAGCGGCCAGGAACCGATTCGGCATGAGAACGTCAAAGATCATTTCCTGCTTCGTGGCATGGCGCCGGTAGATCGCAGCCTTGCCCACGGCGGCTCGCGCCGCCACCTCGGTCACCGTGAGCCGCGTGTATCCCACCTCGGTCAGCAGCTCTCGAACGGCGCAGGCGACGGCCTCGTCGACGCGACTGTCTCGGGGGCGCCCCCCTTGGTTGCGGGCTTGCTTCTCAACGGACATGGATGCAGGATACGAAACTAGGAGTTCCGATACAACCAGTTCCATAAACGTTTGGCCTATTGCGTCCCAAAGGGGCCGTCCGCGGTAGTGGCATGGCTTCACGCCGACAGTGCTGGTCGCCACCGACGACCGGTGCGCGCTGGCGGCGACGCCATCGCCGGGCCCTACCCGACCGGGTGGGCCCACCGCTCGAGAGGAATGACCGATGCGAATCCCGAAAGCAGCCCACACCGCACAGCCCTGGCGGATCCACGAGTTCACTCACGACTTCAAGATCGAGGACGTGTGGTCCTTCCGCGCGCCCGGCGCTGGGCCCGACGACTTCTTGGTGATGCTCAATGCGCTCAGGACGGCATACGACAACCGCAAGGATCCTGCTCCGGTTCGTTTCCTGTTCGCGGTGCGCTGGAAGCTGGGTGCCCTGCTCGGCTGGGACGCCCCTCGGGCCGGCCTGGGTGGTCGGGTCGTCTCGCTGCGGGACCGCCTCCCACACGACCTCGCGCAGACCGCGACCCATGCCGCCCCCTGCACCGACCCGTTCACCGAGGTCTACCAGCTCGACAACGAAGCGGCCCGCGAACTGGCCAACAAAACCGTCCACGACATCATGCATCTGGGCTGGGTGCCATCCGGTGACGGCGCATACGAACTGCGCATGGCGGCCCTGGTCAAACCCAACGGACTGTTCGGACGGCTCTACATGGCCGCCATCGCTCCATTCCGTTACCTCATCGTCTACCCGGCACTGACTCGCCAATGGGAACGTGCCTGGCTTGACCTCGGCCGCCCACACCGACACGCCGTACAGACCGCAGGCAGAGAAGCCGGCAACGCGGATTCCTAGCACGAAGCGAGCGCACGACGCAGGCTATGTCGACGTGCCGTCGCCCCAATCCTGCAACAGCATCGGTCGGACTGCTGCACGGACAGGTGACAGGGTTGGGACACGCCCCGCGTGACGGTCCCGCACTGGTCACGCTCGCGTCAGAGCCACGCTCGGATCGCGGTTCGCGCTCGTGGGAGGGTGTGCTCATGACCGACGGAGCGGCGCAGGGCCCCGAGATCATGCTGGAGACGGATCGCCTGCTGGTCCGGCCGTGGCGGGTTTCCGAAGCCGCCGCTCAGCGTCAGATGTGGGCCGAACGTGATCCACGAGTGCCGCCCCATCGCCGCATCGACGCCAACGGGCGCCCCACGGTCGCAGACTTCGAACAGGCGATTCGCTTGCGGGTGGTCGTAGCCGCGACGGTAGCGTCGATGACGCACGTCGCGAATGGGCGGACTCGTTGTCGAGTTCAGGATCCAGTGCTCCCCAGCTCAGCAAGCTCCTGGGGCGAGAGCCGCAGACCGCCGGCGGCTACGTTCTCCTCTAGGTGCGCGACGCTGGCGGTGCCGGGGATGACCAACATGTGGGGTCCTTGCTGAAGCGCCCAGGCGAGGCGGACCTGTTGGGTGGTCGCTCCGCGCGCCCGGGCGGCGGCTTGAACGGCAGCGTTCGCCTCCGTGGTCGCCCCCTGCTCACGGGCCGTTCCGGCGATCGTGAAGAACGGGACGAACGCGATGTCGCGCTCGCCGCAAACGCGTACGACTTCATCATGCTGGCGCCGATAGTCGAGACCATAACTGTTCTGCAGACACACAACGGGGGCGATCGTCTGTGCCTCATCGACGTGGTCAAGGGTGGCCGCGGATAGGCCGAGGTGCCTGATCAGACCCTCGGCCCTCATCTCCGCGAGCGCGCCGAATTCGTCCGCCAAGGTGCCATGGCCAGGGCCGGTCAGCCTGAGGTTGACGACGTCGAGATGGTCGCGTCCAAGACGGCGCAGGTTTTCCTCCACCTGCGACCGCAACGCCGACGGCGTCCGGGCCCACCCCTCTTCGCCGGGTCCAACCTTGGTAGCTATCACCAAGTCATTCGGATATGGCCACAACGCTTCCCGAATCAGGTCAGTCGCCCATCTGGGAGATCCCGTTCCTACGCCAAGAGTTCCACCGGGTGAGACGTAGAACGCTGCAGTATCGAGATGATTGATCCCGAGCTCGATCGCGCGACGCAACAGTGCGACAGCCCGCGATCGATCGCGGTGAACGGTGATCCGCATGGTGCCGAAGCCCATCCTCCGCACCATCAGATCGCCCCCCAGCGACCAGGACCCGGCCGAGGAGACGCCGTCTTCGACAGTCAGCATTTTGTGTGACTGCTGATGACGCATTACCGAGCGCCGTCATAGGGGTGGCACCGCGTGGGCGAGCCGGCAGACCCATCAACGCCGCATGTGACGTGTCGAGCGAGGTGCACGGATTCGGCTTCGTTCACTTACATAGCTCCCGTTGTTTGCTGGATACCTGGTCACCACTCGAGCCAAGTCGAGTCGCGCCCTATCGGGACACAAGTCGATTCGGGCCGTCGTCGCGTCGCCCGGACGCGGGCTCATGCGGGGGTAACAGAGGCAGAGTCTCCGGCAGGACAGGGGCCTTGCGGCAAGCCCCCCACTGTGCTAGATGATAGTTGGAGGGGAGTTCGCATTTGGTGCTGTGGTGCTCCGCGGTTGGGATCTGCCGAGGCGCCCTGCGACGTCCGACGCCATGCTCGTCACCGACAGGCGTACGTCGTCGCCGCCAGCCCAGCCGTTCGTGTTCGAGTTCTCTGCTCGCGTCAGCACGCTCCCCCGGCTTCCGACTCACCCGCGTCCGAACCAAAGCGGATCGCCGCCAAGGCCGGTGTCGCGGCGACACCGCCGAGGCGCTGACCGCCCCGGGCGCACCGGTTGTCCCGCATCCGACACCCCACCGGGACAACCGGCCACCGATCAGCCAACACTCAGACCGCTGCATCTGCAGAGGTTCGCTTACGGGATCCCGGAAAGCGACTGGACGGACGTTCAGCGTGTCAACGGTCCGTGAACGGCAGCCGCCGCGGAGCGTGACCAGTACGGGATCGGCAATCGAAACGCTTCGACCTATACCAGTGAGTCGTCGTACGCGGCTGTAAGAGTGCCACCAGCGCTTCCGGTGTTCACTACGCCGACGGGTTCGATGAGCACGGCGTGGACCTCGCCGTCAGCGATTGGGCAGTGCTCAACGCCGCGCGGAACGACGAACATCTGGCCAGGACGAAGAGTGACGTCGCCATCGCGCAGTTGGATGGTCAACTCGCCGTCGATCACGAGAAACAGCTCGTCAGTGTCGTCATGGGTATGCCACACGAACTCGCCCTTGAGCTTGACGACCTTGACCTCGTAGTCGTTCAACCGCGCCACCACCTTCGGCGACCAATGCTCGGAGAACGACAAGAACTTCCCAGCGAGGTCTATGGGTACGTTGGTCATGGGCAAGTGTGACACACCAGGTCGGTCAGGCTCGGTCCGTAAGCGGATGGTGAACTGGCTTGCTTGGCGCCAGGCCGAGAGGTCCTTCGTCGCCAGGTTCGACAGGGCTTCGGCCATGACCTTGTCGCGGTTCTTGGGCGCGTGTTGGTAGCGCCGTGCTGCTTGATCTCGCGACGTCGGTCAGTGAGCCAGCCCTCGGCATCCTCAGCCGTCTCGAAGGTGACCCGCGCCTTGTGGCGAAGTGTGTCGGGGCCGAGGTAGGAGGCCTGCCACCGTCCAGATGGGAGCTTCCGGATGGCTCCGAAACCGCGCCTGCGGGCCATCCCTGGATCCCCCTCGCGTGCAAATTCGAACCCAGTATCGCCCACCAGCACCGCACGAGAGGCCGGCTCAGCCCTTGCCGCCCGGCACCACGAGCGTCGAGCGCGAGACCGCCGGCCGTACGAGGTCGGTGCCCGCGAAGCGGACGACCACGGGCCTGGTGCCCGGCGCGACGTCGCGGACGACGACGCGGGCCGTCCCTGCGACCAGCTCGCCCTCGACGGTGCGGCGGCCGATGGTGACGGTGATCGCGCCGGACGGCTTGGGTGCTCCCACGGCCCTGACGCGCAGGTCGACGACCACGCGGCCCCGCTTGACCTCCGGGCGGACCCGCAGGGTGGGCACGGCCCTGACGGGGGAAGCCACGGTGAGGGTCTCGGTCGTGGCCCGGAAGTGGCGGCGCGTCATCGTGACCTCGACCGCCAGCGCGTGACCGACGTCGCCCTTGCGGACGGTGTACGTGGCCTTCGTCGCCTTGGCGATGCGTCGCCCGTCGCGGAGCCAGCGGTAGGTGGCGGACGCGTCGCCCGGCTTGGCGCGACCGGGCTCCACGACGAGCCGGCGCCCCACCTGGGCCCTGCCCGTCACCCGGGATGGGCTGAGCAGCGTGACCGGCTTGGCCTGGACGGCCGCGGTCGCCGGTGCGTTCGACCTGGACTTGCGGTAGCCGTTCGCGCTCGCCGTGACGCGTGCGCTGATCTGCTGCCCGATCTGGTCACGGGTGAGGGTCAGGGTGTTGCCGGTGGCGTCGGCGAGGGGCTTGCCGTCGGCGTACCACTGGGTCGTGGACTTCTTCGGCTGCGGGGACCACGTCGACGGGGTGAGCGTGAGGGTCGAGCCGACCTGGGGCTCGCCCTGGATCGTCGGCAGCTGGGTGCGTGCGAAGGTGCCGGGTGCGACCGGAGGGGTCGCCAGGGCCGCGGCGCCGGGGGTGTAGCCGTCCAGCTGCGCCGTCACCTCGGCGGTCAGGGTCTTGCCCTTGACGTCGGGCGTGGGCACGTAGGCGGACCCGGTGGCTCCGGGGATGGCCGCTCCGTCGGCCAGCCAGCGGAAGGTGATGCTCGAGGGCGCGGGCGTCCAGGATCCGACGGCCACCTCGAGCGGCGAGCCGACCATGGCCGACCCGGCGATCGTGGGGGGCGAGGTGGGCTGCACCACGCGGTCGTTGAAGTGGATGAACCCGCTCGGCCAGCCGCCGCCGGTCTTGGTGATGCGGCGCCAGTAGAAGTCGCCGCCCCAGTAGTCCTCGGAGACGATGATCTCGGTGTCGGAGATGACCTGCTCCACGATGGCGACGTGCCCGTTCCCGCCGGCCGGCGTGACGTGCGGCCGATACCAGGCGACGGAGCCGACGGTGGGCGTCTGGTCGGTGATGGCGGCCATCGCGACGCCCCAGTTCGACGCGTTGCCGTTGCCCTCCCACGGGCGGACGTCGGGCATGCCCGACTGGATGAGCCGGTAGGCCACGTAGTTCGTGCAGTTGTGCCCGGCGTACATGCGCCAGTACTGCTTCGAGGAGACCTGTCGGTAGCCACCGTCGCCGTACCCCGCGGCCGCGCACCCCTGGTAGCCCGAGCACAGGTAGGTGGAGGACGCGAGGGTGATCCGACCCGCGGTGGTCGGCACGACCAGGGCGAGCAGGACGAGCAACCCGGTGAGGAGCTTGGCCGTCCCGAGCGCCCGTCCGACGACGTTCCGGACGGTCGTCAGGCGTGCTCGAACCGGGTGTGACTCGTGAGACTCGTGTGACGTTTGGGGCACAAGCGACGATCGTATGGGTCAAATGTCAAGCGCGCCACGCCGATGGGTGAACATCAAACGTGTAATTCGTCGCTCCAGCGGGAATCGACCGCCTCCCGGGGCGGACTTGGTGGGGAAGTCTGACACCTGGAGGCCGTTGCAACCCCCTCCAGGTGTCGGAGTCCCCGCTCGAGCGGGGACTCCGACGGGCGCGAGCGACCTGACCACGCCCCCACCTCAGAACCCGTAGCCGAACTCCTCGATCGTCCGGCGGAAGCGGGCGGCCACGATGTCGGCGTCGCCGGGGCCGTAGAGCTCGCGGTAGTGGGGCCCGCTCCCCTGCTTGGCGTGGGGCAGGTCGAGCTCGATGCCGAGGCGCGACGACAGGTCCGCCACCGCGGCGGGCAGCTCCTCGTAGCGGTAGACCCGGTCGACGACGACCCGCCCACCGAGCCGGTAGAGCCGCTCGTTGAGGGCGAGGCGCTCCATCCGCTTCGGGGTGCGGACGAACTCGGCGAAGGTCTTGGTGAACGACGGCTTGCGCGCGCTGTAGCGGTAGGACGAGGCGACCACGTCGAACGGGTTGCGCTCCACCGCGAAGGTGAAGTAGTCGTCCCACGTCTCGCGCCCGATCACCGCGATGACCCGGCGCGCGCCCATGTGGGCGTACGAGCTGGGCTCGGTGTCGTCGTTCTGCGGGCCCACTCCCCCAGCGGCGGCGCGCAGCTCCTCGTCCTCGGGGCTGATCCGGGTGACGATGTCGTCGGGGCCGCAGTGGCGCGACAGCGCGATCTCGAGGCTGGTGCCGGCGGTCTTGCGGGTCTTGACGAACACGAAGCGGTGTCGGTGCGAGGCGATCACGGCTCAGTCGTCCTCGTCGGCCAGTTCCTCGCCGTGGGTGCCCGGGCGCGGCGCCCACGGCAGCTCCTTGGCCGGGCGTACGACGATGAGCCGGTCGCCGCGCGCGAGCAGGGACACCACGGGGTCGAAGTAGCGGTAGACCTTCTCGTCGCGGATCACCGCGATGACCTGGTCGGGCAGCCGCTGGGGCTGCTTGCCGACCTCGGCGACGAGCAGGTCGCGCTCGGCGACCTCCAGGCCCTCGCCGTAGGTCATCAGGTCCTCCATCACCGAGCCGAGCATCGGCGACATCGACGACAGGCCGAGCAGCCGCCCGACCGCGTCGGAGGAGGTGATGACCGAGTTGGCCCCCGACTGGCGCATCAGCGGGACGTTCTCCTGCTCGCGCACCGACGCCACGATCCAGGCGTCGGGGTTGATCTGACGGACGGTGAGGGTGACGAGCACGTTGGAGTCGTCGCGGTCGGTGGTGATGATGACGTGGGTCGCCTTCTCCACCCCCGCCTGGCGCAGCACCCCGCGCCGCGTGGCGTCGCCGACGATGGCCACGAGCCGGTCGCGGTTGGCCTCCTCGACGGGCACGGGCTCGGGGTCGACGACCACGATCGACCTGCGGTCGTAGCCGTTGCTGACGAGGGTGTCGATCGCGCTGCGGCCCTTGGTGCCGTAGCCGACGACGACGACGTGCTGGTCCATCTTCTTGTTCCTCCACCGGGAGACCCGGAACATCTCGCGTCCCTGCGAGGCGAGGACCTCGAGGGTGGTGCCGATCAGCAGCACCAGGAAGGCGATGCGGGCCGGCGTGATCACCAGCGCGTTGACCAGCCGGGCCTGCTCCGACTCCGGTGCGATGTCGCCGTAGCCGGTCGTGCTGAGCGTGACGGTCGTGTAGTAGAACGCGTCGAGCAGGGTCAGGTCGCGGCCGGGGTGCGCGTTGTCGCGGTAGCCCTCGCGGTCGAGGTAGACGAGCAGGACGGTGCCGAACAGGATCGCGGCCGCCATCAGGATCCGGCGGCCGAGCTCCCACCAGGGAGACCGTTCGGTCTCCGGGAGGGAGACCCGGCCGACGCCGGGCTCCACGCTGTCAGCAGACACGGTCAGGAGTCTCGCACGCTCCTCCGCTCCCGCAGCCGCTGCACCATCTCGAGCCGCGCGCGCGTCGTGCTCTTCTGCGGGTAGACGGTGTCGAACGCCGCGTTGACCGCCGCCCCTATGAGCACGGATAGGGCCAGCAGGTAGAGCCACAGCAGCACGGCGATCGGCGCCGCCAGCGGCCCGTAGATCGACCGCGACTCCGCCGCGGTGACGGTGAGCACCCAGCGCAGCGTGTAGGACCCGGCGATCCAGCAGAACAGCGCGAAGACGGCGCCGGGCAGGTTGAAGCTCCAGTTGGTCCGCACCGGGACCGACACGTGGTAGAGCGTGGCGAGGAAGCAGATGCACACCGCGAGCACGACGGGCCAGTAGAGGCTGTTGACGAAGTCGAGGCGCTCGGGCACCACCCGGTCGACCAGGCTCGGGCCGGCGACGACGAGCGGGATGCTCACCGCGCCGGTCACCATCGCGAGGACGTAGAGCACGAACGACAGCGCGCGGGTGGCGACGATCCCCCGGTGCCCGCCGAGGCCGTGCATGATCGTGATGGTGTCGACGAAGACGTTGAGCGCGCGCGAGCCCGACCAGAGCGCCAGGATGAACCCGATCGAGATCACGTCGTAGCGCCCGCCGTCGAGGACCTGGTCGATCGTCGGGCGGATGATCGTGTTGACGGCCCTCTCGGTCAGGCCCTGCCGCGACATCTCGAGGACGGCATTGCGCACGTCCTCCACCTGGGTGTCGGTGAACCGCTCGCTGACGAAGCCGACCGCGCCGGCGAGGGCGAAGATCAGCGGCGGCACCGACAGCACCGCGAAGAACGCCGCCTCCGCGGCCAGGCCGGTGACGCGGTGCCGCAGGCACGACCCGACGCTCGTGACGATGATGCGCCAGGCCTGCTCCCGCCACCGGCGGAGGAGGACCTCGACGCGGCGCGGGGCAGGGGTGTCCTCCCGCGCCTCGACCATACGGCCACGCTATCGAGCCGGCACGCTCGGTCACCGGACCCACGCGGCGGTTCCGCGTGCGACGTGACCGACCCCTCGTGGAGGGAGGAGCGGGGCCCTACCGTGGCGCCATGAGCGAGCGCCCCATCGTCGACCTCCGGACCGCGACCAACCAGGCGCCGCCCCTCGTCGGGCACAACGTGGTCACCTCCGACGTCGCCCTCACCGACGCGCTGGCCCGACACGGCGCCCCCGGGCTGGTCGACGAGCTCGCCCCGCTGGGCGCCGAGGCGGGCACCGCCGAGGCGCGCGAGCACGGCATGCTCGCCAACCGCCACCACCCCGAGCTCGTGCCGTACGACCGCTGGGGCAACCGCATCGACGAGGTCGCGTTCCACCCCTCGTGGCACTGGCTGATGGAGCGCGCCGTCGGCCACGGCCTGCAGGCCGCGCCGTGGGAGCAGCAGGAGGCCGGCGACCCGCACGCCCACCTGCGGCGCGCGGCCGGGTTCTACGCGTGGTCCCAGACCGAGCCGGGGCACGGGTGCCCGATCTCGATGACGTACGCCGCTGTGCCGGCGCTGCGGGTCGACGAGGCGGTCGCGAAGGAGTGGACGCCGCTGCTCGCCTCCCGCTCCTACGACCCGGGCGTGCGCAGCCGGTCGGCCAAGGCCGGCGCGCTCGCCGGGATGGGCATGACGGAGAAGCAGGGCGGCTCCGACGTGCGGGCCAACCAGACCCGCGCGACCCCGACCGCCGACGACGGTTGGTACCGCCTCGACGGCCACAAGTGGTTCACCTCCGCGCCGATGAACGACGTCTTCCTCGTCCTCGCCCAGGCCGGGGGCGGCCTCACCTGCTTCGTCGTGCCGCGCGTGCTGGACGACGGCACCCGCAACCGGATCGACGTCGTGCGGCTCAAGGACAAGCTCGGCAACCGGTCCAACGCCTCCAGCGAGCTCGAGCTCACCGGCACGCTGGCCCGGCGCCTGGGCGACGAGGGCCGCGGGGTGCGGACCATCATCGAGATGGTGGCGGCGACCCGGCTGGACTGCGTGCTGGGCTCGGCGGCGCTGATGCGCCACGCCCTGGCCGAGGCGTCCTGGCACGTCGCGCACCGCTTCGCGTTCGGCAGGCTGCTCGCCGACGCGCCGCTCATGCAGAACGTCGTGGCCGACCTCGCCGTCGAGTCGGAGGCGGCGACCGCCCTCGCGATGCGCCTCGCCGCGGCCGTCGACCGGCCCGGCGACCCGCACGAGGTGGCGCTGCGCCGCATCGCGCTCCCGCTGGCCAAGTTCTGGGTGTGCAAGCGCACCCCGGCGATGGTCGCCGAGGCGCTCGAGTGCCTCGGCGGCAACGGCTACGTCGAGGACTCGGGCCTCCCGCTGATGTTCCGGGAGTCGCCGCTCAACTCGGTCTGGGAGGGCTCGGGCAACGTCAACGCGCTCGACGTGCTCCGTGCCCTCGGCCGCGAGCCCGAGGTGCTCCACGCCTGGATCACGGAGGTCGGTGCGGCGCGCGGGGGCGACAGCCGGCTCGACCGGGCGGTCGACGACACCCTCGCCCTCCTTGGCGAGGCTGCCGGTGTCGAGGCGGGCGCGCGGCGGTTGGCCGGCCGGATGGCCGCGTGCCTCCAGGGCTCCCTCCTGGTGCGCTTCGCGCCGGGCGAGGTGGCCGACGCCTTCTGCGGCAGCCGCTTCGGCACGTCGTACGGTGGGACGTTCGGGATGCTGGAGAGCGGATCCCTCCGCGCCGTTGTCGAGCGGGCGACCCCGATGCTGTGACAGGCTCGTCGCGCGCACCGTCAGGACCAGCCCGACGGTGCGCCTAGCCGGGTCCGCGCTGTGGGAGCGCGGGCATGCCGGGAGGGGGAGGCCATGTCGGCCAAGGGCAGCACGTTGTTCACCGTCGGGACCCTGCTGCGCCACGCGCAGGACGCCGGCGCCGCCGTGCGACTGCTCGTCCAGGGCACGTGGCTCGAGGGCCGCATCGTCGGCGCCGACGGGCTCGGGGTGGTGCTCGACGACGGCAACGCCCAGCAGGTGCTGGTCCGTCTCGACGCGATCGTGGCGGTCAGCTTCTCCCGCACCGACATCGACGACCCCGACGGCAAGGACGGCCAGGACGCGCGGTCGCACGGGCGACGGCGCCGCGACCCGATCGAGGCGGGTCCGGTCGGCGGCTGACCTCGCCACCCCGCGGGTGCTCCTCAGCCCAGCGCCGCGCCGACCACCTGACGGGCCTCCTCCTGCACCTGCGCGAGGTGCTCGGGCCCCCGGAACGACTCGGCGTAGATCTTGTAGACGTCCTCGGTGCCGCTGGGCCGCGCCGCGAACCAGGCCGACTCGGTCGTCACCTTGAGCCCGCCGATCTTCGCCCCGTTGCCGGGCGCCTCGGTGAGCTTGCCGGTGATCGGCTCGCCCGCGAGCTCGGTCGCGGCCACGTCGTCGGGGGTCAGGGCGGCCAGCCGGGCCTTCTGCTCGCGGTCGGCCGGTGCGTCGATGCGCGCGTACGCCGGGTCGCCGTGGCGCTCGACCAGCTCGGCGTAGTGCTGGCTGGGCGTGCGACCGGTCGCGCCGAGGATCTCGCTCGCCAGCAGCGCGAGCACGATGCCGTCCTTGTCGGTGGTCCAGGTGGAGCCGTCACGCCGCAGGAACGACGCCCCCGCGGACTCCTCTCCCCCGAACCCGAACGACCCGTCCATCAGCCCGGGCACGAACCACTTGAAGCCGACGGGCACCTCGACCAGCGGCGCGCCGATCGACGCAGCGACCCGGTCGATCATCGAGCTCGAGACCAGCGTCTTGCCGATCCGGGCGCCGTCGGGCCAGCCGGGACGCGCCCCGCCGAAGAGGTGGGCGATGGCGACCGCGAGGAAGTGGTTGGGGTTCATCAGGCCCGCGTCGGGGGTCACGATGCCGTGCCGGTCGGCGTCGGCGTCGTTGCCCGTGGCGATGGCGTACTCGTCCTTGCGGCCCACCAGCGAGGCCATCGCGTAGGGCGAGGAGCAGTCCATCCGGATCTTGCCGTCCCAGTCGAGCGTCATGAAGCGCCAGGTCGGGTCGACGAGCGGGTTGACCACCGTCAGGTCGAGCCGGTGCCGCTCCGCGATCTCGCCCCAGTAGGCCACGCTCGCCCCGCCGAGCGGGTCGGCGCCGATGCGCACGCCGGCGTCCCGGATCACGTCGAGGTCGAGGACGGTCGGCAGGTCGTCGACGTAGGTGCCCAGGAAGTCGTAGGACCCGGCGGCGGCGCGGGCCTTGGCGAACGACACGCGGCGCACGCCCGCGACGTTGCCGCGGATCAGCTCGTTGGCCCGCGCGGCGATGACGCTCGTGGCGTCGGTGTCGGCCGGGCCGCCGTGGGGCGGGTTGTACTTGAATCCACCGTCCTGGGGCGGGTTGTGCGAGGGGGTGACCACGATGCCGTCGGCGAGCCCCGCACCGGTCGTACGCCCCCGGTTGGCGCGGATGATCGCGTGGCTGACCGCCGGGGTCGGGGTGAAGCCGTCGCGGTCGTCGACCAGCACGGTGACGTCGTTGGCGACCAGCACCTCCAGCGCCGTGGCCCACGCCGGCTCGGACAGCGCGTGGGTGTCGCGCCCGATGAACAGCGGGCCGTCGTAGCCCTGCTCGCGCCGGTAGTCGCAGATGGCCTGCGTGGTCGCGGCGATGTGCATCTCGTTGAACGAGGTGGCGAGCGAGGTGCCGCGGTGCCCGCTGGTGCCGAAGGCGACCTGCTGCGACACCTCGTCCGGGTCGGGCTCGAGGTCGAAGTAGGCCGTCACGAGGTGGGAGACGTCCACCAGGTCCTCGGTGCGGGCGGGCTGTCCGGCTCTCTCGTGGGTGGCCATGGCCCCATCTTGTCGGGTTTCGCGGTGGGTTCGGCAAGACCCACCCGAGAATGTGCCGTGTCGGCTGTCGATCCGGACGGGGGCCGTCCGTCAGAGTGGTGAGGCCGCAGCCGCGGCCCACGACACGAAGGAGCCACCGGCGATGAGCCGATACCTGATCCTGCTGCCCGCCCCCGAGGCGGCGTGGGACGACCTGCCGCCCGAGGAGCACGAGATGGGGCACCGCTCGCACGGCGAGTTCCAGCGCGACCTCGAGGCCGAGGGCCACATCCTCGTCACCGGCGGCCCGCTCGAGCCGTCCGTGCAGGCGACGTCCATGCGCCCCGACGGGGCCGGGGGCGCGCTGGTCACCGACGGGCCGTTCAGCGAGACCACCGAGCAGGTGGTCGGCTTCTACCTCGTCGACTCCACCGACGAGACGGCACTGCGCGCGACGTGCGAGCGGTTCGCCGCCCGCGGCGAGCACATCGAGTTCCGCCGGATGGCGGAGTGAAGGGGACCGACATGAGCCGCTACGTGCTGTTCATCGCCTACGAGTCCTCGGAGTGGGACGCCGCGAGTGCGGAGGTCCGCGAGTCCTACTACCGCGACCACGAGGCGTTCTCCGCCTTCGTCGCCGAGCACGGCACCGAGCACGCCTCGGGTGCCCTCGCCGACGCCGAGCGGGCGACGACGGTGCGACACCGCGGCGGCACCCGCGACGGCGAGATCGTGGTGACCGAGGGCCCGTTCGCGGAGACCGCCGAGCAGCTGGGCGGCTACTACGACGTGGAGCTGCCCAACCTCGACCACGCCGTCCGGGCTGCGGCGCTGCTGCCCGCCACGTACTCGGTCGAGATCCGACCCACCATCTCCATCGGCTGAGCGCCGTGACACGACGACGAGAGGACGAGCGATGAAGTACCTGGTGCTGTTGATGGACGACGGCGACGAGTTGCCCTGGGACGAGCAGACGGACGAGGAGAAGGCCGCCACCATGGCGAAGTTCGGCGAGTTCGATGCGGCCTGCGCGGCGCGCGACGGCGTGGAGATCCTCGCCGGCGAGGCGCTCGCCGGCCCGGAGTCGGCGACCACGGTCCGCCCGCGGGGCGGGCGGCTGCAGGTGAGCGAGGGCCCCTTCGCCGAGGCGGTCGAGGCGATGGGCGGCTTCTACCTGGTCGAGGCGCCCGACCTCGACGTGCTCCTCGAGGTGCTCCCGGCCCTGCCCGCCTACGACCTGCACGTGCAGCCCGCGGTGGACATGGGCTGAGCGCCCCCGATGACCCTCCCCCAGGACGCCCTCGCCGAGGTCGTGCGCGAGGAGTGGGGCCGCCTGGTGGCCCTGCTCCTCGCGCAGTTCCGGCGCCTCGACCTCGTCGAGGACGCGCTGGGCGACGCCGTCGAGGCGGCCAGCCGCACCTGGCCGCTCGACGGGGTGCCCGCCAGCCCGCCCGCCTGGCTGATGACGGCCGCGCGCCGCCGGGTGCTCGACCGGCTGCGCACCGAGGACGTGGCCCGGCGCAAGGAGCAGCTGCTGCTCGTCGACGCCGAGCACCACCAGCAAGGAGCCCGCACGATGGCCGACGCCGGCAGCCTGGTCGAGGACGACGTGCTGCGCCTGGTGCTGATGTGCGCCCACCCGGCGCTGGCGCCGGAGGCGGCCAGCGCCCTCAGCCTCCGGCTGGTGCTGGGCGTTCCGACCGCCGACATCGCGCGGCTCTTCCTCGTGCCGGAGCCGACGATGGCCGCGCGGATCACCCGGGCCAAGAAGCGCATCGTGGGGGCCGGCATCCCCTTCGGGGTCCCCGACGCCTCCGTGCTGCCCGACCGGATGGACATGGTCGCCCAGACGGCCTACCTCGCCTTCACCGCCGGCTACGCCCCCGGCACGGGCCCCGACCTGCTGCGCGCCGACCAGTCCGGCGAGGCGATCAGGCTGGTGCGCGTGGTGCTCGGCCTGCGCCCCGGCGAGCCCGCGCTCGTCGCGCTGCTCGCGCTGATGCTGCTGCAGCACTCGCGGCGCGACGCCCGGTTGCGCGACGGGCGGCTGGTGCTGCTCGCCGACCAGGAGCGCGACCGCTGGCACCACGACGACATCGCCGAGGCGACACGGCTGCTCGCCCACCCCGTCCTGACCGGCCCGCTGACCGCGCTCGCCGCGTCCTACGTCCTGCAGGCACGCATCGCCGCCGAGCACGCCACCGCGCCGAGCACCGAGGACACCCGCTGGGACCGCGTCGTCGGCCTCTACGACCTGCTGCTGCGGGTGGCGCCGTCGCCCTCGGCCCGGCTGGCGCGAGCGGTCGCGGTCGCCGAGCAGCACGGGCCGGCCGCCGGACTCGAGGCGCTGGAGGGCCTGGAGATCCCCGCCAGCCACCGTCCGGCGGCCGTGCGCGCCGAGCTGCTCTCCCGCGCCGGCGACACCGACGCGGCGCGGGCGGCGTACGACCAGGCCATCGCCGCCTGCCGCAACGAGGTCGAGCTGGCGTTCCTGGTGGCCCAGCGCGACGCGCTCTAGTCCTCCGGGACCGGCTGCTGCTTGGCCAGGACGGTGAGTCCCTCCTCGACGACGAACCCGCGAGCGCGGTCGGCGTCGTGGTCGACGCCGATGTGCACGCCGGGAGGCACGACGACGCCCTTGTCGAGGATCGCGTTGCGCACGACCGCTCCCTCGCCGACCCACACCCCGTCCATCAGCACCGAGTCGGACACCTCCGCGCCGTCCTTGACCCACGCGGCCGGCGAGAGCACCGACCGGTTGACCCGGCCGCCGCTGATCACCACGCCCGGCGACAGGATCGAGTTGAAGGTCGACACCTGGGCGCCGCTCGCGCCCTCGACCAGCTTGGCCGGCGGGTGCGGGCCGTAGCTGGTGTAGATCGGCCACGCGGTGTTGTAGAGGTTGAAGACGGGCAGCGGCGAGACCAGGTCCATGTGCGCGTCGTAGTAGGAGCGCATCGTCCCGACGTCGCGCCAGTAGCCGCGGTCGCGGTCGGTCGCGCCGGGGACCTCGTTGTCCTTGTAGTCGTAGACGGCCGACTCCGACTTGTCGACGAACC
Organism: Nocardioides sp. Z24_21; assembly: GCF_058134345.1. NCBI lineage: Bacteria > Bacillati > Actinomycetota > Actinomycetes > Propionibacteriales > Nocardioidaceae > Nocardioides > Nocardioides sp. Z24_21. The sequence continues at coordinate 187,695 of NZ_JBYTTH010000003.1, forward strand.
ACGGCACGATGTCGCCGCCCATGTCGTGCTTGGACTCGTCGCGATCGGCGTCGCGGGTCACGGCGTCGCGCAGCGCGTCGGCGTCGAAGACGTAGTTGCCCATGCTGGCCAGCACCTCGTCGGGCGCGTCGGGGAGGCCGACGGGGTCGGTCGGCTTCTCGAGGAACGCGCGGATCCGCGACGGGCTGGCCGGGTCGACGTCGATCACGCCGAACTGGTCGGCCAGGCCGATCGGCTGACGGATCGCGGCGACGGTGCAGCCGGCGCCGGACTCGACGTGGTCGGCGACCATCTGGGCGAAGTCCATGCGGTAGACGTGGTCGGCGCCCACCACGACCACGATGTCGGGCCGCTCGTCGGTGAGCAGGTTGAGCGACTGGAAGATCGCGTCGGCGCTGCCGAGGTACCACCGCTTGCCGACGCGCTGCTGCGCGGGCACCGGGGTGACGTAGTTGCCCAGCAGGTTGGACATCCGCCAGGTCGTGGTGACGTGCCGGTCGAGGCTGTGCGACTTGTACTGCGTCAGCACGACGACCTTGAGGTAGCCGGAGTTGACGACGTTGGACAGCGCGAAGTCGATCAGCCGGTAGATGCCGCCGAACGGCACCGCGGGCTTGGCCCGGTCGGCCGTCAGCGGCATCAGGCGCTTGCCCTCACCCCCGGCCAGCACGACGGCGAGCACCTTCTTGCGCGGGGGCGTGATGGCCATGCCCCGAAACTAGCCGTCCGGTGGGGACGCGGTCGACCACCCCCGGGGACTACCTTCACCTCATGCGCATCGACGTCCTCAGCAAGGAGTACCCACCGGAGGTCTACGGCGGCGCCGGGGTGCACGTCGCCGAGCTGGTCCGCGCCCTGCGGGTGCTGCCCGACGTGGACGCCCGGGTGCGCTGCTTCGGCGCCCCCCGCTCCGAGGCCGGCACCACGGCGTACGCCGAGCCCGACTCGCTCGCCGGGGCCAACCCGGCGATCCGCACGCTCGGCGTCGACCTCGCGATGGTCGACGACTGCGACGGCGCCGACCTGGTCCACTCCCACACCTGGTACGCCAACATGGCCGGCCACCTCGCCGGGCTGATGCACGGCATCCCCCACGTCGTCAGCGCCCACTCGCTCGAGCCGATGCGGCCGTGGAAGGCCGAGCAGCTCGGCGGCGGCTACGCGCTGTCGAGCTGGGTCGAGCAGACGGCGTACGAGGGCGCTGCGGCCATCGTCGCGGTCAGCGCGGCGATGCGCGACGACGTGCTGCGCAGCTATCCGGCCGTCGACCCCGCCCAGGTGCACGTCGTGCACAACGGCATCGACACCACCGAGTGGGCGCCGCTCGACGACCCCGACCGGGTGCGCGAGCTGGGCGTCGACCCCGACCGGCCGAGCGTCGTCTTCGTCGGCCGGATCACCCGGCAGAAGGGCCTGCCGCTGTTCCTGCGGGCGGCCGCTGCGCTGCCCCCCGAGGTCCAGCTGGTGCTGTGCGCGGGCGCGCCCGACACCCCGGAGATCGAGGCCGAGGTGCGGGTCCTGGTCGAGGACCTCGCCGCCACCCGCTCGGGCGTCGTGTGGATCCCCGAGATGCTCCCCCGCACCGACGTCGTGGCGCTGCTGACCGCGGCGACCGTGTTCGCCTGCCCGTCGATCTACGAGCCGCTCGGCATCGTCAACCTCGAGGCGATGGCCTGCGAGACCGCCGTCGTCGCCACCGCGACGGGCGGCATCCCCGAGGTCGTGGTCGACGGCGAGACCGGGTGGCTGGTGCCGATCGAGCAGGCCACCGACGGCACGGGCACCCCCCTCGACCCCGAGCGCTACGTCGCCGACCTCGCCGCCGCGCTCACCGATGCCGTCAGCGACCCCGACCGCGCCCGCGCCTTCGGCGTCGCCGGCCGGCGGCGCGCCGAGGAGCACTTCAGCTGGGGCTCCATCGCCGCCCGCACGCTCGAGCTCTACCGCTCCCTGATCTGACGGCAGTCGAGTCGGCGCATCCTGACCACGAGATCGAGTCGAGTCGGCGCATCCTGAACACGAGATCGAGTCGAGTCGGCGCACCCTGACCGCGACGTCGCGGCGAGTCGGCGCATCCTGACCGTCGTCCGCTCAACCTGACATGTCGTGGGCGTTAGGACGAGCCGACTCGACCCCGCCAGAGCGTCACAACGAGCCGACTCGATCCCGCCTGAGCGTCACAACGAGCCGACTCGACCCCGCCAGAGCGTCACAACGAGCCCACTCGACCCCGCCTGAGCGTCACGACGAGCCCACTCGTCAGCCGAGGACGAGGCCCGGGTAGAGCGGGTGCTTGTCGAGCATCTCGGCCGACCGCTTGGTGACGCGGTCGGCGACGCCGTCGCCGAGCACGTACGACGCCTTGCTGGGCCCGCCGGCCTTGGTGGTGCCTGCCCGGGTGTTGGCCAGCACGTCGACGATGAGCTCGGCCACGGTGTCGAACTCCTCGTGGCCGAAGCCGCGGGTCGTCAGGGCGGGGGTGCCGAGCCGGACGCCGGAGGTGTACCAGGCGCCGTTGGGGTCGGCGGGCACCGAGTTGCGGTTGGTCACGACGCCGGCCTCCAGGAGCGCGGACTCCGCCTGGCGGCCGGTGAGGCCGAACGACGACACGTCGAGTAGGACGAGGTGGTTGTCGGTGCCGCCGGTGACGAGGGTGGCGCCGCGGGTGAGGAAGCCCTCGGCCAGCGACTTGGCGTTGTCGGCGATGCGCTGCGCGTAGTCCTGGAACGCGTTGGTGCGGGCCTCCGCGAACGCGACGGCCTTGGCCGCCATCACGTGCGCCAGCGGGCCGCCGAGCACCATCGGGCAGCCACGGTCGACGTCGGCGGCGAACTCCTCCTGCGCCAGCACCATGCCGCCGCGCGGGCCGCGCAGCGACTTGTGCGTCGTGGTGGTGGTGATGTGGGCGTAGGGGACGGGGTCCTCCTCGCCAGTGAACACCTTGCCGGCCACCAGACCGGCGAAGTGGGCCATGTCGACCATCAGCACGGCGCCGACCTCGTCGGCGATCTCGCGCATCCGGGCGAAGTTGACCCGGCGCGGGTAGGCGGAGTAGCCGGCGACGAGCACCAGCGGCTTGAACTCGCGCGCCTTGGCCGCGACCGCGTCGTAGTCGAGCAGCCCCGTCTCCGGGTCGGTGCCGTACTGCTGCTGGTGGAACATCTTGCCGCTGATGTTGGGCCGGAAGCCGTGCGTGAGGTGGCCGCCGGCGTCGAGCGACATGCCGAGCAGGCGCTGGTTGCCGAACTCGTGGCGCAGCCGCTCCCAGTCGGCCTCGCTGAGCTCGTTGACGTTCTTGGCCTGCATCTTCTCCAGGTAGGGCGACTCCACCTTGTTGGCCAGGATCGACCAGAACGCGACGAGGTTGGCGTCGATGCCGGAGTGCGGCTGCACGTAGGCGTAGGGCGCCCCGAACAGCTCGCGGGCGTGCTCGGCGGCCAGCGACTCGACGGTGTCGACGTTCTGGCAGCCGGCGTAGAAGCGGTGGCCGACGGTGCCCTCGGCGTACTTGTCGCTGAACCAGGTGCCCATCGTCAGCAGCACGGCGGGCGAGGCGTAGTTCTCCGAGGCGATCAGCTTGAGGGAGGCCCGCTGGTCGGCGAGCTCCTGCCGGGTGGCCTCCGCGATGCGGGGTTCGACCGAGGCGATGACCTCGAGGGCCTGGGAGTACGCACTGCTGATCAGGGAGTCCGTCATGGCGACAGCCTAGAGCCCGACCGGGCCCGGACCGCCCGCCACCCGCGCGCGCTGGACACCGCGGCACGGGAACCCCGGCGACGGGTGGCGCGTTGGACCCGCATGGCCCTCCCCTCTCCGTCCGACCAGGCCGAGCGGCTCGTCCGGCTCGGCGTCCACGACCTCTCCGGGACCGTCCCCGACCGGCTGCGGGAGGTGGCCGCCGGCGCGCCCTCCGGCGCGCTCCTGGTGACGTCGGCGCCGGCCTCGGCGCTGGCCCCGCTGCTGCGGCGCGGGGACCTGGCCGGCTTCGTCGTCGAGGACATGACCGACGTGGACGCGTTCGCCCCCGTCGAGGAGGTGCCACCGATGCCCTACGTCGCGATCGGTCTCGACCGGGGCGAGGCGTTCCTCGGCCGCACCCCCGCCGAGTCGGTGCCCGAGATCGTCGCCGCGGGCCGCTCGCCCCTCACCCTGGCCGAAGGCCTCCACTGGGTGCTGCAGGAGCCCGAGGTGCTGGAGCGCAACGCCTGCTTCATGGCGCCCGGCTCGCGACTGCGTCGCGCCAACGGGACGTACGACGCCCGCACCCCCGCGCTGTGGATCAGCAACGGCACCGGCCGCGACGGCGCCCAGCGCCGCGGCGCCACCAAGCTGGGCTGGTGCTGGTGGGGCAACCACCACACCTGGCTCGGCGTCGCCTCATGCGCGAGCCGCGGCTGAGGACTGGACCACCGGTGTTACCTGGGTCGCACTCCAGCCTCGCGGGGGCGTGACGACCCGAGGCGCGTCTCACATCGTGGCGCTTGGTCTCGCGATACGAGATTCCGCCTTGTGGAACATCTGTCCAAGCCCTGAGACTTCTTGACATGGTCACCGCCTGCACCCACGCACACCTTGTGGTCCGACGTCATGTCGACCTCATGCGCGTGGGCAGCGCGACCTGTTGGCATCGCTGAACGCCGCCCAGCACATCCCCCTCCGCGCTCACCGTCGCGCGCGGCACCATCAGCGAACAGGACTCTCCTGACATGCCCGACCTCCGGTTCACGCCCCAGGCCGCCCAGCGCACCGAGATCCCGCGCCCCAAGCGCGCCGAGGGCCAGTGGGCGCTCGGCTACACCGAGCCGCTCAACAAGAACGAGCAGTCCAAGAAGGACGACGACCCGCTCAACGTGCGCGATCGCATCCTCCACACCTACTCGCGCCGCGGCTTCGACTCGATCGACCCCGCCGACCTGCGCGGCCGCTTCCGGTGGATGGGCCTCTACACGCAGCGCGCTCCCGGCTTCGACGGCGGCAAGACCGCCCAGCTCGAGGAGGAGGAGCTCGACGACCGCTACTTCATGATGCGCGTGCGCACCGACGGCGCGGTCCTCGACGCGGCCGCCCTGCGGGCACTCGGCGAGGTGTCGACGGCCTACGCCCGCAACACCGCCGACATCACCGACCGCAACAACATCCAGTACCACTGGATCGAGATCGAGGACGTCCCGGCGATCTGGGAGCGGCTCGAGGCCGTCGGGCTCAGCACGCTGGAGGCGTGCGGCGACAGCCCGCGACCGTTCCTCGGCTCCCCCGTCGCCGGCATCGCGAAGGACGAGATCATCGACGGCAGCGAGGCGCTGGCCGAGATCAAGCGCCGCGCGCTCGACAACCCGGAGTTCTCCAACCTGCCCCGCAAGTTCAAGACCGCGCTGACCGGGCACCCCAGCCACGACGTCGCCCCCGAGGTCAACGACGTGTCGTTCGTGGGCACCGTCCACCCCGAGCACGGCCCCGGCTTCGACCTCTGGGTCGGCGGCGGCCTGTCCACCAATCCCATGCTCGCGCACAAGCTCGGCGTGTGGATCCCCCTCGACGAGGTCGCCGACGCGTGGGAGGGCGTGGCCGGGATCTTCCGCGACTACGGCTACCGCCGGCTGCGCTCCAAGGCCCGCCTCAAGTTCCTCCTCGCCGACTGGGGCAAGGACAAGTTCCGCGAGGTGCTGGAGAACGAGTACCTCCACCGCGCGCTCGTCGACAACCCCTCCCCCGATGCTCCCGTCACCCAGGGCGACCACATCGGCATCCACGAGCAGAAGGACGGGCGCTACTACATCGGCGCCGCGCCGGTGGTGGGCCGCATCGACGGCACCACCCTCACCGCGCTCTCCGAGGTGGTCGAGCGCCACGGCGCCCGCGGCGCCCGGCTCACCGCCTACCAGAAGCTGGTGGTGATCGGTGTGGCCGCCGAGGACACCGAGGCGTTCGCCGACGACCTGGAGCGGATCGGCCTCACCGCGCGCCCGAGCAACTGGCGCCGCTCCACGATGGCCTGCACCGGCATCGAGTTCTGCAAGCTCGCCATCGTCGACACCAAGGAGCGCGCCCGCCGCCTGGTCACCGAGCTCGAGAAGCGCTTCCCCGACCTCGACACCGCCATCTCGGTCAACGTCAACGGCTGCCCCAACGCCTGCGCGCGCACCCAGATCGCCGACATCGGCCTCAAGGGCCAGCTCGTCATGGACACCGACGGCCGCCAGGTCGAGGGCTTCCAGGTGCACCTCGGCGGTGCCCTCGGGCTCAACCCCGCGATGGGTCGCAAGCTGCGCGCCCACAAGGTCACCAGCGCCGGCCTCGACGACTACGTCTCCGCCGTCGTGTCGGCCTACCTGCGCGACCGCACCGACGGCGAGCGCTTCGCCACCTGGGTCGCCCGCGCCGACGAGGTGCTGCTGCGCGGGGAGCCGGTGGCGTCCTGATGTCCGAGCGAGCCGTGCCCTTCCACTGCCCCTACTGCGGGGACGAGAACCTGTTCCCCCGCGAGGGCGCAGGTGCCTGGGAGTGCCGCTCGTGCCTGCGCAGCTTCACCGTGCAGATGACCGGGATGATCCCGCACCCCGGCACCGACGGAGGCGCGCCGTGAGCCTCTCGACCCGCGCCGCCCGCGCGTTCAAGGGCACCCACACCGAGGGGCGTACGCCCGAGGAGCTGCGCGAGCTCGTCTCCCACGTCGGCGCCGAGCTCGAGCTCGCCCCCGCCGAGGTGATCATCGAGTGGGCCGTGGCGACGTTCGGCGAGCGGTTCGCCATCACCTCCTCGATGGGCGACGCCGTGCTGGCACACCTCGCCTCCACGGTGGCTCCCGGCATCGACGTGGTCTTCCTCGACACCGGCTACCACTTCCCAGAGACCATCGGCACCCGCGACGCCGTCGAGGCCACGCTGCCGGTCAACCTGCTGACCATCACGCCGGTCCAGAGCGTCGCCGAGCAGGACGCCGCGCACGCCACGGACCTCTACCGCACCGACCCCGACCTGTGCTGCGCGCTGCGCAAGGTCGCGCCACTCAACGAGGCCCTGTCGCGCTACGACGCCTGGGCCACCGGCCTGCGCCGCGCCGAGACCCACAACCGGGTCATCGCGCCCGTCGTCGGCTGGGACGCCCGCAAGGGCAAGGTCAAGGTCTCCCCCCTGGCCCGCTGGAGCGACGAGCAGGTGGACCGCTACGTCCTCGACCACGGCGTCCTGGTCAACCCGCTCGTCCACGACGGCTACCCGAGCATCGGCTGCCGGCCCTGCACGCGCCGCGTCGCCCCCGGCGACGACCCGCGCAGCGGGCGGTGGGCCGGCACCGGCAAGACCGAGTGCGGGATCCACGCATGACGTCACCCACGACCCTCGAGACCATCTCCCGCTCGACGCAGCGCGACAACGTCGTCCCGCCGCAGCACCACACCCTGATGCACCGCTCCACTCACGAACGGAGGCACGCCTGATGGCTGCTCCTGCTCTGGTTGCCCTGGCCCACGGAAGCCGGGACCCGCGTTCGGCCGCGACGATCAAGGCGCTCATCGCCGAGGTCAAGGCGATGCGACCCGACCTCAAGATCGAGACGGCGTTCCTCGACCTCTCCAAGCCGAGCTTCGACACGGTCGTCGACCGGCTGGTGAAGGCGGGCCACGACGAGATCGTCGTCGTCCCGCTGCTGCTCACCGAGGCCTACCACGCCAAGGTGGACGTGCCCGAGGCCATCGCCGCCGCGATGGCCCGCCACGACGGGGTCCGGATCCAGGCCAGCCGCATCCTCGGCATGGAGGCCGCCTTCCTCGAGGTGCTCGACCTGCGCCTGCGCGATGCGCTCAAGGCCGCCCGGGTGCGCGAGCTCGACGCGCTGGTGCTGACGGCGGCCGGGTCGTCCGACCCGCTCGCCAACCAGGCGGTCGCCCGCATCGCCCGCACCTGGGGCGCGCGTCACCGGCTCCCGGTCACCGCGGCCTTCGCCTCGGCCGCTCCCCCGGCCGCCGGCGAGGCGGTGCGTGCGTTCCGTGCCGAGGGCAAGCGCCACGTCGCCGTCGCGTCGTTCTTCCTCGCTCCCGGCAGGCTGCCCGACCGGGCCACCGAGCTGGCCGTCGAGGCCGGTGCCGTGGCGGTCTCCGACCCGCTCGGGGCGCACCCGGCGGTCGCCCGCGCGATCCTCGCCCGCTACGCCGTGGGCGCCGTGGAGCTCGTCCCCGTCTGATCCGGCACGACGTCGTCGCGGTCGGTCGCTCGGGCGACCGGTCACCCGAGGTCAGGTGAGGTGCTTGAGCGCCTCGCGCCGCGACAGCCCGCTCAGCCGGTCGGCGTGGTCCTGCACGAAGGTGCGGACCCACGCCGGGTCGGTGCGCGCATGCTGTCGCAGCGCCCACCCCACCGCCTTGCGGACGAAGAACTCGCGCCCGTACGTCGTGTCATCGAGGTTGGCGACGAGCACCCGCTCCAGCAGGTCGGTGTCGGTCTGCTCGCCGTGGCGCAGCTGCGCCAGCACGGCCGTACGCCGCACCCACAGGCTGTCGGGGTCGACCGACCAGCGCTCGACGACCGGCGTGGCCGCACCCCGGTGGTCGAGCAGCACCTGGCCGACGGGCTGCGAGGCGATCTCGTCGACGACGTCCCACCAGGAGCCGAGCCGGACGAGGTGCTCGAGCAGGGGCAGCAGGTCGGGGTCGAGCCACGCGCGGTAGGCCGGGTCGCGCAGCAGCGCGACCGCGGCGTACCACTCCTCGCGGTGCTCGACGTCCTCGAACAGCTCGAGCACCGCGGCCTCCCACTGCGCCCGGTCGACGAAGCGGTGCTCGACCAGCAGGGGCCGCAGCAGGGCCCTGAGCTCCGGCGCCGTCAGGCCGGCGAACGGCAGCGCGGACTTCATGTAGGCCCGCTGCTGGGCCGCGCGCACCGGGTCGCCGGCCACGGCGAGGGCCGCCCGCACCGCACCGACGTACGTCATGGGCTAGCCGACGAGCCGCTCGCGAAGGTGGGCGAGCTGTCGCGCCGGGTCGGCGGTGAGGCCTCCGTGCACCGGGCCCGGCTGCAGCACCGTGCTCCGCGGCGCCTTGAGGAACCCGAAGCGCTGCCCCAGCGACTGCCGGGCCGCCTCGCCGGCGCGCTCGTCGCCGCGGCACACCCGGTCGGCGAAGGTGAGGGCCTCGCACACGTGGTCGACGTCGATGCCGGGGTGGAGGGCGCGGAGCCGATCGGCGTCGACCGACCACGAGGCGTCGAGGTAGTCGGCGGCCTGGCAGTGCAGCACGACGCCGACGTTGACGAACTCCTCGCGCTCCGGGCGGGGCACGCACCGCAGCACGACGTACTGGTAGGCCATCCGGCGAGCGGTCATCGTGCGACCTCCGGCAGCCACTGGCGGGTGCCCAGGCGGGCGAGGAGGAACTCGACGTACGCCTCGCGCAGCGCACCGGGCGTCTCCGCGCCGGGCACCGGCTCCAGCCACACGTCGGGGACCGCGGCCAGCACGTCGACGAAGGCGTCCCGGTCGAGCCGGGCGGCGATCTCCTCGTCGAGCTCGCGCGCCCGGCCGGCGCAGGTCTCGAACACGTGGCCGGCGGCGTCCCACGGCTGCGCGGCGAACCGCGCCGGGTCGGTGACGCCCGAGCGCCAGCCGTGGTGGAAGTAGAGCGAGGCGCCGTGGTCGATCACCCAGAGGTCGCCGTGCCACAGCAGCAGGTTGGGGTTGCGCCACGAGCGGTCGACGTTGGCGGTGAAGGCGTCGAGCCACAGCACCCGCGCCCCCTCGTCGTCCGCCGTGCCGACCTGGCCGTCGACGCCGAACGAGCCGGGCAGGAAGTCGATGCCGAGGTTGGGCCCGACGCTGGCGTTGAGCAGGTCCTGGACCTCCTCGTCGGCCTCGTAGCGCGCGAGCTCGGGGTCGAGGTCCAGCACGACCAGCCGCGGGGTGCGCAGGCCGAGGCGGGTGGCCAGGCCGCTGACGATGACCTCGGCGACGAGCACCTTCGCGCCCTGGCCGGCGCCGCGGAACTTGCACACGTAGGTGCCGAGGTCGTCGCCCTCCACGACGCCGGGAAGGCTGCCGCCCTCGCGCAGCGGGGTGACGTAGCGGGTGACCTGGACCGTCGGGAGGGGGCCGGTGACTGCGGTGCTCGTCACCGGACCGGTGCCTCCTCGGCGAGCCGCCGGATCTCGGCCGCGACGTCGAAGCGGGCGGCCGGCCAGTGCAGGTCGAGGCCGCGCAGGGTGTCGAGGAGGATGTGGGCGATCGCCAGGTTGCGATACCACTTCTTGTCCGACGGCACGACGTACCACGGCGCGGCGTCCGTGCCCGTGCGCTCGAGGGCGATCTCGTAGGCCTGGCGGTAGGCCGACCACATCGTCCGCTCGTCGAGGTCGCTCGTGTCGTACTTCCAGTGCTTGTCGGGGTTGGCCAGCCGCGCCGCGAGGCGGTTGTTCTGCTCGGCGGCGCTGATGTGGAGCATGCACTTGACGACCGAGACGCCCTCGTCGGTCAGCCGGGCCTCGAAGTCGTTGATCGCGCCGTAGCGGCGCTCGATCTCGGCGGGGTCGGCGAAGGAGCGGACGCGGCCGATGAGGACGTCCTCGTAGTGGGAGCGGTCGAAGACCCCGATGTAGCCGGCCTCCGGCAGCCCCTTCTCGATGCGCCAAAGGAAGTCGTGCGCGAGCTCCTCCTCCGTGGGCGCCTTGAAGCTGGTGATGCGGATGCCCTGGGGGTCGACCAGGCCGATGGTGTGGCGCAGCACGCCGCCCTTGCCGCTGGTGTCCATGCCCTGGAGCACCAGCAGGATGCGCCGCTGGGAGCCGGCGGTGCGCTCGGCCCACAGCCGCTCCTGGAGGTCGGCCAGCTCGACCTGCATGTCGGCGAGCGCGGACCTGCCGTCGGTCTTGGTGCCGTCGAAGCCGGGCGTGGCGTCGGTCGCGATCGTCGTGAGGTCGACGGGTCCGCCCGGCAGGCGGAGCGCGTCGGCGATGGCGGGTCTCATGGGGTCATCATGGCCCACCGGCGCCCGTACGACGGCGTACGCGTCAGTGCGCCATCGCGTCGGGATCCACGACCGGCGGCAGCACCGACCAGGGGAAGTCGATCCAGCGCTCGGTGACCCGCCACGAGTAGTCGGGTCGGATGACCGACTGGGGCTTCTCGTAGATGACGACCGTGCGCACCTCGGCGACGTGTCCCTCGCAGAACGCGTGGACGAGCTCCAGCGTGCGCCCGGTGTCGGCGACGTCGTCGGCCACCAGCACCTTCAGGCCCGACAGGTCGACGGCCGCCGGGGTCGGGGGGAGCATGATCGGGACGTCGAGGCGCTGGTCGACGCCGGTGTAGAACTCCACGTTGACCACGGAGATGTTCTTCACCGCCAGCGCGTATCCGAGCCCCATGCCGAGGGCGAGTCCGCCCCGGGCGATCGCGAGGATCATGTCGGGATGGAACCCCGAGTCGGCCACCTCCTGGGCCAGCTCGCGCGTCGCCGTGCCGAACAGGTCGTAGGTCAGGACCTCGCGCTCGCTCACGGCACCATCCCACCAGAGGCGGTCGCCCGTGGGAGAGGCGGGCCCGCAGCCCGGCCCCGGGTCAGAAGTCGGGGTGGGGCTCGTCGACCTCGGCTGCCCCGGCCAGCGCCTCGCGGACGACGGAGAACGCGAGGCCGGCGGGGTAGCCCTTGCGAGCGAGGAGGCCGGCCAGGCGGCGGGTGGCGACCTGGGGGTCGAGCCCTGCCATCGAGCGCAGCTTCTTGTCGACGAGCGCCCGGGCGGCGATGCGCTGGTCGTCCTCGTCGATCTGCTCGAGCGCGGCCTTGGCGTCGTCGTCGCCGACGCCCTTGCGCCGCAGCTCCTGGGCCAGGGCGCGTGGGGCGAGGCCGCGACTGCGGTGCCGGCTCTCCACCCACTGCCGGGCGTAGGCGGCGTCGTCGATCAGCCCGACCTCGGTGAAGCGGTCGAGCAGGCCGGCGGCGAGGTCGTCGGGCACGCCCCGCTTGGCCAGCTTGTCGGCCAGCTCCTGGCGCGAGCGCGCCTGCCCGGTGAGGGTGTCGAGGAGGATCCTGCGGGCCACCGCCTCGGGGTCGGCCTCGACCTCCGCGGCGGCAGCCTCCTCGCGGGCGAGCCTGGCCGCCTCGCGCTCCTCCCAGGTGCGGGTGCGTCCGCGACCACCCGAGCGACGGCCACCTCGACCCCCACCTCGATCGCTGCCGCGCCCAGCGCGATCGCCTCGGGCAGGGCGATCGGTGCCGGGCTCCGGGGTCTCGGCGCCGGTCCCGGTGGGCGTGGGTGGGACCTTCCCCACCCACGCCTCCACGCCGAGGCCGACGTCGCCGACCCACGACGGGGCCGGCCGGGTCTCCGGCCCGACCGCACCCGACGAGGGTCCGGATGCGGAGCCGGGCGCCCGGTCAGAAGTCATTGACCCCGATGGGCTCGTCGCTCAGGTCGTCGGCGGGCTTGTCGACGGCGGGAGAGACGCCCAGCTTCTCGAGGATGAGCTTCTCGATCTCGTTGGCGAGGTCGGGGTTGTCCTTGAGGAAGTTGCGCGAGTTCTCCTTGCCCTGGCCGAGCTGGTCGCCCTCGTAGGTGTACCAGGCGCCGGCCTTGCGGATGATGCCCGCCTCGACGCCAACGTCGATGAGACCGCCCTCGCGGCTGATGCCCTTGCCGTACATGATGTCGAACTCGGCCTGCTTGAACGGCGGGGCCACCTTGTTCTTGACGACCTTGACGCGGGTGCGGTTGCCGACCATGTCGGTGCCGTCCTTGAGCGTCTCGATGCGACGCACGTCGAGGCGCACCGAGGAGTAGAACTTCAGCGCGCGACCACCGGTCGTGGTCTCCGGCGAGCCGAACATCACGCCGATCTTCTCGCGCAGCTGGTTGATGAAGATGGCCGTGGTGCCGGAGTTGTTGAGGGCACCGGTCATCTTGCGCAGCGCCTGGCTCATCAGGCGGGCCTGGAGGCCGACGTGGCTGTCGCCCATCTCACCCTCGATCTCGGCGCGGGGCACGAGCGCGGCCACGGAGTCGATGACGATCAGCGACAGCGCGCCGGAGCGGACCAGCATGTCGGCGATCTCGAGGGCCTGCTCACCCGAGTCGGGCTGCGAGACCAGGAGCGCGTCGGTGTCGACGCCGAGCGCCTTCGCGTAGTCGGGGTCGAGCGCGTGCTCGGCGTCGATGAAGGCGACGATGCCGCCGGCCGCCTGCGCGCTGGCCACCGCGTGGAGGGCGACCGTCGTCTTTCCGGAGGACTCCGGACCGTAGATCTCCACGACGCGCCCGCGCGGCAGGCCGCCCAGGCCGAGTGCGACGTCGAGGGCGATCGACCCCGTGGGGATCACCTCGAGCGGGGCACGCGTCTCGTCGCCCAGTCGCATGACCGAGCCCTTGCCGAACTGCTTCTCCACCTGAGCGAGCGCGGCATCCAGGGCCTTCTCGCGGTCTGCACCAGCCATTGCAGTGTCCCGTCTTGTCGTCGTGTCGTGAGAGGTACGTCTGCGACGCTAGGGCGAGCCACCGACAGTCCCTGATCAGGACGGTCGAACGCTGTGGACAACCTCGCCCCTCGTCATACCTGTGGAAGCACAGTAGCCCGAACAGGTGTTCGATGTCGGCTCCGGGTGCGGCGTGTCGCGCCCGGTTCGTGAGTGGGCGGGGCGGGGTCGGGAGCAGGTCAGGCGTGGCGGTGGGTGAGGGTGCCCGCGACCAGCACCGCGCCCGCCAGCAGCGCGGCGAACATCGCGAGCACCGGATAGCCGAGCGAGCCGACGATGACGCCGGCGAGCGCGCCTCCCCCGGCGGCGGTGAGCGACATCGCCATGTCGGAGGTGCCCTGCACGTCGGTGCGCGCCTCGATGGGCGTGCGGTCGGCGATCACCGTCGACGCCGCGACGGTCGCGCACGACCAGCCGACGCCGAGCAGGAACAGCCCCGCGAAGATCTGCCACGACGTGCCCTGCGGCGACAGGCCGCACAGCGCGAGCGAGACCAGCAGCACGACTCCCCCGGCGACCAGGACCGCGGCGCGGCCGTAGCGGTCGGCGGCCCAGCCTACGAGCGGCGAGAAGGCGAACATGCCGAGCACGTGCACCGAGATCACGAAGCCGATGACCTCGAGGTGCGCACCGCCGTGCTCCATGTGGAGCGGCGTCATGATCATCACGGTGACCATGGCGGCGTGGGCGCAGGCCATCGCCACCACCGCGGCGCCGACCGCCGGCACGTCGCGTACGACGACGACGAACCGACGCCACGACCGCCCGCGCGGCTCGCGGTCGTCGGGCGCGGCGCCGGCCTCCTGCTGCGCGAGCAGCAACGGGTCGGGGCGCAGCCGCCACCAGACCCACCCCGCCGCGAGCACGAGGACGACGGCACCGATGGCGAAGCCGCCGGTCAGCTCGGGCACGCCGATCGACCGGGCGACGCTCGCGCCCACGCCGGTGAGGTTGGGCCCGGCGACGGCGCCGATCGTGGTGGCCCACACCACGACCGACAGCGCTCGGGCGCGGTGCTCCTCAGTGGCGAGGTCGGTGGCGGCGTAGCGCGAGCCGTTGTTGACCGCCGTCGTGGCGCCGAGCAGCACCGCGCCGAGCAGCAGCACCGCCATCGAGTCGACGACGCCGGCGACGACCGCCAGCACCGCGCCCGCCGCGCCCGCGAGGTAGCCGAGGACGAGCCCGACGCGTCGTCCGCGGCGTCGCATCACCCGCGCCAGGGAGTAGGCCGCCGCAGCCGTGCCGAGGACCTGGAAGGTCTGCGCGAGGCCGGCCATCGTCTCGCTGCCGGAGATGTCACGAGCCAGCAGGGAGGCCGTCGCCACGCCGATGGTCACGCCGACGGCGCCGACGGCCTGCGAGACGACGAGGGTGCGCACCGTGCGCCGCTGCACGTCGGCCACGGAGAGGCCAGCCTCCAGCCGGGTGGTCACCGCTCGCTGTCCGGGAGCTCGAGGTGGCGGCGCACCGCGGACCAGACCTGCTTGGGAGGGATGCCGGCGTCGAGCGCCTCGCGCGTCGTGCGCCCGTCGAGTTCGCGCACGACTGTGAGCTCGGCCCAGGTGCGCGAGTAGTCACGCCCGAGGACCTGGTCGAGCCGCGCCCAGAGCTCCGTGTGCCTCATGGGGACACCCCATCACGGACCGCCGACACCTCGAGCCACGACTCCGACCGCTTGCCCGAGATCTCGCCGCGCACCTCGACCTCGGCCCAGCCGGCACCGAGGACGACGGCGCGCAGGGCGTCGGCGCGCCAGTAGGTGAAGTGGCGCCGGTGGCGGATCGACCCGTGCGTCGACCACCCCTCACCGTCACCCTCCTTGAGGGAGATCCGCAGCAGCCCGCCGGGCCGGGTGACCTCGGCGAGGCGCCCGAGCACTGTCGGCAGGTCCGCCCGGGCGACGTGGAGCAGCGAGGCGTTGGACCACACGGCGTCGTAGGGGCCCTCCGGCGAGGTGAGGTCGTCGACGAGGGGGTCGAGGAGGTCCGCCTGCCATCCTCGCTGGCGCAGGAGGTCGACGAAGCCCTGCGAGACGTCCGTACGCCGCACCCGCAGGCCGAGCTCCTCGATCAGCCGGGCGTCGCGACCCCCGCCGGACCCGATCTCCAGCACCCGGGCGCCCGGGCCCAGCCGGTCGACGAAGTCCTCGATGTCGGCACGGACCGAGGCCGGCACGACCGGCGACGCGTCGGCGTACGCCGCGGCGTCGAGGTCGTAGGCCCGGACCGTCTCGTTCACCCGAGCCCGGCCCCCACGTCGTGCAGGTGGTGCACGACGTCGTGCAGGTGGTAGGTGCCGAGGGAGGCGACGGTGAAGCGGTCGCCGTTGGAGCGCAGCCCGGGGCGGTCCGCGGCCGCGCCCGTCACACCGGCGTAGAGGTCGGCCACGTCTCCCGCCGCGCGCACCAGCTCGGCGGACACGACGGCCGGCTCCTGACCGGCGTAGTCGCTCTCGACGGCGGTGGTGTCCTGGTCCCAGTTGGCGAAGGTCGGCTCGTCCTCGGTCAGCATCAGCCGCAGCCGCTCGGCGAACAGCACGTGCACGTCGCGGACGTGGCAGCCGTACTCGAGGACCGACCACACGTCGGCGGCGGGCCGCCGGCGCGCGTCGCCGCGGGCGAGCGCCCGGGCCCACTCCGCGGCGCTCGCGCGCACCAGGTCGGGGAGGTCGGCCAGCCCCTGCGCTGCCGGGTCGAACCCGCACTCCGGGCACGACCGCTCCAGGACCCAGGTCCAGTCCTTGGTGTCGGGCGTGATGCTCATGCGTGCCATCCAACCAGCCGCCGGACGGGGGACAATGGCCGGAATGGACATCCGTCGCGCACTTCCCGCCGACCTTCCCGCCGTCGCGGCGATCTACGCCCGCGAGGCGCGCGAGGGCCATGCCACCTTCGACCTCGAGCCCCGGCCGATGGAGCTGTGGGAGGAGCGGCTGGCCGCCTCCGGGCCGCGCGACCACTTCCTGGTCGCCGAGCACGAGGGCGCCGTCGCCGGCTACGCCACCTCGTCGCCGTTCCGGCCCAAGCCGGCCTACTCCCACACCCGCGAGACCACGGTCTACGTCGCGCCCGGGCACCAGGGCCGCGGCGTGGGCCGGCGGCTGTACGACGCCCTGCTGGCGCGGCTCACCGACGACGGCGTGCACCTCGTCGTCGCCGCCGTCGCCCTGCCGAACGACGCGAGCCTCGCGCTGCACCGCGCGTGCGGCTTCGAGGAGGTGGGCGTGATGCGCGAGGTGGGCCGCAAGCACGACCGCTGGATCGACGTGGCGTGGATGCAGAGGGTGGTGGGCTGACCAGCGGTCAGCCCAGGCCGAGGCGCTGGGCGGACACCTCGCGCATCTCGACCTTGCGCACCTTGCCGGTCACCGTCATCGGGAACTCCTCGACGACCATCACGTAGCGCGGCACCTTGTAGTGGGCGAGCCTGCCGTCGGCGAACGCACGCACCGCGTCGACGTCCAGCGGATCGGCGCCCGGCCGCATCCGCACCCACGCGCAGAGCTCCTCGCCGTACTTCTCGTCCGGCACCCCGACGACCTGGACGTCCTCGATGTCGGGGTGGGTGTAGAGGAACTCCTCGACCTCACGCGGGTAGATGTTCTCCCCGCCGCGGATGACCATGTCCTTGATCCGCCCGGTGATCTGGACGTAGCCGTCCTCGGCCATGACGCCGAGGTCGCCGGTGTGCATCCACCCGTCGGCGTCGACGGCCTCGGCGGTCCTCTCCGGGTCGTCCCAGTAGCCCAGCATCACCGAGTAGCCGCGCGTGCAGAACTCGCCCGCCTC
Organism: Nocardioides sp. Z24_21; assembly: GCF_058134345.1. Taxonomy (NCBI): domain Bacteria; kingdom Bacillati; phylum Actinomycetota; class Actinomycetes; order Propionibacteriales; family Nocardioidaceae; genus Nocardioides; species Nocardioides sp. Z24_21. Next base: position 204,933 of record NZ_JBYTTH010000003.1, read on the forward strand.
GCCGCGCGGGAGCGTCGCGCCCGTGACGGGATCGGCGATCTTCACCTCCAGGTGCGGACAGACCCGCCCGACCGTGCCGACCTTGTGCTCGAAGGAGTCGTCGGTGCGGGTCTGCATCGAGACCGGCGACGTCTCCGTCATCCCGTAGGCGATCGTCATCTCCTCGATCCCCGCCGCGATCAGCTTCTTCATCATCTCCGCGGGGCACGGCGAGCCGGCCATGATCCCGGTGCGCACCGAGGAGAGGTCGTAGGACCCGATGTCGGGCAGCGCCCACTCGGCGATGAACATCGTGGGCACCCCGTAGAGCGACGTGCAGGCCTCCGCGGCGACGGCCCCCAGCGTCAGCGCCGGGTCGAACCCGGGGGCCGGGATGACCATCGTCGCGCCGTGCGAGGAGCAGGCGAGGTTGCCCATCACCATGCCGAAGCAGTGGTAGAAGGGCACCGGGATGCACACCCGGTCGCGCTCGGTGTAGCGGCAGACCTCACCGACGAGGTAGCCGTTGTTGAGGATGTTGCGGTGGCTGAGGGTGGCGCCCTTGGGGAAGCCGGTCGTGCCCGAGGTGTACTGGATGTTGATCGGGTCCTCGGGCGACAGGGCGGCCGCGCGCTCGGCGAGGGCGTCGTCGGAGACGGTGTTGCCGTCGGCCAGCAGGGCCGCCCAGCTCTGCTCGTCGTCGAGGTAGACCGCCCGCTCCAGGGTCGGGGTGCCGGCGGCGGTCTCGGCCACCATCGCGCGGTAGTCGCTGGTCTTGAACGACGACGCGGCGACGAGCAGCCGCATGCCCGACTGGCGGGCCACGTAGGAGAACTCGTGGGTGCGGTAGGCGGGGTTGACGTTGACCAGGATCGCGCCGACCTTCGCCGTGGCGAACTGCACGAGGGTCCACTCGGCGCTGTTGGGCCCCCAGATGCCGACCCGGTCGCCCTTCTCGATCCCGGCGCCGATGAGCCCGCGGGCGACGGCGTCGACGTCGGCCTGGAGCTGCGCCCACGTCCACCGGCGGCCCGTCGCGCACTCGACCAGCGCCTCGCGGTGGGCGTATGACGCCACCGTGCGCGCGAGGTTGTCGCCGATCGTCTCCTCCAGCAGGGCCGGCGTGGTCTCGCCGCGGGCGTAGGCGTCCATCGTCCGAACCTAGCCCGCCGGAGCGCCTCAGGTCAGCAGCAGCTTGTCGAGCCGGCGGCGCACGACGAGCAGCCCGACGATGCCCATCGCGACGAGGTAGACCACGGAGACGGCCGACTCCCAGGTCACCACGCCCGTGGTCAGCTCGCGGCACAGCACGACGCCGCGGTAGAGCGGGGTGGCCTCCACGACCCAGCGGAGCACACCGTCGCCGAACGCCTCGATTGGGAAGAACGTCGCCGAGAAGAGGAACAGCGGCATCTGCGCGAGCTGGATCTTGTCGAAGTCCTGCCATGACGTCATCCACGTCGTCAGGGCCATGCACACGGCCGAGAACGCGAACGCGATCAGGATCGCGGCCGGCAGGGCGAGGACGGCCCACCAGGTGTCGGTCAGGCCCATCAGCGCCATCACGACGAGGAACGCGGCGGAGTAGACCGAGCCGCGCATCAGGCCCCACGTGATCTCGCCGCGCGCGATGTCGCCGGTGGAGAGCGGCGTGGCGAGCATCTGGTCGTAGAGCTTCTCGTAGCGCAGCTTGAAGAACACGTTGTAGGTCGAGTCGAGCAGCGCGCCGTTGAACGCCGACGTGGCGAGCATGGCGGGTGCGACGAACTCGGCGTAGGGGATCGCCTCGCCGTGGAACTCGAAGGTGTCGATGAGCTTGCCGACGCCGATGCCGATGGAGAAGAGGTAGAAGACGGGCTCGAGGAAGCCGGTGATGAAGAGCTTCCACGCGTCCTTGTAGACGACGTAGTTGCGCAGCACCAGCACCTTGGTGGCGGCTGCGGGGGTGAGCGGGGCGGGGATCGGGTCGACGAGTGCCATCTCAGACCTCCAGCCGACGGTCGAGGTGGCGCACGGCGAGGAACCAGCCGACGACGGTGAGCGAGACCAGGACCACGACGTGCACGGCGACGAGCGACCAGTCGACCTGGCCCACGCAGAACATCCGCGACAGCGAGACGCCGTGCCACAGCGGGGTCAGCCGGGCGAGCCACTCGAGCACCGGGCCGAGGTTGCTGATCGGGAAGAACGCCCCGGAGAACAGCGTCAGCGGGATCACGCCGAGGCGGAACAGCAGGCCGAACCCCTCCTCCGACCGCAGCCGCGCGCTGTAGGCGAAGACCAGGGTGGCGAAGGCGCAGCCGACCAGCACCTGCGACACCCACGCGAGGATCGGCCCCCACCACGTGGTGAAGACGCCGAACGGCGCGAGGACGAGCATGAAGACCGCGCAGGCCGAGGCGACCCGGAACACCACGAACGCGACGAAGGCGTTGACCAGGTCGCGCACGGCGAGCGGCGTGGCCAGCTGGGCGTAGAAGGTCTTGTGCCACTTGATGGCCCCCATGACGGGGTACGTCGACTCGTTGACCGCGATCGTCATGGCGTGCGAGGCGACGAGGCCGGGGACGACGAAGGCGAGGTAGGACGTCGCGCCGTCGAGCCGGTCGGGGTCGGCCTCGATGAAGCCACCGAGCAGCACGCCCATCGCGACGACGTAGAGCAGCGGGGTGAGGAAGCTGCTCACCACTCCCCCGCGCCAGGTGCGCTTGAGGACGGTGAGCCAGTAGTCGTACTGGCGGGCCATGCCCTCCCACGCCGACAGGGCGCCCGTCGGCGCCGGTCGGGCGGTGGTCACGGCGGCGCCGTCGGGGGCCGTGTGCGGTGTCGTCACGTCAGTCCGCCAGGCTCCGGCCGGTGAGGCGCAGGAAGACGTCCTCCAGGGTGGAGCGGCGCACCAGCGTCGCGATGGGGTGCAGGCCGCGGTCGATGACGGCCGCGACGACGTCCTCGCCGTGGTCGCTGTAGACGAGCAGCCGGTCGGGCAGCACCTCGACGCGCTCGCCGAGGTCCTCGATCTTCTCCGCGAGGGCCTCGTGCTCGCCGACCCCGAAGCGGAGCTCGGCCACCTCGCGGGTCGAGTGGGCGTCGATGAGCTCGCGCGGCGACCCCTCGGCCGCGATGCGCCCCTTGTCCATCACGACCAGGCGGTCGCACAGCTGCTCTGCCTCGTCCATGTAGTGGGTGGTGATGACGAGGGTGACGCCGGCCTGCTTGAGCCGGAAGAGCTGGTCCCACAGGACGTGACGCGCCTGCGGGTCGAGGCCGGTGGTCGGCTCGTCGAGCAGCAGCAGGTCGGGCCGGTTGATGAGGCTGCGGGCGATGGTGAGCCGGCGCTTCATGCCGCCCGAGAGGTTCTCGACCTTCGCCTTGGCCTTGTCGGTGATCTGCGCGAACTCGAGCAGCTCGTTGGCCCGCTCGCGGCAGGTGGCCCGGTCGATGCCGAAGTAGCGGCCGTAGATGTAGAGGTTGTCGAAGACGTTGAGCTCGTTGTCGAGCGTGTCCTCCTGCGGGCAGACGCCGAGCCGCCCGCGGATGGCCGGGCCGTCGGTGGCGGGGTCCATGCCGAGGATCCGCAGCTCGCCGCCGCTCACCGGGCTGACCGAGGCGATCATCCGCATCGTGCTCGACTTGCCCGCGCCGTTGGGGCCGAGGAATCCGAACGCCTCGCCCCGGCGCACCTCCACGTCGATGCCCTTGACGGCTTCGAAGTCACCGAAGGACTTGCGCAGTCCCCGCGCCGAGATCATCGCTTCTGTCACAGGGGTCGACCCTAGAACAGCACGGGCCCGCCCGACCAACCCGTCACCCACAGGTCGCGCCTCCGGGCCCGCTGCTCGACGCCTGCCGCGGCCGCGTCGGGGTGCGCCGAACGCCGCACGGCGCGCCCGGCCGGACCTAGGGTGGGGCCGTGGACGAGGCATGCGTCGAGCCCGTGTCGCCGGAGGCTCCGGCCCTGGCGGGCACCGTGATGATGAGCCAGCAGTGGCGCGACCTCACCTTCCTCCACTGGGCGCTCGACCCCGCCGACGTGGCCCGCCGGATGCCGCCCGGGGTCCGGCCCGACACGTTCCGGGGGCGGACCTACGTCGGGCTCGTCCCGTTCCGCCTGGTCGACGCCGGGGCGGGGCGGGGTCCGGCGGTCCCGTGGCTGGGCACCTTCCTGGAGACCAACGTGCGCCTCTACTCCGTCGACCGCACCGGGCGGCGCGGCGTCGTCTTCCTCGCCCTCGCCGCCGAGCGGGCCGCGGTGGTGCTCGGGGCCCGCTCCGCCCTGGGCCTGCCCTACCGCTGGGCGCGGATGCGCCACCACCGCGACGGCGACGTGCACACCTACGACGCGCGCCTGCGCGGGGCCGGTGCGCGGCCGGCCAGCCACGTCGTCGTACGTGCCGGAGCGCAGCGCGCGCCCACCGACCTCGACCACTTCCTCACCGCCAGGTGGGGACTCCACACGCGGTGGTGGGGACGCACCCTCCACGTCCCCAACCGGCACGAGCCGTGGCCGCTGCACGACGCCGAGGTGCTCGCTCTCGACGACGAGCTGATGGCGTCGCTGGGGCTCCCGGGCCTCGCCTCGCGCCCGCCCGACCACGTGGCCTTCAGTCCCGGCGTGCACGCGGACTTCGCGCTACCGGGCGACGCGGCCCGCCCGCGTCCGCGCTGACGCCTCTTGGCAGGCCGGGCGGGCCGGCGGAAAGATGTGGGACACCGATGTCGAAGCGCGTCGCGCCCGTTCGACGTACGTGCGAGAACACACCGACCCGCACACAGGAGGAGCGATCACGATGCCGCGTTTCATGGGATTCGTCAGGATGGAGGAGAACATCGACATGCCGCCGCAGTCGTTGTTCGACGCGATGGACGTCTTCATCGGCGAGCGGGCCGCCAACGGCTCGTTCCTCGACGGGGGCGGGCTCTACGGCACGGAGGACGCCGTCAACTTCGTCGTCCGCTCGGGCGAGGTGACCCGCGTCGACGGGCCCTACGCCGAGGGCAAGGAGGTGGTCGGCGGCTGGTCGCTGATGGAGTACGCCAGCCTCGAGGAGGCCGTCGCCGACCAGCGCCTCTTCGCCGAGCTGCACGCCAAGCACTGGCCGGACGCCACCGTCGTGGCCACCCTGCGCCAGGTGTCGGAGGGCCCTGAGGCCCCCGGCGACTGAGTCGGGACCGCACTACGCTGGCCGCGTGCCGGCAGGGACGACGTACGACGACCCCTCGGGGCCCCCGGGGCCGGAAGGGGTCGTGATCGCCACGTGGCGGGCCGAGTCGGCCCGCCTCGTCGGCGCCCTCACCCGGATGACGCGCGACGTCGACCTCGCCGAGGACCTCGCGCAGGACGCGCTCGTGGCCGCGCTGGAGCAGTGGCCGGTGTCCGGCGTCCCGGACAACCCGTCGGCGTGGCTGATGACGACGGCGAAGCGCCGCGGCGTCGACCACTTCCGGCGTGCCGACACGCTGCGGCGCAAGGTCGCCGAGCTCGAGCACGCGCGGGGCGGGGAGGAGGCACAGGTGCCCGACCTCGACGACCAGGTCGACCACATCGAGGACGACGTCCTGCGGCTGGTCTTCCTCTCCTGCCACCCCTCGTTGACGCCCGAGTCGCGTGCCGCCCTCACCCTGCGCCTGGTGGGCGGGCTCACCACGGCCGAGATCGCCCGCGGCTTCCTCACCAGCGAGTCGACGCTGGGCCAGCGGATCTCGCGCGCCAAGCGGACGCTCGCCGAGGCCGGCGCCGAGCTCGAGCTGCCCACCGGCGCCGAGCGGACGGCGCGACTCGACGACGTGATGGCCGTGGTCTACCTGATCTTCAACGAGGGCTACACCGCCACCGCCGGCAGCGACTGGATGCGCCCCGACCTGGCGGCCGAGGCCACCCGGCTGGCCCGGATGCTCGCCGACCTCGCCCCCGACGAGCCCGAGGTGCTGGGCCTCCAGGCGCTGCTGGAGCTGCAGGGGTCGCGCACGGCCGCCCGCCTCTCCCCCGACGGCACGCCCGTGCTGCTCGACGACCAGGACCGCACGCAGTGGGACCAGCTGATGGTGCGGCGCGGGCTCGCCGCCCTGCGCGCCGCCTCCCGCCTGGCCGCCGGCGGCGCGCCGGTCGGCCGCTACTTCCTGCAGGCCTCCATCGCCGCCGAGCACGCGAGCGCCGCGCGGGCCGAGGACACCGACTGGACCAGGATCGCGGCGTTGTACGACGTCCTGGCACAGGCGGCGCCCGGACCGGTCGTCGAGGTCAACCGGGCCGTCGCCCACGGACGGGCCCACGGCCCCGCGGCCGGGCTGGCGGTGCTGGCCGCCGTCGACCCGTCGGCGCTGGGCGCCTCACCGCTCCTGCCGAGCGTGCGGGGCGACCTGCTCGAGCTGGCCGGGCGGCACGCCGAGGCGGCCGAGGCGTTCACCCGGGCGGCCTCGCTGACCCGCAACGAGGGTGAGCGCCGGGTGCTGCTGCGGCGGGCCGCGGGCAACGAGGCACGCTCCGCCGAGTGACCCCGGCCCGGCGAGGGCGTTCCGCTGGAGCGCCCACCGGGACATGATGGGACGACCCGGCGTTCGGACGATCGGGCGTTCGGACGATCGGGCGTTCGGACGATCGGGCGTTCGGACGATCCGGGTGGGAGGCGCCATGACGAGCGACGCACCGGTCTCCCGACGCGCGCGCCGACGAGGCCGAGGCCGGTTCGTCCTCGCCGACCTCGCGCGGCTGCTGGCCACCTGGCTGGTCTCCACCCTCCTCCTGTGGCTGGCTGACGCGCTGCTCCCCGACCTCGAGGCCTCCTCACTCGGGAGCCTGGCGGCGGTCGCGGCGGTCAGCGGTGTCGTCGGCTCGCTGGTGCGTCCGCTGCTGGTGGAGGTCGGCGTCCGCCTCGGCTGGCTGACGGTGCTCCCGCTGGCCTTCTGCGCCCAGGGGGTGGTGCTGCACGTCGCGATCCTCCTCGTCCCGGGGATCACCGCGACCTGGCCGGCCGCCTTCTGGGCGAGCTGGGTGTCCGCCGCCGGCGCGACGATCGCGGCCTACGTCCTGACCGCCGGCACCGACGAGTCGCTCACCACCGCCCTCGCCCGTCGGGGCCGGCCGGTGCGGCCGACCGACCCGGAGGTCGACGGCCTGGTCGTCGTCCAGCTCGACGGGGTGCCGTTCCCGGTGCTGCGCTGGGCCGTCCAGGCCGGCGGGGTGCCGACGATCCGCCGGTGGGTGACCACGGGCGCCTACCAGCTCCGCGAGTGGACCCCCCAGCTGCCGTGCACCACCCCGGCCAGCCAGCTCGGCCTGCTGCACGGCACCGTCGCCGGCATCCCGGGCTTCCGGTGGTACGACCGCGAGCTCGGCCGCGTCCTGGTCGCCAACCACCCCGGCGACGCGCGCATCATCGAGGAGCGCGCGAGCGACGGCCGCGGCCTGCTCTGCGAGGACGGCGTCTCGATCTCCAACCTCTTCTCCGGCGACGCGGACAACGCGCTGCTGACGATGAGCCGGGCCAGCCCCCGGGTCGGCTCGGCCCAGACCAGGAGGGCGTTGGCGTGGTTCATGCTCACCCCCACGGGCTTCTCCCGGAGCCTCACCCGCACGCTCGGCCAGGTGGCGAAGGAGCGCTGGCAGGCGCGCGCCCAGGTGCGGCACGACCTGGTGCCCCGCGTCCCCAGGAGCTGGACCTTCGCGCTGCTCCGGTCCGTCACCAACGGCCTGCTGCGCGACCTCAACACCGCGCTGATCGCCGAGGAGATGCAGGCGGGGCGCAAGGTGATCTACGTCGACTACGTCGACTACGACGAGGTCGCGCACCACGCCGGTCTCTTCCGGCACGAGTCCCTGGACGCCCTCGAGGGCCTCGACCGGGTGCTGGGCAACCTGGAGCTGCTCGCCGCGCACGCCGCCCGCCGCTACCGCCTGGTCGTCGTCTCCGACCACGGCCAGGCCCAGGGCCAGCCGTTCGCCGACCGCCACGGCGTGGACCTGCCGACCCTCTGCACCCGGCTGATGGGCGAGGACGTCCACGACTTCGAGGAGACCGACGAGGGCTGGGGCAGGGCCCACGCGCTGGTGCAGGACATCGGTGAGGAGGGCGTCGCGGGCCGGCTCACGGCTCCGGCCCGACGCCGGGTCGAGAGGGAGGGCGAGGACCGCGACGGCAGCCGTGCTCCGGACCGCCCGACCACCCGGCCCGTGGTCCTGGGCTCGGGCAACCTGGGACTGTTCTACGTGCCGGGCCCGACCCGTCAGAGCCTGGACGCGCTCACGGCTCGCTGGCCGCGCCTGCTCCCCGGACTGAGCGAGCACCCGGGCGTGGGGTTCATCGCCGGGATCGACGACCACGGGGTCCCCTGGGCCCACGGCGACGGCGGCCGGGTCGACCTGGCCTCGGGCGCCGTCACCGGCACCGACCCGTTGGCCCGGTTCGGCGAGCACGCCCGGCGGGTGCTGCTGCGGGCGGTGCTCGACCCGCGGGCCCCCGACCTCTACGTCAACAGCTCGGTGGACGACCACACCCTCGACATCGCGGCGTTCGAGGAGCTGGTCGGTGCGCACGGCGGCCTGGGCGGATGGCAGGACAGTGCGGTCCTGCTCGCGCCGCAGGACCTCGCCGCCTCCGTGCCGGAGCGCGTCGAGGGCGCCGAGCAGCTCCACCAGGTCCTCCTGGGGTTCCTCCGGCAGTCCGGCCAGCGCCTCGAGTCCGGGCCGCCGCACCCGGCCGTACCCGGCGGCGAAGGCGTACTTGGCGGGGAAGTCTGACACCTGGAGGGGGTTGCAACGGCCTCCAGGTGTCGGAGTCCCCGCTCGAGCGGGGACTCCGACAGCGCCCGGCTCCGACAGCGCCCGGCTCCGACAGCGCCCGGCTCCGACAGCGCCCGGCTCCGACAGCGCCCGGCTCCGGCAGCGCCCGGCTCCGGCAGCGCCCGACCCGCCCCGGACCCGACCCGACGAGCGAGACGTACGCCCGGGTCAGGTGTCGCCCGCGGGGGACCAGGTCTCCCCGTGCTCGACGGTGATCACCCGGCAGTCCGGCGCCGTGGCCGCGACCTCGGCCTCGAAGGCGGCGAGGGGGCGTTCGAACCAGTCGCCGAAGGTCGTCATCAGCGGGGCGTGCAGGGTGCCCCAGTGCACCGGCAGGGCGTAGCGCGCCCCGGTCGCGGCGCACGCCCGCGCCGCCTGCGCCGGTCCCATGTGGTTGGCCGACAGCCGCGGGCCCCACCCGCCGATCGGCACGATCGCCACGTCCACCCGCTCGGCGCCGGCCAGCGCGGGCAGGTCGGCCATCCCGTCGTACCAGGCGGTGTCCCCCGCCACCCACAGCGTGGTCGCGTCCGAGCGCACCAGGTGCCCGTGCGCCTGGTTGGGACGGTGCGGCATCGGGCGGCCGTGGTGGACGGCGGGCACCAGCCGCACCCGGACGGGGCCGACGTCGGTCCAGTCCTCCGCGCCCTGGCCGAGCAGGCCCTTGCCTCGCAGCCAGGCCGCGTTGCGGCTGCCGGTCAGGACGGGCACTCCCGCCACCATCCGCAGCGACCGGACCTCGGCGTGGTCGAGGTGCAGGTGGGAGAGCAGCACCGCGTCGGGGTCCGCCCACTGCTCGCGACTCGGCGGCACGGCCCTGCGGCGGAGCACGTTGTTGTGGGTGCGCAGCAGGGGGTCGGTCAGCAGCCGGCAGCCCGCGAGGTCGATCACCACCGTCGAGTGGCCCAACCACGTGAGCCTCAGCCGGTCGCCGGACGCGCGCACCTCATCGAGACTAGCCCTCGCCCGGCGGGCCCGCGTACGACGTCATGGGACTCAGCCGTCCGAACCGCGGATCCTCATGACGTCCCGCGTCGTTCGGCGACCAGCGCGACCCGACCTGCCACACGCCCGCGAGCCGCGGCCGGTCAGTCGACGACGTCGCCCGAACGGTCACCTGCCGCGTCGAGTGCAGCGGTCCCGGCCGTGTTGTGGGCGATGCCGACGAGCAGTCGGAGCGTCTCCTCCAGCCAACCGAACGTGACGTAGATCGACACCACGGCGACGAAGGCCCACAGGACCAGCACCGGCGCGGCGTCCGACCCGAGGTTGAGGACGGCGCCCAGGACCGCCATCGCGATGAACAGGATCTTGGCGGTCCCGATCGCGTTGGCGAGGCGCTTCGCGGGCAGCACGTAGGCGTGGCCGGCGTACGGCTCGGCATCGATTCGTGGCGTGGTGGTGTCCCCCATGGCAGCACCGTAGGGGAAGCAAGACGCACGGGCGGACGGAATCGCCGCCACCGACCCGACGGCCGCCGGGGGCGTACGCCCGAGCAGGGCGCCGCGGCCCGCTCGGGCTCGCGACGCCCCCACGTCGGGGCCCAGCGGCGTCATAGCGCGACGAGGCCGGGACCGTGCCGTGGTGACGCGATCCGTGCGGCGCCCTCAGCGCGCCGGACGGGTCGAGGTGCCCACGGTCCGCCCGGCCGTGACGAGGGTGGCGACGACGGCCAGGGCGACGACACCCGCGCTCAGCGCGAGGTAGGCCGGGAGGTCGACGACGGGGACTCCCCAGCCGACGAGCCCGACGCTCGTGCCGAGCACGGCGGGCAGGACGGACACGGTGCCGATGACCCACGCCGCCAGCCCGGTGAGCACCGACTCGGCGCCGGTCATCGCGAGCAGCTGCCGCGGCGTCGCGCCGGTGCGGTGCAGCAGGCGGAACTCCCCGCCGCGGCCGGCCGTGAGCAGCACCAGGGCGTTGAGCGAGCCGAGCCCCACGAAGAGGAGCAGCATCAGGGTGAGGAGCGTCGAGAGGCGCTGGGCGCCCGCGTCGGCACTGGCGGCCGTGGCCACGTGGCGTGCGGTCGGCACGACCTCGACACCGTCGACGCGCACGGCCGCGTCCGCGGACACCAGCGCCAGGTCGGTCGTCGCGTCCACGCCGAGCCCGGCCGGCGTGGCCGGACCGACGATGTGGGGTCCAAGCCCGAGCCCGCGGTCGTACACCGCCACCACGCGCAGGTCCGTCTCGCGACCGTCCGACCGGACCCGGAGCGTGTCGCCCACGCCGGTGCTCGTCTCGAACGAGCTGTCGGAGCTGACGGCCACGGTGCCCGGCTCGGCCAGGTCGGCGAGGTCCCCGCTCACGACGCCGGGGTCCAGCACGGCGCGCTCGACGTCCGGCGGCACGACCAGCAGCCGGGTCGCCTCCCAGGCGAGCGCCTCGGGTCCTTCGTCGTCGACGCGGACCTCGGCCGGGGCGCCCGCGAGGGGGACGACGCCCGTGACGCCGGGGGCGCCGGCGAGGCGCGCGAGCCGGTCGGCGTCCAGGCCCCGGTCGGACGTCGCCACCATGCTGGTGCCGATGGCGTCCCCGAGCTGCCGGGTCGCGGCCTCCTGAAGGGCTCGGTCGACCGTGGTCTGCGTGGTGCCGACCGCCACGACGAGCGCCAGCGGGACGACCACGGCGGTGAGGCGGCGCGAGAATCCGTGCAGGTTGCCGACGGCCAGTCGGGTGCTGGCGCTGCCGCGACCGCCCGACACGGCCGCGGCGCGGCCGAAGGTCCACTCGACCAGCAGCGGGCCGGCCAGCGCGGCGGCACCGATCAGCAGGAACGCCGAGCTGGCGGCGAGGGCGCCGCCCATGGCGCCGGGCAGCACGGCCGGCGTCAGCGCGGCGGACAGCCCTCCGACGGCGGTCACGACCGCGGCGACCCGGCGCACCGGGCCGACCCGGCGCGAGTCCGCCGCGCTGTCGCGTACGGCCGTGGTGGGCGCCGTGCGCAGGGTCTCGCGTGCGGCGAGCCGTCCGGCCAGCAGCGCGGTCGGGACGACGACGAGGACGGCCGCGAGGACGGGGAGCGGCGAGAGGCTCGAGGTGTACCCGGCGTCGACGAGTCCCGCGTCCCGCAGCGCCTGGTCCAGCCAGCGGGCGAGGAACATCCCGGGGACCGCGCCGAGCGGCGCGGCGACCGCGCTGAGCAGCAGCAGCTCGGTGGACACCTGGCGGCGCACCTGGCCGCGGGTGGCGCCGACGACGCGCAGCAGGGCGAACTCGTGTCGCCGTCTGCGCAGCGCCAGGGTCGTCGTGGCGGCGACGACGAGGACGACGAGGACGAGCGCGGTGCCGGCGAACGACGTGCCGAGGGCGACCAGCATGCCGCCCTCGGGGCCGGGCAGCCGCAGCCCCGACTCGATGAGCACTCCGGTGACGGTCACGAGGGCCGACGCGAGCCCGACGACCAGTCCGGTCCCGATCGAGCCGGGCAGGTCGGCGCGGGCGCCCGAGGCGGCCAGCCGCAGCGCGCTCATCGGCTCGTCTCCAGCACGCGGGCGTTGACCTGCTCGGCACTCGGCGCGACGAGCGCGTCGACGACCAGGCCGTCGGCCAGCACGAGGACCTGCTCGGCGCTCGCCGCCACCCGGCTGTCGTGGGTGACGACCACGACGGTCTGCTCGAGGTCGCGCGCCGTGCTGCTCAGCAGCTCCAGCACGGCCGCGCCGGTCGCCGAGTCCAGCGCTCCGGTCGGCTCGTCGGCGAAGACGACGGTCGGGCGGGTGATCAGGGCGCGGGCGATCGCCACGCGCTGGGCCTGGCCTCCAGAGAGCTCGCCGGGCCGGCGCTCGAGCAGCCGCCCGAGGTCGGTGCGGGCGAGGAGGTGGTCGGTCCACGCCGGGTCGGGCCGGCGGCCCGCGAGCAGGAGGGGCAGCTCGAGGTTGTCCCGTACGCTCAGGTGGCCGACCAGGTTGTAGGACTGGAAGACGAAGCCGACGTGCTCGCGGCGGAACCGGGTCAGCGCGTCGTCCGACAGGGTGCTGATGTCGTGCCCGCCGACGACGACGCTCCCGCTCGTGGGGCGGTCGAGCCCGGCGGCGCAGTTGAGCAGCGTCGACTTGCCGGAGCCCGACTGGCCGACGATCGCGGTGAGCGATCCCGCCTTCAGCGTGAGGGAGATGCCGCGGAGGGCCGGGGTCGGTTCGGGACCGCTGTCGTAGCTCTTGTGCAGGTCGTGCAGCTCGATCGCGGTCCCCGTGCGTGGGGGTGTCGTGACGGTCATGGCGGTGCTCCATCGGTGCGGTGGGTGGTGACCACCACGCTAGGAACAACACCGCGCGGCCACGAGCCGCGCAGGATGCAACTTCCGGGCTTGCACCTTTGGGTGCAAGCCTCAGCCGTCGACCTCGACCACACCGTTCTGATAGGCCCACACGACCGCCTGCAGCCGCGACTTCACGCCCAGCTTGGGCAGCATCCGGGCGAGGTGCGACTTCACCGTCGAGGTCTCCACCACCAGCGTGCGGGCGACCTCGTCGTTCGACATCCCCTGCGCCAGGAGCAGCAGGATGTCGAGCTCGCGCGGGGTCAGCAGGTCGGTGGCACGGGCGGCGACGACCGGCTGGGTGCGTCGCCGGGTGACCATCTCGGCCACGACCCGTCGGGTGAGGCTGTTGTCGAGCGTGCCGTGCCCGCCGGCGACCGCGCGGACGGCGTCGACGACGGTCTCCGGCTCGGCGTCCTTGAGCAGGAACCCCGAGGCGCCCGCCTCGAGCGCACCGAACAGGTAGTCGTCGACGTCGAACGTCGTGATGACCAGCACCGGGATCGGGTCGGCCACGTCCGGGCCGCACAGCTCGGCCGTCGCGGTGATGCCGTCGGTCCCAGGCATCCGGAGGTCCATGCAGACCACGTCGGCGGCGAGGGACCGCGCGGCGTCGACGGCCGCCCGGCCGTCGGCCACCGCGGCCACCACCTCGAGGTCGGGCTCGGCGCCGATCATCGTCGTCAGCCCGGCGCGTACGAGCGGCTGGTCGTCGGCGACCACCACGCGGATCACGGCGTCGCTCACCGGTCCTCCTCCTCGCGCGGCACGGTCAGGGTGACCACGAAGCCGCCGTCGGGCGTCGGGCCGGTGACGAGGTCGGACCCGGTGAGCTCGGCCCGCTCGCGCATCCCGAGGATGCCGAACCCCCCACCACCACCGGGCAGCGGCGCCGAGGAGGGCGCGACGTTGCGGACGGTGAGGACGAGCGCGGCCGGGGCGCGGGCGTCGACGACGACCTCGCACGCGGCGGCCGGCGCGTGGCGCGCCGCGTTGGCCAGCGCCTCCTGCACCGTGCGGTGCGCCGCCAGCTGGGCCAGCGGCCCGACGTCCAGCTCGGCGAGGCGGTCCGTCGCCGCGCCCAGCACGGTGAGGGTGACGTCGCGACCGGCGGCGCGCGCGTCGCGCACCAGGCGCACCACGCCGTCCAGGGTCTCCGGCTCCACCTCCCGCGCGCCCTCGCCGGTGCCGCCGTCGTCGTCGCGCAGCAGCGCCACGAGCTGGCGCAGGTCCTTGAGCATCGCCGTGCTCTGCTGCCGGACCTGGCGCACCGCCACCTTGGCCCCGGCCGGGTCGGTGTCGATCTGCCGGTCGAGCGCGGCGGTCATCACCGCGATGCCCGAGAGGTGGTGCGCCGCGATGTCGTGCAGCTCGCGCGCCATCGCCGTGCGTTGCCGGGCGACCGCGGCCTGGGTGAGCGCGGCCTGCTCGCCCGCTTGGGCCCGGGCCTGCGCGGCGCGGGCCACGACGGCGTCGCGGCGCGCGACGACGACCGCCCCGACCACCGCGGCGAGCGCCACCGTCCCCGCGCCCTGCGCCACCGCCAGACCCACCGATCCCGTCGTGAGTCCCTCGTCGCGGCTCGCGCGCACGACCTCCCCGAGGGCGAGCAGGATGCCCGCTCCCGCCAGCACCGGCACGGCCCGCCCCCACGCGGTCGTGAGCACCACGGCGTACGCCGCCACGAGCGCCGCGACCGTGGTGACGCCGGTAGCCACCCCCAGCCCCGCGGCTGCCGCCAGCGGCACGATCGCGGAGACCGCGAGGAGCGCCACCGCCGCCGACGTACGCCGTTGGACCAGGCCCCGGAGCAGCACGGCGGCCTGGGCGGTGATGGCGACCAGCCCCACGACGAGGGTGGCGAGCGTCGGTGCCGACTGCCCGTCCAGCGCGCGGGGCGACGAGGCCCCCACCACCCCGACACCGGCGAGGAGGACCAGCGCCACGGCCCACGCACCGACCACCGTCACGGGACGGAGCTGACTTGCCACAGCGGCGAGCCTACCCAGTGCGGCACCCCCCGGACCGGACCGCCCTCCTCGCCCCGTCCGCCCGGGTAGTGAGGGACGGAACGGGTGGTCCGGGGGCCGATTTCCGACCAGACCGTCCCTCACTACCCCGAAACGGGACGAGGCGGGCGGCCGCCGGAGACAACGGAGTCCTGAGCCCCCATGGGCCCAGGACTCCGTCGGTTCTGGTGTCGGCCGGGTGCCGGCCGGGTGGGTCAGGCCTGCTGGCCGAGCGCGAACTGGATGTTGCCCTCCTCGTCCACGCCTCCGTCCAGCACCTTGTCGGCGAGGAACTCCGACGCCGGCCCGTCGACGTAGATCGTGGCTCGGTCCTGCTCGACGACCAAGTCGTCGGCCTCCGCGTGGTCGGCAGGGCTCACGGACAGGGACTGCCCGTCCGCCTCGGTGGCGATGCGGAGCGCGGAGATCTCCGGCACCTCCTCGGCGAGCCTCTTGACGATGTCGGTCACGTTCTCGGTGAGAGCAAGCACGGGCTCTCCTTCCGTAGGGAGAATGTGTCTGCTCCACCCTTGCTCGCACGTGCCGGTCAGGCAAACCGGCAGGTCACGAGGCGCTGTCGAGCACCCGCCGCACCACGCGCCGCCGCAGGGTGGGCGAGGCCACCACCTCGTAGCCGGCCTCGAGGAAGACCTGCACCAGGCCCACCGAGGCCTCGTCCCAGATCACGGTCTTTCCCGCCGGGGGGTCGATCGGGTAGCCCTCCAGGACGCGGGCGCCGGCCTGCTCGCCGTACGCCACGGTGGCAGCGGCGAGCTCGTAGGTCAGTCCCGCACGTCGCCAGCCCTTGCGCACGACGAAGCAGGTGACCGACCAGACCCCCTCGAGGTCGGGGTCCATCCGCATCCAGGCCTGCTTGCGGCTCCACAGCCGGGGGTAGTTCTCCCGCGGCTCCACCGCCACCCACCCGGCCGGCTCGCCGTCGACGTACCCGATCAGCCCGGACGTCGGACCGGCGGTGCCGCAGGCGGTCTGCTCGACCAGCGCGGTGTCCCTCTGCTCCTGGGTGGTGTCGCGCCAGATCCAGCCCGGCACCTTCATGGCCTGGCAACGGCACTTGTGAGCTCCCCCGGTGGCGAACACCGCCTCGACGTCCTCAGCCGTCGCGCGGTTGGCCGGGAGCCAGGTGAAGTCGGGCATGGGCCGACCCTACGACCGGCCGGGCCCGTGCGCGGGACGGATCGGAGACAGGGCGGGCGCCGGCGACGAGACCCTAGGGGAGCGCCTCGACGCGGATCCGGTCGACCAGGAGCACCGCAGGGAGCTCCGGGGCGTCGGTGTCGTGGCCGGGCCAGTCGCCCCCGATCGCCAGGTTGACGAGGAGGAAGAAGGCATGGTCGAACGGCCAGGGGCCGGGGACGTCGGCCGGCGCCACCCGGTGGTGCTCCCGGCCGTCGAGGCGCCACGTGATCCCGGACCGGTCCCAGACGACGGCGTAGTCGTGGAAGTCCTCGGACAGGTCCGTGCCTGCGTCCATCGCCGAGCCGATGCCCCCGCCGATCCCGCTGAAGCCCGGGCCGTGGACCGTGCCGTGCGCGCGCCCGGGATCGGCTCCGACGTGCTCCATGACGTCGATCTCGCCACACCCGGGCCAGCCGACCTCGTCGATGTCGGTGCCCAGCATCCAGAAGGCGGGCCACGTGCCGCGGCCACCCGGCACCTTGATGCGCGCCTCGACCCGGCCGTACGTCGTGGCGAAGCCGGTGCGCGTCGTCAGGCGCGCCGAGGTGACCGTGCCGTCGGGCTCGCGTCGCGCCGTGATCGCGAGGTGTCCGGCGCCGTCGAGGGCGGCGTTGGCCACGTCGTCGGTGTAGACCTGTCGCTGCCGATCACCCCAGCCTCCGCCGCCGAGGTCGTGGGTCCACACCCGCGGGTCGGGCCGCTGCCCCGCTGCCCCCGCGAAGTCCTGGACCCACATCGGCCCAGTATGGCGGTCCCGGCGCCCTCACGGGCCGGGGCGGAGCGGCGCGCAACGGCTGCGGCTTCACCCGGACGTCGAGCACTCCAGCTCCGCGATCCGCACCCGGAGACACCGCTCCGCCGTACGCCAGAGGGTGGCGGAGTGCGCGTGGCGGTGCTGGACGGCGGTGCCGGGTCGCGCCCGGTCGCGGCAGGCCTCCTGCTCCTCGGCCCGCGCCGCGAACGAGTCGGCAGCGACGGCCAGCTCACGGACCACCGTGGCCGTCTCGTCGAGAAGAACTGCCGTCATGGCCCCACTCTGCGCGCGTGGACGCCGCACGCGCGGCTGTCGGCGCGAACATCCACCATTTGGTGGGGGCGACGCCGGACGGCCGCGCACCGCCTTCGGGGCGGGTCCGGTGTCGGACCCCGGTGCAAGACTGCAGGCATGACCGCCCTCGACCGTTTCAGCGCGCCCACGCGCGCGTGGTTCGAGGCGTCGTTCGCGAGCCCGACCCCGGCGCAGGAGGGCGCGTGGGACGCCATCGCCGCCGGCAAGCACGCGCTCGTCGTCGCCCCGACCGGCAGCGGCAAGACGCTGAGTGCGTTCCTCCACGCCATCGACCGGCTGCTCAGCACGGAGCGCCCCGACGACAAGACCCGGCGCACCCGCGTCCTCTACATCTCCCCGCTCAAGGCGCTCGGCGTCGACGTCGAGCGCAACCTCCGCGCTCCCCTGACCGGCATCCGCCACACCGCCGAGCGGCTCGAGACCACGGTCCCCGACCTCACGGTCGGCCTGCGCTCCGGCGACACCAGCCCCGCCGAGCGGCGCAAGCTCGGCACCACCCCGCCCGACATCCTGATCACCACGCCCGAGTCGCTGTTCCTGATGCTCACCAGCCAGGCGCGCGAGACGCTGCGTGGCGTCGACACGGTGATCATCGACGAGGTCCACGCCGTCGCCGGCACCAAGCGCGGCGCCCACCTCGGCATCAGCCTCGAGCGCCTCGACGCCCTGCTCGACCGGCCCGCTCAGCGCATCGGCCTCAGCGCGACGGTGCGTCCCCTGGAGGAGGTGGCGCGGTTCCTCGGCGGCACCCAGCCCGTCGAGATCGTCGCCCCGCCGAGCACCAAGGAGTGGGACCTGCGGGTCGTCGTGCCGGTCGAGGACATGACGATGCCCGAGGAGTACGACGAGGAGTCGGGCGACCCGGGTCGCTCGAGCAGCATCTGGCCGCACGTCGAGGAGCACGTCGTCGACCTCGTCGAGCAGCACCGCTCCACGATCGTCTTCGCCAACTCGCGCCGCCTCGCCGAGCGGCTCACCGCGCGGCTCAACGAGATCGCCACCGACCGCGCCGAGCGGGCCGCCGCAGGAGTCGGGGAGGCCGACGGCCGGGAGGCTCCCGGCCACGGACCGCCGGCCCAGGTCATGGCCCAGTCGGGGCAGAGCAGCGGCGCCGGCACGATCATCGCCAAGGCCCACCACGGCTCGGTCTCCAAGGAGCAGCGCGCCGTCATCGAGGACGACCTCAAGCGCGGGCGGCTGCCCTGCGTGGTCGCCACCAGCAGCCTCGAGCTCGGCATCGACATGGGATCGGTCGACCTCGTCGTCCAGATCGAGTCCCCGCCGAGCGTCGCCAGCGCGCTCCAGCGCGTCGGTCGCGCCGGCCACCAGGTCGGCGAGGTCAGCCGCGGCGTGCTGTTCCCCAAGCACCGCGGCGACCTCGCGCAGACCGCCGTGTCGGTCGAGCGGATGCGCTCGGGCGCCATCGAGCGGATGGCGGTGCCGACCAACCCCCTCGACGTCCTCGCCCAGCAGGTCGTCGCCGCCCTCGCGATGGAGGAGTGGCACGTCGACGAGCTGTTCGCCCTCGTCACCCGCTCCGCCTCCTACACCCAGCTCCCCCGCTCGGCGTTCGACGCCACCCTCGACCTGCTGAGCGGGCGCTACCCCAGCGAGGAGTTCGCCGAGCTGCGCCCCCGCATCGTGTGGGACCGGGTGACCGACAAGCTCAGCGGACGCCCCGGCGCCCAGCGGCTCGCCGTCACCAGCGGCGGCACCATCCCCGACCGCGGGCTGTTCGGCGTCTTCCTCGTCGGCGAGAAGGCCAGCCGGGTCGGCGAGCTCGACGAGGAGATGGTCTACGAGTCGCGCGTGGGCGACGTCTTCGCCCTCGGCGCCACCAGCTGGCGCATCGAGGACATCACCCACGACCGCGTGCTCGTGACGCCGGCGCCCGGCATCCCGGGCCGCCTGCCGTTCTGGAAGGGCGACGCCCTCGGCCGCCCCGCCGAGCTCGGCGCGGCCGTCGGCGCGTTCACCCGCGAGCTGGCCGCCAAGCCGGCGGCCGCGGCGATCGCGAGTGTCCGCGAACGGGGCCTCGACGTCAACGCGGCCACCAACCTCGTCACCTACCTCGGCGAGCAGCGCGAGGCCACGCAGGTCGTGCCCAACGACGCCCAGATCGTGGTCGAGCGGTTCCGCGACGAGCTCGGCGACTGGCGCCTGGTCGTCCACTCCCCCTACGGCACCCCGGTCCACGCCCCCTGGGCGCTGGCCATCAACGCCCGGCTGCGTGAGCGCTTCGACATCGACGGCCAGGCGGTCGCCTCCGACGACGGCATCGTCATCCGCATCCCCGACACCGACGCCGAGCCGCCCACCGGCGAGGTCATCGTCTTCGAGCCCGAGGAGATCGAGCAGCTCGTCACCCAGGAGGTCGGCGGGTCGGCGCTGTTCGCCAGCCGCTTCCGCGAGTGCGCCGCCCGCGCCCTGCTGCTCCCCCGCCGCGACCCGGGACGGCGCAGCCCCCTGTGGCAGCAGCGCCAGCGCAGCGCCCAGCTCCTCGAGGTCGCGAGCCGCTACCCCGCGTTCCCCATCGTGCTGGAGGCCGTGCGCGAGTGCCTGCAGGACGTCTACGACCTGCCCGCCCTGGTCACGCTGCTGGGTCGCGTGCAGCGGCGCGAGGTCACCGTCCTCGACGTCGCGACCACCCAGCCCAGCCCGTTCGCCCGCAGCCTGCTCTTCGGCTACGTCGCGCAGTTCGTCTACGAGGGCGACTCCCCCATCGCCGAGCGCCGCGCCGCCGCGCTGTCCCTCGACCAGGGTCTGCTGGCCGAGCTGCTCGGCCGGGCCGAGCTGCGCGAGCTGCTCGACCCGGAGGTGCTGACCGAGGTCGAGTCCGAGCTCCAGTGGCTCGCCCCCGACCGTCGCGCCCGCGACGCCGAGGCCGTCGCCGACCTGCTGCGCCTGGTCGGGCCGCTGTCGACCGACGAGATCCGGGCGAGGTCGGTCGACGGCGCCGACGTCGAGGCGTGGCTGGCCTCCCTCGACCGCCGGGTCGCGCTGGTCCGGATGGCCGGGGAGGACCGGTGGACCGCGATCGAGGACATCGGCCGGCTGCGCGACGGCCTCGGCGTGCCCGTCCCCGTCGGCACCCCCGAGGCGTTCCTCCAGCTGCCCGACGACCCGCTCGGCGACCTCGTCTCGCGCTACGCCCGCAGCCACGGCCCGTTCACCACCGCCGAGGTCGCCACCCGGCTCGGGCTGGGCGAGGCGGTCGCGCGACAGACCCTCCAGCGGCTCGCGCACCGCGGGCGGGTGCTCGACGGCGAGTTCCGGCCCTCGGGATCGGGCACCGAGTGGTGCGACGCCGAGGTGCTGCGCAAGCTGCGTCGCCGCTCGCTCGCCCGCCTGCGCCAGGAGATCGAGCCGGTCGGCCACGACGCGGTCGCCCGCTTCCTGCCCGCGTGGCAGCGGGTGGGCGGCTCGCTGCGCGGGGTCGACGGGGTCGTCGCCGCCATCGACCAGCTGGCCGGCTGTCCCGTCCCCGCCAGCGCCCTCGAGCCGCTGGTCCTCGCGGCCCGCGTCCGCGACTACGAGCCGTCGATGCTCGACGAGCTCACCGCCTCCGGAGAGGTCATCTGGACCGGCCACGCGCCACTGCCGGGCAGCGACGGCTGGGTCAGCCTCCACCTCGCCGACCAGGCGCACCTGACCCTGCCCGAGGTCGAGGGCGACGAGCCCGACGGCCTCCAGCGGGCCGTCCTCGACGCGCTCGACCCGGGAGGGGCCTGGTTCTTCCGCCAGCTCGCCGACCGGGTCGGCTCCACCACCGACGCCGAGCTCAGCACCGCCCTGTGGGAGCTGGTGTGGAAGGGCCTGGTCACCAACGACACGCTCGCCCCGCTGCGTGCGCTCGTCCGCAGCGGCACGCCCTCCCACCGCACCCGGCGTACGCCACCGCGGATGGGGCGCACGACCCGGGGCCGGATGCCGGTGCGCACCGGCCCGCCCGAGACCGCCGGCCGCTGGGCGCTGCTTCCCGAGCGCGACGGCGACCCGACCCGACGCGCGCACGCCCGCGCCGAGCACCTCCTCGAGCGGCACGGCGTCGTCACCCGCGGCGCCGTCGTCAGCGAGCGCGTGGCGGGCGGCTTCGCGGGTGTCTACAAGGTGCTCAGCGCCTTCGAGGACACCGGCCGCTGCCGCCGCGGCTACTTCGTCGAGGGCCTGGGGGCCGCGCAGTTCGGCACCGCCGGCGCGATCGACCGGCTGCGCACCTTCGCCGAGCCCGACAGCGCCAGGGCCGGCACCAAGCCGACCGTCGTCGCCCTCGCGGCCACCGATCCGGCCAACGTCTACGGCGCCGCCCTGCCGTGGCCCGACGCCGGCGACCCCCAGCGCGCCGGGCACCGGCCCGGCCGCAAGGCCGGCGCCCTGGTCGTGCTCGTCGACGGCGCGCTGACCGTCTACGTGGAGCGTGGCGGCCGCACGTTGCTCACCTGGAGCGACGACCTCGACGTGCTCGGTCCCGCGATGGCCGCTCTGGCCGAGGCCGCCCGCCGTGGCGCGCTCGGCCGGCTCACCGTGGAGAAGGCCGACGGGCAGGCGCTCATCGGCAGCGGCGGAGAGACCCCGATCCGGCTGGCGCTGACGGCGGCGGGGTTCGTGGCGACGCCGAAGGGGTTGAGGCTGCGTGCCTGAGGGCGACACCGTCTACCGGGCCGCGGCCAGGCTCGACCGCGCGCTCACGGGCCACCGGCTCACGCTCACCGACTTCCGCGTGCCGGCCTTCGCCACCGTCGACCTCCGCGAGGGCACCGTCATCCGCACCCTGTCGCGCGGCAAGCACCTGCTCACCCGCGTCGACCACGAGCGCGCCTGGACGATCCACACGCACCTCAAGATGGAGGGCTCGTGGCACGTCTACCCCACCGGTGAGCGGTGGCGACGTCCCGACGCCCAGGTCCGCCTGGTGCTGGGCATCGCGGGCCGCACGGCCGTCGGCTTCCAGCTCGGCGTCGTCGAGCTGGTGCCGCGCGAGCAGGAGGCCGGGCTCGTGGCGCACCTCGGCCCCGACCTGCTCGGGCCCGACTGGGACGTCGACCGTGCCCTGGCCAACCTGCGCTCCCAGCCGGCTCGCGCGATCGGCGAGGCGCTGCTCGACCAGCGCAACCTGGCGGGCATCGGCAACATGTACATGGCCGAGCTGTGCTTCACGATGGGTGTCAACCCCGCCGACGCCGTGGCGACGGTCGACCAGCTCCCCCGGCTCGTGCGCCGCGGCCAGCAGATGCTCCAGGCCAACAAGGAGCGGGCGATCCAGACCACGACCGGCGACCTCCGTCCCCGGGAGCGGATGTGGGTCTACCGGCGCGACCGCTCGCCGTGTCGGCGCTGCGGCGCGCCGATCGCGGTCGCGATGCTCGGCGACCCGGGGCGTGAGCGGGCCGCCTACTGGTGCCCGAGCTGCCAGCCCGCGCGATGAGCCGGGTCAGGCGGCGGAGGCCACCACGTCGCGGGCCGGGCGGGCGCTGACGACCATGCCGAGGGCCGCCTCCTCGATCGAGACCGCGTCGGCGACCTCGCGCAGCACGTCCGACAGCGGCAGGTCCATCGCCTGGCACAGCGACGCCAGGAGCTCGGACGACGCCTCCTTCTGGCCCCGCTCGATCTCGGAGATGTAGCCCAGGCTGACGCGAGCCTCGGCCGACAGCTCCCGCAGGGTCATCCCGCGCTGCATCCGCGCACGCCGGAGCACGTCGCCGAGCAGTCGTCGGAAGAGCACCATGCGTGAGTCCTTGCTCTCGGAGTTGCGTGGGTGAGGAAGTCTCTGCCCCAACGCTACCCGAGGGCCCCTTCTTCCCGACCGGTTACCCGCACTTCGACGCCGATCAGGACCTCAGCTGGTCCGCCAGGAGCGCCAGGACCGCGTCGCACGTGGCCTCGCGGATCGCCGCCCGGTCGCCGTCGAGGCCCAGCAGGCGCGCCGTCGACCCGTCCGGACCGGCCACCGCCACCCAGACCGTCCCGACCGGCCGGCCCTCCTGCTCGTCGGGCCCGGCGACCCCGGTGGTGGCCAGGCCCCACGTGGTCGCGAGGCGGTCGCGCACGCCGCTCGCCATCGCGAGCGCGCACTCCTGGGACACCACGCCGTGCTCCTCGACCACCGCGGCGGGGATGCCGAGCGTCGCGACCTTGACCCTCGTGGCGTATGACACCACTCCCCCGACGAAGCCGCGTGACGCGCCCGGCACGTCCGTCAGCCGCGCCGCCAGCAGCCCGCCGGTCAGCGACTCGGCCGTCGCGAGGGTCTCGTCGCGCCGCGCCAGGGACGCCAGGACGCGCGCGGCGGTGTCGCCTGCCCGATCCCCTGACCACATGTCGGCGAGACTAGCCGCATGGCACTTCCCATCGAGGACTACGCACTCATCGGCGACCGCGGCACGGCCGCTCTGGTGGGCAAGGACGGCTCGATCGACTGGCTCTGCCTGCCGCGCTTCGACTCCCCCGCGTGCTTCGCGGCGCTGCTGGGCACCGAGGACAACGGCCGGTGGCTGCTGGCTCCGGCCGACGAGGTCGTCGCCACCAGCAGGCGCTACGTCGACGGCACCGCGGTGCTCGAGACGACGTTCACCACCGCGGACGGCGAGGTGGTGCTGCTCGACGCGATGCCGGCCCGCGACGGCCGCGCGGACGTCGTACGCCGCCTGACGTGCACCCGCGGCACGGTGCGGATCCGCCACGACTGGGTGGTGCGCACCGACTACGGCCAGGTGCGGCCGTGGGTGAGCCGCGAGAGCGCGCACGGCAGTGAGCTGGTGGTGGCGGTCGCGGGTCCCGACAAGCTCGTCCTCCGGGGGCCCCACCTGCCCCGGGGCCACGACGGCCGCCACAGCGACGAGTTCGACCTCTCGGCCGGCGACGAGGTGACGTTCTCCACCACCTGGGTGCACTCGTGGAACGACGTGCCCGAGCCCCTGGACTTCGATCGGCGCATCGCCGCCACGATCGCCGACCAGCGTGCCTGGTCCGACCACGCGCCCGGCGACGTCGCGCACGCCGACCTGGTGCAGCGCAGCCTGCTCACGCTGCTGCTCATGACGCACGACGAGACGGGCGGGATCGTCGCCGCCCCGACCACCTCGCTCCCCGAGCACTTCGGCGGCGAGCGCAACTGGGACTACCGCTTCTGCTGGTTGCGCGACGCGGCCCTCACCCTGGAGTCGCTGCTCGGGGCCGGATACCCCGACGAGGCGCTCCAGTGGCGTGACTGGCTGCTGCGGGCAGTGGCCGGCGACCCGGCCGACCTGCAGATCATGTATGCCGTCGACGGCGGCCGCCAGCTGCCCGAGCGCGAGGTGCCGCACCTGCCGGGGTATGCCGACAGCAGGCCCGTGCGCATCGGCAACGGCGCCGTGTCGCAGCGCCAGAACGACGTGCTGGGCGAGGTGATGATCGCGCTCGAGCTGGCCCGCGAGGCGGGCCTGCCCGAGACGCCCAACTCGTGGGCGCTCCAGCGCGCCCTCGTCGACGAGCTCGCCGAGCACTGGGACGAGCCCGACAACGGCCTGTGGGAGATCCGCGGTCCCCAGCGGCACTTCACGCACTCGCGCGTCATGGTGTGGGTCGCCTTCGACCGCGGCGTGCGGGCGATCGAGCGGCACGGCCTCGACGGCCCGCTGGAGCGGTGGCGCGAGCTGCGCGACCGGGTGCGCGAGGAGGTGCTCGACAAGGGCTTCGACCACCAGCGCGGCACCTTCACCCAGCACTACGACACCACCGAGGTGGACGCGTCGCTGCTCACGATCCCGCTGGTCGGCTTCCTGCCCGGTGACGACCCCCGCGTACTGGGCACGATCGGCGCGGTGCGCGCCGACCTGTCGGTCGACGGCCTCCTCCTGCGCTACCGCACCGAGACGGGGGTCGACGGGATCCCCGGCGACGAGAACCCGTTCCTGGCCTGCTCGTTCTGGCTGGTCTCCGCGCTTGCGGCCGCCGGGCGCCGCGACGAGGCGCACGCGCTGATGGATCGCCTCTGCGCACTGGCCAACGACGTGGGCCTGCTCTCGGAGGAGTACGACGTCGGTCACCGCCGGATGGCGGGCAACTTCCCGCAGGCCTTCAGCCACCTGACCCTCGTGCAAGCGGCCCTCGCCCTGCGCTGAGCAGGACGAGGGCCGCGAGCCGGGACAGGTGGACCGTCAGCTGCGACGGACCTTGACCGTGATGACCTCGCGGGCGCCGCGGACCTTGCGGCTCCCGGCGTACGACACGACGATCTTCTTCTTGCCGGCCTTGGCGAACCGGTCGAGGCGGACGAACGCCTTGCCCTTCTTGAGCTTGACCGTGTACTTCTTGCCACCGACCTTGACCACGACCTTGCCGGTGACGCCGGCGATGCCGAGCGCGGAGGTCTTGATCTTGAGCCGGGTGCGGGTCTCGCCGCGCACGATGCGTCCGGGCTTGGTGCGGACCTTGAGCGCGGCCTTGGCCTTGCGGACGTCGATCGGCAGCGAGAACGTCGTGCCGGTGGTCGGGCCGGTGAAGGTGATCAGCTGCTTGCCGGTCCTGACCTTGCCCTTGAGCTTCACCGACACCGCGGCGGTGCCGTAGTCGTCGTAGACGGCGGTGCCGAGGGTGTTGTTGACGGCCTGCGCGTCGAGCCCCTTGTCGCCGACCTTGACGTCGAGCTTGGCGTCCTTGGGGTCGGTGGGACCGGTCATCGCGAGCGACGACAGCGCGAGCTCCACCTTCTGGCCGAGCCGGTAGAAGCGCGGGGCGCCTGCCGGCCAGGTGACGTTGACGTGCTGCTGGTTGGTGTTCACGGCCAGCGGAGCCTTCGCGGCGAACTGGGCCATGTAGTCGACCATGGCCTGCAGGTCGACCTTGCCGGTGTCGCGCTTGGCCGTGGCCTGGTTGAAGGCGCGGAAGTTGTCGCCACCGCCCGCGAGGAACGAGTTGGCCGTCACCGAGTACTGCGTGGCGGGCTCGATCAGCTTGCCGTCGAGCCACATGCCGGTGACGCGGTCACCCTCGGCACGGGTGGGGTCGTAGGTGGCGAAGAAGCCCTTCGACACGCCCAGGCGCAGGAACGGCCGGGTCGGGACCGGGCCACCCGGGTTGGTCTGCCACTGCTGCTCGAGCAGCGTCTTGATCTGCGCGCCCGTCATCTTCATGTTGACCAGCGTGTTGGCGAACGACTGGACGTTGGCCGCCTGCTTGTAGGTCAGCTTGGCGGGGAAGCCGCCGGCCACGCCGCGCATGTCGTCGCGCAGGCCGCCGGGGTTCATGAACGCGATCTGCGCCGCTCCCGCCTCGGGCGTGGACGTGGCCCAGCGCTGGACCTCGGCGACCAGGTTGCTGAGGGTGGACTCGCCGCCCCGGTTCTCGGTGCCGCTCGCCAGGCGTGCCCGGTCGAACGCCCCCGCGACGGAGCCGAGCTCGGCGGCGCCGAGCACGTTGCCACGGGCGACGGCGGCGTCGACGGTCTGCTTGACCTCGGCCTTCAGGTCGATCGCGGCCTGCGCGGTGAGCGCGAGCGTGCCGGCAGCGACGACCTCCTGGCTCACGACGCTGACCGCGTCGGTGTCGGGGTCGACGCTGAAGACCAGCTTGTTGAGGTTGGTGCCGTACTGACCGGCCGAGACGACCGGGCGACCGTTGATCGTGTGGTTGTAGGCCAGGTGCGTGTGACCGGAGATGATCGCGCTGACGTCGTTGTCGACCCCGTTGACGATCCGGCCGAACGCGTTGTCGTTGCTCTGGGCGTCGGCCAGCTTGGTCGTCGGAGCGCCCTCGTGGACGAGCAGGATGACGAGGTCGGCGCCGTCCGCCTTGAGGGCGTCGGCCGCGGCGTTGGTCTCGGCGATGATGCTGCTCACCTTGACGTCGGCGATGCCGGTGGGGCTCACGAGCGAGGAGAGCTCCTCGGTGACGCCGCCGATGAAGCCGACCTTCACGCCGCCGACGGTCGTGGTCCAGGTGCCGCCGTCGGAGGCGTCGGCCGGGTCGGGCGTACGCGCGGTGATGTCGGGCAGCGCGTAGGAGCTGTCGGACCTCTTGCGGACGTTGGCGGCGATGTACTGCCACGTCGCCCCGCCGTAGGGGTTGCCGGTGGCGTCGAAGGGCGCCATCACGCGGTTGACGAGGTCGGCGTAGCCGCCGTCGAACTCGTGGTTGCCCGCCGCGGACACGTCGAGGCCGGCCGCGTTGAGGGCGTCGAGGGTGGGCTTGTCCTTCTGGATGAAGGAGTCGAAGGTCGAGGCGCCGATGAGGTCTCCGCCGGCGGCGAAGACGGTCGGGCCCGAGTGGTCGGCCTCGAGCTGGGCGACGGCGCCGGCGAACTGGGCGGCACCCGCCTCGGCGCCGTTGGCGAGCAGTCGACCGTGGAAGTCGTTGGTGGCGAGGATCTGGACGTCCGTCGGCACGGCGTTGGCCGGGGCGGCGGTGGCGACGACCGCGAGCGGTGCTGCGAGCAGCGCCGTCAGGGATGTCGCGAGGGCGAGTCTGCGACCGGTTCGTGATGCTGGCACGAGGGTGTGGCCTTTCGTTCGGTGGGTTGTGAGTCGGGTCACCCTAGCCCTGACGAGTCGATCAGCGCGCGGGAGTCGGTGCGGGTGCGGGGTGTCCCGGCCGCCTCGGGGGAGGCCGGGACACCCGGTGGGGTCGGTCAGCGTCGCTTGACCGTGAGCTTCACCGTGGTCGAGTCGGCGCGGGTGCTGTCGTCCCCGCGGTATCGCACGGTGGCCCGGTGGACCTTGGGCCTGGCGAACGCCTTGAGCCGGATCACGGCGCGACCATCGTCCAGGCGCGCCCGATAGGTCTTCCCTGCGACCCGCACCCGCACCTGACCCGTGGGCGCGTAGCCGTCACCCCGGACCTTCACGACGATGCGCGCACGGGTCTTCCCCGCCACGATCCTCGCGGGCTTGACCGTCGACCGGAGACGGGCCCTGGCCTTGGTGACGCGGACAGCCACTGTCGCCGTCGACGCCTTGTGGCCGGCGTCGCCGGCGTAGCTGAGCGTCAGCTGGTGCGTGCCGACCGGAAGGGATCGAGCGGGCAGCGACAGCGAGCCCGTCCCTGTCGTCAGCGTGGTCGCCCCCAGCACGGAGCCGTCCTTGGAGACGGTGACCTTGCCGGTCGCCGTGGTCGGGGAGACCGCGACGCTCAGCGTGCCGACGCTGCCGTAGGTGATGCGGGCCGCCGTGCCCTTGACGGAGGTGTCGGCAACGACGGGCGCGGGCGCGGCGGGAGCCTGCTTGCGGAGCCCCAGGAGCACCGGATCGTGGTCGGAGGAACGGTAGGGACCGGCGGCGTGGAAGTCCGTCGCGTGGTAGTTCCACCGGCTGTACTCCAGCGCCAGCGACTCACCGGCGTTGATGTTCCAGATGTCGGTGCCGGTCGAGCGGGCCAGCGCGGCGTCGTTCACCAGGATGTGGTCGAGCGATCCCGACAGCCCGGAGAACGAGTAGGAGTACTCGCCGTTGGCGAAGTGCTGCTCCACGTTGGTGTACCCGGCGTCGTAGAGGACCCGCAGCGGGTCCTCCATGGCGTAGGAGTTGAAGTCACCGCCGAGGACGACGGAGTCGACGCCCGTCTCGGTCTGCAGCCCGGCGACCCAGTCGCGGAGCGCGGTCGCCTGGAGCACGCGGGAGCCGTTGGACGCGCCCTGCCCGTCGCCGCTGTCGACATCGCCCGGATTGGGGCCGGCGGATCCCTTGGACTTGAAGTGGTTGATGACGAACAGGAACGGGTCACCGCCCGCGTCCGCCCTGAAGACCTGACCCAACGGCTCGCGCGCGTTGTCGAACGCCTGGCCGGCGTCGCTCAGGGTGCCGAGTGCACGGGACTCGCCCACGCGGTCGACGCTCGCGGGCTTGTAGATGATCGCGTTGGTGATCACGTCCATGCCGTCGGCCGGGAGCGCGGCCGAGGAGGGGTTGGCCGCCCAGGTGCCGGCGCCCGCGTCGTCGTTGAGCGCCGTCACCAGGCTGTTGGTCGCCTCGTCGGGCGTCTCCCCCAGCGTCGCGGAGTTCTCGATCTCGAGGAGGCCGACCACGTCCGCGTCGAGCGCGTTGATCGCGGCGACGATCTTGGACTGCTGCCGCTCGAAGTCCTGGGGGTCCCAGGCACCTCGCTGGTCGCAGCCGCCGTTGACGGTGTTGCCGTCGCTGGCGCGGTCACGGAAGGGCGAGCATCCACCGTCGCCGGTGTTGTCGTCGTCGGCGTCACCGAGGGTGGTGAAGTAGTTGAGCACGTTGAACGAGGCGACCTTGATGTCCGCCTGACCGACCTCGTTGATGAGACTCTCGTCCGGAGCGACCGTCCGGGTGTCCTCGAACGTCGCCGGGGACCCAGCGTTGCCTGGGCCGACGACCGTCGTCAACGGCTGGAACCGGTAGGTCGGCGCGCTCGGCGAACCGCCCTCGGTGAAGATCACGTCGGCGGTGAACGTCGCCTTCGCGCCCACCCGAACGGGGTCGGTCGTGGAGATGTAGGGCGGGGTGAGGTCGCCGTTGACCAGGCAGCCGGTCGGTCGCGGGCTGCACTCCGCGGCGTTGCCGGTCAGCAGGAAGTTGGTCGACGCACCGTCGTCCAGGATGACCGCTCGGGCCAGGTTGTCCGCCTCGGTGGCACTGGAGCCGGCGGGTCCGGGCAGCTCCACCTCGGTGCGCTGGATCAGCGGCTTCGTGCCCTGGGCGAGGCCCACCTCGCCGAAGTTGTTGGTCGAGAAGGTGTTGCTGACGGTGAAGTCACCGGTCGGGCGGTAGCGCATGCCCTCCAGGGACTCCTTCTGGGCCGCGGTGCGCGGCCAGGTCGCCGTGGTCGTGGTGACGATGTCGGCCGGCGTCTCGGAGAGCACCGTGATGCCGGACGGCACGACCTCGACCTGGGTGGCGCCGGCGTACTCGGTGACCTTGCCGGTGACCTCGACGTAGCTGCCGGGCGTCGTCGTGACGGTCCCGCTGGTCTGGCGCACGAACACGGCGTCAGACGCGGTGTGGGTCGCGAGGTCGATGTCGGCGGCGCCGGTGCCGGGGGTCTGGAGGTAGAACCCGAAGAAGCCGCCGCTGGGGTAGGTCGCGGTGACGATGCCGCGCGTCTTGACCTGCTGGCCCACCAGCGGTGAGACCGCGCCGGTGCCCTGCACGTCGGAGATCGAGATGAGCGACGGCGCCGGAGCGACGGTGAAGGTGAAGGTCACGTCGTCGGCCGCAGCGGTCGGCGTGGCCGAGTCCGTGGCCGTCGCGGTGACGATGAAGATGCCCGGGCTGGTGGGCGTGCCCGACACGGCCCCGTTGCTGGCAACGGTGACGCCGGCAGGGAGGCCGGTCGCGGTCCAGGTGTACGGCGCCGTGCCGCCGGTCGCGGCCAGGGTGAAGGGGGTGATCGGCACGGTGACCTGACCCGACTTGTCGCCGGGCGAGGTGGCCTCGAGCGCGGCGGGCTCGCCGTCGGTCGCGGCCGTCGGGCTGGGCGTCGCCGGAGCGGCGAAGTCTGTCCTGTTGTTGTCGCCGTCGGTCGCCGTCACGCGCGAGGCCGACGTCGTGTTCGTCAGCGCTGTGCCGGTGTTGTCGGTCTCCGACGACGTCGCCGTCCCGTATCCGACGAAGTCGACGACGCCGGGGACCGTGTGCATGGTCGTGCCGGTCGCCGTGATGGCGGTCGCAGCCTCGGCGAGGATGACCTGGCCGCTGCCGGCAGCCATGCTCAGGTAGTTCGACGTCGCCTCGAAGTCAGGCTCGGTCAGCTCGGCGCCGCCACACACGACACCACCTGTGCAGCCGGTTCGTGAGGAGGTCTGGACGAGGTAGGTGCTGTTCGGGGGAACGGTCTCGTCGGGGAGCGCGAGCACGCTCGGTGCACCGGTCGCGAAGGTGCCGCTGCGGTACTGCAGGCTCATCCCGCTCAGGGACTTCGCCGAAGCCGTCGGGTTGTAGAGCTCGACGAAGTCGACCTTGAAGGCCGCCGACGCGGAGGTCGAGCCTCCGCCGCCGTAGACCTCGTTGATGATCAGGCCGGTGCTCGCGGCGTGGGCCGGGGCCGCTGCAAGGGGGGTGAGGCTCGCCGCCAGGATGGCGAGACCGGCTCCTGCCGCGATACGACGCGGCGAGGGGAGCGCGGGTGTGCGCATAGGTGCTCCGAATGTTCGGCTGGATGTGTCCGACGCATCTTCGCCTACGGCGGCCCGGAATCCGTTCCGCCCCTCGGGGCAATTCGTGCGAGTGTTGCCAAAACTTCACCGGCGGGTTGGTGATCGCGCGCAACCGCCGTCTCAGGCGCCTCGCGAGCCCCTCTGGCGCCTCACGTCACGGAAGAACTCGTACCCCGACCACATCGTCATGACGACCGCGGCGGCCAGCGTCGCCTGGGCGAGGTAGAAGACCACCTCGCCGAGCGGGCCGGGCCAGAAGTCGAAGGCCCCGCCGTGCGCGTCACCGTGCGGCAGCGGCATGATCAGGCCGGACAGGGCGACGGCCTGCAGCACCGTCTTGATCTTGCCGCTCTGCGCGGCGGGGATGACGACGTCCTTGAGGACCGACAGGCGCAGCAGTGTCACGCTCCACTCGCGCAGGAGCACCAGGATCGTCACCCACCACCAGACGTCGCCCACGACCGACAGCCCGATGAGGGCCATGCCGGTGATCGCCTTGTCGGCGATGGGGTCGGCGATCTTGCCGAAGTCGGTGATGAGGTTGTGCTTGCGCGCGAGGTCGCCGTCGATCTTGTCGGTGATCATGGCGACGGCGAACAGGCCGAACGCGACCCAGCGCCAGAGCGGGTCGTTGCCGCCGTCGTGCAGCAGGGCCCACCCGAAGAAGGGCACCATCACGATGCGCAGCGTCGTGAGCACGTTGGCGATGTTGAAGTTGGACGCCTGCTGGTGCTGGGTCGTCATGCGGCTGCCCCGTCCACCCGTGCGACGAGGTCGACGCCGTCGGTGTCGGTGACGGTGGCGCTCACCAGGTCGCCGACCCGGGCGTTGCCGGCGCCGGTCAGCAGGGTCGTGCCGTCCACCTCGGGGCCCTGGTGCGCGGCGCGTCCCTCGATCACGCCGTCCTCGACGGACTCGACGAGGACCACGACCCGCTCGCCGACGCGCTCCTCGGCCCGCTGGGAGTTGAGCTCCTCCACGAGCGCGGTGACGTGCTCGGAGCGGGCCCGGATCTCGTCCTCGTCGAGCTTGAGGTCGTCGGCGAACCCGGCCGCCTCGGTGCCGTCCTCGTCGGAGTAGCCGAAGACGCCGGTGACGTCCATGCGCGCGGCCTCGAGGAAGTCGCACAGGACCTGCAGGTCGTCCTCGGTCTCCCCCGGGAAGCCCACGATGACGTTGGACCGAACGCCCGCCTCCGGGGCCAGCGAGCGGATCCGCTCGAGCAGGCCGAGGAAGCTCTCGGGGTCGCCGAAGCGGCGCATCCGTCGCAGCACCGCGGCGCTGGCGTGCTGGAACGACAGGTCGAAGTAGGGCACCACTCCGGGGGTGGAGGCGATCGCCTCGATGAGGCCCGGCCGGGTCTCCGCGGGCTGCAGGTAGGACACCCGGACGCGCTCGATGCCGTCGATGGCGCTCAGCTCGGGCAGCAGGGTCTCCAGCAGCCGGAGGTCACCGAGGTCCTTGCCGTAGGACGTGGAGTTCTCGCTGACGAGGAACAGCTCCTTGACGCCCTGGGTGGCCAGCCACTGGCCCTCCTGCAGGACGTCGCTGGGACGACGGCTCAGGAAGGACCCGCGGAAGCTGGGGATCGCGCAGAACGAGCAGCGCCGGTCGCAGCCGCTGGCCAGCTTGAGCGGCGCCATCGGGCCGGCGTCGAGGCGACGGCGTACGGCGCGCGGGCCGGTGGCGGGCGCACCGGCACCGATCTCACCCACCTCCGCGACCACGTCGTGGCCGGGCACCGACACCGCTGCGGCGTCGCGCTCGACCGGCGAGATGGGCAGGAGCCGGCGCCGGTCGGAGGGGGTGTGCGGGTGGTGGGTCTCCCCCGCCACGATCGCGCGCAGCCGCGCGGCGATGTCGGGGTAGTCGTCGAAGCCGAGCACCGCGTCGGCCTCGGGCAGCGACTCGGCGAGGTCCTTGCCGTACCTCTCGGCCAGGCAGCCGACGGCCACCACGGCCTGCGCCCGGCCGCCGTGCCCGGCCGACGCCTTGAGGTCAGCGGCCTCGAGCAGCGTGTCGACCGAGTCCTTCTTGGCCGCCTCGACGAAGCCGCACGTGTTGACCACGACGGTGTCGGCCTCCTCGGCGTCGTCGACGAGCACGAAGCCGCCCGCCTCGAGCCGTCCGGCGAGCTCCTCGGAGTCGACCTCGTTGCGGGCGCAGCCCAGCGTGACGACGGCGACCTGCAGCGGGGCCGGCAGGGCGTCGGTCAGGATCTCGGATTCAGTGGTGGTCATCGCACCCGTGAGTATGACGGGTGCGAGCCCGCGACCCCGCACCGCCGAGGCGTGAGGGCCGCCACGCGCGCCCTGAGACGCACCCCTCACCGCTCATCCGTTGGGGCGTCACGCACCCCCCGGGATCAACCGTCGTCACCGGGGGTACTGCACCGGCATGGAGTTCACCACCATCAGAGGAGACCTCGGGGCGCCCCTCGAGGACGTCGCGCAGGAGGCCGTGGACGCCACGGCCGCGACGTACGCCCGCACGCCGGGAGTCGACGTGGCGGCGACGCTGCGCGAGCACCTGCGCGGGCGAGGCATCGACACCACCGACGCGACCGTCGAGCAGCTCGCCGAGGCGATCCGCGCCGGCCGCGAGGTGCGGCTCGGCCGGCACGACGGCTCGGTGGACCCGCACCCCTGACCGGGTCAGTCGGCGACGAACGTCCCCTGGCCGGCGACACCCGGCTCGCCCACCGGGCGGGGGTCGCCGCCGGCGAGCGACACGGTCACGGCGCCGTCGGTCGAGTCGACCCGCACCGGCGGGGAGGCCTTGAGCTCGCGGCTCCCGCCGACGGCGAGGTTGCCCTTGAAGACCTGCTCCCCCGCGCCGTCGCGCACCACGACGCGCGCACCACCCGACGCGGCGGTGATGACGACAGCGACCGGCTCGGCCACGGGCGCGTTGCCCGCGCCCTGCGGGCCGCCCGAGCCGTTGAGCACCGGTGTCGTGCTGCGCAGCTCCGGCGGGGTGTCCATGACCAGACGCGCGATCGACCAGGCCAGCACGAGGGCCATCACCACGGCGACGAGCACCGACCAGTTGGGTCCGCCGCGGGTGCCGCGGATCGAGCCGTGCGCGCCCGTGGCCAGCTCGGCCTCGAACACCCGGCGCGGGTTGATGGGCGCGTGGGCATAGCGCTCGTCGTAGGACGCCAGCAGGGGCGCGACGTCGATGCCCAGCACGCGGGCGAGGGTGCGCAGGTGGCCGCGGGCGTAGAAGTCGCCGCCGCACGGCTCGAAGTCGTCGACCTCGACCGCCTCGATGACGTGGGGGCGGATCCGGGTGCGCTCGGCCAGCTGGTCGACCGTGAGCCCCAGCCGGGTGCGCGCCGCCGCCAGCTCCGGGCCGATGACCGGGTCCTCGGCGGGCTCCACCTCGAAGTCGTCGAGCACCAACGGCTCGACCGGCTCACCGGGCCGCGCGATGGCCCGGACGCGGTCGCCCCACGACTGGGTCTCCTCCACCAGGCTCACCCGTCCCGGCCGGCGCAGCTCGCGTCCCTCGAGCTCGTCGTCCTCGGCCGTGACGATGTCGCGCCGCACCTCCGAGCGCCGGGCGGCACCGGTCTCGCGCAACGCCACCGGGGTGGGGCTCGCCACGACCGGCGACGCGACGTGCTCGGCAGGCTCGACCGGCTGGACGACCTCGGCGGGCTCGACGGCCTCGGCGGGCACGACCACCTCGCCCTCCACGACCTCGTGCTCGGCGTGCTCGGCGGCGTCCGCCGACCCGGGGAGCTCCGCGTGCTCGGGCGCCTCGGGCTCGAGGACGACGATCTGGCTGCTGTCGCGGGCGACCCGGCCGAGCGCCTCGGCGAGGTCACCCGCGGTGCCCGTGACGTGGGTGGAGAGCCCGAGCGGCACGGCGAACGGCGCCCCGTGGAGCAGCCGCGACAGGCTGGTGTGGCGCCGGCCGGCGCGGGTCAGCTCGGCCTCGACCAGCTCGGGGTTGTGGGGCACGACGACGAGCCGGCCGTCGCGGAGCAGGCCGCGGCGCGGCGCGTGCTCGACGTGGTGCACCGCCGACCAGGGCAGGCCCCGCCAGGTGCGGCCCAGGCGGATCCGGATGCCCTGGGTGTCGGCGACGAGCAGCGGCGTGCGGGCGTCGACGAGGCCGGCGAGCCAGTAGGCGCCCAGCAGGCCCATCGCGACCACGAACGCCCAGTCGAGCGCCGAGCCGCTCTGCGTGGCGCGCGCCAGGTAGGCGATGGCGACCGCGGACGCGGTCAGTCCGACGCCCGCGGCGACGGCCGCGCTGCGGCGTACCTCCACCGCGTCCGGTGCGACCGCGAGCCCTCCGGGCTCACCGGTCGCGGCATGGTTGTCGTCCTCGTGCACTGCTGCCTGCATCGACGTGGCGCCCATCAGGCTCCCCCCTCCAACGTGGCGATCACGGAATCGATCTCGTCCGGCTTGACCAGGACGTCACGCGCCTTCGAGCCCTCGCTCGGCCCGACGACCCCGCGGCTCTCCAGGATGTCCATCAGCCGGCCGGCCTTGGCGAACCCGACGCGCAGCTTGCGCTGGAGCATCGAGGTGGAGCCGAACTGCGTGGAGACGACCAGCTCGATGGCCTGCACCACGAGCTCCATGTCGTCGCCGATGTCGTCGTCGAGCTCGCGCTTGGACTCCTTCGGCGCCGTCACGTCCTCGACGTAGGTCGGCTCGAGCTGGTCCTTGCAGTGCTTGACGACCTGGTGGATCTCGGCCTCGGTGACCCACGAGCCCTGGACGCGCACCGGCTTGGACGCTCCCATCGGCAGGAAGAGGCCGTCACCCTGACCGACGAGCTTCTCCGCACCCGGCTGGTCGAGGATGACCCGGCTGTCGCCGAGCGAGCTCGTCGCGAACGCGAGTCGCGAGGGGACGTTGGCCTTGATCAGGCCGGTCACCACGTCGACCGACGGGCGCTGCGTCGCGAGCACCAGGTGGATGCCGGCGGCGCGGGCGAGCTGGGTGATGCGCACGACCGAGTCCTCGACGTCGCGTGGCGAGACCATCATCAGGTCGGCGAGCTCGTCGACGATCACGAGCAGGTAGGGGTAGGGGGTGAGCGTGCGCTCGCTGCCCGCCGGCACCTCGACCTTGCCGGCGCGCACCGCCTTGTTGAAGTCGTCGATGTGGCGGAACCCGAAGTTGGCCAGGTCGTCGTAGCGCATGTCCATCTCGCGCACGACCCACGCCAGCGCCTCGGCGGCCTTCTTGGGGTTGGTGATGATCGGCGTGATCAGGTGCGGCACGCCCTCGTAGGCGTTGAGCTCCACCCGCTTGGGGTCGACCATGATCATCCGCACCTCGTCGGGCGTGGCCCGCATCAGGATCGAGGTGATCAGCGAGTTGATGAACGACGACTTTCCCGAGCCGGTCGCGCCGGCGACCAGCAGGTGCGGCATCTTCGCCATGTTGGCCACGACGAAGCCGCCCTCGACGTCCTTGCCGAGCCCGGCCACCATCGGGTGGTGGTCGGCCCGGGCCGTGCCGGAGCGCAGCACGTCGCCCAGGGACACGATCTCCTTGTCGACGTTGGGGATCTCGATGCCGATGGCCGACTTGCCGGGGATCGGGCTGAGGATGCGGACATCGGCCGAGGCGACGGCGTAGGCGATGTTCTTCGACAGCGCGGTGACCTTCTCCACCTTCACCGCCGGGCCGAGCTCGACCTCGTAGCGGGTGACCGTCGGGCCACGGGTGTAGCCGGTGACGGTGGCGTCGATGCCGAACTCGTCCATCACCTGCATCAGCCGCTCGACGACCGCGTCGCTGGCCTTGGAGCGCGCCTTGTGCGGCGAGCCCGGCTTGAGCGCCGAGTTGTCGGGCAGCGAGTAGGTGATGTCGCCCGAGAGCGCGAGCTGCTCCACGCGGGCCGGGAGGGGCGTGTGGGGTGGCGGCTCGAGGGTGCCGGTGTCGTCCCTGCCGGCCCCCGCGACGGCCGGGGTGACCTCGGTGGGCGCGTCGCCCGAGAGGTCGGGGTCGGCGAACAGGTCGATGCCGTAGTCCTCCATCGGCTCGGCGTCCTTCTTGCGCCGACGCTTGGAGAGCTCGCGGTCGGCGAGCACCGGGCTGTCGTACGCGGGATCACCCATGTCGGGGTCGACCCCGTCGTCGAGCGCGGAGCGCCGGCGCGCGCGCACCGGCTTGGTCGGCTCCTCCGACCCCGGCTCGGGGGCCGGGGTGCGGCCCAGGGCCCGGTCGCGCAGCGCGGCGAGCCTCGCCGGCACCTGGTAGACGGGGGTCGCGGTGATGATGAGGACCCCGAAGACGGCGAGCAGCGTCAGCAGCGGCACCACGACGTACGTCGTCTGCATGAGGTCGAGCAGCAGGCTCGAGGTGACGTAGCCGATCGCGCCCCCGGCCTCCTGGAGGTTGGTCGCGTCGCCGAGGACGGGCTGCGGGTTGCCGTTGGCGATGTGGACGATGCCGAGCAGGCCGAGCCCGAACGCGGTCCAGCCGATCACCTGGCGGCCCGCGGGGCCGTTGCGCTCGGGGTCGCGCAGGGTGCGCCAGCCGGCGTAGACCAGGAACAGCGGCACCAGCCAGCCGACCTTGCCGACCGCGCCGGCGGTCATCGAGCGGGCGACGTCCATGACGCCGCCGGGCAGCTGCCACCACACGGCGGCGGCCGCGACCATCGCGAGGCCGAAGAGGAAGAGCCCGACCCCGTCACGGCGGTGCTCGGGGTCGAGGTCGCGGGCCGACTGCCCGATCGAGCGCGCGACCGCACCGACGGCGTGGGCGGCGCCGAGCCACACGGCGGCGACCACGCGGCCGAGGGCGCCGAACGCCCTCGCCACCGGTCCCGACCCGTTGCGCACCGCGCGGGGCGCGGGCCGCGAGCCGGAGCCTCGTGCGGACGCGCTCGAGCGGCTCCGACCCTTCGCCGAGGAGCGAGGGGCGGGAGGCTTGCTGGTACTCCGTGATCGGGTGCTCGAACCCTTGGTGGTGCGCTTGGATCCAGACGTGCTCGAGCTCCGCGACCCCGGCGGGGAAGACGTACGGGTCGCCATGGTCCGACCCTACGGCCACGTCACACCAGTCACAGGGACCACAGAGGTGCGTGTCGTCCGCCCGGGCCGGGCGGAGCGGAGGACGGGCGGACCCGGCGCAGGGGGGCGGGAATTGGTCACCAAGGGGTCTTCCTGACCGACCGGACGGGCGCTTATGGTGACCCCGATCACCCGGCCGACCGGTGCCGGGGGACGTCTCGTCTCAGGGAAGAAGAACTACGTGAAGCTCCTCAACAGGGGGCTTGCACTCGCCGTCGTGGGCGCCGGCCTGGCCGCCGTCCCCACGCTCGGAGTGCAGGCAACAGCGGCACCGAGTGCCGAACCTTCGCTGCTCTCGCAGCTGCGCGACCAGGCCGAGGGCTCGGTCGCCATCAGCAAGGAAGCCGCCACCGGCAAGGCCGGTTTCGTCCGCACCAACGGTGACCTGCTTCCCGGCAGGGCCGCCCGCGATGCGGCCGGTGCCAGCGCCAAGGCCGACGCCTACCTCGACGAGTTCGCCGGTGTGCTCGGCGCGCGCAGCAGCGAGCTCGAGCAGGTGCGGGTGGACGCCGGCCCGCTCGGCTGGACCGTCACCTACACCCAGGCCTACCAAGGCGTCCCGGTCTTCGGATCGACCCTCAAGGCCAACGTGGACAAGCAGGGCGACCTCACCTCGGTCACCGGCTATGCCGCGCCCGACCTGTCGCTGAGCACCACGCCGGCGACCACCGCCGGCGAGGCCGGCGAGGCCGCGGTCGCGATCGTCAAGGAGTTCCCGCCCACCTCCGCCGACTCCTCTGCCGCCGACACCACCGGCCTGCGCGCGGGCGACGCCGAGCTCGTCGTCTACCGCAAGGGCTCGGTCAAGGGCGAGGACGGCGACGCCGTGCTCGCCTGGCAGGTGGACGTGTCCAACGTGACCGCGAAGGGCGGGAGCGTCCACGACGTCCTGTTCCTCGACGCCACCAGCCTCAAGCCGGTCAACCGCTACTCGCGCATCCACGAGGCGCTCGACCGCGAGCTGCTGACCGTCACCGACGACGGCGGCACCCCTGACGAGGTCAGCGACGACGTGCGCGAGCGGGTGTGGCAGGAGGGCGACCCGTTCCCGGGCGCCCTCGACCAGGACCAGCAGAACCTGCTGATCTCGAGCGAGGAGACCTACAACCTCTACGCGAACATGTTCGGCCGCGACTCCTGGGACGGCGCCGGTGCTCGGATGATCACCGTGCACAACCGCTCGGACCGCTGCCCCAACGCCTCGTGGAACGGCACCTTCGCCAGCTACTGCCCCGGTGTCTACGACGACGACACCGTGGCGCACGAGTGGAGCCACGCCTACACCCAGGAGACCTCCGGGCTGATCTACCAGTGGCAGGCCGGTGCGCTCAACGAGTCGATGTCGGACGTGTTCGGCGAGGTCGTGGACCTGGTCAACAACCGTGAGGACGAGGGTGAGGGAGACCTCTCCGCCAAGCGTCCCGACGGACTGTGCTCCACGCACTCCCCCGCGCTCCCGCAGCTCACGATCAACTCGCCCTCGTCGATCGCGAAGGACTGCCTCACCGGCGGTGCGTCGTTCGGCAGGCCGCTGACGGGCGCGGGCATCAGCGGCGACGTCGCGGCCCCCACCGACGCGGTCGAGGCCGGCGGCGGCACCAACCTCGACGGCTGCTCGCCCTACGACCAGGACGTGACCGGCAAGGTCGTCCTCGTCAACCGCGGCCTGTGCTCCTTCGAGGAGAAGGCCGCGGTCGCCACCGCCGAGGGCGCAGCCGCGCTCATCATCGGCAACCGCGAGGAGGCGCCGCTGGGCATGTCGGGTGCCGACCAGACCCTCGTCAGCACCGTCTCGATCGGTCTCTCCGACCGCGAGTCCATCCGCACCGCCATCGCCTCCGGCTCCACGGTCAACGTCACCATGCGCGACGTGGGCGGCGACCGCTTCGACTCCTACCGCTGGCTGCTGAGCGAGAAGTCGTCGGCGTTCGGCGGTGCGATCCGCGACATGTGGAACCCGACCTGCCACGGCGACCCGGGCAAGGTGTCGGACGCCGAGTACAAGTGCGGCACCGACGACGCCGGCGGCGTGCACAGCAACTCCGGCGTCCCCAACCACGCGTTCGCCCTCGCGGTGGACGGTGGCGCCTACAACGGCCAGACCTCGACCGGTCTCGGTCTCGACAAGGCCGTCAACCTCTGGTGGCGTGCGCAGTCGGCCTACCTGACGCCGACGTCGGACTTCACCGACCTGGCCGACGGCCTCGAGGCGTCCTGCGCCGACCTGACCGGCAAGCCGATCAACAAGATCACCCTGGGTGCCGGCGACGTCCAGCCGGCGGCGCCGATCACGGCCGCCGACTGCGGCGAGCTCGCCAAGGTCATCTCGGCCACGGAGCTCCGCAAGGAGCCGGTGCAGTGCGACTTCCAGCCGCTGCTCGACCCGAGCGCGCCGTCGCTGTGCGGTGACGGCTTCGTCACCGACGTCGCTTGGAGCGAGGACTTCGAGGACGGCCTGGCCGGCTGGACCGCCGGCAAGGAGGTCGTCTACCCGGGCGGCCTCAACGAGCCGTGGGTCTCCACGTCGGTCGAGGGACACCCGGGCAAGGTCGCCTTCGGCCCCGCCCCGGACAAGGGCGAGTGCTCCGGCACGGCCGGCGACTTCTCCAGCCGCGACTCGATCTCCAGCCCGGTGGTCGAGGTCGGTGAGATGCTCCACCCCAAGCTGACCTTCGACCACTCGGTCTCGACCGAGCTCGGCTACGACGGCGGCAACCTCAAGGTGAGCATCAACGGCGGCGCGTTCGAGACGGTCCCGGCGGACGCGTACCTCTACAACGCACCGATCGAGCTCGCCGAGGCGGGCAACACCAACCCGCTGGCCGGGGAGCCGGGCTTCACCGGCACCGACGGTGGCACCCTCAAGTCGGGCTGGGGCACGTCCGTGGTCGACATGGACGCGCTCGGCCTGGTCTCCGGCGACACGATGCAGCTGCGCTTCGACATCGGTCGCGACGGCTGCGGCGGCGTCATCGGCTGGTCGGTCGACAACGTCAAGCTGGTCGACTGCAAGCTGCCGACCAAGGTCGCCGTGGTGCGCAAGCCCGAGCCGAGCACGTTCGGCGAGGCCTCCACGGTGGACGTGACCGTGTCCCGCGACGGCAGCGTCGGCTCGGCCCCCACCGGCACCGTCAAGGTGACCGACGCCGCGGGCAAGGAGCTCGGCACCGCCGAGCTCGGCGCCAACGGCAAGGCCACCGTGGCCCTGCCGGCCGACCTCCCGATCGGCGCCAACGCGCTGACCGCGAGCTACCTCGGCAACCGTACGCAGGCGCCGTCGAAGGCGGCGTTCACCGCGACGGTCGTCGGCGCCTCCTCCACCAAGGCCCGGTCGAAGACCAAGGTCACGGTCAAGCCGAGCAGGCCGAAGGCCGGCACGAAGGTGACCTTCGTCGTCAAGGTCAAGGCCGACGTCAAGGTCACCGGCAAGGTCACGGTCAAGATCGGCGGCAAGAAGTACAAGGCCACGGTCAAGAAGGGCAAGGCCACGGTGTCGATCGCCAAGGGCCTGAAGGCCGGAAAGTACAAGGCGAAGGCGACCTACCTCGGGTCCGACACCGTCAAGCGCAGCACCGACACGGTGAAGTTCACCGTCAGGCGCTGACCGGCACCCAGCAGCACCCAGCAGCACCCAGCACCATCACCGGAGGCCCCGGCGGAGCAGTCCGCCGGGGCCTTCGGCCTGCCTCAGGTCGCGTCGAGGCCGCTCAGCCAGGGCAGGACCACCTGCAGCGTGGGCGCGGCCAGGATCAGCACGGCGAGCAGCGAGACGGCTGCGGCCTGCACCCGGCGCGGACGCGGGTCGCGCAGCACCTCGACCCGGGCCGCGATCGAGCCGCCCGACCCGAGGGCGCCGGCAGGGGCGGGCGTGCCGGCCAGCGTCAGCAGGGCCGAGAGCAGGGCCCGGCGGTGGCCGTCCTGGCACGCTGCCCGGTCGGCGAGCACCTCGACCAGCACCTCCACCTCGTCCCGGGCGGCCGCACTGGCGACCCAGCGCGGGAACGCGCGGTGCAGCACCGTGAACGCCTCGAGCGCCAGGTCGTGGCGTGAGCGCAGGTGGGAGCGCTCGTGCTCGAGGACGGCGGCGAGCTCGGCGGGGGCGAGCCGGGTCAGGGTGGAGTGCGACACCACGATGCGCGAGCCACTCATGCCGGGCACGCAGTAGGCCACCGGCAGGGGGTGCTCGAGCACCGACAGCTCACCGTCACGACGGGCGACCAGGTCGACCCGGTCGCGGTGCTCGCGCCGGATCCGCCGCAAGGAGGTGCCGGTGCGGTGGCCGCTCAGCAGCAGCCTCGCCAGCACCACGAGGGTCATGCCGAGCGCGAGCGCCGCCACGGCGACGTCGCTCCTCGAGGCTCCGGGCCCCCACAGGCAGGCGGTCACCAGGGACAACCCGACACCGAGGGCAGCCAGGACGGCGGCCAGCGCCGTGCTCTGCCACAGCAGCATCGCCGCGGCCGGCGTCCGCCGCAGACGGGTCCAGCGCGACAGGGCCCACGGCAGCGGCCCGGCCAGCAGCACGGCGAGCACGCCGAGGACGAGGGGGGTCGGCATCGACAGGCCCGGTCAGCCGATCTCGTGGAGGGCGCGACGCAGCGCGGCGAGGTCCTCGGGGCTGGCCTCGCCGACGAACGAGACGAGGGCCTGCTCGCGGTCGCGGCCGGTCTCGGGGAGCGCCTCGTGCATCAGCTCGGCCGTCATCGCGGCGCGGGTGAGCCGCGGGGAGTAGCGGAACGCACGACCGTCGCGACGGCGTACGACGACGTCCTTGCGCGCGAGCCGGTCGAGGACGGTCATCACGGTCGTGTAGGCGAGCTCGCGGTCGCGGTGGCTGGTGAGGCGCTCGTGCACCTCGCGCCCGCTCGCGCCCGGAGCGTCCCGGCCGGAGGTGGCGTCGAGGTCCCAGAGCACCTCGAGGACGGCCTGCTCGAGCTCTCCCATCCGGGGGGACCTTGGACTCATGGACAGGAGTCTAGGGGCCCTGTCGGCCCACCTACGACTGACCGTAGTATCTACTACGCTCTGTAGTAATCTTGCGCCGAAAGGGTGCCCATGGACGTCCTCGACATCGCCCGGTGGCAGTTCGGGATCATCACCGTCTACCACTTCCTCTTCGTCCCGTTGACGATCGGGCTCACCGCCGTCATCGCCGGCCTGGAGACCGCCTGGGTGCGCACCGGCAAGGAGGAGTACCTCCGCCTGACCAAGTTCTTCGGCAAGCTCTTCCTGATCAACTTCGCGATCGGCGTCGTCACCGGCATCGTGCAGGAGTTCCAGTTCGGGATGAACTGGTCGGACTACTCACGCTTCGTCGGAGACATCTTCGGCGCCCCGCTGGCCGTGGAGGGCCTGCTGGCCTTCTTCCTCGAGTCGACGTTCCTGGGCCTGTGGATCTTCGGGTGGGACAAGCTCCCCCGCGGCCTGCACGCCGCGTGCATGTGGCTGGTGCACCTCGGCACGCTCGCGTCGGCGTGGTTCATCCTCGCCGCCAACTCGTGGATGCAGCACCCGGTCGGCTACCGGTTCAACCCCGACTCCGGGCGGGCCGAGCTCATCGACTTCTGGGCCGTGATGTTCA
The DNA here is from genome assembly GCF_058134345.1 of Nocardioides sp. Z24_21. Lineage (NCBI taxonomy): Bacteria > Bacillati > Actinomycetota > Actinomycetes > Propionibacteriales > Nocardioidaceae > Nocardioides > Nocardioides sp. Z24_21. Next base: position 248,960 of record NZ_JBYTTH010000003.1, read on the forward strand.
ACAAGGTCCAGGTCATCACGTTCCCGCACGTGATCCTCGCGGCCTACATGACCGCCGGCACCTTCGTGCTCGGCGTGGCGGCCTACCTCTACATGAAGAAGCGCCACGAGGCCGACCGGCCGATGTACTACGGGGCGATCCGGCTCGGTGCGGCCATCACCCTGCTCGCCGGGCTCGGCGTCGCGATCACCGGCGACGTGCAGGGCAAGGTGATGACCGAGGTCCAGCCGATGAAGATGGCGGCGGCCGAGGGCCTCTACGAGACGAGCGACCGCTGCGCGCCGTTCTCCATCTTCACCGTCGGCACCCCCGACGGGAAGGAGGAGAAGTTCGCCATCACGGTCCCGTGCGTGCTCTCCTTCCTCGCCACCGGCTCCATCGACGGCAAGGTCCAGGGCATCGACCCGCTGAGCGAGGAGTACGTCGAGAAGTACGGCTCCGACCCGACGTCCAAGGCCTACACCGACGGCGACTACACCCCGGTCATCCCGGTGACCTACTGGTCGTTCCGGTTCATGATGGGCCTCGGCGTCTTCGCGGCGGCCGGTGCCGCGCTGATCCTGTGGATGACCCGCAAGGGCCGCCAGCCCCAGGTCCGATGGCTCGGCGCGCTCGGCATCAGCCTGCCCATCGCGACGACGCTGGCCTCGTCCTGGGGGTGGATCTTCACCGAGATGGGTCGCCAGCCCTGGGTCGTGTTCGGGCTGATGACCACCGAGTCCGGGGTGTCGCCGGGAGTCTCGGTCTTCGAGGCGGCGACGTCGCTCATCGTGCTGACGGCGATCTACGCCGTGCTCGCGGTGATCGAGGTCAAGCTGCTCATCACCTACGTGAACAAGGGCGCCGACCCCTACGAGGAGCCGCCCCGCGTCCCGGTCGGCGGCGGCTCCGACGAGGACGCCCCGCTCACCTTCGCCTACTGACCTGCCGACCCTGTTGCCCCGGAGAGAGACACCATGGAACTGACCACCGTCTGGTTCGCCCTGATCGCCGTGTTGTGGGTCGGCTACTTCTGCCTGGAGGGCTTCGACTTCGGCGTCGGCATGCTCCTGCCGGTGCTGGCCCGCGACGAGACCGAGCGCCGCGTCATGATCAACACCATCGGCCCGGTGTGGGACGGCAACGAGGTGTGGGTGCTGGTCGCAGGCGGCGCCACCTTCGCGGCCTTCCCCGAGTGGTACGCGACGCTGTTCAGCGGGTTCTACCTCCCGCTGCTGCTGATCCTCGTCGCGCTGATCGTGCGCGGCGTCTCCTTCGAGTACCGCCACAAGCGGGAGGAGATCGCGTGGAAGGGGCGCTGGGACCAGGCGATCATCTGGGGGTCGTTCGTGCCCGCCGTGCTCTGGGGCGTCGCGTTCGCCAACATCGTCGCGGGCGTGCCGATCGACGCCGACAAGGAGTTCACCGGCAGCATGCTCACGCTGCTCAACCCCTACGGGCTGCTCGGCGGCCTGGTCACGCTGACGCTCTTCGCCACGCACGGCGCCCTGTTCGTCGCCCTCAAGACCGACGGCGACATCCGCCACCGCGCCCGCGACCTCGCCCTGCGGATCGGCGTGCTCGCCGCTGTGCTCGCCGTGGTGTTCCTGGTCTGGACCCAGCTCAAGACCGGCGACACCCTGAGCGCGATCGCCTTCGCGGGCGCCGCCCTCGCCCTCATCGGCGGGCTCGTCTCGGCCGCCGCGGGCCGGGAGGGCTGGGCCTTCACCGGCACCTTCGTCACCATCGCGCTGGCGGTCGGCGGGCTGTTCCTGGCGCTGTTCCCCGACGTGATGCCCTCGACGACCGACCCCGCCTTCTCGCTCACCACCACCAACGCGGCCGCGACGGCCTACACGCTGAAGGTGATGACGTGGGTCGCGGTGATCTTCACCCCGATCGTCCTGGGCTACCAGGCCTGGACCTACTGGGTGTTCCGCCGGCGGATCTCCACGCACCACATCCCCACCGCGGTCCTCGCGGAATCCCCCCAGTGAAGCCGCTCGACCCGGCCGTCCTCACCCACCTCCGACCCGCTCGCGGCGCGCTGGCCGTCGTCGTCGCCGGCGGGATCGTGGGCGGCGTCGCCACGGTGGCGCAGGCGTTCGCCCTCGGGGCGCTCGTCGTCGCGGCCGTCTCGCCGCCCGACGGTGGGTGGCAGACCGCCGCCTGGGCGTTCGGTGCGGCCGTGCTGGTGCGCACGCTCGCGGCCTACGCCGGCCAGCGGGCGGCGGCGCGCGCCGGCGGCGAGGTGTCGGGCGCGCTGCGCCAGCGGCTGCTGGACGCCGCCCGCCGCACCGACGGCGTCGCCCCGGCCCGGCTCGTCGTCCTCGCCACGCGCGGGGTGGCGGGCGTCGAGCCCTACGTGACCCGCTACCTGCCGTCCCTGGTGCCGGCCGCCGTGCTGCCGGTCCTCACCCTCGCGGCGATCACCTGGCTCGACCCGCTGTCGGGCCTCGTCGTCGCCCTCACCCTCCCCCTCATCCCGGTCTTCGCGGTCCTCGTCGGGCTCACCACCCGCGACCGCGCCCGGACGCAGTGGCGCGCCCTCGAGGCGCTCTCGGGCCACTTCCTCGACGTGGTGCGCGGCCTGCCGACGCTCGTCGCGCACAACCGCGCGGAGGCGCAGGTCGCGACGATCCGCTCGGTCACCCACCGCTACCGCCGCGCCACGGTCGACACCCTCCGCCTCGCGTTCGCCTCCTCGTCGGTGCTCGAGCTCGTCGCGACGCTGTCCGTGGCGCTGGTGGCCGTGACCGTGGGCCTGCGGCTCGCCTCCGGGTCCGTCGGCTTCGAGGTCGCCCTCACCGTCCTGCTCCTCGCCCCCGAGGCCTACTGGCCGCTGCGCCGGGTCGGTGCCGAGTTCCACGCCGCCGCCGAGGGCACCGCCGCCCTGGCCGACGCCGACGCGCTCCTCGCCGAGGCCGCGGGCGACTCCCCCGCCGCCGCCGCGCGGCCCGACTCCCCGGCGCTGGCGACGAGGGGCCTCGAGATCGGCTACGCCGGCCCCCTCGCGGCACCCCTCACCGCGCCGCTCGACCTCGACCTCCCCCTCCGCGGGCTGGTCGCCGTCGCCGGTCCGTCCGGGTGCGGCAAGTCCACCCTCCTGGCCACCCTCCGCGGCGAGCTCGCCCCGCTCGCGGGCGACGTGCTCGTGGGCGGCACCGCGCTCGACCAGGTCGACCCGGCGTGGTGGCACGCGCAGGTCGCCTGGGCGCCGCAGCGGCCGTTCCTGCTCGCCGACACGATCACCGCCAACGTCCGGCTCGGCCGTCCCGGGGCGAGCGACGCGGAGGTCCGCGAGGCGCTGCGCAGCGTCGGGATGGACGACGCCGTGCGCGCCCTGCCCGACGGGCCGGCCACCGTGCTCGGCGAGGACGGAGCCGGGCTGTCCGCGGGCCAGCGGGCCCGCATCGGGCTCGCCCGCGTCGTGCTCGCCGATCGCCCGGTCGTGCTCCTCGACGAGCCCAGCGCCCACCTGGACGAGGAGACCGAGCAGGTGCTGCTCGACACCCTGGCCGTCCTCGCCCGCCGCAGCCTGGTCGTCGTGGTCGCCCACCGCCCGGCCGTGCTCGCCGCCGCCGACCGCGTCGTACGCCTGACCCCCTCCCCCGCCGCCGGGAGCGCCGAGCCCACCGGGGCCGTCGGGCCCCCCGAGGCTGCCGAGGCCGCCGCAGGCGCGCCCGCCGATCGCCCCGCGACCGCGCCCGTCGTGGTGGCCGCCGAGGACGACGACGCCCGACCCCGCTGGGGACTCCGGACCGCCACGGTGCTCGGCGCGCTGTCCACCGCCTCCGGCGTCGCGCTCACCGCCACCGCCGGCTGGCTGATCACCCGCGCCAGCGAGCAGCCGCCCGTGCTCTACCTCATGGTCGCGATCGTCGGCGTGCGCCTCTTCGGCCTCACCCGGCCCGTGCTGCGGCACGCCGAGCGCGTGTTGAGCCACGACGTGGTGCTGCGCGAGCTGGCCGAGCGGCGGGCCGCCGTCTTCGCCGACCTGGTGCCCCTCGTTCCCGGTCGCCTCGGGCCACGCCGTGGCGACCTGCTCACCCAGGTCGTCGACGACGTCGACGCCCTGCTCGACGACCGCCTGCGGGTCCGCCAGCCGGTCGTGACCGCCGTGCTGGTCGGCGTGGCGGCGGCCTGCCTCGCGGCACTCGTGTCCCCCGTCGCCGGCGCCGTCGTGCTGGCGGTCGCGGCCACGGGCGGCCTCGCCTTCGTGCTCGCGCGGCGCGGCACCGCGGCGGCCGAGCCGCAGGTGGTGGCCCACCGGGCGCTGCTGGGCACCCGGGTCGAGGAGCTCGTCCACGGCGTGCGCGAGCTCGAGCAGTGGGGCGCGACCCAGCGTGCGCTGGACTCCGTGCGGGCGGAGTCGGACGCGCTCTCGCGCGCCCTGCGACGCTCGGCGCGCGCCGTCGCGGCCGGCACCGCCCTGACCACCGTGGCGGCGGGTGCCGGCGTCGTGGCGGTCGCGGCGCTCGTCGACCCGTCGAGCACCACCCCGGCCCGCCTGGCCCTGCTGCTCCTGGTGCCGCTGGCCCTGGCCGACGCCACCGCGACCCTCGCCGACGCCGGCGCGCTGGCGGTCCGCGCCCGCGCCGCGCGCGAGCGCCTCGACCGGCTCGCCCAGACTCCCCCCGCGGTCACCGACCCCGACGTGCCCGCCGCGATGCCCGAGGCGTACGACGTCGCGATGCACCACGCCGAGCTCGGCTGGACCGAGCGGCCGGCGCTGGCGCTGGAGCACCTCGCGCTGCGTCCCGGTGAGCACCTCGGCGTCACGGGGCCGTCCGGCTCGGGCAAGTCGACGCTCGCCGCCACGCTGGTCCGCTTCATCGACCCCCTCGCGGGAGAGGTCATGCTCGGCGGCACCGACCTGCGGCGGCTCGCGCTCCACGACGTACGCCGGCGCGTGGGGCTCGTCGACGACGACCCGCACGTCTTCGCCTCCACCGTCGCCGAGAACGTCCGGCTCGCGCGCCCCGGGGCCGACGACGACGCGGTCCGCGCGGCGCTCGACCGCGCGTCGCTCGGCCCCTGGGTCGACGCGCTCCCGGCCGGCATCCACACCCACGTCGGCGACGGCCGGCGCGAGGTGTCCGGCGGCGAGAGGGCGCGACTGGCGCTGGCCCGCTCCCTGCTGGCGGACCCGCCCGTCCTGGTCCTCGACGAGCCGACCGCCCACCTCGACGGCCCGACCGCTCGCGCCGTCGCCGACGAGATGCTCGGCTCCGCCGCGCGCGCGGGCCGCTCGATCGTGTGGATCACCCACGGCACCGTGGGCCTCGACGCGATGGACCGGGTGGTCCACCTGGAGCCGGGGGCGGCGCCCTCGGTCAGTGGGCGTGCTCTCGCGAGGAGCGCAACGGCAGGGTGAAGCGGAAGGTGCTCCCCCGGTCGAGCTCGGAGGACACCGACAGCGTGCCGCCGTGCGACTCCGCGATGCGCTGCGCGATCGGCAGCCCCAGCCCGGTGCCCGGCACCGACAGCGCGTTGGGGTTGGTGGAGCGGTGGAACGCTGAGAACACGCTCTGCTGATCGGCCGGGGAGATGCCGATGCCGGTGTCGGTGACCTCGACGCTCACCTCGTCGTCGCCCACCGACATGGCCACGGTCACCGCGCCGTCCTCGGGGGTGTACTTCACGGCGTTGTCGACCATGTTGTCGATGACCCGGGCGAGCTCCTCGGGATCGCCGAACACCACCACGGACCCCAGGGCGGGGCGGTCGAAGCGCAGCCTCACCCCGGCCTGGTTGGCCCGGATGCTCAGCAGGTCGACGCTGGCCTCGCACAGCTCGGCGAGGTCGACCGCACGCCGCACGGTCTCGCGCCGGCCCTGGATGCGGGAGTAGTGGAGCAGGTTGGCGACGAGGTTGTTGAGCCGGCCGGCGTTGCGGATGATCGCGTCGATCGACGCCAGCTCGGGATGCCGGTCGGCGATCAGCTCGGCGTGGCCGAGGATCGCGGTCAGCGGCGTCTTGAGCTCGTGGGAGATGGTCGCGATCAGCTCGCTGCGGTAGCGGGCCAGCTCGCGGAGCTCCTGCACGAGGCGCTGCTCGGTCTCCAGGACGCGGGACGCGCGCACGGTCTGCGCGACGAGCCTCCCCACCTCGAGCACCGCGTCGGCCTCGGCCGGGGTGACCGGGCGCGCCCGTCCACCGAAGCCGAGCACGAGGTAGCCGACGAGGTCGTCCTGGGAGACCAGCGGGCACACCAGCACCCGGTCGACCCGCAGGCCTCGCATCAGTCGTTGCAGGCCGGCCGCGCTCCGCGGCAGCTCCTCCGGCGTCTCGTCGTCGACCCCGAGCTCGAGGAGCACGAGCCGGTCCGCGAGGCGGGTGAGGTCCTCGCGGAGCCCGGGCACGTCCTGCTCGGGGGTGAAGGCGTGCGGGGCGCCGACGCCGAGCTCGCTGCCCTGGGCATCGCTGGGGAAGGTGCGCACCACCGTCTGCACGGTGCCGAGCGACTCGGCGACGGCCACCACGGCCGCCCCGAGCGCCTGGGCGAGGTGCTGCGCGGTGGCGGCGCCCGCGACCGTGGTGAGCATGCGGTCGAGGCGTACGCGGTCGGTGAGCCGCTCCCGCTCCCGGGCGTTGGAGAGCGCCACGCCGGCCTGCACCGCGAACATCTCCAGCAGCTCGCGGTCGGCCTCGTCGGGCACCCGTTCGTCGGCCGGCAGGTCGACGGCCATGTTGCCCAGCAGCTCCCCGCCCGCCGAGTAGAGCGGGGCGTAGAGCGCGTGCTCGGGGTGCCACGCCTGCGGGTCGGGGACGGGGTCGAGCTCGGGGATCCACGCCGCCTGCAGGCGCTCGGGCGACATCCGTCCGGCCGGGACGAAGCGGAGGATGCCCCACTTGTCGGCCTCGCGGAACTCGTCGAGGATCTGCTCGGCCGGGGTGCGGCGGTGCAGGATCTGCGCGACCACCTCGGGCGGTCCGGCGACGTGGGTCATCACGAGCGCGTCTCCCTCGAGCCGGGCGATCGCCGCGACGCCGTAGCCCAGCACGTCGACGACGCCGTGCGCGATCTCTTCGAGGATCACCTCGGTGTCGGTGGAGGAGTTGACCCGCCGCATCAGCTCGGCCAGCCGGCTGAGCGCGCCCTGGTTGCGCGGCATCCCCACCTCCCCTCGACGCCGACCGGCGCCCTGGTCCCTGTGCTGCCGGTCCCGCCCGGGGTCCTGCGTCGATGCTAGGGCCCGTCAGGCCTCGATCACCACAGGGATGATCATCGGGCGACGCCGATGCGCGCGGTTGACCCACCGGCCGACCACGCGGCGCACGGTCTGCTGCAGCTGGTAGCTGTCGTTGGTCCCCTCGGCGACGGCGGCGTCGATGGCGTCGATGATCGGCTGGCGGATGTCCTGGAGCGTCGCCTCGTCCTCGGCGAAGCCGCGGGCGTGGATCTCGGGCCCGGAGACGACCTTGCCCGTCACCGAGTCGACGACGACGATGACCGACAGGAAGCCCTCCTCGCCGAGGATCCGGCGGTCCTTCATCGAGGCCTCGGACACGTCGCCGATCGTGGTGCCGTCGACGAACACGTAGCCGACGTCGACCTTGCCGACGATCCGTGCCACCCCGTCGATGAGGTCGACGACGACCCCGTCCTCGGCCAGCACGACGTTCTCGACGCCCGTGGCGCGCGCGAGGTCGGCGTTGGCCCGCATGTGGCGGAACTCGCCGTGCACCGGCAGCACGTTGCGCGGCTTGACGATGTTGTAGCAGTAGAGGAGCTCGCCGGCGCTCGCGTGACCCGACACGTGCACCAGCGCGTTGCCCTTGTGCACGACGTTGGCGCCCAGGCGCGAGAGCCCGTTGATCACCCGGTAGACGGCGTTCTCGTTGCCGGGGATCAGGGAGCTGGCCAGGATGACGGTGTCGCCCTCCTCGAGGTGGACGAAGCTGTGGCTGCGCTGGGCGATCCGGCTCAGGGCCGACAGCGGCTCGCCCTGCGAGCCGGTGGAGACCAGCACCTGCTTCTCCGGCGGCAGGTCGGCGAGCTCCTTGGCGTCGACCATCACGCCGGGCGGGACGTTGAGGTAGCCGAGCTCCTGGGCGATGGCCATGTTGCGCACCATCGAGCGGCCGACGTAGCCGACCTTGCGACCGTGCGCCACGGCGGCGTCCAGCACCTGCTGGACGCGGTGCACGTGGGAGGCGAAGCAGGCGACGATGATCCGCTGGTCGCTCTTGGCGAAGACCCGCTCCAGGACCGGCGAGATGTCCTTCTCCGAGGTGGTGAAGCCCGGCACCTCGGCGTTGGTGGAGTCGGTGAGGAAGAGGTCGACGCCCTCGTCGCCGAGGCGGGCGAACTCGTTGAGGTCGGTGATCCGGCCGTCGAGCGGGAGCTGGTCCATCTTGAAGTCGCCGGTGTGCAGCACGACGCCGGCACCGGTGCGGATGACGACCGCGAGCGCGTCGGGGATCGAGTGGTTGACCGCGACGAACTCGAGCACGAACGGGCCGAACGTGATCGTCTGGCCCTCGGCCACCTCGTAGTGCACCGTCTCCTTGAGCCGGTGCTCGCGCAGCTTGGAGCCGAGCAGCGCCAGGGTCAGCTTGGAGCCGACGAGCGGGATGTCGCCCCGCTCGCGCAGCAGGTAGGGCGTCGCGCCGATGTGGTCCTCGTGACCGTGGGTGAGCACCAGCGCCTCGACGGCGTCGAGGCGGTCGCGGATGGGCGCGAAGTCGGGGAGGATCAGGTCGACGCCGGGGTGGTGGTCCTCGGGGAACAGCACGCCGCAGTCGACCAGCAGCAGCCGGCCGTCGTACTCGAACGCGGTCATGTTGCGGCCCACCTCGCCCAGTCCGCCGAGAGGGATGACCCGGAGGCCTCCTGCCGGCAGTGGGGCGGGCGCGCTCAGGTCGGGGTGGGGATGGCTCAAGGGATTCCTCGTGTTGGTGTGGTCGATCAGATCAGGCCGGCGGCTGCCAGGCCGGTGCGCAGCGCAGCGACCTCGTCCTCGTCGAGTGCGACGAGCGGGCCGCGGACGCGGCGGTTGTCCAGCACCCCGAGCAGCTCGAGGGCTGCCTTCGCGGTGGTGGCTCCGTAGTTGGGGACGCCCATGACGGCCGCGAAGGCCGGCACGAGCGCCGTGTGGATGCGCAGGGCCTCGGCGTGGTCGCCGCGGACCCAGGCGTCGATCATCGACGCCAGCTGGTCGCCCGCCGCGTGGCCGACGACCGAGACCAGGCCGACGCCGCCGTAGGCGAGGTAGCCCAGCGTGGCGACGTCGTCGCCGGAGTAGACGGAGTAGCCCATCTCGGTCAGCTGCGCGGCGCGGGGCAGCAGGCCGGAGGCGTCCTTGACCGAGGCGACGTGGTCGTAGCGCCGCATCGCCTCGTAGGTGTCGAGCTCGATGAGGCTCGCGGTGCGACCGGGCACGTCGTAGAGCATGACGGGCAGGTCGGTCGCCTCGGCCACGGCGGAGAAGTGGTGGCGCAGGCCGACCTGGCCGGGCTTGTTGTAGTAGGGGCTGACCAGCAGCACCCCGTCGACGCCGATCTTCTCGGCCTGGCGCGCCAGCTCGACCGAGTGGGCGGTGGAGTTGGTGCCCACGCCGGCCACCACCGTCGCGCGGTCGCCGACCGCGTCCTGGACGGCTCGCAGGATCTCGCCGTCCTCGGCCACCGACGTCGTCGGGCTCTCGCCCGTCGTGCCACTGACGACCACGCCGTCGTTGCCGTGGGCGACGAGGTGGGCGGCGATGCGCCCGGTGCCCTCGAGATCGACGCTGCCGTCCTCGTGGAACGCGGTGGCCATCGCGGTGAGGAGGCGACCGAACGGGGCGTTGGAGCTCATGGTCGAAGGTTATCGCCCCACCTCCGCGCGAGTCGCGGCGCCGAGCCGCACACGGGTGTCGGCGGGTCGCCCCATACTGGGCCGATGGCGTACGACGAGGTGCTGGCGCAGCGGATCGACGAGCTCCTGACGGGCGAGCAGGGCCTGACGTCGAGGAGGATGTTCGGCGGCCTGGGCTACCTGGTCGACGGCCACATGGCGGTGGCCGCCGGCAGCCAGGGCTCCCTCATGGTGCGAGCCGACCCCGCCGACGCCGAGGCGTGGGTCGACGGCGCCGCGGTGAGCCCGATGGTGATGCGCGGGCGACCGATGGCCGGCTGGCTCCTGGTGGCCGCCGAGGCGCTCGCCACCGACGACCAGCTGCAGCTCTGGCTCGACCGCGGCGTGGGCTACGTCCGCACCCTCCCGCCCACGTAGGGGCCGGCCTCCGTCAGCGCGCGGCGACCCGGGCCCGGAGCACCGGCAGCACGTGGTGCTCGAGCATCGGGGCCAGGTCGTCGGGGTGGTCGTCGAGCGGGGTCCAGCGCACCTCCGCGATCTCGCCCGCCGCGACCGGGTCGGCGTCCGACTCCACCCAGAAGACCGTGGAGTGCAGCGAGTGGCCGGGCTCGTTGGCCGCCTCGGAGAGGAACTCGCCCAGGAGGGTCGCCGACCCGATCTCGAGGCCGACCTCCTCGCGGGTCTCGCGCAGCGCGGCGTCGCGGGCCGACTCCCCCGGCTCGAGCTTGCCACCGACCAGCATGAAGCGTGCCGTCCCGCGCTTGCGGACCGTCAGCACGCAGCCGTCGCGCACCAGCGCGACCGCGGCGACGACGATGTGCCTGTCGTCCGTCTCGTCCATGGCTCGAGGATCCCATCCCACCGCAGCCCATCCCACCGCAGCCCATCCCGCCCGGACGGCACGCAGCCACCCTGACGGGGCTTACCCGCGGGTGGCTGCGTGGTGCTGCTCGCTGGTCCGTCAGCCGCCTCTCGGCGAAGGGCCGCTCGCAGCGGCGAAGGGTGAGGCCCGGGGGCATGATGCGGAGCCAGCTGTCCATACCAACGACCACCCGAGCACGGTCATTCCCGCGCATCGGCGCGCATCCACGGGGACGCCCCCTACGACCCCAGCGCGCGGCGCACCGCCGCGAGTGCGTCGGCCTCGGACGCGCCGAGCGAGCGGACCGTGTCGGCGTACGACGCCGCGGCCTCGCGCAGCGTCCGCTCCACGCCCGCGCCGCTCACGTACGTCCCGGCGCGCCCGCGGGTCTCGACGACCCCGAGGGCCTCGAGCTCCTTGTAGGCCCGCGCGACGGTGTTGGGGGCGAGGTCGAGGGAGGTGGCCAGGCTGCGGACCGGCGGGAGCCGGACGCCGGGAGCGAGCGCGCCGGAGTCGACCTGCGCCCGGATGGCCTCGCGCACCTGCTCGAAGGGCGGCACGCCCGACGCGGGGTCGACGGCGATCCGCACGGCGGGGCTCACGCCGCGGGCTCCATGCGCTCGAGCCACACGCGGTCGTAGCCGTCGAAGCGCTCGCGCCGCGTCTCGACCCACTCGTCGGCCGGGAACTGCGGGTAGTGCACGTCGCCCTCCGGCTCGAGGTCGACCTCGGTCAGCACCTGGTGCGTCGCCCAGGGCAGCAGCGCGGCGTAGACCTCACCGCCACCCGCGACCATCAGGTCGCCGGGCTGGGCGCCGGCGAGTGCGAGCGCCTCCTCGACCGTGTGGGCGACGAGCACGCCCCCGTGCGACCACCCGAGGTGCCGGGTCAGGACGATCGTCGTGCGCCCGGGCAGGGGGCGGCCGATCGACTCGAAGGTCGTGCGACCCATCAGCAACGTGTGGCCCCAGGTGAGCTCCTTGAACTGCGCCTGCTCGCCGGGCAGCCGCCACGGGATGTCGGGACCGTTGCCGATCACCCGGTTGCGGGCGTGGGCCGCCACCAGCACCACGCGCTGCTCGGGCCGGAGCGATCCGGTCGCACCGCCGGTCATACGGCGATGGGGGCCTTGATGCCCGGGTGGGGGTCGTAGCCCTCGACGGCGATGTGCTCGAGGTCGAAGCCGTCGATCTCCGTCACGGACGGGTCGAGCACCAGGCGCGGCAGCGCGCGTGGCTCGCGGTTGAGCTGGAGGCGGGCCTGGTCGACGTGGTTGAGGTAGAGGTGGGCGTCGCCCATGGTGTGCACGAAGTCGCCGACCTCGAGCCCGGTCACCTGCGCGACCATGTGGGTCAGCAGGGCGTAGGACGCGATGTTGAACGGCACGCCGAGGAACGTGTCGGCCGAGCGCTGGTAGAGCTGGCACGACAGCCTGCCGGGGCCGGCCGGGGTGGGCTCGACGTAGAACTGGAACAGCGTGTGGCACGGCGGCAGCGCCATGTCGTCGACGTCGGCGACGTTCCACGCCGAGACGATGTGGCGGCGCGAGTCGGGGTTGGTGCGGATGCCGTCGACGAGCCGGGCGATCTGGTCGACGTGCCGCCCGTCGGGCGTGGGCCAGGAGCGCCACTGGTAGCCGTAGACCGGGCCGAGGTCGCCCTGCTCGTCGGCCCACTCGTCCCAGATCGTGATGCCGCGGTCCTGCAGCCACTTGACGTTGGTGTCACCGCGCAGGAACCACAGCAGCTCGCCGAAGACCGAGCGCGTGTGCACCTTCTTGGTGGTCACCAGCGGGAAGCCCTCCGCCAGGTCGAAGCGCATCTGGTGGCCGAAGACGCTGAGCGTGCCGGTGCCGGTGCGGTCGGTCTTCTCCACGCCCTCGTCGAGGATCCGCTGGAGCAGGTCGAGGTAGGCGCGCACGGGGCGACTCTACGACGCAGGCTCAGGTCAGCAGCACAACCTTGCCGGTGGTTCGTCGCTCGGACAGCGCCCGGTGCGCCTCGGCTGCCTCGGCGAGGGGGAACCGGGTGGTCGCGGGCCGCCACTCGTCGGCGGCGAGTCGATCCACCGCCTCGCGTGCCAGCCCCTGGATCCCGTCCGGCCGGGCGAACATGCGGGCTCCGATGGCGGCGGTCACCGCGACACCGCGCTCGAACACGTCCTGCGCCGACAGGGCGATCGCCTCGCCGGCCGTCCAGCCGAACATGACCAGCCGGCCGCCCGGAGCGACCCGGTCGAACGCGGCCCGGCCCACCGTGCCGCCCACCCCGTCGAGGACGACGGTCACCGGGCGCTCGGCGCCGAGGAGGGCAGCCACCTCGGCGGGCCACCCGGGCTCGAGGTAGTCGACCGGGTGCGCGCCGTACGACGCCACGAGCGCCGACTTGGCCGCACCGCCGGCCACCCCGACGACGCGGGCGCCGGCCTGCACGCCGGCCTGGACCAGCAGCGTCCCCAGCCCACCGGCCGCGCTGGTGACCAGCACCGTGTCGTCCGGCCCGATCGCCGCCTCCTCGAGGATGCCCAGCGCGGTGCGGCCGGTCCCGACCATCGCGACCGCCTCTGCCTCGTCCACGTGCTCGGCCAGGGGGATCAGCGCCGCGGCAGGCGCCAGAGCGCGCGCGGCGTAGCCGCCACTGAGCACACCGAGGTGGGCGACCACCCGTCGACCGAGCCAGGACCCCTCGACGTCCGGCCCGACCGCGTCCACCACCCCGGCGACCTCGCGGCCGGGCGTCATGGGCAGCGCCGCTCGTCCGAAGGGACCGGCGACGCCCTCACGCAGGGTGGCGTCCAACAGGTGAACGCCGGCTGCGGACACGGCGATCCGCACCTGTCCCGCCGCCGGGTCCGGCTCGAGGACGTCCTCGAGCACGAGCACCTCCGGACCGCCGTAGTCCCTCTGCACGATCGCCTGCATCACGTCGGTCCTCGCTCGGTCGTCCTCGGCTCCTCCATGCCCAGGACGCTAGGAGCTCACGTGGACGTGAGGTCAAGCAGTCGCCGCACGAGGCGTGCCACCGGGGCACACCCCGTTCAGGACCGCGGCACCCGAGCCTCCACCAGCACGCACTCGACGTCGAAGGCGTGGTGCGGGCCGAGGGCGTCGTACGCCGACCGCAGGCGGGCCCGCACGGCCTCGGGCTGGGCGCGCCACGCAACGCCGAAGTTGCCCACCGTGGTCAGACCGCACCAGAGGTCGTCGGCAGCGACGCGCCACGTCCACGAGCGGGCGCCGGCAGCGGTGACCGTGAGCCCGGCTTCGGCGAGGATGCCGGCGAGGCCGTCGGCGGAGCGCTCGAAGTCGCGCTCCGGCGCGAGCCGCGGTGACGCCACCCGCCGGGCGCCGGCGGCGTCGAGGAGCCCGCCCCACATCACCGCCTGCGGCGGCGGGGTCGCTCCCCAGATCGTCGCGCGCACCACCGCCCCGGGCGCCGCCACGCGCGCCAGCTCCCGCGCACCCGCGCGGGGGTCCTCGACGTGGTTGAGCACGAAGGCGGCCGTCACCACCTCGTAGCCGTCGTCGGCCATCGGCAGCTCGGGCAGGCCACCCACGAGGACGTGCTCCCGGCCGAGGGCGGCAGCGGCCAGCCCGGCCATCTCGGGGTCGGGCTCGACCCCGACGGCGTCGTGCCCGGCCTGTCGTGCGGCTCCGACCAGCGCGCCGGTGCCGCAGCCCACGTCGAGCAGTCGCGCGCCGCGCGGCAGCCCGTCGAGGAGAGCCGGGATCGTGCCGGCACAGAGGCCGGCGAAGCTGCGCGCGTACGCCTGCGCCACGCCCGTCCAGAGTGCCTCCGCCACGAGGCGTGACCCTAGCGGTGGGGCTCAGCGCAGCAGGATGGTGCCGCCGGCGACGACGGTCACCGGCTCCCCGCACGCCGTCGGCGTACGGCACACGACGAGCGCCCGCCGGCCGGACTCCGACTGCCGGACGGCGTCCTGCGCGCCGTCGCGGCGGGAGGAGTCGATGAGGTGTGCCCAGCCCCCGTCGGCCATCGGCACGCTCTGCACCAGCACGTCGTAGGGGCCGAGCGCGACGACGGGTGGCGGCACCGGCACGTCGTCGAGCGCCGCGGGAGCCTCCTCCACCGGCTCGACGCCGCCCTCGGCGTCCACGCGGAGCACCTCACCGGACCGGAGCCGGGCGACCACGGCGGAGCCGTCGGCGACGAACGCCTCCACCCCGCGCAGCCCGACGACCACGTCCGCCAGGTGCAGCTCGCCCTCGGCGTACCACGCGACGGGCAGCGGGTTGGCCTCCTCGCGCACCGGGGGCGGCGCCGGCCGGGCGGCCCACCACGCCCACCCGGCGGCGAGCACCGCCGCGACCGCGACGCCCGCGAGCGCGCGGCGCGCCGCCAGCCGGCGACGTGCGGCCCGCACCCGCTCGGCCCGCTCGAGCCACCGTTCGGGACCGTCGCCGGGGTCGCGCGGGCCGAGTCCGTGGGGCGCCGGCTCCCCGGGCCGGGGCGCCAGCGCGGCCCGCTCGCGGGCCTCGGCCCACAGGGTGACGTCGACCTGCTCCTCGCGCACGCGGCGCCGCCACGAGCGCCGCGCGGCCACCAGGGTCTGGGCGACCGCGAGCCGCGCGTCGTCGGGCGCGACGCCGTCCTCCTCCAGGCCGGCGACGAGGTCGGGCCAGCGCGCGTCGACGTAGGTCTCGAAGTCCGACCCGTCCGCCGTGCCCACCTCGGTCCCCTCCCGTGCGTTCCTCGACCTCGCGTGCGGTCTCCCGGCTCGGCCTCGGGAGGCGTTCGGGGCCGGGGCCGGGGCGGATGGGTCAGGCGCTCAGCGACATCGGCCCGTAGACCTGGCGGTCGTGCTCGAACAACGTCACCGCGGCGACGCCGTGGTCGGCGAGGTCGGCCCAGATCTCGCCCACCCACGACTCAGCGTCGCCCTGCGTGGCGAACCGCTGGTCGGAGTGGCCGGCGACCTCGACCTCGGCGCCGGCCGCGTCCTCGAGGCGCCACCACCAGGGCCGGTCGGCGGCCGAGGGCTGGCGGAAGGTCGGGGGCTGTCCGGGGAGCACGTCAGGACTCCTTCACGGACGGGTCGACGAAGGGCGGCTTGACCAGCTGGAAGACCTCGCGCCGCCCACGGATGTCGACGCCCACCTCGGCGTCCTCGGCGACCATGGTCGGGATCAGCGCCAGGCCGATGCCCTTCCTCAGCGTCGGGGAGAACGTGCCGGACGTGATCTCGGCCAGTGGCACGTCGGGGGTCAGCGAGACGCTCATCCCGGGTCGGGGGATGCCTCGGCCGACGGCGAGCAGCCCGCGCAGCCGGCGCATCGGGCCCTCCTCCTTCACCTTCCGCACCGCGTCGCGGCCCCAGAAGGCGTCCTTCCTCCACCCGACCGCCCACGAGAGGCCGGCCTCGAGGGGGTTGGTGTCGAGACCGATGTCCTGGCCGTGGAGGGGGTAGCCCATCTCGGTGCGCAGCGTGTCGCGCGCACCGAGCCCGCACGCGACGATGCCCCACTCCTCGCCGGCGGCCATCAGGTCGTCCCACAGCCGTCCGGCGACGGAGTTGTCGACGACCAGCTCGTAGCCGCGCTCGCCGGTGTAGCCCGTGCGGCACACCACGACACCGACGCCGGTGTCGTGCAGCTCGGCCTCGACGAAGGACATGTACTCGTGCCCGACCGGCAGCCCGACCTTCTCGAGCACCTCGTCGGACCGGGCGCCCTGCACCGCCAGCACCGCGTAGTCGTCGTGGTGGCTGACGACCTTCACGCCCTCCGGGGCCGCGGCCTGCAGCCGCGCCACGACCTCGGCCGTGTTGGCCGCGTTGGGGACGAGCAGGACGTGCTCGTCGTCGTGCCAGTAGGCGATGAGGTCGTCGACGATGCCGCCGGACTCGTCGAGGCACAGCGTGTACTGGGCCTTGCCCGGCCGGATCTTGGCCAGGTCGTTGGACAGGGTGGCGTTGACGAAGTCGGCCGCACCCGGGCCCGACACCATCGCCTTGCCGAGGTGGCTCACGTCGAACACGCCCACCGACTCCCGCACCGCCGTGTGCTCCCTCACCACGCCCGTCCGGTACTCCAGGGGCATCGACCACCCGCCGAACTCGGCGAACTTCGCGCCGAGGGCCTCGTGACGGTCGTGGAGCGGCGACTGCTTGAGCGATGCGGCCATGGCGCCGAACCTACCGCAGCGTGCTGCCCGTCCCCCCTCGCCTAACATGCCCGGGTGACCACCTACTCGTTGCGCAGCGCCAGCCCCGCCAAGACCCGAGCCGACGCCGTCGTGGTGGGAGTGGTCACCGGCGCCAAGGGTCCACGGCTGTGCGACGCCGCCGCCGACATCAGCGAGGCCTACGGTCGCCGGCTGCGCCCCTTCCTCAGCACGATGGGCGTCACCGGCAAGGCCGGCGAGTCGGTCAAGGCCCCGACCCGCGACGGCGTCAACGCACCCCTGCTGGTGTTCGTCGGGCTCGGTGCCGACCAGGCCGACCCCGTCGCCGTACGCCGGGCCGCGGGCGTCGCCGCCCGCAGCGTGCCCAACGCCGCCTCGGTCGCCCTCGCCCTGCCGAGCGACACGCCCGAGCTGGTCGAGGCCGTGGTCGAGGGACACCGCCTCGGCGGCTACACCTTCACCGGCTACAAGTCCCGCCAGCCCGACACGTCCGCGCCCAACGACGTCGTGGTGCTCACCGGGATCGCCCGCCGCGCCGAGGCCGTCGCCGCCCTGGAGCGCGCCGAGGTGCTCGCCGACGCGGTCGCGCTGACCCGCGACTGGGTCAACACCCCGCCCCGCGACTGCACTCCCCCGCTCCTCGCCGAGCTCGTGCGCGCCGCGCACAAGGACGTCACCTCCGGCCGCGGCGCCCCCAAGGTCACGCTCGAGGTCTTCGACCACGAGCAGCTCGCGGAGATGGGCTGCGGCGGCATCCTCAGCGTCGGCGACTCCTCCGCCGCGCCCTCCCGCCTGGTCAAGCTCACCTGGGCACCGCGGGGCGCGACCGTGCACCTCGCGCTGGTCGGCAAGGGTGTCACCTTCGACTCCGGCGGCCTGACGATCAAGCCGTCGTCGAGCATGGTCAACATGAAGGGCGACATGGCCGGCGCGGCCAGCGTCGTGGCCGCCACCCTCGCGATCGCGCGGCTGGGCCTGCCGGTCAAGGTCACGGCGTTCGCCCCGATGGCCGAGAACATGGTCTCCGGCACCGCGACCCGCCCCGGCGACGTGATCACCATGCACAACGGCTCGACGGTCGAGATCGCCAACACCGACGCCGAGGGCCGCATGCTGCTCGGCGACGCGCTGTCGATGGCGGTGCAGGACGAGCCCGACGTCGTGGTCGACATCGCCACCCTCACCGGGCACATGCAGCTCGCCCTCGGCGACAAGGTCGGCGCCGTCATGGGCACCGACCCGGAGGTGCAGTCGGTCCTGGCGGCGGGCGCGGCGGCGGGCGAGCAGCACTGGCCGATGCCGATCCCCGAGGAGATGCACGAGCGCGTCACCAGCTCCAAGGTCGCCGACCTGCTCCAGCACGACTGGGTGCGCTGGGGCGGCGGGCTCTACGCCTCGGCGTTCCTGCGCGAGTTCACCGGCGGCCTGCCGTGGGCCCACCTCGACATCGCCGGCAAGGAGATGAACACCGGCGGCCCCTACGGCCACGTCCCGTCCGGCGCGACCGGCTTCGGCGTCACCACGCTCGTCGAGCTCGCCCGGTCGCTGGCCGAGGCCCGGTCGAAGGGCTAGATCCCCTCGGCCTTCTTGCGCCGGTTGTAGTCGCGCATCCGCTGCGGCACGCCGACCACCGCGGCGTCGTACGACGGCACGCGGTGGCGGTTGGCGAAGTCGTGGGCCCACCGGACGCTCGGCACCCGGCGCCGGGTCCACTCCCCGTCGTGGGCGACCAGCAGCAGCGTCACGTCGCTGACCGCCGTGCGCGGCTCGACGAACCCCTCGACCCCCTGACGGGTGGTGACGAACCGCTCGAGGTGTCGCACGTCCTCCCCGTCGGAGGCCCGCACCCGGGTGGACCCGGTGCGGGTGGCGTCCTGCGCGGGGGCGCTGGTGCGGCCCTTGCGGCGGAGTCGGTCGAACAGGCCCATGGCGCACATTGTGCAGGGAGGGGCCGCATCGCGCTCGCGATCGCCGCTTCGACCCACCCGACCCGGTGTGGACAGCGTCACGAAGAGTGCAAAGATGGACGCGCCCCGAGATGGTCGGTGCGAGTCGAGCACGTGTGGAGGGAATGCAGTGGCGGACGCTGAGTTCGACGTACTCGTGCTCGGGGCCGGATCAGGCGGCTACGCCTGCGCCCTGCGAGCGGCCCAGCTGGGCCTGAGCGTCGGACTCGTCGAGAAGGGCAACCTCGGCGGCACCTGCCTCCACGTGGGCTGCATCCCGACCAAGGCCCTCCTCCACGCCGCGGAGGTCGCCGACTCCGCGCGCGACGCCGCCCGGTTCGGCGTGACCGCGTCGCTCGAGGGCATCGACATGGCCGGGGTCAACGCCTACAAGGACAAGGTCGTCGACCGGCTCTTCAAGGGCCTCACCGGCCTGATCGCGTCGCGCGGCATCACGGTCATCCAGGGCACCGGCACGCTGAGCGGCCCGCGCGAGGTCACCGTCGACGGCACCGCCTACACCGGCCGGTCGGTCGTGCTGGCGTCCGGCTCCTACAGCAGGTCGCTGCCGGGCCTCGAGGTCGACGGCGACAAGGTCATCACCTCCGAGCACGCGCTGCGCCTCGACCGCGTCCCCGCCTCGGTCATCGTGCTCGGCGGCGGCGTCATCGGCTGCGAGTTCGCAAGCGTGTGGAGGTCGTTCGGCTCCGAGGTCACCATCGTCGAGGCCCTGCCGCGGCTCGTGGCCGCCGAGGACGAGGCCTCCTCGAAGGCGCTCGAGCGCGCCTTCCGCAAGCGCAGGATCGACTTCCGCACGGCGACCTCCTACAAGAGCGTCAAGGTCACCGACACCGGCGTCGCCGTCACCGTCGAGGGCGCCACGGACGGGGAGAGCGTGATCGAGGCCGAGGTGCTGCTCGTCGCCGTCGGGCGCGGACCCGTCACCGACGGCCTCGGCTACGCCGAGCAGGGCATCGAGATGGACCGCGGGTTCGTGCTCACCGACGAGCGGTGCCGCACCAACGTCCAGGGCGTCTACGCCGTCGGCGACATCGTCCCCGGCCTCCAGCTCGCCCACCGCGGCTTCCAGCAGGGCATCTTCGTCGCCGAGGACATCGCCGGGCTCGACCCGCGCCCCATCGACGAGACCGGCATCCCGCGGGTCACCTACTCCCACCCCGAGATCGCGTCGGTCGGCCTCGACGAGGCGGCGGCACGCGAGCTCCACGGCGACGCCGTCACCACCCTGACCTACGACCTCGGCGGCAACGGCAAGAGCCAGATCCTGCAGACCCAGGGCTTCGTCAAGCTCGTCGGCCTCGTCGACGGGCCGGTGCTCGGCGTCCACATGGTGGGAGATCGCGTCGGTGAGCTCATCGGCGAGGCGCAGCTGATCTACAACTGGGAGGCGCACGCCGACGACGTCGCGCCCCTGGTGCACGCCCACCCCACGCAGAACGAGGCCCTCGGCGAGGCGCACCTCGCGCTCGTCGGCAAGCCGCTCCACGCCCACTCCTGATCCACCCGCGACATACCTCCCCAACCACACGCGAGCGAAGGAACCACATGGCCTCCGAAGTCACCCTCCCCGCACTCGGCGAGTCCGTCACCGAGGGCACCGTCACCCGCTGGCTGAAGCAGGTCGGTGACACGGTCGCCGTCGACGAGCCGCTGCTCGAGGTCTCCACCGACAAGGTCGACACCGAGATCCCCTCACCGGTCGCCGGCACGCTGCTGGAGATCAAGGCCAACGAGGACGACACCGTCGAGGTCGGCACGGTCCTGGCCGTGGTCGGCGAGGAGGGCGAGTCGGCCGGTGACGCCTCCGGGACGGCCCAGCCCGAGGCGCAGCCCCAGGACGACGCCGAGTCGGAGAAGAAGGCCGAGCAGGAGGAGCAGGTCGCCGAGGAGACCGGCGAGCTCCCCGACGGCGACCAGACCCCCGAGTCGGAGAAGGACGACGCGCCCGCCCAGGAGGAGCCCGCAGCCGAGCAGGCCGCGTCCGGCGACTCCGGCTCCGGCGACTCGCCCGGCGGTGGTGGCGGCGGCGGTACGCCCGTGACGCTGCCCGCGCTCGGCGAGTCGGTCACCGAGGGCACGGTCACCCGCTGGCTCAAGCAGGTCGGCGACGAGGTCGCCGTGGACGAGCCGCTGCTCGAGGTCTCCACCGACAAGGTCGACACCGAGATCCCCTCCCCGATCGCCGGCACGCTGCTGGAGATCAAGGCCGCCGAGGACGAGACCGTCGAGGTCGGCGCCGAGCTCGCGATCATCGGCTCCGGCGACGCCGGGTCGGGCGCGACGTCGCAGCCGCAGTCGGACCAGGCGCAGTCGGACCAGCCGCAGTCGGACCAGGCGCAGTCGGACCCGGCGCAGGCCGAGGACGACGCCCCGACGGAGGCCGAGCAGGAGCGGTGGACCGCCGAGGAGCAGGGCGAGCGGCCCCAGCAGGTCGAGCCCGAGGCCAAGGGCGAGGCGCCCTACGCGCCGGCCCCGCAGGGCGAGCCCGAGCCGCAACGCACCGACGCGGCGCAGGCCCCGTCGGGTGGATCCTCCTCGTCGGCGTCCTCCTCCGACGGCGGCCGCGACCAGTCCGCGTACGTGACCCCGCTGGTCCGCAAGATGGCCGAGCAGCACGGTGTCGACCTCGCCTCGGTGCAGGGCACCGGCGTCGGCGGCCGCATCCGCAAGCAGGACGTCCTCGACGCTGCCGCCGCCGCCCAGCAGGCCAAGGCCCCGGCCGAGGCACCCGCCGCCGCGCCTGCTGCCGCCAGCGCTCCCCCGGCCGCCGCGGCTCCGTCGTCGACGTCGCCGTCGCCGCTGCGCGGCACCACCGAGCCGCTGTCGCGGCTGCGCAAGGTGATCGCCTCGCGCATGGTCGAGTCGCTGCACGAGGCCGCCCAGCTCACGCAGGTGATGGAGGTCGACGTCACCGTGATCGCCCGCCTGCGGGAGTCGGTGAAGGCCGACTTCCTGGCGCGCGAGGGCGTGAAGCTGACCTACCTGCCCTTCTTCGCCAAGGCCGCGATCGACGCGCTCAAGCTGCACCCCAAGCTCAACGCGGCGATCGACGCCGAGAAGGGCGAGGTGACCTACTACGACCGCGAGAACATCGCGTTCGCCGTGGACACCGAGAAGGGCCTGCTGACGCCGGTCGTCAAGGAGGCGGGCGACCTGTCGATCGCCGGGCTGGCGAAGAAGATCGCCGACGTCGCCGAGCGCACGCGCACCAACAAGATCACCCCCGACGAGCTGTCGGGCGGCACGTTCACCATCACCAACCTCGGCAGCTTCGGGGCGCTCTTCGACACCCCGATCATCAACAAGCCGCAGGTCGCCATCCTCGGCCCCGGTGCCGTGGTGAAGCGGCCCGTCGTGATCGACGACCCCAACCTGGGCGAGACGATCGCGGTGCGGCACATGGTCCACCTCTCGCTGACCTACGACCACCGCCTGGTCGACGGAGCCGACGCCGGCCGGTTCCTCCAGGAGGTCAAGAAGCGCCTCGAGGCAGGACAGTTCGAGGTCTGATCCGGCTCGCACGACGCCCCGCCCACGCCACGTGGGCGGGGCGTCGTCGTCCCGGGCCCGCCGGTGGCCGTGTCGACATCGTCACAGCGGCGTGAGTCACACGAAAACGAGGCGCGCGATGTCGGTGCGGCCACGTAGCGTCTGGTGCTTGTGACGGTGACCGAGATCCAGACCCACGCGGCACCGGCGGCGACGTCCGCGACCGATGGGCTGCCGCCGGGCCGGGTGCCCGTCGACTGGCGCCGCGTGCGGCGTCCGCTGACCTATCTCTGCTTCTCGATGTCCCTGCTGGGCGCGGTCGCCGCGTCCCTCGGCTCCATGGTCGCGGGCCGGCTCGCCGACAGCCCCACCGAGCGCCTCCTGGTGCTCCTGGCGCTGTGCGTGGTGGGCGGCGCGGTCATCGACACCGTCGCCAAGACCGTCTGGGCCACGATCTGCGACCGCGCCGAGGGCCAGCTGCGCGCCGACCTGCTCGACGCGGCGATGGCGCAGCCGCTGTCCGAGCTGTCCGAGCAGGCCGTGGGCGAGGTGCTCGACCGCATCGACGACGACACCTGGGAGGTCGGCCAGCTGATGCGCTGGGGCGTGTGGCAGGCCGCGCGCACCCTCCTCGCGTCCGGCCCGCTGTGGGTGGTCGCCTCGCTCACCTGGTGGCCGGCCGTCTTCCTCTTCCCGCTGACCGCCGTCGTCACGTTCACGGTGATCCGCCGGCTGCTGCCGCTCGTCGCGCAGCGCAAGGTCATCGAGGAGGCCGCCTGGACCGACCACGCGGCGTCCACCGAGGAGGGCGTCGCCGCCCGCGACGACCTGCGCACCTCGCTCGGCCAGGCCCACGTCCTGCGCCGCAACGCCCACCTGGCGTCGGTCGTCCACCGCACCCTCGACGCCGTCCTGGCCGTCGAGGTGCGCATCACCCGCCGCAGCGGCGGCATGCTCCACGGCGCCCTGGCCGCGGTCGGAGTGGTCGGGGTGGCGCTGGTGCTCTCCGGCGACCTGAGCACGGCCCGCCTGGTCACCCTCTTCCTCGTCACCACGATGTTCGTCGGCGGCGTCGACATGCTCGCGCGCCACCTGCCCGACCTCCAGGAGGGGTTCGGCGCGGTGCTGCGGCTGCGCGGGATGCTCGCCTCGCCGGCCGAGCCCACGGGCGGCCTGCCCGTGCCCGACGGGCCCCTCGACGTCGAGTTCCGCCACCTCGAGTTCAGCTACGGCACCGGCACGTTCGCCCTTCGCGACGTCGACCTGCGGCTCAGCGCCGGCCACACCTGCGCGCTCGTCGGTCGCACCGGCTCGGGCAAGTCGACGCTGGCCTCCCTGCTCTCCCGCGCGGTCGAGCCCCCGCGCGGCACGATCTTCCTCGGCGGGGTCGACGTCCTCGACCTCGACCTCCAGCAGCTGCGCTCCGCCGTCGGCGTGGTCACCCAGCGCACCGAGGTGCTCGCCGGCACGCTCGCCGACAACATCACCCTCTTCACCGACGTCCCGCCCGCCGTGGTGGAGGCGGCCGTGGCCGAGCTCGGCCTGACCGACTGGGTGGCCGGCCTGCCCGAGGGCCTCGACACCGTCCTCGGCCCCGGCGGCACCAGCCTGTCGGCCGGCGAGGAGCAGCTCGTCGCGTTCGCGCGGCTGCTCGTGCGCGACGTCAGCGTCGTGGTCCTCGACGAGGCCACCGCCCGCATGGACCCCGTCACCGAGGCCCGCGTGGTCCGCGCCGCCGACCGGCTGATCTCCGGGCGCACCGGCATCCTGGTCGCGCACCGGCTCTCCACCACCGAGCGGGCCGAGCAGGTGGCTGTGCTCGAGTCCGGGCGCGTCGTCCAGCAGGGCCCCCGCGGCCGCCTGGCCGCCGAGGACGGGCCCTTCCGCGACCTCCTCGAGGCAGCGGCCCACGAGCCCGTCGTCGAGGAGCACCACCACGACGAGTCGACGATCGGGTCCGTGCGCCGCAGCACCACTCCCCCGGCACCGCCCCGGCTCGCCCCGACGCCGAGCCTGGCCCGCCAGGTGGTCCACACGATCAGCATCCAGCCGCAGTGGGGCATGCTCGGCGCGTTCCTCTTCCTCGCCTCGTCGCTGACCGGCGCGTTCGGCGCGGTCACGGGGTGGGTGTGGGGTCACATCGTCACCGACCTGCAGGCGGGCGAGCGGCCCACCCTGCTGGTGGTGGCCCTGGTCGCCTCGCTCCTCATCGGCCCGCTCCTGCTCGCCCAGGCCTTCCGCTCCTACCCCCACTGGTGGGTGGAGGTACGGCTGCGGGTGCGCGCCGCGGTGCTGCACGGGCAGACCGCGCAGCGCCGGCTGCTCCGCACGCCGCCCGGCGAGGTCGTCGCTCGCACCATGGACGCCGACCGGCTGGCCCGCTACACCGACCGCTGGGTCGACTTCGTCAACGGTCTCGTCGTTGCGCTGGTGACCGCGCTCATCGCCCAGACCTGGCTCGCCGGCGCGGTCCTGCTGACGGTCATGGTCGCCTCGGCGCTGGCCTCCACCCTCGGGCGCCGGGTCGCCGGCCGCTCGGCCGCGGCCGCGTCGACGGCCCGCGCGCGGTTCGGCCAGTCGCTCGTCTCCGCGCTCGAGTCTGCCCGCACGGTCAAGCTGGCCGCCGCCACGCCGCAGGTCCACCAGCACCTGCGCGCCGTCGACGGCGGGCGCGTCGACGCCGCCGTGCGCGAGCACCGCGTCCAGGCCCTCCTCGACGGCGTTCCCGTCGTGATGGTGCAGTGTGGCGTCGTGGCCGCCTGGGCAGGTCTGCTCACCGGCCGCTGGGAGCTCGCGACCGCACTCCTCGTGGCCAACGCCGTCAGCGGCTTCGACTGGTTCGGCCGCGTGGCCGGGTCCGTCGTCACCGAGGCCCCCGGCACCCGCGCGTGGATGAACGCCACCAGCGAGCTCGCCGGCGGCGGCGACCTGATGGACCTCCCGCCGGGCGTCGACCTGGTCAGCGGCACCGGCCCGGTGCCCGCGACGGCGCACCGCGAGCCGCTGCGCACGCTGACGCTCCGCGACGTCTCCGCGGTGCACGACGACGGCACGCTGGGCGTCGAGGGCGTCGATCTCGACGTGCAGGCCGGCGAGCTCGTGCTCCTGCTCGGCCAGGTCGGCTCCGGCAAGTCGAGCCTGCTCGGCGCGCTCGCCGGGCTCGTCGGCAGCACGGGCGAGATCCGCTGGAACGACCGGCTCGTCGACGACCCCCAGATCGCGCTGCGCCCCGGCCGCGTGGCCCACGTCGCGCAGGTGCCGCGGGTGCTGTCCGGCACGTTCACCGACAACGTCGCCCTCGACCACCCCGACCGGGCGGTGATGCCGGCGCTCGAGGCGGCCCGCATGGGTCGCGACGTCGCCGAGGCGGGCGGTCCCGACGCGCTCGTCGGCCACCGCGGCGTACGCCTCTCCGGCGGGCAGGTGCAGCGCCTCGCGCTGGCGCGGGCGCTGGCCACCGAGTCCGACGTGCTCCTCGCCGACGACGTGTCGTCCGCGCTCGACGCCGCCACCGAGATCGAGCTGTGGCAGGCGCTGCGCGCCCGGGGCACCGCCGTCGTGGGCGCGACCAGCAAGGCGGCCGCGCTCGCGCAGGCCGACCGGGTCGTGGTGCTCGACGCCGGCCGGGTGGTCGACCAGGGGCCCTGGCGCGAACTCGCCGCGCGGTGGGCGCACCTGGCCGGCTGAGCCGGGCGCACGTCCCGTCCGCCCCCACCCGTCACGCCTCCCCGTCCCACCGCCGTCCCACCCGCCGTCCCGCCTGCGTTCGTCGCGGCGCCCACGGGGCGTCCGGGCGGCTTGTGGCCCCATGGTTGGGTGGGGACATGCGCGTCGTCATCGCCGGTGCCTCGGGATTCCTCGGCACCCACCTGTCCGACCACCTCCGGGTGCACGGGCACGAGGTGACCGCCCTCGTCCGCAGCGAGCCGGCCTCCGCGCACGAGTCGCGCTGGGACCCGGCCGAGGGCGTGATCGACAAGGAGGTCGTCGGGCGCGCCCACGCCGTGGTCAACCTCGCCGGAGCCCCCATCGCCGGCAACCCGCACTCGAAGCGGTGGGCGCGCGAGGTGCTCGACTCGCGGGTCTCCACCACCCGGCTGCTGGCCGAGACCGTCGCGGCCGCCGACCGCCCGGCGGCGTTCATCGCCGGCAACGGCATCGCCTGGTACGGCGACCACGGCACGTCGGCCGTCACCGAGGACACCGCCAGCTCGGGCGACGCGTTCCTCACCCGGGTCTCGCACGCCTGGTCGTCCGCCGCCGACGCGGCCCGCGACGCCGGGGCGCGGGTGTGCGAGCTGCGCACGGCCCCCGTCATGGACCGCACCTCCCCGCCGTTGAAACAGCTGCGCCTGCTCTTCCAGGCCGGCGGCGGCGCCCGGCTCGGATCCGGCGAGCAGTTCATGCCGATGATCTCGCTGCGCGACTGGATCGGGGCGGTGAGCTACCTCATCGAGTCACGCGACGTGTCCGGGGCATTCAACCTCTGCTGCCCCCGCACGCCCACCAACGCCGAGTTCACCCGCGCGCTGGCCACGGCGCTGCACCGCAAGGCGTTCCTCGCCGTCCCCGCGCCGCTCATGCGCCGCGCCGCCGGCGACCTGGCCCCCGAGCTCCTCGGCTCCGTGAACGCCCGGCCCGCCGCGCTCGAGCGCGCGGGCTACGACTTCGAGGACGAGGACGTGCGCGAGGTGCTGGCGGCCGCGCTGTCCTGAGCGCGACCTCCCTCGCGCACCTGTGCCACCAGCCACCTCCCGTCCGCACGGACCAGCACCACTCGTCGCGTCGACGGACGGCCGGCGGGGAGCGCGACCGGCGTCCCGGCCCCCACGGCCGTGCCGCCGACCACGCGGTCGGTCACGACGAGCTCCCGTCGACCGGGCGCCCGGGCGACCACCCGCAGCGCCAGCACCTGGGTGGTCAGCCCCTCCACGCGCAGGCCACGGCGTCGGTAGTCGCGCAGCAGGCCCACGTCGGCCGCGCCGGCCGCGGAGCCGTCGGCGTAGAGCCGCGCCAGCGCCTCGGCGTCCCCCGCCGCCCACGCCGCCGCCCGTTCGGCGTCCCAGGCGGCCAGCACCGCCGCGGGGCCGGTGCGCCGGGTCGCACTGGCGGCGGCGTCGCGCGACCCGCGCTCCGAGCCGGACTCCGGACGGGCCGCGGGGCCGCCCCGGTCAGGACGCGCCAGGGCCACCACGAGGGTCGCGACGACCAGGGCGCAGGCGAGCGCGGTGAGCGCGGGCAGCAGGCGGCGCGGATCCATCCCGCCAGCGTGCCGGATCCCCCGCCCGCCCGCAGGCGTCATCCACAGCCTCCGCGGTGCATACGCCCTCCGGCAGCCGCGTAGGCTCGGGCACATGCCGCTCGAGCACGACGCCACCACCGCGCTGGACTTCGAGGTCGCCGGGCTGGGCGACGACGCCGTCGACTACCTGGCCGCGTGGGACCTCCAGCGCCGGGTGCACGAGGAGGTCGTCGCCGGCGAGCGGCCCGGCACCGTACTGCTGCTCGAGCACCCGCCGGTCTTCACCGCCGGCAAGCGCACCGACCCGCACGAGCGGCCGCTCGACCCCGGGGGCGCCGACGTCATCGACGTCGACCGCGGCGGCAAGATCACCTTCCACGGGCCCGGCCAGCTCGTCGGCTACCCGATCGTGGCCCTGCCCGACCACGTGAAGGTCGTCGACTACGTGCGCCGCGTCGAGGAGGCGCTCATCGCCGTGTGCACCGACCTCGGCGTCACCACGGCCCGCATCCCCGGCCGCAGCGGCGTGTGGCTGCGCGAGGACGAGCGCGGACCGGAGCGCAAGATCGCCGCCATCGGGATCCGCGTGAGCCGCGGGGTGACGATGCACGGCTTCGCGATCAACTGCGACGTCGACCTCGGCTGGTACGACCGGTTCGTCCCCTGCGGGATCGCCGACGCCGGCGTGACCTCGCTGTCGCACGAGCTCGGCCGTGACGTCACCGTCGCCGACGTGCTGCCCGCCGTGCGCCGCCACCTGGCGACGTACCTGGCGTGGCAGCCCTACGATGCCACCCCCGACTACGACCCGCGCCCCGAGCCGGGCCGCGCTCGCATCGAGCTGGTGCGCCCGGGCGGCTGAGCCCCGACCCGGCACGTCGCCTCGCAGCAGGCGAGCCCGCGTGCGGATGCTGGTTGGGGGCGCTCGGAGCCCCGTCGTAGAGTGGCAGGTGTGACGACTGCTCCCGCACCCGAAGGACGCAAGCTCCTCCGACTGGAGATCCGCAACGCGGAGACCCCGATCGAGCGCAAGCCGGAGTGGATCAAGACCCGCGCCAAGATGGGCCCGGAGTACACCTCCCTGCAGAACCTGGTGAAGTCCGAAGGGCTCCACACGGTGTGCCAGGAGGCCGGCTGCCCCAACATCTTCGAGTGCTGGGAGGACCGCGAGGCCACCTTCCTCATCGGCGGCGACCAGTGCACGCGTCGGTGCGACTTCTGCCAGATCGACACGGGCAAGCCGCAGCCGCTCGACCGCGACGAGCCGCGCCGGGTGGCGGAGTCGGTGCAGAAGATGCAGCTGCGCTACGCCACCATCACCGGCGTCGCGCGCGACGACCTGCCCGACGGCGGCGCCTGGCTCTACGCCGAGACCGTGCGCGCGATCCACGAGCTCAACCCCGACACGGGCGTGGAGAACCTGATCCCCGACTTCAACGGCAAGCCCGACCTGCTGCGGGAGGTCTTCGAGTCGCGGCCCGAGGTGCTCGCCCACAACGTCGAGACCGTGCCGCGGATCTTCAAGCGGATCCGCCCGGCGTTCCGCTACGACCGCTCCCTCGACGTCATCACCCAGGCCCGCGACTTCGGCCTGGTCACCAAGTCCAACCTGATCCTCGGCATGGGCGAGACCCGCGAGGAGGTCAGCCAGGCGCTGCGCGACCTCCACGAGGCGGGCTGCGAGCTGATCACCATCACGCAGTACCTCCGTCCCTCCCCCCGCCACCACCCCGTCGAGCGGTGGGTCAAGCCGGAGGAGTTCGTCGAGCTCAAGGCCGAGGCCGACGAGATCGGCTTCGCCGGCGCCCTCTCCGGCCCGCTGGTCCGCTCGTCCTACCGCGCCGGACGCCTGTACGGTCAGGCGATGGACGCGCGCGCCGCCGCCACCGCCTGACAGCACCACCGCTCCACCTCTCGAAGCACCTGTCGAAGCACCTGTTGAACACCTGACCGGACAAGGCCACCTCATGTCGACCCCCGCCACCACGCCCACCTCGCGCCGTGGGCAGATCCTGCAGACCTACCAGATGGCCAAGCGGAGCGACCCGCGCCTGGGCCTGATCGTGATGGGCGTGTTCGTGCTCGGCGCGGCCCTCGGCTTCGCCGTGATGTGGGTGCTGCCGGGCGAGGGCCTGATCGGCTGGATCATGTCCGTCGTCGGCGCGGTGCTCTTCGGCGCGCTCTTCGCGCTGCTCGTCTTCGGCCGCCGCGCCCAGAAGGCGGCGTACACGCAGATGGAGGGCCAGCCGGCCGCGGCCGCGGGCGCCCTGCAGATGCTGCGTCGCGGCTGGAAGGTCGACCCCGTCGTCGGGTTCACCAAGCAGCAGGACGTCGTGCACCGCGTCGTCGGTCCCCCCGGCATCGTCCTCGTCGGAGAGGGCTCCAGCCCCGCCCGCGTCCGCCAGCTGCTCACCACCGAGCACCGCAAGCACGAGCGCGTGGCCTACGGCGTGCCGATCCACGAGGTCGTGTGCGGTCGCGGCGAGGGCGAGGTGCCGCTGCCCAAGCTGGTGCGCCACGTCCAGAAGCTCGGCCGCAACGTCAAGCCGGCCGAGATGACCGACATCCTCCAGCGGCTCCGGGCCCTCGACGCCCAGCGCGGCAAGCTGCCGCTGCCCAAGGGGCCGATGCCGACCTCGATGAAGGGCATGCGCTCGCAGCAGCGCGGCCGCTGACCGCAGCCGGGATGCCTGCGCTCGACGGACTGACCGACGCCGAGGTGGCGATCGCGGCGGCTCGAGCAGGCGCCGCCGTGGTGGCCCGCGCCTACGGATCCGCGCACGTGCGCTTCGCGAAGACCCCCACCGACTTCGCCACCGAGACCGACCGCCGCGCCGAAGAGGCGATCGTCCGGGTCCTGCAGGAGCACCGCCCGGCCGACGCGCGCACGGGCGAGGAGTCGGGAGCCGGCGGCCCGGCCGCGGCGTCGCGGCGCTGGCTGATCGATCCGCTCTGCGGCACGCTCAACTTCGCGGCCACCACGCCTCTCATGGCGGTCAACGTCGCGCTCACCCACGACGGCGCCACCATCGCGGCCGCCGTCGTCGACCCGATCGCCGACGAGCTGTTCTGGACCGACGGGTCCCGCGCGCTCGTCCGCCCGGGTGGCGGCACGGATCGGGCGCTCGAGCCGACCCCGGCATCCGGCCTGCTCGAGGTCAACTGCGACGGGCCGCTGGACCGGCCGTTCGTCGGCGGGCAGCTCGTCCACGATCCCGGGGTCCGAGCCGCCTACGGTCCCCGGGTCATCTCCTCGACGCTGGGCGTCGTCTGGGTCGCCGTGGGTCGCCGTGGGTCCTACGTCTCCGACGGCTCGTTCCGGGGCAACCTCCACTTCGCCGCCGGGATCGCGGTGGCCGAGGCCGCCGGCTGCGTCGTCACGGACCTCGCGGGAGACCCGCTCCACACCGGCCGCGGCCTCGTCGTCTCGGCGGATCCCACGACGCACCAGGAGGTGCTCGCGCTGGTGCGGCCGCACCTGTCGGCCGTCGCCACCGTCGGCTGACGGGCGTACGCACCCTGGGTGCGGGCGCGGGTCAGATCCGGACGGTGCGCGTGCCGGCGGCGACGTCGTGCAGCCCGCGTCCGTCGTACGTCAGCAGCGGCGGCACGAGCAGCGCGACGAGCACCGAGCGGACGAGCGCCCGCAGCAGCGACACCGGTCGGCCGGAGCCGTCCGACCTGACCACCCGGAGCCGGGTCGCGAGCTTGCCGAACGACCCGCCGGCCAGGGCGGTGAACACCGCCGACTCGAGGACGAAGAGCGCCAGCGTGCCGAGGCCGTTGGGGTTGCCACCGAGCACGCCGGCCGCCACGAGGCCCTCGACCACGGCGAGGCACGCGATCCAGTCGACGACGAGCGCGAGGACCCGCCTGCGGAAGCTGGCTGACTCGAGCTCCGGTGTTACAGCGCTGGTCACGTGACCAGCCTAGGAGGCGCGAGCAGCGGCCCATCGGCCGGTCACCTGTTACACGCGCGAAACAATCGGGATACGGTCAGGAAACTGCTCCCGCCTAGCGTGGCGGCACGGTGCAACGAGGCTCCGCTCCCGAACGCTGCAATCGACGTGCGCGCGCCGCCGTCAAGGAGGAACCGAATGTTCAACAACTCCGATGAGCTCCTGAAGTTCATCAAGGACGAGCGCGTCGAGATGGTCGACGTGCGCTTCTGCGACCTTCCCGGCGTGATGCAGCACTTCACGGTGCCCGCCGGCGCGTTCGGTCCGGAGGTGTTCGAGGACGGCCTCGCCTTCGACGGCTCGTCGATCCGTGGCTTCCAGGCGATCCACGAGTCGGACATGTCGCTGCTGCCCGACCCGACCACGGCCTACATCGACCCGTTCCGCACCGCGAAGACGCTGGTCATCAACTTCTTCATCCACGACCCGATCACCGGCGAGGCCTACAGCCGCGACCCGCGCAACATCGCCAAGAAGGCGATGGCCTACCTCGCCTCGACCGGCATCGGCGACACCGCCTACTTCGCCCCCGAGGCAGAGTTCTACGTCTTCGACGAGGTCCGCTTCGCCACCTCCGCCAACGAGGGCTTCTACCGCGTCGACTCCGAGGCGGGCGCGTGGAACTCCGGCGCCGCCGGCACCGCCGACCGCCCCAACCGCGGCTACAAGGTCAAGTACAAGGGCGGCTACTTCCCGGTCGCGCCCTACGACCACTTCGGCGAGCTGCGCGACGAGATGGTCAAGGAGCTCGAGGCCTCCGGCCTCTCCGTGGAGCGTGCCCACCACGAGGTCGGCACCGCCGGCCAGGCCGAGATCAACTACCGCTTCGACGAGCTGCTCAAGGCCGCCGACGACGTGATGAAGTTCAAGTACATCGTCAAGAACGTCGCCTGGCGCAACGGCAAGACGGCCACCTTCATGCCGAAGCCCATCTTCGGCGACAATGGCTCGGGCATGCACGCCCACCAGTCGATCTGGAAGGACGGCGAGCCGTTGTTCTACGACGAGACCGGCTACGCCGGCCTGTCGGACATGGCCCGCTACTACATCGGCGGCATCCTCAAGCACGCCCCGTCCCTGCTGGCGTTCACCAACCCCACGGTGAACTCCTACCACCGCCTGGTGCCGGGCTTCGAGGCCCCGGTCTCGCTGGTCTACTCCCAGCGCAACCGCTCGGCCTGCGTGCGCATCCCGATCACGGGCGCCAACCCCAAGGCCAAGCGCATCGAGTTCCGCTGCCCCGACCCGTCGGCCAACCCCTACCTCGCGTTCTCCGCGCTGCTACTCGCCGGCATCGACGGCATCCAGAACAAGATCGAGCCGCCGGC
The DNA here is from genome assembly GCF_058134345.1 of Nocardioides sp. Z24_21. Lineage (NCBI taxonomy): Bacteria > Bacillati > Actinomycetota > Actinomycetes > Propionibacteriales > Nocardioidaceae > Nocardioides > Nocardioides sp. Z24_21. Next base: position 281,734 of record NZ_JBYTTH010000003.1, read on the forward strand.
CCCGATCGACAAGGACATCTACGAGCTGCCGCCGGACGAGATGGCCGACATCGCCCAGGTCCCCACCTCGCTCGGCGCGGTGATGGAGAACCTCGAGCGGGACCACGAGTTCCTCACGGCGGGCAACGTCTTCACGCCCGACCTGATCGAGACCTGGATCGACTACAAGCGCACCAACGAGATCCTCCCGATCCAGCTGCGCCCCCACCCGCACGAGTTCGAGCTCTACTACGACATCTAGTCACGCTCAGCGCTGACCTGCGGAGTCACCCGCTGATCCGCGTCTGACCTGCGAGAACGTCCCTGGACAGCTTCGGTTGTCCAGGGACGTTTTCAGTTGGCTGATGGGATGGGTGTCGCACGGACGCGACGGCGTCCGTTGGTCGCGGTCCGTAGCCCAACCCGCCGCCTGTCGGGCCTGCGCCGGCTCAGCTATGACGTCCCGAAGGTGCCCAATAGGCCGGCCAGGACCCTGCAGAGTGTCACTTAGGCGGCTTGCTTCGATTGCGGTTGATCACCACCTGGAGCATGGCGTCGCCCCTAAGAGAATCCAGAAAGCGAGTCACCCAGTCCGCAGGTGTTGTCCGCTCTAGGTCGCAGAGTCCTGCAACAAGGTCTGCCTGCGCGGCCCGCGGACAAATGGGCCAAAGTCTGTTGACCTCCTGCTGCAAGAGCTCTCCAATCTGACAACGGAAACGGAATGCTGCGCTTCGTGCAAGCCAGACCACGACCTCGTCGTTCTGTACCTGGGTCGCAACCTCGCGCGTCCGGTCAAGGATCAGGTCGTCGTGCTCGGTAGCGAGAAGTCGTGCCGTGTCCAACAGCCAGACATGCTGCCACCCGAAGAGATTTGGCGCGCTGACCGCTAGCTCAATCTGTTCCGCGACCAACGCAGGGTCGACTGCGCGAACGCTGCGTAGGTAGGTTGCGAGCAACTCCGTCTTGTCTGGGAAACGTCCAATGAGACTCGCAACGTAGGGCAGCGCGTGGGTGTCTGGACCCGCCGCGAGGCGAGTGAGAGACGTCGACAGGTATACGTGAAACACGTCATCGCCAAGGGGAGTGTCCGCTTGGTCCGGTGCACGCCGATTGGCTTCGTCAAAGACCGCGCGGGCGACCTCGATGTCGCTCGGCTGGAGGACCTCGCGAAGCTGGTCAATGATGTCGTCGAGAGTAACGGAGCCGTGGTAGAAGAGGCCCCACTGGGTTTCTTCGTCGATGCCCGCCTCTACTACCAGCGCGGTCAATTCATCGTCCGTGGCCTGCTCGAGAGCAGCCTCCCTAGACGTTGCGATCTTGTCTCGAAGTGCGGCCCGTTCTTCGTCCACCGTCTCGAGGTGAGCCTCGTAAGTCTCGCGCATAAGGATGCGTGACTTTTGCCCGTTGAGCGTCAAGCCGACTTCGCGAAGTCCGGTCTCGAAAAGGTGCAATGCTTGCCTGCCGGCACCGTGGTCCGGGACCACCATGCGTACGTCGTCCCCGTGTCGCCAATATGGCCACACCGATCTCGACATCGTTCCGTCGACTCCGGAAAGGTATGCAGTTGCAAGGACGTCTGAGACGTCCAGTCCCTGCGGGATGCCTCGTCTAGTTCCCATGACCTCGCCGAGGAACTGCTGCAGGGCTTCGACGACTGGGCGGTTGCCTGTCAATTCAACCAACCGGCGTGCAAGCAGGTCGTGGTCGATAGATTCGTAGAACGAGGAGACGTCCGCTAAGGCGATGTATTCACCCTCTTTCGTCAGCGGCGAACGCTCGAGAGCGCTCCACTCCTTGTCCTTGTCGACGGCCCGCGGCCACAGCAACTCATCGTTCGCAATCAGCGCCTTCTCGATCTTGGCACGCAGCGGTTCAACGAGTGCGAAGTACAGTGCGCGGTCACTTAGCGTGAGCAATGCGGCGAGCCGTGTCGCGTAGTTCACTTTCGGGACTGGAACGTAAGTCACAGGACTGGCTTGATAATGGCCCTGCTCAAGGTCGCGGATCAGCGCGACCACGAACCGGTCCGCGACCTCTCCTCCAGCTTTGTCGTCCGGGCGCTTCGGCAAGAGGTCGTTGCGTGTCAGACCGCGGGCGACGGCATCCTTGATGTTGATGCTAGCGAGCGCTGATTGGTACGCCGTGGTGACAGTCATGCTGATGGGAACTCTCTTAGCGGGGCACGGACCCGGATCTTCGCAAGTGCCGTTCGCCGCTGTCACGGCGATCGGCAAAGTAGTCGCGCGGGAGACCGACAGCGGCGCTCAGCAGCGCCTCACCTCGAGCGTGACGAAGACCGCAGGTCGGCGCAGAGGGAGCGCGTGGATCCGCCGCATACCGTCCGGGGCGCGACATTGCGCCGCGTCTGGCTGACATCCGTCCTCAAGGGGCCGAGCCGGGCCTGGCGGAACGACGCACGATGCGATGTTGGGGCACCCTGGCTTTGCGCGCGCCGAAAGCTGGAGGTTGGAGCGGTGCGCCGGTTGGGTAGAGCCGGTACTCGGATCTCCTCCCGACAAGCACCTATCTCCTCAGGATCGGTACTACGTGGGCGGCGGCTGGCAGATACGGTTTGAGCAGTGTTGGCGAGAGAGGAAACGACATGCCAGAGGAGAAGGCTCGACTGAGGGTTGGATCGTACGGTCACCGTCCGGTGCTTGAGGTGCAGCTGTTTCTGCGAGCCGTCGAAGATTCCCATGACGGCTGTCTCGCCTTCCTGAATCTCTTAGATCGCCGGGCGGATTTCTACGGCAGCGCATCGGTCGATCCGCGCCGGGCGCTACGCCTGCTACAGAAGTCGGATCGCGAGGGACGATACGGCTTGGTGAATCAGGTCGTTGGCCCTGATGAGCGCTTGGTCGTTACCGAGGTGGCCATCGCCTCACCCGGATTTTGGGAGTTTCTCGGCGCGCTGAACCCGCTGACGTTCATCAATGACTATCTAGGGGGCCGACATGAGCGACGAAAGGACCGTGATTACCGCGAGGATGCGGAGCGGCGACGTATGGATCTTGAAAACCAACTCCTCGAAACCCGCGTCGTACGAGAGCGGCTCCAGCTCGCGGCTGCACTCGGGATGGACCCGCGCGAACAGGTCGATCTTCTCTCACGGCTGGCGATAGCACCGCTCCTTGAGCTGGGTGAGGTTGCTGCGCGCGGCATGGCCTTCCCGATGTCAGCGTTGCCTGACGAACTGCAGATCGACCGCCAAGAGGAGAGCCGCGCGCTCCCGCCCTCGAGCGAACCTCCCTTGCTGAACTAGATTTTGTTCTTGGGTCTCCAACGCTCCGGCGGGTTCGCGCCTAGATGCAGAGACATGAAGGTGGCCGTCCCGGCTGCAAATAGCCAGGCTTCGGTTGCCAGAACACTCATGGCTCCTGCCGGCGGTATGGTCTGGCAGTGCGTATCGAGACCTCCGGCGCAGGCTGGACCTACGACGAGGCACACGTCCTCGGCCGTGGGACGTTTGGGGTCGTGTATGGCGGGACTGACGATGCTGGGCGGGACATCGCCGTAAAAGTGATTGAGCTGGGTAACGACAGCCGAGCAGTTTCGCACAGGCGCCGGGAAGTGAGGCTCGCGACCGCGTTAGGTGCGGACCCCGGTCCGGGAGTGATGCGCTATCTGGCGGTCGCCGAAACCGACTCGCAATGCCTGCTCGTAATGCCGCGAGCCATGCGCAACCTCAATGTGACCAAGGGGCGCTGGGGAAAGGCCGCAGCTGTCCAAGTGCTTAGAGATGTACTCACAGGCCTCCACACTCTTGAGTGTCTTGGCGTGATTCACCGCGACTTGAAGCCAGCAAACGTCCTCGAACTGGAAGGGCGTTGGGTGTTAAGCGACTTCGGTCTTTCGAGATTGTCCTCGTCAGCGACGTCAGTTAACACACTGGCGGGGTTCGGGACGGAGGCGTATATGGCGCCGGAAACGTGGCTCGGAGAAGTACCTAGCGCTCGCAGCGACCTATATGCGTTGGGGTGCATGGCGTTCGAGATGGCGACCGGCTCAGCCTTCTTTGGCTCCTCGGACCCGCACTGGGGACACCTCAACGCCGCGGTGCCGTCTATAGGCGGCGAGTTCTCTGGGACATACGAACGACTCGTGCGCCGACTGCTAGCCAAGCACCCGCAGGCACGACCAGCATCAGCGAGTGCCTGTCTGTCCTGGCTCGATGACAGCCAAGACGAAGCGGTCGACACGGTTCTGGACCGCCTTGCCACCCATCACGATGAAAGAAGGGCCACGATCGCCGCAAACGAACGGCGACGGAGCGAGGAGATGGCGCTAGAGGAGGCGGCTCGCGACGCATTACACGAAATTGTTGACAGATCCGTTGCGGCACTTCGCCGGATCGACCCGGCTGCCGAGGCAAGCAACAGCTATGGCGAAGCCGGAAGCCGTCATCTGCGCGCCCTTGACCAAGAACTTGACATCAAGGTCGAAACAATTGGCACCCGTGTTGGCGTAGACCGAGCTCGGACTGTGCTCGCTGCTCACGTCCATCACGCGAAAACCAACAACCCACTCGCCTCACTACTTTGCACGGTCTCGGACGGCGACCTGCAGTGGAAGGTTTGGCAGTTCAAGTCGTCGCGGCCCGGAGCGGATGATGGGGCGCGTTTCGGGCTTAGTCTCGAAGCACTGCTAGCGGCCGTCCAGGGTCGGCTTCCTCAGCACGTCGAGACGGCGAAGGCGCATCCGTTAACCGTCTCGACCCTCTTAGAGCTCCTTGCCCACCGAGGGTCGGGATGGATCTGAGTCGCCCGCCGATATCGCCCTAGTCGCCGACGCTTTGGCACGTCATATCGCCGCTTTGGTGTGCCACCGGGCTCCGCCACTGACCACCAGTCGATGGCTCAGTCCCCGGCATTCTCCTCGAAGTCACTGTTCTTGAGGAGGAAGGAAGACCTGCCCTAGTTGGTCCAGCACGTGGAGTCCGAGGACAGATAGTTCAGGTGTCTGCGCACATGCGATCTGAAACTCCTCCTCGCTCTTCCAGCGAGGCGCATCGGTCCAGGTGATGTGGCGATCTTCAATACTCTCGACGACATACGCGTTCCAAACGCCGAGCGTGCCGAAGTGCGCGTAATCGGAGAGGTCCTTGTACACCAGACCCAACTGCGCCACCTCGTCCGTCACGGCGTGAAACAAGGACGAGAAACTCTTACGTGCTGGCCGTCCGTGCCCCGGACCGTAAAGCACGACTTCAGCGTTTGGCCTGCCCCGGGTTCCGCGGAGTCGAGATTCCTGGATCCTCATGCCGCGATGAGTGCGGCATTGCGCCGCGAGGCGGTGCCGTTCCCTCTCATCGGATCCTCGACGCCACAGACAGGGCACCCCTCGCGCTCTAGTCTGATCGGGTGCTCACAAACCGTTCGGCACCGCACGCGCGAGTGACTCCGGTACTCATCGTGGCCGACGTCAGATCAGCCGTCGCCTGGTACACCGAGGTCTTCGGCTTCGTCGAGCACGTCCGCATAGGCGAGGGGCATCGCTCGCAGCTCGGCTTGCCGGAGGGGCCGCCGGCCGAGCTGGTGATCGCAGAGGTTCGGCCGGGACGGCGAACGCCCGAGCGCCAACGCTCGCACCAAGTGATGTTGAAGGTCGCCGACGTGGCGAATGTTGTGGCGGCTGCGGTGGCCAGGGGCGCTCAGCTGGTCGATGAGATCCAAGACTGGGAGTACGGCGAGCGGCAGGCCGCCATCGATGACCCGTTCGGCCACCAGTGGGTCCTCAACCAGACGCTGAACGACGTCGAACCCGAGCAGTGGGGCGGGAACACCGTGACTCCACGGTCGCCGTACCGGTAAGTGGCTGCGTCAAACCGCCGCCTGTCGGCGTCTCGAGTCGTACCGCCGAGATCATCGCGCTCGTAGTGAGTTGTCCAACGCCTTCATGAGGATGCTGACCCGGCTCGGTCCGACCGCCGCCGGCGGATAGCGCCGCAGCACCTCGACCACCAACGGTGTCGCCCGATCGGTTGCATGGCCTACGTGTTGCAGGCCGACGCCGGGGTCGCCAGTCAGAAGCTCCAGCGCACAGGCGGCGTGAGCATCCGCGCGCAAGATGTGGCCTACCTGGTCAGCCTTGGCGAACGGATGCAGATAGGCGGAACCCGCCGCGTCGCCCGCCGCGTGCGCCGCGTGTTTGGCCGCGACTGCGGCAACGTCTTTCGCTGCTCGGTGGGCGCCGAAGGCCGTTGATCGCTGCAGCTTGGACCGCCTTGCGCCGTTGGCGAACTCCCAGGCAGCGTCAATAGCAGCTCGCGGGCGGCGGTCGGTTGGCGCTGCTTCCTCAAAGATGCCCACAACCTGCTGAGCGCCTGAGGCAGCGAATCCCGCAACCGCGCGCAAGTCACTCATGGTCAACTCGAAGTAGTCGCCCTGATCAACCGCCACGAGGAGCAGCGTACTTACGCAGTCGTCCTCTCTGCGAGGTCTCGACGGACTGTGACGACTGCGTCTATCCGCCGCCTGACGGCGCCCTCGCAAACACCCCGGTCATGCGATGTCCGGACGACATAAGGCAGGTCTCACTGCATTCGGCGGCTTCGATCTGGGCCTCCCGTCTGCCGAGCCACCGCGACCACGTTCTCGGCGGCAGTTCCTTGCGAAGATGCTCGGAGCCGCCGCCGCGATATCGTCGTCACAAGGTCATGCGCCTACTCAGGTTCGTCCTGCTGCCTGTGTTCGTCTTCGCGGCCATGCTGGTGCCTGTGGGCCCAGGGCCGGCGTACGCGTGTTCATGTGCGTACCAGCACACCGCTGACTTCGTGGAAGGTGCTGACGAGATCTTCGCGGGCACCCTGGTCAGCATGGCGGACCCACCGGAGCACGACGTCATGAGCAGCGCCGACCCGATCACCTACACCGTGGCAGTCGACGCGGTCTATCAAGGCGATGTCGCCTCTACCACCGTGTTCGAGTCACCCATATCCGGTGCTTCGTGCGGTCTGGAGGGCATGGTTGTCGACCGTCGCTACCTAGTTTTCGTGAGCACGGATGGCTCGGGGCGGACTGCGAGCCTTTGTGGCGGCACGGCGCCTGCTACGCCTGGACGGGTGAACGCCGTCGAACGGCTGACCGGAGCACCCGCGCAACCCGCGGTCGGGATGGGCGATGCAGCAGCGGCGTCGGGAGGTGTGGCTGGAGCCACCGATGACGATGAGCCTGCGCAGCCGGCCATCTCGCGGTGGACCATCAGCACCGCCGGCATCATCGGGGTTGCTGCGCTGCTGGGCGCAGGTCTCCAACTGCGTCGCCGCGCGACCCGAGGCGGAGCGCGCCAACGCTGATGCCCTGGGTTGGGCCCAGCGGGCGGGGGTCATGGACTTGCGGATCTCCCGCGACGATTGCGTCTTATCGCCGTCTGTACCGGTGGTTCTCTGCGTCTGGGCGACATCACGACTCGAGGGACAGAAGCGGGTCTAATCGAGGGACTCCCACAGGCCGTTCTCGACCTCGCCACGGGAAAACGACTCTGCCCAACCCGCCCGGTGCGCGGCGTTGGCCTGGAACCGAGCCGGCAACTGGTTCTGCAGGTTGTACACGTCGCCCCTGGCGAAGATGTCGTCCGCGGCCGCGTTGACCTCCGAGCTCGTGCCCGTCAGGGCCGTCAAGAAGCCCTTGGGCTGGCCAGTGCCGGACCCGGTGGACGCGGTCGCCTGCAGCTGGTCGGCGGCGTCTCGCAGGACGGCTGACAGCTCTTCGGTGAACCGGGCCGGGTCCATGCCGACTTCGAAGCTGTAGGGCACGAACACCTCACCGAAGTGCACCGGGATCGGCTGGTCGTCGATCGTCGGGGATTCGTCCGCGGCTTGGGCGGCCTCGGCCTTCCACTCCGCGGTCGCGCCGGCCGACGTGATGCCCGTCCAGCCCTCGGTCGCGGTCTGCACCACCCGGGCGACCTGCCGCAGCGGGTTGATGCTTCCCGACCAAGGGCCCGGTCCGCGACTACCGGCCTGACGCCGGGCGGGTCCGTCGGCCGTGATCCGCGGGCTTTGACCATGACCTTGAGCTCGGCATGGACCTCTTCATCGTCATTCGTCCGCGACCAGATCGGCGGCGGTGCTTCTCGCTCTGGGTCAGGTGCTTGACGGCGACGCGGATGGAGTCGGCGATGGCGTGCCAGCTCGGACGCAGTGATCGCGTGGAACCTCCAGCGAGCTCCACGGTGTCGATCGCTGCGGATCGCTCGGCCATGAACCTCAATACGACCTACATCATCCCAGCCTCTTATCGACCGGACCCGATTCGCCGCCGCTGCTCAGCTCGCGATCTGAACAGCGGCGGCGACTTCGGCCACAACAGCATCCCGGCATCAGGCCGAGAGCCGCCCGGCGGCGTGGTTCGCAGCGATGTAGCCAAACACCAGACCTTGGGCGATCGTCGCACCCGGTCCGGGGTAGACCCGGCCGAAGGCGTTGCCGGCCGCGTTACCAGCCGCGTACAGGCCCTCGATGACCGATCCGTCTGGGCGCAGGGCGCGGGCGAACTCGTCGGCCTTCACGCCGCCGCAGGTGCCCAGGTCGCCAGGGACGACCTTGACCGCGTAGAACGGGCCCTGGTCGATCGGACCCAGGCACGGGTTCGGCTTGACGGCGGGGTCGCCGTAGTAGCGGTCATAGGCGCTGTCGCCGCGGCCGAAGTCGTCATCGTGCCCCGTGGCACACAGGGTATTGAAGCGTTGGACGCTCTGAGGCAGCGCCGGCATGCCCATCTCCGCGGCCAACTTCTCCAATGAGTCGGCCTTCTTGACAACGCCGGCGTCGTACCACTCCTGCGGGAAGGACTGGCGCGGGAAGATCGAGCCGCCGAAGACGTACCGGTTGCGGTAGCGCTGGTCGAAGACCATCCACACCGGCAGATCCTGGCGGAGCAGTTCCTTGCCGGCCGACATGTAGTTGACGGCCTCATTCATGAAGCGCTCGCCCGCCTGGTTGACGATGATCTGGCCCGGCAGTGAACGCTCGGCCAGCAGCGTGCCGGGCATGGGGCCGGGAATCGGCACCGCCGGGAACCACCAGGCCTCCTCCATGAAGGCCAGGTCCGCGCCCACATCCTGGGCGGCGATGGTGATCGCGTCGCCGGTGTTCGCCGGGTTGCCCAACGCCCAGTCGGTGTCGAGCTTCTCGGACTGGTACGCGTGTCGCATCGCCTCATTGCGGTCGAAACCGCCCGCCGACAGGATCACGCCGCGCTTCGCCCGGACACTGATGTCCTTGCCGTCACGATGCACCACCACGCCGACGACGCGGTCGTCCTCGACGAGCAGCTCCTTCAGGGGCGAGTCAAGCCACACCGGGATGTTCCGGTCCCGGACCCCGGCGTACAGCCCTGCGGCCAAAGCACCGCCACCGGCGATGTACTCCCGGCGAATGGCCAGGCCGCCGACGCCCATGCCCAGCAGGCGCGCCGCGACGGCGATGCCGCGCGGGGTCCGGGCGACCAGGTTGAGCCACTTGTAACTGCTGCCGGTCACCGGCATCGGGAACGGCGCTTCCAGCGCGGGCGGACGCAACTTGTCACGGTCGGTACCCAGCTTGCGGGCGTTGAAGGGTTTTGGCTCCATGGCCCGCCCGACGGCCGACCCTCCCGGGAGCTCCGGGAAGTAGTCGGCGTAGTTGGCCATGTGGCCGAACTTCAGCGGCGTCAAGCGGCGCAACGCATTCACCGCCTCGGCCCCATGAGACAGGAACGACTTCCAGCGCGCTTCGGGTGCTTCCCCGCCCGTGACCGCAGTGAGGTACTCAGTCGCCTGAGACATCGAGTCCGGCGCTCCGGCCTCGGCCAGCATCGAGTTGCACGGCACCCAGAAACCACCCCCCGACAGGGCAGTCGACCCGCCCACATACTCCGACTTCTCCACGAGCAGCACCGACATGCCTGCCTCGGCCGCCGCCAGCGCGGCGAGCATCCCTGTTCCCGTCCCAACGACCACGATGTCGAACGACTTGTTGTCCATCTCACACTCCCTTGTTTCGCAAATCTAACCACATGGCAGGTTTTCGCAGCGCCGAACCCGCCCTACATCCCGCGAGTGGCGTGGCCGTGAGAGATAGTGGAGCCGTGACGAGGGTGGTGCGCGGGCCGTACAAGGTCGGATTGGCGAAACGAGCCGCGATCCTCGACGCGGCGCTGGAGGAGTTCTCGCGAGCGGGTTTCGAGGTCGCTTCACTACGGGCCATCGCCGCTCGGGTCGGGATCACCCACGCCGGCCTGCAGCACCACTTCGCGTCCAAGGACGACCTTCTGCTGGGCGTGCTCATCGCTCAGGAGGACGCCGACCGCCAGTTCTTCGACGAGGGCGCCCTGCTAGACATTGACGACCTCATCAGTGCGTACGCACGCGTCGCTGAGCGCCGCCGCTCCACCCCTGCCTGGACCCGGCTATGGATCAGCCTCAAGCTGAACGTCGCTGCGCAACCCGACCACGTCGCTGCCGACTTCGTCCGTCAGCGCGTCGCGGCATGGGATCAGGAACTGACCGAAGTGCTGAGTCGGGCTCAGAGCACCGGTGTCATCGCAGCCGACGTCGACTGCGTCGAGGCCGCCCGCGGCCTGCTCACCCTCCACGAGGGCCTGATGATCCGACAGATGCTCGACCCGAGCACCGACGTGGACAGCCCACTGCTCTGGACGCTGACCCAACTCCGCGCAAGCGCCCGTGAGTAGGCGGGTCTGCTGTACGAACCGCTGTCAGCTCGACGAAGGAGCCTGAGTGCCAGCCGTCTGGGGACCGCGACGCCAACATCGGGTGGGTGCGCTCCCCCGCTCAAAGCGCCCCTTAAAGCGGTCGCCGGCCAACATGCAATAGGGAGCGTGCAGGCAACTCGCGCACGCGGCGCCCGCCGGCGCGGTCAACCGGCCCGAGGCAGCCTGTCACCGGATCGCGCAGCAGACCCGAACGGCCGAACGGGCGTCCTCGAACTAGGTGAGTGACTCGGCGACCGCCCCGGTCTGGACGCCATGCAACTGTGCTGATCATGGACCCAGCTCCGAGTCACACCGAGCGCCGCCCGGCACACGGGACCCTTCGCTCGCACAGGACGACGACGGCAAGGACCGGCAGCCAGAGGTAGCCCGGCCAGAACGCCAGCCGCTCGAACAGACCACCGAGCTCGGCGCTGCCGGTGCGCGCCAGAAACGCGACCAGTCCGACGAGCGAGACCGCCCCGGCCACCAGCGCCGACCCCGACACCCCGCGTCGGTGGCGCAGGACGTAGGCGATGACGAGCAGGGCCAACGACTGCGCCACGAACGCTGGCAGCGCCACGAGACTGTGCAGGTCCAGGTCCTGGTCGAGCGGTACCAGCCCGGTCGCGACCGAGCTGAGCCCCGTGATGACCCACAACCCCACCGAGGTTGTAGCCGCAGCGCCCTTGGGGAGCCACCCTCGCAGCAGCACCGCACCAATAGCGAGCAGCAGGCCGAATACGATGAACGCACCGTTCACCAGCGGGTGCAGCGGTGAGCACACCGGGACGTCGCCGTAGGGGTAGGCGATGGTGGTGCACGTGGTCGCACCGAGGTCACTGATGGTGTTGTCGAGCAGGCTGTATGGAGCCGTGGCGGCCGCGGCGGCGATGAGCTCACAGACCACGTACAGAGGCTGAGGCACCCACATCAGTGCCCCGGCCGGGGCACGAGTCGATGAGGTGGCCGGCATCGTGGGAGTTGCGGTCATGGTGTGCGTCCTCCTGACGGGACGGTCCGATCGGCGCGAAGGACCTGGATGGTCAGCTGGTCGGCGTGCGTCGTCTGCGTCGCCACGCGAGCAGAACGACGAGACCGTAGATCACCACGCCGGCGGTGACCCCCGCAACGACCCATCCGATCTCCGACGCAGACCCGGTTCATGTCCGCACTCGCGCGTGAGGCGTTCCCCTCAGCGGGGGGGCGCCACTGCTAGCCCAGGAGGACGGTTGGGCCAGCAGTGGAGAAGGCGCGCACCGAGCGCACGTCCGCACAACCGTTGAACGGGGCACGGGCACAGGGCGCAGGTGTGAGTGACGACCATGGTCGGACCCGAGATGTGCCCCGGCACGTATGTCGGGACGCCGAGCGTGTCACCGCGGGGGCGCATAACGGCGGACGCCTAGACGGTATGGATTGACCGGCTCGTCCTGAGTTGGTCGTTGAACGCAGCCGGGATCCGCCGCGAGGTCGTGGCGCCGTCGAAGCTGCAACGGCCCAGCGGCGACAGGGTCAAGACCGACGCCAAGGACATCACCGCGGTGAGCGTTCCCAGCGTCGGCCAAGAGGCCGCACGTGACCTGGTCCGCGCCCGCGAGGACGCCCGGGGTGACCTGATGCCGGCCCGGCACCGGTCGTCGAAGCTCTTGCTGCGCCAGGGTTACGTCTACTCCGGCGCGAAGGCGTGAACCGGCGCCCACGACGTGTGGCTGCGCCGCGCCGGCGCCCAACTGGACTCCGCCGCGACCAGGCTGACCTTCGAGTCCGACTACGACGCCGTGCTCCACGTGAAGGCATGCCGCGACCGCCTCGACGACGCGATCACCACCACGGCCGCAGACTGCGAAGCTCACCCCGGTGCTGCGGCGGCTGGGCTGCCTGCGCGGAATCGGGCCCCTGACCGGGCTCGCGTTGGCGGGCGAGGTCGGCGACTGGGACCGATTCACCGGCAAGACCATCGGCTCGTTCATCGGGCTGGTGCCCAGCGAGTACTCCTCGGGCCAGTCACGGGTCCAGGGGTCGATCACCAAGACCGGCAACACCCACCTGCGGCGCCTGCTGGTCGAAGCCGCGTGGCACCACCGGCCCGCCTACCGCATCGGCAAGACCATGCGGGACCGGTGGGAGCTTGCCGGGCCTGCTGCTCGCGCCCGCTGCGACGAGGGCAACCGGCCACTCCACCACCGCTGGAGCACCATGCGCGCACGACCCAAGAGGCACACGATCGCCAACGTCGCGATCGCCCGCGAGCTGGCCGGCTGGTGCTGGTCGCTGGCCGTCCTCGAAGAATGAGGACCGATCCCTGAACTGCTTCGTCGACCCAGGCCCGCTGGCAGCAGCGCGAGGAGCGACCCGCGACACAGCTATGAGCAGCACCGAGAGCCACACCAGTGATCGGCGCGACGCTCGACCCTAGACACGCGATCCGCTCCAGCCGAACAGCCCGTCCTGCGGTAACCAACCCGCGCATATCAGCCTGACCGTGCGTCGCCAACGACACGCGACCAGCCGCCACACCCCGACGAAGCACGAGGCGCCCGCCCCACCATCAGTGGGACGGGCGCCTCAACCTGCCCTTGACAAGAGGTGCCTACATATCAGCTGACCGCCTGCCTTGCATTGGCCCCTGCGCGTGCGGGTGCCTACCTCTGGGTGCTGCACGTCACCCAGGATGCCGCAAGACGCGAGCGGAGGTGCTGGCACCGACGGTGTCAGCTCGGGACGAGTCAAGCGCTTGGCGTCTTGGAACGTAGGAACGAGGTCCGCGGTAGCCCGTCCGAGCCCCGAGTCGGGTATTCGCAGACCGGCGCACTCCCGAGGATCGTCGTCCTGCCAGCGCCGCTGGGTCCAATGATGCCGAAGATCTCCCTTCGTCAACGGTGAAGGAGACGTCGTTGACGGCAACGTGCTGTCCGTACAGCTTGTACAGATTTCGGACTTCCAAATGCCATCATGCGCGAAGTTGAGGGCCACCGAACCCCGTCACATCGACTGCAGCCTCTGAGCTTGGGTTGGTTCGTGCCTCCACCGTTCGGTGGGTGGGGCTGCATCGCAGTCCCGGGTCATCTCTTAGGCGAGCAGGGCGTAAAGCGCTGCGCGGTGGGCCCGGTAGGCACGATCGCCTGGGCGCGTCATGGTGTACGTCGTGGCCGAGCCCGGTCCGCGCCCGCGCTTGTTGACTTTGACGTAACCAGCCGACTCCAGCGCAGACATTTGTTTGGACAGGTCCGAGTCGGTCAGGTCGAGTTGTTCTTTGAGGAACCGGAATGTGGCGTACTCGGTGTTCGCCAGCACGGCCATCGCTATGAGCCGCTTCGGTGCGTGTAAGACAGGGTCGAGGTCGCCCAGGCTCATGGCAGCCGCTCCCGCACGACGGCCGCCGCACGCTCATAGCGGGCTTGGAACAGCCGCAGGCCCACGGTCACCAGAGCGAACGCGGCACCGGACGCTGCCGGGACCCCGGCCAACCACATCACGCCCGCCACAAGGACGGCGATGCCCACCGCTCCGATGGCGTAGCACCGGTACTCCCGCCGGATCTCCGGCGGAGGAGTGCCACGACCGGGCATGGGGAAGGCATCGTACCGCCGGGCACACCACCCCACGAACGCGCCGACGCCGGCGGCGAGCGTGATCATCGCCAAAACGAAGGCGAACTCGCTCTCGCTCCAGAACGCGAATGCTCCCACATAGGCGGCGAACCACACGCCAAAGAGTGGTGGCACCCACCAAGGCGAAGGCCGCATCCGGATGTAGGGCGCCGCCTCGCCGCGCTCCAGCTCACGGATGCGCTCGAACGGCCCCAAAGAACTTTCCATAGGCGCAAGCATAAGAGAAGTTGCCATTTATGCAAGTAACATTCCGGGAGTCGCCCCCGGATGCGAGGGCGAGCCCGGGGGCGCGGCTAGCAGCTCAGCGCTCCGCTGGGTCTTGCTGTCACCAGAGGATGCAGCAGTCCCTCCGGCCTACTACCGGCGGTTCGGTTTCGTGCCGGCGAGTGAACTTGGACTGGCCCCCCAGACGTCGGCTACGGCGACGAGTTCCAGGTCGGTCCTCAAATGGGGCTTACATCCGCGGGCGCTCCCAGTTCACGGCCCCCCGCTCGCCTCTAATGACCAACGGTGCCGCCGGTCATCGAGTCGCTGGTCGCGCCGCGGTCCGCGACGGGTCGGGCGCGCGCGCGGGGCCTTCAATGTGCGTTGCTCCTGAACGGGCCGCATGCGCCGAGCCAACGTGGGCGGCTCCGCACCGTGACGCTGCGGCCGAGCGTCCCGGTCCGGAGGCGCTGGTGACAAGAAGTTCGGCTGTTGTTGCATACACCGCACACCCGGGGGGTACCCCCCGCTGTCCCCAACAGCCCAGCAACGGCGATCACGGGGCATCCAAATCAGGACACCAACATGTCGCACCACGCCTCCTTGTTCCATTTCGCCGGTCCCGATCACCTCATCGCACCCGCTGAGCTGGACCTAGCCGCTGTCCCCGACCTCGTGCGCTCCGTCCAGCAGGCGCATCGCAACGCCACCGGTCGGTGCCTGACCGTAGATCTGTCCGGGGTCGTGCGGATGGACCCACGCCTGGTCCGCTCGCTCACCTGGGCCAGCCGATTCACACGATGCCACGGAGGACGGATGCGGATCGTCCCACCCCGAACCGGTGTCCTGACCCCGCTTGCAACACTGGCGTTGCTACGCCACTGCGCGCCCACAGTCGTACCTCGGCACGCCCAGGTGCTCGACGTCGCTTAGCGCGTCACGCGGACCAGACAGCACAGACTGGCGAAGAGGCTTGACTGACCTCTTCGGAGTGCTTCCTCCGCTTGAAGAACGGCTTCTCCATGAGCCTGGTGACCACCGAGTCCGGCCACCCATACATTGACCCCCCATAGGGCGCCGAGGCGACCGTGGCGGCACGACGAGCATCGCCCATGCGGCAACTCCGAAGATCGATCCTGCTGATACCGCCGCGAGTCGGCTCGACGGTTCAAGGCGCGGGTCTTCCTCGACGCAGGTCCCGCGGAATCACGGACCGATCCGTTGCAATCGCGTGCATGTGCTGTGCCAGCGCCGGGGTCAACGGTCGCGTAGTCTGGAGTCAGAACCGCCCACGGACCCGAGACCGTGGGCGGTTCTTTCATGCCCGGCGGAGAACTTCAGCATCCGTCCAGCACAGCGCCGCTTCAGGCAGGGCATCAACTGTGCTCAGGGCACGCAGCGCCTCCCGCGACGCATCGGCAGGTGCGTCCTCACACCGCCTGAAAGCGCACCGATGTGCGGATGGTGTGTGCCAACGGCGTTCGGACTGACCGCGACACGCCACTGCAGTTCACTCATGAGATTTCCCCGCAGACTTGTCCGGCGCGTTGCAGCAGGGGAATGAGATTGGCGACTGACGGGGCTGGGACGGTGCCTGCGCTGTTTCGGGATCTGCCGCGACGAGTGCGTCACTCCGCCGCCTTCGAGCTACTCGGCGGACGGCGCCGTGACCTATACCCGAGCCGCACGCGCTGGCACCTTGTCCCGCGGTCATACACCCACGCAGGTTGCAGCTCGAGCCCCAGTGCAGACCGACGCCTGACGGACCAACGGCGAGTAACGCTGTCGATCTGGGCGCCGCCCGTTCGACGTACGGGTGACACCACTCTGGAGGAGCCATGCGCGACGTGACCCTGTACGCCCTGCTGTCCTTGGACGGAGTCGCGGAGGAGCCGGGCGACTGGATGTTCGAGGCGGACGAGACCGTGTTCCGCAACCTCGCTGACGTCATCGGGGTCCAGGACGACGTCGTCCTCGGTCGCGGTACGTACGACTACTGGGCCGACTACTGGCCGACGTCGGACGTGCAACCGTTCGCAGACTTCATCAACACGACCACCAAGCACGTCGTGACCTCACATCCCCTGGACAAGGGCTGGGAGCAGTCGGTCGTCGTCGACTCCCCGCTCCCGTCCTACGTCAGACGGCTGAAGGCAGGGTCGGGAGGCGACATCGGCGTCCATGGCAGCATCGCCGTCGCCCAGACTCTGCTGGCCGAGGACCTGGTGGATCGTCTCGAGCTCGTCGTCGTCCCGACGTTGGCCGGCACTGGGCGGCGTCTCTTCGAGGACGGCTCAGATCCCCTCAGACTGACCCTGACGCGGGCTGAATCGTCGCCGACCGGTTCCGTGTTCCTGAGCTACCGGCGTCCTTCGTCCGATTGAGCTCAGACGCGCTACCGGGAGATCACGACCTTCAGCGCCTTGGTCTCCGCCGCCCGGCCGAAGGTGTCGTAGGCGTCCATCATCTCGTCGAGCGTGAAGTGGTGGGTCGCGAACTTCTCGACCGCCAGCTTGTGCTGGGCCACCAGCTTCAGGAGCATCGGCGTGGTCGAGGTGCTGACCAGGCCCGTGGTGATGGTGAGGTCCATGATCCACAGGTCCTGCAGCTGCAGCTCCACGGGTGATCCGTGCACGCCCACGTTGGCGATGGAGCCACCGGGTCGGACGATCGTGGTGCAGGCGTCGAACGTCGCCGGGATGCCGACGGCCTCGATCGCCACGTCGACGCCGAGCCCGTCGGTCATCGCGAGCACCTGCTCACGCCAGTCCGCGCTGCCGCTGTCGACGGTGTCGGTCGCCCCGAAGCCCAACGCCTGTTCCAGCCGGTTGGCGTCGAGGTCGAGCGCGATGATCCGGGCCGCGCCGTAGAGCGTGGCGGTCATCATCGCGGCCAGGCCGATCGGCCCGGAGCCGACCACCGCGACCACGTCGCCGGGCTTCACCCGGCCATACCTGACACCGATCTCGAACGAGGTCGGGATGATGTCGGACAGCATGACCGCGGCCTCGTCGCTCACCCCGTCGGGCAGCTTGTAGACGGAGTTGTCCGCGAACGGCACCCGGACCAGCTCGGCCTGGGTGCCGTCGATCAGGTGACCGAAGATCCAACCGATGCCGCTGGCGCCCTCCTCGGCCAGGCAGTGCGCGTAGAGGCCCTGGTGACAGTACGAGCAGGCGCCGCACGCGCTGACGCACGAGAGCAGCACGCGGTCGCCGACGGCCACCGTGGACACCGCCGAGCCCACCTCGGTGACGGTGCCGACGCCCTCGTGGCCGAGGATCCGACCGTCGGTCACCGCCGGCACGTCCCCCTTGAGGATGTGCAGGTCCGTGCCGCAGATCGTGGTCGTGTCGATCCGCACGATGATGTCGGTGGGTTGCTGGATCTGGGGATCGGGAACGTCCTCCCAAGCCTTGTTGCCCGGACCGTGGTAGACCAGTGCCTTCATCTGTCCTCCTGATGTGCGTCGGCTGCCCGGTGGCGATCGCGAGCTCAGCTGCTCGATCCACGGGTGGTCGCTCCACTGGGGGCAGATCGCGGGGCTTCCGGCGATCGAGCGTGGATTTCGACGGTACGCCGCACCCGGACTCCGCGCACGAGGCGTATGGCCCCGGTCTTCCGCGCGCCGCCGCCGAGCCCTACCGGGTCAGCCCTCGCAGCGACTCCCTACGCAGACGGCGCGTCGGCGACCTCACGCGCTCCTCGACCCTGCCGCTCGGTGCGCCGCTGCGCGCGGCGCTCCTTGCGCCGCTCGACGAGCACGTAGAGGGCCGGCACCAGGAGGAGGGTCAGGAACGTCGAGGACAGCAGGCCGCCGATGACCACGACCGCGAGCGGCTGGGAGATGAAGGCGCTGCCGCCGGTGACGCCGAACGCCATCGGCGTGAGGGCGAGGATCGTGGCGAGCGCGGTCATCACGATGGGACGTACGCGCTTCCCGCCGCCGTCGGCCAGCGCCTCGGCGATGCTGGCCCCGGCCTCGCGGCGCTGGTTGACGAGGTCGATGAGCACGATGGCGTTGGTGACCACGATGCCCACCAGCATGAGCGCGCCGATGAGCGACGGGACGCCGAGCGGGATGCCCGTGAGGACCAGCAGCAGCATCGCGCCGGTGGCCGCGAACGGCACCGAGACGAGCAGGATCAGCGGCTGCACGAGCGACTTGAAGGTCGCCACCATGACGACGTAGACGATCGCGATGGCGATGAGGAGCGCGAGGCCGAGCTGGCCGAACGCCTCGGCCTGGTCCTCCGACACGCCGCCGATGGAGACGTCGGTGCCCTCGGGGAGGTCGAGGTCGTCGACCAGGGCCTGCACGTCGGCGGTCACCGAGCCGAGGTCGTCGGCCGCGGGCTCGGCGGTGATGGTGACCGTGCGCTCGCCGTCGGAGCGGGTGATCGCGGTCGCGACGTCCTGCTCGACCAGCTCGGCGACCTGTCCCAGCGAGGTGCCGTCGCCGACGGGCAGCTGCCGCAGCTCGGCGATCGAGCTCGGCCGCGGGCCGCCGACCACGACGACGTCGAGCTGCTCGCCGTCGATGGTGGCCTGGCCGACGGGCGGCTGCGACAGGGCCTGGGCCAGCACGCCACCGAGGAACCCTGAGGTGAGGCCGGCGGCCTCGGCCTCGGGGCGGGCCCGGACCGACAGCACCGGCTGGGCCGCTGCGGCGTCCGAGGTCACCGTGCCGATGCCGTCGACGCCCTCCAGCTCGGTGGCCACGATCTCGGCGGCCTCGCCGAGTCGGGACTGGTCGGTCGCGGTCACCACGAGCTCGAGCGCCGAGGCGAAGCCGGCGTCGCCGGCGGTGACGGTGACGTCGCCGGTGGCGTCGGCCAGGGCCGCCTCGATCCGCTCAGCGGCCGCCTCGCTGTCGGCGTCCTCCGCCAGCGTGAGGGCGAAGGTCGTCGCGCCGCCGCCGAAGATGGCGGCCACGCCCTCCCCGGTGCCGACGGTGCTCTGGACCGTCTCGACCTCGTCGTCCTCGACGAGGACCGACTCGACCTCCCGCGCTGCGGCGTCCTGCCGGTCGAGCGTGGCGCCGGGCTCGAGCTCCTGGGTCACCGTGAGGGTGTTCTGGCCGCTGCTGCCCAGGAAGTTGGTCTTGATGAAGGGGGTCAGCCCCAGCGTCGCCACCAGGACGACGACGGCGACACCGACGGTGCGCCACGGGCGGCGGACCACCCAGCGCACGGTGGGGTCGTACGCGCGGCGCAGCCACGAGCGCTCCTCCTTGGCCTCGGCGTCCGCCTGCACCCGTGCCGGGTCGACGACCGTGTCGGGGCTCTTGAGGAACCAGTAGGCCAGCACCGGGATGATCGTGAGCGACACCAGGAGCGAGGCCAGCAGGGCGAGCGCCACGGTGACGGCGAAGGGGCGGAACAGCTCGCCGACCTGGCCGCCGACGACGCCGATCGGCAGGAACACCGCGGCCGTGGCGATCGTCGAGGAGGTGATGGCACCGCCGACCTCGCGCACCGCGGTGGTGATCGCGGCGACCTTGGACTCCCCGTAGGACAGGTGTCGCTTGATGTTCTCGATCACCACGATCGAGTCGTCGACCACGCGGCCGATCGCGACGGTCAGCGCGCCGAGGGTGAGGATGTTGAGCGTGTAGCCGCCCAGCCGCAGGCCGATCAGCGTCACCAGGAGCGACAGCGGGATCGACAGGGCCGTGACGAGCGTGGACCGGACGGAGAAGAGGAACAGCAGGATCACCAGGACCGCGAAGAAGAGCCCGAGGGCGCCCTCGGTGGTCAGGTCCTCCACCGACTTCTCGATGAAGGGTGCCTGGTCGAAGGCGACGGAGAACTCGGCACCGTCGCCCAGGTCGTCCTCGAGCTCGGGGATGAGCTCGGCGACCGCGTGGGAGATGTCGACGGTGTTGCCGTCGGGCGTCTTGGTGATCGCGACGGCGAGGCTCGTCTCGCCGTTGGTGCGGGAGTACGACGTCGGCGTCGCCTGCGCGGTGCGCACCTCGGCCACCTCGCCGAGCGGTCGCGTACCGCCCTCGGGCAGCGACACCGGCACCCGGCGCAGCTCGGCGAGGGTCGTCGGCGTGGCGCCGACCTGGACCGACAGGCTCGACCCGGCGTCGTCGACGGTGCCGGCAGGCACGAGCGAGGCGTTGGTCGACAGCGCGTCGGACACGTCCGCGGCGCTCACTCCGAGCTGGCGGGCCCCGGGCGTCAGGGTGACCTCGACGCGGTCGGTGGGGGCACCGGTGACGTCGACCTGGCGGACGCCCTCGACGTCCTCGAGGGCCGGCACGACGAGGCGGTCGATGCGCTCGGCGAGCTGCGCGGGGTCGGCGTCGGAGGTGACCGCGAGCTGCACCACGGGGAACTGGTCGAAGCTGCCGGCGAAGACGACCGGCTCGACGGACTCCGGCAGGCCCTGCGCACTGCTCATCGCGCTCTCGGCCTGCTGCTGGGCGCGCTGGAGGTCGGTGCCGTACTCGAGGGTGAGCAGGACCAGCGAGACGCCGCTCGACGACGTGGAGTCGACCTGCTCGAGCCCGTCGACCCCGGAGAGTGCCTGCTCGGCGGGCGCCGTGACCTCCTGCTCGACCGCCTCCGGGGAGGCGCCGGCGTAGGGCAGGACCACGCCAACGGCCGGGAACTCCAGGTTGGGGATCAGCTCCTGCTTCAGCGCCCCCGCGGACAGCACGCCGAAGATCGCCACCATGACCGTGGAGAGGGCGATGAGGGCTCGGTTGCGAAGCGAGAAGGACGCGAGATGACCCACGGGGTGCGGCTCCTGTGTCAGGGCGGACCGGAGGTCCACGAAATCGTTAGCGCGATGCTAACGATATGGTGGTGACCGTGAGCAATCGGGACGAGGACGTCCGCGAGGTGGAGGCGCTCTCCTGCCGGCTGCAGGAGGCCTTCGCCCACGTCCGGGTCGACGAGGTCGTCGCCACCGAGCTGTCGGTCCAGCAGCTCAAGGTGCTCATGCTCGTGCAGTACCGCGCCCCGATGACGGCCCACGCCGTCGCCGACGCCCTCTGCGTCAGCGCGGCGACCGTGTCGGGCCTCGTCTCGCGACTCGTGGCGGGCGGGTTCCTCGTCCAGGAGCCGGCCCCGGACGACCGGCGCGCCCTGCTCCTGCGTACGACCGCGGCGGGCAGCGAGGCGCTCGAGGACGTCGCCGCCATGCAGCTGCGGCACTGGCGCGACGTCGTGCCCGGGCTCACCGACGCCGAGGTCGCCGGCCTCCGGCTCGGGCTCGCCGGCATCGAGCGCGTGATGCGCGGCACCCCAGGCGGCACGCGCGAGGGGTGACGACCTCCTGACCGCGGGGACGCGTGCGTCAGGACGCGCCGCCTCGACCCCTAAGAGGCGTCAGGACGCGCCGCCTCGCGGCGGCGGCGGACGAGCACCCAGCCGCCCACCCCGACCAGCACGATCAGGAGCAGGACGTCGGCCGCGAGCCCGATGTCGTGCTCGAGCGCGCGGTAGGACGCGCCGACCAGGTAGCCCCCGACCGCGACCGCGCTCGCCCAGAGGACGCCACCGACGACGTTGAAGACGGTGAACCTGAGCCGCGCCATCCCGATCGCGCCGGCGGCACCGGGCAGCAGCGCGCGCACGACCGCGATCCAGCGTCCCAGCGCCACCGCCAGGCCCCCGCGACGCCGGAGCAGGTCGTAGGTGCGGTCGATGTCCCCGGGCCGGACGACGTGGCCCAGCAGGCGTCCCGCGAGCCGACCACCGTGGCGCCGGCCGAGCTCGTACCCGGCCTGGTCGCCGATCAACGCGCCCGACGACGCGGTGAGGATCACCGCCCACAGCGGCAGCTCGCCCTCGTGGGCGACGACACCGCCGATGAGCACGGCGATCTCCCCCGGGATGAAGACCCCGACCATCAGACCGGCCTCCGCAGCGGGGAGCGCGAAGACCACGAGCAGCACCAGCCACGGCGGCAGTGCGACCAGTGCGTCGACGATGCCCGTCACGAGCCCCTCTCCCCTCACCCTGGCGCGAGGTCCGCGCGACCCGCCGGGTACCGGGCACGCTACGAGGACCCCAGCCCCTCGGACAGTGCCGAAGGACCAGTGGGTTCCGGGGCCGGTGTGCTCCGCCGGCCGGCCCCCGCAGCGACGAGCATGGCGGTGTGCCGGCCCTGACCCCTCGCACCGCCTGGGCGATCGCCGTCGTGTCGGTGGCCTGCCGCCTGGCGCTGCGGGGCACCCACGGCGACCTCGTGCCCGACGTCATCGACCTCGCCGTCTACCGCGCCGAGGGCATGGCGCTCCGGCACGGGTGGGACCTCTACGGCGCCCTGCCGGGGGTGCGCGGCCTGATGACCTACCCGCCGTTCGCCGCGATCGTCTTCTCCCCGGTGAGCCTCCTGCCGATGGGCGTCCTCGCCCCGGCGTCCGTGCTGGCCAACGTGGCGCTGCTGGCGGTGGTGGGCCACCTCTCGCTCCGTCTCGCCGGCACCGAGGGCCGCCGGCTGAGCACGGGCACGGCCGTCGTGACCGCGGTCGCCGTGTGGTGCGAGCCGGTGCAGTCCACGATCGCGCTCGGCCAGGTCGACCTGCTGGTCGTCGCCCTCGTCCTGGCCGACCTGACCGTGCTGCGCGGCACCCGGTGGGCCGGGGTGGGCACCGGTCTGGCCGCCGGGCTCAAGGTGACCCCCGCGATCGTCGTCGGCTACCTGCTGCTGGCCGGCCCCCGGCGGACCGGGGTGAGAGCCGCCGTGACGGCGCTCGGCACGGTGGCGCTCTCCGCGATCGTGGACCGGCAGGCGACGTGGGACTACTGGACGCGCCACCTCTACGACGACCGACGGGTCGGGAGTCCGGAGAGGATCACCAACCAGTCGGTCCGAGGATGGCTGGTCCGTGCCTTCGGTGAGCGCGATCTCGCGGGTTGGCAGCTCGCCACGACGATGGTGGCCGTCCTCGCCGTGCTGCTGGTCGGGACGTACGTGGCCGTCCGGGCCGGGCGCGCCGGCGACGACCTGGGCGGCCTGGTGGCCATCGCCGCCACCGGGCTGATGGTCTCGCCGATCTCGTGGACCCATCACTGGGTCTGGTGCGTGCCGATGCTGGTGCTGGGCTGGCAGCGCTCCCGGCTGCTGCTCGTCACCGTGCTGGCGACCACCGCGACGTACGTCGTCCGACGGATCGACGACGACCGACCGGAGCTGTCGTGGGACGCGCTCCAGGTGGCGGCCTCCGGTCCCTACGTCGTGCTCGGGCTCGTGGCCCTGGCCGTCGTCGCGCGGGGCGTGCCGCTGGCCCGTCGTACGGCCGGGACCTCGCCGGCTCGCGCGGCCTGACGTCGCCTCAGCCGGGCAGGACCGACCGGGCCGCGGTCACGCCGCGCACGCCGCGACGGGGAGCCCGGACGTACGCCACTCCAGCATCCCGTCCTCGAGGCGCCGTGCCTCGACGCCGGCCCCGCCCAGGATGCGGACGGCGTCGTGCGCCATCACGCAGAAGCTGCCGCGGCAGTAGGCCACCACCGGCGGCGCGTGCCGCAAGGCGTCCGTCTCGCCGTCCAGCGTCTCGAGCGGCATGCTCCGGGCGCCCGGGATGTGGCCGGCGAGGTACTCCTCGGCGGGACGCACGTCGAGGAGGGTGACCTCGCCGGACGCCAGCAGCTGCTCGAGCTCGTCGCGCGTCACCAGGCCCACCTCCCCCGAGCCGGGCAGGTCGAGGTAGGCCTCGAGGGCCCGGCCGACGTCGGCGGAGCGGTCGCGGGCGACGGCGCGCATCGCGGCGTAGAGGTCGGCCACGTCGTCGCCCGCGAGGCGGTAGAACACCTTGGTCCCCTCGCGCCGGGTCAGCACCAGGTGGGCGAGCTTGAGGACCTGCAGGTGCGCCGAGACCGTGCTCACCCCCATCCCCGCGGCCCGGGCCAGCCCGTCGACCGTGCGCTCGCCCTGGGCGAGCAGGTCGACCAGCTCGAGCCGCTTGGCGCTGCCGAAGGCCTTGCCGACGACGGCGAGCTCGTCGAACAGGTGGTGGCGACGCTCTTCGTTCATCGTTCCTCCAATGATCTTTGGAAGATCGTAGGTTGTCTTGCTACGGTCCTCGCATACCCCCCAGGGTATCCATCGGACCTAGGAGGCCCCATGCCCATCCCCGTCACCGTCGTCCCGATCGACACCCCCGGCCTCGGCGACCGCACGTACGTGGCCCACGACGGCGCCGTCGCGCTCGTCGTCGACCCGCAGCGCGACATCGACCGCGTCCTGGCCGCCGCCGACGAGGCGGGCGTGCGGATCACCCACGTCTTCGAGACCCACATCCACAACGACTACGTCACGGGCGGGCTGGCCCTGGCCGAGGCGGTCGGCGCCGCCTACCTCGTCAACGTCGACGACCCGGTCGCCTTCGAGCGCACCCCCGTCCGCGACGGCGACGTCGTCGCCGTCGGCGACACCATGCGGGTGCGCGTGGTCCACACCCCCGGCCACACCCACACCCACCTGTCCTTTGCGCTCTCGGCCGGCGACGAGCCCGTCGCGGTGTTCACCGGCGGGTCGCTGCTCCACGGCTCCACCGGCCGTCCCGACCTGCTCGGCCCCGACCACACCGACGCCCTGGTCCACGCGCAGTGGCACTCCGCCCAACGCCTCGCCGACGAGCTGCCCGACGACACGTCGGTCTTCCCGACCCACGGCTTCGGCAGCTTCTGCTCGGCCACCCAGTCCGACGCGACCGCGAGCACCATCGGCGACGAGAAGCGGACCAACCCGGCCCTGACCAAGGACGAGGCGGACTACGTCGACGGCCTGCTCGCGGGCCTCGAGGAGTTCCCCGCCTACTACACCGAGATGGGCCCCGCGAACACCGCCGGCCCGCGGGCGGCCGACCTGTCCGACCCCGAGCTCGCCGACCCGGCCGAGCTGCGCCGCCGCATCGACGCCGGCGAGTGGGTCGTGGACCTGCGGACCCGGTCGGCGTTCGCCGCCGGTCACCTCAGCGGCAGCGTCAACTTCGGCCTCGACGGCCAGTTCGTCACCTACCTGGGCTGGATCCTCCCCTACGACGCGACCATCACGCTGCTCGGCGAGACCCCCGAGCAGGTGGCCGAGGCGCAGCGCGAGATGGTCCGCATCGGCATGGACCCGGCCGCGATGGCCACCGGCACGCCCGAGGACTGGGCCGACGGCGCCCCGCTCGGCAGCTTCCCGGTCACCGACTTCGCCGGGCTCGCCGCGGAGATCCGCGAGGACCCTGCCGGCGAGCGCGTGGTCCTCGACGTGCGCCGCCCGGCGGAGTACGACGCCGGCCACATCGCCGGCGCCGTCAACGTCCCCGTCCACGCCGTCCTGGCCCACCTCGAGTCGATCCCGCAGCAGAGGCTCTGGATCCACTGTGCCGGCGGCTACCGCGCCGGCGTCGTCGCCTCGGTCCTCGCCGCGCGCGGCCACGACGTCGTCGCCATCGACGACTCGTACGACGAGAGCGCTGCCGAGGCCGGGCTCACGCTCGTCTGAACCTCGCACTCCCCCACCCCCCGATCAGGAGACACCTGCCATGACCAGCACCCCCACCGAGGCCCGCACCCTCGACGCCCACACCCTCCAGGAGCGCCTCGCCGACGGCGAGCCGCCGCGCATCCTGGACGTCCGGACCCCGGCGGAGTTCGACACCTCACACATCCCCGGCGCCTACAACGTCCCGCTCGACACGCTCCGCGAGCACCGCGACGAGCTGCGCCGCCACCTCGACGAGGACGTCGTCCTGGTCTGCCGCTCGGGCGCCCGGGCGACGCAGGCCGAGGGCGCGCTGCGCGAGTCCGGGCTCCCCGGCGTCCGGGTGCTCGACGGCGGCATGACCAGCTGGGAGGCCATCGGCGCCCCGGTCAACCGTGGCCGTCAGACCTGGGAGCTCGAGCGCCAGGTCCGCCTCGTGGCGGGCACCATCGTCGCCGGCAGCGTCCTCGCGAGCACCGCCGTCCCGCGGCTCAAGTGGGTCGCCGCGGCCATCGGCACCGGACTCACCGGCGCGGCGCTGACCAACACCTGCGCCATGAGCGTCGCGCTGTCGAAGATGCCGTGGAACCGCACCGCCGACTCGTGCGACATCGACGAGATCGTCGCCGCGCTCTCCGGGGACGACGCCGCATGAGCCCCACCGTCGCCGTCGTCGTGGTGCTGGCCGTGCTCGTCGGCGTCTCGCTCGGGATGCTCGGCGGCGGCGGCTCGATCCTGACCGTCCCGCTGCTCGTGTACGTCGCCGGGCTGGACGCCAAGGTCGCCATCGCGGCCTCGCTCTTCGTCGTCGGCGTCACCTCCGTGGCGGGCCTGGTCAGCCACGCCCGCCACGGGCGGGTCAAGTGGCGCACCGGCCTGATCTTCGGACTGGCCGGCATGATCGGCGCCTACTCCGCCGGTCTCGTCGGCGGGCACCTGCCCGGCAACGTGCTGCTCATCGCGTTCGCGGCGATGATGGTCGCGACCTCGCTGGCCATGCTCCGTGGGCGCAAGAACCCGCCGGCCCACGCGTCGGACGGCGAGCTGCCGGTCAGGCGGATCGTCGTCGACGGCCTCGTGGTCGGCGTGGCCACCGGCCTGGTCGGAGCCGGCGGCGGGTTCCTCGTCGTGCCGGCCCTGGTCCTGCTCGGCGGGCTGCCCATGTCGGTCGCGGTCGGCACGTCGCTGCTGGTCATCTCGATGAAGTCGTTCGCCGGGCTGGCCGGCTACCTCAGCTCGGTCGAGCTGCCGTGGGGACTCGTCCTCAGCGTCACCGCCGCCGCGGTCGTCGGCAGCGTTCTCGGCGGCCGGCTCGCGGGCCGGGTGCCCGAGGCCCGGCTCCGGCGGGCGTTCGGCTGGTTCGTGCTCGTCATGGGCGGCTTCGTCCTGGTGCAGCAGGGCCCGGCCTGGGCCGCCCCCGCCGCGCTGACCGTCATCGTCACGGCAGGGCTCGCCGCCGGCGCGTGCTGGCAGTTCGTCCGGGCCTGCCCGCTGCGCCGCGTGGTCGCCGGATAGCTCCGGTCGGTCAGTCCTGCCGTCCGGAGCGGTGCGGGTGGTCGTCGTGGCGCGGGTCCTGCTCGGGATAGCCCGCCTTGGGCTCGACGCCCTCTGGCTGCGGCTCCTCACCGCCCGGGCTCTGCTCCGGAGGTGCGTCGACCGGGGACCCCTGGGCCGAGGTGTCGCGGAGGCCGTCCGCCCCCTGCTGTCCCGGGCCGGTGTGACCGACCCACTCGCTGCTCGAGCCCATGCCGCCCGCGGCGCCGTCGGGCCCCGAGCTGTTGGGGGTCGACTCCCGCTCGACCTGTTCCGGCTTGTCGTTTGTCATCGGCGCCTCTTCCTGTCGCGACGACCGGTCCGGGTCGTGCGTACGCGTGACGCCCGGACGCGGCCTGCCACCGGCGGTGGTGGTGACGCCCGGTACCCCCGCTCCCCCCTCGCATGTGCGGGCGCGTCGCCGATCCGGAGAGTCCACGGGGTCACGCCAGGGCGGAACGGCGCACGCCGGAACCGTGCACGTCGCACGCCCCGGACGTGCCACCCGAGCCGGCCGGGTTGCAGCCCCCGGCCGGCTCGGGAGCTCAGGTGGCCATGTCGAAGACCAGGCGCGCCGGGACCGCTCCCGACAGCACCTCCTCGAAGCAGGCGTTGACGTCTTCGAGGCGACGCGGCTCGGCGACCACGCGGGTGCGCCCGTTGGCGTGGAGGGCGAAGCAGTCGGCGAGGTCGTTGCGGGTGCCGACCAGCGACCCCGTCACCGAGATCCCCTTGAGCACCGTCTCGAACACCGGGAGCTCGAGCCGGTTGTCGGCGGGCAGGCCGACCAGCACGAGGCGGCCGTTGGGGTTGAGCGAGGCGTGGGCGGCACGCATCGCGGCGGGCGACGGGACGGTGACGACCGCGATGTCCACCCCGCCGAGGGCCTCGAGCTCCACGGCCTGGTTGCCCCGCCCGTCCACGACGTGGTCGGCGCCGAGCTTCTTGGCCAGGTCGAGCTTGGCGTCCTCGACGTCGACGGCCACCGTGGTGGTGCCGAACACCTTGGCGTACTGCAGCGCGAGGTGGCCCAGGCCGCCGATGCCGACGACCATCGCGGTCTCGTTGGGCTGCGGGTGCGCCACCTTGAGCGCCTTGTAGGTGGTGACTCCCGCACAGGTGAGCGGCGCGGCGTCGAAGGCCGACACGCCGTCGGGCACCGGCACGGCGTGGCTGGCGTAGCCGATCGCGTACTCGGCGTAGGAGCCGTCGATCGTGTAGCCGGTGAACTCCGGGGTCACGCAGTAGGTCTCCCACCCACTGACGCAGTAGCGGCACCGACCGCAGGCACGACCGAGCCACGGCAGGGCGACCCGCGTGCCGACGACGGGCGTGTCCACGTCCGGGCCGACCGCGACGACCTTGCCGACGCCCTCGTGACCCGGGATGAGCGGCATCTTGGGCTTGATCGGCCACTCGCCGCGCGCGGCGTGGATGTCGGTGTGGCACAGCCCGCTCGCCTCGATCTTGACCAGCACCTGCCCGGGGCCGGGCTCCGGCGTCGGGATGTCGCGGATCTCCAGCGGCGCGCCCATCTCCGGGACTACTGCTGCTCGCATGTCGTTCTCCTCAGGTCGGTGCTGCGTGGGTGCTGCGTGGGCGCTACGGCGGTGCTGCGGGTGCTACTTGTTGAGCTCTCCTGCGTCCTCCAGGACCAGGTCGGCGGTCGACAGCCCGCGGTCGGACGGCACGATCCGCACCGGGCAGTGCGCATTGGCCATCACGGCGCGCGCGGTCGGGCCCAGGTGCAGGGCGGCCGCGACCCCGCGCGGCCTGCGGACCAGCACGATCTCGTCGACCCGCTCCGAGGCGCTCACCAGGGCGTGGGCCGGCTGGTCGTGGACGACGCGCACCTCGACCTCGACGTCGGGGTAGACCGCCCGCCACTGCTCGAGCTCGCGGTCGACCTCCTCGTGGGCGCGCTCGGCCCAGTCGGTCTCGGCGACGCGGTGGGCCACCACGTCCTCGTAGAAGCTGGGCAGTCGCCACGCGTGCAGGACCACCAGCCGGGCTCCGCGGGCCTGCGCGGTGGCGAACGCCTCGGCCAGGAGCTCGGGCGAGCCGTCGGGCCGCTTGATGCCGACCAGGACGGTCCCGGTGGGCTCGCCCCCGGGCCACGTCTCGGGCACCGTGACGACGGGGGCCCGCGAGCTCGCCGCGACGGCGGTCGACACGTTGCCGGTGAAGATGCGGGCGGCCACCGGACGACGGTCGGCGCCGAGCACCACGAGCGGGGCGTCCTCGCTGACCGCCAGCAGCGCCGGCACCGCGCCCTCGCGGGAGAGGCTCGTCGCGAGCCGGGTCGACTCCGGGGCCCGGGCCTCGTCCACCGTCCTCTGCACCACGGCCTGTCCGGCGGTGGTCAGGTCATCGACCGGCAGGGGGTACATCGGCGTCATCGGCACGAAGATCGGCACGGCGTGCACGACGTGCACGCCCGCCCCGAGGCGCGCAGCCTCGGCGACGGCGTAGCGCAACGCCTGGACGCCTGCCCGGGACCCGTCGACGCCCACCACCACGTCGCCGTCCCCTGCAGCCGACCTCCGGTCCTTCGACATCTCCACGCCTCCTCGTCCCGGCGGGCACCTCCCGCCCACCACCATCCTTTCGGTGGACCGCGGCCGTTGGGGAGGGCCGACGGCCCGTCAGGACATGGGACCTTGTGCCCGGACGCCCTCAGCGGAGCGGGTCGAACGCGACGAGCTCGGCCGGCGTGGCTCCGGTCGCGATGCGCCGGGCGAGCAGCCTCCCGGTGAGCGGCCCGAGGGCGATGCCCCACATGCCGTGTCCCCCGGCGACGAAGACGTCCGGCGCGTCGGTCGCACCGATCAGCGGGAGCCCGTCCGGGGTGCACGGACGGGCGCCCACCCACTCGTCGCGCCGGTCGTCGAGGTCGATGCCGTCGAGCAGCGGGCGGGTCGCCTCGACGATCGCCTCGATCCGGCGCGGGTCGAGGGGGGCGTCGGTGTCGCGGAACTCCATCATCCCCGCGACCCTCAGCCGGGGCCCGTCGGCGGTGGGCAGCGGCGTGCACGCGACGCGCTGGGCTGGGAAGTAGACCGGCGTCTCGGGCAGCCGGTCACCGCCGACGCTGAACGAGTAGCCGCGGCCCGCCTGCACCGGCCGGCGCACGCCGAACCGGCGGGCCAGGGTGCCGATCCACGCGCCATTGGCCAGCACGACGGCGTCGTAGCGCAGCGGTCCGGCAGGGGGGTCGTCGGTGGTGACCAAGGCGCCCCCAGCGGTCTGGCGCACGTCCGTCACGGCGCTCGACTCGCGGATCTCGCCGCCTCGCGCGACGAACGAGTCGGCGAGGGCCGCCAGGAACGCCGGCGGGTCGAGGTAGCGCTGCCCGTGCAGGACGACGGCGCCGCCGATGGCTGCGGTCAGCGACGGCTCCAGCGCGCGGGCCTCGCTGCCCGACAGGACGTCGTACGTCACGTCCTGTCCGGCGCTGCGCACGTGCTCGAGCTCCTCGACGAGCACCGCCCGCTCCTCGGCGGTGCGGAAACAGGCGAGGAACGGGTCCGCGAGGCGCGTGGTCGCCTCGACTCCCCCGGTGGCCAGCTCGTCGAACGCCGCCAGCGCCTGGCGGTTCATCGGGGCGTAGGCGCGCATGCCGATGCCCCACCGGCGCGCCGTGCTGTGGCGGACGAACCCGGCGAGGAAGCGCGCGAGCCGCGGGTCGAGCCGCGGCGGCAGGTAGACCGGCGAGGACGGGCTGAGGACGGCCCGCACCCCGTAGGTGAGCACGGCCGGCTCGGGCAGGGGCGCGGTCAGGGAGGGGGTGAGCCAGCCGGCGTTGCCCCAGGAGGAGCCGCCGGCGACGTGGCGGCGTTCGTGGACGGTGACGTGGAAGCCGTGCTCCTGGAGGAACCAGCCGGTGGACAGGCCCACCATCCCGGCTCCGACGATGGCGACGCGCTTGGTCATGGCTCTGCTTTCTGCAAGGGGAGGTCGGGAGGAACGCCGACGGGGCCGTCGTCGTCGCGGGGTCGGCGGGACGAGCGGCCGGGGCAGCGTGGCGCGACCCGGTGCGGGCGCGCGAGGGCTGCGTGCGGCGGGTGGGCGCGACGGTGGGCGCACCCGGGGCGGTCAGGTCAGCGGGGCCGGAGGGGCGCGGTCGACACTGCGCCGCAGGACGTCGAGGCCGCGGACGCCGCGGGCCTCCTCGCTGAGCTCGAGCGCCAGCAGCGCGGCGCCCGACGGCACCCGCGACGGCCGGTGGACGCGGTCGGCCGACGCCGCCGCCACACCCGTGCCGTCCACCATGAGGCGACCCTAGCGGGAGGGCCCGGTCGGCCCGCACCGGCCCGGGAGGGCGCGGCGACGGGCCGACGTGGTGGGACTGCGCGGCTCAGCGCCGGACGGTGAACCGCCAGCCCTCCACGGTCCGGTTGCCCAGTGCGTCCTCGGCGACGAGACGCACGGTGTGACGCCCGGGAGACAGCGCCCGCCTGGGCGTCCAGCTCATCCGCCCGCTCCGCGCGTCGTAGCGCACCCCGCCGACCTTGGTGCCGTCGACGAAGAGGGTCAGATCGCCGGCGCGCACCCGGGAGTGCCGGTCGGAGACGACCGCGCCCACGGTGGGCGTCCGGTCGCGCGTGGTGCCGGTCGGGGTCGTCCTCCGCACCGTGGGCCCCGTGCGGTCGACCGTCCAGGTCGCCGTCGCCGGCGTGGCGTCGGTGCCGCCCGCTCCCACCGCCCGGACCCGCACCCGGTGCCGCCCGTCGTCGAGGTCGCGGTAGGTCTTCGGCGACGTGCACGCCCGCCAGGCCGACCCGTCGAGGGAGCACTCGAACCTCGCTCCCCCGGCGCCGGGACCGGTGGCGGTGAACCGGATGGTCGCCGTCCGCGCCCGGGTGGCGTCACGCGGGGCGCCCGTGATCCTCGTGTCCGGGACCGGCTGCTCGGCCCTGGTGACCGTCACCGTCACGGTGCCGGTGTCGGTGTCGGTGCCGTCGGTCACGACGTAGTCGAACGTGTCGGTCCCGAAGTGGCCGGCGTCGGGGGTGTAGGTCACCGTGCCGTCGGCTGCCGCGACGGCGGTGCCGTGTGCGGGCTTGGTCACCGACTGCACCGAGAGCTCGTCGCCCTCGTCGGCGTCGGTGTCGTTGGCCAGCACGGCGACCCTGACAGCGGTGCCCTGCGGAGTGGTCGCCGTGTCGTCGACCGCCTTCGGGGCGGCGTTGCCCGGGTCGACCGGGTCCTCGCCGTCGACGAGGAAGGTGTCGAAGGAGACCTCGTCACCCTCCTGCAGCACGCCCGCGGCGAACACACCGAACCGCGGGCCGGTCATCGGGTTGACGACCGCCCGGGGCATCTCCACCCAGGTCGCGCCCCCATCGAAGGACGCCTCCCCGGTGTAGGACGTGCCGGCCTTGGTGAGCCGGAACCGCATGTCGCTCAGGTCGGTGCCGTCGGGGATGGCGAGCTCGGGCTGCGGGTCGCCACCCACGATCCGGTCGTCGACCTCCGAGCGCAGCTCGACGCGGTTGGGCGCCGTCCGGCCATCGTCGGAGATCACTACGAGCTTCACGTAGTTGGCATCGTCGCCGTAGGCCATCAGGCCGGCCTGGCTGTAGCCGCCGTCGAGTCCCTCCACGTCGGCGTGTGCCTCGAGCGTCCAGTCGTCACCGGCGTGGTCGGGCGACTGCAGGATCAGGTTGGACTTGCCGGTGCCGCCCTGGTAGATCTCGCCCCGCGTCGTGGTGAGGAACAGCCGCCCGTCGGCCACCCGGCGCGTGGCCGGATCGTCGGCGACGATCGCGTCCCACCGGCAGGTGTCGAGCGCGTCCCCGTCGAACGTGTCGTCGGGGGTGTCGGTCTCACAGGTCTCGGCGACCGTGACGGTGACGGTGCCCGTGTCGGTGCCGCCGTTGCCGTCGCTGACCACGTAGTCGAACGTGTCGGTCCCGGAGTAGCCGGCGTCGGGCGTGTAGCGGACGGTGCCGTCGGTGTTGATCCTCGCCGTGCCGTGGGCGGGCGTGCTGACGGACTCGACGGTGAGGTCGTCGCCGTCGGGGTCGGTGTCACCGGCGAGCACCGAGATGGTGACCTCCCGCCCGGCCGTGGTGACGGCGGTGTCGTCGTCGGCGACGGGCGGACGGTTCTCCGCCGCTGCCGGGGTGAGCCGGAAGTAGTCGAACGACGCGGTCCGGCCCGGTTGCTGCACGCCGAGGGCGAACAGGCCGAGGTCCAGGTCGGCCGTGGGGTGGGTGACGGTGCCCACGGCCTGCCACTCGCCGCCGTCGACGGCGACCTCACCGGTGTAGCTCGACCCGTCCTTGGTCAGCCGCAGGCGGTACGACGTCACGTTGGCCGGCAGGTCGACCTGCGGCTGCGGGTCCTGGATGGCCCCACCCAGCTCGGAGCGCAGCTCGACCCGGTTGATCCGGCCCTGCCCGGTGTCGGAGATGACGTCGAGCTTGACGTAGTTGTCGTCGTCGCCGTAGGCGAGCAGGCCGCCCTGGGCGTAGCCGTCGGTGAACGTCGCCGACAGCCTGGTCTCCGCGACGTAGTCCGTCGGGAGGTTGGCGGCCGACTGCAGCACGAAGTTGGTCGCCCCCGCCGCGTTGGGCGTCTGGTAGATGTCACCCTCCGTGGTGGTGATGGTGAGCTCGCCGTCGGCCACCTCGTAGGTGGTCGGGTCCTCGCGGACGATGGCGTTCCAGCGGCACTCGTCGAGGGAGGTGCCGGTGAACTCGTCGCTCGGGTCGGTGGCGCCGCTCGTGCCGTCGGGCTCGAAGCGGATCCAGTCGAACGTCGCGGTCGGGCTCGTCGTCGCGCCGCCCGACACCGCGGCCGGACCGATCCGCGGCGTGGCGAACGTGCTCATCGGCGCGGGCCGCCCGACCGGGGAGAACGTCTCGCCGTCGGCGGAGTAGGACGCCCGAAGGTCGGTGCCGTCGGAGGTCAGCCGCACGTAGTAGGTCGACGGGAACCCGGCAGGCACGCCGCCGAGCTTGTCGGCCGCCTCGTTGCGCGGTGCGCCCTGCGCCTCGTAGATGAACTCCACGTCGCGGTTGCCGCCGGCGGAGATGAGGTGGACCGAGGCCCAGTTCTCGTCGTCGGAGTAGAGCCGCAGCCCGGCCTGGTGGTAGTTCTCGGTCACCTCGGCGGTGACCTTCGCGGTCACCTCGAACGCGCCGTCGGGCGCCTCCTGCACGATGATGTCCTTGGCGTTGCCGCCGATGCCGTAGAGGCTCCCGGTGTCGATCGGCAGCTGGAGACCGCCGTCGGCCACGCTCCAGGTGCCGCTGTCGCGGATGACGTCCCACTTGCCGTCGAGCGAGGTGCCGTCGAACTCGTCGGACTGCTGGACCCCGCAGGCGTTGAGCACCCGGATCGGGACCGTGGCCGAGCCCGACGCGCCGGACGGGTCGGTGGCGGTCAGCCGCGCGGTGTAGGAGCCCGGCTCGGTGTAGGTGTACTGGGCGTCGAGGCTGGTGGCCGTGTCGGCGTCACCCGGCACGCCGAAGTCCCAGCGGTAGGT
The DNA here is from genome assembly GCF_058134345.1 of Nocardioides sp. Z24_21. NCBI lineage: Bacteria > Bacillati > Actinomycetota > Actinomycetes > Propionibacteriales > Nocardioidaceae > Nocardioides > Nocardioides sp. Z24_21. The sequence continues at coordinate 316,686 of NZ_JBYTTH010000003.1, forward strand.
CAGCTCGTCACCGTCGAAGTCGGACGCGGAGCCCTCGAAGTCGACGGTCAGCGGCGCGGTGCCCTGGCTGGGGGTGCCCTGCGCGCCCACCTGCGGACGTGAGTTGACCGAGACGCCCTTGCCGGCGGCGTCGAAGAAGTTGACGTTGAACAGCCCCGTGGCGGCGGGGTCGTCGTTGGTGAAGACCAGGAACAGCTCGTGCGAGCCCTCCCGCGCCGACTCGGCGATGTCCATGTCGACGAACTGCCACTGCTGCCAGCCCCCGGTCACCGGGACGTCGACCGAGCCGGCCAGCGGCCCGGTGGGGCTGTCGAGGTGGGCCTCGATGGTGCCTCCGACGCCTCCCGACGCGACCCGGAAGCGCAGGCGCGGCACCTGGTGGAGGCTGATCGGCGCGTAGGACACGTGGTCGCCCGCGTCGATGTTGGACAGGTTGCGCGAGCCGCCGAGGGGATCGGTCGTCGCCTCGGTGGCGACTCCCTGCTGGGTGTCGAAGTGCTCGGCCTGCTTGCGCTTGGGCTGCAGGACGACCTCGTCCTCACCGGTCAGCGTGCGGACGCCGCCCCCTCCCTCGTCGGTGTAGCTGGCGTTGATCACCCCGAAGATGTCGGCGGAGGCGTCGTGGCCCTCGTCGCGGACGGTCGGCAGGACGACGTCGCAGCCGGTGCGCGAGCTGAGCGGGTGGCCGTGGGAGTCGTGGCCGAGGATGTAGTCGATCTCGACCCGGTCGCAGTCGATCTCCCCGTCCTCGGGGTCGGTCACGGTGACCTTGACCCGCACGGAGTCGCCGAACTCGAAGAACGCGCCGTCGGGCGGCATCTCGATCTCGACCGTGGGCCGGGTGTTGCCGACCGTCACGACCGCGGTGGCCACGCCGGTGCGACCGGTGGTGTCGGTGACGGTCAGACGGGCGTCGTAGACGCCGTTCTCGGTGTAGACGAACGTCGGGTCGGCCTCCCTGGAGTCGACGGTGCCGTCGTTCTGGAAGTCCCAGGCGTAGGACACGATCGAGTCGCCCTCGTCGGGGTCGCTCGATCCGGCGCTGGAGAACCGCACGGTCAGCGGGGCGGTGCCCGAGTCGGGCGTCGCGGTGGCCGACGCCGACGGCGAGCGGGCGCCCTCGTTGATGGCGTTGATCTTGTAGACGGCCGAGTTCTCGTTGCCGGTGAAGTAGCCGCCGTTGCCGTAGTCGAGGACGTAGAGCGAGCCGTCGGGTCCGAACTCCATGTCCATCGCGGCGTAGAGGGTCGAGGAGTCGAAGAACGGGTCGATGCCGGCCACGTCGCCCTCGGCGTCCATGGCGATGTCGCGGATCCAGCCGCGGGTCCACTCGCCGGCGAAGAAGTGGTTGTCGAAGTACTCGGGGAACTTCACGTCGGAGTCGAGGTCGGGGTCGTAGTTGTAGACGGGGCCCGCCATCGGGCCCTCGCCACCGCCGCCGAACTCGTTGGTGGTGACGCCGCCGTAGGTGACGCTCCCCCCGTCGTACTTGATCCAGGCGGGCTGGGCCGGCGGGAGGTTGGTCAGGCCGGTGTTGTGCGGGCTGTTGTTGACCGGCGCCGTGCAGTCGAACTTGGGGCCGGTGGTGTTGGTCGCGAAGTCCCACTCGTTGTAGGTCTCGGCCGGGGTGTTGGTGCCGGTGCAGTAGGGCCAGCCGAAGTTGCCGGCCTCGCGGATCTGGTTGAACTCCACGATGCCCCCGGGGCCACGGTTGGGGTTGGCGCCGCCGGCGTCGGGTCCGTACTCACCGAGGTAGACGTAGCCGGTGCGCTTGTCGACCGTCATCCGGAACGGGTTGCGGAAGCCCATCGCGTAGATCTCCGGGCGGGTCTTGCCCTGGGCGTCGTCGGCCTCCGGGAACAGGTTGCCGTCGGGCACCGTGTAGCTCGCGGCGGTCGGGTCGGGCGTGATGCGCAGCACCTTGCCCCGCAGGTCGTTGGTGTTGGCCGAGCTGCGCTGCGCGTCGTAGGCCGGGTTGCGGGTGGCGCGCTCGTCGAGCGGCGCGTAGCCGTCGGAGGCGAACGGGTTGGAGTCGTCGCCGGTGGAGAGGTAGAGGTTGCCGTCGGCGTCGAAGTCGATCGCTCCGCCGGCGTGGCAGCAGATGCCGCGGTTGGCGTCGACGCGCAGCAGCTCCTGCTCGGTGGAGGGGTCGAGGTCGTCGTCGACCATCTTCATCCGGGTCAGGACGTTGTAGCCCTGCCACGTCGCGAACTGCTCGGCGGTGCCCTCGTTGGGGGCGTCGCCGGCCGGCGTGGCGAGCGGCGGTGCGTAGTAGAGGTAGACCCAGCCGTCGTCCTCGAAGTCGGGACTGACGGTGAGGCTCTGCAGGCCGTCCTCGTCGTGGGAGTAGATCGGGACGTCGTGGAGGAGGGTGGTGTTGCCCTCGAGGTCGGTGAGGAAGATGCGGCCGTCGCGCGCGTTGTGCAGCACGCGGCCGTCCGGCAGCACCGAGATGCTCATCGGCTCGCCGACCTTGTCGACGCCCTTGGCCAGGGTGACCTGCTCGAACGACGCGTCGGTGGGCGGCGGCGCCGTGCAGCCGTCGGGTGCCTCGCCCGCGGCGTACTGGATGCCGCCGAGCAGGTGCAGACGGAAGAGGGGCTCGGAGAAGGACGCGTCGGTGTGGCCGCCACCGGTGTAGAAGCTGCGGCCGCCGTCGAACTCCTGGTACCAGGCGATCGGGTGGTCGTCGTCGCCCGGAGCGCCGTCGTTCTCGTCGTAGGTCGACTCGTCGAGCGAGGCGATGACGTTGATGTCGCTGTTGGTGCGGGGGCTGTAGTCGGCGCCCCCGCCGTTGACGACGGGGTCGGTCGGCGACTGGAAGTTGTACCACTCGTCGGTGCGCGTCCACCGTGCCGGCAGCGCGCAGGACGACGGCGTGCTCCGGTCCTCGACGTTGATGGTGGCGGTGGGAGTGCCGGCGGGGTGGCTCTGGAAATAGGCGCCGACGAGCCGGCCGTACCAGGGCCAGGTGTACTCGGTGTCGGAGGCCGCGTGGATGCCGACGTAGCCGCCGCCGGCACGGATGTAGGCCTCGAACGCCGCCTGCTGGGCGTCGTCGAGCACGTCGCTGGTGGTGGACAGCCACACCACCGCCTCGTACTTCGCGAGGTTGGCCTCGGTGAACTGGGCGGGGTCCTCGGTGGCGTCGACGGTGAAGCCGTACTGCGCCCCGAGCCGCCTGACGGCCCGGACGCCCGCCGGGATCGAGTCGTGGCGGAACCCGGTGGTCCTGCTGAAGACGAGGACGTCGAAGGTCGGCTCCACCGCGGCGGCCACCGCAGCCGTGGGCGCCGCCGTCCGCTGGGTGGTGCCGGCCAGCGGTGGCGGGGCGGCGGCCGCGGCGGGGGCGGTGGCGATGCCCCCGGCGGCGACGGCCACCGCCACCAGTCCCGCGAGGGATGTCCTGACACGTGCCGCGGGTGAACGGAAGCTGCGCATGCTGTCCTGCCTTCTCATGGCCGTGCGGGGTTGCTGGCGCCGCTCGGGGACCGGGCGGCGAGGCCGGCTGCGAGGGCAGCGGCGCGGGAACGGGGCCGGAACGGGAGCCGCGACGAGCGCGGCGAGGACCCGGGGCGGGGCAGAGGGGAACTCGCCATGGCGACCGTGGCCCCTCTCCCGACGCGGGTGGCCGAGAGTCACCCGTGATGCTCGTCACACTAAGGATCCCATTTCGCCGGAGTCAACACACAAGTGCCCCCACTTCTCGCGACCGGCCGCCAGAACCCTCCCGACATCCGGCGGATTGGGGCGCGCGCAGGACGAGCCGGACGTCGGCCCGGTGAGGACCGACGCCCGGCTCGGCGTGGTGATCGACCCGGTCAGGGCAGGGGCGTCGGGTCGGTCGGGTCCGGCGGCACCGGCACCGATCCGCGGATCTGGTTCTGCGCCTGGCAGTGGCTGGTGCAGTTGGTGGCGCCGGCCGAGAGCTCGATGGCGTCCTCGCCGAGGACCCCGCCGAGCCGACCACCCGGCGCGACCGACCACCGGGTCGTGCGGCCGTCCTGGAACAGCTTCGTGGCGGCCTGGGGGCTGTCCTTGCCGAGCAGCATCTGGTGCGACCCCGGACCGGACGTCACCGCGTCGACGCCGTTGCCGAAGTTGATCTTCCCGGTGTAGCTGTTGACGAAGTAGAACAGGCCCGGGCCGAGCGTGTGCACGAGCTCGACGTTGCCGGCGAACTCCGGCTCCATCTGGAGGATCCCGCCCTGGGGAGCGTCCTTGGCCTGGACCTTGAGCTTGCCCGCGGCGGTGCTGAAGATCGCCTCGAACCGGTCCTCGCGGACCTCGAGCCGTTTGAGCACGGGCGCGCGGAGCTGCGCCGGCGTCAGCACCGGGACCTTGGAGGCGAAGACCACCGTCGGCTCCGTGACCATCCGCTCCGGCGACGCAGCGCCGGTGAGGGTGTAGTCCCGGACGCCGAACGTCGCCGCGTCGAGGGTGAACCGCGTGTGGGTGCCGACGACCGTCACGACGCCCGAGACCGGGAGGTCGCGCAGCCGGACGTCGCGCCCGGGAGCCGGGTCGTAGGTGCGGCCGTTGACGGTGACGGCGTAGTTGCCGGACGACGAGCCGCCGTGGTCGCGATCGTCGTCGCCCCCGTCGCCACCGCCCTTGGCGTGGGCGATGCCGGTGGTGGGGACGAGGAGCACGGCGCTCGCGAGGGCGGCAGTGGCGAGTCGGAGCTTGTTCATGGTGGCGGTTCCTCCCGGGACGTGCCGACCCGGTGGTCGGCTGGTGACCCCAGTCAAGGCCCGGCCGGGTCCCGGTCGACAGATGTCCGATGGTGCTAGTACCGCCTCGCCCGGGCGCGGATCAGCGCCGGCGACCTCGGGCCGCCAGGCCTACTCCCCGCCGGACGCGTCCTGCTCGCCGACGACGGCGAGCGCCTGCCGGGCGATCTCCCACTCCTCGTTGGTCGGCACCACCAGGACCGCGACGTCGGAGCCGTCGGCCGACACCGTGGCGGCCTCCTTGCGCCCCACGGCCGCGTTGCGCTCGGGGTCGAGGACGATGCCGAGCCGATCGAGGCCGCCGAGGGCCGCGGCCCTCACGTCGGGGCTGTACTGGCCGACCCCGCCGGTGCAGACGACGGCGTGCACCTCGCCGAGCGCGGCGTAGTAGGCGCCGACGTACTTGCGCACCCGGTAGGCGAAGACGTCGAAGGCCAGCGCCGCAGCGGCATCGCCGTCCTCGCGGCGCTGCTCGAGCACGCGGAAGTCGTTGACGCCGGAGAGGCCGAGGACGCCCGACTCGCGGGTCAGCGCGCGGTCGATGTCCTCCAGCGACCAGCCGAGCGTGCGCTGCAGGTGGCCGAGGATCGCCGGGTCGATGTCACCGGAGCGGGTGCCCATCACCAGGCCCTCGAGCGGGGTGAACCCCATCGAGGTGTCGATCGACCGACCGCCCCGGATCGCGGCGGCCGACGCCCCGTTGCCGAGGTGCAGCACGATGAGGTTGGTGTCCTCGACCGTGCGGCCCAGCATCTCGGCGGCACGACGGGAGACGAAGGCGTACGACGTGCCGTGGAAGCCGTAGCGCCGGACGCGGTGCTCGTCGCGCCAGGCCACCGGCACCGCGTAGGTGTAGGCGTGCTCGGGCATCGTCTGGTGGAAGGCGGTGTCGAAGACCGCGACCTGCGGCACGTCGGGGAAGAGCTCGCGCGCGACCCGTAGTCCCTCCAGGTTGGCGGGGTTGTGCAGCGGCGCGAGCGGCACCAGGTCCTCGAGGGTCGCGAGCACGCGGTCGTCGACCACCGCCGGCTCCGAGAAGGAGCTGCCGCCGTGCACCACCCGGTGGCCGACCGCGGCCAGCGCGTCGCGGTCGATGGCGGGCCCGTGCTGGCGGAAGGCCTCGACGGTCGAGCGGAGCGCGTCCTCGAAGTCGGCGACAGGCCGCTCCTCGACGTGGGCCCGGCCGTCGACGGAGTGGGTGAGCCGGCCGGACTCCTCCCCGATCCGCTCCACCGACCCGGTCGCCTCGGCCACACCGGTGATGCCGTCGAGGAGGCGGTACTTCAGCGAGGAAGAGCCGGCGTTGAGCACCAGCACCTGGGTGGTCATGAGAGCTCCTGTGCCTGGATGGCGGTGATCGCGACGGTGTTGACGATGTCGCGGACCAGCGCGCCGCGCGAGAGGTCGTTGACGGGTTTGCGCAGGCCCTGCAGCACCGGCCCCACCGCCAGCGCCCCGGCCGAGCGCTGCACGGCCTTGTAGGTGTTGTTGCCCGTGTTGAGGTCGGGGAAGACGAAGACGGTGGCCCGCCCGGCGACGGCGGAGTCGGGCAGCTTGGTGCGGGCGACGGCGGCGTCGATCGCGGCGTCGTACTGGATCGGGCCCTCGACCAGCAGGTCGGGCGCCCGCTCACGCACCCGCGCCGTGGCCTCGGTGACCTTGACGACGTCGGTGCCGCTGCCCGACGTGCCGGTCGAGTAGGACAGCATCGCCACCCGCGGCTCGATCCCGAACGCGGCGGCGGTGCGGGCGGAGGCGATCGCGATGTCGGCCAGCTGCTCGGCCGTGGGGTCGGGGTTGACGGCGCAGTCGCCGTAGACGAGCACCTGGTCGCGCAGGCACATGAAGAACACCGACGACACCACCGAGACCTCCGGCACCGTGCGGATCACCTCGAGCGCCGGGCGGATCGTGTGGGCCGTGGTGTGCACCGACCCCGAGACCATCCCGTCGGCCAGGCCGAGCTCGACCATCATCGTGCCGAAGTAGGAGACGTCGACCACGATGTCGCGTGCCGCCTCGAGCGTCACGCCCTTGTGCGCGCGCCGCTGGTGGTACTCCTGGGCGAACCTCTCGCGCAGCTCCTCGTCGTAGGGGCTGAGCAGCCGGGCGCCCGAGACGTCGATGCCGAGGTGGGCCGCCTTGGCCCGCACCGACATCGGGTCGCCGAGCAGGGTCAGGTCGGCGACGTTGCGCCGCAGCAGGACGTCGGCGGCGCGCAGGATGCGCTCCTCCTCCCCCTCCGGCAGCACGATGTGGCGCCGGTCGGCGATCGCATCGTCGAGGACCTGGTGCTCGAACATCAGCGGCGTGACGACCGACGTGCGGGCCACCTCCAGGCCGCTCATCAGCTCCTCGCCGTCGACGTGGTCGGCGAACATGGTCAGCGCGGTCGCGATCTTGCGCGGGGAGTCCTTGTCGAGGCGGCCGCGCCGGTTGGTCAGCGCGGTCGAGGTGGCGTGGGTGCCGAGGTCGGTGGCCACGATCGGCAGCGCCACGTCGATCCCGTCGAGCAGCCGGTCGATCTGCTCGGGCAGCGGCAACCCGCCGTTGAGCACGATGCCCGAGATCTGCGGGAAGCTGGCCGACTGGTGCGCGCTCAGCACGCCGAGCACCACCTCGGGGCGGTCGCCGGGGGTGACCACGAGGGCGCCGTCGAAGAGCCGGTCCAGCACGTTGGGCAGCGTCATCGCCGCGACCACGAGGCCCGGCACCTCGCGCGCCAGCTGCTCCTCCTCGCCCCGCACGAGGCGCCCGTCGCAGGCCGCCATCAGGTCGGCCACCGAGGGGGCGCTCAGCAGCGGCTGCTCGGGCAGCGCGAACGCCGGCACGCCGTCTTGGCGCAGGGCCGTCGCCGTGCGGTCGAGGGCGGCGGGGTCGACGCGGTTGGCGATGACCGCGAAGAGCGTCGCGTGGTTGGCCGCGAGCTCGGCCTGGGCCATCGCGGCCGCCGTGCGCAGCTGCTCGACGCCCCGCTCGTGGCCGTTGAGCACCAGCAGCACCGGGGACCCGAGGTTGGCCGCGACCCGCGCGTTGAACGCGAACTCGGCCGGGGCGCCGACGTCGGTGTAGTCGCTGCCGACCACCACGACGGCGTCGCTCTTCTCCGCGACCTGGTGGTAGCGCGCGACGATGCGCTCCATCGCCGCGTCCGGGTCGGCGTGCACGTCGTCGTAGCTGACCCCCGCGCACTCGTCGTACGTCAGCGCGACGGCGTCGTGCGAGACGAGCAGGTCCAGGACGTAGTCGTGGACCCCGCCGGCCGACGCCTCGGCACGGACCACGGGCCGGAAGACCGCGACCCGCGCCACCCGCCGCGAGAGCTGTTCGAGAACGCCGAGCGCCACCGCCGACTTGCCCGTGAATCCCTCGACCCCCGCCACGTACACGCTGCGTGCCATGTGTCGAGACTAGACCGCTCGCCGGTGGGCTCTCCGGGGGGTAGGAGAGCCCGACCGCCCGCGCCGCTCGGACGGAGGCGGCGGGGTGGCTCCGGACCCGCGCTGTGATCTTGTACACGGTCTGTCCATGGTTTTCGCTTTTCGGCTGTTGGGCAGACCGTGGGCACGTCAGGATTCTGGGAGCTCGTACCCGAGCCACGACGCCGACAGACACCCCCGCCGGAAGGAGAACTCGTGGCCACCCTCACGACGCCCCCGCGTCTTGCGCAGGTCACCGTCCAGCCCACCACGATCGAGCGTGAGGAGCGCGCGCGCCGCACGGCGTCGATCGTCGACGACCTCCGCCGTGCGAGCACCGAGGCCGAGCGCCAGGAGCTCGTCCACGAGCTGATCGAGGCCAACCTCGCTGTGGCCCGCTCGATGGCCGCCCGCTACCGCAACCGCGGGATCGACCTCGACGACCTCGAGCAGGTCGCCCTCGTGGGGCTCACCAAGGCGGCCCGCCGCTTCGACCCGGCCGCCGGCCACGACTTCCTGTCCTACGCCGTGCCCACCGTGCGAGGAGAGCTGCGCCGGCACTTCCGCGACTCCGGCTGGATGATCCGGGTGCCGCGACGCATCCAGGAGCTCCAGGCGCGCATCGGCGCGGTCCAGCACGAGCTCGAGGCCGAGCTCGGACGTTCCCCGCGCCCCTCCGAGGTGGCGACGCACCTCGGCGTCGACCTCGACGACGTGGTCGAGGCCCTGTCGGCCGACGGCTGCTTCCGCCCCACCTCCATCGACAGCAGCGACGACGAGGGCGCCGGGTCCATCGCCGACGTCCTCGGCTTCGAGGACCGCGGGTTCGCCTCGCTGGAGGCCCGGCTCGTGCTCGACTCGGCGGTCAGCCGGCTGCCCGAGCGCGACCGCAGGATCATCCACTGGCGCTTCGTCGACGAACGCACCCAGCAGGAGATCGCCGACCTCGTCGGGCTGACCCAGGCCCAGGTGTCACGGATCCTGGCCAAGGCCCTCGAGCGCCTGCGCGGCGACCTGTCCGACCTGGCCCCGGCCGCCTGAGCCACCGCGACGGGGCGGGCAGCCGGGCTACCAGGCGACCTGCTCGACGTCGGTGACGAGCGCCGCGCCCTCGCGCCTCAGGTCGTCGGGCGCGGCGTGCTCGCGCAGGCTCGCGAACGCGAGCCCGGTGCGCTGCTCGAGCAGGTCGAGCGGCACGAGGTAGGTGTCGAACTCGTCGAGGAAGTCGGGCACCGCGCGCTCGAGCCCACTGAGGTCCTGGGTGAGCACGAACGCCTTGGCCCGCAGCTGGTCGTCGGCGACGTAGACGACCACCTTCCAGTACTCGACGGGCAGCCGGACGCCCCGGTAGAGCGGGTCGGTCGGCGCCAGCACCGGCCCGGCGAACAGGCTCAACCGGCGGTCCTGGAGCCCGTCGAGGGCGAGCACGGCGTTCTCGAGCAGGCCCCACACCCCGCCGCGACCGGACTGGTTGAAGTCCTGGTGCTGCGGGGTGATGTTGGTGAAGAAGAACGAGTCGGAGTTGGCCTGCCGGGCCTCCGCGAGGGTGCCCCACAGCAGGTCGGAGCGGCGCGCCACGTGGCCGCGGTCGAGGTCGTTGTCGGCGTACGCCGCCTCGCCGACCTGGGCGTCGGCGGGCAGGCGCGGGTCGAGCCGGAAGCGCTCGCCCGAGCGGCTGATGCTCTCCCCCGGGAACAGGCGCAGGCCGTCGATGTTCCACGCCACCCACCAGGCGAGCCTGCGCTCGGGATGCATCCGGACGGTGAAGTGCGTGTAGTCCAGCGGGGACGCCGCCACGGGGTCGTCGTCCTCGCCCGGCGCGGGCGCCGTGGGCGGGGCGAGCTCCGCCCCCGCGCCGGGATCGGCGTCGGGGTCGGGACGCAGGAACCGCGCGTCGTACCCCAGTGCCATGGGTGCCGTGTCGCGCAGTCCGGGCGGTCGTGGCGGCGGCCGGCCCGCTCGCCGCGTCAGTCGGCCTCCCAGTAGGGCCCGGGCAGGTAGCGGTCGGGCTCGACCGTGGTGACCGGGCGGCGCACGGTGCGCCACACCGTGCGGGTGGTGCCGTCCGGGTCGACCACCGTGCGACGGACCCGGAAGTTGGCGTAGGTCGTGGTGTAGGCGTTGCGGGTGTTGCGCTTGTTGTTCCACTGGTAGTTGAAGTTCCTGAGGTACTTCTTCGCCACCTTCGCGCCCCGGATGGTGAACCACACCTCGTCGTTGGCCGTGCTCAGGCTGGACCAGTTGACCGAGCCGGTGAGCACCATCGAGGTGTTGGGCACGCCGTTGTAGGTGCCCTGGATGACGAGGTACTTCTGGTGGCTGTAGTAGTCGAGGATCAGGTCGTCCACGCCGTCGTTGTTGAGGTCGAAGTTGTCCTCGGTGTTGTAGTCCATCCCGGTGGAGCGCAGCGGGATCCGGCCCCGCCTGGTCGGGGCGCCGATGATGCCCTTGGTGCGATAGCCGATGAGCCCGTAGCTCACCCGCACGTCGCAGCCCTGGATCCACTTCTGGCGGATGGCCTCGGCCAGGTAGTCGCCGCGACTGCCGCGCATGGTGTGCATCGACAGGGCCAGGCGGGTGCGGGTGACCTTCCCGGTGACGGGGTCGACGTTGCGGCACCCGACCCGGTTGAGCAGGGTGACGACCAGGTCGTCCTTGAGGGGCGCGACCCGGGGGAAGGCGACGACGGTGTGCTTGTCGACGGAGTCGTCGCACACCGGCCCGACCGGGGTGCCGCAGAACGAGATCGGCGGCTGGCGGGTGTCGTAGTCGCGGCGCATGTCGTTGAAGAGGCCGACGAACTGGCGGTACAGCTCGTGGTCGCCCGAGGTGAAGTAGAGGTCGTTCCACTGGTGGATGGCGGCGTTGCGCGTCATGTTGGCCGAGCCCACCGCGATCACGTCCTCGCTCGCGCCGGCCTGGCTGAAGAGGTAGAACTTCGAGTGCAGGTTGTTGAACTCGTTGGCCGTCCCGCGGCAGCTCTGCTTGCACTTGTAGATGAAGCTGTTGCGACGCGGGTTCTTGCCGACCTCGGCCCGGATCAGCTTCATCGCCCTGGTCTCCCAGTGGTCGTTGAGCAGCATCTGGACCCGTACGCCGCGGCGGTGCGCCGCGACCAGCGCCTGGGCGACCGGCACCCGGTCGAGCGAGTAGATCGCGATCCGGATCGTCGACCCCTTCGGCGTGTGGTTGATCGTCTCGATCACCCGTCGCTCGATCTGGAAGTGCCCCTTGCGCAGGTGGGGGTCGTTGAAGAAGGGGCCCTTGAAGGCCTCCCAGCGCGCCGGTCTGGCCGACGTGCCGGCACTCGGACCGGCCTGGGCCGCGACCGTCCCTCCGGGCACTGCCCGACCGGGGGCGACCGGACCCAGCATCGCCACCACCAGGCCGACCAGCACCAGGCAGAGGCTCCCCACGAACCTTGACTTCATCGACACGACCCCCACCTCTCGACGCGCTGTGCCCTTCAGGATAAGCAGACCGGCCCGGCTCTGGGGGGCCTCTGCGGCCACGTCCTCGGACCGCTTCTAGCACCTCGCCCGCAAGTCCGGCAGGGCAGGTCGACTGGCTTGACTCGTTCGAACGCCTGTTCGATCATGAGGACATGTCGTCCGCCCGCTCCGTCGCCCTCGACCCGGGTCGCTCCGTGGTCGAGCAGCTGCGCGAGCGGGTGGCGGCCATGGAGAGCAGGATGGAGATCAAGGCGGCCGGGGAGCCCGTCCCCACCCTCCCCGGGCTGGCCGGCCTGATGTCCCTGCACGCGGGGGCAACCTACGCCGTCGACTCGGCGTCCCTGGCGCTGGCCCTCGCCGCCGGGGCCTCCCGGGCCGGGGAGTGGGTCGGCTTCGCCGGCTGGCCCGACTTCGGCGCCGAGGCCGCCGCCGAGCTCGGGATCGAGCTGTCCCGCACGGTGCTGGTGCCCGATCCCGGCGAGCACTGGCTCGAGGTGACGGCGGCGCTGGTCGACGTGCTCCGGGTCGTGGTGCTGCGCCCGCCGGCCACCGTCGACGAGCGCACGGCGGCGGTCCTCGACTCGCGGCTGCGCACCCGGTCGGCGGTGCTGGTCGTGCAGGGCGACTGGCCGCGCGTCGAGGCGCGGTTGAGCCTCGAGGGGTCGACGTGGAGCGGTCCCGCCGCGGGCGCCGGGCAGCTGGAGCAGCGCCGCGCGCACGTCGTCGTCCGCCGCGGGGCGCGGCCGGCCCGGCGTGTCGAGCTGGCCTGGCCGGGTGTGCGGCCGGTCGCCCCTGACGTCCCGCGGCGGGTGCGGGAGATCCACCGGGCCTCCGGATGAGCTCGCGGGTGGTGTCGCAGGTGAGGTCGCGGGCGGTGTCGCGGTGAGGGTGATGGTCGTGTGGTGCCCCGACTGGTCGGTGGTGGCCGCGCTCGACGAGGCGGGCAGGTCGCTGCGCTCCCCCGCTGCCGTGCTGGCGGCCAATGCCGTCGAGGTGTGCAACGGTCCGGCGCGCGCCGAGGGCGTACGCCGCGGGCAGCGCCGGCGCGACGCGCAGGCCAGGTGCCCGGAGCTGGTGCTGCTGCCGGCCAACCCCGACCGCGACGCCCGCGCCTTCGAGCCGGTGCTGGCCACCGTGGAGGACCTGCGTCCCGGGGTCGCGGCCCTGCGCCCCGGACTGCTGGCCGTCCGCGCCCCCGGCAGCTGGTACGGCAGCGAGACGGCCGCGGCCGCCACCGCCTGCCAGGCCATCGTGGAGGGCGGCGTGTGGGACGTGCGGGTGGGCATCGCCGACGACCTCTTCACCGCCGAGCAGGCCGCCCGCACGGCCGACGTGCAGGCGTGGACGGTCGTGCCGGCCGGCGGGTCGGCGGCGTTCCTGCGCGACCTGCCCGTGCAGGTGCTGGCCGACGACGGGGCGCGCGGGCGCGAGCTCGTCGGGCTGCTGCAGCGGCTCGGGCTGCCCACGCTCGGCGACCTCGCCGACCTGCCCGGCGACGCCGTCGAGCACCGGCTCGGCGCCTACGGGGCGAGCGTGCGCCGCCGGGCACGCGGCGAGGACCCCGCGCTGTTCGCCGCCCGGACGCCGCCCCCCGACCTCGACGCGGAGGTGGCGTTCGAGCCCGCCCTCGACTCGGTGGAGGCGATCACGTTCAGCGTGCGCACCACCGCCGAGCGCTTCGTCTCCCAGCTGGCGCACCACCAGCTGCTCGCGACGGGGGTGCGGGTCGAGGCAGAGTCCGACGGCGCCGTCTGCTCGTCGCGCACCTGGCTGCACCCCCGCCACTTCACCGCGCGCGACCTCGTCGACCGCGTGCACTGGCAGCTGCAGTCGGCGACCGTGGGCGGCTCGCTGCGGGCTCGCAAGCACGCCGGTGTCGTACACGCGCCCATCGACCGGGTCAGGTTCGTGCCCGACGTGGTCGAGCCCGCGGCGGCGCACGGCGAGGCGCTGTGGGGCAGCGCCTCCGACGACCTCGTCGAGCGCGGCGTGGCCAGGGTCCAGGGGATGGTCGGCTTCGACGCGGTGCGCCGACCGGTGCTCCAGGGCGGGCGCACCCCCGCCGCACGCCAGGCCCTGGTGCCGTGGGGCGAGCGGGCCGTCGACCTCCGACCCGTCGACCGGCCGTGGCCGGGCCGGGTGCCGGGGCCGGCGCCGGTGCGGGTCTTCGCCGCTCCCCCGGCGGCCGAGGTCGTCGACGAGGCGGGCCGCGAGGTGCGGGTCACCGACCGGGGCGTCGTCACCGGCGAGCCGCGACGCTTCCGGGTCGGCGGTGGCGTGCTGCCCTGGCAGCCGGTGACCGCGTGGGCCGGGCCGTGGCCGGTCGACGAGGGCTGGTGGTCGGGCGCGTCCGGGCCCACCGCCCGCTTCCAGGTCGTCGGGGCAGACGGCCGCGCCTGGCTGCTGGTGCGCGCCCCGGACGGGTGGGCCCTGGAGGCCGGCTATGACTGAGCGCCACGTGCACCACGTGCACCACGGCAGGCGTCGGCTCGGTCGTGGGTGTGGGACCGGAGGCGTGCGCTGATGGGCTGGAACAACCCCGCCATGCGGTGGAAGGAGCTCGAGCGCCGGCTGAGCGGGCTGCCGGGCGCCGACGACGCCCCCGTGTCGCGACGCAAGCGCGCCACCCCCGAGGCGCGGGCGATCGAGCGACCCGCCACGGTGACGCCCTACGCCGAGCTGCACTGCCACAGCCACTTCAGCTTCCTCGACGGCGCCAGCTCGCCGGCGGAGCTCGTCGAGGAGGCCGTGCGGCTGGGCCTGTCCGCGCTGGCGATCACCGACCACGACGGCTTCTACGGGGCCCCGATGCTGGCCGAGGCCGCCGCGGCCTACGACCTGCCCACCGTCTTCGGCGCCGAGCTGTCGCTCGGGCTGAGCGGTCCGCAGAACGGCGTTCCCGACCCCGAGGGCAGCCACCTGCTCGTGCTGGCGCGGGGCGTGGAGGGCTACCACCGCCTCGCCGCGGCCATGACCGACGCGCACCTGCGCGGCGACGAGAAGGGCCGGCCCGTCTACGACCTCGACGAGCTCGGCGAGCGCGGGCGCGGGCACTGGGTGGTGCTGACCGGCTGCCGCAAGGGCACCGTGCGGCAGGCGCTGGCCGCCGGCGGCGAGCCCGCGGCGGCCGCGGCGCTCGACCGGCTGACGTCGCTCTTCGGCCTCGACGACGTGCTCGTCGAGCTCTCCCCGCGACCGGGGTCCGACGCCACCAACGCCGCGCTCGCCGGGCTCGCGGCCGTCCACGGGCTCGACGTCGTCGCCGCCGGCAACGTCCACCACGCCACCCCCCAACGGCACCGGCTGGCCTCGGCGATGGCGGCGGTGCGGGCCCGCCGCAGCCTCGCCGAGCTCGACGGCTGGCTCGACCTGTCGGGCTCGGCCCACCTGCGCAGCGGCGCCGAGACCGCCGCCGCGCTGGCGTCCCACCCCGGGGCGGTCGAGCGCAGCGTCGCCCTGGCCGAGGAGCTGGCCTTCGACCTGCGCAAGGCCTCCCCCGCCCTGCCCAAGCGGCAGATCCCCGAGGGCCACACGGCCGACTCCTGGCTGCGGGTGCTCGCCGAGCGCGGCTTCGCCGAGCGCTACGCCGGGGTGCCCCACGAGCGCGAGGCCCGCGAGCGGCTCGAGCACGAGCTCCGGGTCATCGCCGAGAAGGACTTCGCCGGCTACTTCGTCATCGTCCACGACATCGTCGCCTTCGCCCGCGAGCGGCGCATCCTGTGCCAGGGCCGCGGCTCGGCCGCGAGCTCGGCGGTCTGCTACGCCCTGGGCATCACCGCCGTCGACGCGGTCTTCTACAAGCTGCCCTTCGAGCGCTTCATCTCCGCCCACCGCGACGAGGAGCCCGACATCGACGTCGACTTCGACTCCGACCGCCGCGAGGAGGTCATCCAGTGGGTCTACGACACCTACGGGCGGCGCAACGCCGCGCAGGTGGCCAACGTCATCGCCTACCGCCCCCGCATGGCCGTGCGCGACGCCGCCAAGGCGCTCGGCTTCTCCCCCGGCCAGCAGGACGCGTGGTCCAAGCAGATCGACGGGTGGAGCTCGGTCGTGTCCGGCGACCTGGGCGACCCGGCGGCCCACGACGTGCCCCCGGCGGTGGTCGCGCTCGCCGACGAGCTGATGGGCGCGCCGCGCCACCTCGGCATCCACTCCGGCGGCATGGTCCTCACCGAACGCCCGATCGGCGAGGTGTGCCCCATCGAGCGGGCCCGGATGGACCGGCGCACCGTGCTGCAGTGGGACAAGGACGCCTGCGAGTCGATGGGGCTGGTGAAGTTCGACCTGCTGGGCCTGGGCATGCTCGGCGCGCTCGACCACATGATGCGCCTGGTGGGCGAGCACCTCGGCGAGCACTGGGACCTCGCCACCATGCCCAAGGAGGAGCCGGCGGTCTACGACATGCTGTGCCGCGCCGACTCGATCGGGGTCTTCCAGGTGGAGAGCCGGGCCCAGATCGGCACGCTGCCCCGGCTGCGCCCGCGCGAGTTCTACGACCTCGCCATCGAGATCGCCCTCATCCGTCCCGGTCCGATCCAGGGTGGTGCCGTCCACCCCTACGTGCGCCGGGCCACCGGGCAGGAGCCGGTGACCTACGACCACCCCGAGCTGGTGCCGGTGCTCGAGCGCACCAAGGGCGTGCCGCTGTTCCAGGAGCAGCTGATGGCGATGGCGGTGACCCTCGGCGACTGCAGCCGCGACGACGCCGACCTGCTGCGCCGCGCCATGGGCTCCAAGCGCGGCGTCGAGCGCATCGAGTCGGTCAAGGCCAAGCTCTACGCCGGCATGCGGCGCCGCGGCATCACCGGCGAGCTCGCCGACTCGATCTACGTCAAGATCCTCTCCTTCGCCAACTTCGGCTTCGCCGAGTCGCACGCCCTGTCCTTCGCCCTGCTGGTCTACGCCTCGTCCTGGTTCAAGCTGCACTACCCCGCGGCGTTCCTCGCCGGCCTGCTGCGCAACCAGCCGATGGGCTTCTACTCCCCGCAGTCGCTGGTCCACGACGCCCGGCGCCACGACGTCGACGTACGCCGTCCCGACGTCACGTGCTCGGCCGCCCAGGCCGACCTCGAGCCCCTCGAGCCCACCGAGTCCACCGGTGCCGGGCCGGTGGCCGCGACCGGGCTCGACGCGTGCCGCCGGCCGCGCTTCGAGCGGGTCGAGTGGGTGCCCGGCACGCCCGACCCGGTGCCCGCCCACCGGCGCGACGGCGCGCTCGCCGTACGCCTGGGCCTCGACTCGGTGCGCGGCATCGGCCTCGACGTGGCGCGCCGCATCGTGGCCGCGCGTGAGGAGGCCCCCTTCACCGACATCACCGACCTCTCCCGGCGCGCCGGGCTGACGTCGGCCCAGCTCGAGGCCCTGGCCACCGCCGGCGCGTTCGAGGCGTGGGGGCTCGATCGTCGTTCGGCGCTCTGGGCGGCCGGCTTCGCCGAGGGTGCCGAGCACCTCCCCGGCACCACCCCTGCCCCGGCCGCGCCCACGCTGCCCGGGATGTCCGAGCCCGAGATCACCCTCGCCGACCTCTGGGCCACCGGCGTCTCCCCGGAGCGGCACCCCGTCGAGCACCTGCGCGCCCAGCTCCGGCGAGCCGGCGTGCGCTCGATCGCCGAGCTCGCCACCGCCGAGGCGGGGCGGCGCGTCCACGTCGGCGGCCTGATCACCCACCGGCAGCGTCCCGGCACCGCCATGGGGGTCACCTTCCTCAACCTCGAGGACGAGACGGGCATGCTCAACGTCGTCTGCTCGATCGGGGTGATGAAGGCCCACCGGCAGGCCGCCCGCAACTCGGTGGCCGTGGTCGTGCGCGGCCGCCTCGAGCGCAACGAGGGGGTCACCAACCTCGTCGCCGACCGGGTCGAGGGCATCGACGTCGTCGTCCCCGGCGCCGGCGCGGTGCTGCAGGCCCGCGCCTCGTCCCGCGACTTCCGCTGACCCGGATCCCGTGGTCGGTGCGACCACGAGGCGACGCTCCCCCACCGTGGGTCCACCGCCGGGCGTCCCATCGCTGAGCCCAGCGTGGCGCCGCGGTCTGTGGACGACGTCGAGCTTCGTGGGGTGGTCCGACACCTGGTGGGGGTTGCAACGGCCTCCAGGTGTCGGAGTCCCCGCTCGAGCGGGGACTCCGACCCGGGGACTCCGACCACGGGCGAAACGAGACGCGCCACGCCCGTCGTCGCCCCTATGCTCGACACGAGCCGACCGTCCGGGTCGTGTCGCCGAGGGAAGGGAAAGCGTGAGCCCCGCCCCCACCGACCCCACCGACTTCTCCTACTCCGTCGTCATCCCGGTCTACAACAGCCAGGACGTCGTCGGGCGCACCGTCGCCGCCGTGCTCGAGGTCTTCGAGGCCGCCGGCCTGCGCCACCAGGTCGTGCTGGTCAACGACGGCAGCCGCGACGGCAGCTGGGACGTCATCGCCGCCCTCGCCGCCCAGTCGCCCCACGTCGTCGCCCTCGACCTGCTGCGCAACTACGGCCAGCACCACGCCAACCTCGCCGGCATGCGGGAGGCGAGCGGCGACTACGTCATCACCCTCGACGACGACCTGCAGAACCCGCCCGACCAGGCGCTGCTGCTGATCGACAAGGCGATGGAGGGCCACGACGTGGTCTTCGGCCGCTTCGAGCGCAAGCAGGCCCGTGGCCACCGCCGGCTCGGCAGCAAGGTGATCAGCATGATCAACCGCCGCGTCTTCGACCAGCCTGCGGGCCTCGCGGTGTCCAACTTCCGGATCCTGCGCCGCGACGTGGTGGACCGGATCTGCGCCTCGCGCACCGCCCACCCCTACATCACCGGCCAGGCGCTGATGTATTCCAGCGACGCCGCCGACGTGCTGGTGCGCCACGACCCGCGCCCGGTCGGCACCAGCTCCTACGGCCTGCGCCGCATCGCCTCGCTCGTGCTGACCATCCTGTTCAGCTACTCCGTCTTCCCGCTGCGCCTCGCCGCCGGCGTGGGGTTCGCGGTCGCCGGGGGCAGCTTCCTGCTCGGGCTCTTCTACCTCGTCCGGTCGCTGTTCGTGGACTCCCCCGTGCCCGGCTGGACGACGATCGCGGTGCTGCTGGCGCTGCTCAACGGCTTCGTCATCATGCTGCTGTCGATGCTCGGCGAGTACGTCGTGCGCACCCTCAACGCCGTCAGCGCCGTCAGCACCTACCACGTCGCGCGCCGGGTCTCCTCGTGAGCGGGTGCACCCACCGGCACCTGCTCGTGGTCGGCGCGCAGCGGTGCGGCACGACCTACCTCGCCACCGCGCTCGACGCCCACCCCGACGTGGCGATGGCCCGCCCGTCGCCCCCCGAGCCCAAGGTCTTCTGCGACGCGGAGCTGTCGACGCGCGGTGCCGAGTGGTACGACCGGACGTGGTTCGCGCACGCCACCGACGAGGACCTGCTCGGCGACAAGAGCACCAGCTACCTCGAGGACCCGCACGCCCCCGCCCGCGCCGCGGCGATGCTCGGCGAGCCGCACGTGGTCGTGCTGCTGCGCGACCCGGTGCGCCGGGCGGTGTCGCACTGGCGCCTCAGCACTGCGCACGGGATCGAGACCCGCGGGCTCGAGGAGGCGCTGCTCGCCGACCTCGGCGACGACCAGCCGTGGGACCGGCGGCGCTCGTCGGTGTCCCCGTTCGCCTACCTGCGGCGCGGTCGCTACGCCGAGCAGCTGGTCCCGTGGACGACGACGTTCCCGGCGACGACCCACGTGCTGTTCCTCGAGGAGCTGCTCGCCGACCCCGCCGTCCTGCCCGCACTGGTGGGCGACCTGGGCCTCGACCCGGCCCGTACGCCTCCGCCGGCGGCCGGGCCGGTCAACGCGAGCGCCGGCGACCGGCCCGACCTCGACGCAGGCGTGAGCGAGGCCCTCGCGGGGTACTTCCGGGAGAGCAACGCCGACCTCGCGGCCCGGCTGCGGCGTCCGCTGCCGTGGTGAGCGGGAGCGGGATCGGCGACGACGAGAGGGAGGTGCCGGTGGTGGCACACGCACAGCAGCCGGGACCCGGCGGCACCGGCGGCCTGCCGGACATCGCCTTCAACGTGCCCGCGGTCGTGGGACGCGAGCTCGACTACGTCCAGGAGGCCGTGCTCGGCGGCCACCTGTCCTCGGGGGGCGAGTTCGCCCGCCGCGCGGCGGAGATCCTGGCCGCCGACACCGGGTCCCCCGAGGTGCTGATGACCACCTCCTGCACCGCGGCGCTCGAGCTCTCGGCGATGCTGATGGACCTCCAGGAGGGCGACACCGTCATCGTGCCGTCGTTCACCTTCACCAGCACCGGGCTGGCCTACGCCCGCCAGGGGGCCGGGCTGCTGTTCTGCGACATCGAGCGCCGCACCCTCGGCCTCGATCCCGAGCACCTCTCCACCCTGCTCGACGAGCACGTCCGGGCGGTCGTGGTGGTGCACTACGCCGGCGTCGCCTGCGACGTCGAGGCGATCCGCGAGGTCCTCGCCGAGTGGCCCGAGGTGCGCCTGGTCGAGGACAACGCCCACGGCCTGTTCGGCACCTGGCGCGGCGAGCCGCTCGGCAGCCTCGGGCGCTACGCGACGCTGAGCTTCCACGAGACCAAGAACTTCACCTGCGGCGAGGGCGGGGCGCTCGTCCTCAACGACGCACGCGACGTCGACCGGGCCCGGGTGCTCTACGACAAGGGCACCAACCGCCACGCCTTCATGCTCGGCCAGGTCGACAAGTACACCTGGAAGGACACCGGCTCCTCGTTCGGCCTCTCCGACGTGCTGGCCGCCTACCTCCTCGCCCAGCTCGAGCAGCGCGAGGCGGTGCAGGCCGTGCGGCGGCGCATCCACGACCACTACGAGGCCGCGCTCTCGCCCCACGGCGACGAGCTGGGCTTCGAGGTGATGCGGGTGCCGGAGGAGCGGGAGCCGGCCCACCACATGTACTACGTGCTGCTGTCCGACCACGGCCGCCGCAACGACGTCCTGGAGCTGATGCGCAAGTCGGGGGTGCAGGCGACCTTCCACTACCAGCCGCTGCACACCTCGGACGCCGGGCGGGCCTTCGCCGTCCGGGCGACGCAGTGCCCGGTCGCCGAGGACGTCAGCGGCCGGCTGCTGCGCCTGCCGTTCCACAACACCCTCACCGACGGGGACCTCGACCGGGTCGTCGCGGCCTTCCTCGAGGCGGGCGCGGCCACCGCCCCCGCCCGGTGAGACCCCGATGAGCACCTCGATGAGCGCCGAGACGCACGCGCAGCCCGGCTCCTCCTCGCTGCGCCGCGAGGGCTACTGGTGGCACCGGGCCCGCGCCGACCTGCTGGACGCCGTGATGGCGCCCCACCTGGGCACCCCGCGGCGCACCCTCGACGTCGGCAGCGCCGACGCGCCCAGCGTCGCGTGGATGCGCGGCGCGCAGCAGCACGTCGCGCTGGACCTGTTCCCCGACGGGCTGAGGCCGGGCGAGGGCGTGGTCGGCTCGGCCACCGAGCTGCCGTTCGCCGACGCCACCTTCGACGTGGTCTCGGCGTTCGACGTCGTCGAGCACTGCGCGGACGACGCCCGCGCGGTCGCCGAGCTGCTGCGCGTCCTGGCGCCCGGAGGCCGGATGCTGATCTCGGTGCCCGCCTACCAGTGGGCGTGGTCGGACCACGACGTCCAGGCCGGCCACCACCGGCGCTACACCAGGCGCTCGGTCGTCGCGCTGGTCGAGGGTGCGGGTGCGCGGGTGCTGCGCACAACCTACGCCTTCGGTGGGGTCTTCCCGCTCTTCGCCGCCGAGCGGCTGCGCCGCCGGGTCCGGCCCGCACCCGCGGGCGACTCGCGCCTGCCCGAGGTGTCGCCGGCGCTCGACCGGGTGCTGAGCGGCGTGTGCCGTGCGGAGGCGCGGGTGCTGCGCCGCGGCGACCTTCCCTTCGGCTCCTCGGTGTTCGTCGCCGCGGTCAGGCCGACGTCCTCCGACCCGGCCTGAGCGCGCCGGACGCCACCACCGCGAGGAGCGCCGTGGCCACGACCTCGGCGGCCAGGAAGGCGACGGCCACGCGCTCGAGGGGCGCCGCCGCGCCGGTCGTGAGCAGCACGAGCGCCCCGGCGACGACGGCCAGGCACCAGGCGCCGCTCACCCGGCCCGGACGCTCCAGCGCGAGGGCGACCACCATCAGCACCACGTTGACCAGGGCCAGGGCGCACCCCGCCGCCACGAGCGTCGCGACGCCCGGCCCGACCTCGACGGAGCGACCGAAGACGGCCCGCACGAGCGGCGACCCCGCGACGAGCCCGACGACGGCGCCGATCGCCACGGTCGCGACAGCGAGCACGGCCAGCCGCCCCGCGAGCGCGCGAAGCGCCTGCCGGTCCTCCGCCGCGACGAGCCCGGTCACGTGGTGGGTGAGCTGGGGCAGCGTGCCCAGCACGACCATGTAGGGCGCCCGGAACAGCGCCAGCGTCGCGAACATGACCGTCACCTCGGCCGGCGACCCGCCGACGAGGGCCACCACCACCGCTCCCCCGGTGAGCACGCCCTGGGCGAGCAGCTGGGCGGTGGCGGCGCCGCCCAGGAAGGCCAGCGACCCCGCCCGGCCCGCCTCGTCGTCGGCCGCGTGGAGGCGCCAGGCCGCCGGCCAGAGTGCGACCAGCGAGCCGGCGACGAGGGCCAGGCCGTGGGCGACCGGGTCGTGCACCCCCGCCAGCAGCAGCACGCCGACGAGCACGCACCGCAGCGCGTTCTCCGCGACCAGGCTCCACGCCACCGCCCCCATCCGGCCGCGGCCGGCCAGGCCGCCACGCAGCACGCCGACGCACGCAGAGCCCCCGAACACCAGCGCGACGAGCACCGGGAACCAGCCGTCGTCGCGGCCGAAGAGCCGCTCGCGCAGCAGCCACGACAGCACCCCGGCGGTCACCGAGACGAGCACCACCACCGTCGCGACGCCCCCGGCCGAGCGGCCTACGACGCCCTCACGCCCGGCGGCGACGCACCGGGTGATCCAGTGCTGGAGCGGGAACGTGAGGGCGGCGCCCGCCAGCGCCCACGCGGTCCACAGCACCGAGACCGGAGCCGCCGCGGTCGCCCCCAGGGCGCGGGTGACCAGGACGAAGACGAGGTAGGCCAGCAGCCCGCTGACCACCGAGCCGGCGGCGAGCAGGATCGGTGCCCGGCGGCTGCTCATCCGGCTGGCACCGGTGCGCGGGCGAGCGGACTGCTCGGGTCGTAGCCCGCCGCCGCCCGCAGGTCGGCGATGGTCGCCGGCCCGAGCGAGGCGCGGGCGTACCAGTCCCACAGCGGCGCGCTGCCGACGTAGACGTAGGCGGGCCGCAGCGACTCGCGCCACCCGGTCGAGACCGTCTCCCCCACCGCGACGAGGTCGGTGCCGTCGGCGACCAGGTCGCTGCGGAAGCCGGCCAGGCCTCCGGGCCAGGTGTCGTCCATGTAGTCCTGAAGGCCGCTGCGGAACATCTGGTAGCGGGTGGGGTTGGTGCGCCCGGCCAGGACGAGCGGCTGCGGTGCCTCGATCGAGGTGAGGGTGGCGCCGGGAGGCAGGGTCGCCAGCACGGCCTCCGTCGCCTCGCGCTGCTCGCGCAGCGTGTCGTCGCGCGAGGTCAGCGAATAGGTCAGGGCGAGCGCCACCCCGCCGACGGCCAGGGCGGCCGCCACCGCCGCCCGGCGCCGCGGCGCGAGCCCGTGCGCGGCCACCGCGTAGGCCGCGCCGAGACCGAGGGCGGCGAAGGGCAGCACCGCGAACAGGTCGGGCCAGGCGTCGTACTCCCGCCAGATCCAGGCCAGCCCGGCCACCAGGCCGGCCGCCATCGCGGGCAGCACCCGGAGCCCCGGCTCGGCGTCGCGGGCCCGGCGCGACACCGCGGCGAGGGAGACCAGCACCAGCAGCACCGTGCCGGCGAGGAGCAGCCACACCGTCACGCCGTAGGCCACCTGCAGGTCGTCCCACACCCGTTCCAGGTCCTCGGCGAGCGGATCGGGAACCGTGTAGCGGCGGTTGATCCCGTAGAAGCCGTCGTAGGCCTCGCGCAGCGAGCCGGCCAGGGCGAACCAGGCGGCGAGCACGGCGACGGGCACCAGCCCGCCCACGCCCACCTGCACCAGGGCGCGCACCCGTCGTCCGTGGGCGAGCAGCAGCGCCGCCGCGACCACGGCGGTGACGGTGCTGAAGAACGCCGTCTGCAGGCACAGGGTGGCGAGGCTGGTGAACAGCCCCGCGGTGAACCAGCGGCGCCGGGTCGCCGCCCACAGCGCGACGAGGACGAACAGCGTCATCGGGGTCTTCTCGCGCGGCCCGCTCGAGGCGTACTGGATGAAGCCGTGGAAGGCGAGCATCGCGCTCGCGGTGACGAGGCCCGCCGGGCGGGAGCCGAGCAGGTCGCGACCGAGCAGGTAGGACACGCACACCGCGGCCGTGGCGAGGAGCATGAACAGCACGCGCATGGTGACCACGTCGTCGAGGCCGCCGACGCGCGCCACGAGCGCCCCTGCCCCCGGCAGCACGTGCGCCAGCGGCCCGGCGCGGTTGAGCACCCCGAGATAGGGCGGCACCCCGTCCGCGACCTGCTGGCCGGCATAGCTGTAGATGCCCAGGTCACGGGTCAGCGCGCCGTGGAAGCCGTGGAGCACGTAGACGACGACCGCGACGATCCCGACCACCGGGACGAGCGGGTCGACGGCGCGCAGCCGGGATGCCCCGCCGCGCCGGACGCCGTCGGACCGGTCGGGACGAGGAGGCACGCCCGCCACCCTACGGGGGCGCCACCCTGATTCGGCGGTGGTCCGATCGGCCTCCTAGGATGGATGCCAGCAGAGGGTTCAACGCGTCCTTGGAGGTGGGTTCGGCGCGTCGTACCGACGCACCCTGAAGGATCCCGTGAGCCCCCTCGCCTCCTACCGCCGACTCCTGTCGATCGCCGGCCCCTCCTACGTCCTCGTGGCCTTCGTCGGCCGCCTGCCGTTGGCGATGAGCCAGCTCGGCACCCTCCTGCTCGTCTCGACGGCCACCGGCAGCTACGGCCTCGGCGGGCTGAGCGCCGGCGCCCTGGCCGTCGCCAACGCCGCGGGCGCGCCGGTCGCGGGGTCGCTCGCCGACCGCATCGGGCAACGCCCCGTCGTCCTCGTCCAGTCGCTGCTCGGCGCCGCCGGGCTGGCCCTGCTCGTCGCGGTCGTGGGCGCCGACGCCGCCGACGGGCTGGTCGTCCTCACCGCGGCCGCCACCGGACTGGTGCTCCCCCAGGTCGGGCCGCTGGCCCGGGTGAGGTGGCGCCCCCTGACGCGCGCGACCGGTGCCCACCAGCGCCGGCTCGTCGACGCCGCCTTCTCCTACGAGGGCGCCGCCGACGAGGCGTCGTTCGCGATCGGCCCGGCGCTGGTGGGCCTCTCGGTCGCCGTCGTCTCGCCGTCCGGGGCGCTCCTGCTCGCCGCGGTGCTGCTCGCCGTCTTCGGCTCCGCGTTCGCGCTCGACCCGTCCGCCCGCCTGACCCACGAGACGGAGCGGGCCGTCGGCTCGGGCCGGCTCATCGCGCCCGCCTTCGTCGTGCTGGCCGCCGCGCAGGTCTCGATCGGCATGCTGTTCGGCGCCACCCAGACCGGCGCCACCGTGCTCGCCACGGAGGCCGGGACGCCGGGCGCCGCCGGGCTGGTGCACGCGACCCTCGGCGTCGGCAGCGCGGTCGCCGGTCTCGCCACGGCCTTCGTCCCCGAGCGGATCGGTCACGAGCGCCGCGCCCTCGTCGCCGCCTGGGTGCTGCTCGTGCTGTCGCTGCCGCTGCTGGCCGTCGGCTCGTTGGGCACCGCGACCGCGACCGTGCTGGTCCTCGGCTGCGCCGTCGCGCCCTACATGATCGCCGTCTTCTCGCTCGCCGAGCGGGCCGTGCCGCCGGCCCAGGTCGGCGCGGCGATGACGACGCTGGCCAGCGCGACCGGGCTGGGCTACGCCCTCGGCTCGAGCCTCGCCGGCCGCCTCGCCGACGAGTCGGGCGCCACTGCCGCGTTCGCCGTCACCGTCGGCGCGACGGTGCTCGCGGTCGCGCTGATGTCGACGCAGCAGCGCCGTCTCCGCGCGGCAGCAGCCGACCGGAGCATCCCGCCGGCGACGCCCGGCGAGCACCGCGCGGACGTCCCGGTGGGCGGCAGCCGCTAGGTTGGACCCGTCCACCACGCGGAGGCACCGGGTCCCCGCCCCTGGCTGGACAGGTCGGACAAGCCATGGTGGAAGCATCAGGACGACAGCTCGATCCCGGCCGGCACGAGCAGCTGGCCGCGCTCCTCGACGACGTGCTCGTGGCCCGGCGCACGCTCGACCAGTCGCGGCACGCCACCCGGCTCGGCGAGCAGCAGCAGCTGCGCCAGGCGCTGCTCGACGCGCTGGAGGCCTACGCCGCGGCGCTGGCCGCGGCGGGCGCCCCGCTGCCACCGCGGCTGCGGTCGGAGATCGACCTCTACAAGGGCCTCCGCGGCCGGATGTGACCCACCCGGGGGCCGACGACGCACTCCGTGGGGAGGGCGACCCGGGTGCCCGCTTCTTGAGCACCCGGGTCTGGGGGCCGGTGACCTCCGGAGGTCACCCGCACCTGTGACTGGCGGTACCCCTGTGTCGACGACTCATGCCGCGTGCCGGCCGCGCGATGCCCGACCCGGATCGCGGCGCCGGTCACCGCGGGCGTCGGCGGCATGACGCCGCGCCTCGCGGGGTACGACACGAGCGTGGAACCGATCCCCGAGACGCTGCGCGCCCTGGACGACCTCGGTGCCCACGTCGACGACGACGCCGCACTGGCGACGAGCCTGTCGGCGGCCACCGAGACCGCGCGCCGCGTCGCGCCGGGGCTGGTCGGGGTGAGCCTGGCGTCCCGCGAGCTCGGCGTGACCTTCACCCTGGTCGCGTCCGACGACGAGATCGCGACCCTCGACGCGGTGCAGTACGTCGACAGCGGACCGTGCGTCGACGCCATCGACCTCGGCCACGGCATCACCACCTCCCCCGGCGGCCTGCTCAGTGAGTCGCGCTGGCACGACTTCGCCCGCGCGAGCGCCGCTGCCGGGGTGCAGAGCACCCTCACGCTCCCGGTCGTGCTCGACGACGAGGTGGTCGCGACGGTCAACCTCTACGGGGCCGCCACCGACACCTTCGCCGGCCGGCACCAGCAGCTGGCCGACGCCTTCGGGGCGTGGGCTCCCGGCGCGATCACCAACGCCGACCTCTCGTTCACCACCCGCACCCTGGCGCAGGAGGCCCCGGCGCGCCTCGAGGAGCTGGCGCTGCTCGACGCCGCCACCGGGCTCGTCGCGGCCCAGCGCGACATCCCGGTCGCGCAGGCCCGCGCCCACCTCGAGGACGCCGCCCGTCGCGCCGGCGTCCCCGCCGTCCGGTTGGCCCGCGTCATCGTCGGGCTCCACGACGGCTGACCCGCGCACGGGTCAGCCCGACCGGCCATCCGCAGGGACCGCGGCCCTACGCCGGCGTGACGTGGGTCTCGGGCGCGGGCGGCGAAGCGGAGGTCGGGGCCGCGGGCCGGTAGGTTCGCGCGGTGCCCGACACCCGCCCTCGCCGGACCTTCGCGGTCATCAGCCACCCCGACGCAGGCAAGTCCACGCTGACCGAGGCGCTCGCCCTGCACGCCCGGGTCATCACCGAGGCGGGCGCCGTGCACGGCAAGGGCGACCGGCGGGCCACCGTGTCGGACTGGATGGCGATGGAGAAGGCCCGCGGCATCTCGATCACCTCGGCCGCGCTCCAGTTCGTCTACCGCGACCACGTGGTCAACCTCGTCGACACCCCCGGTCACAGCGACTTCTCCGAGGACACCTACCGCGTGCTGTCGGCCGTGGACTCGGCGGTGATGCTGGTCGACGCCGGCAAGGGGCTCGAGCCGCAGACGCTCAAGCTCTTCAAGGTCTGCGCCCTGCGCGGCATCCCGGTGATGACGGTGATCAACAAGTGGGACCGTCCCGGCCTCTCCGCACTCGAGCTGATGGACCTGATCCAGGAGAAGATCGGGCTGCGGCCCACCCCTCTCACCTGGCCCGTCGGGGAGGCCGGCGACTTCCGCGGCGTGCTCGACCGGCGTACGGGTGAGTTCGTGAAGTACACCCGCACCGCGGGGGGCGCGACCCGCGCGCCCGAGCGGCGGATGGGCGCCGACGAGGTCGACGACGCCGACGCGGCGACCTGGGCGGCCGCCGTGGAGGAGCACGAGCTGCTCACCCTCGACGAGGCCGACCACGACCAGGACCGGTTCCTGGCCGGCGAGACCACGCCCGTGATGTTCGCCTCGGCGCTGCAGAACTTCGGCGTGGCCCAGCTCCTCGACCTGCTGCTCGACATCGCGCCCGACCCCAGCGCGACCGCCGGCGTCGACGGGTCGGTCCGCGAGACCGGCGACGACTTCAGCGCCTTCGTGTTCAAGGTGCAGTCGGGGATGAACAACGCCCACCGCGACCGCCTCGCCTACGCCCGCGTCGTGTCCGGCACGTTCGAGCGCGGCATGGTGGTCACCCACGCCGGCAGCGGCCGCCCCTTCGCGACCAAGTTCGCCCAGTCGGTCTTCGGCCGCGACACCGCGGCGGTCGAGACCGCCGAGCCCGGCGACATCATCGGCTTCGTCAACGCCCAGTCCCTCCGGGTGGGCGACACCGTCTACGTCGGCGACCCGATCGAGTACCCGCCCGTGCCGAGCTTCGCGCCGGAGCACTTCGTCACCGCCAGCGCCAGCGACATCGGCCGCTACAAGCAGTTCCGCCGCGGCATCGAGCAGCTCGACCAGGAGGGCGTGGTGCAGGTGCTGCGCTCGGACCTGCGCGGCGACCAGAACCCCGTCCTCGCCGCCGTCGGCCCGATGCAGTTCGAGGTCGTCGAGGACCGGATGACCAACGAGTTCAACTCGCCCATCCGGCTCTCCCGGCTCGACTACCAGGTCGCCCGCCGCACCGACGCCGACGGGGCGAGCGCCCTGGCCGGCAAGCGCGGCGTCGAGGTGCTCGAGCGCAGCGACGGCACCCGGCTCGCCCTCTTCGTCGACCAGTGGCGGGCCATGGTCACCGCCCGCGACAACCCCGACATCATGCTCGAGCCCCTGCCCGCCGGCGGCGGCTGACGCACGGGCCGTCCCCGCCGTCGGCGTACAGTCGAGGAGGTGACCTCGGCTCCCTCCCCGACCCTCGTCCTCGACGGCCGCTTCGCGCGCGAGCTGCCCGAGCTGGCCCTGCCGTGGCAGGCCGTCGCCACCCCGGATCCGCGGCTGCTCGCCCTCAACGCGCTGCTCGCCGCCGACCTCGGCCTCGACCCCGACTGGCTGCGCGCCGACGGCCTCGGGCTCCTCACCGGCACCCTCCTCCCCGAGGGCGCCACTCCTGTGGCCCAGGCCTACGCCGGCCACCAGTTCGGCGGCTACTCACCGCGCCTGGGCGACGGCCGCGCCCTCCTGCTCGGCGAGCTCGCCGACGACGACGGGCGGCTGCGCGACCTGCACCTCAAGGGCTCGGGCCGCACGCCGTTCTCCCGCGGCGGCGACGGTCTCGCCGCGGTCGGCCCGATGCTGCGCGAGTACGTCGTCAGCGAGGCCATGCACGCACTCGGGATCCCCACCACCCGCAGCCTCGCGGTCGTCGCCACCGGGCGTCCGGTGCAGCGCGAGACGGTGCTGCCGGGAGCCGTGCTGGCGCGGGTGGCGAGCAGCCACCTCCGGGTGGGCACGTTCCAGTACGCCCGCGCGAGCGACGACGTCGACCTGCTGCGCCGCCTCGCCGACCACGCGATCGCCCGCCACCACCCGGCCGCGGCCGAGGCAGACCACCCCCACCTCGCGCTCCTCGACTCCGTCGTCGCCGCCCAGGCCTCCCTGGTGGCGCAATGGATGCACGTCGGGTTCGTCCACGGCGTGATGAACACCGACAACATGACGATCTCCGGCGAGACGATCGACTACGGCCCGTGCGCGTTCATGGACGCCTTCGACCCCGCGACGGTCTACAGCTCCATCGACACCGGCGGGCGCTACGCCTACGGCAACCAGCCCGTCGTCGCCGAGTGGAACCTCGCCCGATTCGCCGAGTCGCTGCTCCCGCTGCTGGCCGACGAGCAGGACGCGGCGGTGGCGCTCGCGGTCGAGTCGCTCGGCAGGTTCCGCGACCTCTACTCCACCGCATGGTCGACCGGGATGCGCGCCAAGCTCGGCCTGCCCGACGACGTCGACCCGGCCGAGGCGTCGAGCATCGTCGCCGACCTGGTCGGCCTGCTCCAGGCCGAGCACGTCGACCACACGTCGTTCTTCCGCAGCCTCGGGGCCGCCGCCCGCGGGGACACCGAGCCCGCTCGCGGCCTGGTCCTCGACCTCGCCGCCTTCGACGCATGGGCCGCCCGCTGGCTGCGCCTGGGACCCGACGCGACCGCGATGGACCGGACCAACCCGGTCTACGTGCCGCGCAACCACCTCGTGGAGGAGGCGCTGGACGCCGCCACCGCGGGCGACCTCGCCCCGTTCGACCGGCTGGTCGAGGCCGTCACCTCGCCCTACGACGAGCGTCCGGGGCTGGAGCGCTACGCCGAGCCGGCTCCCGAGTCGTTCGCCGGCTACCAGACCTTCTGCGGCACGTGAAGGGCCCCGCGGACGTTCCGCGCTGAGCAGAACGCGTGAGGGCAACCGACCCCGAGGAGCTAGGTTCGAGCACATGGGAGACATCGTGCGGTTCCCCGATCCCGCGACCGGTCGCCTCGCCCGCCCGGCGGACGAGTCGGCAGACCAGGCGCCCGAGCCGCTGTGGCGCGAGCTCGTCGGACGCGAGCTGCACCGCGAGCGCCGGCGGCGCGGCGAGCGGCTCGTCGACGTCGCGGGCCGCGCGGGAGTGTCGGTGCAGTACCTCTCCGAGGTGGAGCGCGGCCTCAAGGACCCGTCGTCGGAGATGCTGCACGCCATCGCCGGCGCGCTCGAGCTGAGCGTGCGGCGGCTCGCGGTGCGTGCCGGCCGACCGGACGCCCTCGCCCTGGCCGCCTGACCCGCCCGGGCCCGCCCCGTCGGCGCCCTCCCCGCCCTCCCTGCCCGCCTGTCAGCCCAGCGCCGGGCCCTGCTCGTGCAGCACGGTGTCGACGATCCCGTAGTCCACGGCGGCCGCTCCCGGCAGCACGAGCGTCCGGTCGGTGTCCTGCCGGATCTGCTCCGCGGTGCGGCCCGTGTGCCGGGCCAGCACCTCCTCGAGCAGCAGCCGCACGCGTGCCACCTCGTCGGCCTCCAGGATCAGGTCGGGGATGGTGCCGCGTCCCTGGGTGGCGGGCTGGTGCAGCACGACCCGGCCGTGGGGCAGGATCGCGCGGCGACCGGGTGCTCCGCCGGCCAGCAGGACCGCGGCGGTCCACGCGGCCTGTCCGACGCAGACGGTCTCGACCGGCGGCCGCACGAACTGCATCGCGTCGTAGACGGCCAGCATCGCGGTGATCGACCCGCCGGGCGAGTTGACGTAGAGGCTGATCGGGAGCTCGGAGTTCTCCGAGGCGAGGTGGAGCAGCTGGGCGATGACCGTGTTGGCCACGCCGTCGTCGATCTCCGTGCCGAGGTAGACGATCCGCTCGGACAGCAGGCGGGAGTAGAGGTCGAGGGTGCGCTCGCCGCGCGGCGTCTGCTGCACGACGTACGGGATCGCGTAGCTGCTCATCGCACACCCGCCAGGCCGACGGTGCGGGCGCGCGCCGGCGTCACGTGGTCGACCGAGCTGATCACCTGGTCGACGAAGCCGTAGGCCAGGGCGTCGGGAGCGCTGAACCATCGGTCGCGGCGCGAGTCGCGCTCGACGGTCTCGCGGTCCTGCCCCGTGTGCTCGGAGATCAGCCCGAGCACGGTGTCGCGGGTGTGCCGCAGGTCGTCGGCCTGGATCTCGATGTCGACGGCCGTGCCGCCGATGCCCGCGGATCCCTGGTGGAGCAGGACCCGGGAGTGCGGCAGCGCGTAGCGCTTGCCGGGTGTGCCGGCGGAGAGCAGGAACTGCCCGGCGCTGGCGGCCATGCCCATCGCGAGCGTGCTGACGTCGTTGGGGATCAGCCGCATGACGTCGTGGACGGCGAGCATCGACGACACCGAGCCGCCCGGGGAGTTGATCCAGAGGCTGATGTCGGCGCGGGGATCCTCGGCCGACAGGAGCAGCAGCTGGTGCATGAGGCGGTTGCCGTTGTCCTCGCGCAACTCCTCGCCCAGGACGATGATCCGCTGGAGCATCAGGCGGCGGACGAGCTCGTCCTCGATGCCGGAGGTGGTGTGGGTGGTCATGCCGCCAGCCTGACGGGCGCCGGGCGTGCGCCACAGGGCGTTCCGCGGGGGGCGGATCCGCTCCGGGCGGAGCCGGCTCAGTCGATCGGTGCGGAGGTGTCGCACACGAGCGCCGCCGGCGCACGCGTCAACCGACGCGCACTCCGCTACGTTGCTGCTCCATGTCGACAGTCTCGGAGACCCAGGAAGAACGCGGCCTCGCCCGCCTCGCCCAGCGCAGCGCCGCATGGACCGAGAAGTGGTTCCCCGACGCCTACGTCTTCGCCCTCGCCGGCGTCGTGCTGGTGTCGGTCGCGGCGATGGTCAACGGCTCGAGCCCGGTCACGGTGGCGGAGACCTTCGGCGGCGGCTTCTGGGACCTCGCGACGTTCACGCTGCAGATGGCGATGGTCGTGCTGACCGGCTACGTCGTCGCCACGTCCCCGCCGGTCGCGCGGATCATCGAGCGCATCGCGCTCTACCCCTCGACGCCGCGCGGTGCCGTGGCGTTCGTCGCGCTGCTGTCGTGCGTGGTGTCGATGCTCAACTGGGGGCTCAGCCTGGTCTTCAGCGGCTTGCTGGCCCGGGCGATCGCGCGCCGCGCCGACCTGCGCGCCGACTACCGGGCGCTCGGCGCGGCGGCCTACCTCGGCCTCGGCGCGGTCTGGGCGCTCGGCCTGTCCTCGTCCGCCGCCCAGCTGCAGGCGACCCCGGCGTCGCTGCCGCCGGAGCTGCTCGAGATCACCGGTGTCCTCGACTTCGGCGCGACGATCCTCACCTGGCAGTCGCTCGTGATGGCGGTCGTCCTCATCGTCCTCAGCGTCGCCGTCGCCTGGGCGTCGGCGCCACAGGGCGACGCGGTCCGCACGGCCGAGGACATGGACGTCGACCTCTCCGACGAGGTCGAGCCGATGGCGCCGCGCACCCGTCCCGGCGAGCGCCTCGAGTACTCGCGGGTGTTGCCGGCCCTCGTCGGGCTGCTGACCCTCGGCTGGCTCGTCCACCAGCTCGCGACCCTGCCCTTCCTCACCGTGATCAGCAGCCTCAACGGCTACCTCATGGTGTTCCTGATCCTCGGCCTGGTCCTCCACGGCACCCCGCGCGGGTTCCTCAACGCGGTCACCAAGGCCGTGCCGACCACCGCCGGCGTGCTGGTGCAGTTCCCGCTGTACGCCGCGATGGCCGCCGTGCTGACCCGCGCCGAGGGCCGCGGCGGGATCACCGTCTCCGAGCACCTCGCCGACCTGTTCACCGACATCGGCGGCGGCGGCGCGTTCGCCGTCGTCATCGCGATCTACACGGCGCTGCTCGGGCTCCTCGTCCCGTCCGGTGGGGGCAAGTGGCTGGTGGAGGCGCCGTACGTCATGCAGTCGGCCACCGACGTCGGGATGAACCTCGGCTGGACGGTGCAGATCTACAACGCCGCCGAGGCGCTGCCCAACCTGGTCAACCCGTTCTTCATGCTGCCTCTGCTGGCGGTGCTCGGGGTGCGTGCCCGCGACCTCGTCGGATTCACCTTCCTGCAGTTCGTCTTCCACCTGCCGGTCGTGCTGATCCTGCTGTGGCTGCTCGGGATGACCTTTGAGTTCGTCCCGCCCGTGATGCCCTGACCGGGCGCCGACGCGTCAACGCCGCAGCCGGATGCGGATCGGTCCGGCGGCCGCGGCCGGGTCGACGACCCGGCCGCCCTGGGTGATCTCGACCCGGCCCCGGTCGACGAGGCGACGGGCCGCCCGGCGCGCCGGCTCCATCAGCTCGCGCCACGAGTCGGCGTCGCCGACGGCCCGCGCCGCGTCGGACGGGCAGATCGTCGAGGTGGGGCCGCGGCGGGCCAGCAGCTCGAGGATGCTCGCCTCGAGCCGCCGATCCACATCGGCCGTCGCGGGCCGGCCCGACGGCGCGTCGGGTGTCGGGTCGCCGGGCATGCCCCCAGCGTGCGCCGCTCGCGCCGCTCCGACCTCACCCCCATGGGCACGGTCCGGCATAGCCGGCCCGGATCGGTGGTTGTGCCCTCTGTCCGTTCGACCTTCATCCGAGAGGCAGTCCCATGCGCGCACTCGTCCAGCCCAGGTTCGGCGACCCCTCCGAGGTGCTCTCGGTCCAGGAGGTGCCCGACCCCGAGCCCGGCCCGGGCCAGGCCCTCGTGCGCGTGCTGCTCTCGCCGATCCACAACCACGACCTCTGGACCGTGCGTGGCAGCTACGGCTTCAAGCCCGAGATGCCGGCCCGTGCCGGCACCGAGCTGGTCGGCGTGGTGGAGGCGCTCGGCGAGGGCGTCGACGGTCTCACCGTCGGCCAGCGCGTCGCCACGGGCGGCACCTTCGGCGCCTGGGCCGAGCGGGTCGTCGCCCCGGCAGCCGGGCTGACCCCCGTGCCCGACGGCATCAGCGACGAGGCCGCCGCGCAGCTGGTCTCGATGCCGTTCAGCGCCATCGCGCTGCTCGACTTCCTCGAGGTCTCCGAGGGCGACTGGATCGTGCAGAACGCCGCCAACGGCGCGGTCGGCCGCCTGGTCGCCCAGCTGGCCGCGGCGCGCGGCGTCAACGTCCTCGGCCTCGTCCGCCGCTCCGACGGCGTCGGCGAGCTGCGCGAGCAGGGCATCGAGCGGGTCGTCGCGACCGACGACGACGGCTGGCGCGAGCGGGTGCGCGAGATCGTCGGCGAGGCGCCCGTCGTCGCCGGCGTCGACTCGGTCGGAGGCACCTCGGCCGGCGACGTCGTCTCCCTCCTGGCGGAGGACGGGGTGCTGGTGGTCTTCGGCGCCATGGCCTCGCCCACGATGGAGATCAGCTCGGGTGACGTGATCTTCAAGCAGGTCGTCATCAAGGGCTTCTGGGGCAGCAAGGTCTTCCCCGCCATGGCGCGCGACAAGCGGGCAGCGCTGATGGGTGAGCTGGTCACCGGCATCGCGTCCGGGACGCTGACGCTGCCGGTCGAGAAGGTCTACGGCCTCGACGAGATCGCCGACGCCGCGCGTGCCAGTGCGGCGCCGGGGCGACGCGGCAAGATCCTGCTGCGCCCGTGACACCACGCCGCGGGGTCACGCGCGCCCGACGCCGCGGCCCCTAGGCTGGGCGCACGGGGCGCGAGGAGCGACCCGACGGCCACCGAACGACGGGACGGGGACGATGATGAGGCGTGGTGTGGGAGCGGCACTCGCCGTGACGGCGGGCGGGCTGCTGCTGGCCGCGTGCGGCACCGGCGTCACGCCCACCGGGGTGAGCGCGACCGATCCGCCCGCCACCGAGCCCACCAGCGAGCCCACCGAGCCCAGCACCGAGCCGCCGAGCGAGCCCAGCACGGAGCCGGCGACCGAGCCCAGCACGGAGCCGCCGACCGAGCCCAGCACGGAGCCGCCGACCGAGCCGGCGACGCCCGACGGGCCCGCATTCGGTCCGGCCACCGAGGTGCAGCTCAGCGAGCCCTCCGGCGAGTGGGACCTGCAGCTGGCCGACGTGCGCCTCGGCGAGCACGACGGCTTCGACCGGCTGGTGCTGGAGCTCGCCGGCAGCGGTGCGCCGGGCTGGGCCGTGGAGTACGCCGACCAGGCAGTCGCCGAGGGCAGCGGTGAGGTCGTGCCGCTCGAGGGTGACCGCGTCCTGACGATCAGCGCGTCCGGCACCGCCATGCCCGAGCCGGGGTCCTACGAGACCCCCCGTCGCCTCGGCCCGTCCGGTGACCTGGCCGAGGTCCGCGTCGGCGGCTGGTTCGAGGGATACCTCCAGGTGTTCGTGGGCCTCGACGGCGACGCGCGCCCCTTCCGGGCGTTCGCGCTCACCGATCCGCCGCGCCTCGTCGTCGACGTCAGCCACCCGCCCTCCTGACCGGGCCGCGGCGCCTCACCCACCCACCGGTCAGCCGACCCGCATCTCGCCGAGCTCGTTCCAGCCGTCCTGGTCGACCTCGGTGCTCACGATGTCCGGGGTGCGGGTCAGGTACTGCGGGAGCTCGGCCTGGGCGGCCTTGAAGTGCTCCGAGCCGACGTGGGCAGCCCCGGCCGCACCGTCGCGGAAGGCCTCGACGAGGACGTACTCGTGGGGGTCGGCCAGGCTCCGCGACCAGTCGAACCACAGGCAGCCCTCCTCGGCGCGCGTCGCCTCGGTGAAGGCGCGCGAGATCTCGGGCCAGTCGTCGGCGTGATCGGGCTTCACGGAGAACTTCGCGGTGATGAAGATCAAGGTCTCACTCCTGGGGTGGACGGGGTTGTCACCCCCGAGCCTAGGACGCTGGCCGCTCGCTATCGTGGGCGCATGACCGGCCCGGCGCACCCCACCGCCCGATGACCCGGTCCCGTCGCCTGCTGCTCGTCGTCGACGCGCCGTCGCTGCTCCACCGCAACCACCACGCCCGCTCGCACACCGGGCTCCGCGACCGCCAGGGCCGGCCCATCTGGGCACTGCACGGGATGCTCCGCCAGATCCTCGAGTCGATCGACTCGTTCGCCCCCGACGCCGTGGTCTTCGGCCTCGACGACCGCACGGGCTCGCTGCGGCGCGACCGCTACCCCGACTACAAGGCCGGGCGGGCCGAGAAGGACCCCGAGCTCGTCGACCAGCTCGACCGGGCCGGTGCCCTCCTCGACGCGCTGGGGCTCGCGACCGTGACCCCGGCCGGGCTGGAGGCCGACGACGTGAACGCGTCAGGGGCCACCTGGGCCACCGCCAACGGCTGGGACTGCGTGATCATCACCTCCGACCGCGACGCCTTCGCGCACATCAGCCCCCACACCCGGGTGCTGCGCCTGATCGACGGCGGCATCCACGGCTCGCCGATGCTCACCCCCGCGCGGCTGTTCGACCTCTACGGGGTGCGCCCGGCCAACTACCTCGCGTTCGCGGCGCTGCGCGGCGACTCCAGCGACAACCTGCCGGGCGTGCAGGGCATCGGCGAGAAGACGGCCGCGATCCTGCTCGACGTCGCCGGGTCGATGGACGCCGCCTGGGCCGACGTCGACCACAACGACGGCGACGGGCTGCGTGCGGCCCTCGACGACTGGGCGGCCGAGACGGGCGGTCGCCGCGTCGGCAGCACCGTCGTACGCCGGCTGCGCGCCGACGGCGCCCGCGAGCGCTACGACTTCAACGTCGCGATGATGTCGGGCCGCGACGACCTCGACCTCGGGCTCACCCCCGACGTGCCCGGCTCGCGCGGGCTGCTGCCGCTCGACCTCGACCGGGTGACCAAGGTGGTCGGCTTGCTCGACAACGACTTCACCACCGACTTCGCGGTGCGGGTGCTCACCGGCCGGCCGGCGTCAGGCTGACTCCCGCCGCTCATCTCCCGACTCATCTCCCGACTCATCTCCCGACTCATCGCCCGACTCATCGCCCGACTCATCGCCCGCCTCGTCGAGCCGCGCCCGGAGCCGGTCGACCTCGTCCTCGAGGTCCAGCACCCGGGCGACGCCGGCGAGGTTGAGCCCGTCGGCCAGCAGGTCGCGGATCCGCGCGAGGCGCGCGACGTCGTCGGCGCTGTAGAGCCGGGTGCCGCCCTCCGTGCGGTCGGGGCGCAGCAGCCCGCGCCGCTCGTAGACGCGCAGGTTCTGGATCTCCATCGAGACCATCGAGGCCGCCACCGAGATGGCGTACACACCGTGGTCGTCAGCCGCCACGCGGGCACCTCCTCGGGTCGTCGGGATCGCGTCCCTCGTCGGTGTCGCGAGGGGCTTGCACCAAGTCTGACAGATGGGCTATAAGAAACCTATAACCATCAATACAGGTTGTGGACCCACGGTCCACCCGGCACCGAACCAGGAGGAGACGATGTTGCTTCGCACCACTGACCCGTTCCGTGACCTCGACCGGCTCACCCAGCAGCTGCTGGGCACGACCAACCGTCCCGCGGTGATGCCGATGGACGCCTGGCGCGAGGGTGACCGCTTCGTCATCGAGTTCGACCTGCCCGGCGTCAACGCCGACACCATCGACCTCGACGTCGAGCGCAACGTGCTCACCGTGCGCGCCGAGCGCGTCGCCCGCAACGGCGACTGGGAGCCGCTGGCCTCCGAGCGCCCGCGCGGCGCGTTCAGCCGCCAGCTCGTGCTGGGCGACAACCTCGACCTCGAGCGGATCGAGGCGTCCTACACCGACGGCGTGCTGCGGCTGATCGTTCCGGTCGCCGAGAAGGCCAAGCCCCGCAAGATCGAGATCACCCAGACGGGATCGGGGCGCGGCAGCGAGCACGCCGAGCTGAGCGCCTGATCCTCGCCCGATCCGTCGCCCGATCCCTCGCCCCTGGTCGCGGGACCGCAGCCCTTGCGCAGTGTGCTGCGGTCTCGCGACCGCTCCACGTCCGGACCCGGCAGACCACGGCGGCGCCGCGATCAGTTGCCGCTCGTCACCACGATCGGCACGACGACGGCGGTCATCATGGCCACGTTCATCGCCGCCACGGCCTTCGCCACCGCCTCGCCGGCGACGACGTCGGTGGAGATCTCCGCGATGCGCCGCTTGAGGCCCTTCCTGCCCAGGGCCCCCGACTCGTCCTCGAGCACCTTCGGCGCCACCTCGAGACCCTGCAGGATGCAGAGCAGGCTCGCGTCGGCGGGCGTCGGGGTGCTGCCCAGCAGGACCGCACGCAGCCGCTCGCGGACCCGTCGCTCCGGCTCGGGATCGCGCACGGGGTACTTCTCCGGCACCAGGCCGAGCGCGCGCTTCTCCTCGATGTCGATCGTCCCGGCCGCCTCGAGTGCCACCGCCACCTCGCGCTCGACGGCGAGCTTGCCGTCGGTCACCAGCGACGACAGCTTCTTGCCGTCCTTCTGCTCCAGGCGCGCCATCGCCGCGTCGAGCGCCGGGTGCCCGACCGGTCCCGGCACGAGCACCGTCATCCGGGGGTCCTTGTCGTCGCTCAGGGTGATCCGCCCCGCGACCACCAGGTCGGTGACGACGGCCGCGGCCAGGCCGTAGCCCCGGTGCGCCATGGCGCTCTCGGGCTTGCCGTCGTCGCGTCGCAGCAGCAGGAACAGCTCCTCGCAGATCAACATGGCGCTCAGACTAGGTCGCCCGCTGATCGGCGGGATCCGCCTCCTGGTGGAGATCCAGCGACAGGATCCGCGCCGTGAGGTCCACCGCTGGACCGAGGAGCAGGATCACCGCGAGCGTCCCCACCCCCACGGTCGCGCCGAGCAGCCAGCCGCCCAGCGCTCCCCCGCCCTGCACGACGCTGTAGCTCCACCGGAAGGGCACCGGCGGGTCCCACGCGAGAGCTGCCGCCTCCGCCGGACCGGCGCCGGTGTAGCTGCCGAGGTAGAGCGCGATGCCCACCGCGAGCACCGGGAACGCCGCGACGAGCAGCGCCACGCGCCACCCCAGCGCGTCCGGCGTCGCCAGCAGGTCGAGCACCGCCGACACGACGATGCCCACGAGCACCACCTGCACGACGGTGCCCACCCCCGGGCGGACCCCGCGCAGCATCGCCAGCAGCACCAGCACCACGCCGACCACCAGGTTGACGATCCAGAAGGCCACCCCGGAGGTGAGGGTGAGGCCGTTGACGAACGTCGAGTACCCGTCGGAGCCCAGGTCGGCCGCCAGCAGCAGCGCGACGCCGGTGCCGAGCACGACGCACCCGACGAGGAGCATGGCCGTACGCCGGGGGCTGGGGATCACGGGCGACAGCATCGCAGGGCCCGTCGTGGGGTCGGTGCCCTGGCAGCGATGTGGACGGCCGCACCCGTCTTCCACGACCGGGCGGCTGCGTCGTACGTTGGCGACCCCCTGACTCGGAAGGCACCCACCCCCATGCGCTCTCGGCAC
Organism: Nocardioides sp. Z24_21; assembly: GCF_058134345.1. Lineage (NCBI taxonomy): Bacteria > Bacillati > Actinomycetota > Actinomycetes > Propionibacteriales > Nocardioidaceae > Nocardioides > Nocardioides sp. Z24_21. The sequence continues at coordinate 356,236 of NZ_JBYTTH010000003.1, forward strand.
GCCCGCCTCGCCCTCGCCGCCGTCGCGGCCCTCACCGTCGCCGGACTCGGCGGGCCCGCGCTCGCCTCGCCGGCCGCAGGGCCGGGCGGCACAGCCAGCGCCAAACCCGGCAATCCCACCAAGCCCGGCAAGCCCGGCAAGCCGCCCCGGTCCACCGAGGTCCGCTTCGCCACCTTCAACGCCTCGCTCAACCGCGGCACCGAGGGCGGGCTGGTCGCCGACCTCTCGACGCCCGGCAACCCGCAGGCCGCCGGAGCCGCGGAGACGATCCAGCGCGCCGACGCCGACGTGGTGCTGGTCAACGAGTTCGACTACGCGCCGGACGGTGAGGCGGCCGAGCTGTTCCGCGACAACTACCTCGCCGTGGGCCAGAACGGCGCCGCCCCGGTGGACTACCCCTACTACTACGTCGCGCCGAGCAACACCGGCGTGCCGAGCGGCTACGACCTCGACAACAACGGCGTCGTCGGCGTCCCCGGCACCCAAGCCGGCGGCGACGACTCCCTGGGGTTCGGGCTGTTCCCCGGCCAGTACGGCATGGTCGTCTACTCGAAGTACCCGATCGCCACCGACGAGGTGCGCACCTTCCAGCGATTCCTGTGGAAGGACATGCCGGGCGCGGTGCTGCCCGACGGCTGGTACTCCCCCGCCGAGCTCGACGTCCTCCGGCTGTCCTCGAAGTCGCACTGGGACGTGCCGATCCGCATCCCGGGGCGCAAGCCGGTCCACTTCCTCGTCTCCCACCCGACGCCGCCGAGCTTCGACGGCCCGGAGGACCGCAACGGGCGGCGCAACCACGACGAGATCCGCTTCTGGGCCGACTACGTCAGCGGCGGCCGGGCTGCGTCCTACATCTACGACGACGAGGGCGCCACGGGTGGCCTCGGTCGCGGCCAGGACTTCGTGGTCGCCGGAGACCAGAACGCCGACCCGTTCGACGGCGACTCCTACGCCGACGCGATCCTCCAGCTGCTCGACCACCCGGGCATCCAGGATCCCCACCCCACCTCGGCCGGCGCGGTCGAGGCCACCGCACGCGACCGGGGCGCCAACCTCACCCACACCGGCCCGGCGGCCGAGGACACCGCCGACTTCGCCGACAACGCCCCCGGCAACCTGCGCGTCGACTACGTGCTGCCGAGCAGCCGCCTCGCGGTCGCGGGCGCCGGCGTGTTCTGGCCGGTCGCGGCCGACCCCCTGTTCCGCCTCGTCGGCACCTACCCGTTCCCGGTCACCGACCACCGCCTGGTCTGGCTCGACGTGCGGACCGGGCACGGGCACGGGCACAGCAACGGGCACGGGTACGGGCACTGACGGTCCCCGAGGGGCCGGCGGACGTTCACGCACTGTCCACCCGCCGGTCCCTCGAGGCGTCACCCCGGATGAGGAGAGTCGGGCCGTCCGCCCGTCCCACTCCTCCGGAGGCCGCCATGCCCGAGCGCCCCACGCAGCACCCCACCCCGAGCCCCACCCGTGCCCCGCTGCCGATGGCGGGGCTCACCCACGGTGCCCGCAGCGCGGTGACCTGCCACCTGCGGTGCGGTGACGCCTGCGCGGCCCCGGCGCCCAACACCACCGAGACCACCTACTTCCGCGACATCGCCGCGACCGTCCTCAGCCGCCGCTCGGTGCTCGGCACCGGCCTGTCCGTCGCGGCGCTCACCGCCGTGCCCGTGGCGCACGCCGCAGCCACCCCGCGCCCGCCCGCCGGCCCGACTCCGGGCAAGGGCGGGCACGGCAGGCCCGGCCGGCTTGCCTTCACCCCCATTGCGCCCGCCGCGACCACCGTCGACGACGTCACGGTGCCCGCCGGATACCGCTGGAACGCCATCGTGCGGTGGGGCGACCCGATCCTCCCTGGCGCCCCGGCGTTCGACGGCAGCCGCCAGACGCCCGAGGCGCAGGCCGGCCAGTTCGGCTACAACAACGACTACCTCGACATCATCGAGACCAACCGCGCCGGCACCGAGGCGCTCCTGGTGTGCAACCACGAGTACACCAACGAGGCCATCATGTTCCCGCCCGGCACCGACCAGCAGACCGTGGTGCGCACGGCGTGGGCCGCGCACGGCATGTCCGTCGTGCAGCTGCGCCGTCGCCGCCGCGGGGACGTGTGGACCTACGTCCCCGGGGCGCCGCTGAACCGGCGCATCACCCTCGAGACCCCGTTCGCGGTCGACGGTCCCGCCGCCGGGTCCGACCTGCTGAGGACCGCGGCCGACCCGTCCGGGCGCACCGTGCGCGGCACCATGAACAACTGCGCGGGTGGGACGACGCCGTGGGGCACCGTCCTGTCCGGCGAGGAGAACGTCAACCAGTACTTCCGCGCCACCGGCACCGACCCGCGGGAGACCCGCTACGGCCTCTCCCCCACCCAGGACTCGCGCAACTGGCGCTCGGTCGACCCGCGGTGGGACGCGACCACGGCCGACTACCGCAACGAGCCCAACCGGTTCGGCTGGATCGTCGAGGTCGACCCGACCGACCCGAGCTCGACGCCCGTCAAGCACACCGCGATGGGTCGCTTCAAGCACGAGGGCGCCAGCGTGGTCGTCAGCTCCGACGGGCACGTCGTGGCCTACATGGGCGACGACGAGCGCTTCGACTACGTCTACCGGTTCGTCTCGCGCGACACCATGCGCCGCGGCGCCGGGACGAAGGCCCGGCGGCACAACCTCCGGCTGCTGTCCGAGGGCGACCTGTCGGTGGCCCGGTTCAGCGGCGACGGCCTCGCCGACGGGGTGAGCGACGGCACCGGGGAATGGATCCCCCTCACCCGCGGCGGCCGCTCGATGGTGCCCGGCTTCTCGATCGAGGAGGTGCTCGTCTACACCCGCCTCGCCGCCGACACCGTGCAGCCGACGAAGATGGACCGTCCCGAGGACGTCGAGCCCAACCCGCACAACGGCCGCGTCTACGTCGCCTGCACCAACAACACCGACCGCGGCAAGGTCGGCAAGGAGGGACCGACCGAGCCCAACCCGCGCGCGGCCAACAAGGACGGCCACGTGGTGGAGATGATCCCCACCGGCGGCGACCACACGGCCGACACGTTCGGCTGGAACCTGTTCCTCATCTGCGGCGACGCCTCCTCGGCCGGGCGCTACTTCGGCGGCTGGACCGGGCCGGTCTCACCCATCTCCTGCCCCGACAACGTCGCCTTCGACAGCCGCGGCAACCTGTGGGTCTCCACGGACGGCCAGCCCAGCGCCATCGGGCTCGGCGACGGGCTGTTCAAGGTGCCGGTCGAGGGCCCCGAACGCGGTCGCGTGCAGCAGTTCCTGGCAGTGCCGACGGGGGCGGAGACGTGCGGCCCGGTGATCCGCGACCGGGACGACTCGGTGTTCGTCGCCGTGCAGCACCCCGGCGAGGACGGCTCGTGGGCGGCGCCGCAGTCCCGCTTCCCCGACTACGTGCCCGTCGGCGCGCGGCCCGTGGCCGGGACGTTCGCCGGCCCGCGGCCGGCCGTCGTGCAGGTCACCCGCGCCTGAGGACTGCGGGCGGGCTCCCCACGAGCGCCCGCGGCCCGCACGTGCGCGACGGCTCGCGGGGCAGGTCAGACGTAGTCCTTGGCCACGTAGCGGCCGTCGGGGGTGATCGGGTCGTCGACGTTGATCGCCTCGACGGCCTCGGTGAGCTCGGCCTCCGCCAGCGGCGGGCGCCGGTCGAGGTGGATGCCGGCGATCATGCACCGCACCGACCCGCCGGCCAGCTCGATGGTCGGGATCTCGACCGAGACGATCTCGCACGTCTCCTCGATGGCGGCCACCTGCGCGGGGCGCAGCGAGCGTCGGGCGCGGCCCGACATCGCCATCACGTAGCGACGCCTGCCGTCGGGCGTACGGCCGCACAGCTCGACGGCGTTGCCGGCGAACTCGCGCACCTGCGCCTCGGTGAGCTCGACGATGGTCCGCCCGGTGACGGCGAGCCGCTCGCGCACCTGCTCGCGGCGGTGCTCGTCGGGGATCATCTCCAGGGCGATCAGCGCGACGTCGGTGCCGATGCAGGCCAGCACGTTGGTGTGGTAGACCGGCACGCCGTCGGAGTCGACGGCGTCGAAGGCCATCGGCTCGTAGTTGAAGTCGGTGCAGAAGCGCTCGAGCACGGCGACATCGGCGCGGTGGCTGCGCGCGGTGTAGGCCACCCGCGAGACGTGGTCGAGCACCATGGCGCCGGTGCCCTCGAGGAAGACGCCGTCGGGCTCCAGGCCGGAGTAGTCGATGATCGCCTGCACGCGGTACTCCGACTTCAGCAGCTCCAGGACGTCGGCACGCCGCTCGTGGCGGCGGTTGGAGGCGTACATCGGGTAGACCGCCACGGTGCCACCGGCGTGGGTGGACACCCAGTTGTTGGGGAACACGCTGTCGGGGCGGGTGTGGTCGTCGTCGTCGAAGACGTGCACCCGTACGCCGACGTCGCGCAGCGCCGCGGCCAGCGCGTCCATCTCGGCCAGCGCCTTCTCGGCCGTCGTGTAGTCGGTCTGCCCCGCGGGGGCCTCGGACTGGAACGCGTTGTCGGCCGCGGTCGCGGGGTTGGGGACGAAGCTGGTCGCGCGGACGAGGATCACCGCGGTTGGGGCCTGGGCACTCACGGGAGGAATGTAGGCCACGGCCCCGCGACGCCCGGAGGCGCGGCGACCACGCCGGGCTAGGGGTGAGCCGCGCCCAGCCCGACGGCCGCGGCCATGGTGTCGGCCACCTCGGCCGGGTCGCGCCGGGACGCCGACTCGTAGCAGGTCAGCTCCGTCTGCACCCAGCCCGGCACGTCGGCGCCGCTCCACAGCCCGCACGGGACGAGGCCACGCTCCTCGACGAAGGCGATGACGCGCTCGTTGACCTCCTCGGCCGTGCCGGGCGCGTAGGCCAGGAAGGTGGCGATGTGGGGCTCGTCGGGCACGGTGCGGAAGCCGCGCTCGCGCAGCGCCACCGCCAGCGCGACCGCCCAGGCCCGATGCTCTGCGAAGTCGGACAGGTGCTCGTCGAGGCCCTTCAGCCCGCCGAGCGCCGCCGTCGTCATGGAGTAGATCGTGCCGCCCATCCGCTGCCGCCACGACCGCAGCTCGCCGGCGAGGTCCTCGGGGCAGGCGACCAGTGCCCCGCTCGAGCCGCCGAGCCCCTTGTAGAGCGAGACGTAGACCGAGTCGAACAGCTCGGCCACCTCGGCCAGGTCGCGGCCCCAGTAGGAGACCGACTCCCAGATCCGGGCCCCGTCGGCGTGCAGCCGCACCCCGCGCTCGCGGGCGGCGGCGGAGAGGGCGACGAGCTCGTCCCACGGCGGCAGCAGACAGCCGGCGTCGCGCAGCGGCAGCTCGACCAGCGCCGCCCCGAGCCGGCCGCCGACGGCGGCGAGGTCCTCGTCGGTGGCGGTGCGGGGGCCGGTGGTGAGCCACTCCAGCTCCAGGCCGAGCACCCGCCGGGGACCGTCCTGCTCGTGCCGCACGAGGTGCGACAGGTCGGGCAGGGCGACGCGGCGTGAGCCCGCACGGTCGCACCACGCGCGCAGGGTGGCCTGCTGGGCCATCACGCCGCTGGGGAACATCACCGCCGCCGGCTTGCCGAGCAGGCCGGCGACCCGCGCCTCGAGCTCGGCGACGGCCCCGCGCTCGCCGTAGCGGTCCCACCCGATGTCGTGGGCCTCGGCGAAGTCGGCGAGGTCGCGCAGCATCGCCGCGGGCGTCGACGGCGGACGGTGGAAGATCCACTCGGCGCCCGCCGACGCCGACCGGAAGCGGTCGTGGACCTCGCTCACGCCGGGATCAGGACTGGCGCTTGAACCAGTAGGTGGTCTCGACGCCCGGGATGACCTGCACCAGCTCCCAGCCGCTGAGGCCGAGGGTGGACAGCAGGTCCTCCCACGACTCGGTGTCCTCCACGAGGGCCTCGGGGTCGGCGTTGTAGCCGCCGACCTCCACGTTGCCCTGGTCGTCGACGGTGATCTCGAGGTGTGCCCAGGTAGCCATGCGGTGATCCTCGCACGTCCGGTCACCGACCGAGCGGCCACTCCGCCAGCACATGGCAGCGGTCGGTCTCCCACCAGGCGAGCTGGAGCCGGTCGAGCACGACGTCGACGGGCACGACGTCGGCGAGCAGCGCGGCGGTGGAGGCCAGGTCGACGTCGTCGGAGGCCGCGTCCACGGTCAGGTGGGGGCGCACGTCGCTGCCGAACTCCCCGCCGTACGGCGGCCACGCGGGGAACGCCGCGACAAGGCGCGCGGTCAGGTCTCGGAGCGCCTCGTCGGGCTCCGGCACGAGGTGGATGATCCCGCTGGGGAACTGGTCCAGCCGCGCCAGCCTGACCGCGACCGGCGGGGTCGCGGCCGCGATCGCCGCGACCGTGCCGAGGTCCGCGTCGGTAGGGCTGGGCGCGAAGGGACCGAGCGCGGTGATGTGCGCGTGCCCGAAGCGCGCGTCGGTCGAGACGAAACCGGCGTCGTAGTGGGCGGTGCGCTCGCGCACCCACTCCTCGAGCGCCGGCACCGGGAGCTGCAGGACGGAGTGGCCGGTCACCCGGGCAAGACTCGCAGGCCGTCCGGGCGCGCGCCTCACTAGGCTGGTGGCGCCATGACCCAGTCGCCGCGCATCGCCCCGCCCCCGTCCGAGATCGCCACCCTCGCCCGCGATCGCGTCGCCGCACTCGCCACCCCACCGGGGGCGCTCGGCCGCCTCGGCGAGCTCGGGGCGTGGCTGTGCGCCGCGCAGGGCGTCGTGCCCCCGCGCCCGCTGACCGACGTACGCCTCGTGGTGCTGGCGGGCGACCACGGCGTCGCCGCCCACGGCGTGTCCGCCTACCCGGCGGCCGTGACCGAGGCGATGGTGCGCACCCTCGTGGCGGGGAGCGCGGGCGTGAGCGCGCTGGCGCGTGCGCACGGCGTCGCGGTGAGCGTGGTCGACGTCGCCGTCGACGCCGACCTCGACGACCTGCCCGACGCGGTCACCGCCCGCAAGGTGCGCCGCGGCTCCGAGCCCATCCACCTGGCCGACGCCCTCACGCGCGACGAGGCCGAGCGCTCGCTCGCCCTCGGCGCCGAGCTCGCCGCGGAGCAGATCGACGACGGCGCCCAGCTGCTCATGACCGGCGACCTCGGCATCGGCAACACCACGGCCGCGGCGGCGCTCGTCGCGGCCGTGCTCGGGCTGCCCGCCGACGAGGTGACCGGTCGCGGCACCGGCATCGACGACGACGGGTGGCGCCGCAAGCGCGACGTGATCGAGCAGGCGCTGGCCCGCGCGCAGGGCCGCACGTCCGACCCGGTCGAGGTGCTCGCCGCGCTCGGCAGCGCCGACCTGGCCGCCACCGTCGGCTTCCTGGTCGAGGCGTCCACGCGGGGCGTCCCGGTCCTCCTCGACGGCCTGATGTCGCTCGCCTGCGCGGTCGTGGCCGAGGCGCACGCGCCGGGCGCCGCGGCGTGGTGGCTGGCCGGGCACCGCTCGACCGAGCCGGCGCAGGCGCACGCCCTGAAGTCCCTGGGACTGGAGCCGGTCCTCGACCTCGGCATGCGGCTGGGCGAGGGGTCCGGTGCGGTCGCCGCCGTCCCGGTGCTGCGCTCGGCGATCGCCGTCCTGCGCGACGTGGCGCTGCTGTCGGAGATCATGCCTTCGTGATCGTGCGCGACGCCTGGCTGCTCGCGACCGGGACCCTCACCGCCGTGCGGGTCCCGCCCCCGAGCCGGGTCGACCGCGGGGTCGCCGGGCTGGCGATGGCTCTCGCGCCGCTGGCCGTGCTGCCGCTCGCGGCCGCCGCGGCGGTCGTGGTGCTGGTCGGCGGCTGGATCGGCCTGCCTCCGCTCGCGACGGCGTACGTCGTGGTGCTGACGCTGGCCCTCGGCACCCGGGCGTTCCACTGGGACGGGCTCGCCGACACCGCCGACGGGCTCACCGCCTCCTACTCCCCCGCCCGCTCGCTGGAGGTGATGCGCACCGGCCCGGTCGGCCCGGCCGGGGTGGTCGCCGTGGTGCTCGTCGCCGGGCTCCAGGCGGCCGGGCTGACGGCCGTGGTGCGCGACGACCGGGGCTGGTGGGTCGTCGGGCTGCTGGTGTGCGTCTCGCGCGTCGCGCTGACCGTCTCGTGCGTGCGCGGTGTGCCCGCGGCACGCCCGGACGGCCTGGGAGCGACGCACGTCGGCTCGGTGCCGGTCGTCGCGGCCGTCGCGTCGCTCCTGGTCTGCGGCGCGGCCGCGGCCCTCGCGGGCCACGGGCTCGGCTCGGCCGCATCGACCGTGGTGGGACTGGCGGCTGCGGTGGCCGTCGTGCTGGCCCTGCTGCTGCGGTGCGTACGCCGCCTCGGCGGCATCACCGGCGACGTGCTCGGCGCGGCCGTGGAGGTCACCTTCGCCGTGCTGGTCCTGGCCGCCGCCACTGGCTGACGGCTGCTGCGCGCGGCCCTCTCCCGGGGTCGGTCAGTCGCCGGAGCCCGGCTCGGCCATCCTGCGGTGCATCGCCGCCTTGAGCTTGTCGGGCATCGCCTTGCCGGCGGCCTCCTGCACCTTGGTCTTCAGTCCGCCGCCGACCACCCGGGCCTTGCCGTCCATCAGCGCCTCGAAGCCCTGGCGGGCCACCTGCGCGGGGTCGTCCTTCTTCGACGTGCCGACCGCGGTGTCGTCGGCCATGTCGGCGCGCTCGAAGAAGTCGGTGTCCGTCGGTCCGGGCATCAGCGAAGTCAGCGTGACGCCGGTGTCCTTGAGCTCGTCCTGCAGCGCCTCGGTGAAGGACTGGAGGAACGACTTCGACGCGTTGTAGACCGCCTGGAACGAGCCCGGCATCGTCGCGGCGATCGACGACGTCACCAGCACCCGGCCCGCGTCGGCGGCCACCATGTCGCGGAGCACGAGCTTGGCCAGGCGCACGGTCGAGACGACGTTGAGGTCGATGATCGAGAGCTCGTCGGCGAGGTCCGTGTCGACGAACGCGCCGCCCTGGCCGTGGCCGGCGTTGAGCGCGATGGCGGCCACGGGGCGACCGTCCGCACGGATGGCGGTGTAGAGGGCGGCCACTCCCTGCTCGTTGCGCAGGTCGACCTGCACCGCCTCGACTTCCCCGTCGCCCTCGGCCCGCAGGACGGCCGCGGCGACCGTGATCTCGTCGTCCTCGGCCGCGACGAGGAGGTCGAAGCCGTGCTCGGCGAACTGCTTGGCGAGCTCGAGACCGATGCCGCTCGAGGCGCCCGTCACGACCGCGAGCGGACGACCGCCTCCCGAGGCGGTGTCGCCGGTCGTGTCGCCGGTGGTGTCGCCGGTCGTCTCTGCGGTGGCGTCGGCGGGACTGGACGGGGTCGGGTCGTCGGCGGTCATGTCGACCCGTACCCATGCGGCTGCGTCCGATCCGCGGCGACCTGACAGGATCGCGCCATGCGGATCCTGGTCACCGGCGGCGTGCGGTCGGGCAAGTCCACCCACGCGGAGGACCTGATCGGAGGCGCACCGGCCACCTACGTCGCCACCGGGACGCCCCCCGACCGCGAGCAGGACCCCGACTGGGCGGCCCGGATCGACGCCCACCGCGCCCGGCGCCCCGACTCCTGGGGCACCCTCGAGACGCAGGACCTGGCCGGGGCGCTCACCGCGGCCCGCGACCCCCTCCTCGTCGACTGCCTCGGCACCTGGCTGACCGCGATCATCGACACCCACGACGCGTGGGAGGACGACTCCGACGCCGTCCACGACCTCGTGCTGGCGCGCACCGACGAGGTCGTCGAGGCGCTGGTGCGGTGCGAGCAGGACGTCGTCCTGGTCACCAACGAGGTCGGCCTCGGCGTGGTGCCCGAGCACCGCTCCGGTCGCCTCTTCCGCGACCTGCTCGGCGTGGTCAACCAACGCGTCGCCGCCGCCTGCGACGAGGTGCACCTCGTCGTCGCCGGGCGCGTGCTGCGACTCTGATCGGACCCGTCCCTGCGTGACGACCGCGATGACCACCGCAGGTTCGTCCGCGCTGTGGTGCAATCGCGCCATGGTGAACATGCTGGCCGTCCCCGCAGGGCTCTACCGAGGGACGGTGACCGGGCCGGAGAGCGGGGACTGCGAGTGCCGCATCGATGTACGCCGACTGACCGAGCACGCGATGAGCGTCGACTACGAGGCCGTCGGTGTCTCCGGACTCCAGCACGTCGAGCACACCATCGTGACGGCATCGGCTCTGCACGTCGCCGCCAGCGAGTTCCCCACTGTCGTCACATTCCAGCGAACGGGTCCCGAGCGCTACGTCGCGGACGCTGAGGGACCTGCCATGGAGATCCACCCCGGCTGGGACGGCGCGTCCCTGACGTGGGCGTGGCACTGGGCTCCTCCGGGGGAGGAGCCACGCGAGCAGTCGCGCGCAGTCGCGCGCCAAGTGCGCTGACGCCAGGAGCGGGCTCATCTGCCTGCGGGTTCAGGCTTCGGGAGATCGCCGAATGAGCGTGCGTGTGCACCGCTCAGCCAACCGTCGTCGCCGCCGCGGTTGCAGAACGGACTGGTTCTGCGGCTCGCCGCCTTCAGGTGACGGCGCCCGCCGGATGGTTGGGCTTGATCATCGCGCACCGCAAGGAGCCGTCGATCCCCGGAAGCGACGCCTCGTGCGCCATCGTCCGGGCCAGTTCCGGGCCGACGTGGTTGCTTGCGAGAACCTGATAGCCGAGACGGAGGTAGTAGGGGCCGTTCCACGGGACGTCTCTGAAGGTCGTCAACGTGGTGGCAGGAAGCCCGGCGTCGCGACCCCACGCTTCCACGAACTCGAGCAAGGCCCGACCGATACGTCGACCGGCGTACGCGGGTGCTACCGACACCTGGGCCACGTGCGCGTTCCCGTCGAGCACCTCCGCGGTGATGTAGGCCGCGACCTCCGCGCCGATCTGCGCCACCCAGACCTGCCCTCGCTCGATGGCCTCGCGCAGATCGTCCCTGTCCGGCACGTCCTCAGCGACCAGTGGCATGCCGACGGTGTGGAACAGCTGCCCGGCCTCGACCTCCACCTCGACCAGACGCTCCATGTCGGCCTCATGAGCAGGACGAATGGTCGGGACGGTCACGGCTCCCACGCTCCCACACGTCGTGGACGGGCCCTCCACCTCGGGTGACCGGGGCGTCCGCACCTACGTCGGCGCGTACGTCAGGGCGGCCGGCTACAGGGGCGAGGATCAGGTGTTGCCCACGTTCGACCTTCACGGTGGTCCGGGGATGCGGAGTCTGGTGGCCTCCGACGACGTGGAAGGTTCGCTGAGGCTGGGTCTGGTCCCCGGGGCGAGTCGTCCGTGCGGGTCCAGTCAGTCAGCGCGCGAGCCAGATCTCGGTGCTGTCGCAGTAGGACGGGACGACCAGCCCGCCGACCCGACCCGTGGTGCTCCTGTCCACGCCTCCGTCGACGGAGACCTTCTCGCCGACAGCGATCTCGCCAACGCCGGGGAGCTCGATGGTGGTGGGGGCGTCGCTCGTCACCTCGGTGCCGTGCGGCCATACGACGACCGTGTCGCGATACGTAGTGACATCAGTGATGCCCAAGCACCCATCGACGACCGCAAGGGTTCCCTCGAGGCGTGCGTCCATGCCTCCACCAGTTCGTTCGGCAACCAGCACGGTCGCGTCACCGCCGTCGACGGCTCGTGCCCCGCCGCACGCGCTGAGCGAAATCACGACACAGGCAAGAGATACGGCTCTCCCCATCCGCCCGGCGCTCACTGAGGCAGTGTGGCGCACTCGCGCGACGCCTGCAGGGAGGTCGCTTGAAACTCCGGACCCGCCGCGAACCGAGCGCCCGCTCATCCCGGTGCTCTCAAGGGGTCAGCGCAACACTTCCTTAACTCGAGGAGGTTGCGGTGGGACGTGGTGACTACGAGAAGCTGACGCCAGAGACGATCGACGCGCTGTGGGCGAGGCTGCGTGAGGGGCAGGCAGCGAAGCCGACAGCGCGGCAACTGGGTCTGTCACCGAGCACGGTGCGTACCTACCTGCTGCGCTGTGGTGGGGTCAGACCCGATCCTCGGCGTCGATCACGTTGTCGCCTGTCGATGGCGGAGCGCGAGGAGATCTCTCGGGGCTTGGCGGCCCAGGAGTCGATCCGAGCCATCGCGACTCGATTGGGTCGAGCGCCCTCGACGGTTAGCCGAGAGATCAACACCAACGGCGGGCCCAGGCGATACAGAGCAGCCAGAGCCGATCGTGAGGCGTGGTCGCGTGCGACCCGTCCCAAGGCGTGCAAGCTGGCTCTGAACCCGGTGCTGGCTGGCATCGTGGCCGAGAAGCTTCAGCGACGATGGTCACCCCAGCAGATCGCAGGCTGGCTCAAGTCCACCTACCCCGACGACCCGGAGATGCACGTGTCCCACGAGAGCATCTACCGCACCCTGTTCGTCCAGTCCCGCGGCGCGCTGCGCAAAGAACTGACCGCTCACCTGCGCACCGGGCGGGTGATCCGGCGACCCAAGGGAGTTCGGTTGCCCGACGGTCGTGGCGGCCGGCCCAACACGCTGCACATCTCCGAGCGACCGGCCGAGGTAGAGGACCGGGCGGTACCCGGCCACTGGGAAGGCGACCTGGTGTTCGGCAAAGGGATGAGCCCCGTTGCCACCTTGGTGGAGCGCTCGACCCGGTTCCTGATGCTGGTCGCGCTACCTGGTGGCAATCACAAGGCTGACGCGGTCGCCGATGCGCTGGCTGCCGCAGTCACGACGCTGCCGCAGCAACTGACGAAATCCCTGACCTGGGACCTCGGCCACGAGATGGCCCAACACCAGCGGTTCACCGTCGCCACCGGTGTGCAGGTCTACTTCTGCGATCCGAAGTCGCCGTGGCAGCGTGGCAGCAACGAGAACACCAACGGACTTCTGCGTCAGTACCTGCCCCGCCGGGTCGACTTCCGCACCTTGACCCAAGACGACTTCGATGCCATCGCTCAAGAGCTCAACGAACGCCCTCGACAGACCCTCGGCTTCAAGACACCATCACAAGCACTAGCCGAGGTGTTGCGCTGACCGCCTGAACCCGCACCGAGATGCGCGCGTAGAGGCGCCATGTCCTGAGGTGTTTTCGGAGGTCGCCGCCCACTGAGGGACGGCGCCTCCTGGGGCCTGGTCCGACTCGAACGGTGCCGTCATCCTTGGGTTCAGTGACGCCCAGTACCAGCGCTGGGCGTTGAGCAGGCTGGCCGCTAACGATAAGGCAGGGTGCCAGAGTCGTCATCCGTGATGCACCCGGATCTGGCACCCCTCTGTGTCAAGGAGCGGCTTCGGCGTGGGTCTTCCGGGTGGCTGGGGGTGGGCGTCGACACACCCCCCGGATCGCCCCCTACCTTGGGTCGCGTGACCTTCTGGCAGCTGGCCTTCGACGCGAACGACCCGCGGCGGCTCGCGCGGTTCTGGGCAGCCGCGCTGGGCTACCAGCCGTCCCCGCCTCCCGGCTCGGCCACCACCTGGGACCGGCACTACCGATCGCGCCTCGGTGACGACGACGCCTTCGACGACCGGATCTTCGACCCGGCAGGTCTCCGCCCGCCCATCTGGTTCCAGAAGGTCCCCGAGCCGACGACGGGCAAGAACCGACTCCACCTCGACCTCTATCCAACGGGTCGTGACGACACGATGTCCATGGAGCGGCGAGTCGAGCTGGTCGAGGCACGTGTGGTCGAGCTGGTCGGCCTCGGAGCAGCTGTGGAGCGAAGGACGCAAGGCCTCGGCCCCGGTGAGTCGTTCTACTGCGTCGTCATGCGCGACCCCGAGGGCAACGAGTTCTGCGTCAGTTGAGGCCTGTACCAAGGCGAGGCAGTGCGATGCGGTCGTAGCGTCGACCTCTCCATCTGCCGGAGCCGGGGAACGAACCCGGGCCTGCAGCAGATCCGGTGCTGCGTCGCCGTGAGGGACGAACCCCGTGAGGTCTCCCGCTCGGCTGCGGACGTCAGCCCGGGCCGTGGGGGTGGGCGAGGTCGTAGGCGCGCGAGACCTTCTGCGGCACGACCAGGCGCCAGGCGTCGACGACGAGCTCGCGGGCCTCGGCAGGGTCCAGCGTCGCAAGGTCGGCGTGGACCCAGTGGAAGCGCAGGTCGGCCTGCGGGGGCAGGTGGAACCTGTGCGGCTCGCTCTCCACGAGTGCGGCGCGCTCCTCCTTGGGGAACCCGAACCCCATCACGCGCTCGTCGAGGGAGAACGCGACGTAGACGATCTGCTTGACCCGGAACTTCAGGCGCCCTCGTACGTAGACCTCGTAGGAACGTTCGAGCTCCGACCCGAGCGCGCGGACGTCGTCGATCACCGCCACTCTCGCACCACCACCGCACCGGCCCCTCAGGACGCGGCCGCGGGGATCGCGAGTCGGCCCATCGAGACATCGTCCTCCCTCGTTGACCGGGTGTCACCGGCTCCTGCTCGCCCGATGACCGACCGAAACTGTCCCGCCCGTGCCTCCTATCTGCGTCGATGGAAGCGGAGGTCGCCGTTGGGGAGCCGGTCGACCCGGTGTCCGGCGTCGTGGACGCGGTGATGGTGGTGGGTGCAGAGCAGGAGGCCGTTGGCGAGGTCGGTGGGTCCGCCGTGGTGCCAGGGCTCGAGGTGGTGGGCCTCGCACCAGGTGGCGGGGATCTCGCAGCCCTCGGCACGGCAGGTGCGGTCGCGGACCAGGAGCGCCTTGCGCTGCGCGGGGGTGAAGAGGCGCCGGACACGGCCGAGGTCGATCGGCGGGCCCTCGCCGCCGAGGACCACCGGAAGGATCCTGGCGCTGCACGCCAGGCGGCGCGCCTCGGCGGCGGTGATCCGGTCCCCCGTGAGCTCGTCGCCCGGCACCAGTCCCGAGCCGAGCAGGTCCGCCGTGGCGAGCTCGGCCCTGAGCGACTCCAACGAGATGGTGACGACCACGGTGGTCGCGTCGCCGCCGTGGACCGGCAGCCGACCGGCGTCGAGGGTCTCGAGGAGCTGGATCCACGCCTCGCCCATCCGGCGCGGGTGGGGAAGCCGCTCGGCGACGTCGCCCCCGGCGGGACCAGCCAGTCGCGGGTTGGTCAAGGCCTCCAGGTAGGTCACCCACCGTGTCGCCGCGGCGTCGGGGAGCCGGCCGGAGATGCGGGTCGTGCCGTCGCCGAGCCGACGCATCGTCAGCCGGGTGTGCTCGCGGGCGTGGGCCTCGAGGTCGGCGAGCCGAGCGGCTTCGGCTCGCTCGGCGACCTCGGGCGCGACGACGTCGAGGATGCGGCGCCCGATGCGACCGAGCTCCTTGGGACCGAACTCCCCCGCCCGGTCGACGAGGTGCGCCTCGGCCAGCGACACGGTCTCGGCGGCGACGGCACCGGGCAGCGCGGTGAGCGCACGATCGATCACCCGCGCCTGCGCCAGGCTCGCGGCGCCCTCCCGCATGGCGGCCGCGAGGACCGGCCGGTGGCGGTCCAACGACTCGGCCAGGCGCAGGTCGGACCGCGCGTCCGCGAACGACGTGCGGGTCTGCTGCGCCAGCCAGCCGGCGGCGTCCCGGGCCGCGGTGTCGGCAGCGAGGTCGCCGGCCTCGGCGAGGATCCGCAACCGCAGCTCGGCCAGCTGTCCCTCGGCCCGACCCAGCTCACGCAACGCGCTCGCCTTCTCGGCGGTGGTCATGAACGTCGGGTTGGCCCCGGACACCGACTTGAGGCGCGCGCGGACGTCGCAGGCGGCGGCGATGATCGGGTGCACCACCACGGACCTCCTCCACGTCGACGACGAGCCGATCGCGCACGCGCGCGATCGATCGATGGTCGTCGCTCCTGGAGGCCCGGGTCCCCGGACTATTACGTCACCCTCGCAACTCGCTCCACTCAGCCATGGCCCGGGCGACGCCCTGGAGCCATGGACCTATGGTGCGTCCGATCAGACTACGCGCTCTTGCGCATATTCGCAAGCGTGTTCGATCGCGGACGAGCGGCGCGGAGCCCACCGTCGCGGGGACGGACGCCGCAGCGCCGCACCCGCCCGGGCGTCTCCCCCTCCGCAGGGAGCGGCTGCTGCTCGTACCGCCCGCGGGGCGGCCCGCCCCGACCTGAGGTCCCCGCTCGCCGCCCGAGGCAGACACTCGCGCGGGGTGCGCCTATCGTCACAGGGTGACGGCACGGGTGGCAGAGGTGATGCTGCGGTCCCCGATCGTCCTGGACGGGGAGGCGACCGTGGCCGACGTACAGGAGGTCCTCGCCAGCCCCCACGTCCACATGGTGCTGCTCACCGGCACGGGCCGGGTCGGCGAGCAGCTGCTCGGCACGCTCGTGCGCCGGGACCTCGCCGC
Source organism: Nocardioides sp. Z24_21 (assembly GCF_058134345.1). NCBI lineage: Bacteria > Bacillati > Actinomycetota > Actinomycetes > Propionibacteriales > Nocardioidaceae > Nocardioides > Nocardioides sp. Z24_21. The sequence goes on from NZ_JBYTTH010000003.1 coordinate 372,431, forward strand.
CGCCGGGTCCGGGGAGCAGCCCGCTCTCGCGCATGCCGTGCTCGAGGGGCGCACCATCGGCGCCGACCTGCCCGCGGAGCAGGTACGCCGGGCGATGCGCGCCGTGGGCGAGCGGCGCGTCGCCGTGGTCGACCGCCAGGGGCTGCTGGTCGGGCTGCTCTGCCTCAAGCGCCACGGAGGTGGCTTCTGCACCGACGCCGGCGTCGCCTCGCGGCGCGCCGAGCGCACCGACGGCCCCGGCGCTCAGGCCAGCAGGACGTAGGAGCCCAGGGCCACCAGCCACGACACGAACGACCCCAGCAGGAAGTACTCGGTGAGCTGGTGGATCCGGTCCTGGTCGCGCCGCGACGAGAGCTCGGGGAAGCGCAGCAGCCCCTTGGCGGCGACGACCACGCTGGCCGCCGTCACCTGCCCGCCGAGGGCGAGGGCGAGGATGAAGACGCGCTCGAGCGGACCCAGCAGGCGCCCGCCCTTGAGCCGGGTGGGCGGCATCGCGCCGTCGGCCCGCGGGTTGATGGTGCCGGTCGCCTTGAGCACCAGCCGGACCAGCACGTTGCCGGTGGAGAGCTGGATCGCGAACGCGCCGAGAAGCAGCAGGAACCGGTCGGGACCGACGCCGTCGAGATCGCCCACGGCGAGGGAGTCGAGCCACCGGGCCAGCGGGCCGGAGGCCTCCGGCGCCAGCCCGGAGCAGGCGATCGCGCCCACCAGCGCCACCAGGAACACGCCGAGCGGCAGCCGGGCCGCCTTCGGTCCCGGGTGGCCGAAGCCCCACGTGACCGTCAGGCCCCACAGCAGCACCACGACCGCGATGCCCAGGAGCGCCGCCACGTCCCGCCCCGACGTCAGCCCGGCCAGCAGGCCGGTGCACAGCGCCACCAGCGCCCCGACGCACTCGGGCAGGTAGCGCGTGCGGCGCACGGCGTGGATCAGGTCGGTGACCGCGAACCCGATCAGCAGGATCCCGAGCCAGCTCATCGGTCTCCTTCCTCCGGGTCGTCGCCCCCACTGGCGGGCGCGAGCAGGTCGTGGGCCGCGACGATCGCCGCGAGCCCGTCGGCGCGCACCCGCTGCGACACCGCGGACGCGCTGATCCCCAGGGCGTCGGCGACGTCGCGCTGGGTCTCGTGGGACAGCAGACCACGCAGCACCGACACCGAGCGCGCCGACAGGCCGCTGACCCGCTCGTCACGCAGCACCAGCCCGGCGTTGACCAGGGCGGGGTCCGCTCCCCCGGCGGCGCCGTCGGCCACGACGTACGCCGTGCGCAGCCACCGCTGGGCCGGGCTGTGCTCCGCGCTGGCGGCGGCCTCGATCGCCACCCGGGCCGCCCACCACCCGGGTCCGTCCTCGATGCCGGTGTCCGCGTCGAGGACGGTCGTCGCCCCCCAGCCGATGCCGTGGCGCACGTCGTGGTCCGGGAGCAGCCGCGTCCGGACCAGCAGCGTGGCCCGCACGGCCTCCGCGACCGTCGCGAAGGCACCCTGGTACTCGTCCCCGACGGTGACCCACAGCGGCCGGAGCGGGTGCATCAGGTCGTTGACCTCGCCCAGCGCCGACTCGAGGCGCTGGTGGAGGTCGGCGCGGTCGTGGGAGGCTCGAGACCCCACGAGGTCGCCGATCAGCGTCGCGACGGCAGTCCTGGGCACTCCTCGATAATGAAGGTAATTGCTTCATTTGTCCATCGATGAAGCATATCGCTTCATTCCCAGAAGACCCGCTCGACCACGGCGTGGGCGCGGCGGGTGGTGCGCAGGTAGTCGTTGACCATCTCGTCCGACGCGCCCTGCGGGTAGCCCAGCACCCGCGCGACCGCGGCGCGCTCGCGGGCGTCGCTGGGCAGCTGGTCGGCCGGTCTGCCGCGCACGAGCGTGACGGCGTTGCGCACCCGGCTCACCAGCCGCCAGGCCTCCGCCAGCGTCGCCGCGTCGGCCTCGGCGACCAGCCCCGCCCCGGCCGCCGCCTCCAGGGCGGGCAGCGTCTGCGTCGTGCGCAGCCCCTCGACCCGCCCCGCGTGCCGCATCTGCAGCAGCTGCACGGTCCACTCGACGTCGGCCAGCCCGCCGCGACCGAGCTTGAGGTGGGTGTGCCGGTCCGCGCCGCGCGGCAGGCGCTCGTCGTCGACGCGTGCCTTGATCCGACGCACCTCGAGCACGGCGGACTCCGCGATGCCGTCGAGGGGGAAGCGCAGCGGGTCGATGAGCTCGGTGAAGCGGGCGCGCAGGTCGGGGTCGCCGACCACCGCGTCGGCTCGCAGCAGGGCCTGGAACTCCCACACGTCCGACCACTTCGCGTAGTAGGCGGCGTAGGACTCCACGGTGCGCACCATCGGGCCGTTCTTGCCCTCCGGGCGCAGGTCGGCGTCGATCTCCAGCGGCGGGTCGCTGGCCGGCAGCGAGAGCAGGCGACGTACCTCCGAGACGACCGCGGTCGCGAACGACGCCGAGGCCTGGGTGTCCGCACCGTGGGCGGCCTCGTGCACGAACATCACGTCGGCGTCGCTGCCGTACGACAGCTCGAACCCGCCGTAGCGACCCATCGCGACCACGGCGATCCGGCTCGGCGGCGCGTCCAGGCCACGCTGGCGCCGCACCGCCTCGATCGCGATGTCGAGCGTCGCCTGCAAGGTGGCGTCGGTGAGCCGGGTCAGCCCCTGGCCGACCACTGCCACGTCCGTGCCCGCGACGAGGTCGCCGCAGGCGATGCGGAGCAGCTCGCGCCGGCGCACCGAGCGCACAGCGGCGACCGCGGCCTCGGGCGAGTCGGCGCGCTCGGCGACCGCCTGCATCTCCGCCAGCGCCGCCTCGGCGGTCAGCGGCACCAGCGACTCCCCCAGCATCCTCACGCCCTGCGGCTCGCGCTCGAGCAGGTCGGTGGCGTAGCGCGAGGTGCCGAGGACGACGGCGAGCCGCTGGGCGACCTCGCCCTCGTCGCGCAGCATCGTGAGGTACCACGGGGTGCGGCCGAGGCTCTCGCTGATCCGCCGGAAGCCGAACAGCCCTGCGTCGGGGTCGGGCGAGTCGGCGAACCACCCCAGCAGCACCGGCAGCAGGGTGCGCTGGATGTCGGAGGTGCGCGAGACCCCGCTCGTCAGCGCCTCGAGGTGGCGCAGCGCGGCCCGCGGGTCGGCGTAGCCCAGGGCGGACAGCCGGGCCTCCGCGGCCTCCAGCGACAGCCGTGCCTCCGAGCCGGGGAGCTTGGCGACGGCCCCGAGCAGCGGTCGGTAGAACAGCTTCTCGTGGAGCCGGCGCACCTCGCGGCGGTGGTGGCGCCAGCGCCGGTCGACCTGGGTGGCCGGCTCGGAGAAGATGCCGATGGAGCGGCCGAGACGACGCAGCGACGCCTCATCCTCGGGCAGCACGTGCGTGCGCCGCAGCTGGTAGAGCTGGATCCGGTGCTCGAGGGTGCGGAGGAACGTGTAGGCCTCGTGCAGCTTCTCGCCGTCCTCGCGACCGACATAGCCGCCGTCGGTGAGGCGGCTCAGCGCGCTCAGCGTCGCGCCCTCGCGCAACGACGGGTCGGCCCGGCCGTGGACGAGTTGGAGCAGCTGCACCGCGAACTCGACGTCGCGCAGGCCGCCGGAGCCGAGCTTGAGCTGCCGCTCGGCCTCGTGCGCCGGGATGTGGTCGACGACTCGTCGGCGCATCGCCCGCACGTCCTCGACGAAGCCGTCGCGACCCGCGGCGCTCCACACCATCGGGGCCACCATCTCGCGGTAGCGACGGCCCAGGTCGGCGTCCCCCGCGACCGGTCGCGCCTTGAGCAACGCCTGGAACTCCCAGGTCTTGGCCCACTTCTCGTAGTAGCCCTGGTGGCTGGCGAGGGTGCGCACCAGCGGGCCCTGGCTGCCCTCGGGTCGGAGGTTGGCGTCGACCGGCCAGATCGTCCCCTCGCGCGTGTGGTCGGAGCAGATCCGCATCAGGTGCGAGGCCAGCTGGGTGGCCGCGCGCAGGGCGGCGCCCTCGTCGGCCCCGGGTGCCGGCTCGTGGACGAAGACGACGTCGACGTCGGAGATGTAGTTGAGCTCGTGGCCGCCGCACTTGCCCATCGCGACGACCGCGAGCCGCACCGTGCGGGCGCCGTCGCCGACCCGCGCGCGGGCCACGGCCAGCGCGCCCTCCAGGGTGGCCGCGGCGAGGTCGGAGATCTCGGCCGCCGCGTCGTCGAGCGCCACGTGGTGGGAGAGGTCGCGCGAGGCCAGCCGCAGCAGGTGCCTGCGGTACTCCACGCGCAGCGCGTCGACGGCCTCGGCGTCGGGGAGTCCGGCCACCGGCTCCCCAGCGTGCGGGTCGGCGCCCACCGCGCGCAGCATCGCCTCGCGCAGGGCGTACGCGGCGGCCCGGGTGGTGCCGAGGGTGGGGTCGGTCAGCTCGCGCCAGTGCTCCGGGTGGCGGACCAGGTGCAGGGTCAGGGCGGCGCTCGCGCCGAGCACGCTGCACAGTCGCATCGCGGTGCCCTCGTCGTCGGCCACCTCGGTGAGCATCTCCGCGCCGGTGCCCTCGGCCTGCTCGTCGAGGGCCTCGGCGAGCCGGAGCAGGCCCTCGAGCGCGGCGTCCGGGTCGGCCGACGCGGCGAGCTCGTCGGTCAGCGGCGGACCCGCCTCGCCGAGCCGCGCGATCCCGCGGGCAGCGGCGGCGCCGTCGACGAAGCCCTTGCGGACGTACGACCCCGGCGTGTCCCCCATCTGCGTCAGTCCGCCGGGCTCAGAGGACCGGCAGCATCCGGTCGCGCTCGTAGGCGGAGACCTGGGTGCGGTACTCCTCCCACTCGGCGCGCTTGTTGCGCAGGAAGAAGTCGAAGACGTGCTCGCCGAGCGTCTCGGCCAGCAGCTCGGAGTCCTCGGCGATCCCGATGGCGTCCCACAGGCTGCGCGGCAGCGGCGCGATGCCGAGTGCCCTGCGCTCCCGCTCGGTCAGCGACCAGACGTCGTCCTCGGCCTCGCGGGGCAGCTCGTAGCCCTCCTCGATGCCCTTCATGCCCGCGGCCAGGACGACCGCGAAGGCGAGGTAGGGGTTGCAGGCCGGGTCGATCGTGCGCAGCTCGATGCGGGTGGACTGGCCCTTGTTGGGCTTGTACATCGGCACCCGGATCATGGCGGACCGGTTGTTGTGGCCCCAGCACACGCCGGACGGGGCCTCGCCCCCACCGAGCAGGCGCTTGTAGGAGTTGACCCACTGGTTGGTGACCACGCTGATCTCGCCCGCGTGGCGCAGGATCCCGGCGATGAACTGCCGGCCGGTCTTGGAGAGCTGGTACTGCGCGCCGGCCTCGAAGAAGGCGTTGCGATCGCCCTCGAAGAGCGACACGTGGGTGTGCATGCCCGACCCAGGGTGGGTGGTGAACGGCTTGGGCATGAAGGACGCCCAGATCCCGTGGCCGAGGGCGACCTCCCGGATGACCGTGCGGAAGGTCATGATGTTGTCGGCGGTGGTCAGCGCGTCGGCGTAGCGCAGGTCGATCTCCTGCTGGCCCGGGCCGCCCTCGTGGTGGCTGAACTCGACCGAGATGCCCATCGCCTCGAGCATCGTGATGGCGTCGCGGCGGAAGTCGGCGCCTCGCGACTGGGCGGTGTGGTCGAAGAAGCCGCTGCGGTCGACCGGCTCCGGCTCGTCGCCCTTCCCCGGCACGTCCTTGAACAGGTAGAACTCGATCTCGGGGTGGGTGTAGAAGGTGAAGCCCTTGTCGGCGGCGGTGCTCAGGGTCCGCTTCAGCACATGGCGCGGGTCGGCGTAGGACGGGCTGCCGTCGGGCATCACGATGTCGCAGAACATCCGCGCGGTGGCCGGGCCGCCCTCGTCGCCGGTGCGCCATGGCAGGATCTGGAACGTCGAGGCGTCGGGGTGCGCGAGCATGTCGGACTCGTAGACGCGGGCGAATCCCTCGATGGCCGAGCCGTCGAACCCGATGCCCTCCTCGAACGCGTTCTCGAGCTCGGCCGGTGCGACGCTCACGCTCTTGAGGAAGCCCAGCACGTCGGTGAACCACAGCCGCACGAACCGGACGTCACGCTCCTCGAGCGCCCGGATCACGAAGTCCTCTTGCTTGCCCATGCCACCAGCCTAGGGCCAGCGCGACACGAGGGTCGGAGGGTGTCAGCAGCCGAGTCAGAAACCCGCGTCCGACGGCATCCCGCCGCCGATCAGCGCCTCGCGCCGGGCCCTGTCGGCGATGTGCAGCTCGCGAAGCAGGCGCCGCAGCTCGGCCTCTTCGGCCACCAGCCCGACGCGCAGGTGGATGCCCGGCGGGTCGGGCTCGCGGTCGAGGGGAAGCAGTAGCCGGCTCGGTCGCCACCGGTACGACGGCGCGCCCGCCGCGGCGGTCAGCACCAGCGCGGCCCAGCGGGTGCCGAGGCTGTCGGGCACCACGGCGCCGACGTCGTCCCACGCCAGCTCGCTGTCGATGCCAATGCCGTGCAGCTCGACGAGGTCGGCCGAGATCCGCAGCTCGGGTCGCCGCGACCACGCACGCCACATCTCGGCGGCCAGCACCAGCACGAGCAGCGCCGGGACGCCGGCCACCACACGCACCCCGGTGCGCTCGTCGAGCACGGCCGCCAGCCCCAGGCCGATGCCGAGCGTCGTCAGCACGACGGCGACCGCGGGGGCCTGGCCGCGCTCGCCGAGCGCCAGCGCCCACGCGGGGCGTCCGCGCAGCTCGGTGCGCCGCCACGTCGAGGTGCTGCGCCGTTGGCCGAGGCCGACCATCGCGGCCACCGACACCATGAACGCGCCGAGCACGAGGTTGAGCAGGCGCTGCTCCGCGCGCGTCGCGGCCAGGTAGAGGGCGCCGACGCCGATCACGCCCGTGACCACGACGGTGAAGACACCGACGGGGCGCGAGGTGAACGCGTGGCGCCCGCTCATGCGCTCGGACGCTAGCACCACCGTCAGCGGCAGATGTTGATGTCTTGCGACCCGAGGACGCCGTCCCAGACCTCGCGCATCGGCGCGAGCCAGCTCTGGGTGGTGGGCACGAAGGCGATGCTGCCGTTGACCTCCTCGTGCACGCCGCCCACCCGCACCTTCTCCACGACGAGCGGCACGGTGACCCTCCGGCTGCGGACGCCCTCCCAGCACGCCGACGCGCGCCGCTTGGTCACGGCCTCCTCCACGGTGACGGGGTCGCCGACGCGCTTGCCGTTGTAGCGCCACGCCACGGTGGCGAGATAGCCGGTGTGGCCCTCCCAGGGCGCGACGACGGTGGCCGACATCCCCCACGTGCGCCGGGTCGCGACGCGGAAGGTCACCGATCCGTCGCGCACCTTCCTGGTGCGCGACTGCCACACGTGGACCACGTGGGCGTCCAGCGTGCGCCGGGCGTTGACGAGCTGGATCCGGCAGCCCTCGCAGTCCTCGACGGTGAAGGTCAGGGTCGTACGAGCGGCAGCGCGCTCGGCGGGCTCAGCGGGGGCCGGCCGGGCGTGGGCGGGCGCGGACGCCAGCGAGCCGGCGAGCAGCGCGACGCCCGCGAGCGCGGTGGCCAGCGACCGGAGGGCGCCGGATGGGACGGTGGGACGGGCGGTGGATCGGTGGGTCATCTCTGTCTCCCCGTGAGGTGGTGTCAGCGATGGGGACGCGGGCTGCGGTCCATCGGGTGACACCGAGACTGGCACAAGGATCAGTCGTCGCCCAGCGTGTTTCGCTCGAGGTCGCCGAGCGTGGGCCGTCCGCGGTTGCAGAAGACGTCGAGCTCGACCGAGCTGCGACCGTCGCTGAAGACCGCCTCGACGTCGTCGTCCGGGCCCTGCTCCCAGCTCACGGCGCGCCAGCCCGCCTGCTTGTCCGCGCGCACACCGACGCCGTACGCCCAGGTGTCGCGGCACTCGACGAGGAAGGCCCCCCACTCCCCCGTGATCTCGTCGGACACGGCCGGACCGTCGGGCTCGGGCACGGTGGGGGACGGCACAGAGGCGTCGCGGGCGACCTCGTCGCCCACGGGACCGCGGTCGCGGATGGTGGCGCCCACGGTCGACACCGCGAACACGCCGGCGACCACGGCGAGGAGCGTGGCCGCGACCCACAGGCCCACGAGCAGCATCCGACGTCTCACGGGGCGCATCTTGCCGGTTCGCCGGTCAGCGTGGGGTGAGGAGCCGGTTAAGGCGCGGCTAAGGCCGCGGTGGCGCGCGTCGGGGACGGTACGGTCGATGGGTGGCCGAGGTGCTGATCATCGAGGACGACGACCGGATCAGGCCGTTGCTGGTGCGGGGCCTGCGCGAGTGCGGCCATACGGTCACCTCGGCGCCGACCGGGATGGGCGGGCTGCAGCTCGCCGTCGACTCCTCCCCCGACCTGGTCGTGCTCGACCTCGGCCTGCCCGACGTCGACGGCACCCAGGTGCTGTCGATGCTGCGGGCGGTGAGCGAGGTGCCGGTGATCATCGCCAGTGCCCGCGCCGACGACCCGTCGCTCGTCGGGGCCCTCGACGCCGGCGCCGACGACTACGTCGTCAAGCCCTTCACCAGCGCCCAGCTCGACGCCCGCGTCCGCGCGGTGCTGCGCCGCGCCGCGTCCGGCCGGCGGCGGCCCACGACCCTCACCGTCGGCGGCCTGTCCGTCGACCTGGCCGGTCGCCGCGTGCAGCTCGACGGCCGGGCGATCGACCTGACGCCGCGCGAGTTCGACCTGCTCGCCCACCTCGCCGAGCGACCCGGCGAGGTGGTGACCAAGCGTGACCTGCTGGTCGACGTGTGGCGCCAGCCGTGGGGCGGCTCGGACAAGACCGTCGACGTGCACCTGTCGTGGCTGCGCCGCAAGCTCGGCGAGACCGCCGGCTCGCCCCGCTACCTGACCACCGTGCGCGGCGTCGGCGTACGACTCGCCGCGCCCGGGCCCGACCAGGCCGAGGACGACTGAGGTGCGCCGCAGCCTCCTCGTGACGGCGGCGGCCGCGATCTCCATGGTCCTGCTCGCGATGCTCGTGCCGATGATGATCCTGGTGCGCAGCTACGCCCTGGAGGACCGGCTGGCCCGCGCCGCGCTGGAGGTCCAGGCGGTGGAGACCGTCGTGTCGGGCCAGGACGCGGGCGCGGTCGCGCAGTACGTCGACCGCGTCAACGACAGCGACCGCGACGCACGGGTGACCGTGCTCTACCCCGACGGGCCGGAGATCGGCCCCGACCCCGGACAGGGCGCGCTGGTCCTCGACGCCCGCAACACCGGTCGGGCGCGCGTGGACGACGTGCCCGGTGGGTCGCAGCTCCTCGTGCCGGTCTCGCGGGGCGGCAACTCCGCGCTCCCGTCGCAGACCCCGGTGATCCGTGTCGTCGTGGACGAGCCCGGCCTCGACTCGGCCGTCGGGGCGGCGTGGGGGCTCCTCGCGCTGCTCGCGCTCGTGCTCCTGGCCGGCTCGCTCGCCGTGGTCGACCGCCTGGGGCGCTCGTTCGTGCTTCCGATCCGGCAGCTCGCCCGGCACACCCGCTCGCTCGGCGGCACCGGCGTCGTCACCCCGCTCCCTGCGGTGTCGGGCCCGCCCGAGGTGCAGGAGCTCGCCAGCGCGGTGGACCGGCTGGTCGGGCGCATCCAGCTGCTCCTCGCGCGCGAGCGGGCCAACGTCGCCGACCTCTCCCACCGCCTGCGGACGCCGGTCACCGCCCTGCGGCTGCGGGTCGAGGCGGTCGAGGACCCGTTGCTGCGCCACCGGCTCGGCGGCGACCTCGACGCCCTGCAGGCCACCGTCGACGAGATCGTCCGCGAGGCCCGGCGCTCCGAGCGCGAGGGGCTGGACCCCCGCACCGACGCGGTCGCGGTGATCACCGAGCGCGTACGCCACTGGGAGCCGCTGGCCGAGGACCAGGGCCGCCCCTACGAGGTCCACCTCGCACCGGCGGGGCCGCTCCTGCGGGCCAGCCGCGCCGACCTGGAGGCGCTGGTCGACGTGCTGCTCGACAACGTCTTCTCCCACACCCCCGACGACGCGGCCGTGCGGATCACCCTCGACGCGCAGGACGACGTGGTCGAGCTGGTCGTCGAGGACGCCGGCCCGGGCCTGCCGCCCGGGCTCGACGCCACCGGCCGCGGGTCGAGCGGAGGCGGCTCCACCGGGCTCGGCCTCTCGATCGCGGCCCGCACGGCCGAGAGCTGCGGCGGCGCGTTGGAGGCGGGCACCTCGGACATGGGAGGAGCCCGGGTCGCCGTCACGTTGCGGACGGCCTGACCCGGGCCCCTGCGGAGCCGTCGCTCAGCGCACGGTGACCTTCAGCGAGCAGGACTTCCCGCCGGCGGGCGTCACCGTCAGCTTGAAGGTGTCCTTGCCGGGGGTGTTGCGGCGGAACGTGTCGAGGCTGAGCTCGCCCTCGTCGTCCGCGCGCAGCACGCGGGACACCGCCAGCTTGCCGTCGTGACGGATGGCCACGCGCCACTGGCTGCCCGGGCGGGCCCGGTCGATGTCGGCGTCGACCTCGAAGCCGCGGCGGCCCTCGCGGTCGACGTTGAGCTCGAAGGTCGCGCCGGCGCAGGTGCCGCGCCGCTCGACGTCGGCGCTGGCGGGCGACGCGACGAGGACGGTGGTGCCGGCCGCGGCGGTGGCGACCAGGGCGGTGGTGGCGATGAGCGTCTTCTTCATGGGGTACTCCTCAGGTCGGGTGGCCCGGACGGGCCGCGCTTCGTGGTGGGTCAGGAGCCGATCGTGGCCGTGCAGGGCTCCCCGTCGGCGGGGGTGAAGGTGACGGAGTAGGACGCGTCGCCCGAGTCGCCGGAGCTGAAGGCGTCGACGTCGATCTCGCCGTCCTCGTCGGTCGTGCGGACGCCGCTGAGCAGGGACGTGTCGTCGCGGGTCAGCTCGACCTGCCACTCCTCGCCCGGTCCGGCCGACTGCAGCTCGGCGCTGACCTCGGTGCCGCCGTCCTCCCGCTCGGTCGTGAGCTCCCAGGTGGCGCCGCCGCACGTGCCGCGCTCGGTGGCGCTCTTGTCGGCCGCGTCGTCCACGGCCCACCACACGCCCAGCCCGATCGCGACCGCCACGACCACGACCACGGCGATGACCACGTTCCTCCGCACATTTCCTCCTTCGTCGTCGGACGCCCGGGTGGCGTCCGTCGACCACGAGGTTGGCGGGCGGGGGGCTAAGCGCGCTCCAGCCGGCCGTTAAGGGCAGGCAAAGACCTCAGGAGGTCGGCACGTCCCGCTCGATCTCGGCGAGCCACGCGGTGCCCTTGGCGTCGCTGGGCATCCGCCAGTCGCCGCGCGGGCTCATGGTGCCGCTCGGGCTGACCTTCGGCCCGTTGGGCAGCGCCGAGCGCTTGAATTGGTTGGCGAAGAAGCGCTTGACGAAGACCTGCAGCCAGGTGCGGACCTCCTCGAGCGAGTACGCCACCCGCGCGTCCTCGGGGAACCCGGGCGGCCACTCCCCCGCCGCGGCGTCCTGCCACGCGTGCCAGGCCAGGAAGGCGATCTTGCGGGGCCGGAAGCCGTGGCGCACGACGAGCGCGAGCGTGAAGTCCTGCAGGTTGTAGGGACCGACGGTGTCCTGCGTGGCCTGCGGCCGCTGTCCCTCCTCGACCGGGATCAGCTCGGGGGTGATCTCCTGCTCCAGGATCTCCGCGAGGACCTCGTTGGCCTCCTCGAGCTCCCCGTGGCTGATCACCCAGCGGATGAGGTGCTGCACGAGCGTCTTGGGCACGCCGGCGTTGACGCTGTAGTGCGACATCTGGTCGCCGACGCCGTAGGTGCACCAGCCGAGCGCGAGCTCGGAGAGGTCGCCGGTGCCGACGACGATGCCCCCGCGCTGGTTGGCCAGCCGGAAGAGGTAGTCGTAGCGAAGCCCGGCCTGGACGTTCTCGAACGTGACGTCGTAGACCTTCTCCCCCTCGCTGTAGGGGTGGCCCATGTCGGCGAGCATCTGCTCGGCGGCGGGCCGGATGTCGAGCTCCTCGAACGTCACCCCGAGCGCCTGCGAGAGCCGGGTGGCGTACGACTTGGTGGTCGAGCCGGTCGCGAAGCCGGGCATCGTGAAGGCCAGCACGTCGCTGCGCGGGCGCCCGAGCCGGTCCATCGCCTTGCACGCGACGATCAGCGCGTGGGTGGAGTCGAGACCGCCGCTCACGCCGATCACGGCCTTCGGCGCGCCGATCGCGGTGAGCCGCTGCTCGAGCCCGGAGACCTGGATGTTGTAGGCCTCGTAGCAGTCGAGCTCGAGGCGCTCGGGGTCGTCGGGGACGAACGGGAAGCGGTCGACCTTGCGCATCAGCCCGATGTCGCCGACGGGCGGCTCGAGCTCCCACTCGACGGTGCGGAAGCGGTTGACCCGCTCGTGGTGGGTGCGCCGGTTGTCGTCGAAGGTGACCTGCCGCATCCGCTCCTGCCGGATCAGGTCGAGGTCGACGTCGACCACTGTGCGGCGCGGGCCGTCGGGGAACCGCTCGCTCTCGCCGAGGAGCGAGCCGCACTCGTAGACCATCGTCTGGCCGTCCCAGCTCAGGTCGGTCGTCGACTCGCCCTGGCCGGCGGCGGCGTAGACGTACGCCGCGGCGCACCGCGCGCTGGCGCTGCGCACCAGGAGCCGGCGGTCCTCGGCGCGGGCGATGGTGATCGGCGAGCCGCTGAGGTTGGCCAGCACGGTGGCGCCGGCCAGCGCGGCCTCCGCGCTCGGCGGCACCGGCACCCACAGGTCCTCGCAGACCTCGACGTGCAGGTCGAGGCTTGGCACGTCGAGGCACCGGAAGATCAGGTCGGGCCCGAAGCGGACCTCCTGGCCGGCGACCGTGATCCACTCCAGCTCGCGGTCGTCGCCCGGGGCGAACCAGCGGCGCTCGTAGAACTCGCGGTAGTTGGGCAGGTACGACTTCGGCGCCACCCCGAGCACCGACCCGCGCTGCACCACGACCGCGCAGTTGAAGACCCGGTTGCCGTGCACGACCGGGGCCCCGATGACGAGCATCGTCATCAGGTCGGCGCTCGCCGCCACGATGTCGGCGATCGCCTCCTCGACCGCGGCGAGCAGGGTGTCCTGGAGGAAGAGGTCGTCGACCGAGTAGCCCGTCAGGCCCAGCTCGGGGAACACCGCGATCGCGACCGAGTCGTCGTGGCAGGCCCGCGCCTGCTCGATCACCTCGGCGGCGTTGGCGGCCGGGTCGGCCAGGTGCACGGGCACGGTGACGGCGGCGATGCGGGCGAAGCCCTGGGCGTAGGCGGAGTAGAAGTCCACGCCGCCACTCTAGGGAGGCGGGCCGGGCCGAGATCCCACCCCTCGGGGCACGCGGGCCGGCAAATGGGTGGGAGGACCGGGCCGGCACGTCCTACGGTGCGGTCATGGCCCTCGTCATCACCCCGTGTGCCTCCGACGAGGACCTCGAGGCGTGGCGACAGGTGCGGATCGCGGTCGTGCCCTACGAGCGCGCCCAGTCGGTGGAGGAGATGCGCGCGCACGCCGGGCCCGATCGGCTGATGGTGCTGGCCCGTGAGGACGGCGTGGTGGTCGGCTCCGGCCTGGCCGACCGCTCGGAGACCAGCGGCGGCGGCTCGGTCGTGCCGCGCGTGCTCCCCCAGCACCGCAGGCGCGGCGTGGGCACGGCCCTGCTCGACCGGCTCGTCGCGCACGTCGCCGGCCTCGGCGTCCCGACGCTGCGCGCGGGCGCGGACGACGAGGGCTCGCTCGCCTTCGCACAGCGCTTCGGGTTCGAGGAGGTCAACCGCGAGGTCGAGCAGACCTTCCGCATCGACGCCCCGATCGCGGTGGCGCCGGCTCCTGATGGGATCGAGGTCGTCACCGCCCAGGAGCGGCCCGGGCTGTGGGAGGCGGCGTACGACGGCCTCGGGCTCGAGGCGCTGGCGGACTTCGCCGTCGACACCCCGCTCGACGTGACGCCGGAGCGCTGGGCGACGTCCTGGCTCGCCGACCCGATGTTCCTCGCGCTGCACGAGGGGGAGGTCGTCGGCTGCGCGGGCCTGGGCCGCGACCCCGACCAGCCGACCCGCGCCGAGAACGGCCTGACCGCCGTGCGCCGTGCCTGGCGCGGGCGCGGCCTGGCAGTCCACCTCAAGCAGCGCGCCCTCGCCTGGGCGGCCGACCACGGGATCCACGAGGTCTACACCTGGACCCAGGACGGCAACGCAGCGATGCGCGCCCTCAACACCCGGCTCGGCTACGCCACCACCCGGGTCGGCATCCAGCTCGCCCGTCCCCTGCCGCCCGGCGAGCCACCCTTTACCGGCGCCCTCGCGCAGTCGTAGCGTCGGCGCCGTGCGCCAGCCCCTCCGCAGCACCCGGTGGTCCCTGTCCGTCGCCCTCGCCGCGCTCGTCGCCGGGCTCGTCACCCTTCCGCCGCCGGCGACCGGGGCCGGCGAACGTGCCGCCCCTCGCGACGAGCGAGCCCCACAGCTGCGGGTCCGCACCGTCGTCCGCGGGCTCCAGCACCCCTGGGACGTCCAGCAGGGACCGGGTGGCCGGCTGCTCGTCTCCGAGCGCGACCGCGCCCGGCTCAGCGTCGTACGGAAGGGAAAGCGCCGGACCCTCGCCGACCTCTCGACGCAGGTCTGGGTCTCCGGCGAGACCGGCCTGCTGTCGATCGCGGTGGACGCCGGCTCGCGGACGCTGTGGGCGTGCCACGGCGCCTCGACCCGGCGCGGCACGGAGGTGCGGGTGACGCGGTGGCGGGTCGACCCGCGGTGGCGCAGGCTCTCGCAGCCGCGCCTCGTGGTCGGCGACTTCCCGGCGACGTCGGGACGCCACGGTGGCTGCCGGCTGCTGCTCGACCGCGACAGCGACGCCCTGTTCGTCGGCACCGGCGACGCCGCCGTCGGCACCAACCCGCGCTCCCTCGACTCCCTCGGCGGCAAGGTGCTGCGGGTACACCGCCGCACCGGCGCGCCGATGCCCGGCAACCCGTTCGCGGACGCGAGCGGTGCCCGCCCGCTCGTGTGGACCTACGGCCACCGCAACGTCCAGGGCCTGGCCCAGCGCGACGACGGGACCCTCTGGTCGGTCGAGCACGGCAGCGACCGCGACGACGAGGTCAACCTGCTCGTCCCGGGCGGTGACTACGGCTGGAACCCGGTCCCGGGCTACGACGAGACCGTGCCGATGACCGACCAGTCGCTCCCGGGCCAGCAGCAGGAGGCCGCGTGGTCCTCCGGTACCCCGACGATCGCGACCTCCGGCGCCGCCTGGGTGCGCGGCTCCCAGTGGGGACCGCTCGAGGGGACGCTCGCCGTCGCCGCGCTCAAGGGATCCGAGGTCCTGTTCCTCCGCTTCGACGCCGCCGGTCGGCTCACCTCCGTCACCCGTCCGCCCCGGCTGCAGCGCCTGGGCCGACTGCGCTCGGTCACCGCGGCGCGCGACGGCGACCTCCTCCTCACCACCGACAACGGCGCGCGCGACCGGGTCGTCCGCGTCTCGCCGCGCTGACGTCCGCCGCCGAGCGTGACGGCCGCCACAGCGCCCTACCGACCGGTCGCCACTAGCCTGACGAGTGGTCCGTGGACTCCAGCAGGGAGCCGCGAGATGACGAGGAGCGAGCATGCCCGAAGAGACTGCCCCCTACGGCTCCGGCCCGGCACCGTCGGCGCCCGTGAAGCGCGTACGCACCCATCACCTGCGGGAGATGAAGGAGCGCGGCGAGAAGATCACCATGCTCACGGTCTACGACATGTACACCGCGGCGGTCTTCGACGAGGCCGGCATCGACATCCTGTTCATCGGTGACTCCGCGGCCAACAACGTCCTCGGCTACGAGACGACGCTGCCCGTGACGGTCGACGAGCTCATCCCCCTCGTCCGCGCCGTCTCGCGCGCCGCGCGGCGCGGACTGGTCCTCGCGGACCTGCCGTTCGGCTCCTACCAGGCGTCGCCGGAGCAGGCCTTCCACACGGCCGTCCGCTTCATGAAGGAGGCCGACGCGCACGCCGTCAAGCTCGAGGGCGGCGTCGAGGTGGCGCCCCAGGTGGAGAAGCTGTCGACCAACGGCATCCCCGTCATGGCCCACATCGGCTTCACCCCGCAGAGCGAGCACGCCCTCGGCGGCTACCGGGTCCAGGGGCGCGGCGAGGCGGCCGACCGGATCCTGGCCGCCGCGCACGCGATGGAGGACGCGGGCGCGTTCGCCGTGGTGATGGAGATGGTGCCCGGCGACGTCGCCGAGCAGGTCAGCAAGGAGCTGACCATCCCCACCATCGGCATCGGCGCCGGTCCGGCGTGCGACGGCCAGGTGCTCGTGTGGCAGGACGCGTTCGGCCTGCGCACGGGCCGGATGGCGCGCTTCGTCAAGCAGTACGCCGACGTCCACGGCGTGCTGCTCGAGGCGGCGCGGGCCTACGCCGACGACGTCCGCGGGGGCACGTTCCCCGGCCCCGAGCACACCTTCTGAGGTCCCCGGTCCGGCCCGCCGCGCTGCCGCCGGCGGGCCGGTGGCGGTGACAAGTCGGCCCCGGCACGGAAGGATCGAGGTCCCGACGACGCGAGGAGCCCGACGTGAGCGAGACCCCGGCCGGCAGGACGGCAGCCAAGAAGTCCCCGGCGAAGAAGTCGACCGCCACCAAGTCCGCGGCGAAGAAGTCCGCCACCACCAAGTCCGCGGCGAAGAAGTCGACCGCCACCAAGTCCGCGGCGAAGAAGTCCGCCACCACCAAGTCCGCGGCGAAGAAGTCCCCCGCGAAGTCGACGGCCAAGAAGTCGACCGCGACGAAGACCCCCGCCACCAAGTCTGCGGCGAAGAAGTCACCGGCCACGAAGTCCGCCGCGAAGTCCGCCACGAAGAAGTCGACAGCCACGAAGAAGTCGACAGCCACGAAGACCACAGGCACGAAGTCGTCGTCGGCCACGGCGCCGGCGCGCCCGTCGGCCTCCCCGCCCGCTGGGCGGTCGGCCCAGCAGTCGACGCCGAGGCCAACGGCCAAGCCCATCGCGTCGTCGGCGCGGCGCTCGCCCGCCGAGCGCGCGGTCGACGTCGGCGCCCAGGCCATCAGCACCGCCGCGGTGATCCAGAAGGTCGCGCAGGAGACCGCCGAGCGGGTCGCGGCCGAGACCGCAGCGCGGGTGAGCAAGCAGTACGAGGCGGCGATCGCCGACCTCACCCGCACCCTCGACAAGAACACCAAGCGCGCCCTCAAGAGCGTCCGCGCCGCGGCCGACCTGGCTCAGGCGGCCAACCCCGTCACCGGCAAGAAGGGCAGGAAGAAGTGATCACCTGTCGGGAGTCGCGTCGCTGACGCCGTCCCCCGGGCTTGCGGCGTCGTCGTTCCAGGCCGGGTCGTTGTCCCACTCCTCGTTGCGCTCCTCGACCTTCTCGAGCGCGCGCGAGGCCTCGGCGGCCGAGGCGTAGGGGCCGAGGCGGTCGCTGTTCTTGCAGCCGTCTCGTCCCTCGACCGTGCGGTGGGTCAGGCAGAACCAGTATTCGTTCTCGCTCATGGGCCGAAACTACACTCGGGCCGTGCCAGCCGTATCCCCCGCAGAGGTATCCGCACGCCGTCCCGTGCCCGCCCACATCGTCCGCCCGGAGTACGTCGACCAGCCGGCGCCGCAGCGCTTCACCGGCGAGGAGGTCAAGGACGCCGAGACGATCGAGCGGATGCGGGTCGCCGGCCGGCTCGCGGCCCAGGCGCGCGAGCTCGTCGGCTCGCACGTCGTGCCCGGCGTGACCACCGACGAGCTCGACCGGATCGGCCACGAGTTCCTCTGCGACCACGGCGCGTACCCGTCGACCCTCGGCTACCGCGGCTTCCCCAAGTCGCTGTGCGCCAGCGTCAACGAGGTCATCTGCCACGGCATCCCCGACAGCCGGGTCGTCGAGGACGGAGACATCGTCAACATCGACATCACCGCCTTCCTCGACGGCGTGCACGGCGACACCAACGCCACCTTCCTCGCCGGCGACGTCGACGAGGAGTCGCGGCTGCTCGTCGAGCGGACGAAGGAGGCGCTCGACCGGGCGATCAAGGCCGTCAAGCCCGGTCGCCGCGTCAACGTCATCGGCCGGGTGATCGAGGCCTACGCCAAGCGCTTCGGCTACGGCGTCGTGCGCGACTTCACCGGCCACGGCATCGGCACGGCGTTCCACTCCGGCCTGATCATCCCCCACTACGACGACGCGCGCTTCGACGACGAGATCCGGGTCGGGATGACCTTCACCATCGAGCCGATGCTCAACCTCGGCACCCCCGACTACGACATCTGGGACGACGGCTGGACGGCCGTAACCAAGGACGGGCTCCGCTCCGCGCAGTTCGAGCACACCTTGGTCGTCACCGACGATGGCGCCGAGGTGCTCACGCACCCCTAGACTTCCCCCTGAGTGGGTCGGCCGGGCGGCCGCGGTCCACCGCCTCGGTGAGAGCCGGGGTGGCGGGTCGAGGAAGGTCCGGGCTCCACAGGGCAGGGTGGTGGCCAACAGCCACCCGGGGCAACCCGCGGGATCAGTGCCACAGAGAACAGACCGCCTCCCTCTCCGGAGGGCGGTAAGGGTGAAACGGTGGTGCAAGAGACCACCAGTGCGCCGGGCGACCGGCGCAGCTAGGCAAACCCCACCCGGAGCAAGATCAGACAGGATGCGTTTGAGGGCGGCCCGCCCGAGCATCCGGGTAGATCGCACCAGGCGGCCGGCAACGGTCGTCGCAGATGGATGGTCGCCCCCGCGCGAGCGGGACAGAACCCGGCCTACAGGCCGACCCACTCCTCACCCCATCTGCCCCTCGGCAACGCCCGAGGCGATCAGCGGTTCGGCTTCACCAGCGGGAACAGGATGGTGTCGCGGATGCTGTGCCCGGTGAGGTTCATCACCAGGCGGTCGATGCCCAACCCCATGCCGCCGGTCGGCGGCATGCCGTACTCGAGTGCGGCGAGGAAGTCCTCGTCGACCTGCATGGCCTCCACGTCGCCGGCAGCGGCGAGCAGCGACTGCGCCACCAGCCGCGCCCGTTGGTCGACCGGGTCCACCAGCTCGGAGTAGGCCGTGCCCTGCTCCGCGCCGAACATCACGAGGTCCCACTTCTCGGCCAGCCGCGGGTCGTCGCGGTGCGCGCGCGTCAGCGGGGCGTTCTCCTTGGGGAAGTCGGTGTAGAAGACGGGAGTGGTGGTCCGGGCCTCGCAGAGCTCCTCGTAGATCGCCTCGAGCACCGGGCCCCAGGAGGGCTCGAGGTCGACCTCGAGCCCGATCCGCTCGGCGTGCCGGACGAGCTCGGCCAGGGGGGTGTCCGCGGTGACCTCCTCCCCCAGGGCCCCGGACACGGCCTCGCACACGGTGCGAGCCGGCCACTGGCCCGAGAGGTCGATCTCCACGATCGTGCCGTCCGCGTCCGCGCGCCGGGCGACCGGTGAGCCGTAGACGGCCGTCGCGGCCTCCTGGACGAGCTCCTGGGTCAGGACCCGCATGCTGTCGTAGTCGCCGTAGGTCTCGTACACCTCGAGCGAGGTGAACTCCGGGTTGTGCTTGACGTCGGCGCCCTCGTTGCGGAACTGCCGACCGATCTCGAAGACCCGCTCCATCCCACCCACCACCAGCCGCTTGAGGTGCAGCTCGGTCGCGATGCGCAGGTAGAGGTCGAGGTCGTAGGCGTTGATGTGGGTCTCGAACGGCCGCGCGTTGGCCCCGCCGTGGATCGTCTGGAGGATCGGCGTCTCGACCTCGGTGAAGCCCCGCTCGTGCAGGCTGTCGCGGACGCTGCGGACGATGGCGGCGCGCCGGTAGGCCATCGTGCGGGAGTCCGGCCGCACGATCAGGTCGACGTAGCGCATCCGCACGCGAGCGTCCGGGTCGGTGAGCCCCCTGTGCTTGTCGGGCAGCGGGCGCAGCGCCTTGCCCGCCAGCAGGACCGACGTCGCCCGCACGCTGAGCTCGCCCGCGTGCGTCGTGACGACCTCGCCCGTGACGCTCACGTGGTCGCCGAGGTCGACGGAGTGCTCCCAGAACGCGAGCTGCTCGCGCCCGCCGTGGTCGGCGTCGACCATCACCTGGAGGTCACCGCTGCCGTCGCGCAGGGTCGCGAACCCCACCCCTCCCATGTCTCGCTTGAGCAGCACCCGGCCGGCCACCGAGACCCGGTGGCCGGTGTCGACGTCGGGGCCGACGTCGCCGACGAGCGAGCGCACCTCCGCCAGCGTGTGCGTGCGCGGCACGGTGACCGGATAGGGCTCCACGCCGTCGGCGCGCAGCCGGTCGAGCTTGTCGCGCCGCACCCGCATCTGCTCCGGGAGGTGCGCACTCGACAGCGCCTCCGCGACCACGTCGCGCTCGGGACGCATCAGCGCCAGGACCTCCGCGGCGTGCTCGTCCCCGCCCGTGGCGAGCAGGTGCTCCTTCGTGTGGTGACGCAGCAGCGCGATGGACGGGGCGGTCAGGAAGCCCTCGGCGCTGCCCGCCGCCGTCCCGACCCGGGGCAGGTCGGAGGCGTACTCGAAGCCCATGTAGCGGGGCTGCCACTCCGGCTGGTACTTGGCGTTGGAGCGGTAGAGCGACTCCAGCTGCCAGTTCTTGCTCGCGAGGAGGAGGCCCTGGCGCCACAGCCGGGCCACCGGTCCCGCCCCGACCTCCGCACCGCGCTCGAAGGCCTCGCGGAACATCGCGAAGTTGAGCGAGACCGGCCCGACGCCGAGGCGCGGGGCCTGGTCGGCGAGACTGGCGACCATCAGCTCGACGAGTCCGTTGTCGGCGGTGGGATCGCGACGCATCAGGTCGAGCGACAGCCCGGTGCGACCCCACGGGACGAAGCTCAGGAAGCCGCGCAGCCGACGGTCGGCGTCGTGCGCACGCACCAGCACGCACTTCCCGTCCAGCGGGTCGCCGAGTCGTCCGAGCGCCATCGAGAACCCCCGCTCGTCCCCACCGTCACCGCGCCACTGGCCGGCGGCGACGGCCAGGGTGGCGAAGTCGTCCTCGCCGAGCGTGGCGTGGCGGACGACCGTCGCGGTGTAGCCGCGGCGGCGCAGACGCGACACCGACTGGCGCACGGGCTTCATGCCGGTCCCGTGGAGGGAGAAGGCGGCCAGGTCGACGATCGCCTCGTCGCCGATGTCGAGCATCGTCAGGCCCGCGTCGGCGAAGGCGAGCGCACCCTCGTGGCCCGCCCCCATGACCGCGAGCGACCACCCGCTCCGACGCGCCTCCTGGCGCCAGCGCCCGATCGCGTCGGGCCAGTAGCGCGGGTCACCGATCGGGTTGCCGCTGGCGAGGCTCACCGAGCCGACGACGCGGTACGACACCCCGGCTCGGGCGGTCGTGGGGGCGCCGGTGTCCCAGACGACCGACTTGTCGCGCCGCGTCGCGAAGTAGCCGAGCGAGTCGTGGTCGCCGGCGTCGCGCAGCATCGAGCGCACCGTGGCCTCCTCGGCGACGTCGGGCACCCGGCTGTCGCGGGGCGAGCGGAACAGCAGGACCGCGGTGGACAGCACGACCACCGTGCCGACCGCGCCGATGAGTGCACGCACCCACCAGGGGGCGGTGACGTCGGTGCCCGGACCGACCCGTCCGACGTCGACAAGCGTGGCGTTCAGGACGTACGTCACCGCCTCGCCGAGGCCGGACGCCGTGCCGAAGCGCTGGGAGAGCAGCCCTCCACCCACGAGCAGGATCGCGCTGCCGGCGAGGAAGAGCGCCGCCGCCGACCGGAGGGTGCCGGCGGCGCTGCGGGCGACGAACTGGTGCCGCACCCGCACCGCGAGCACGAGGACCGCGGTGATGACCACGAAGCCGATGCTCGCCGGCACGACCCGCTCGCCCTGGACGATCCACACCACCCGGCCGATCTGCGGCACGACCAGCAACCAGACCACCAGGACCCACCACGCGGCCCGCATCCGGCGTCGTAGCGCGACCGCGACGACGAGCACGAGCGAGGCGTAGACGACGCTGGGCACCACCGGCAGCAGGAGCAGCGACACGACGTCGTCGTTGCGTGCGAAGTGGCGCCCCCAGGAGGGGACGAGCGCCACGACGAGCACGAGGAACGCCCATGCGTAGGCGGCCGAGGCGAACAGGTCCGGCCACCGGTCGTCGGCAGGCGCGTGCTGCGGGACGCTGCGCTGGGGGGACGCCTCGGCGGGCGACCAGCGGGACCTCGTGCTCATCGGTCATCGGTCCTTGTCTCTGACGCGGCAGGTCTCTGCTCGTCCGGTCCGGCCGGGCGCTCGGGCCTCGAGCTCGGGTCGAGGTGGTGGGGGTGGGCGGCGACGACACCCAGGCAGACGATCCAGGCGCTGACGAAGAGGATGTGGATCCGTTGCGCGGCGCTGGCGATCCACATCGCGTCACTGAAGTAGCCGAAGTAGGCGAACAGGCTGGTGAAGACGACCCCGCCGATCCAGAAGTCCCAGAAGGCGACCCGGCGCAACCACACGGGGCCGGTCGCGTGGGTCGCGCGCCACACCGCCGCCATGCCGACGAAGAGCGCACCCTCCGAGACGAGGCTGGCACCGTTGTGGATGAGGGACTGCACCAGCTGGCGCGGGGCGTCGCAGGTCTCGCCCGGTCCGCAGGGCGTCGGGACCGCAGCCGCAGCGGCCGCTCCGATCGCGAACACGACGGTCCCCCAGACCGCGACCTCGCGCCACGGCCCGGGC
Organism: Nocardioides sp. Z24_21; assembly: GCF_058134345.1. Classification (NCBI taxonomy): domain Bacteria; kingdom Bacillati; phylum Actinomycetota; class Actinomycetes; order Propionibacteriales; family Nocardioidaceae; genus Nocardioides; species Nocardioides sp. Z24_21. The sequence goes on from NZ_JBYTTH010000003.1 coordinate 394,913, forward strand.
GGGAGCAGCGAGCGTACGCGCGGCAGGAGCGCCAGGACCAGCACGCCGCACACCACGTCGGTAACCCGCAGCGCGACCGCGTGGGGCTCGCCGGGCGCCCCGAGCGTGCTGACGACCAGGTCCATCCCCTCGAACCCGCGCAGGATCCAGTCGAGGATGAAGTTGGCGTAGAGCAGCGCCGCCACGCATCCGACGACCAGCAGCCCGGGACGACGATCCGACCGCGCGCGGCTCACGGGTGCCCGCTTCGTGTCCGAGCACGACGGGCGACGGCGGACGCGTCGCGCGGCACGAGGTGGCTCGAGGGCGCGGCAGCCAGCGGGTCGGCCGGTTGCCAGCGCGCCACCTCGTGGCGCTCGCTGTCCGTGAGGGACATATCGACAGTGTGCCGGACGACCGACCGGGCCGGTCGCGTCGCAGCCGCGCTCCCCGGCGCGTCGGACAGGACGAACTCAGCTGGGGCGCCCGCCTCACGCGGTGGCCGCGAGCCCGCCGTCGACTTCGTCCTGTCCGACACCTACGAGCTGGGCGAGGGTCCAGCGGACATAGGTCCGCTCGAGCCTCACCTGCTCCCACGTGAACCGGAGCACCCGCCACCCGTGGAGCACCAGCAGGTTGTAGCGGGCGCAGTCGCGCGCATGGGCCCCTCGGGTCGCGTGGAAGGTCCACGAGTCGGCCTCGAGGACGACCTTCAGGGCCGGCACGACCAGGTCGGGATGCACGGTCCCCGACCCCAGGTCGACTGCGAGCTGCGGGTGCACGTCCAGCGAGGCATCGAGGCACAGCGCCCGGAGGACGGACTCGAAGGGGTTGGCGGCCCGGGGGTCGGCCTGGCGCAGGACCCGCCTGACCGCGGCGGCCCCCGCACCGCGCACGCGTACGCCGTCGAGCTCCGCCCGGGTCACGTCCCCCGCGCGGAGGGCCGAGTCGGCGATCGCTCGGCGGCCGCGCGGCGGGCGTCCTCGGCGGTGGGCAGCGCGTAGCGCGCCCGCGCGCGACCCGCACCACCTGACCGGTCTCGACCGCGGCCCGGACCAGGCGACGTGTCGTCAGCTGCAGGAGCTGCTGGTGCGAGGCGTGGCCGCCGTAGCGCCGCAGCGCCTCGACGGGTCCCCATGCCCGTCAGCCTGCCGACATCGGGCCGCGCCCGCTCGCGCTCCCCACAGCCGGGCCTCAGACGAGGCGGAACGCCACCGTCCGCGTGCGCGGGTCTGCCTCGACCAGCTCGACGGTGACCTCCTCGCCGAGGGGCAGGTCGGTGGTGGCGATGACCCGGGCCTCGATGGCAGGGTCCTGGATGGTGATGTCGCCCTTCTGCCTGCTCTTGTCGTCGAGGTCGACGACGACGGCGGCGAAGCGCTCGCCCACCCGCTCGTGGAGCAGCTCGGCCTCGCAGAGGTCGACGACGGCGTTCTCGTAGCGGTTGGCCCGCCGCCCCGACTCGGTCATCGCGTCGGGCAGCCCGGCCATCGCCTCGACCACCCACGCCGGGACGTCCGTGCCCGCACACAGCGCCACGCAGATCTCGCCGGCGTAGCGGTCGGCGAGCCGGCGCAGCGGCGCCGTGACGTGGGCGTACTCGGAGGCGAGGGCGGAGTGCTGGGCCTGGGCGGGCAGCTCGCCGTTGAACACGACGTAGCCGGCGCCGCGCAGCAGGCGCGTGCACGCCACGATCATCGCGGCGTGCGTCGGCTTCGACGGGTCGAGCGTGCGGATGAAGTCGGGGTAGAGCTGCTCGGCCGGCCACGCGATGCCGAGGGCGCGGGCGGTGCGGTGGAGTCGCTGCACGTCGCGGGGGTCGGCCGGCGGCAGGGTGCGCAGGATGCCCGTGCGGGCGTAGACCATCAGCGACGCGGCGGCCATCCCGGTGAGCAGCGAGATCTGCGCGTTCCACGTCTCGACCGGCGTGAGTCGCCGGAACTCCAGCTCCCAGTGGCCGCCCTCGCTCTCGACGAGCTCCTGCTCGGGCAGCGGCAACGAGACCCCGCCGCGGGCGGCCTCGCGGGCCAGGCGCAGCTCGCCGACCTCCCGCAGCAGGCCGACGAGGTCGGAGGCCTTGCCGGCGTCGAGCTCGGCCTGCACGCCCTCGTAGGACAGTTTGGCGCGCGAGCGGACCAGCGCCCGCTGCACGTCGACGTCGGTGCCCTCGCCCGTCTCGTCGACCTTGATGGTCCACAGCAGCGCCGGGCGGACCTCGTCGGGGAGCAGCGACGCCGCTCCCTCGCTCAGCACGGGCGGGTGCAGCGGGATCTTGGAGTCGGCGCCGTAGAGCGTCTCGCCGCGACGGTGGGCCTCGACGTCGACCGGGTCGCCCGGCGCGACGAACGCCGCCACGTCGGCGATCGCGTAGTGCACGACGTAGCCGGTGCCGTCGCGCTCGATGTGCATCGCCTGGTCGAGGTCGCGGGCCGACTCGGGGTCGATCGTCACGAACGGGATGTCGGTGCGGTCGAGCTCGGGCAGACGCGGCGAGGCGGCCGCCTCGGCGGCGGCGCGCTCGACGGCGTCGGGGAACGCCGCCGACACCTCGAGCTCCTGCTGGATCGCCGCGATGCCGTCGCGCATCTCCTGCGCCGTGACGCTGTCGCCCGTCGATCGGACCTTCACCACGCGGTTGCTCGGCATGCCCGCACCCTAGCCGTGGGGCCGGCAGCGGCGCTGCCTACGCTTGCGCCCGTGCTGATCCTGCTGCCACCCAGCGAGGGCAAGACCGCTCCGCGCCGGGGCAAGCCCCTCGACCTCGACGCGCTGTCGTCCCCGTCGCTCACCCCGACCCGCGCGTCGCTGCTCGAGTCGCTCGTACGCCTCTGCCGCGACGACCCGGAGGCCGCGGCCGCCGTGCTCGGCCTGGGTCCCGCCCAGCGCGACCTGGTGCAGCGCAACGCCGACCTGGTGGACGCCCCGACCGCCCGCGCCGACGCCGTCTACACCGGCGTGCTCTACGACGCGCTCGGCCTCGCCACGCTCTCCCCCGCTGCCCGCCGGCGCGCCACGTCGCGCGTCGCCGTCACCAGCGCGCTGTTCGGCATCGTGCGTCCCGGCGACCGGATCCCGGCCTACCGGCTCTCCGGCGACGCGTCCCTGCCCGGCACCGGGTCGGTGGCCGGCGCGTGGCGCGAGGTGCTCGGCGAGGCCGTCACCGACGCGCTCGGTCCGGGGCTGCTCGTCGACCTGCGCTCCGGCACCTACGCCGCCTTCTGGCGACCCGACGCGTCACTGGCCCGCCGCGTCGCGACCGTGCGCGTCCTCCACGAGTCCGACGGCCGGCGCACGGTCGTGAGCCACTTCAACAAGGCGACCAAGGGCCGGATCGTCCGCGCCCTCCTCGAGGACGGCGCCAACCCGCGCACGCCGCGCGCGCTCGCCGACGCGCTCACCCGGCTCGGCTGGACCGTCGAGGTCGGCGAGCCGACCGCCAAGGGCACCCAGCTCGACGTCGTCGTGACCGCCGTCTAGTTGTGATGTCCAGCTAGCGCAGCGGGATCGCGTCGGTCGCCTCGAGCGGGTCCATCCCGCAGAGCGCGAGCATGTCGGCGATGATCGAGCGCACCTGCGCGAGGATCACCTCCGCCGACAGGTCGTCGCTGTGCTCCACCTGCGCCGTGGCGCGCCCGAGCGAGATCAGGTCCTCGATGACGGCGGCGGCCATCCGGTCGGAGACGAGCTCGTCGGCGACGCGGTCGCAGAGCGCGGCCAAGTCGCGCGTCAGGGAGGCGTACGACGCCGGCACGGGCTCACGGCGGTGACACGCCACCGCCACCCGGCGCACGACGACCCGGGTGTTGCGCAGCGCCACGTCGAGCGGCTCGACGAGCTCGGCGAGCCGGCGCTGGTGCTCGCCGTGCCGTCGCCGGAAGGGCGAGGAGCTCACCACCGACAGCCCTTCCTCCGACGCGGCGCGCAGCTCGGCGATGAGCACGTCGGTGGAGCGCGCGTCGCGCAGCGCGGCCAGCGCCCGCTCGACGTCGCCGTCGCCGAGCCGGTCGGCACTGGAGCGCAGCAGCTCGGCGATCTTGCGCACCACCACCGCGGCCTGGTCGCGCGGCTTGCGGAGCGGCGCCCGGGGCACGACGGTGGCCGCCACGAGCGCCACCGCTCCCCCGATGATCGCGTCGGTCCAGCGCAGGAACGCCTCACCCGGGGCGGGGGCGAGCGCCGCGACCACGATGCCCTGCACCGCCGCCTGGATGACCAGCAGCTGCCCCGCGTCGAGCAGCAGCGCGATCGACATGCCGGCGGCCACGATCAGCGCGATCTGCACGCCGCCCGACCCGATCAGGTGGGTCGTCGCGTCGCCGAGGAAGACCCCGAGCGCCACGCCCACGGTCACCTCCGCGACCCGGCGCTGCCGCTGGCCGTAGGACATGCCCAGCGAGACGACCGCCGCGATCGGCGCGAAGAACGGCAGACGGTGGCCGAAGACGTCCGAGGCGAGCCACCACGCGACGCCCGCGGCGACCGCGCACTGCCCGATCACCCAGCCCTTCGCCCGCAGCCGCGCCACCCGGGCGCGCAACGACATGCGACTGCGCTCCGCGACCACCTCGGCGTCGACGAAGCGCACGACGCGTCGTCCTCTCAGAGGCCGGACTCGTCGGTGCGCACCAGGATGCGCTGGCACTCCTCGCACCGGATGACCTCGTCGGCCGGCGCGGAGCGGATCCGCGACAGCTCGGAGGCGTCGAGGCCCATGTTGCAGCCGCCGCACTGGCGGGCACGCAGCAGGGCGGCGCCGATGCCCTTCTGCTCGCGCAGCCGCTCGTAGAGCGCCATCAGGTCCTCCGGCATCCCCTCGGTGGCGGGGCCGCGGGCGGCGGTGACCTCGTCGAGGGCGCGGTCGATCTCGGCGCGCTTGTCGTCGCGGGCGGTGACGAGCTCGGCGAGCCGCGCGTCGATGTCGTCGGCGCGGATGCCCAGGCCGTCGAGCACCTGCTGGGCCTCCTCGAGCTTCTCCATCACCTCCAGCTCGGCGTCCTCGAGCGTCGTGATGCGGCGCTCGAGGGAGACCAGCTCGTGCTGCATCCGCTCGAGGTCCTTGGGGTTGGTGACCTGTCCGGTGTCCATCCGGGTGCGGTCCCGCTCGCGGCGGGCCTTGACCTGCTCGACCTCGCGGTCGGCCTTGGCCTGCTCGACGGTGAGGTCGTCGACGACGATGCGCGCGTCGCGGACCCGGTCGGTGAGCTCGGTGCGCTCGGCCTCCAACGCGCTGATCTCCGCCAGCTCGGGGAGGTGGGCTCGCTGGTGCCGCAGCTGGGCGGCGCGCGAGTCGAGCTCGGCGACGCCGAGCAGCGCGACCTGGTGGGTGGGATCGGCCTTCAACGGCTCTCCTGCTTCAGTGGCGGAACGTCCACGGGTCGGTGCACCGCGTGCTGACCCGGGTGTCGACCCTATCGTCCAGCGCCCGGCGCAGCCGAGCCTCCACCACCGGCAGCCACGTCCACTCCGCCGCCCAGTGGGCGACGTCGACCAGCGCAGGCCCTCCGTGCTCGAGGAACTCCCCGGCCCGGTGGTGCCGGAGGTCGCTGGTGACATAGGCGTCGACGTCGCTGTGCGCGAGCTCGTCGAGCAGGAAGTCGCCCGCCCCGCCGCACACCGCGACGCGGCGCACCGGCCGCTGCGGGTCGCCTGCGACGCGTACGCCGTGGGCGGTCGCCGGCAGCGCGGCCGCCACCCGTGCCGCGAACTGCTCCAGCGTGGTCTCCTCGACGCTGCCGGTGCGCCCGGTGCCGGTCGGGGCGAGGCCGGGGTCGGCGAGGGACACGACGTCGTAGGCCGGCTCCTCGTAGGGGTGGGCGGCGAGCATCGCCCGCACGACGGCCGTCCGGCGCCCGGGCGGCACGACCGCCTCGATCCGGGCCTCCTCGACCACCTCGAGGCCGCCCACCGCGCCGATCGCGGGCGAGGCCCCCTCGAGCGGACGGAAGCGGCCCTCGCCGGTCGTGGTCCACGTGCAGGAGTCGTAGTCGCCGAGTCGGCCTGCCCCCGCCTCGGTCATGGCCGTGCGGACGGCGTCGGCCTGCGCCAGCGGCACGAAGACGACGACCTTGTCGAGCGGCTGCGCGGGCGCCGGGCGGATCGGGGCGAGGTCGCGCAGGCCGAGGGCCAGCGCCAGCGCCTCGGAGACGCCGGAGGACGCCTGGTCGGCGTTGGTGTGGGCGGCGAGCAGGGCGCACCCGCCCGCGGTCAGCGTGTGCAGCGTGCGCCCCTTGGGGGTGTCCGCGGCGACCGAGCTGACCGGCGTGAGGAACAGCGGGTGGTGCACGACGAGCAGGTCGGCACCCCACGCGACGGCCTCGCGGGCGACCTCGACGGTCGGGTCGACGGCGAACATCACCCGCGCGACCTCCGCGGTCGGGTCGCCCGCCACCAGGCCCACGGCGTCCCAGCCGTCGGCCGTGCCGGGCGGGTACCACGCGTGGAGCAGGTCGACGACGTCGGCGAGGCTGGGCATCTGCGCAGGCTAGACGACGACCCCGGGGCGGCGGGGGTGGCGGGGCGTCCGGTGGGGCTAGTTGACCTGGCGCTCCTGCGCCTGCCAGTAGGGCTGGCGCAGCTTGAACTTCTGCAGCTTGCCCGTCGCCGTGCGCGCGAGCTCGTCGCGGAACTCCACCGAGGTCGGGGCCTTGTAGCCCGCGGCCTTGTCCTTGCACCACGCGATCAGCTCGGCCTCGTCGGCACTGGCGCCGTCGGCGAGCACGACCAGGGCCTTGATCGTCTCGCCCCACCTCTCGCTCGGCACGCCGATGACGGCGACCTCGGCGACCGCCGGGTGAGAGAACAGCACGTCCTCGACCTCGATCGAGGACACGTTCTCACCGCCGGTGATGATCACGTCCTTCTTGCGGTCGCTGATCGTGAGGTAGCCGTCGTCGCCGATCACGCCGCCGTCGCCGGTGTGGAACCAGCCGTCGACCAGGGCCTTGGCGGTCTCGTCGGGACGCTCCCAGTAGCCCTCGAGGATCACGTTGGAGCGCGCCAGCACCTCGCCCTGCGCGTCGGTGCGCAGGCGTACGCCGATGGCCGGCGCGCCGGCCCGCATCAGCTTGGCCGCCCGCTCCTCGGCCGACAGGTCGTCCCACTCCGCACGGCTGCGGTTGACCGTGAGCAGGGGCGAGGTCTCGGTGAGGCCGTAGATCTGGACGAACTCCCAGCCGAGCTCCTCCTCGACGCGCACCACGGTCCTGGTGGGCGGCGGGGCGCCGGCCATGATGATCCGCACGCGGTCGCGTCCGGGGATCTCGCCCTCCCAGTCCTGCGCCGCGTCGAGCACCGCGGCCGCCACGGCAGGCGCCGCGCACATCACGGTCACGCCGTGCTGCTCCACCCGGCGCAGGATCTCGGCGCCGTCGACCTTGCGCAGCACGACCTGCGGCACGCCCAGCCCGGTCATCGCGAACGGCATCCCCCAACCGTTGGCGTGGAACATCGGCAGCGTGTGCAGGTAGACGTCGCGGTCGCTCACCCCGGCGTGCAGCCCGAAGGTCACGGCGTTGGTCCAGAGGTTGCGGTGGGTCAGCTGCACGCCCTTGGGCCGGGCGGTCGTGCCGGAGGTGTAGTTGATCGTCGCGGTCGCGTTCTCGTCGGGCTCCCACGCCCGCGGCTCGGCGCCGGGCGCGGCGAACATCGCCTCGTCCTGCCCCAGCACGAACGTGTGCTCCACGTCGACCCCCCGCAGCGGCTCCACCAGCTCGGGGTCGACGTAGAGCACCCGGGCGCCGGAGTGCGACACGATGTAGGAGATCTCGTCGGGGCGCAGCCGGAAGTTGATCGGCACCAGCACCCGCCCCGAGCCGCACACGCCGAAGAACGACGTGAGCAGCCGCGCCGAGTTGTGGCTGACGATCGCCACCCGGTCCCCGACCTCGAGCCCGAGCTCGTCGAGACGGGCCGCCTGGCGCCGGGCCAGCTCGTACGCCTCCGCGTAGGTCACCGTGCCCAGCGACTCGGCCGGCTGGTCGGGCTCGTCGATGAAGCCCGGGCGCTCGCCGTAGACGGCCGCCGCGCGCTCGATGAAGTCGCTGACGCTGAAGGGGACGATCATGGACCCACTGTGGCACGCGTCACGCGCGCCGATCGAGGCCCGCGCGACGGACGGCAGGCAGGCCGCGACGAGCGGAGCCCGCCGCGCGACGGGCGGGAGACGCACCCGGTGGAAGGAGTGCGTCGGGACGGTTTCGAACCGCCGACCGCTCGGGTGTAAACCGAGTGCTCTACCGCTGAGCTACCGACGCGCAGTGGCACACCCTACGGGACCGCGCACCGCGCTCGGCAAACCGTCGGAGCGGGCCGTCTCACGCGGGGGCACCGTGCCCGGAAATGAGTTGAACCGCTGGCGTCTCGGGTCACCAGCGGTTCAACAAGAAGAACGTTACACGACCCCCTCAAGGGGGTGCCCCGAATCGCGGATCTGGGGACGATCGGTCTAGACCGCAGCGGCCCGGAGGCCCGCGAGGCCCGGCTGGAGACCGGCTAGAGAGCCGCGTGCAGCTCGCGCAGGTGCTCCTCGAGGTCACGACCGTCGAGGCTCGCGTTGTGCACCGACCAGCGCAGCCGGCCCTCACGATCGATGACGTAGGACGAGCGGCGCGGGGCGCCCTTGGTCTCGTCGAAGACCTCGTAGGCGGAGGTGACGGCGCCGTGCGGCCACCAGTCGGACAGCAGCGGGAAGTTGAGCCCCTCGGCCTCGGCGAAGGTGCGCAGCGCGTAGACCGAGTCGCACGAGACGGCCAGCACCTCGGTGTCGAAGGTGAGGAACTCGTCGAGCCGGTCGCGGACCCCCGACAGCTCGCCGGTGCACACGCCGGAGAAGGCGAACGGGAAGAACATCAGCACGACCGCCTTGCGGCCGTGGAAGTCGCTGAGCCGCACGTCCTGGCCGAACTGGTCGCGCAGCGTGAAGTCGGGAGCCGCCTCACCCATGCACAGTCCGTTGCTCGTCACGGTGGTCCCTCGCCGTCCTTCTCGTCGTCCGTCTCGTCGTCCCACCGGGCCAGGTCGCGCCTGAGGACCTTGCCCGTTGCGTTGCGCGGGAGCTCGTCGACGAAGACGATCTCGCGCGGCACCTTGAACCGGGCCAGGCTGACCCGCACGTGCTCGCGCAGCTCGTCGGCCGAGACCTCGCCGGTGCGCACCACGAAGGCGCGCAGACGCTGACCATAGTCCTCGTCGGCGACACCGACGGCGGCGACCTCCCCCACCGCCTCGTGGGCGACGAGGCAGTCCTCGACCTCGCGCGGGAAGACGTTCTCGCCGCCCGAGACGATCATGTCGTCGTCGCGGCCCGCGACGTGCAGGCGACCGGCCGCGTCGAGGTGGCCCAGGTCACCGGAGCACATGAGCCCGTCGACGACCTCCTTCGAGCCGCCTCCGGTGTAGCCCTCGAAGAGCAGGCCGTTGCCGACGAAGATCCGCCCGGTCTCGCCGCGCGGGACCTCGTGGCCGGCGTCGTCGAGGATCCTCACGACCGTGCCGTGGGGCGGGCGACCGGCGGACGTCGGGTCGGCCCGCAGGTCCTCCGGCGTCGCGACCGAGGCGTAGGCGACCTCGGTCGAGCCGTAGATGTTGTAGAGGTTGTCGCCGAAGCGGTCCATCCACGCGTGCGCGAGGGTCGCGGGCAGCGCCGACCCGGACGAGGCGACGACTCGCACGCGGGAGAGGTCGACGCGGTCGAGGGCGGCGGGGTCGAGGGCGAGCATCCGCTGGAGCATCACCGGGATGACGACCAGCGACTCGCAGCGCTCGGACTCGGCGGTGCGCAGGGCATCCTCCGGGTCGAAGCCGCGCCGCAGCACGATCGTCGAGCCGAGCAGCATCGACAGCGCGAGGTGCGCGAAGCCCCAGGTGTGGAACAGCGGCGCCGCGATGTGGGTGCGGCGTCCGGCCCGCAGCGGCATCCGCGAGAGCAGCCCCACCGCCGCGTCGACCCCCGCCTCGCGGCGCGGGGCGCCCTTGGGCGGGCCGGTCGTGCCGGACGTCAGGACCACCACCCGGGCGTGGCGCGCCGGCGGGTGCAGGTCGCCGACGTCGTACGCCGTCACCAGCCGCTCGACGGTCTCCTCGACGGTCTCCTCGCCCCCCACCCCGCCGCCGGTCGAGGTGTCGGCCGGGGTGTCGGCCGGGGTGTCGGTGGGGGCGTCGGTCCAGGCCAGCACCCGCCGCTCGACCTCCGCGCGGGCGAGCAGGGGCGTGAACTCCTCGTCGTGCACGACCAGGCGCGGCGCCTCGCGGGCGAGCACGTCGACGAGCTGGGGGCCGGCGAAGGCGGTGTTGAGGTAGAGGATGTCGGCGCCCAGCTTGGCGGCCGCGACGGACGCCTCGACGAAGCCGCGGTGGTTGCGGCACATGATCGCGACCGCGTCGCCCTCGGCCACGCCGCGATCGGCCAGCGCGCGGGCCAGGGCGTTGGAGCGCCGGTCCAGCTCGCCCCAGGTGAGCTCACCGAGCTCGTCGACGATCCCCACCTGGTGCGGGGCTCGGGCGGCGAGGCTCGCGAAGCCGCCGGCCGGGCCGGTGCCCCAGCGCACGACCGTGCGCCCGACGTCGAGCAGGGTGCGGGGGGCGTAGGGGCGGATCACGCCCGCGCGGCCCAGCACGCGGACGGTGGTGGCGGCGCCCGACGCCCGGCCCACCAGGGTCGAGGCGAGGGCGCGAGCCGTCACGCGGGGGTCTTCGGGGCGACCAGCCGGGTGGCCTGCCAGTCCTTGCTCACTGCCGCGGTCGTCGTCTGCGCGAGGCCTGCGATCGGGGCCGCCTCGGAGATGTCGGCCGCGTCCACGCTCCCTGACCGGCCCACCTTCGGGGTGAGCAGCCAGATCGAGCCACCGCCGACGAGGTCGGTGAGCGCGTCGACGAGGCCGTCCACGAGGTCGCCGTCGTCGTCGCGCCACCACAGCAGGACCGCGTCGACGACGTTGCCGTAGTCGCCGTCGACCATGTCGGCGTCGATGGTGTCCTCGACCGCGACGCGAAGCTCGTCATCGGTGTCGTTGTCCCAGCCGAGTTCCTGGACGACCATGCCGGGCTTGAGGCCCAGCCGGTCCCCCGCTCCTGTCACCGGGGCAGAATCGCCCACCGTCGAGCTCACGCAGTGCCTCCCATGTCCGGGTGCCCGACCGTTGTGGTCAGGCAGTGCGCACAGTCCACAGGAACACGGCAGGCGCCGCAACCCCGGGCCACCCCCACCGGGTGGTCGCGCGTGCCCACGCGCCACGTCCGCGACCGTCCGGACGCCTCGGGCCGGGGCTGAGACGGCGCGTGCGTGCACGCACGATGGGACTACCCGCCGGTAGATTTCGTGGCGCGGTGGACCGTGACACGATGAGCAGGTGAGTGACGCCGAGAAGTCCAGCGAGAAGTCCAGCAAGAACCCGGCCATCGCGTCGGTGATCCACGAGGGTCTGCCCACCCAGCTGCCCGACATCGATCCCGACGAGACGCAGGAGTGGCTCGCGTCCTTCGACGCGATGCTGGACGATCGCGGCCGCGACCGGGCCCGCTACCTCATGCTGCGACTGCTCGAGCGCTCGCGCGAGAAGCAGGTCGGCGTTCCCGCGCTGCGCTCGACCGACTACATCAACACCATCCCGCCCGAGCGCGAGCCGTGGTTCCCCGGCGACGAGGAGGTGGAGCGCCGCATCCGCGCCTTCATCCGGTGGAACGCCGCGGTGATGGTGTCCTCGGCCAACCGCAAGGGCCTCGAGGTCGGCGGCCACATCGCCACCTACCAGTCCTCGGCCAGCCTCTACGAGGTCGGCTTCAACCACTTCTTCCGCGGCAAGGACCACGAGGGCGGCGGCGACCAGGTCTACATCCAGGGCCACGGCTCGCCGGGCGTCTACGCCCGCGCGTTCCTCGAGGGTCGGCTGAGCGAGTCGCAGCTCTACCGCTTCCGCCAGGAGGTCCAGCACGGCAAGGGCGCCGGCCTGCCGTCCTACCCGCACCCGCGCCTGATGCCCGACTTCTGGGAGTTCCCGACCGTGTCGATGGGCCTGACGGCCATCAACTCGATCTACCAGGCCCGCTTCAACCGCTACCTCGACAACCGCGGCATCAAGGGCACCGACCAGCAGCGCGTGTGGGCGTTCATGGGCGACGGCGAGATGGCCGAGCCCGAGTCGCTCGGCGCCATCCGCGTGGCGGCGCGCGAGGAGCTCGACAACCTCACCTGGGTCATCAACTGCAACCTCCAGCAGCTCGACGGCCCGGTCACCGGCAACGGCAAGATCATCCAGGAGCTCGAGGCCAACTTCCGCGGCGCCGGGTGGAACGTCATCAAGGTCGTGTGGGGCCGCGAGTGGGACGCGCTGCTGGCGCGCGACGTCGACGGCGTCCTGGTCAACCAGATGAACTCCACGCCCGACGGCGCGTTCCAGACCTACTCCACCGAGGACGGCGCCTACGTCCGCGAGCACTTCTTCGGCGGCGACCCGCGCCTGCGCGCGATGGTCCAGCACATGTCGGACTCGCAGATCGAGAAGCTGCCGCGCGGCGGTCACGACTACCGCAAGGTCTACGCCGCGTTCGACGCCGCGACCAAGCACACCGGTCAGCCGACGGTGATCCTCGCCCACACCATCAAGGGCTGGACGATCGACGCCCTCGAGGGCAAGAACGCCACCCACCAGATGAAGAAGCTGACCCTGGGCGACCTCAAGAAGTTCCGCGACCGGCTCTACCTGCCGATCAGCGACCGCGACCTCGAGGAGTCCTACGAGAAGACGGGCGGCGCCCCGTTCTTCCACCCCGGCTCCGAGGCCCCGGAGGTCGAGTACATGCTCGAGCGCCGCAGGGCCCTCGGCGGCTCGATCCCCCGCCGCGTCAACCGCGCCTCGTCCCTCAAGCTGCCCGGCGACGAGATGTACGCCGAGCTCAAGCAGGGCTCGGGCAAGAACAAGATCGCCACCACGATGGCCGTCGTGCGCCAGCTGCGCGACTGGATGAAGGACCCCGGCATCGGCGAGCGCATCGTGCCGATCGCGCCCGACGAGTACCGCACCTTCGGCATGGACTCGATGTTCCCGAGCGCCAAGGTCTACAACCCGGGCGGGCAGCAGTACGAGTCGGTCGACCGCAAGCTGCTGCTGTCCTACAAGGAGTCCGCGCAGGGCCAGATGCTCCACGAGGGCATCTCCGAGGCAGGTGCCGTGGCGTCGGCGACGGCCGCCGGCTCGGCCTACTCCACGCACGGCGAGCACATGATCCCGTTCTACATCTTCTACTCGATGTTCGGCTTCCAGCGCACGGGCGACTCGATCTGGGCGATGGCCGACCAGCTCGCCCGCGGCTTCCTCATCGGCGCCACCGCGGGTCGCACCACCCTGACCGGCGAGGGCCTCCAGCACGCCGACGGCCACTCGCCGCTGCTGGCGGCGACCAACCCGGCGGTCGTCCACTACGACCCCGCGTTCGCCTACGAGATCGCCCACATCATGCAGAGCGGCCTCCAGCGGATGTACGGCACCGGCGGGCCCGAGGGCCACGGCGAGGACGTCATCTTCTACCTCACCGTCTACAACGAGCCGGTCTCCCAGCCCGCCGAGCCGGCCGACGTCGACGTCGACGGGATCCTGCGGGGCATCCACCGCGTCGCCACCGCCGACGGCGAGGGTCCGCGGGTCCAGCTGATGGCCTCGGGCGTCGGCTACCCGTGGATCCAGGAGGCGGCCCGCCTGCTGGCCGAGGACTGGGGCGTCCAGTCCGACCTGTGGTCCGTGACGTCGTGGAACGAGCTGGCCCGCGACGGTGCCGCCGCCGAGCAGTGGAACCTGCTCAACCCGGGCGAGCAGCGCCGCACCCCCTACGTCAGCGAGAGGCTCGCCGACGTGCAGGGCCCGGTCGTCGCCGTGTCCGACTACATGCGGGCGGTCCCGCTCCAGATCGCGCGCTGGGTGCCGGCCGACTACCGCGTCCTCGGTGCGGACGGGTTCGGCTTCGCCGACACCCGCCCGGCCGCGCGCCGGTTCTTCCACATCGACGCCGTCAGCGTCGTCGTCCAGGCGCTCCAGGCCCTGGCCGACGCCGGCGACTTCCCGGTGGAGAAGGTCGTCGAGGCCGCCCAGCGCTACCGCATCGACGACCCGACCGCGACCCAGGACATCAAGCAGGAGGGTGGCGACGCCTGACGGCTCGCCGACGTCCGCGAAGCGCCGACGCCCGCCCGACCCGGACCACCGCCCGGGTCAGGCGGGCGTCGCGCGTACGTCGTCCAGCGGCGCGACGGGCGCGTCGCCGGCAGGCGCCTCGGCCGGGGCGAGCGCCGCACCGTCGTGCAGCAGCTCGCGCCACCGGTCTCGGTCGTGCCGGCTGGGCTCGGTGGTGCGGATGAAGTCGCGCACGATCCTGGCGAACCGCTCGGGGTGGTCGCGGTGCGGGAAGTGGCCGGCGTTGGGGATGATCTCGATCCGCGCGGTCGGCGCGAGGGTGCGGGCGGTGCCGGCGTGGCGGGCCGGGATGACCATGTCGTCGGAGCCCCACACGACGCACATCGGCATCGCCTCGGTCAGGTAGGCCCGGTCGGCCATCGTGACGACCTGGCCCCTCCAGTCCACGACGGCCCGCACGACGTGTCGGATCGCCGCCCGGGCGCTGGGGTCCTTGAACGAGTCGTAGATCGCGGCGACCTCGTCGAGGTCGCGCAGCCGGGACACCCCGGTGCCGGCGAGCACGCGGAGGGTGGTCGTGGCGGCGTGGCGCAGTCCCGGTGCGGTGAGCACGCCCATGACCTGGTGGAACCCCGGCGTGGTGATCGCGCGGATGGCCGGGTGCACCTCGGGGCCGAGGCCGCCGGACCCGACGAGCACCAGGCGCTCGGTCCGCTCGGGGTACTGGTAGGCGAACTGCATCGCCACTCCCCCACCGAAGCTGTGCCCGACCACCGTGGCGGTGTCGATGCCCAGCACGGTCAGCAGGTCGCGCATGCCGTTGGCGTAGCCGCCGACGCTGTAGTCGGCCCGGGGCTTGTCGGACGAGCCGTGGCCCAGCAGGTCGGGAGCGAGCACGGTGTGGGTCCGCGACAGCGAGGTGATCACCGGGTCCCAGGTGGTGTGGTCGCAGCCGAGGCCGTGGAGCAGCAGCACCACGGGCCCCGACCCGGCGCGGACGAAGGCGCGCCGGTGGCCGTGGACGGTCACGTGCTCGACCTGCGGGCTGCTGTTGCTGGGCACTCTCGACCTCCCCCTCGGCCGCGCGGCGCGGACTGTCGCGGATTCAACCAGAGTGGACGTCCACGTACCCCGCACCGGCCGCAGCGATGCGGACTCGTGACCTTCGACCGCACCCGCCCCCGACCCGGCCCCCCACCCGGCTCCCGCCCGCGCCACGCGGGTGGGCTTCGTGGGAATCCCACTACCCGGCCGGTCCCACTACAGTCGTGCCGTGTCCGCCTCCAGACGTCGCGCCGCCGAGGCGCTGCGCAACTCCACGGGAGCGCTCAGCACCGCGGCCACGGCCCGGATGTCGACCGACCTCCCGTGGTTCGACGACCTGAGCGCCGAGGACCGGTCGTGGGTCGGGCTGATCGTGCAGGCCGGCATCCGCGGCTTCGTCGACTGGTACGACCGCGAGATCGAGGCGTCGTCGCACGACCCGCTCGACGTGGTGGTGTTCGGCGCCGCGCCGCGCGAGCTGACCGGCGTGATCTCGCTCCAGCAGACGGTCGAGCTGGTGCGGCTCAGCATCCGGGTCGTCGAGACCACCATCGACGCCCTCCTCCACCCCGAGGACGCCCGCGAGGTGCACGACGCGGTGCTGCGCTACGCCCGCGAGGTCGCCTTCGCCACCGCCGCCGTCTACGCCCGCGCCGCGGAGTCGCGCGGCGCCTGGGACGCCCGCCTCGAGGCCCTCGTGGTCGACGCGGTGGTGCGGGCCGAGGCCGACGAGGCCGTGCTCTCCCGGGCGAGCGCGCTGGGCTGGGGAGCCCACGGCGACGTCGCCGTGGTGCTGGGCTCGCCGCCTCCGCACCGCGCGGAGCTCGACGTCTTCGAGTCCGTACGCCGCTCGGCGCGCGCCGGCGGGATGGACGCCCTGTGCGCCACGCAGGGTGATCGGCTCGTCGTCGTCCTCGGCGGGGTGAGCGACCCGCTGCCGGCCGCGACCCGGCTCCTCGAGCACTTCGGCGACGGCCCGGTGGTGGTGGGGCAGGTGACCGCCGACCTCGCCCACGCCAGCGCCTCGGCCCGCGACGCCCTGTCGGCCCACCGGGCCGCCACCGGTTGGCCCGACGCCCCGCGTCCGGTGGCCAGCCGCGACCTGCTCCCCGAGCGGGCGCTGGCCGGCGACGGGCACGCGCGCCGGCACCTCGTCGACGAGGTCTACCTCCCGCTGGTCGCGGCTCGCGGCACCCTCCTCGAGACGCTCGGGGCGTGGTTCGAGCAGGGCTCCTCGATCGAGGCGACCGCACGTGCGCTCTTCGTGCACCCCAACACCGTGCGCTACCGGCTGCGCCAGATCACCGACACCACCGGCTGGTCGCCGACGCGTCCGCGCGAGGCGTTCGCGCTCCAGCTCGCCCTGATCCTGGGACGCCAGTCCGGACGCACGGAGTTGTAGGAACCCTACAAGGATCCGGGGGTCAGATTCGTCGGCGTCGGACCGGCGGCGTGCGGTCGCCACCCGGCAGAGTGGGCGTGTGCTCGTCATCGTCGCCCCCGGCCAAGGGGCCCAGTCCCCCGGTTTCCTCACGCCCTGGCTGGAGGACCCGACCTTCGCCGCGCGCCTCGACTGGCTGGCGACCGTCGCCGGCGTCGACCTGGCGCACTACGGCACCGAGGCCGACGCGGAGACCATCCGCGACACCAAGATCGCCCAGCCGCTGCTGGTCGCGACCGGCCTGGTCGCCGCCCTCGACCTCTTCCCGCACCCGGGCGACGCGTTCGCCCGCATCGGCGCGGTCGCCGGCCACAGCGTCGGCGAGCTGACCGCCGCGACGGGTGCGCGCGTGATGACCGCCGAGCAGGCGATGGTGCTGGTGCGCGAGCGGGGCAACGCGATGGCCGACGCGGCCACCACCACCGCCACCGGGATGACGGCCGTCCTCGGTGGCGACCGCGACGAGGTCCTCGCCACGATCGAGCGCCACGGACTCACCGCCGCCAACGACAACGGTCCCGGTCAGGTCGTCGCCGCCGGCACCATCGAGCAGCTGGCCGCGTTCGCCGACGACCCGCCCGCCAAGGCGCGGCTGATGCCGTTGAGCGTCGCCGGCGCGTTCCACACCGAGCACATGGCGCCCGCGGTCGACCGCCTCGCCTCCCTGGCCCGCTCGGTCTCCACCCACGACCCGCGCACCCCGGTGATCTCCAACCGCGACGGCCAGGTCGTCCACGACGGTCGCGACGTGCTCCGCCGCATCGTCGGGCAGATCGCCAATCCGGTCCGCTGGGACCTGTGCATGGAGACGATGGGCGACCTCGGCGTCACCGGCATCCTGGAGATGCCGCCCGCCGGCACGCTCACGGGCATCGCCAAGCGCGCGCTCAAGGGCGTGGAGACCTTCGCCCTCAAGACGCCCGACCAGCTCGACGCGGCCCGCGAGTTCTGCGACAAGCACGGCGAGGCCTCGATGATCGAGACCACCCCGACCTGGCGGATGATCGTCTCGCCCGCCAAGGGCACCTTCCACCTCTCCGCGGAGGCCGCGCAGCTCCACCTGCTCGCCCCCGGCGCCACGATCGGCGCGGTGGCGAGCCTGCGCGAACGCACCGACATCACCGCGCCGCACGGCGGCTCGGTCGTCGAGTGGCTCGTCGAGGACGGCGACCTGGTCTCCCCCGGCCAGCCCCTCCTGCGCCTGCACCCCGAGGCCTCGCTCTGATGGCGGCGATCACCGTCCCGACCGGCGCCGCCCACGCCCGCATCCTCGGCCTCGGCGTCTACCGCCCCTCGCGCATCGTGCCCAACTCCGAGGTGGTCGAGGCGATCGAGTCCAGCGACGAGTGGATCCAGCAGCGCTCCGGCATCCGCACCCGCCGCTTCGCCGCCCCCGAGGAGACGGTGCAGATGATGAGCGTCGCCGCCTCGCGGCAGGCCCTCGAGCGCGCCGGCATCAGCCCCGAGCAGATCGACTGCGTCGTCGTCGCGACGGTCAGCCATCTCCTCCAGACCCCGGCCATCGCGCCGGCGATCGCCACCGAGCTCGGCACCGACCACGCGGCGGCGTTCGACATCTCGGCCGCGTGCGCCGGCTTCTGCCACGCCGTCGCGCTGGGCGCCGACATGGTGCGCGGCGGCAGCGCCGGGCACGTCCTGGTGATCGGCGTCGAGCGGCTCTCCGACATCACCGACATGAACGACCGCGGCACCGCGTTCATCTTCGCCGACGGCGCAGGCGCCGCGGTGATCGGCCCCAGCGACGTCGCCGGCATCGGCCCCGTGGTGTGGGGCTCCGACGGGGAGCAGTACGACCTCATCCGCCAGCGCGAGGACTGGCGCGACGTCGTCGGCAGCGACACCACGCCCGGGTCGGGCGTGATGCCGCACCTGACGATGCAGGGCAACCCGGTCTTCCGATGGGCGTCCTTCACGATGGCCAAGGTCGCCCAGCAGGCCATGGACGCCGCCGGCGTCAGCCCCGACGACCTCGACGTCTTCGTCCCCCACCAGGCCAACATGCGCATCATCGACGCGATGGCGCGCTCGATGAAGCTGCCCGAGCACGTGCGGATCGGCCGCGACATCGCCGACCAGGGCAACACGTCGGCGGCCTCGGTCCCGCTCGCGCTCGACCGGATGATGCTCGAGGGCGACGCCCGCAGCGGCGACACCGCCCTCCTCATCGCGTTCGGCGCCGGACTGGCCTACGCCGCCCAGGTCGTCACCGTCCCCTGACCCGCCCGGCCGCGCCGGGCACGGCGGGACGGCATCCCCACAGACCCGCACCAGCACAGACCGAGCAGCACCCACACAACAAGAAGGGAAGGCCCCATGGCCAGCACCGAAGAAATCCGTGCCGACCTCGCTGAGATCGTCAACGAGGTGGCCGGCGTCGACGCCGACGACGTCCAGTTGGACAAGTCCTTCGTGGACGACCTCGACGTCGACTCGCTCTCCATGGTGGAGGTCGTCGTGGCCGCCGAGGAGAAGTTCGGCGTGACCATCCCCGACGACGAGGTCAAGAACCTGAAGACCGTGGGCGACGCCGTCGCCTACATCGAGCGCGCCCAGGGCTGACGCTCGTCCCCTCACGTCACGGGTGGCCGGAGTCCAGCCCGGCCCCCGTGACCCAGGACCCCCACCAAGCGAGAACGGAACCTCACCTGATGCCCTCGACCCGCGTAGTCGTCACCGGCCTCGGCACCACCTCCCCCCTCGGAGGGGACGTCGCCTCCACGTGGCAGGCGATGCTGTCCGGCACCTCCGGCATCGCACGCCTGACCGACGAGTGGATCGACCAGCTGCCGGTGAAGATCGGCGGCCGGGTCGCCGTCGAGCCGTCCGAGGTCCTCGAGCGCGTCAAGGCGCGCCGGCTCGACCGGTCCAGCCAGTTCGCCATGGTCGCCGCCGACCAGGCGTGGGCCGACGCGGGCCTCGAAGGGTCCGGCCTCGAGCCCGAGCGGCTGGGAGTGGCCCTCGCGTCGGGCATCGGCGGAGTCACCACGCTCCTGGCCAACTACGACGCGCTGCTCGAGAAGGGCGCCCGCCGGGTCTCCCCGCTGGCCGTGCCGATGCTCATGCCCAACGCGCCGGCGGCCAACGTGAGCCTCAAGTACGGCGCCCGCGCCGCCGTGCACGCCCCCACCTCGGCGTGCGCATCGGGCAACGAGGCCATCTCGATGGCCCTCGACCTGATCCGACTCGGTCGCGCCGACGTCGTCCTGGCCGGCGGCACGGAGGCCGCGATCCACCCGCTGCCCATGGCGGCGTTCGCCAACATGATGGCGCTGTCCAAGACCGCGAGCGACGACGGCGGCGACCCGACGACGGTCTCCCGCCCCTGGGACACCGGCCGCGACGGCTTCGTCCTCGGCGAGGGCGGTGCCGTGCTCGTGCTCGAGTCCGAGGAGCACGCCCGGGCCCGCGGCGCGACGATCTACGCCGAGGTGCGCGGCGCCGGCATCAGCAACGACGCCCACGACATCGCCCAGCCCGACCCCGAGGGTCGCGGCGGCACCCGGGCGATCCGGATGGCGCTGCGCGAGGGCGACGTCGACCCGGCCACCGTGGTCCACGTCAACGCCCACGCCACGTCCACGCCGAAGGGCGACATCGCCGAGGGCCTGATGCTCCACGCCGTGCTCGGCGAGCACGTCGACCGCTGCGTGGTCACGAGCACCAAGTCGATGACCGGCCACCTGCTCGGCGGGGCCGGCGCACTGGAGGCCGTCGCGACCGTGATGGCCCTCCGCGACCGGGTCAGCCCGCCCACGATCAACCTCGACGAGCGTGACCCCGAGGTCGAGCTCGACATCCCGACGGCCCGGCGCGACCTGCCCGACGGCGACATCGTGGCGCTCAACAACTCCTTCGGCTTCGGCGGCGCCAACGTCGCGGTGGCCTTCGGCAGCGTCTGAGCACCACCCCCACCCACGAAAGCCCCGCTCGCGACTCTCCCGGACGACACCGCGGGGAACCGGAAGGATCCTGATGACGACGACGGCCACCAAGCCCGCCAAGCTGCCCCGCGAGCAGGACCCGCGCAACCCGGTCCACCGGCTCACCGCGCTGCTCGACGAGGGCACGCTCGAGCTGATCACCCCCGACGACGACTCGGGGATGCTCGCCGCGGTGGGCCGCGTCGACGGCACGTCCGTGGTGGCCTTCTGCAGCGACGCCACCGTCATGGGCGGCGCGATGGGCGACGTGGGCTGCCGGGTGGTGGTCGACGCCTACCACCGCGCGATCACCGACGGTGTCCCGATCATCGGGCTGTGGCACTCCGGCGGCGCCCGCCTCGCCGAGGGGGTGCTGTCCCTCCACGCCGTCGGACGCATCTTCCAGGTGATGACGCAGGCCTCCGGCGTGATCCCGCAGATCTCGGTGGTGCTCGGCCCCGCCGCCGGCGGCGCCGCCTACGGGCCCGCGCTCACCGACGTGGTCATCCTCGGTCCCGAGGGCCGCATCTTCGTCACCGGCCCCGACGTGGTGCGCTCGGTCACCGGCGAGGACGTCGACATGCTCCGCCTCGGCGGGCCGGAGCCCCACGGCCGGCGCTCCGGCGTGGTGCACATCCTCACCGAGTCCGAGCGCGAGGCGCTCGACCGCGCCCGCACGGTCGCCTCGCTCCTCGGCGCCCAGGGCAGCCTGGCCGCCGACTCCGTGGAGGACCGCGACCTCGAGGCCCTGCTCCCGGAGTCGAAGAAGCGGGCCTACGACGTCCACCCGCTCGTCGAGGGAGTGCTCGACGAGGGCACGATGCAGGAGCTGCACGCCCGGTGGGCGCCCAACATCGTCACCGCCCTGGGCCGTTTCGGCGGCCGCACGGTCGGCGTGGTCGCCAACAACCCGCTGCGCCTCGGCGGCTGCCTCGACTCCCTGTCGGCCGAGAAGGCGTCCCGCTTCGTGCGCATGTGCGACGCGTTCGGGGTGCCGCTGATCGTTCTCGTCGACGTGCCCGGATACCTCCCCGGCGTCGGCCAGGAGTGGGACGGCGTCGTGCGACGCGGTGCCAAGCTGCTGCACGCCTTCGGCGAGTGCGTCGTGCCCCGCGTCACGCTCGTGACCCGCAAGACCTACGGCGGCGCCTACATCGCGATGAACTCCCGTTCGCTCGGAGCCACCCGGGTGTTCGCCTGGCCCGGCGCGGAGGTGGCCGTGATGGGAGCGGTGGCCGCGATCCGGATCCTGCACCGCCGCCGGCTGGCCGAGGTCTCCCCCGAGATCCGTCCGCAGGTCGAGGCGGAGCTGGCCGCCGAGCACGAGCGCATCGCCGGCGGCGTCGACAAGGCCGTCGAGATCGGCGTGGTGGACGAGGTCGTCGAGCCCACCCGCACCCGCAGCGCGATCGCTCAGGCGATGCGCCACGAGATCGACACCTCGGGCGTACGCCGCGGGCACCACGGCAACATCCCGCTCTGACGCCGGCCCCTCCCGCCGCGGAGAGGATCAGGCCGAGAGGCGTCCCGGCTCGCTCACACCACCTGGTGGAGCCAGCGGACCGGGGCGCCCTCGCCCGCGTGCCGGAAGGTCTCCAGCTCGTCGTCCCACGGCTTGCCGAGCAGCTGGTCGATCTCGAGCAGCAGCGTGGTGTCGCCGAGGGCGGCCTTGACCACGGCCGCCTTGAGGCGGTCCTCGGGGATCAGGATGTCACCGTGCGGCCCGGTGATCGCGTGGAAGATGCCGAGGTCGGGGGTGCAGGAGAAGCGGGTGCCCTCGGTCGAGCTCGTCGGCTCCTCGGTGATCTCGAAGCGCAGGTGGTTCCAGCCACGCAGCGCCGACGCGACGGCCGCGGCGGTGCCGGCCGAGCCCGTCCACGACAGCTCGGCACGGTAGGAGCCCGGCTGGGCAGGCTGAGGCGTCCAGTCGAGGGACACGGCCACGCCCAACACTCCGCCCACGGCCCACTCGATGTGCGGGCAGAGTGCGGAGGGAGCTGAGTGCACGTAAAGGATGCCCCTCGTGGCCGGACCGTCCGGACGGGAAGCAATGCGTGTGGTCACGGTGACCTCCTTGAGTTCCGACGCTCCAGATGCGCCTTCCCCAGCGGTCTGTCGTCAGTGCTCAACGAATGTCGAGTGACACGTATGTGATTAGGCCACCATTGTGACGCATGTGGCGTCCGAGCGCCAGTGATCACGCCGAACGCCCGTCCCGGGACCCGTCCCCCGCTGGCGCCGGGGCCGGCTCAGGACTGCCGCCGCTCCAGGGCGTCGGCTCGCTGCGCGGCGTCGGTCAGCTCCTCGGCGTCGATCGCGTGCGTGCGGTGGAACCACGCCAGCGCGTCGGACTCGCGCCCGGCGGCCTCGAGCGTGTCGGCGTAGGCGTAGCGCAGCCGCACCACCCAGGGCGCCCGACTGTTGGAGGTCAGCGGGGCGAGCTCCAGGGTGCGCAGCGCGGCATCGAGCTGGCCCATGTCACGGCGCGCTCCGGCCTCGACCAGCGTCATCTCGGCCTTCGCCTCGGCGCTGAAGTTGGCCACCGACGGGCTCTTGGCCAGCTTGATGGCCTGCTCGGGGTTGCCCAACGCGCGGTGACAGTCCGCCATGATCGGCAGGTAGTCGGTGGCGCCGTTCATCCGCTTGGCCGCCCGCAGCTCCGACAGCGCCTCGGCGTAGTGGCCGGCGGCGTAGGCGGTCTCGCCGGCAGCCTCGCGCACGACCGCGATCCGCGACGCGCGGGCGCGTGCGGCGAGGGCGTGACGGTAGGCGAGCTCGGGGTCCTGGTCGATGAACGCCCCGGCGGCAGCGAGGTGCCTGGCCACCCGGGCCGCGAGCTTCTCGGGCAGGCCCTTGAGCTGCGCGCGTACGCCGCGGTCGAGCTCGGCACCCGTGATCCCCTCGGGCAGGTCGGGTCCGTCGTAGGCGGCCTGGTCGACGGTGCGCGGTGCCTGCTCGGAGCGCCCGCGGAAGGAGCGCTCCTGACCGCGCTCGGGCCGCTTGCCCCCGGTCGGCTTGCCCCCGGAGGCCTTGCCCCCGGAGGCCTTGCCCCCGGACGACGGGCGGCCCGACGCGCTCCGACCCTCGCCGGAGCGGCTCGCGCCGCGGGCGTCGCCACGCGTGCTGCTGTCGCGTGAGTCGCTGCGCGGGCCACTGCGTGAGCTGGAGCCACCACGGCCGCCGGCGGTCGAGCCTCCTCGGCCGGCGCCGCTCCCGCCCCGTGACGGTCGCTGTCCTCGACGGTCCTCGGCCACAGCCGCACTTCCCTTCTCCTCGCGTTGTCCCCGTCCAGGGCCAACGCTACTCACACGTGGCGCAAACTGACGCAGGGGCCACCAGATCACTGGTGGCCCCTGCCAAATGTATGTCCGGCGGCGTCCTACTCTCCCACAACCTCTCGGTTGCAGTACCATCGGCGCTGAAAGGCTTAACTTCCGGGTTCGGTATGGGACCGGGTGTTTCCCGTTTCGCTATGGCCGCCGTAACTCTTTCAACTCAATCAAACCCTGCTGGGCTTGTTGGTTGGGAACTGCTTAGTGGACGCGAATATGTGTGTTCGTCTTTTGCGCGTGTGTGGTCTTGTACGGTGTTGGGACAAGCCCTCGGCCTATTAGTACCGGTCGGC